>NZ_NWUO01000006.1 GCF_002895925.1 Mixta theicola | reverse complement strand
GGGTCTGCGGCATCGGGCCGTCAGTCGCAGCAACAACCAGGATAGCGCCGTCCATCTGAGCAGCACCGGTAATCATGTTTTTCACGTAGTCGGCGTGGCCCGGGCAGTCAACGTGCGCGTAGTGACGAGTCGGGGTTTCATATTCAACGTGAGAGGTGTTGATGGTGATACCACGAGCCTTCTCTTCCGGCGCGTTATCGATCTGATCGAACGCACGAGCCTGGCCACCGTAAGTTTTAGACAGAACGGTGGTGATAGCTGCGGTCAGAGTGGTTTTACCGTGGTCAACGTGGCCGATAGTACCAACGTTAACGTGCGTTTTGTTACGCTGAAATTGCTCTTTCGCCATGGCGATATTCCTTACGTTATGCCCTCATCCTTGATGAGGGCATCTGTTCACTATTCTAAAACCGTAGCTTATTTGCTACGAGATTCAATAACGGCCTGAGCGACGTTGTTCGGCGCTTCCGCGTACTTCAGGAACTCCATGGAGTAAGAAGCACGGCCCTGGGTCTGAGAACGCAGGTCAGTAGCATAACCAAACATTTCAGACAGCGGTACCTGAGCGCGAACGGTTTTACCGGTTGCGGTGTCATCCATACCTTCGATGATGCCGCGACGACGGTTCAGGTCACCGATTACGTCACCCATGTTTTCTTCCGGCGTTTCAACTTCAACCTTCATGATAGGCTCAAGCAGAACCGGCTTCGCTTTCTTAAAGCCGTCTTTAAACGCCAGAGATGCAGCCAGTTTAAACGCCAGTTCAGAGGAGTCCACATCATGGTAAGAACCGAAGTGCAGACGAACGCCCAGATCAACTACCGGATAACCAGCCAGCGGACCAGATTTCAGCTGCTCCTGGACACCTTTGTCAACCGCAGGGATGTATTCACCAGGAATCACACCGCCTTTGATGTCATTGACAAATTCGTAGCCTTTGCCGCCCGGCTCCAGCGGGTACAGGTCGATCACAACGTGACCATACTGACCACGACCACCAGACTGTTTCGCGTGTTTACCTTCGACATCCTTGATGGTGTCGCGGATAGTTTCACGGTAAGCAACCTGCGGTTTACCTACGTTAGCTTCAACGTTGAACTCACGTTTCATACGGTCAACGATGATATCGAGGTGCAGTTCGCCCATACCAGCGATGATGGTCTGGTTAGATTCTTCGTCAGTCCATACGCGGAATGACGGATCTTCTTTCGCCAGACGGCCCAGAGCCAGACCCATTTTTTCCTGGTCAGCTTTGGTTTTCGGTTCAACCGCGATAGAGATAACCGGCTCCGGGAACTCCATACGTTCCAGGATGATCGGGTTGTTCGGATCACACAGGGTATCACCGGTGATCACGTCTTTCAGACCGATCGCCGCAGCGATATCGCCCGCGCGAACTTCTTTGATCTCTTCACGTTTGTTGGCGTGCATCTGTACGATACGACCAAAACGCTCACGCTGTGATTTCACAGAGTTCAGTACGGTATCACCTGAGTTAACCACGCCTGAATAAACGCGGAAGAAGGTCAGGTTACCCACGAACGGGTCGTTCGCGATTTTGAACGCCAGAGCAGAGAACGGCTCTTTATCGTCAGAGTGACGCTCTGCCGGAGTATCTTTACCGTCGTCCAGGATACCTTTGATAGCCGGTACGTCGGTCGGTGCTGGCAGGAATTCAACAACCGCATCCAGCATCGCCTGAACACCTTTGTTCTTAAATGCAGAACCACAGGTAACCAGGATAATTTCGTTGTTCAGCACGCGCAGACGCAGTGCTTTTTTGATCTCTTCTTCAGTCAGCTCTTCGCCGCCGAGGTATTTCTCCATCAGCTCTTCGGAAGCTTCAGCTGCAGATTCGATCAGGTTCTGGTGCCATTCTTCAGCCAGGTCAACCATGTCAGCCGGGATCTCTTCATAAGTGAAGGTCACGCCAGCATCATCTTCGCTCCAGTTGATGGCTTTCATTTTGATCAGGTCAACAACGCCGGTGAATTTCTCTTCTGCGCCGATAGCCAGCTGCAGAGGAACCGGGTTTGCACCCAGACGGGTTTTGATCTGACCAACAACTTTCAGGAAGTTAGCGCCCATGCGGTCCATTTTGTTAACGAACGCGATGCGCGGAACTTTATATTTGTTAGCCTGACGCCATACGGTTTCAGACTGCGGCTGAACACCACCAACCGCACAGTAAACCATTACTGCACCATCAAGAACACGCATGGAACGCTCAACTTCGATGGTGAAGTCAACGTGTCCCGGGGTGTCGATGATATTGATGCGGTGCGGCTCAAACTGCTTGGCCATACCTGACCAGAACGCGGTGGTCGCAGCAGAAGTAATGGTAATACCACGTTCCTGCTCCTGTGCCATCCAGTCCATGGTTGCAGCGCCATCATGTACTTCACCGATTTTGTGGTTAACGCCGGTGTAGAACAGGATACGCTCGGTGGTAGTGGTCTTACCGGCGTCGATGTGAGCACTGATACCGATGTTACGGTAACGTGAAATGGGTGTTGTACGAGCCATTTGATTCCTCTGATTCTCGGACGTTCAAAATAAGTCATCCCCAGCGGGTTGGCTAATTGAGCGCCCGCTGGGTTAACAATAACTACGTGGTTATTACCAGCGGTAGTGAGCGAACGCCTTGTTGGCTTCGGCCATACGGTGAACGTCTTCACGTTTCTTCACTGCAGTACCTTTGTTCTCAGCAGCATCAGAAAGTTCGTTCGCCAGGCGCAGAGCCATCGATTTATCACCGCGTTTACGAGCAGCTTCTACGATCCAACGCATTGCCAGAGCATTACGACGGACCGGACGGACTTCAACCGGCACCTGATAAGTAGAACCACCAACGCGACGTGACTTAACTTCTACAGTCGGACGTACGTTGTCGAGGGCTACTTCGAAAGCTTCCAGTTCGGATTTACCAGAACGCTGAGCCAGGGTCTCCAGCGCGGTATATACGATTGCTTCAGCGGTAGATTTTTTACCGTCTACCATCAGGATATTTACAAATTTGGCCAGCAGCTCAGATCCGAATTTAGGATCTGGCAGGATTTTACGTTGACCAATGACGCGACGACGTGGCATGGAAATACTCCGTTGTTAATTCAGGATTGTCCAAAACTCTACGAGTTTATTTTGACATTTAATTTAAAACGTTTGGCCTTACTTAACGGAGAACCATTAAGCCTTTGGCTTCTTCACGCCATACTTGGAGCGAGCCTGCTTACGGTCTTTAACACCAGAGCAGTCAAGCGCGCCACGAACGGTGTGGTAACGCACACCTGGCAGGTCTTTAACACGACCGCCACGGATCAGGATTACGGAGTGTTCCTGCAGGTTGTGGCCTTCGCCACCGATGTAGGAGGTCACTTCGAAACCGTTGGTTAAACGAACACGGCATACTTTACGCAGCGCGGAGTTCGGTTTTTTCGGGGTAGTGGTGTACACACGAGTACAAACACCACGTTTCTGCGGGCAAGCTTCCAGCGCCGGCACGTTGCTTTTAGCAACTTTGCGTACGCGCGGTTTGCGAACCAGCTGATTAACTGTTGCCATTAAATAGCTCCTGGATTTAGCTTTTGCTTCGTAAACACGTAATAAATCGCCTCGTATTATACGAGGACGCAGAATTTTAGGGCTGAGCAGAAAAGGTGTCAAGAAATAACCAGGCGTCTGTTGCTCACCAGGGCATTTGTTGCTGCTGTTTTACCGTCAGCATGACGAAATCATTATAATCGATCACGGTGATTTTGGATGAAATTTGCGCAGTTAATCCGCGCGCGACGACATCCTCCTCCAGCGCCCACAGCCGCGCTGGAGACTGCAACAGCTGCGGTAACAGGCGATTGTTTTGCAGGCCGGCCAGTACGCCGTCCTGCATTAACAACAGATCGTCATCAGGCTGTAGCATACGTAGCAATAAATAATAATCACACTGAAACGGTGAACTCATCAGCGTATGCAGCATCGGCGCTCCTTAAAAAGTCAGGATATGGTCAACTTGCGCCAGACGCGCACGCAGCGCAGCGCTGTCCAGCACCTCGGCTGACAGCACACGCGGGCTGTCTGGCGTTAGCCCGCGCTCAGCAAGCGAATCCGCGCAGATATAACATTCCTCAACGTCATACAGCGGCAGTACGCCAAAGGTGGCGATATAGTTACGCGCCAGCACTTTTTCCGGCTGTTGTTTGTCGCTTAACTGCAGCACGCCGTCGCCAATAAAAAATAGTGAGACCTGCTCGCATAGGGCGGCAGTGGCCAGCGCTGCATCCAGTCCTTCCCGCCCGCTGCTGCTGCCGTGAGGCGCGCGGGTAAAAACAAAGGCTATCGATTTCATCAGAACTGCACCACTCTGTCGCTGGTAAGCACCGCTTCAGCTAAAGCGCCAAGTCCCGCCAGCTTAAATCCCGGCTGAAGGTTCGCCGAAGCCAGTCCCAGGCTGGCGGCCTCCTGCTCATCGGTAACGCCGCGCCTTAACGCCGCCGCCACGCAAATGTTCAGTATCACTCCCTGCTGCTGTAACGCCTGCCAGGCGCGCACGATATCAAATTCATCGCCAGCCGGGGCCGTCAGCTGATTCCCGTTGAGCACGCCCTCTCGATAAAAAAAGATGCTGTCCAGCTGATGGCCGGCCGCCAGCAGAGCGCGGGCGAAAAGCAGCGCGCTGCTCGCCTGCTGTGTACCGTAAGCCGGGCCCGTCACCAAAAGCGAGTAACGCATTAGCGTTCCTGCCCCTGCGTATCGCCGCTTTTAAACTGACGGATATAGAGATAAACCGTATGTTTGGAAATATTAAGGCGATCGGCGACCTGGTTAATCGCATCTTTAATATCAAAAATGCCTTTCTCGTGCAGATTGAGCACAATCTGGCGATTTTTCATGTTGTTAGCCACGTTCCGATCGGCGCTGACTTCTTCAATGGTGAACTCCAGCGTCTGCGTCACCAGATCCTCTACTGACGAAGCGAAGTTAACCTGTGAAGAGACATCCGGCGTTTCCGGCGGCATAAACGTCGACATGATTTGTGAGAAAGGAACGTCCAGATTCATATTGATGCACAGCAGGCCAATCACGCGTTGTTGACGATTACGAATGGCAATCGTCACCGACTTCATCAGCACCCCGCTTTTAGCGCGGGTGAAATAGGCACGAGAGACATTGCTGTCGGCCCCGGTCATATCATGCAGCATACGCAGCGCCAGGTCGGTAATCGGCGAGCCAACTTTACGACCGGTATGTTCACCGTTGGCGATACGCACCGCGGAACAATTTAAATCCTCCAGCGAGTGCAGCACGATTTCGCAATGCGAGCCAATCAGCATCGCGAGGCCATCGACGACAGCTTCGTAAGATTTCAGAATATCGTAGTCAGTTTGTTCGAACGGACGTTGTTCCAGTAAATCGACATCGGTCAGATCGCCTGGATTGAATGGATTAGACATGAAGACATTACCCTAATTGGCTGGAGCCTGTCTCAGCGCGGCCAGGGCAGACTCATCATACAAATTTGCGCAGCGCTAGTCTGGCAAATGTCTGCAGGTTATGCCAGATTTTTGTCCAGCCGGGGATAGCGTGTCATAGAAATAAAACCGCCGCGTTAACGCGGCGGTAGCAGGATTACTGTGCTTTTTTATCGTCGGCGACCGGAGCCTGCGCTTTAGCGTCAGCTTTCGGCGCCGGTTTGATGTCCAGTAATTCGACATCAAACACCAGCGTGGAGTTAGCCGGAATTCCCGGAACGCCATTTTTACCGTAGGCCAGCTGCGGTGGGATAACCAGCTTGATTTTTCCGCCTTTCTTCACATGCTTCAGACCTTCAGTCCAGCCTGGGATCACGCCGTCAAGACGGAAAGAGAGCGGCTCGCCACGGGTATAGGAGTTATCGAACTCCGTACCGTCAATCAGCGTGCCTTTATAGTTAACCACCACGGTATCGCTATCTTTCGGCGCGTCGCCGCTGCCCTCTTTTTCTACCAGGTAGAGTAAGCCGCTATCGGTTTTCTTCACGCCCTTCTGTTTAGCGAATTTCGCGGTGTAGGCATCCCCTTTCTCCGCGTTTTCTTTCGCATCTTTTTCCATCTTCGCCTGAGCGGCACCCTTCACGCGGCCTTCGAAAGACTGCAGGGTTTGTTCAATTTCCTGGTCGGATAATTTGCTCTTACCGGCGAAGGCATCCTGAACGCCAGCAATCAGCTGTGATTTATCCAGCTGAATGCCCAGCTTTTCCTGTTCTTTCAGCGAATTTTCCATGTAGCGGCCCAGCGATGCGCCCAGTGCATAGGCAGACTGCTGGTCTTCATTTTTGAAAGCCGCGTTTTTAGGAGCCTGAGGCGCAGCTTGTTCAGCCGGTGCGGAGTCTGCTGCCAATGCCAGCGGTGCATTGAGCGTGGCGGCCATCGTGGCGGCTAACAGCGTAATTTTAAACAGTGATTTCATCCATTATCTCCAAAACCGAAGCCTCTCGCCTCGGCGATCGTTGCAAGCCATCAGGCCTGTACTATAACTGTGCGGAACAACTTATCATGCCCGCCCGGCAAACTTAAGTGTACATCCGACCCTTTTTTGTGTCGGGAAGTTCCAATTGATATGACGATAAGTCTGTGCTTTTTCAACCATCGCGGGCAAAATCGGACAACGTAAAGTGAAGGCATGCGGTTTTATCTTAAACGGATAGCCAGCCGACATGCCAGGCACGGGCAACAGGGGAACAGGGGAACAGCGATGCAGCAACACACCTTTGAACAACAGCTGGAACGGCTGGAAAGCAAACTCGCCTTTCAGGAGCAGACCATCGAAGATCTGAACCAAACCGTCGTACAGCATGAAATGGAAATGGCTAAAATGCGTGAGCAAATACGCCTGCTGATAGATAAATTAAAAGCTGCGGCGCCCTCAATGGTAGCGCATCCATCGGAAGAAACACCGCCGCCGCATTATTAATCGCCCCCGCAATAATTAACGCTGCGACACATTATTTAACGTGTCGCAGCGCAATCCGTTCACAATAATTATTTTACGACGCTTTGCTTCCCGTTCCGCCGGACATTCTTTCACTGCTCTTTAAGCATTGATTAATAGCAACATGCCGCAAATTCATCCCCTCTTGCGGCGATGACAAATATAATAAAATCGAAACGGTTGATAAATATTGATAAAACAATGATTAAACACAAAAAACTCAGGCTATGCCATCTGACCGCCCGTCTCTCAAGGTAACACTTCAGAAAAAATACTTAATAAATCACCCAGGCTTTTCGACGCCAGCCGGAATCATTAGTCAGAATTAATGGAATGCAAAATTATCTATGGAATATTATCATCGTTGGCTTTTATCTGTCGCGGTAATCTTGCTGGTCGGCTGTAATCCCCTGGAAGAAAATACGTTACATGGCTATATTGAAGCAGATTATATTTATATTTCTTCAGCCACTTCCGGCACGCTAAAAACGTTAGCAGTAAATAAAGGACAGCAGATCGAAAAGAACGCGTTATTATTTGCTGTCGATAATGAAAAAGAGCAGCAGGAATATAACCTGGCGCTGGCGCAGCTGGCGCGCGAACAGCTCATCTTAAAAGATCTCTCTTCTGGTAAGCGTAAAGAGGAACTGGCTATTTTGCAGGCGCAGCGCAGGCAAGCGAGTGAAGCGCTGGCGCTGGCGGAGTCCAAAATGGCCAGGGAGCAAAAAAAGTATCAGCAGCAGATGCTGTCCGAGTTCGACTTTGAGCAGGTAAAAAGTGAACGTCAACAAAAAGCGTCTGCCGTTGATGAAATCGATCGGCGTATTGCTGCGGAATCGCTACCGGCACGTACGGCCCAATATGCTGCCCAACAGCATCTCATCGAGGCAGCCCAGGCCACCCTGGCAAAAGCGGCCTGGGCTAACCAGCAAACTTCTCGCTACGCTCCCGTTTCGGCGCAAGTTTTTGATATTTTTTATTATCCCGGCGAATGGGTGCCTGCCGGTAAAGCCGTAATGTCGCTATTACCGCCTGAAAATATCAAAATTCGTTTTTTCGTTTCTGCGTTGCATATGAGTCAGCTACGCTACGCGCAAACCATCAGCATTACGCCGCTGACAGGTCAGCCGCTGCTGGCGAAAATCAACTATATCTCGCCGCAGGCCGAATATACGCCTCCCCTGGTTTACAGCAGCCAGCGCCGGGAACAGATGGTTTTCCTTATTGAGGCCGTTCCACTGGATCCCCTGGCGGTTAGCACCCAGCTGCATCCCGGCATGGCAGTGACGGTGACGCTATGAGTAATGCCATCGAAGTGAGAAAGCTCAACAAACATTTCGGTAACCGTCAAATTGTCAAAGACCTGTCGCTGACCATTGAACAGGGAAAAATCTGCGGTTTTCTTGGGCCAAACGGCAGCGGCAAAACCACCAGCATTCGGATGCTTTGCGGATTACTCAGGCCCGACTCCGGCACCGGGCACTGTCTGGGCCACGATCTTATTGATAACTATCCGGCGATAAAGAAACAAACTGGCTATATGACCCAGCATTTCTCCTTATGGAAAAAGCTTACCGTTCGCGCCAACCTCACGTTTCTTGCCCGCCTGCATATGTTATCCGCTGCGGAAAAGCGCATCGACGCCGTGCTGGAACAGATGGGGCTAACGCAACGGCAATATCAGCTGGCAGGCAACCTCTCTGGCGGCTGGAAACAGCGCTTAGCGCTGGCAGCCGCGCTTCTGCATCAGCCCAGGCTTTTATTACTGGATGAGCCTACCGCCGGGGTCGATCCTAATGCGCGGCGCGAGTTCTGGCATATTCTGCATCAGCTGGCCGAGCAGGGAATCACGATTTTAGTCAGCACTCATTATATGGACGAGGCCGAGCGCTGCCATCAGCTGGCCTATTTGTGCTGGGGCACGCTGCTGGCAACCGGCGATATTCCCTCTATTATTGCCCGGCAAAATTTACAGACCTGGCAAGTACGCGGCGAAAACATTCACCGGCTGGAGAATACGCTGCGTAGTAAGCCGGGTATTCAATATCTCACCCGGCTGGGTAATGTTTTGCACGTCACTGGAAACCAGGGGGACGTGACAGAACAGACGCTACGTGCATACAGCAACCACTATCAGCTCACCTCGGTTGAAACCGGACTGGAAGATATTTTCTCTCACCTGTTAAATAAATATGAGCAACAAGGGGGTTAAATAATGCGCTCTTTTTCATTGTTGCGCTGGTGGGGAGTGGTTATTAAAGAGCTGGAAGAGTTGAAAAAGGATCCGCTCAGTATTTGCCTGATCGTTTTTATTCCCCTTATGCAAGTTATCATATTCGGCTACGCGCTAAATCCCGATCCTAAACGCCTGCCGATGGCCGTGGTGGATTATGATAAAAGCAGCTACAGCCGTAACGTCATTAACGCCCTGGTGCATACACATTATTTCGAACTTATCGACGAGATGGATGAAAGCCAGGCCAGGGAAGCCTTACAAAAAGGGGACGTACAGTTTGTGGTCTCCATTCCGGCTGGCTTTGCCCGTCATATCATCCGCGAAGAACGAGCGGATCTGCTGATTCAGGCCGATGCGACTAACCCGGCAATCATTGCCAATGCGCTGGCCGCCACGCAACCATTGCCTGAGCAAATTTTGCGTCAGTCAATGCCACAAGCGGCGCTGTACGACGTCGGCAATAATAATCCCATCAATATTATTATTCAGCGCGTTTATAACCCTGAAAGCAATATGGAATATAACATCATCTCTGGGCTATTTAGTTTGGTTATTACCCTGACGCTGGTATTACTGGCTGGCCTCTCGCTGGTCAGAGAAAAGGAAAACGGTACGATAGAAACCTTGCTGGCAACGCCGGTAACGGCGGTTGAGGTGATTAGCGGTAAGTTAACACCCTATTTTATTATTACCTCAGTACAGTCGGTGGTAATTATGCTCATCAGTCTGCATATTTTCCACGTCCCGATGCACGGCGATTATATTTCACTGATCCTGTCGATTCTGCTGTTTATTTGCTCCAGCCTGATGGTCGGCATCGCGCTATCAATATTTGCCACGAATCAACTCCAGTCGATGCAGCTGACCTTTTTCTATCTGCTGCCAACCATTTTGATTAGCGGTTTTATGTTTCCCTTTCAGGGAATGCCGACGTGGGCAAAAATGATGGGATCGCTGCTGCCTAATACTTTTTTCCTGCGCTTAATCCGGGGAATTATGCTGAAGGGAAACACTATTATTACGCTGTGGCAAAATGCGCTGTATCTGGTAATTATTATCATTACCCTGTGCGTTGCGGTGCGCTTTTTCTATAAAAACCGGCTTGGCTGATACGTTAAAAAGCCGTAAAACCTTAACCGGACCGGCCATAAAACGCACAAATAATAAGGGCAGAGAGCTAACCGCTCCCTGCCCCAACGTATGTTATGCGCGCGATTAGTGACAGCCGCAGCCGCCGGTACCACAGCCGCCTTTACCATGCTCATGACCGTGGTCATGGTCGTGGTCATGCTCGTGGTGGTGATCGTGCTCGCCGTGTACGTGGCCATGAGCCAGTTCTTCCGGCGTCGCTTCACGGATAGCAACCACTTCTACATGGAAGTTCAGGTTCTGGCCAGCCAGCATATGGTTACCATCAACCACAACGTGATCGTCTTCCACTTCGGTGATTTCTACCGGTACTGGACCCTGATCGGTTTCAGCCAGGAAACGCATGCCAACCTGCAGTTCATCGACGCCCATAAAAACGTCTTTAGGTACGCGCTGAACCAGATTGTCGTCATACTGGCCGTAAGCGTCATTGGCGGCAATATGCACGTCAAAGTTGTCGCCGACTTCATGATCTTCCAGTGCCTTTTCCAGACCAGAAATCAGGGAACCATGACCGTGCAGATAGTCCAACGGCGCGCTCACCGGAGACTCGTCGACCAACACACCGTCTTCTGTACGTACCTGGTAAGCCAGGCTGACCACCAGGTCTTTTGCTACTTTCATGATATCTCCTAACCGTTGAGAGCTTTGATCCCGACTCATTGGTCTATTTTTGCGTACAATAACACCAACCAGAAAGATCCAGATGCTGACCCTTTGCGCGCCATACAGGCAATACGCTCAGGCAATGTTAACGATGCCGATTGTAACGGAATTCAGTGCCGCTGTAAGGGTAAGCTTAAAAAAAGCTGCGCTGTTCCGCTAATCCGGATGAAAAACTCCAATGACTTGCTCCTGGCTGCGGATCCGATCGCGTACCTGCTTATCTGCCTCACGCATCTGATGACCGCATTTCACACACTCCACCACATCGACATTATTTTCACGCCACATCGCCAGCGTATCTTTCTCCTGGCAGTGCGGACAGGTTGCATCAGCAATAAAACGTTTACGCATTTTCTTTCCTGCAGTTTTCGGTCAAAGCGCTCAACGGCGTAAATTATTCAAACTCATCCCAGCTATCCATCTGCCGCTTCTCCTGTTGCATCTCGCGCTGGAAAATATCTTCCAGCTCGCGCCGCGCCTCACGCGCACGGGAAATTTGCGCATTGTCCGTATGGCCGGGCATGAGCTCGCGCAGCATACGCATATCCAGCCGCCGAAAATGCTGCTGCGCGCGGTGCGCCTGATGCGGATGCATTCCCAGCGACATTAACGCTTTACGTCCCAGTTCCAGCGCGCTGGAGAATGTCTCACGGGAGAATTGTGTCACGCCCGCCTGCAGCAGCTCATGTGCCTCCACACGTCCACGCGCACGCGCCAAAATTTGCAGGTGGGGGAAATGCTGCTGACAGAGATGAACGATGTTCATGGTATCTTCTGGATCGTTGCAGGTAATCACAATCGACTGCGCGCTGGCAGCGCCGGCGGCCCGCAGCAATTCCAGTTCCGTCGCATCCCCATAGTATACCTTATAACCATATTTGCGCATCAAACTGACGGCGCTGATGTCCCGTTCAAGCACCGTAATACGCTTTTTATTCGCCATCAGCAGACGCCCGATGACCTGGCCGAAACGGCCGAATCCCACCACAATGACCTGCGGCTGGTCATCATCCACCCAGGGTTTTTCCGTCTGTTCATCCCCATCGTTAAAGCGGCGCACCAGAATGCGGTCAACGCCCTGCATCAGCAACGGCGTCGTCATCATAGACAGGGTAACGGTCACCAGCAGCAGCGGCAGCTGATCGTCGTGAAACAGCCGCACTGCCGAGGCGGCGGAAAACAGCACGAAAGCGAATTCACCGCCCTGGCTCAGCACGCCGGCGAACTGTAAACGCTCCGAGCTACGCAGGCCATAAATCCGCGCCAGCAGATAAAGCACCAGTGTTTTTACCGCCACCAGCACCAGCACGCCGAGCAGCACCGTCAGAATATGCGTATAGAGCACGCCCAAATTCAGCGCCATGCCAACGGAAATAAAGAACAGCCCAAGCAGCAGGCCTTTAAACGGCTCGATGGCGATTTCCAGTTCGTGACGATATTCGCTTTCCGCCAGCAGAATGCCGGAGATAAAAGTGCCCAGCGCCATCGACAGGCCCAGCGCATCCATAAACAGCGCCGAACTTAGCACCAGCAGTAGCGAAGCGGCGGTAAACACTTCCCGCACGCCGGAAGCGGCGATATAGCGGAAAATCGGTCGCAGCAGCAGCCTGCCGCCAGTCAGCATGCCGGCAAAAGCCAGCACCTTCATCCCCACCTTCATCCAGTCGGCATGGCCGCTATCGGTGCCGGCCAGCAGCGGCACCAGCGCCAGCGCCGGGATTACTGCCAAATCCTGAAACAGCAATACCGAAAAGCCCAGCTGCCCCGCCTCGCTGCGATTCATCCCTTTATCGCGCATCAGCTGTAGGGCCATCGCCGTTGAGGACATCGCCAGGCCGATCCCGCCCACGATTGCCGCCTGCCATGAAAAATCGGTTAACAGCAGCAGCCCTGCCAGTACCGCAGCGCTAAAAATAACCTGGGCGGCGCCGACGCCAAAAATTGAGCGCCGTAGCGCCCACAGCTTCGCAGGATTCAGCTCCAGGCCAATCAGGAACATCAGGAACACCACGCCGATTTCCGAAAAGTGCAGGATCTCGTCAACGTCGCTGATAAAACCCAGTCCCCAGGGGCCGATAGCAATACCCGCCAGCAAATAGCCCAGCACCGCGCCAATTCCCAGCCGGGCGGCGATCGGCACCGCGACCACGGCAGCGAACAGATACACCACGCCAGCCGTCAGTAAAGTTTGCCCTTCCATTTATAAAACCCCAGCAGGCAAAGGAGAAGAAAGCCAGCTGCCATAGGCCTCGGCATAATTTTTCATGGTTTCCGGCGGTTGACGGCGCGCCCAGTAAATAATCAGCGGCGGCAGCCAGTACATATGGCACATCTGCGCCGTCAGCTCAAAGGGACGCATAATATCCGTCATCGGATAGCGGTTAAGGCCATCCTGATGATAGGCCGTCTCAGGTTCGCCGGTAGTAATCACGCTGCGCCAGTATTTCCCTGCCAGCGCATTACCGCCGATGCCGCTGGCAAAACCGCGCGACAGCACGCGATCCAGCCACTCTTTCAGCAGCGCCGGACAGCTCCAGGTATAAAGAGGATGCTGGAAAACAATCACCTGATGCTCCCGCAGCAGCTGCTGTTCATAATGAATATCAATAAAAAAATCGGGATAGTGCGCGTACAGGTCGTGTACGGTAACGTGCGATAATTGCTGTGCCGGCTGCAGTAAGATCCGATTCGCTATCGAGTCTTGCGATTCCGGATGGGCATACAGCAGCAAAACCTTAGGCAGCTGCGGCATCTCACTCCTCCAAATCGTCGTCATGATGCAGGATTTCCGCTACCATGCTCAACATAACGGAATCTACGATTCCTGACCGATTATGATGACAATAAATTAACATATTCTGACAATACGGCGCTTATGATTGTATTCTCTTCGTTACAGATCCGACGCGGTACCCGCGTGCTGCTGGACAATGCCACCGCCACCATCAACCCTGGACAAAAAGTGGGTCTGGTGGGCAAAAACGGCTGTGGCAAATCGACGCTGCTGTCGCTGTTAAAAAATGAACTCAGCGCCGATGCGGGCAGCGTCACCTTTCCCGGCAACTGGTCACTGGCCTGGGTTAACCAGGAAACGCCAGCGCTGCCGGTTGCCGCCATTGAGTATGTTATTGACGGCGATCGTGAATATCGACAACTCGAATCCGAATTACAGCGCGCCAATGAAAAAAATGACGGCAATGCGATAGCGCTGCTGCATGGCAAGCTGGATGTCATTCAGGCATGGAGCATACAGGCGCGAGCCGCCAGCCTGCTTCACGGTTTGGGCTTTAGCCAGCAACAGCTGCAGCGTCCGGTCAGCGACTTCTCCGGTGGCTGGCGCATGCGTCTCAATCTGGCACAGGCGCTGATTTGCCGTTCCGATCTGCTGCTGCTGGATGAACCCACCAACCACCTCGATTTAGATGCCGTTATCTGGCTGGAGCGCTGGTTAAAAAGCTACGACGGCACGCTGATCCTGATTTCACACGATCGTGATTTTCTCGATCCGGTAGTGGATAAAATTCTGCATATTGAGCAGCAAAGCCTGTTTGAATACACCGGCAACTACAGCTCTTTTGAACAGCAGCGTGCAACCAAACTTTCCCAGCAGCAGTCCCAGTACGAACATCAGCAGCGTAAAGTGACGCACCTGCAAAGCTATATCGATCGTTTCCGCGCCAAAGCCAGTAAAGCGAAACAGGCGCAGAGCCGCATTAAAATGCTGGAGCGCATGGAGCTGCTTACTCCGGCGCACGTCGATAATCCCTTCAGCTTCAGCTTCCGCGCGCCGGAAAACCTGCCAAATCCGCTATTGAATATGGAAAAGGTAACCGCTGGCTATGATGACCGCGTGATACTGGACTCGATCAAACTTAATCTGGTGCCCGGATCGCGGATTGGCCTGCTCGGCCGCAACGGCGCAGGGAAATCAACGCTGATTAAGCTACTGGCGGGCGAACTGGCGCCGCAAAAAGGGGAAATCGGCCTGGCGAAAGGGGTACAGCTGGGCTATTTCGCGCAGCATCAGCTGGAGTTTCTGCGAGCCGAAGAATCTCCGCTGCAGCATCTGGCGCGTCAGGCGCCGAAACTGCCTGAACAGCAGCTGCGCGACTATCTTGGCGGATTCGGTTTCCAGGGCGATAAAGTCAGCGAGCCGACCGAACGCTTCTCCGGCGGCGAAAAAGCGCGTCTGGTGCTGGCGCTGATCGTCTGGCAGCGTCCTAACCTGCTGCTGCTGGATGAGCCGACTAACCATCTCGATCTTGATATGCGCCAGGCATTAACCGAAGCGCTGATTGATTTTGAAGGCGCGCTGGTCGTGGTCTCGCACGATCGGCATTTGCTGCGCTCCACGACTGACGATCTTTACCTGGTACATGATGGCAAAGTGGAAGTGTTCGCTGGCGATCTGGATGATTACCAACAGTGGTTAAGCGATTTGCAAAAACGGCAGACGCAGGAGAGCGAACCAAAACCGGAAAACGGCAACAGCGCTCAGGCGCGTAAAGATCAGAAGCGCCGCGAAGCCGAACTGCGCACGCAAACGCAGCCGCTGCGTAAACAGATCGAAAAGCTGGAAAAAGAGATGGAGAAGTTTAATGCACAGCTGTCCGATGCGGAGGCAAAGCTGGCCGACTCGGCTATTTACGATGCAAGTCGTAAAGCCGATCTGACCGCCGCGTTACAGCAGCAGGCCACGGCAAAGTCCGCGCTGGAAGAGTGCGAAATGGCCTGGCTGGACGCCCAGGAACAGCTGGAAACCATGCTGGCCTGTTAGATATATTTACGGCCTTATTTCGCTGACGTTTTATCCGCGCAAAATAAGGCCGTGCTCTGTTGCTGGCGGTCAGCGCCTTTTAACATCTCCCGGCGGCCGTACGCTTTTTAAATAAAAAGAAGCGGTTCGCCGGGCATCATCTGGCTATGCCAAACCTTCCTCGCATCATTTTTTTCATAAACTACCAATAGTTATCAAACTTTTTACTTTCTGTTTCCTTGTGCAGGAAGTTTAATATTTTTACTATTGCGCCCTGCATATATTTGCTTATTTTTTGGACTCAGGGTAAACCGTGTCAGTGCATTCTATAAATCTGTTGAAAAAAAACCTGACGGCTTTTGGGCTGCTGATTTTTTTCATGCCCTTTGCCCACTTTTTATCGCCTACCTACCTCGTCGCGGACCGTATCGTTTACCTTTGCTATCTGCCCTACGGGCTGGCGATCGCCACCATCTATATTTTTGGCCGATCCGCCGTGGTTCCGCTTTACCTGACTTTTTTTATTACTTTTCAGCTCTGCTTCTCGATATTTTCACTGGCGATCGCGCTCACCTTCGCCTTTTTAACGCCATTGTTCGTCTGCTGCTGGCTGACACGGCGATGGATTGGCCGCCGCTGGCGCTATAACCTCAGCAATCAAGGGCTTGGCATCAGGCTGCTTCTGCTTAATACGCTGGCGCCCACGCTAACTATGCTGCTGCTGGCGGGCTTTGGACGCCAACTGCCCGCCATAGCGGAAATGCCCGGCAGCTATTTTGCCGGCAGGCTGGATATGTTCAGCGTACTCAGCCTGCAAAACCTGATCCTGTCCGCGGTGCTGTTTACCGTTCTGTTTTATTTTCCACTGCGTATGCTGGCCCAGCCGCGCAGTGGCTTTACTTTTTATCGGCTATGCTGCGCCAGGCTGGCTCTGCACGAAGACCGCCTGCACGCGTTTTTGTGGGGCGGCCTGCTGGCCGCGCTGATGCTGCTGCTTTGCTTTCCGGTTCGCCATATGTTGATTTCCAGCTATCTGGTACCGCTGGTTTTCGTCATCTTCACTTACGGCATTATGCGTTTTACGTCACGCGGCGTGCTCTGGCTCTGGGCGCTATGTTGTCTGCTGCTGATGCGCTTTAATCTTGATGTGCTGCCGGTAAATTCTATTTTTTCCGCCACCTTTTTATCCTCGGCGTTTATCGCGTTTACTATCAGCCTGCTGCATATCGCGGCGGGATACTGGAAAAGCCGCCGCCTGCAACAAATCGCGCTGACTCTTGCCGTGACCGATCCTATGGTGCAGCGCCTTAACCTGCGGGCGCTCCAGAAAAAGCTTAAACAGCACGCATCAGGCACTCTTTGCTATCTCTATCTGCATCAGCTGAAATTTTTAGGCTGTCATTATGGCCTGATGATGCATACCTACAGTAAGCGCTGCATTATTGATGAGATCGGCACACAGCTACAGGCAAACGAAGGGGTTTATCAAATCACCGGCGACGGCGTAATGCTGCTGCTGCAGGGTGAAGGCATCAGCGAACGTCTGGCGCAGCTACGCGTACGGCTAAAGCAGCAGCAAATTTTCTGGTACAACCAGCCGATTGATATTGATTATGCTTTTGCCGCTGGCAAATTCACCGCAGAAAACAGCAATCTTTATTGTCTCGCGGGGCAGCTCAGTTATCTGGCGGAACAGGCGCTAATGGTGGGCGGCGTAACGCTGCTGGATGATGATAATTCGCGCCTGATTGGTCAGGTTTCCGCCCGGGTTTTACTGCTGCGAGAAATCAAGCAGGCGCTGGCTCAGCGGGATATTGTCCTGTTTGCCCAGCCTGTCGTCTCCTGCAAAGAGGAGCGCCATTATTACGAGGTGCTGGCGCGGCTGCGTTCATCAGACGAAATCATTATGCCGGATCGGTTTATGCCGCTGATTGCGGAGTTTCGCCTTAGCGCCCAGTTCGATCGTCTGGTCGTGGAAAAAACCGTCGAGTTTATTCATCAGCGCCAACGCGCCAACAATCCGCCGCCGCGCCTTGCCATCAATCTGTTGCCGATGACGCTGACCGATCCGGGGATCGTGAATGACATTATCGCTCTCTTTCAGCGCTTTTCCGTCTTATCCGAAGCGGTTATTTTCGAAGTCACCGAAGAGCAGGGGCTGATTAACAACCCGCAGGCCAATGGCGCGATCGTTGCGCTGCGTCAGGCCGGTTTCCGCATTGCGATTGATGATTTTGGCACCGGCTTCGCTAATTACGAACGGGTGAAACACCTTAGCGCCGATATTATTAAAATTGACGGTCTGTTCGTTAAAAACAGCCTTAATGACAATATCGATCGCATTATTATTAAATCTATCTGCGCAATCGCGCGGGAAAAACGCGTATCCGTAGTGGCGGAATATGTGGAAACCGAGGCGCAAAAACAGCTGTTAACCGAGCTGGGCGTTGACTATATACAGGGCTGGCTGACCGGCCAGCCAGCCCCGCTGGTTTCAATAGCCTGACGGGCTCAGGAGGGTCGATAAAAAGGCTTATCGCCCAGAATAGTTGCGCGGTGCATTATGCGTCTGGCGGGAAGATAGTCGGCGTTCGCATAGTGCTGCGTGACCCGATTATCCCAGATGGCTACATCGTTAGCCCGCCAGCGCCAGCGAACCTGGAACTCCGGCTTGTTAATATGCGCAAATAGGAAGCCCAGCAGCGCATCGCTCTCTTTCGGCGCCAGATCGACAATACGCGTGGTAAACCCTTCGTTCACAAATAGTGCCTGTATGCCGCTTACCGGATGGGTGCGCACCACCGGATGTAACAGCGGCGGATGGTTCGCGGCCGCCTGACGCCAGCGCGCATGCTCTTCCGGCGTCGCACGGTGCTTATATTCAGGAAAGGATTTCGTAAAATCATGCTCGGCCTGCAGGCCGCTCAGCAGCGTGCGTAGCGGCGGGGAAAGCGCGGCGAAAGCCGCAGTGCCGCTGGCCCACAGCGTATCGCCGCCGTGCTCCGGCACCTGTTTTGCCGCCAGGATCGCCCCGGCCGGCGGCGTATCGATAAAGGTGACGTCAGTGTGCCAGTTATCGTTATCGGGCGGATTACCGTTATGCGTATCCAGCACGATAATCTCTTCCACGCCCTCCGCATGTGGATAAACCGGATGAATATGTAAATCACCGAAGCGGGCGGCAAGGGCGCGCTGCTGCACCGGCGTTAGCGGCCGATCGCGCAGGAACAGCACCTGATGGCGGATTAGCGCATGCCACAGCTGTTCAAACTGACCATCGCTTAGCGGACGGGAAAGATCGAGGTTATCAATTCTGGCGCCGATATAAGGTCCCAGCGCGGTAATGACCAGACGTTCGTTCATTGGGATTCTCCATGCCAGGGCGTTAACCGACGCTGTAGCGTCCGCAGGCCCAGTTCTAAACCAAATGCGATTAACGCAATCACCAAAATACCGGCCAGCACCACGTCCGTTGCCAGGAACTCCCCGGCAGACTGCACCATAAAACCCAGCCCGCGTGTAGCGGCAATCAGCTCCGCCGCCACCAGCGTTGACCAGCCGACACCTAAACCGATCCGCAGGCCGGTAAGAATTTCCGGCAGCGCGCCGGGCAAGATAACCAGACGTAACAGCTGCCAGCGGCTGGCGCCCAGCGACTGCGCCGCCCGCAGCCGCACCTGCTGCGCATTTCTTACGCCCTGCAGCGTTGACAGCGCTACCGGCGCAAAAATAGCGAGATAAATCAGCAGAATCTTTGAGGTTTCGCCAATGCCAAACCAGATCACCATCAGCGGCAGATAGGCCAGCGGCGGTACCGGTCGGTAAAGCTCAATCAACGGATCGAGGATGCCGCGAGCCGTAGCGCTTAGCCCCATAACGATGCCGGTCGGCACGCCGATCAGCACCGCAGCCAACAGCGCCAACAGAATTCGCCCAAGGCTGGCGGCCAGATGCTGCCAGAGCGTGGCATCCATAAAGCCCTGCGCGCTGGCAATAACCAGCAGCTGATGCAATACCTGCTGCGGCGGCGGTAAAAACAGCGGCGCAATCAGCTGCAGCGCGGTAACCAGCCACCACAGCGCCAGCAATACCGTTAGCGTCGCCAGGCTCAGCGTCAGCTGACGAGAAACCGGCCAACGCCAGCGCCAGCGCCGCACGCTCTGTTTATCCAGCGTTTGTATACTCATGAGAACGCCTCCCGCTGTTGGAATACCCGGCTCAGCACATATTCGCGCTGGGCGATAAAGGCGGGATCGGATTTGATAGCGCGGCAGGAAACGCCAGCGGCAAAGCGGCGACCAAAATCCAGCGTCAGCCGCTCGCTGATACGTCCGGGGCCCGGCGTCATTAAAACCAGCTCGCTGGCGAGGAATACCGCCTCTTCAATATCGTGGGTAATAAGCAAAATGCCCTTACCGCTGTCGCGCCACAGGCGTAGCAGCAGTTCCTGCATCTGCTCGCGGGTAAACGCATCCAGCGCGCCAAAAGGTTCATCCAGTAATAACAGCTGCGGATCGGCGGCCAGCGCGCGCGCAATGCCGACGCGCTGGCGCATACCGCCGGAAAGCTGCCAGATAAACCGTTTTTCCGCGCCTTCCAGCCCAACCTTTTTTAATAGCCTGCCTGCTTGCTCTCGCCGCGTTTTAACATCAACGCCCGCCAGCTGCAGGCCAAACGCCACGTTATCCACCACGTTGCGCCAGGGTAGTAATCCTTCGTGTTGAAAAACGACTCCGCGATCGGCGCCCGGCCCGGTTATTGGCTCTCCCGCCAGCGTAATGCCGCCCTCTTCTGTCGGCAGAAAACCGGCGATAAGGTTCAGCAGCGTGGTTTTCCCGCAGCCGGACGGCCCCAGCACCACCACCAGCTCACCCGCATCCAGCGTTAAGTTAATGTCCTGCAAAGCGAGATGCCCGTGGTAACGCGCACTGACATGAGTAAGAGAAAGCATGGTGAATTCCTCACGGCTGGGCCAAAGGATGGATAAAGCGGTCGGTGACATAGTCGCGATAATCCGCATCGACCTGCGCGACTTTGCCCTGCTGTTTCAGGAACCGGGCCGTATCGCCAATCGCTTTGTTTACCGGCCCTCCCAGCTGGGCGAGCTGCTGCTGCACGTTAAGATAGGTGTTGCCCTGAACCAGACCGGCAATCTGATCCACCGACACGCCGCTCAGCCGGGAAAGTTTGTTAAGATTTTCAGGCTGCTGCAGCCACTGTTGCGGATGAGAAAGATAAGCCTGCTGCGCCGCCAGCGCGCTGCGGGCAAACGCGGTCACAACGTCCGGATGCTGAGCGGCAAAGTCTTTGCGCACCACCCAGACATCCAGCGTCGGCGAGCCCCACTGGCCTACCTGAGCCGAATCAGTCAATACCTTGCCGGTTTTAGCCAGCTCATTTACGGCCGGTGCCCAGACGTAAGCGCCGTCAATATCGCCTCGCTGCCAGGCGGCGATGATGGCTGGCGGCTGAAGATTTATAATCTGTAGCTGACCGGGCTTAATGCCCCAGTGCTTCAGCGCGGCCAGCAGGCTGTAATGGGTGGTGGAGATAAACGGCACCGCGATACGCTTGCCGATAAGATCCTGTGGTGAAGTAATTTTTTTATTCACCACCAGCGCTTCCGAGCTGCCAAGCTGAGACGCCAGCAGGAAAACTTCAATCGGCAGCTTCTGGCTGGCGGCGACCGCCAGCGGACTGGAGCCGATATTGCCGATTTGTACGTCACCGGATGCCAGCGCACGAACGACACTGGAGCCACTGTCGAATTTACGCCAGTTAACCTGAGCGCCGCTTTGCTGAGCAAACGTGTTATCCGCCTGCGCAACTTTCGCCGGCTCCGCTGAGGTCTGCCAGGCCACCGTTACCTCAACTGCGTGCGCCTGTGTCGCCAGCAGCGATAACGTCGCTGCCAATGCCAAAAACCGCGTGAGCTTCACCATCTTGTATTCCGCCTGTTGTTATCATTGTGATGGCTCAGTTGTAGCCGAGAGGCGGGCACAGCATGAAGTAATTAAAAATTATGTTTAATCACCAAATTAACTTAGAAAAGTTATCGCTAACGTTATCTGAAAATTAAAAAAGGTGATTTTCCTGATGAAAAATGGACCTGAATCAGCCACTGTATAACGATGCTTTACCGGCCGTTCATTGGTGAGTTGTCAGAGGGTGTTCTATGTCGATTGAGAAAGTTGCCCGTTTCGCTGGCGTATCAACCGCGACCGTTTCACGCGTGCTGAACGGCTATAAGGGCGTTCGGCCTGCAACCCGTGAGCGGGTTTTAGCCGCTATCGCCGCCTGTCAATACCAGCCTAATCTGCTGGCGCGTCAGCTACGTACGTCCCAAAGCCGTATGTTGCTGGTGCTAGTTTCCAATATTATTAATCCCTTCTGCTCGCGCGTGGTACGCGGCATTGAGGCCGAAGCGGAGGCGCACGGCTACCATATTCTGCTGTGCAACTCCGATTCGCAAACCCAGCGCGAGTCCGCTTATCTGACGCTGCTGAGCGGCAAAGTGGTCGATGGCGTGATTACTATGGATGCGGCAAGCAATCTGCCCGAACTGCGCAAAATGATTGGCGACTCCCCGTGGATACAATGTGCCGAAGGCAATCCTGATATGACAGGTTCATCGGTCACGATTGATAATCAACAGGCTGCGCGCAAGGCGGTTCAACACCTGGCGCAGCGTGGACGGCGACGTATTGCGATGATTAACGGCGATCCGCGCTATTTCTATGCACAACAGCGTGAGTCAGGCTACCGCTCAGCATTAGCAGAACTAGATTTGCCGTGGTCCGGCGTGGAATACGCCAACGAAGTGGAGTGCGAGGCGGGTTTTGCGGCCATGAAGCGACTGCTGGAAGCGGAAGAGCCGCCCGACGCCGTATTTACCGTATCCGATGTGCTGGCGGTTGGGGCGATGCACTGCGCGCGTCAGCATCAGCTAACTATCCCGCAGGATCTTGCCGTGCTGGGCTTTGACGGCCTGCCGTGGAGCGCAATGCTTTCACCGCCGCTCAGCACGCTGGAACAGCCGATGCATCAGCTGGGTACACGCAGCGTACAGCTGCTGTTGCAGCGCATCAAAAATCCGCTGGCCCCACAGGTTCATGAACGGCTGCCCTGCCAGCTGGTGGCGCGTGCCTCCAGCTAATCAGTGCCAAATCAACAGCACGCAGGCGGCTGTCAGTACGCCCATCGACAGATTGAAGATTTTCCATGCGCGACGGCTGCGCAGCAGGCGGCCAATCAACGTGCCGAAGCCAAGCCAGAGAAAGCCGGCGACCAGGTTAACCAGCGCCATGCCAATGCTGATAGCCACAATTGAACCGCGATAGGCTTCGCCCGTCAGGCTAAAGCTGGCTACGGCACCCAGCGCCATTAGCCACGCTTTAGGATTAACCAGTTGCAGCATACCTCCCTGCCAGAATGGTATTGGCCGGGATGGCGCATCGCCCATCTCGATTTTTTCATAGGCCGCCGTCGCGATTTTCCATGCCAGCCACAATAGATAAAGGCTGCCAACAATTTTCATCAACAGGTGCAGAGCGGGATAAACCAGAATCAAACCGCCCACGCCAAACGCCACCAGCAACAGCATCAGCTGCATACCAAGCATAATCCCCACCATCAAGGGGAGCGATCGCAGGAAACCAAAATTGGCGCCGGTAGTGGTTAATAGCGTATTATTTGGGCCGGGCGTAACCGCCGCTACCCAAAGAAAACCAAGCATCGATAAAAACAGACTGAGTTCCATAAAATGGGTGCTCCCCACCCGGTAAAATGTTAACCCGCTTAAACTAACAGTACCTCTGAATGCGTACAAGCGTGAGACGATGAGCTTTGATCACCGCCAGGAATCCTTTATCCCACTGAAAGGGCTGCATAACCCGCATCTACAAACGGTGCTGCCGCGCCTGTTCCGCCGCCGGGTTTATTTGCGGCCTCACTGGCAGCGCCTCGATCTGCCCGACGGGGATTTTATCGATCTGGCCTGGAGCGAAGATCCCATGCAGGCGCGCCATAAGCCGCGCGCGGTGTTGTTTCACGGGCTGGAGGGGAGCTTTCACAGCCCTTATGCGCACGGCCTGCTGCAGGTCTGGCAACGGCGCGGCTGGCTGGGTGTGGTCATGCACTTTCGCGGCTGTAGCGGCGTGCCTAACCGAATGGGCCGTATTTATCACTCCGGAGAAACCGGCGACGCCAGCTATTTTTTACGCTGGCTGCAAACCACCCTCGGCCATGCGCCAACGGTTGCCGTCGGCGTGTCGCTGGGCGGTAATATGCTGGCCTGCTTACTGGGCCAGCAGGGCGATGACTGTCCGCTGGATGCCGCCGTTACGGTTTCTGCGCCGCTAATGCTGGAGCCGTGCAGCGCTAAACTTGAGCAGGGATTTTCCCGCGTCTATCAGCGTTATCTGTTAGGCCAGCTCAAGCTCAATGCCCAACGCAAGCTACAGGCCTGGCCCGGCACGCTGCCGGTAGACCTGCCGCAGCTTAAGGCGTTAAAACGCCTGCGTGATTTTGATGATGCCATCACCGCCCGCGCCCACGGCTTCGCCGATGCCGGCGATTATTATCGGCGAGCCAGCGCGATGCCGTTGCTGCCCGGCGTACGTAAACCGCTGTTAATTATTCACGCGCAGGACGATCCCTTTATGACCGATGAGGTGATCCCTGATATGGCGCGGTTACCTGCTAACATTGAATATCAACTGACGGAATATGGCGGCCACGTCGGCTTTGTTGGCGGCACTCTGCGCCATCCGCAAATGTGGCTGGAGCATCGTATTCCCCAATGGCTATCACCTTATCTGGATAACTAAGCTGTGATTATTCCCTGGCAAGACCTGACCCCGGAAACCCTGGATAACCTGATTGAAGCTTTCGTACTGCGCGAGGGCACGGACTATGGCGAGCAGGAGCGCTCTCTGGCGGAAAAGGTGGAAGATGTCCGGCGCCAGCTAAAAAGCGGCGAAGCCGTACTGGTTTGGTCAGAACTGCATGAAACGGTAAACATTATGCCGCGCGGACAGTTGCGCGGCTGACGGCTCTGTGCGGCCTGTCACATTAACGTTGTCTGACGGGCGCGCACGATGATGACACTTCAGCCCTAAACGTGATAACAATGCTCATCGCCCGATTTTACCCAGAGAATATTTATGTCAGCCAGACATCCGATTATCGCGGTGACCGGCTCCAGCGGAGCGGGAACCACGACCACCAGCCTTGCCTTTCGTAAGATTTTCCAACAGCTTAACCTGCACGCCGCCGAACTGGAGGGCGATAGTTTTCATCGCTACACGCGCCCGGAAATGGATATGGCGATCCGCAAAGCACGCGATCTGGGACGTCATATCAGCTACTTCGGACCGGAAGCCAACGACTTTGGCCTGCTTGAGCAAACCTTTGTTGAATATGGCGAAAATGGCCGAGGTCAGTCGCGTAAATATCTGCATACCTATGACGAAGCGGTGCCGTGGAATCAGGTGCCCGGCACCTTCACGCCGTGGCAGCCGCTGCCGGAGCCAACGGACGTTTTGTTTTATGAAGGGCTGCACGGCGGCGTGGTGACGCAGCAGCATAACGTGGCGGAAAAAGTGGATTTGCTGGTTGGCGTGGTGCCGATCGTGAATCTGGAGTGGATCCAGAAGCTGGTACGCGATACCAGCGAACGCGGCCATTCACGCGAGGCGGTGATGGATTCGGTAGTGCGCTCGATGGAAGATTACATTAACTATATTACGCCGCAGTTCTCACGCACCCATCTCAATTTCCAGCGCGTTCCCACGGTGGATACCTCGAATCCCTTTGCCGCGCGCGCGATTCCCTCGCTGGATGAAAGCTTTGTAGTGATTCATTTCCGCGGCCTGGAGGATATTGATTTTCCCTATCTTCTCGCGATGCTGCAGGGTTCATTTATTTCCCATATTAATACGCTGGTGGTGCCGGGTGGCAAAATGGGACTGGCGATGGAGCTGATTATGCTGCCGCTGGTGAAACGCCTGATCGAAGGCAAAAAAATCGAATAGTCAGGCGCTCTCGATACATTGATAGCTGTGGGTAATTTTTACCTCTGTCCCCAGCATCAGCGCAACGGGGCAATATTTTTCGACGGAAAGCGCCACGGCGCGCGCGACGGCTTTATCGCTCAGCCCTTTGCCGCTGACAATAAAGTGCAGGTTGATATGGGTAAACACGCGCGGCGTCTCAGCGTGACGCTCAGAGGTAAGCTTTACTTCACAATCGCTGACCTCATTTCGCCCTTTTTGCAGAATAGAGACCACGTCAACCGCGCTGCAGCCGCCCGCCGCCATCAGCACCATCTCCATCGGGCTGGGCGCTTTATCGCCCGAATTGCCGTCCATCAGGACCTGGTGCCCTGACGCCGACTCGCCTAAAAAGGACAGCCCTTCTATCCATTTAACTCGCGCCTGCATATTCTCTGACCTCTGATAAGTGAGCTATTCGCCCGCCTGGGCTTTCAACAGCTAAACGGCAATTGTCCGATTCAGCACAAGCTGAAGCGAGACAACAGGAGACAGTAAGATAAAGCTGTGCTACAAACAAAGCTGTAATATTTTCGTTCTATGAAACGAAAACGGGACGACTGCACGCCCTGGTGCCTCGCAGTTGCCCGCATAAATTTCCAGCAGGAAACGCTTGAAGATTTCAACGCCTGACAGGGAAAACTGCCCCCTGTATTTAGGGCACGATTACAACAGAGGATAATAGCGAATGGTTCTCGGCAAACCGCAAACAGACCCTACACTCGAATGGTTCCTGTCACATTGCCATATTCACAAATATCCATCAAAAAGCACATTGATTCACCAGGGTGAAAAGGCCGAGACGCTCTATTACATCGTAAAAGGTGCGGTTGCGGTACTGATCAAGGATGAAGAAGGCAAAGAGATGATTCTTTCCTATCTCAACCAGGGTGATTTCATTGGCGAGCTTGGCCTGTTTGAAGAAGGTCAGGAACGCAGTGCATGGGTACGAGCGAAAACCGCCTGTGAAGTGGCTGAAATTTCGTATAAAAAATTCCGTCAGCTGATTCAGGTGAATCCTGACATTCTGATGCGCCTTTCCTCCCAGATGGCGCGCCGCCTGCAGGTAACGTCAGAGAAAGTAGGCAATTTAGCTTTCCTTGATGTCACCGGCCGCATTGCGCAAACGCTGCTCAACCTTGCTAAACAGCCGGATGCGATGACTCACCCGGACGGGATGCAAATCAAGATCACCCGTCAGGAGATCGGTCAGATCGTTGGCTGCTCTCGCGAGACGGTGGGTCGTATTCTGAAAATGCTGGAAGATCAAAACCTGATCTCCGCGCACGGTAAAACGATTGTCGTTTACGGCACCCGTTAAGCTACCCTGAAGTCACGGCGTGGTGCCTCGCATCACGCCGTGTCTATTTTGGCGATGTGGTGATGTGGCGGCGAATTATTTACCATCCCGAAGTGAACTATGCGCTGCGTCAGACGCTGGTGCTCTGTTTACCGGTGGCCTTTGGCTGGCTGCTGGGGGATTTACAAAAAGGGTTACTCTTCTCGCTGGTTCCCGCCTGCTGCAATATTGCCGGACTGGATACACCGCACCGACGTTTCTTTAAGCGGCTGATTGTAGGCGGTTCGCTGTTTGCGCTCAGCAGTTTTCTTCTGCAATGGCTATCGCTACAGCAGGTGCCGCTGCCCGTTACGCTGTTCACTATGGCGCTATTGCTGGGCGTGACCGGCGAAATTGGTCCGCTTCATGCACGTCTGCTGCCCGCCTCATTAATTGCCGCAATTTTTACGCTCGGCCTGGTTGGGCATATGCCGATCTGGGGTCCGCCGCTGCTCTATATCGGCGGCACATTCTGGTACGGGCTGTTTAACTGGTTATGGTTCCGGCTGTGGAAAGAGCAGCCGATGCGGGAAACGCTCAGCCTGCTTTACCGGGAACTGGCCGATTACTGCGAAGCAAAATATACCCTGCTGACGCAGCTTACCGATCCGGAAACAGCGCTGCCGCCGCTGCTGGCACGTCAGCAAAAGGCGGTCGATCTGATTAATACCTGCTATCAGCAAATGCATATGCTGGCCGCCAACCGCGATCACAGCCACCGCCGTCTGACGCGCGCTTTTCAGGTGGCGCTCGATTTGCAGGAGCATATCGCCGTCAGCCTGCATCAGCCGGAAGAAGTACAAAAGCTGGTAGAGCAAAGCCATGCGGAAGCGGTGATACGCTGGAATGCCCAGACCATCGCCGCACGGCTGCGCGAACTGGCGGACGATATGCTTTATCACCGGCTGCCGTCACGTTTTACTATGGAAAAACCGCTGCTGGGGCTGGAGAAAATTGCACGCCAGCATCCGGAGAATCCGGTCGGCCACTTCTGTTATTACCATTTCAGCCGCATCGCCCGCGCGCTGCGTACCCAGCGCCCGTTATATCGTCGCGATCTCATGGCTGACCGTCAGCGTCGGCTGCCGCTGTTTTCCGCACTGCGCAGCTATTTGTCGTTTAAATCCGCCGCCCTGCGCACCGCGGCGCGCTTTGCGGTGATGCTGGTATTCGGCAGCGTACTGGCGCTGGCCTTTAACGTGCCTAAACCCTGGTGGATTTTAATGACGATTATGTTTGTCAGCCAGAACGGCTACAGCGCGACGCGCGTGCGTATTCAGCACCGGGCGCTCGGCACGCTGGCCGGGCTGATTATCGCCGCTGCGGCCCTGCGCTTTGCGGTGCCGGAATCGTTGGTGCTGTTGATCATGCTGGTGATTACTCTGGTCAGCTACCTGTTTATCCGTAAGTATTACGGCTGGGCGACCATCGGCTTTACCGTTACCGCCGTTTATTCACTGCAACTGCTATCGCTGAACGGCGCGCATTTTCTGCTGCCGCGCCTGATGGATACGCTGATGGGCTGCTGCATCGCCTTTGGCGGGATGGTCTGGCTGTGGCCGCAGTGGCAAAGCGGGCTGCTGCGCCAGAATGCGCACGATGCGCTGGAGGCGTATCAGGACGCTTTACGGATGCTACTGGGAAATGAGGCGTCGCCGCAAAAACTTGCCTGGCAGCGGGTGCGCGTTAATCAGGCGCATAACGCTCTGTTTAACTCACTCAGCCAGGCGATGCAGGAGCCTGCCTTTAATACCCGCTATCTGAATGATATGAAACTTTGGGTGACGCACAGCCAGTTTATTGTTGAGCATATTAACGCGATGACCATTCTGGCGCGTGAACACACCATGCTGACGCCCGCGTTGGCGCAAAGCTATCTGCAGTCGTGTGAAATTGCGCTGCAGCGCTGCCAGCAGCGGCTGGCGTATGACGGGCCAGGCCAGCAGGCTAATATTCTGGAAGGGAAAACAGGCAATCAGGAAGGGCCGACGACCATTATGGAGCGCCATGTAAAGCGCATCCTTGAGCACCTTTCAGTGATGCATACCATTTCATCGCTGGCGTGGAGCCAGCGGCCCCACCACGGCAAATGGCTGGTACGCCGCCTGCGTAAAGGATAAGCGCGCCGTTATATCAGGCGCGCCCTGCATTAGGCCGGGTTCAATACTTTATCGGCGGCTCTGGCCAGACGCGCCATGCCATCGCCAATATCCGCCAGCGGAATCACCAGCGAAGGCGCAAACCGCAGAACATCGGTGCCCGCGGTTAAAATCATAACGCCTTCGGCCGCGGCGGCAGTAAGAATATCGCGCGCTTTGCCCTTATGCTGCGGCTGAAGCTCCACCCCGATCAGCAACCCTTTGCCACGGATCTCGCTGAACAGATCCAGTTTGGCATTGATCGCTTCCAGCGCCTCAATAAAGCGCTGACGCCGCTGCTCAATACCGTCCAGCACCCACGGCGTATTAATCACATCCAGCGCCGCTTCCGCTACGGCGCAGGCCAGCGGATTGCCGCCGTAGGTAGTGCCATGTACGCCCGGCGCCATCGCCGAGGCAATTTCGTTGGTGGTCAACATCGCGCTAATGGGAAAGCCGCCGCCCAACGCTTTCGCCGTCGTCAGAATATCCGGCTGTATGCCGTAATGTTGATAGGCAAACAGTTTACCGCTGCGTCCCATTCCGCTCTGGACTTCATCCAGCACCAGCAGCGCCTGATGCCGATCGCACAGCTGGCGCAGCCCCTGCATAAATTCCGGCGTTGCGGGCATTACGCCGCCTTCGCCCTGAATCGGCTCGACCACGATGGCGCAGGTGTGATCGTCAATCACCGCCTTCACCGCATCCAGATCGTTAAAAGGAACGTGCACAATATCGGCCGGCTTAGGCCCAAAGCCATCAGAGTATTTCGGCTGTCCACCGACCGAAACGGTAAACAGCGTGCGGCCATGAAAAGCGTTATGGAAGGCGATAATTTTCGTTTTATAAGGGCTGTGGCGAGTGGAAGCATAATAACGCGCCAGTTTAAAGGCGGCCTCGTTGGCTTCGGCACCGGAATTTGCAAAGAAAACGCGTTCGGCGAAGGTGGCGTTAATCAGCTTGCTGGCAAGGCGCAGAGCGGGTTCGTTAGTGAAAACATTGCTGGTATGCCACAGCATTTCGCCCTGGGTTTTTAGCGCCTCTACCAGCGCCGGATGGCAGTGACCCAGCGCGGTTACGGCGATCCCGGCGGTAAAATCGATATATTCTTTACCCTGCTGATCCCAAACCCGGCTGCCTTTGCCTTTAACCGGCACAAACTGCGCCGGTGCATAAACAGGCAATATAACCTTATCAAAAGTGTCCCGCGTAACCGCCATTTTTTCCGCTGCCATTCGCTACCTCGTTTAATTTTACATTGGTGAACAGTGAAAAAATAATCATTAAATATGCATAATAAGTCAAACTAAATCGTGGCGGGCTGTGTTAAAACGCCCGGCTGGCGGCGCAGGAAATTAGCCAATAGCTGATGCCCCTGCTGGCTCAGAATGCTTTCCGGATGAAACTGCACGCCTTCTACATCCAGCGTCTTATGACGTAATCCCATAATTTCATCCGTCTGGCCGTCACGCAGGCTCCACGCGGTCACTTCCAGACATTCCGGCAGCGTCTCTTTCTCCACAATCAACGAGTGGTAGCGCGTCACGGTCAGCGGCTGCGCCAGCCCGGCAAATACGCCACGTTGCTGGTGGGCAATCGCGGAGGTTTTACCGTGCATAACCTGCCGGGCACGGATAACGCGCGCGCCGAAAACCTGCGCCAGCGCCTGATGCCCCAGGCAAACGCCAAGCAGCGGCAGCCGTCCGGCAAAAGCGCGGATAGCGTCCAGAGAGATACCCGACTCATCAGGCGTGCAGGGGCCAGGAGAGATCACCAGGTGCGTCAGCGGCAGCATCTGCATTTCCGCCAGCGTAATTTCATCGTTGCGGCGCACCAGCACTTCCGCGCCCAGCTCGCAGAAATACTGGTACAGGTTCCAGGTAAACGAGTCGTAATTATCAATAAGCAGCAGCATTTTCATTCCGGTCTGACCAAAACGCCGCTATTCTACGCGCTTACTTCGGCTCGCTCACTACGTTAGTAAAAATATCGGTTAACCCCTGAAGATCGCCGCGTACGCTCTCTTCATTCGCCCGCAGCCAGGCTTCACGTTCTGTCTTACTCCAGTCAATGTCATAGCCCGCATGAATAATCAACTGTTCAAAAAACAGACGCTGCGCGCGGCCATTACCATCGCGGAACGGATGCAGCATATTGATTTCGCAATAATAATGCGCCAGCCGCGCCACAAACTGCTCAACAGGGAGATCGGCCAGACCGTTTTCTTCCTCAAGCGCTTCCATCAGCGCGTTGCCCTCTTTTTCAATATATTCAAAGTGGCAAAACGGCGTATCGCCAAGGTAAAGATCAATTTTGCGGATTTCTCCGGCCCAGTCATACAGATCCTGAAACAGGGTGCGGTGGATAGCGCACAGCGAAGGAAAGCCCAGACTGGGCGGCCCCAGTTCAATGGTTGCCGCCCGCAGCGAAGTAAACGCCACCTCCGCTTTTTGCAGCTGGGCGGTATCATGTAAATCGAGACGGTTACGCAGCACATCATCGTTCTGCCAGTAGTAGGGATCGCGCCCGTTCATTACGTTAGCCGCCATATTGCCTCCATAATGCCTCTAAGCGCTGCTTAGCCTGCTCAGCATCCAGCGTCACTTCCGCAAAAGATAAGCCTTCCAGTTTACTACTGGCCAGAAAATTAGCGTTGCGCCGCTGTTGCCATAACGTGGCTTTCTGCTTTTCGGTCAGCTTTGTTGGCATACTGCCTCCGGTCAAAGAATGAGTGACCTAAGTATAAGCAGCAAATTGCCGCTCTGCAGGGAGGCTGGCGTGCCGCCGCAGATGCGACGGCAGAGAGATTACGGCAGGACTTTCGCGGAGAGGATAACTACCGGCTTGCTGGGAACGTTTTGATAAGGCCCGATATTTTTAGTCGGCACCTGAGAAATTTTGTCGGCCACATCCATGCCCTTCACTACCTTACCAAAGACGGCATAGCCGAAATCACGCTGGCCGTGATCCAGGAAAGCGTTGTCGGCAACGTTAATAAAGAACTGGCTGGTGGCGCTGTCTTTTTCGGCGGTACGCGCCATCGAGATGGTGCCACGCGTATTACGCAGGCCGTTATCCGCTTCGTTTTTAATCGGCGCGTTGGTGGGCTTCTGCTGCATATCCGTCATAAAGCCGCCGCCCTGAATCATAAAGCCGGGGATCACACGATGAAAAGTCGTATTGTTATAAAAACCGTTATTAACGTAATCGACAAAGTTTTTAACAGAGACCGGCGCTTTCTGATTATTCAGTTCGAGTTCAATATTACCGGCTGAAGTGGTCAGGAGGACGTGCGTATCGCCCTGCGCAGCGAAATTGGGGGCAGAAAAAGTGGACAGCGCCAAAAGTGCCGCGACCGCTGTCAAAGTACGTTTCACCATGAATAATTCCTTACTGAGGCCACAAAATCTAAACGAAATTGATTGTAAAGAGCCTGTCAGGCAAGAGCCAGCGTTTTACTTTTATTTACGTAATCAATCTACACAGGCAAACGTTAACGTCATACCCATAAATGGTGATTTGAGTCACATTATTGATGAAATGAAGAAGACTGGTTACATCGTTAGTTTGATCGTGGCTGAAATTTCTTTACACTTTCCGTCGACAACCCCTGCGCTATTCCAGCCAGGCCCTTTGGCTCAAGGTTTCCCAAATATGACAAATCGTAACCGCATTGGACTGACGTGGATCAGTTTCTTTTCCTATGCGCTCACCGGCGCACTGGTAATTGTCACCGGGATGGTTTTAGGCGATATCGCTAACTATTTCCAGCTTCCGGTCTCTGAGATGAGCAATACCTTTACTTTCCTCAACACCGGTATTCTGGCAGCGGTATTTTTGAACGCCTGGCTGATGGAAATCGTGCCGCTGAAACGCCAGCTGATTTTTGGCTTTGTGCTGATGGTGCTGGCGGTACTGGGCCTGATGACCAGCCATAGCCTGAGCGTTTTCTCGCTATGCATGTTCGTACTGGGCGTGGTAAGCGGTATTACTATGTCGATCGGCACCTTCCTGATTACCCATCTTTATGAAGGGCGTCAGCGCGGATCGCGTCTGCTTTTTACCGACTCCTTTTTCAGCATGGCCGGTACTATTTTCCCGGTTATCGCCGGTATGCTGTTGGCGCGTCACCTGCCCTGGTATTGGGTTTATGTCTGCATCGGCATTATCTATCTGGCGATCTTTGTGCTGACGCTGACCGTTGAATTCCCGGTATTAGGCAAGAAACAGCATAACGCACAGCCGGTAACCAAAGAAAAATGGGGCGTTGGCGTGCTGCTGCTTTCCATCGCGGCTCTGTGCTATATCCTCGGCCAGCTGGGCTTTATTTCATGGGTGCCGGAATACGCCACTAAAACTATGGGCATGGACATTAGCGCCGCCGGACAGCTGGTAGGCAACTTCTGGACCTCCTATATGATCGGCATGTGGGTGTTTAGCTTTGTGCTGCGCTTCTTTGATTTGCAACGTATCCTGATGGTGCTGGCTGCACTGGCAACGCTGTTGATGTACTGGTTTGTCAGCAGCAGCGAACCGGGCATGCTGAAGTGGATTATTATCGCCCTGGGTTTCTCCTCCAGCGCCATCTACACCACCATCATCACCCTTGGCTCGCAGCAAACCCGGGTTTCCTCGCCGAAGCTGGTGAATTTCATTCTGACCTGTGGCACCGTTGGCACCATGCTGACCTTTGTGGTCACCGGCCCGATTGTGGCGAAAGGCGGCGCGCATGCGGCGCTGTTTACCGCTAACGGCCTGTACGCCGTGGTGTTTGTCATGTGTCTGCTGCTGGGCTTTGTGACTAAGCATCGTCAGTACGGTCACGCCGACCATTAATCCTTACGGGCGGAGCTGGCGTTCCGCTCTTTAACTGTAAGGTGCCTGCACGGGAAGTGCAGGCCGATCGTAAAGACGCAAACAGCGTCATCCCTGACAGCTCGGCCCGCGCCTTCCCAGGCTGCGGGACGCTTTACTCTTCTGCGTGAGCGCCGGTTCGGTGGCGACAATCCCCTTTCCCTGGCGCAGGCCGTACCGGATTAAAACGGACGGCACCCACAACAACGCGCTAAGTAACAGATATTACACAGCTTCCTAAAAATTCTCATAATTCAGCTAAATACCTCCAAAGAGGTATATTAAGCCTCAATTGATGCACATCAATAAGCTTGCTAATAATCGCGCTATTGTGGCGCCAATTAGATCAATTTTGAGGCAAAAATGAGCATCGTCAAACTCGCCATCATTGGTAATGGCATGGTTGGCCACCGCTTCATTGAAGAACTGATCGATAAAGCCGAACCCGGCCAGTTCGAAATTACCGTCTTCTGTGAAGAACCCCGTGTGGCTTACGACCGCGTCCATCTCTCCGCATACTTTTCCCATCACACTGCTGAAGAACTCTCGCTGGTACGGGAAGGCTACTATGAAAAACATGGTGTCCGCGTGCTGCTCGGCGAACGTGCGATCACCCTAAACCGTCAGGAAAAGGTGATTCACTCCAGCAGCGGCCGCGCCGTTCAGTATGACAAACTGATTCTGGCGACCGGTTCTTATCCGTGGATCCCGCCGATTCAGGGATCCGATGGTCCTGACTGCTTCGTCTATCGCACCATTGAAGATCTGAACGCCATTGAAGAATGCGCGCGCCGCAGTAAAAGCGGTGCGGTCATCGGCGGCGGTCTGCTGGGCCTGGAAGCGGCCGGCGCGCTGAAAAATCTTGGCGTTGAGACGCACGTTATCGAATTTGCCCCGGTGCTGATGGCTGAGCAGCTTGATGCCCAGGGCGGCGGCCAGCTGCGCCAAAAAATAGAACATATGGGCGTGCGGGTTCACACCAGCAAAAATACCAAAAATATTGCCCACCATGCGCCAGGTAAAACGCTGGAATTTGCCGACGGCACCAGCCTGGACGTCGATTTTATCGTGTTCTCTACCGGTATCCGCGCCCAGGACAAACTGGCCCGCCAGAGCGATCTGCCGGTTGGCCCGCGCGGCGGCATCCAGATTAACGATTTTTGCCAGAGCGCCGATCCGGATATTTACGCCATTGGTGAATGTGCGGCCTGGAACGAGAAAATTTTTGGTCTGGTTGCGCCGGGCTACAAAATGGCGCAGGTCGTCAGCGATCATTTGCTGGGCCGTGAGAACCACTTCAGCGGCGCGGATATGAGCGCCAAACTGAAGCTGCTGGGCGTTGACGTTGGCGGCATCGGCGATGCGCATGGCCGCACGCCGGGCGCGCGCAGCTACGTTTATCTGAATGAGCGAAGCGGCGTCTATAAACGCCTGGTCGTCAGCCCGGATAATCAATACCTGCTGGGTGCGGTGCTGGTAGGCGATACCAGCGATTATGGCCAGCTGCAGCAGCTGGTGCTTAACCAGATCATACTGCCAGAACATCCCGACAGCCTGATCCTGCCTTCGCACGCCGGCGGTGAAAAACCGGCGCTGGGCGTGGAATCGCTACCGGACAGCGCGCAGATCTGCTCCTGCTTCGACGTCTCGAAAGGCGATATTATCCAGGCCGTGGCTAAAGGCTGCCATACCGTTGCTGCCATCAAAGCGGAAACGCGTGCCGGCACCGGCTGCGGCGGCTGTATCCCACTGGTTACCCAGGTGCTGAACGCAGAGCTGAGCCGTCAGGGCATTGAAGTTAACCATCACCTGTGCGAGCACTTCGCCTGGTCGCGTCAGGAGCTGTACCACTTGATTCGCGTGGAAGGCATTAAGAGCTTCGATGAACTGCTGAAAAAATATGGTAAAGGCTACGGCTGTGAAATCTGTAAGCCAACCGTCGGCTCTCTGCTCGCCTCCTGCTGGAACGACTATGTGCTGCAACCCCAGCATGCGCCGCTGCAGGACAGCAACGATAACTTCCTGGGCAATATCCAGAAAGATGGCACCTATTCGGTGATCCCACGCTCGCCAGGCGGCGAGATCAGCCCTGAAGGGCTGGTAGTAATTGGACAGGTTGCGCGGCAGTATAATCTTTACACTAAAATCACCGGTTCACAGCGTATCGGCCTGTTCGGCGCGCAGAAAGATGATTTACCGGCTATCTGGCGCCAGCTGATTGATGCCGGCTTCGAAACCGGCCACGCCTACGCGAAAGCGCTGCGCATGGCAAAAACCTGTATCGGCAGCACATGGTGCCGCTATGGCGTTGGCGACAGTCTTGGCTTCGGCATTGAGCTGGAAAACCGCTATAAAGGCATCCGTACCCCGCACAAAATGAAATTCGGCGTCTCCGGCTGTACGCGTGAATGCGCCGAAGCGCAGGGCAAAGATGTCGGCATTATCGCTACCGATAAAGGCTGGAACCTTTACGTGTGCGGTAACGGCGGGATGAAACCGCGACACGCCGATCTGCTGGCGGCCGATCTCGATAAAGAAACGCTGTTACGCTATCTCGACCGCTTTATGATGCTCTACATCCGCACCGCTGATAAGCTGCAGCGCACCTCAACCTGGCTGGAAAGCCTGGAAGGCGGCATCAATTACGTGCGCAGCATCGTTATTGACGACAAGTTAGGCCTGAACGCGCAGCTGGAAAGTGATATGGCCCAGCTACGCAGCCGCGTAATCTGCGAATGGCAAGCCACTCTCGATCGGCCTGAGGCGCAGAACCGCTTCGCCCACTTTATCAATAGTACCCAGCGCGATCCGCTGGTGCAGATGGTTGAAGAGCGCGGACAGCATCGCCCGGCGCGTCCCCACGAGCGTATCGCGATCAAACTGATTGAAGAGGAGGAACAGGCATGAGCCGCTGGCAAACCGTCTGTAATTTAGAAGCGATCCTGCCCGCTACCGGCGTCTGCGCTCTGGTCGCGGGTGAGCAGGTCGCAATTTTCCGCCCGCGTGCGGACGAAGAGCTGTACGCCATCAGCAATATCGATCCTTTTGCCGAGGCCAGCGTGCTGTCGCGTGGGCTCATTGCTGAGCATCAACAGGATTTGTGGGTCGCCAGCCCGCTGAAAAAACAGCGCTTCCGCCTGCGCGACGGTCTCTGCATGGAAGACGCCAGTCGTTCCGTACGCAGCTGGCCGGTGCGGGTGCGTGAAGGCCAGATCGAAGTCGCCTGTGGCTAAGGTTGATATTCACCGCAAACTCAGTTAACAATCGGTTTATTCCTGCCTGCGGCGCAGCCTGTGCGCCGCATCACCTGCGAATCATTACGATAAAAACCGGCAAACCGGGAGAACACCATGGATTACCTACCGCTATTTTGTCAGCTGCGTGGCAGAACCTGTCTGCTGGTTGGCGCGGGCGACGTCGCTGCCCGTAAAGCCCGGCTGTTACTGGATGCCGGAGCGCGGCTACGGGTTTGCGCGCTGGACTTCAGCACGCCGTTTTATGAGTGGCAGCAGGCTGGCGAAGTCGCCCTGCTGCATCAGCCTTTTTCCGCCGAGCTGCTTGATGAATGCTGGCTGGTCATCGCCGCGACCAGCGATGAACAGGTTAATCAGCAGGTTAGCGCAGCAGCGGAAGCGCGTCGTCTGTTTTGTAACGTTGTGGATGCGCCCGCGCAGGCCAGCGTGATTATGCCTTCCATTATCGATCGCTCTCCGCTGATGATTGCCGTTTCCTCCGGCGGACGCGCGCCGGTGCTGGCACGCCTGCTGCGTGAAAAACTGGAGGCGCTGCTGCCGCAGCATTTGGGCCAGCTGGCCGCGCTGGCTGGCACGCTGCGTCAGCGGGTAAAACAGCAGTACGCAACCGGCGCTGAGCGCCGCCGCTTCTGGGAAAAACTGTTTGTCAGCGATCGACTGGCGCAGTCGCTGGCGAATAATGATACGCCGCGGGCGTCAGCGTTAACCGATGAGCTGTTTAGCCAGCCGCTGGATAAACGTGGCGAACTGGTGCTGGTGGGGGCTGGTCCGGGCGATGCCGGGCTGTTAACGCTGAAGGGATTACAGCAAATCCAGCAGGCGGATATTGTCGTCTACGATCGGCTGGTTTCCGATGATGTGCTGCAGCTGGCGCGTCGCGATGCGGAAAAGATTTTTGTCGGCAAGCGCGCCGGTCACCACTGCGTACCGCAGGAAGAAATTAATCAGATTCTGCTGGAGCAAGCACAACGGGGTAAACGCGTGGTGCGGCTGAAAGGCGGCGATCCCTTTATCTTTGGACGCGGCGGCGAAGAACTGGAGGCGCTACAGGGCAGCAATATTCCCTTTTCCGTGGTGCCCGGCATTACCGCCGCCTCTGGCTGCTCCGCCTACAGCGGCATCCCATTAACTCATCGCGATTATGCCCACAGCGTGCGCTTTGTTACCGGCCACCGCAAACAGGATTATGAACTGGACTGGGCCAACCTGGCGGCGGAACAGCAAACGCTGGTGTTTTATATGGGTCTGGCGCAGGCGAGTGAAATCCAGCGTCAGCTGCAGGCGCATGGCATGGCGCCGACTATGCCGGTCGCGCTGGTCGAGAACGGCACCAGTACGCGTCAACGCGTGGTCAGCGGTGAACTGGCCCAGCTGGAAACGCTGGCGACCCAGGTTGTCAGCCCCAGCCTGATTATCGTTGGACAGGTCGTCGCGCTACGTGAAAAGCTGAACTGGTTCTCTTCTTAATAAAAAAGGGTTAGCCGGAAAGGCGCAAACTTAAAATGCCCCGGTTAACCCCTGTTTTTTAGCTACTTCTCTTCATATTAATGCCTGTCCGCTGGTATTGAGAAAAAAATCAAAACACCAGGATCGCCGTTATAAAATAACAGCAAACCTCTCCAACAAACGACTCATTAAGACATTTCCTTATCACTTAAGTAAGTAAAAAATCACATTTAATATTCACTATACGAAACAAATATGCGGTTTTATCATTCTATAGATATTTTGATAAACATCGTGACTTCCGTTAAATTGTTGTACCATTCCAGTTTAAATATCAGCGAAAATTATTTAATCGATAGAGCGCATGTAACCGTCATCATATAGTGCTCCCAATGCACCCGTTCATGCGGATGGAAATAAAGATTAATCAACCCCGTTAATTAATAACAGGATGATTGCTATCTCCATTGTGTTGAGCATTCTATATTGCGCACTAACACGCCTGCGTTTTTATCGATTACTCATCACCGTGCCGATTGAATGTAACAGTGAAAGCATGTAATCAAGGAAGATAAAATGAAATTACGGAACAAGAAAAAATTAATAGCGCTCCATATAGCGCTGGCGTTAGCGTCTGGCCCCGCGCTGGCGATCACGGTTACCATTAAAGATGGCGAAGTGCGCGATAAACTGGACGTCAGCATGGGACAGACGGCAATCGTTCAGGGGGCGATTACGGTTGATGATAAAGGCGAACATAATAATGGCTACGGTACCATATTTGTTAGCGGTAGTGATGCATCGATCGATCTGGGCAACGGCTCACGGGTGACCTCATCCAAAATAGTACCAGAAACGCAAAAAAGCAGCGTTATCGGCATTAAAACCCAGGGCCGTTTCACCGCCACCAACCTGACGGTCAACGGTGTTAACAACCAAAACGGCATTGATGCTAATAGCGGTAGCTCAATTAATCTGAAAGGTTTAACCAGCATTAATCTACAGGCGGGAAAAAATCTTAATGCCGGTCTGTTGTCCAATAATGCCTCTACGCTAAAAGCGGAAAACGTCAATATCATTGTCAACGCCGGAAAAGATGAGACTACAGGACACCGCTATTTAGCCAGTGGCATCACCAATGCAGCAGGCTCTGTAATGAATATTACCGGCAATAGTGATATAACGGTGACCTCTTCAGCCTCAAGAAAATATTTTACGGCTGGCATTGTTAATACCGACAGTCTGGAGAGCTCAACTATTGCTGAAGGCGCTGAGTTGACTATGAATAATGTCAATATCAGGGTTCAGGATAAAAACGCGCCAGGCGTCATAGGCATACTGAATGAACGGGGCTCGACATTTAAATCTAACGAAACCGCTATCTTCGTAGAGGCTACACATGAGTTTGGTTACGGCATCAGCCAGATGAATAATGCGGTCGGCGAAACGGGAGACACCATTATTCAAATTAAAGTCGCCGATGGGATAACAGGGCGCGGGATTTCTAATGCCAGCGGAAGCATCCTGAAAGTTAATGGCAGCCTTGATATTCAGTTTACCGACGATTCCTATAACTCCAGCCCGCTTTATTTTATCGATACCGGGGAGAATGCCAAAACCGAGCTTAATGGCAACACAACGCTGGGTTCGCTTCAAGCCAACTTGCCTGCAAATGTTTTCGCTATCCACTCTTCCGGCGAAACAACGCTGAATAACCACCGGCTTATTGCCTGGGGGAATATTTACGCAGCTGATAAAGGAAAAATTAACCTGACGCTAGCGGATAGCTCATATCTGTTGGGAGCCATTAATAAAACCGGCACGGGTGAAGTAGAGCTTGCCCTGAATGGCAATAACAGTCAGTGGCGGATTAACGGTGATAGCCACCTGAATAAACTGACGCTCAGTTCATCTTCAATAGAATTTCTGTCTGACGCATTTAAAACCTTGACCATTGATGGTGACTATCATGGGGACAATGGCAAGATTGTGATGAACGCACAGCTTGCTGGAGACGGTTCCGCATCAGACCGTATCATCGTGAAGGGAAATACTTCAGGCGATACGCTGTTAACCATTAAGAAAGTTGCCGGAAACGGCGCAGAGACCGATAACGGCATTCTGCTGGTCGAAGTTAATGGCACATCCAACGGTGTCTTTACGCAACAGGGAAGAACGACGGCGGGTCTGTATGATTATTTCTTAAGACAGCGAGATAAAAACTGGTATCTGGTTTCTTATCTGGAAGAAGAACCCACCCCGCCCGAAAACGAAAACGACGATAACGGTAACGGCGGCAACGACGATAACGGCGGCAATGACGATAACGGCAATGGCGGCAACGACGATAACGGCAATGGCGGCAACGACGGAGATAATGGCAACGGCAACAACGGCAGCAACGGCAGCAACGGCAGCAACGGCAGCAACGGCAGCAATACTGACAATTCGCGAGTCCGTGCCTACCGACCGGAAAGCGCCAGCTATATCGCTAACCTGGCCGCCGCAAATAAATTGTTTATCACCAGCATGCACGATCGTCAGTCAGGGCAACGAACTGCATCAGATAAAGCGCATACGTCATCTTTCTGGATGCGTCAGGGTGGAAGCCATAATCACTTTACCGATGCCAGCGGGCAGCTAAAAACAAAAAGTAACAGCTATATTTTGCAGATGGGCGGTAATATCGCGCAGTGGGAAAACAGCCAGGGCAGCGCGAATTTAGGCATGATGGCGGGCTATGGCAACAATCATAACAAAACACGTTCCACGCTCACAGGTTACCGCTCAAAAGCTCAGATTAACGGGCACAGCATGGGAATTTATGGTACCTGGTTTAACGACCAAAACCGTCAACAGGGCGCATGGCTGGATAGTTGGGTACAGTATAACTGGTTCGATGGTTATGTAACTGGTGAAGGCTTGCCCAGCGAGAAGTATCGGTTAAAAGGCTTTAGCGCGGCGCTGGAGGCGGGTTATATTCAGTCGGCAGGCCAGTATCAGGGCTTCAGTTTCTGGCTGGAGCCGCATGCCCAGGCTGTTTTTATGGATGTAAAAGACAAGGCCATGAATGAAATTTACGGCACCAGGGTCAAGGGCACGGGCAACGGTAATATTCTTACGCGTATTGGCATGCGCAGCTGGATGTCCAATACAACAGCAGCGGCGCAGGCGACGGCTTTCCGCCCCTGGCTGGAAGCGAACTGGCTTCATAACAGCCGCGCTTTCGGGGTAAAAATGAATAACGGCAGCAATCAGCAATCCGGAGCTAAAAACAATATAGAAATCAAAGTGGGAGTAACAGGACAACCCGTCCCGAATCTGCAGCTTAGCGGTGAAGTAAGCCAGCAGAGGGGTTCCGCCGGTTATCTTGAGACGTTTGGCACTCTACAGCTCAATTACGCTTTCTGATACGGAAATAAACTCACCACGGTCTTGCAAGGTACGCTTTGCAAGACCGTATTTTAGCGCCCTGCCCGCCAGTCAGACGCGGCAGGCAGCGCGTTTACTTACGGCTGCGCCACGAAACCTACCGCTTCATAGACTTTTTTCAGCGTTTCCTGCGCGCGCGCGCGTGCTTTTGCCGCGCCATCACGCATTACCTGCTCAAGAAAAGCTTCATCTTCACGATAGCGCTGATAGCGCACCTGCAGCTCGCTCAGCATACCGGAAACCGCTTCCGCTACCTCGCCCTTCAGATGACCATACATCTTGCCTGCAAATTCCTGCTCAAGCTGGCTGATGCTTTTGCCTGAAATGGCGGACAGAATATCCAGCAGGTTAGATACGCCCGCTTTGTTCTGCACGTCATAACGCACCACCGGCGGCTCGTCGGAGTCGGTTACCGCACGCTTGATCTTTTTCACTACCGCTTTCGGATCTTCCAGCAGGCCGATAACGTTATTGCGGTTATCGTCCGATTTGGACATCTTTTTCGTCGGCTCAAGCAGCGACATCACGCGTGCGCCAGATTTCGGAATAAACGGCTCCGGCACCTTAAACACGTCGCCATACAGCGCGTTGAAACGCTGGGCAATATCACGGCTCAGCTCCAGATGCTGTTTTTGATCTTCGCCAACCGGAACCTGATTGGTCTGATACAACAGAATATCCGCCGCCATCAGTACCGGATAATCAAACAGGCCAGCGTTGATGTTTTCCGCATAGCGGGCGGATTTATCTTTGAACTGGGTCATACGGCTCAGCTCACCGAAATAGGTATAACAGTTCAGCACCCAGCTTAGCTGAGTATGTTCCGGCACGTGTGACTGGACGAAAATGGTGCTTTTTTCGGGATCGATACCACAGGCGAGATAAAGCGCCAGCGTATCCAGCGTCGCTTTACGCAGCGCGGCCGGGTCCTGACGTACGGTGATGGCGTGCAAATCGACAATACAGTAAATGCAGTGATAATCGTCCTGCATCTGTACCCACTGACGCATCGCACCCATGTAGTTACCAATGGTCAGTTCGCCGGAGGGCTGTGCGCCGCTAAATACGATGGGTTTGCTCATGCTTTTAAATCCTGATAATTACCGCCCCAAAGCGGGCAAAAGGTCGTTGAAATCGTCCAGAACAAGGTTTGGTTCACTGGTCGCGATCGGCTCGCCATAGTTGTAGCCGTACGACATGCCCACGCAGGGACAACCCGCCGCCTGTGCCGCCTGAATATCATTGCGTGAATCGCCAACAAACAGCAGCTCCTGCGGCAGCAGACCAAACTTGCCTAACACTAAAAACAGCGGCGCCGGATGCGGCTTTTTCGCCGCCACGTCGTCACCGCCGATAACCAGCGAAAAATAGCGTTCGATGCCGAGCGCGCGCAGCAGCGGCGCAATAAAAGGCGTCGGCTTATTGGTCACCAGCGCCAGCGGCACTCCTGCGGCGCTCAGCTTTTCCAGCGTTTGCGCGACGTGCGGAAATAAGGTCGTACCCGGCTCCGCCGTTTCGGCATAAAAACGATCGAACAGCGCTCTGCCATCGCGCAGCTCATCCGCTTCAGGCTGACGCTGCAGCGCCCAGTTCAGCGCTCGCGCCACCATAATGTCGGCGCCGTTTCCTATCCAGGTGGTTACGCGCGGCACGCCTGCAGCAGACAGATTTAAGGCCACAAGCGCCCGATCCACTGCTTCGGCCAGCCCCGGCACGCTGTCAACCAGCGTGCCGTCAAGATCGAATGCCAATGCGCGAATATTAGTGAAAGGCGCCATGGCGGCTTTTCTCCAGTTCATTGCGCATATCGTTAATCACTTTTTTATAGTCCGACTGACCAAATATGGCCGACCCGGCGACAAACATATCCGCGCCCGCAGCGGCGATTTCGGCAATATTGTCCACCTTCACGCCGCCATCGACTTCAAGTCGAATATCGTAACCGCTTTCGTCAATACGCTTACGCGCCTCACGCAGCTTATCCAGCGTACCGGGAATAAAAGACTGACCGCCAAAGCCAGGATTGACCGACATTAGCAGAATAATATCCAGCTTATCCATCACGTAATCGAGATAGCTCAGCGGCGTGGCGGGATTAAAGACTAAACCTGCTTTGCAGCCATACTCTTTGATGAGCTGCAGGCTGCGGTCGATATGTTCGCTGGCTTCAGGGTGGAAGGTAATAAAGCTGGCGCCCGCTTCGGCAAACTGAGGGATCAGGCTATCGACCGGCTTTACCATCAGATGAACGTCAATCGGCGCGGTAATACCGTAATCGCGCAGCGCTTTTAACACCATCGGCCCCATAGTCAGGTTGGGAACATAATGGTTATCCATAACGTCGAAATGCACCACGTCTCCTCCCGCCGCCAGGGCTTTCGCCGTATCTTCGCCCAGGCGGGCAAAGTCTGCAGAGAGGATTGAAGGGGCCAGCAAAAATTGTTTCATCCGTATCTCCCACTGTATGCGCCAGTAAAAATACTGACAGATTGCGCTGGTTGCGGACGAAACCGGCTAGCGAAAAAGGGCCAGTAGCTCGTCCACTTTGGTACGACCGCTAATGCTTCTGCTGATAGAACGGCGCGCTTTAACCACATGCAGCACCGCATCCTGATACCACAGCCGGGTCAGCTCGGTATCATGGTTAGAAATCAGCACTGGAATTGCGCTTTCCTGCGCCAGCTTTACCGCCAGCTCAGCCAGATGCTGCTGCTCGCGCAGGCTAAAGCTGTTGGTATGATAGGCGGTAAAATTCGCCGTTGTCGAAAGCGGCGCGTAAGGCGGATCGCAGTAAACGACCGATCCCGCCTGCGCCTTACTCAGGGTAACATCGTACGATTCACAAACAAAAACGGCTTTTTGCGCGCGTTCGGCAAAACCGTATAGCTCCTCTTCCGGAAAATAGGGCTTACGGTAACGACCAAAAGGCACGTTAAATTCACCGCGCAGGTTGTAGCGGCACAGGCCGTTGTAACCGTGACGATTCAGATAAAGAAACAGCAGCGCCCGGCGATAAGTATCCTCGCTGGCATTAAATTCGCTGCGGTACGCGTAGTAAGCATCCGCCTCGTTGCTGCGCGGCGTAAAGAGCTGACGCGCATCGCTGACAAACTCGACGGTGCGTCCTTTTACAATGTTATACAGGCCGATCAGATCGTTATTAATATCGGCCAGCACATAGCGCGGATAATCGGTGTTAAGGAACACGGAGCCGGCGCCGACAAAAGGCTCGACTAAGCAGTCGCCTTGCGGCAAATGGCGGCGTATATCCTCCAGAAGAGGATATTTACCGCCGGCCCATTTCAGGAAAGCGCGATTTTTTTTCATGCCGTCGTTTTGGTTACTTCTGTTCATCTGGCTGTGGCTATAGCGACAGCATATCTGCGCTTACGAAACTGATTTACGACAAAAATGGCAACAGAGTTGCCATTTTTAACGCCGTTGCAACGGCTGAGATAATCCGCTGCCAGAGCGCACTATCACAGTAATACAGCGGAGATCGGCTTAGCGTTCCGCCTCTTTTTTCACCTGGCTAACCGGCTTAACCCAGGGATTTTTCGCCTGGACTTCCGCTGGCAGCGAGGCTACGGCACGTTTAGCTTCAGCTGGCGTGGCATAAGAACCGCTCACCAGAACATACCATGGCTGTCCGTTGCGTGTGGTCTGATAGACATGATAGTGGTTCAGGTTCTGTTTCTTCGCCCAGGCATTCAGCGTATCTGAACGCGAGGCGCTGCTCAGCTGTAGCGTATAGCTGCCGCCCGGCGCGCTTTGTTGCGCGACAGGTGCGGCATGGCTGGCACTGGCGGCAGGCTTACCACTCTGCTTTGCCACCGGCTGATGATTCTGTCTGGCTGGCGGCTGACTGGCGGCTGGTCGGTGTGTTGGCGCAGGCTTGCTGCTGCTCTGTCCAGACGGCGCAACGTGAGCGCTGCTGGTATCGGCGCCGCTCACCGTTGCTGGCGCGGTCGGCAGCGAACTGCCGCTCACTGCATTCTGCGCCGCAGAATCAACCTGCCCCTGTTGATTGGCCAGCGCGTTGTTAAGATCGCCCGGCAGCTCTACGCGCTGCTGGTTCTGCGGCGTCTCAATCGGAGCGGCCTGAGTCGGCGTTGAGGAAACCGGCGGAACGGAGATCGACTGCGGCGCCTCGTTTGCTGCGCCGTTGGTCGCTGCGGCTTCATTACCAGCCGCGCTACCGTTACCAGCCGCGCTACCGTTCTGCCCGCTCATGGTTGATGAGCCGGAAAGATCGATATTTTTTTCATTGCCGCCGGAGGTGGCTGCGCCGTTATCCGCCTGAGCGGATGGCTTTTTAGAATCAGACCCGTTTAATGCCGAACCAATGCCAATAACCAACAGCAAAAGTACCAGCACACCGATGCCCATCATCATACGCTGGCGTGATACCGGCGTTTTAGGCGCAGAAGACGTTTTGCGAGACCGCGTCGGACGGCGATCGCTGGTATCAGGTTTTAACTCGTCTTCCGGTTTAAACTCATCCATTCAACCTCCCCGTCTTACGGCAAGCGCCGCCAACATCCCGTTCGCGGCAGACATCACTATCAGGTCTTACGACAATCATTAATTGCGGCAAGCACAATATCATGCGCCACGCCGCTACGCACCTCGGCTTTGCCGATCGCCAGCGGCAGCACCAGACGCAGCTCTCCCGCCAGCACTTTTTTATCCCGCATCATATGCGGTAAATAGTCCTGCGCGGTCATTTCCTGCGGCCCCGTTACGGGCAGCCCGGCGCGGTCGAGCAAAGCGATAATACGATCGGTATCGGCAGAGCTGAACTGACCCAGCCTTTCAGCGGTACGCGCCGCCATAACCATCCCGGCAGCCACGGCCTCGCCGTGTAGCCAGTTACCGTATCCCATCTGCGCTTCAATAGCATGGCCATAGGTATGACCCAGATTCAGCAGCGCCCGCAGACCGGTTTCCCGCTCGTCGGCGGCGACCACGTCCGCTTTCAGCTCACAGCAGCGACGAATGCAAAAAGCCAGCGCGTCCCCATCCAGCGCCATTAGCGCATCCAGGTTCTGCTCCAGCCAGTTGAAAAAATTGCCGTCGAGGATAATGCCGTATTTGATCACTTCAGCCATGCCGGAAGCCAGCTCGCGTGGCGGCAGACTACGCAGACAGTCGAGATCGATAACCACTGAAGCAGGCTGATAGAACGCGCCTATCATATTTTTGCCCAGCGGATGATTGACGGCGGTTTTACCGCCAACGGAAGAGTCCACCTGCGATAACAGCGTGGTCGGCACCTGAATAAAGCGCACGCCGCGCTGATAGCTGGCGGCGGCGAAGCCGGTCAGGTCGCCAATAACGCCGCCGCCCAGCGCTACCAGCGTGGTATCACGCCCGTGGGGCTTTTGCAGCAGCGCGGTAAAGACCTGATCCATTACCGCCAGGGTTTTGTACTGTTCGCCATCGGGAAGAATAACCTGATCCACCTTAACGCCCGCCTCTTCCAGCCGCTGTCGCAGCGGCGTCAGATAAAGCGGAGCCAGCGTCTCGTTGGTTACCAACATAGCCTGGTCGCCTGCTTTCAGCGGCCAAAAGGCGGCCGCATCGTTAAACAGACCGGCGGCGATGGTGATCGGGTAGCTACGCTCCCCAAGGGTAACGGTGATCTTCTCCATGACGCTGTATAACCTTTTCGCTATGCCCTCAGGCGATGGATTAATTCTTTTCCAGTAAATTAATGATTTGATTAGCGACGACTTTCGCGCTTTGATCGTCAGTGCGGATAGTCACATCAGCGATCTCTTCATACAGGGGATTGCGTTCATCCGCCAGCGCTTCCAGCACTTCGCGTGGCGGTGCATCGACCTGTAATAAAGGACGCTTTTTATCGCGCTGCGTACGCGCCAGTTGCTTCTCAATAGTGGTTTCAAGATAGACCACAACGCCACGGGCGGAGAGACGATTACGGGTTTCGCGGGATTTTACAGAACCGCCGCCGGTAGCCAGCACGATGCCCTGTTTTTCTGTGAGTTCATTAATGATTTTCTCTTCACGTTCGCGAAAGCCTGCTTCGCCTTCAACGTCAAAAACCCAGCCCACATCCGCTCCGGTACGTCGCTCAATTTCCTGATCGGAATCGTAAAATTCCATATTGAGTTGCTGAGCTAACTGACGACCAATAGTGCTTTTGCCGGCACCCATAGGCCCAACCAGAAAGATATTGCGTTTCTCTGCCATTTTTTCGGTATTACTAAGACAATGCGTTGATGATACCCCGTCTGCAACGGCCGAGCCGCTGGCGGGACATGAACTGAAACCTCATGAGCGATAGTGCAAGAGTCAGATGAAAAATTATCTCAACACTCAAGGTCGTTTGGCAACCGAATAAATTGCCCGGCTCAGAACGCGCAGCCTGCGCGTCACACAGTTCGCTAAGAGTCAAAACCGCTGCCATTCAGGCAACGTCCTGTCACGGTATCGTGGCGACAAACCATAAGTCTGTGCTGCCATAAGTCAAAATCGCTAAACCTTGTAAGCTAATTCCGCTCCTGCGTCAAACGCATATGATACCCGGTCGGGAAAAAAAACGCTGCTGGTTACTCTTCATGCACCAGGCGCGGCGTAATAAAAATCACCAGCTCCCGGCGCTTGTCATTCTGAACATCATGGCGAAAAAGCGCACCCAGCAACGGTATATCGCCCAGGAGAGGGACTTTATCACGATTACGCGCCGATTCCTGTTGAAATATGCCGCCCAGCGTTAACGTCTGACCATCTTTCAGCGTAACCTGCGTAGTAATTTCCTGCTTATTAATAGTAAGAATTTCTCTGTCGCCGTTGTTAATGTTGCGTCCGGGCACGTTTTGACTGATATGCAACGCCAGACGAATACGCCCGTTGGGCTGCACCGTCGGCGTGACGTCCATCCCCAAAACGGCCTCTTTAAATTCGATGCTGGTTGCGCCGTCGCTGCCGCTGGAGACTTCATAAGGAATTTCAGCGCCCTGCTTGATGCTGGCCGGCTGCTGATGCGAAGCGATGAGATGCGGGCTGGCAATAATATCGATGTGGTTTTCCTGCTCCAGCGCGCTAAGTTCCAAATCAAGTAGACGACCATCTATGCGCGCCAACGTTAAGCCAGCCGCCAGCGACGGCGATCCAACGCCAGGACCAATATTTAACGTAGGATTACGCAGCGCCTGCGCAATAATTTCCTCTCCCGACAGCTGCCAGCTAACGCCCAGCTCATGCAGATGCTCTGCGCTAATGCTGACGATATGGGCCGTCAGTTCTACCTGCTCCAGCGCCACATCCAGCGCCTTCACCCAGGCCGCCACGTTGTTTAACGCCGCTGGCGTATCACGCAGCAGCAGCGTATTCGCACGCGTATCCAGGGTGATGCTGCCGCGCGGCGTCATTAATTTGGCGCGCTCGGCCTGCAGGCTGGCGCTGACGGCCGCCACATCCGCATGCAGCAGCACCAACGCTAAATCCTGCAAAGGCTGCTGCTGCACGTTTTCCTGTGCTTCTTTTTGCTCCCAGCCCTGCGGAAAAACCAGCAGCACGGAACCTTCCTGGGTAATTTTTAGCCTGGCCATCCGCGCCACCAGCGATAAGGCCTGGCGCCAGGGGACATCCTGCAGGCGCAGCGTAATGTCTCCTGCCACGCCCGGCGCAACCAACAGATTAACCTGCTGATAATCTGCCAGCGCCTGTAACACCTGTTCAACCGGCGCATTCTGAAACGCCAGAGAAAGCGGCTCGTCATTGGCCTGTACCGCGGCGCTCAGCAGCAGCAGCGCGACTGCGATCCTTGTCATGATATTTTCCTTTAATTTGCAGCGTGACACGCTGCGGCACGCAGCTTTGCGGCGCGCTGAGCGTTAAATGAAATGGCGCAAACGCATCAATCTGCCAGTCTTCGAACGGTAAAGGCCGGTCGCTGGCGATCGCTACCCGCTCGCCCTGCGTTGAGCGCAGCCATCCCAGATAACGGTTCCCTTTGCCCACCATTCCCTGCAGCTGCCACTGCTCTAATGAAGCCACCGACGAGAGGCAGGAAGCCCGCAGTTGAGCAAAGGGATCGCGTGCGATAGCAGGCGGCAGGCAGCCGAAAAGCAGCCAGCTAATCAAGAGGTATTTCATCATCAAACGCCAGGTGAAAGGTGGCATGCAGGCGCTCCGCCTTACGCTGCACAACAAAAGAGGTCAGAGCGGGCGCGGGTTCGCAGATAACCAGATAAGCAAACAGCTGCTTCAACTGCGACCAGTCCAGCCATAGTTTAAGCTGGCTATCGCGCCGGTCAGGATGCCATTGCTCCAGTTCGCCGCCGCTGCGCTGTAGCAGGGTATACAGAGAAAACGGCTGCCCTTCGCGAACCATATCATCCAGCATCTGCTGGTTGCGCAGCTGTAACTTCTGCAGCGCAGGCTGCCGCAACAGCGGCGCCAGCAGCCGTTGATAGCGCAGCAGCTGCTGCTGCGTGTTGTCCCGCAACCGCTGCCGCTCACCGTGGGCCGGCGCTATCCAACCATAGCTGGCTAACAGTACCACGCCGGCCAGCAGGCCAGTCAGGCTCAGCCAGCGCCATTTCGCCGGCATCAGCAGCCAGCGCAGCAGGATTTCATTTTTCATCGCCGACGCCCTCCGCTTTTCCGGTTGCCAATGTAAAGCGATACGGACCGTCGGCGCTCTTATGTAATGCGCCCGGCAGCCAGGGCTGAAAAACGTCGGATGCCCTGAGCCGATGATGCAACAGCCGGGTGGCTTCCGGCCGCAGGCTTAGCCCATCCAGCCGTAAGGTTCCCTGCTGGTGCGTTAATGTAGAAAGCCATGCGTCATCCGGTACATTGCTCTCCAGCTGCAGAATAAACGCCTGCCACTGCCGCAGCCGCTGATGCTTTTGCTGACGCAGCGCCGCCTGCTTACGCAACGTCTGCTGCTGCTTTTGCGCCTCGGCATAGCGCTGATTAAGCTGCTGCGCCCGCTGTGTCGCCTGTTGCCACAGCGTTAGCTGGCTTTGCCACCGCTGCGTAGTTTCCGCCAGCCCGCGCCACCAGAGCAGCAGCGCAATATGAACCAGCACCAGCAGCGTTCCGCTTAACCATAGCCATCGTCTTAGTCGCCGCTTGCGGGCATCCTGACGCCAGTCCAGCAGATTAACCGCAATCATCAGCTATCCTCCGGACGCAGCGCTAAACCCAGCGCAAGCGTAAACATACCGCCATGAGCGGGCAGCGGCGGCTGCATAGACTGCAGCAGGCTTAGCGGCTGAAGCGGCCGCATCCCCAACAGCAGCTCGGCGGAAACGTTGGCGCTAAACCAGAAATCACGCGCGTCGGGCAGCTGCAGCCTGAGCTGTTCGCTATCGGTTGCCAACACGCCGGGCACCCAGCCGGATGCGCTTTCTGGCTCACCGGGCAGATACCATAACCAGTGATCGCTGAGCTGATGAATCAGCGCCGCCTTATCAGAGAGCCGCATGGTTTCACCGACCAGCGCCAGCGCCCCGCAGGTTGGCTCGATAACGTCAGGAATGAGCCCGGCCTGGGCCAGGATTGCCAGCCATTGCTGTAGTACGCTCTGGCGCGCGGCGGTCAGATAAAGCCGCGGCTGCGGCTGGACAACGGCGTGATAATCCAGCGCCAGTTCGCTGGCGGTAAGCGGGAACAGCCGCTCGGCAGCGGCCGTTGCATAGCGCCCCAGTTCGGTTTCGCGCAGCTGCAGGGAAGGGGTTGGCAGAGAGCGCTGCATTACCGCCTGAGGCGGAAAACCGACGCGCAGAGAGATAGTGCGGGGAAGCTGTTTACGCCAGCGTTGCAAAATGGCGAGCAGCGCCGGGGAGCATTGCAGCGCGCCATGAGATAACGTATCGTGCGGCAGCGCATGTTGCCACCAGTGACGCAGCTGCCAACCGTTACGGCGACGCTGGATACCTAAAGCACAGAGCTGACCATTCTGAATATCCAGCCCTACTTGCCATTTCTGAAAAGCCATGTTCGCGCGATCTCCATATCGACGTAAAAATAAAAGGACGTATCAAAGCGTCTGGCTTGCATTTATACTACCGCGCGATTGTTTATAAACTGCCCAAACGACATTAAATGGGAAATCTCAGGTGAAGTTCGTAAAGTATTTATTAATTCTTGCAGTGTGTTGCATTTTGCTGGGCGTCGGCTCGGTTTACGGGTTGTACAAATACATTGAGCCGCAGCTACCGGATGTGAACACGCTGAAGGACGTTCGTCTGCAGACGCCAATGCAGGTCTACAGCGCCGATGGTGAACTGATCGCGCAGTATGGCGAAAAGCGCCGCATACCTCTGACGCTGTCGCAGATGCCGCCTGAGCTGATTAAAGCCTTTATCGCCACCGAAGATAGTCGCTTCTATGAGCATCACGGCATCGATCCTATCGGTATCTTCCGTGCGGCCAGCGTGGCGCTGATTTCAGGCCACGCTTCCCAGGGGGCGAGTACCATTACGCAGCAGCTGGCGCGTAACTTTTTCCTCAGCCCTGAGCGCACGCTGATGCGTAAAATCAAGGAAGCCTTCCTCGCTATTCGCATCGAGCAGCTGCTCAGCAAAGATGAAATTCTCGAGCTTTATCTGAATAAAATTTATCTTGGCTATCGCTCATATGGCGTCGGCGCCGCCGCTCAGGTCTATTTCGGCAAAAATATCGATCGGCTAACGCTGAGTGAAATGGCGATGATTGCCGGGCTGCCTAAAGCGCCCTCCACGTTTAATCCGCTTTATTCCCATGCGCGTGCCCTGGCGCGCCGTAACGTTGTGCTGTCCCGCATGTTGGCTCAGAACTACATTACGCAGCGGCAGTATATCGAGGCGCGCAGTGAACCGCTGGAGGCCAGCTATCACGGCCCGGAAATCGCTTTTTCCGCCCCCTATCTGACGGAAATGGTGCGTCAGGAGATGCTGAAGCGCTACGGCGATAACGCCTACAACGATGGCTTTAAGGTTTATACCACCGTTACCCACAAGCTTCAGTTGGCGGCGCAGGAAGCGGTGCGTAATAACGTGCTGGATTATGATATGCGTCACGGCTATCGCGGCCCGGCCAATATTTTGTGGCGAGTGGGTGAGTCTGCCTGGGATCGCACGCGTATTCTGAAAAACTTAAAGACGCTGCCGGTTTATGGCCCGCTGTGGCCCGCCGTGGTGACTACCGCTAACGGTAATGAAGCAACGGCGCTGATGCGTGACGGCAGCAGCGTCTCGCTGACGATGGAAGGCGTACGCTGGGCGCGTCCGTATAAGTCCGATACGCAGCAGGGCGCAACGCCGCGCAGCGTGACGCAGGTGCTACAGCCGGGTCAGCAGATTTGGGTACGCAAAGTAGAAAATAGCTGGTGGCTGGCACAGGTGCCGAACGTTAACTCTTCCCTGATTTCTCTCGATCCGCACGATGGCGCAGTACGCGCGCTGGTTGGCGGTTTTGATTTTAATCAGAGTAAATTTAACCGCGTTACCCAGGCGCTGCGTCAGGTCGGCTCGAATATTAAGCCTTTCCTCTACACCGCAGCGATGGACCGTGGCCTGACGCTGGCCTCGATCCTTAACGATGTCCCGATCTCGCGCTGGGACGCGGGAGCGGGCTCTGACTGGCGGCCGAAAAACTCACCGGCGACGTATGATGGCCCGATCCGTCTGCGTCAGGGGCTGGGGCAATCGAAAAACGTGGTAATGGTTCGCGCGATGCGCGCGATGGGCGTCGATTATGCCGCAGAGTATCTGCAACGCTTCGGCTTCCCGGCACAGAATATCGTGCACACCGAATCGCTGGCGCTGGGCGCGGCCTCCTTTACGCCGCTGCAAATGGCGCGCGGCTATGCGGTTATGGCGAACGGCGGTTTCCTTGTCGATCCTTATTTCATCAAGAAGATTGAAAGTGAAAACGGCGAAACGCTGTTTGAAAATCATCCGCGTATCGCCTGCCCGGAATGCAATCTGCCGGTGATTTACGGTGAGACTAAAAAATCGGTGGCGCTGGGCGAAGAGAGCGTAGAAAACGTGGCGGTCTCGCAGGAAAATAGCCATCCCGCCGTACCGCAGCCGGTGCTGCAGCAGGTAGGTGCCGATCGGCCTGACGCCACTCAGCAGTACGCGCCGCACGTTATCAATACGCCGCTCTCCTTTTTGATTAAAAGCGCGCTGAACTCAAATATCTTTGGTGAACCGGGCTGGATGGGCACCGGCTGGCGTGCCGGCCGCGATCTGAAGCGGAAAGATATTGGCGGTAAAACCGGTACAACCAACAGTTCGAAAGATGCCTGGTTCTCCGGTTACGGCCCTGGCGTCGTGACGACTGTCTGGATTGGCTTTGACGATCATCGGCGCGATTTGGGCCGCTCAACGGCTTCCGGCGCGATTGACGATCAGATTTCTGGCTATGAAGGCGGAGCCAAGAGCGCTCAGCCAGCGTGGGATAGCTTTATGAAGGCGGCGCTGGATGGCGTGCCGGAGCAGCCGCTAACGCCTCCGCCAGGCGTGGTGACCGTAACTATCGATCGCAGTACCGGCAAGCTGGCTAACGGCGGCGGCAATACCCGTCAGGAGTACTTTATTGACGGGACGCAGCCTACAGAGTATTCGGTGCATGACGTGGGAACCACGCTGATGGATAACGGCGAAACACACGAACTGTTCTGATAAAAACAAAGGGGCGATTTTCGCCCCTTTTTACTTTTCAGGTTCGGTTACGTCTTGTCAGTAGTGAATACGCTGCTGTTTTACCAGCCATTCGCGCACCAGGAACAGCGCGCTGACATTGCGTGCCTCGTTAAAATCGGGCCTCTGCAGCAGCGACATCAGGTTATCCAGCGGCCAACGGATCACCGGCAGCGGTTCCGGCTCATCGCCTTCCAGCTTTTCGGGATACAGCCCTTCCGCGACCACAATATTCATTTTGCTGGAAAAGTAGGAAGGCGCCATGGTGAGTTTGCTGAGCGCTTCCATCTGCTGCGCGCCAAAGCCGGCCTCTTCTTTTAGCTCGCGATTAGCCGCCTCGAATACCGTTTCGCCAGGATCGATCAATCCTTTTGGAAAGCCCAGATCATAAGTTTCCAGACCGACGCCATATTCCTGAATCAACAACAGATGATTATCGATAATCGGCACAATCATCACCGCTTCGCGCTCTGAAGGACGCATACGTTCATAAACGCGCCGCGCACCGTTACTGAACGCCAGATCTACCGACTCAATGGTAAACAGGCGGGAGCGGGCCACAGGCTCAACGTGTAAAATTTTAGGTTTCTCTAATTTTCTTGGCATAGGGGCCCCAGATAAAGCGCAGTTAATCATTGCCAGACAGTCATTGTTCTGGGCAGAAAGCGGCAAAAAGATATTGTGCGACAGGCCTCACGGGAATCCAATCAGCATATGATTTAATTTACTTTTTTATAACAATTATTTGTAACGATTGGGAAATTTTTTATGGCAAAGTCAATAAGCGACAAAGAAATAGGATAATGCCGATATTCACCTCGACACGCGCCAGCTAATATTCCGGCAAGGATTTCTGTATAGTAGTTCTAATTTTATGATTTTGTGCGCTATTTTAGTAAACAGGTTGGTTGCCACCACTGCCCAATCCCGCCAAAATTAGTGAACTCCCTATAACTTAGCCCGGAGCGAGCAATCACAGTGACGGCAGCAGTTTGGCTGGAATGAACATAGCATGAGCACAATTATCATTATTCTGGGTGTAATGCTTACCTGCTCCATTATTGCAGGTATCTGTTTTTGGTACGCTATGCGGCATCGCCCGCCGTTGGCGAAACCGCTGCCGTTTATTAATCCGCCCCATCGTCTGCTGACGAGTGAGGAACGCGAAGCCGTTGAGCGCTATCTCGATACGCTGGCCAGCAAGCAGCGCACCATCCAGCCAGGCGGCGCCAGCGCCGCGCCGGAAATGCTGACGCTGAGCTCGCAGAGCAATAAAGTTTATCCCGTTACCCGCGCCATTACCCGTTACGGGCTTTCCACCGACGATCCGCAGAAATGGCGTTACTATCTCGACGCGCTTGAGGTGCACCTTCCTCCGCTGTGGGAACAGTATATCGCCGAAGAAAACTTCGTTGAGCTAATCAAAACCCACTCTATTCCGCTGGCGATCTCCCTTAACGGTCATTCGCTGGTGAACTATGCCGGAGAGCAAAGCATGCTGCCGACGGTGGTGCGTCCCAGCGCCACCAACGCCTCGATACGCCAGGAGCAGAGCGAAAACGTCGAGCTGCTTCAGGTACGTAAAGAGACGCCGGAAGAGCATTGTCTGTCACGCAGCGACGGCACCCGTGAGGCCACGGCGATCTGCTGCGGCCTACTGCTGTTTTTTATTAGCCTGTTAGCCCCGTTACTTTTTATGCCGTGGCTGGCCAGCGCCGGCGTGGTGATCATTTTGATCAGCCTGTGGTTTATGTATCGTCGTCCCGGCGAAAAAGATTTACGTGAAATTCACTGTCTGCGCGGCGCGCCGAAACGCTGGGGGTTGTTTAGCGAATCGAATCAGGGACAGGTCAACAATATTTCGCTGGGGATTATTGATCTGGTTTATCCGCCGCACTGGCAGCCTTATGTTACTCACGATCTTGGCCAGACGACCGAGGTGGATATTTATCTGAACCGTCAGGTAGTGCGCCAGGGACGTTTCCTGTCGCTACAGGATGAAGTGCGCAACTTCCCTGTCCAGCGCTGGAAAAAGAATATGGTGCTGGCCTGCGGCTCTCTGCTGGTGCTGGCGCTATTGATTAGCTGGGTGCCCTTAGCGATGCCGCTAAAGCTCAGCATGGCGTGGCTGACCGGTTCTGAGCGGATTGAGGTTAATTCGGTAGCCGCGCTGGATCAGGCGACGCTGCACGTGGGCGATAACCTGAAAGTCAGCGGCACCGGAATGTGTTCCGTACCTGCCAGCTATCAGAGCAACCGCAGTTATGCTTTTATGCCGTTCGATTGCTCGGCCATTTACTGGAATATGGCCACTCCCCTGCCGCTGCCGCAGTCGGAAATCATTGATAAAGCGTCAGCGCTGCTGAATCTGACCAACCAGCAGCTGCACCCGCAAAACAATATCGACAGCAAGCTTAACCCGCAGCTCGCCACGGCGATTCAAAAATCAGGCATGATCCTGCTGGATGATTTTTCCGACCTGGTGCTGAAAACCCAGGAGTTATGTAGCCAGCAGCAGGATTGCGTACGGCTGAAAAATGCGCTGGTTAACCTGGGCAATGCAAAAGACTGGGAAACGCTGGTGAGCCGCGCAACCTCAGGAGCGTTAAACGGCATGAACGTGCTGCTGCGTCCGGTCAGCGCCGAGGCGCTGGAAAATCTGGTGAACACCGCCACTTCGACCTTTTTCTATCGTGAAACGCATCGCGCCGCCGAAGCGCTGAATAGCCCGCCGCCTGGCGGATTCCTGCTTGTCAGCGATGAAGGGCGCCAGCTGGTTAACCATCCTCAACCGACCGTTTCGCTGTTTGATTTCAACGCGCCGGATCAGTGGGATGAACTCCAGCGCCTGGCGGGTATGCTGCTGCATACTTCCTTCAGCGCGGCCGGAATTATCACCAGTATCCATACGGATGCCAACGGCACGCAGCATATCGCCCTGCACAGCGAGCCGGATATGCTGACGCTGTGGCGCTACCTTTGCACTTCGCTGCTGCTGGTTATCCTGAGCCTGAGCGTGGTGATTAACGGCCTGCTGGCGCTGAAGCGCATCCACCGCAACCGCAAACGCATTGTGGAAATTCAGCACTATTACGATAAGTGTTTCAACCATACGCTATCGCCGATGCCGGATATGCGCCCGCTGTTCTGAGCCACTTTCAACTGTGCTACCCTGTCGCCTTTCTTTTTTGAAGGCGGCATGGAAATCAACGTTAACTGGCGCGATATAGATACCGTGCTGCTGGATATGGACGGCACGCTGCTCGATCTGGCATTTGACAGCTATTTCTGGCTGACGCTGGTGCCGGAGAGCATCAGTCAACGGCGCGGCATCTCGCTGGAGGAAGCCAGCCAGTTAATCATGGCGAAGTATCAGGCGGTTCAGCATACGCTAAACTGGTATTGTCTGGATTACTGGAGCCGTGAGCTGGAGCTGGATATTCGTGCCATGACCTGGGAAATGCGCAGCCGGGCGCGTTTACGAGATGACACCCTTCCCTTGCTGCAGGCGCTACGCGCCAGCGGCAAGCGCACCATTCTGCTTACCAATGCGCACCCCTGGAATCTGGAAGTTAAGCTAAAGCAAACCGGTCTTGGGCAGCATCTTGATTTATTACTTTCAACCCATACATTTGGCTTTCCGAAAGAAGATCGGCGCCTGTGGCAGGCCGTGCAGCAGCATACCGGTTTCGAAAACCTGCGAACGCTGTTTATTGATGACAGCGAGCCGGTGCTGGATGCGGCAAAGCGCTGGGGTATTGCCTGGTGCCTTGGCGTCAGCAATCCCGATTCCGGGTTGCCAACCAAAACCTTCGCCCGCCATCAGAGCGTGAGCGATTACCGAACGCTTCTCGGCGCGCTGACGCTGTAAGCGCGGTAAACCGACGGGAGCAGTGATGAAAGAGAAAATCGCAGAAGGCGTCCGACTCGACAAATGGCTGTGGGCCGCGCGTTTTTATAAAACCCGCGCGCTGGCGCGTGAAATGATCGAAGGCGGAAAAGTTCACTACAACGGCCAGCGCAGCAAACCCAGCAAGCTGGTAGAGCTGAACGCTGAAGTGAAATTACGTCAGGGCAATGATGAGCGCACGGTGATTGTCTGCGCCGTGACCGAGCAGCGGCGTCCCGCTACTGAAGCACAGCTGCTGTACAGCGAAACGGCGGAAAGCGTTGAAAAACGTGAGAAAGTGGCGCAGGCGCGCAAGCTGAACGCGCTAACCATGCCGCATCCGGATCGTCGGCCTGATAAAAAAGAGCGCCGCGATCTGATGAAATTCAAATTTTCTGGCGACGAATAACGCGCCGCCAACACGAGAGAAAAACTATGGCTCATCAAGACCAAATGCATCGTTACCTGTTCGAAAACCACGCGGTTCGTGGCGAACTGGTCAATTTGTCCGGGACGTGGCGCGAGATCGTCTCCGGGCACGATTACCCGCAGCCGGTTCAACAGCTGCTGGGCGAACTGCTGGTGGCAACCAGCCTGCTTACCGCCACGCTGAAGTTTGAAGGCGACATTACCGTGCAGCTGCAGGGCGATGGGGCGTTAACGCTGGCGGTAATTAACGGCAACAACCGCCAGGAAATGCGCGGCGTCGCACGCGTTCAGGGCGAAATCGCCCCCGGCAGCACGCTGAAAGAGATGGTTGGCAACGGCTATCTGGTTATTACCATTTCGCCGGAAAAAGGCGAACGCTATCAGGGCGTGGTGAGTCTGGAAGGCGATACGCTGGCGGCCTGCCTGGAAGATTACTTTATGCGCTCTGAGCAGCTGCCGACGCGTCTGTTTATCCGTACTGGCGAACATGAAGGCCAGCCGGGTGCGGCGGGTATTCTGCTGCAGGTGCTGCCGGCGCAGGATACGGATAAAGAAGATTTTAACCATCTGGCCACGCTGACGGAAACCATCAAAACCGAAGAGCTGATTAGCCTGCCGGCAAACGAGGTGCTGTGGCGTCTCTATAACCAGGAAGAGGTGACAATCTATGAACCGCAGAACGTCAGCTTTAAATGTACCTGTTCGCGCGAGCGCTGCGGCGAAGTGCTGAAAACGCTGCCACAGGAAGAGGTCGATCAAATCCTGCAGGAAGATGGACAAATCGATATGCACTGTGACTATTGCGGCAGCCACTATATTTACGATGCGGTAGATATTGCGGCGATTCGTAATGATTCCGGCAGCGGTAGCGCCCAGATTCATTAATACCCGCCGGAAAATTAATAAAGGCGACGCAGGTCGCCTTTATGATTAGCGGCAGATGTTAATCCTTTCGCTATAAATAAATGCGTAACTACCCTCTGTAAAAATGTTATTCCCATAAGATAGAAAAACGCAATCACTAAAAAAATCCCAGCCAAATAATTATCCTTCCTGTCATCCAATAAACTCTCTCCTTTAGCTTAAATAAGCGCATTGCAATTTTATCCGTTTCAGTTTAATAAGTAAGGCTGGATAAAATAATTATAAAATCGCGAAGTATTAATACGGCAGCTATTAATAAAATGCACGGCCAGCTTATTTAAAGGAACTATTAACGCCCAATATTTTCACCCCCGATATTTTGCTAATAGCTCAAGGACCGGAGAAATTAACAGATGTCTGAATATACCCTGCAGGAGTGCATGCTTACGCTGCCCGACCTGTTACATGACCGTACCATGAACCTGTTTACCCTCGGCGGCGCGAATGAGTTTACCTTTGTCATCTCACGCGCCCCTGCCCAGGCCGGGGATACGCTGCAATCGGTTTCCACCCGGCTCGCCGAAGAACTACAGACGAACCTGCCGGAGCTGGGCCTTATTCATGTGGAACTGACCGAGCTGGATGGCATCCCGGCGCTGGAGCTGTTCTACAGCTTTAAGTCAGGCCAGCGCACGCTGCTGCAAAAGCAACGGGTAGTGCTGCTTGATGAAGCGTTTCAGGGTAAAAAGCTGCTTTGCTTTATTGGCACCTGCCCCGATGCGTTCGATGCCTCCCACGCGCGGGTTTACGATCTTATCACCGCCACCGTTCGCTTCCATCACCCCTCTCCGCCTGCTCAGCCCATCAGTAATGAAATTCCCGCAGACAGCCCGTCTGTCTACTTTAGCTTCGACCGCGAGAGCCGTGAACTGCTGGTTTTTCAGGGCATGGCGTCGCTTTATGCCTCGGTCGATCTTAACCGGGCAAAGCAGGGTGACTATCTGTTTTTCGACAGCGGCGGGCATCGCTTAAGCATTGGCCCCGTCGCCAGAGAAGATAACGTTACCCGCTATGCGCTATGGAAAACCGCCGAAGGCCAGAAACAGACGATGATTCACACTCTGTTATTAGCTAAAAGCGTTCGGGGCATTCCTGGGCTGGAAACCGCCGACGCGATTGAAGTCTGGCTTTGTCAGCAGATCAATCAGCAATGAGCGGCGATAACGCTTTTGCCGCAGCGCGCGAGGGAGACAATATCGCGCATGTTGCCGCCAAAGGCTGGCTGGTATTGGGCCTGATCGGCGGCGCGATTGTCGGCGCAGCCTGTACGCTGGTAACCGGCGGCGTGGGCACGGCGGTGCTTGCCGCTACTGTTGCGGGCGCAGCCAGCGGCGGCGGGCTGGGCGAACTACTGGGCGGCATGTCATGGGCGCCCAGGCATGTTACCGGGCAGTTGACCATGGGTTCAGCCAACGTTTTTATTAATGGCAGGCCCGCCATTATCGCCCCCCTTTCCGCAGGCAAATGCGCTGAGCATGGCCCTGGCGCGCAGCCCGTTGCGGAAGGCTCCAGCCGTGTTTATATCAACGGCTATCCTGCCGCCCGCATTGGCGATCGCCTGGCCTGCGGCGGCATGATTAGCCAGGGCTCGTCTAATGTGTACATTGGCGGCGCAGCAATACAGGTCGCCCCGATCAATCCCGATATTCCCGCGTGGGTAAACGCTACGCTGTTTGGCGTCGGCCTGGCGGCAACGGCGGTAATAGCCGGGCCGATGGCGGCGTTGATGGCAACGGCTGGCGCAATGGCAGGCGGCTACGCCGGTGATTTTATCGGCGGTGAAATCTATGGCCAGGGCAGCGATGGGCAAAAGTGGTTGTCGCTTGGCGGCGCATTTGCAGGCGGCGTGACGGGGATAAAAGGTGGTATAAAAACAGGGGATAATCACCCCGTAAGAACCCAGGCCCATACGGAAAGACGCGCCAGGCTGAATGAAAAGTTCGGGCGCACCGGCGATATTAATCGAGATATTAATATTCGAGGGAACAGGGAATTGGTTCGGAATTTTATGCAAAAAAGTGGAATGAAAAATGAACGTATCATTAATGACTATATGAAAGGTATCAACATGGTTGATAAAGTTTCTGTAGAAGCTATTAACAGAGGGAAACTAGCTTATCAAAACCAGGCTCCCGGAAACTGGCAGGGAAACTGGTACTCAATGAACGAGACTACGCCGCCAACAAAGCTCGGTATCAACCCGTCAGGTAACTTACATGACACTGAAATAAAAGTTCCTAAGGTAATTACTACTTATAAGGCGCAGCGCCCGCTTGAAATGTTGCGTAGTAAAGCATCCCCAGTATTGGATACCTGGTCGGTACCCCAAGAACCTTTCCAGACTGAAGGTGGTGGCATACAGTGGTTTAGCACTAACAAAGGTGCATGGGAGAAAATTAAATGAATAATAATAGTGCTATAGATTACATCAACCGGGCGCTACGCCTGGCGCAAAAACGTCACGCTCACATACTTCAGGTTCAAGGCGGTGAAACGCTTGAGCCAATGTATAATTCCATCGTTCAACAGCTTATCTATCTGCGTAAGATCATTACCGGAGAAGAAAAAGACAAGAGCAGAATCCATAAAATGACCATGGGCATATATGCCGCGAAAGAATTTGAGGAAACGGATAAAATTTTTTCCGATAGAATACATAGTGCCAGTTTTATAGCCGATCAAATTGGTGGCGGCCTGAAAGTCAAATTACCGCATGAAATTGAGTCTGATTATTTTATAGAGCAACAAAAACTTAAAGACGCTTACCCCGACGATTTTGAAGATTAAGACTTATGTCGCAGAACAGAAACAGCATCAACAGTGCATTAGCTTACATTGATCGGGCGCTACGTCTGGCGCAAAAACGTCACGCTCACATACTTCAGGTTCAAGGCGGCAAAACACTTGAACCGATGTATAACTCTATCGTTCAACAGCTTATTTATCTGCGTAAGATCATTACCTGTGAGGAAAAGGATAAAAGCAGAATCCATAAAATGACTATGGGTGTGTATGCCGCTAAAGAATTTGATGGAAGCGATCCCGTTTTTCAGGACAGAATTTTTAGTGCCAGCTATATCACCGATCAGATTGGTAGAGGCTTAAAAGTTAAACTTCCGCATGAAGACAACCCTACAAGTTACCAGCAAAGGCAGCAGAAATTACGCAACGCTTACTCCGACGATTTTGAAGTTTAAAGCTTATGGCGGAGAACAGAAACAGCATCAACAGTCTCTGCCAAATGCATCACCAATCGCCGGGGCTTTCATCATAGATTTTAAGCACAGCAAATTTAAAGATGTGGTAACCCACAACAAGCCCCAACAGGGAAAAGGCAGAAAGGAAATATCGGTAATCGCTGTATGAGAAAAACAGAAACCAGCCCGCACAAAGCAAGGTCAGGCCACATATACCTATACCTACGCCTTGCACTAAGCGAGATAAAATAACGAGCAATAATTTTTTCATATTTTAAATTTCTCAAAAAATAGTTGATATAAGTGCATCCCTTACCTTGGTTAAAGGTACTTAAGCTCATTAGTAAAACAGGTAGACTGGTTCGCATTTTTTATTAACAAACGTCAACAGAGCGACCAGGAGAGGCTTAGCCAGGCGGATCGACCAGAGACTGAACTTAACACAGCGGAAAAACGCCATGTTTCGTTGTAAAAATAAAATCTTGTTTCATATTCATCGTATAGCAATCATAACTTTTTATCGGATTTTGACGATTTTCTATAAAAAAACGTTTCGTCTCTCATTTTTATCACTCTCTCCTTCCGCTGTTTATTGACAGGAGTAGACTGCCGCAATTGTAAAGCAGCGTGAATCGCTTTACGGCAAGTGGCAGCAAGTCACCCCAACATTTGTTGCAGTACAAACCGATAAAGGAACAGTAATATGCGCCCTAATGGCCTGACGCCACAGGACCTCGTCGCTTATGGCATCACTGATACGGTTGAAGTCATCCATAATCCCGATTATGAAACTTTATTTAAGGAAGAAACTCTGCCCAGCCTGTCCGGCTATGAGCGCGGTACGCTAACGCAGTCCGGAGCCATCGCTGTGGATACCGGCATTTTTACCGGGCGCTCACCGAAAGATAAATATATTGTGCGTGACGATACGACGCGCGATACCCTGTGGTGGAACGACCAGGGCAAAGGCAAAAATGATAATCAACCTTTGTCACAGGAAACCTGGCAAGCCCTGAAGGGCTGTGTAACACAGCAGCTTTCCGGCAAGCGATTGTTTGTAGTCGATGCCTGGTGCGGTGCCAATCCCGATACCCGCCTGAGCGTGCGCTTTATTACCGAAGTCGCCTGGCAGGCGCACTTTGTCAAAAACATGTTTATTCGCCCTGATGAGGCAAGCCTTACCAGCTTTACGCCTGACTTTGTGGTAATGAACGGCGCAAAATGCACCAATCCCCACTGGCAGCAGCAGGGCCTGCATTCGGAAAACTTCGTCGCTTTTAATCTCAGCGAAAAGATGCAGCTGATCGGCGGCACCTGGTACGGCGGCGAAATGAAGAAGGGCCTGTTTGCGGTAATGAATTATCTGTTGCCGCTGAAAGGTATCGCCTCTATGCACTGCTCGGCTAACGTTGGCGAGCAAGGCGACGTGGCGGTGTTCTTTGGCCTCTCCGGCACCGGGAAAACCACGCTTTCTACCGATCCGAAACGTCAGCTGATTGGCGATGATGAGCATGGCTGGGACGATGACGGCGTGTTTAACTTCGAAGGCGGCTGCTACGCGAAAACCATTAAGCTATCAGAGCAGGCGGAGCCGGAGATTTATCATGCCATCTGCCGCGATGCGCTGCTGGAAAACGTCGTGGTACGCAGCGATGGCTCTGTCGATTTTGATGATGCCAGCAAAACGGAGAATACGCGCGTCTCCTATCCTATCTACCATATCGAAAATATTGTTAAGCCGGTGTCGAAAGCGGGCCATGCGCAAAAGGTTATTTTCCTTACCGCCGATGCGTTTGGCGTGCTGCCGCCGGTTTCACGTCTCTCTTCCGATCAAACCCAGTACCATTTCCTGTCAGGCTTTACCGCCAAGCTGGCCGGTACTGAGCGCGGCGTTACTGAGCCAACCCCGACCTTTTCCGCCTGTTTTGGCGCAGCATTTTTGACGCTGCATCCAACAAAATATGCCGAAGTGCTGGTGAAGCGTATGCAGGATGCGGGCGCGGAAGCCTGGCTGGTAAATACCGGCTGGAACGGCACCGGTAAGCGTATTTCACTGCAGGATACACGCGCCATTATCAACGCGATTCTTAGCGGTGAACTGGCACAGGCGGAAACCCAAACGCTGCCCATTTTCAATCTGGAGATGCCGGTAGCGGTGTCGGGGATCGATCCGCATATTCTCGATCCGCGCAATACCTGGCAAGATCCGGCACAGTGGGAAAGCCGGGCGCTGGATCTGGCGCAGCGCTTTATCAATAACTTTGAAAAATATACCGATACGCCGGCGGGCGCCGCGCTGGTTTCAGCCGGGCCACATATTTAACCCTGGCGCAGTAAACAAAACCCCCGCCGTTTGGCGGGGGTTTTTATTTTCTGGCGCTGCGCTTTCAGGCTACTCGCCCTTAGGCAACTGCAGCTGGCCGACCGGGCCGCCAGCCGCAGCCACCGTCGCGGATAACGGCAGCCAGGCGCGAATTCGCAGGCCGCCGCGGGCGCTGACGCCAATATCCAGCGAACCCTGATGTGCATCGATAATACGCTGCACAATCGCCAATCCCAGCCCGGTGCCGCTGGTGCTGCGGGCGCTGTCGCCGCGTACAAACGGCTGTAGCAGATGCTTTAACTGTTCCGGCTTAATGCCCGGTCCGTCATCTTCCACCTGGAACCAGGCACGCTGTAGCTCATGGCCGCTGCTAACCTTAATCCAGCCGTTGCCGTAACGCGCCGCGTTCACCACCATATTCGCCGCCGCACGCTTAATCGAAAGCGGATTAATATCCAGCATCAGGACTTCCGGCATAACGGCATCTTCGATTTCACGCTCGTAGCCGCTTTCTGCCGCGACAACTTCATTCAGCACGGCGTTCAAATCGGCGCGTTCGGTCTGCATCTCCTGCCCGGTGCGCAGATAATCGATAAACTGTTCGATAATCGCGTTGCACTCTTCAATATCCTTATTAATCGATTCCGCCAGATAGCCGTCTTCCGCGCTCATCATCTCCGTCGCCAGACGAATGCGGGTCAGCGGCGTACGCAGATCGTGGCTAACGCCCGCCATCAGCAGCGTACGATCGTCCGCCAGCTGTTTAACGCCGGATGCCATCTGGTTAAAGGCGCGCGTTACCGAGCGCACCTCCGATGCGCCATATTCACGCAGCGGCGGCGGAATAATGCCTTTCCCCACCTGTAACGCCGCATGTTCCAGATCCACCAGCGGACGGTTCTGAATGCGGATAAACAGCCAGGCGCCGCCAATCGCCAGCAGCATAATCGCCAGCGTATAGCGGAACAGCGGTGAAAAATCGCCCTGATGAATTTCGGTCAGCGGCACGCGCACCCAGATGTCCGGCGACAGCCAGGTCTTTAGCCAAACGACGGGCGAGTTTTTATTCACCTCAACCCGCACATCCGTCGGCCCGCCAAGCTGACGCGCCATCTGATCGCTTAAAAACTGATAGTGCTGTGCCCAGCGTAATCCGCTCTCCTCCGCCGCCGCATTGGTATACAGAGAAATCCCCAACTCGCGGTAAATCTCACGCCGAAACGCGGGCGGCACTTCCAGCTGCGTACCGTCCTCCAGCTGCAACCGGTCGGTCATTAACATGCGCACTTCATACGCCAGCACCTTATTAAACTGCTGCAGGCTGGGAAGAATGGCGAAGTTAAGCACCACCAGATAGGTGGTTACCAGGCTGACAAACAGCAGCGTGACGATCAGCAGCAGCGTGCGTGCAAACGAACTACGGGGAGAAAAGCGGAGCCGCCTCATGCTTTAGTGCCGTCCGGAACAAAGACGTAGCCCAGGCCCCAAACGGTCTGGATATAGCGTGGATGCGCCGGATCTTCTTCCACCATGCGGCGCAGGCGTGAAATCTGCACGTCGATAGAACGCTCCATGGCGCTGTACTCACGGCCACGGGCAAGGTTCATCAGCTTATCGCGCGACAGCGGCTCACGCGGATGGCTTACCAGCGCTTTCAGCACCGCAAACTCGCCGCTGGTTAACGGCATCGGCTCATCTTCACGGAACATTTCACGGGTACCGAGATTCAGCTTGAACTTACCGAACGCAATCACCGCTTCTTCCTGAGAAGGCGCGCCCGGCAGTTCATTCGCCTGGCGACGCAGCACGGCACGAATACGCGCCAGCAGCTCGCGCGGGTTGAACGGCTTCGGAATATAGTCATCCGCGCCGATTTCCAGCCCAACGATGCGATCGACCTCTTCGCCTTTTGCCGTCACCATAATGATCGGCATCGGATTACTTTGGCTACGCAAGCGACGACAAATCGACAGGCCATCTTCGCCCGGCAACATCAGGTCAAGCACCATCAGGTGAAAGGATTCGCGGGTTAACAGGCGATCCATTTGCTCGGCGTTAGCGACGCTGCGCACCTGAAAACCCTGTTCGGTCAGATAGCGCTCCAGCAACGCACGCAGGCGCATGTCATCATCGACGACCAGAATTTTGTAGTTTTCTTGCATTTCGATACTCCCAAAGGCGCTATTGCCTGAGCTGGTATTGTTAAAAAAGAAGCGTAACTGTGACAGTCATTAATGGTTTATATTCTAGCCGAAATTGTTACAAAGCATATTAAACAGCAGCTTATATCGCATTTATTTTACTTTTACGCTACTGAATAGCCGCCGTTCGATCCGTCTTTTCTGAAATACGCCGACAAACTCTGTACATCGCTGGCTCAGAACGTCAAATGTAAAATTTTGTTATTTTAAAACAGCAGGTTAATTTATTTAACCCTACCCGTTTTATCGCACTGCCTCTTTACCAGGCGAATAGGTGTCAGATTAATGCGCCCTGAGACCAACTATCAGCAGAAAAAACTGGCATTTATTTTTTTACCGTTACGCTCAGCCAGGAATATTCGCAGCAGGTAAAAAGTCGATCCAGCCATAACTTAAGTTAACGTTATTCGTTAAAAAACAATGCTTTTCAGCGCTGCCCTGACAAAACTATATTCTCCCCGACAACCGTGATTTATTTATCAGCCGGGAATAAATATGAACAAAATAATGTTGATTTGCTCGCTGGCTCTGTTTGTCAGTGGATATGTAATGGCTACTGAACCCGCAGGCGGCGCGGCCGCAGGCGCTCAGGCAACCACCGAAGCGAAAGGCACTTCTGATGCGGAAGGCGTAGCGGTTGTTGGCGCGCTACTGGGCCTGGCCCTTGCCACTGCAGGCGGCGGCGATGGCTCCAGTACCGCAACCACCACCACAACCAGCACCATTCCACATTAAAATTTATTAAAGCGCCCACTCAGGTCAAAAATTATAAAAATTTTGTTGCTGTTGTCTTTTGCCACCGGAGAATAAGCGTTGCCCGGGCTTACTTAAAAAGTCATTATTCTCCGCTTCTTTTTTACGCTGCGGCACGGATTAAACGGCGTCGGCGTCATTCTGGCCCTGACGATAATCAATCCGGTTAATAAACCAGATTTTTTCTCCTTCAGGCGTATTCACGCTCACCTCGTCATCCACCTCTTTTTTAATCAGCGCGCGCGCCATCGGCGAATCAACGGAAATATAGTTTTTCGCTTCACCGTAGATTTCATCCGGCCCAACAATACGAAAGCACTTTACCTCGCCCTGTTCGTTTTCCACCTCAACCCAGGCGCCGAAAAAGACTTTGCCCTCCTGCTGCGGCGAATAATCGACGATTTTCAGCTCGGCCAGGCATTTTCGCAGATAGCGCACCCGCCGATCGATCTGACGCAGCAGGCGCTTGTTGTAGGTATAATCCGCGTTTTCGGAACGATCGCCCAGGCTGGCCGCCCAGGAGACGATTTTGGTGATCTCCGGGCGCTTTTCACTCCACAGATAATCGTGTTCCGCCCTGAGCTTGTTATAACCTTCACGGGTAATCAGTTGCGTCTTCACACACCCATCCTGTCTGCTGAAACTAACGGTCCGACAGCCTTGCGCCGCCCTTTGGCGCTAATGGTACAACATCAAAATCGACGTGTGGTAAATCGCTTTCGGAATATGGCCTAAAGCGCGCCGCATCGCTGGTAATTTCGCCCGTCAATCCGTATAACTGTCCGCTATTTCTCAAACTCTGTTAGCAAGATAGTTGAACCGATGATGAATGATTCACTGAACCGCATTATTGCGGGTGAACTTCAGGCGCGGGCTGAACAAGTTGATGCCGCAATCCGCCTGCTGGACGAAGGGAACACCGTGCCGTTTATTGCACGTTATCGTAAGGAAATCACCGGCGGGCTTGATGATACCCAGCTACGACAGCTGGAAACCCGCCTCGGTTACCTGCGAGAGCTGGAAGATCGCCGCCAGGCCATCCTGAAATCCGTTGCGGAACAGGGCAAACTCAGCGATGAACTCGCCGCCGCGATTAACGGCACCCTGAGCAAAACCGAGCTCGAAGATCTGTACCTTCCCTATAAGCCGAAACGCCGCACGCGTGGACAGATTGCTATCGAAGCTGGTCTGGAGCCGCTGGCTGATTCTCTGTGGCAGACCCCTTCCCAGGAGCCGGAACAGCTGGCCGCCCGTTTTGTTGATGCCGAAAAAGGCGTAGCCGACGTTAAGGCGGCGCTGGATGGCGCACGCTATATCCTGATGGAGCGTTTCGCGGAAGATGCCGGTCTGCTGGCGAAAGTGCGCGATTACCTGTGGAAAAACGCGCACCTGGTGTCACGCGTGGTGGAAGGAAAAGAGGAAGCAGGCGCGAAATTCCGCGACTATTTCGATCATCACGAGGCGCTGGCGACGGTGCCTTCGCATCGCGCGCTGGCGATGTTCCGTGGCCGCAACGAAGGCGTGCTGCAGCTGTCGCTCAATCCCGATCCGCAGTTTGATGAGCCGCCGCGTGAAAGCTACGGCGAACAGCTGATCAGCGAGCATCTGAACCTGCGTCTGAACAACGCGCCGGCGGACAGCTGGCGTAAAGCCGTGGTGAGCTGGACCTGGCGCATTAAAGTACTGCTGCATCTGGAAACCGAACTGATGGGCAGCGTGCGCGAGCGTGCGGAAGAAGAAGCGATTAAGGTATTCGCCCGCAACCTGCACGATCTGCTGATGGCGGCGCCGGCAGGAATGCGCGCCACTATGGGTCTCGATCCGGGCCTGCGTACCGGGGTAAAAGTCGCCGTGGTGGACGCCACCGGCAAGCTGGTCGCCACCGATACCATCTATCCGCATACCGGCCAGGCGGCAAAAGCGGCGGCGGCAGTCGCGGCGCTCTGCACGCGTCATCAGGTCGAGCTGGTGGCAATTGGTAACGGCACCGCCTCACGTGAAACCGAGCGCTTCTTCCTTGAAGTACAAAAGCAGTTTCCGCAGGTGACGGCGCAAAAAGTTATTGTCAGCGAAGCGGGCGCATCGGTTTACTCGGCGTCCGAACTGGCGGCGCTGGAGTTCCCCGATCTTGATGTTTCTCTGCGCGGCGCGGTTTCTATTGCCCGCCGTCTGCAGGACCCGCTGGCGGAGCTGGTGAAAATCGATCCGAAATCAATCGGCGTGGGCCAGTATCAGCATGACGTCAGCCAAAGTCAGCTGGCGAAAAAGCTGGATGCGGTGGTGGAAGACTGCGTAAACGCCGTCGGCGTCGATCTTAACACCGCCTCCGTGGCGCTGCTGACGCGCGTGGCCGGACTGACGCGCATGATGGCGCAGAATATCGTGAACTGGCGTGATGAAAACGGCCGCTTCCGCAGCCGTCAGCAGCTGCTGAAAGTCAGCCGCCTTGGGCCGAAAGCCTTTGAACAGTGCGCGGGCTTTCTGCGTATTAACCACGGCGATAACCCACTGGATGCGTCCACGGTGCACCCGGAAGCTTATCCGGTGGTCGAGCGTATTCTGGAGGCAACCCGCCAGTCGCTGCGCGAGCTGATGGGCAATCCGAATGAGCTGCGTAACCTGAAGGCGGTCGATTTTACCAACGAGCGTTTCGGCGTGCCGACGGTCAGCGATATTCTTAAAGAGCTGGAAAAGCCAGGCCGCGATCCGCGTCCGGAATTCAAAACGGCGCAGTTTGCCGAAGGCGTTGAGACGATGAACGATCTGCTGCCCGGCATGGTGCTGGAAGGCGCAGTGACTAATGTCACCAACTTTGGCGCTTTCGTGGATATTGGCGTCCATCAGGATGGGCTGGTGCATATCTCTTCGCTCTCCGACAAGTTCGTCGAAGATCCGCATACCGTGGTGAAAGCGGGCGATATTGTTAAGGTCAAGGTGCTGGAGGTGGATCTGCAGCGTAAGCGTATTGCGCTGACCATGCGCCTGGATGAGCAGCCGGGCGAAGCGCCGTCGCGCGCCGCGCCGCGTAGCCAGGAGCGCAGCAATCATCGTTCGGCGGCGAAGCCGCGTCCGCGCGGCAATAGCTCCGCCGCGGGCAACAGTGCGATGGGCGATGCGCTGGCTGCGGCGTTGGGTAAAAAACGCTAACTTTATGGGCGGCCTCGTGCCGCCCTTTGTATCATGTTTGTTCTAAATCAACACTAACGATAATCGTTCTCATTAATATGGTGCCGTTTTGTTCTTGCCGCCTTAAGCGACAGTCAATGAGGTGCCTTCTATGCCACTGCTTGCCCGCCAGCACTACCAGATTCTCGGTTTTTCTTCCGCCGTCAGCCCCGCTTATCGGCAAAAACTGCTTGCCCTTGGCCTGTTGCCCGGCGCCTGCTTTCAGGTGTTGCGTATCGCGCCGCTGGGCGATCCGCTACAGATCCAGGCCGGACGCGTCAGCCTGATGCTGCGGAAAAAGGATCTGGCGTTGCTGCAGCTGCAGCCGATCGCGGAGGCGGCATGAAAAGCTGCACGATTGGCCTGTTAGGCAACCCGAACGCCGGAAAAACCACCCTGTTTAATCAGCTCACCGGCGCGCGTCAGCGCGTTGGCAACTGGGCTGGCGTCACCGTCGAGCGTAAAGAGGGCTTTTTTACCGCCGGCGACACGCGGGTTAATTTAATCGATCTTCCCGGCACCTATTCGCTCACCACTATTTCGCAGCAGGCTTCGCTCGACGAGCAGATCGCCTGCCACTTTGTCTTAAGCCAGCAGGCGGACCTGTTCATTAACGTGGTTGACGCCTGTAACCTTGAGCGCAACCTCTACCTCACGCTACAGCTGCGTGAACTGGGCGTGCCCTGCATTGTGGCGCTCAATATGCTGGATATGGCGGAAAGCCAACGCATTACCATTGATATTCCCGCTCTGGCGCAGCGCCTCGGCTGTCCGGTGGTGCCGGTGGTTTCAACGCGCGGCAGCGGGCTGGATCGCCTGAAACAGCTGATTGATGAAGGCATTCCCGCCTGCGCGCCGCTGGAGGTTTGCTATCCGGCTGAGCTGGGCAGCGCCGTCGATCGGCTGGCGGCGGCGATGCCAGTCAGCGAAAGCCGTCAGCAGCGGCGCTGGCTGGCGCTACAGCTGCTGGAAGGGGATATTTATAGTCGTCAGCAGGTAAGCGAGTTGGCGCTGCAGCGTTTAGCAGAGCTGGAAACCCAGCTGCCGTCGGATATTGCGGTAGCCATTGTCGCCGCGCGCTATAAGAAGCTGGCGGCGATCGGTGCCGACGTCAGCAATCAGCACCTGCTGGCGCCGCATCGGCTGTCGCAGCGGCTGGATAATCTGGTATTGAACCGCTGGCTGGGCTTTCCGATCTTTTTGCTGATGATGTATCTGATGTTCGTGCTGGCGATCAATATCGGCGGCGCAATCCAGCCGCTGTTTGACATTGGCTCAACGGCGCTGTTTATTCATGGCATGCAGTGGCTTGGCGCTACGCTGCATTTCCCCGTCTGGCTGACGCTGTTTCTCGCTCAGGGCGTGGGCGGCGGGATCAATACGGTGCTGCCGCTGGTGCCGCAGATTGGTTTGATGTATCTGTTTCTCTCCTTTATGGAGGATTCCGGCTATATGGCGCGCGCCGCTTTCGTCGTCGATCGGCTGATGCAGTCGCTTGGCCTGCCGGGCAAATCCTTTGTGCCGCTGATTGTGGGCTTTGGCTGTAACGTTCCTGCGGTAATGGGCGCCCGCACGCTGGACGCACCGCGTGAACGGCTGATTACGGTGATGATGGCGCCCTTTATCTCCTGCGGGGCCAGGCTGGCGATTTTTGCCGTGTTCTCGGCCGCCTTCTTCGGCACGCACGGCGCGCTGGTGGTGTTTAGCCTCTACCTGACCGGCATTGTGATGGCGGTGTTAACCGGCCTGCTGCTCAAATATACGCTGCTGCGCGGCGAAGCCTCGCCTTTCGTGATGGAACTGCCGAGCTGGCACGTCCCGCATCTGAAAAGCCTGCTGCTACAGGCCTGGCAGCGGCTGCGTGGTTTTGTGCTGCGCGCCGGGAAAGTTATCGTTATCGCCAGCATCCTGATTGGCGGGCTGAACAGCTTCTCGTTTAACGGTCAGCCGGTTAACAGCATCAATGATTCGGCGCTGGCCAGCGTTAGCCGGATATTAACTCCGCTACTGTCGCCTATCGGCATCCAGCCTGATAACTGGCAGGCTTCGGTCGGCCTGCTGACCGGCGCGATGGCAAAAGAGGTAGTAGTAGGTACGCTGAATACGCTTTATACCGCCGAAGCGCTGCATGAAGAGCCGTTTAACGCCAACGACTGGAGCCTGAAGGCGGAACTGGCCGATGCGGTAACGGAAACCTGGCAGGGGCTGAAAGAGACGCTGACCCTGAGCGTACTGGCCAACCCGATTGAAGCCAGCAAAGGCGATGGCGAAATGGCGGGCGGCGCAATGGGGCAAATGAGCCGTCAGTTCGGCAGCGATGCCGCCGCTTTCAGCTATCTGCTGTTCGTGCTGCTCTACATTCCCTGCGTCTCGGTAATGGGCGCGATTGCGCGTGAAAGCAGCCGTCGCTGGATGAGCTTTTCCATTTTTTGGGGATTAAACGTCGCTTACTCTCTTGCCACGCTGTTCTGGCAGTTTTCCCGCATCAATGAACAGCCGCTGGCCAGCGGCCTGATTATTCTGCTGGTGCTGCTGTTTAACGCCGCTCTGCTGCTGCTGTTGCGCCGGGTTAAGCTGCCGCCGCAGCGCATTCCGATCAGGGTGCTGCCCGTTGAAAGCGATGAGAGGCCGTTAAAAAGCGGGGAATGCCATTAGCCAGCAGCGCGACGATTTTGCCCGGCGGCCCCATCCCGACAAAGGGAGCCGCTGTAGCGGTTGCGATTTTAGCCCGGCGGTCTACAGTAAAAACTAACGCCCTTGCGAACCTAATGCTGCAGCCCGCCGGATAAACATGGATATTATCAATAACTTAATCGATAAGATCTACCAAAACACCTTTCCGATGGCCGCGCGGGAGCGCCTGCTGTCCCACATTCGCGCCGCCCGTGATGCGATAAAAAAACCGCGCAAGCCGCACTGGGATGAAAAAGATGTGATGCTGATAGCCTATGCCGATCAGTTTCGCGAACCGGAAGCGCCCACGCTCGCCACCTTTTCACGCTTTTATCAGCAGCATTTGCAGTCCACCTTTAATCTGGTTCACCTGCTGCCTTTTTTCCCGTGGTCATCTGACGACGGCTTTTCCGTGATTGATTATCATCAGGTCAACCCGATATGCGGCGAATGGCGCAACGTTGCCGAGCTGCATACCCATACGCGCCTGATGTTCGACTTCGTTTGCAATCATATTTCTTCGCACAGCGCCTGGTTTAAACACTACCTGGCCTGCGATCCCGGCTGGGATGATTTTTTTATCAGTATGCCGCCCGGCACCGATTTAAGCAGCGTGACCCGCCCGCGCACCTCACCGCTGCTGACGCCCTTCGAACGCGCCGATGGTAAAACGCACTATATCTGGACCACCTTTAGCGCCGATCAGATAGACCTGAACTTTGCCAGCCCCGAAGTGCTGATCCGTATGGTTGACGTGCTGCTGGAATACCTGAAAAAAGGGGCCGACTACGTCAGGCTGGATGCGGTGGGCTATATGTGGAAAACGCCCGGAACGCGCTGTATTCATCTGGAAAACACCCATCTGCTGGTGAAACTGTTCCGCGCTATTGCCGACGTGGTCGCGCCCGGCACGGTGCTCATTACCGAAACCAACGTGCCGCATCAGGACAACATCAGCTATTTTGGCAACGGCCAGGATGAGGCGCAGATGGTTTATCAATTCTCGCTACCGCCGCTGGTGCTGCACGCCATCCATAACGGCTCGGCGCGAGCGCTGCGCCAGTGGGCTGCCGGTCTCGATCCTCGCACCACCACCACCTTTTTTAATTTCCTCGCGTCACACGATGGGATTGGCCTTAACCCGGCGCGTGGCATCCTGCCGGAAGTAGAGATTGTTGCGCTGGTGCGCGATTTGGCGCTGGAGGGCGCGCTGATCTCCTATAAAAATAACCCGGATGGCACCACCAGCCCGTACGAAATCAACGTTACCTATATGGACGCGTTGAACAAACAGAACGATGACGATGATACGCGCATCCGGCGCTTTATGCTGGCGCACGCTATTCTGCTGGCTTTCCCCGGCGTGCCCGCCATCTATATCCAGAGCATTCTTGGCTCGCGCAACGATCGGGAAGGCGTCAAAGTCGCGGGCCATAACCGCGCCATTAACCGGGAAAAATATGCGCTTTCGGCAATCGAAAAAGCGCTGTCGGGCGGCGATTATCTGCGTCAGCAAACCTTTAACCGGCTCAGCGCGCTGATTCAGCTACGCACACGTCAGCCAGCGTTTCATCCCGATAATCCGATGGAAATCTTCGACAGTGAAAACAGGCTACTGCTGATACGCCGCTATTCATCGGTGGAAGATAATGGCCTGCTGTGCGTATTTAACCTGAGTGGGGAAAGCGTAAATGCCACGCTGCCGGAAGCGAAGAAATATCACGATATTATTGAACAGAAGCTGATTGATGGCTCACAGCCGGTAACTCTGCCGCCGTGGCATTATCTGTGGCTAAAAGGATAAGCAGGCATAACAGGTATGCCTGCTGAGGCATTACTTATAGACGTCAGCCGTGGCGCTGAAACGACCATGCTCACGTCCGGCGACTACCAGAAAATATTTACCGCCCTTCTCATCCGCCATTTTTGACAGCTCACGTTTGGCATCCATCGGCGAGGTGGTTTCCGCCGTGGTATTCACCGTGCCGATTTTCTGCAGATTCATTTTCTGCACATCTTCTTTGGTCACTTCCTTTGCCGCCAGCGCAGAGAATGAGAGGCCGCCCAGCAGGCAAGTTACAGCAACAGTTTTAATGATATTCATAGTTCACCTTCGTCATAATTTAACCGGGAAAATCAGACCGCCAAGTGAATACAATGAGATAGGGATGACAGCGCCCTGCTCCCTGGCAGACTTTTACAGTCATGATCGGCGGCCTTGCTCAGCTACAATTATTAACGCCCGGTGATATTTTTCCAGCTAAAGAGATAAAGTTTCTTAAACAGACTGGCTGAATTGCCTTACCGCCGCGCAAAATTCCTGCGGATGGGAAATAAACGGCGCATGAGCGGCTTTCTCCATGATGAGAGAAGAGCTGTTGGGCCAGCGCTGATCCAATAGCATGGCGACTTTACGCGGCACCAGCCCATCCAGATAGCCATAAATACGCAGCAGCGGAACCTGAAGCGCGTCCATTTCATCGCGTAAATCAACGCTCCGTAAGATTTCCAGCCCGCCCGTCAACACTTCAACCGGTGGTATCGGCTGCGACAGCACCACCTCTTTTAACGCGCGGGCATCCTGCCTGGCGCTTGGCGTACCCAGCGTTTGCAGCGCTAAAAAGCGCTCAACGGTGCGCTGATAATCCTGACTAAGCTGCTGCTGAAAGCCGGTCAGCGTCTCTGGCTTAATCCCTGGCCAATCCTCATTCGCGGCGGTAAAGCGGGGCGAAGAAGCCACGGTAATCAGGCCGATAACCTGCTGCGGATAGCGCAGCGCCAAACGGCTGGCAACCAGACCGCCCAACGACCAACCCAGATAGATCGCCTTTTCGGGCAGATGAGGCATCAAAGCTTCACTCATTTCATCCAGCGTTAATGCACCAAATCCCTGGCTGCGACCAAAGCCCGCCAGGTCAACGAAATGCAGCCGAAAATGTGCGCTGAGCGGCTCCTCGATGCAACGCCATACTTCCGCGTTCAGTCCCCATCCGTGTAGCAGCACAAGATCGCGATTGCCGGTGCCGGTTGTGTGCCAGTAAAGCTGCGCCATCAGTTATTGTCTCATCGTCGCTAAATTAAGGAGATCGCTATGCTACCAATGCAGGGAGGCTGTTGGCTATGCCAGACGCCGCTGGCGCTGCCGATACAGGGATTATGCAGCTACTGTTTGCGCGCCCTGCCGCCGTTGCCGCTTTGCTGTCCGCGCTGCGGGCTGCCTGCCGGTGATGCGCTTGTTATCTGCGGACGCTGCCTGCGTCGCCCGCCGCCCTGGCGACAGCTGATCGCAGTAAGCGACTACCGTCCGCCGCTAAGTCTGCTGATTTCGCGCTATAAATTCTCCGGGGTGACCGCACTCTCGGTGATGCTGGCGCGGCTGATTTTGCTAAGCTGGTTAACGGCCAGGCGTCAGCGCGGCCTGCCTCGTCCCGATTTACTGCTGGCCGTACCGCTGCATCATCAGCGGGCCTGGCGACGCGGTTTTAATCAGGCTGACCTGCTGGCACAGCCGCTGGCACGCTGGCTAAACTGCGCTTATTACCCACAGGGCGTAACGCGCCGCCGCACGGCCCTTATTCAGCATCAGCTTGGGGCGCGCGCGCGTAAGAACAACCTGCGCGGCGCTTTCCGGCTTGAAATCACCGTTCAGGATCGCCATATCGCTCTGATTGATGATGTGGTTACCACCGGCAGCACAGCAGCGGAAATCAGCCGGCTGCTTATGCGTGCCGGAGCGGCCAGCGTCCAGATTTGGTGCCTTTGCCGTACCTTGTAGAGCGTCGGCGATGGGCGTATTATAACCAACTAAATTAGTCAACTATTGAGCAACTGCCATGATCCGAATTACCGATGCCGCCCAGGACCATTTTGCAAAACTGCTTTCAAATCAGGAAGAAGGCACCCAAATCCGCGTGTTCGTGATTAATCCGGGCACCCCAACGGCTGAATGTGGCGTGTCATATTGTCCGCCGGATGCGGTAGAGCTGAGCGATACCGAACTGAAGTTTGAAAAGCTTTCCGCCTATGTGGATGAGCTGAGCGTGCCCTATCTGGAAGATGCCGAGATCGATTTTGTTACTGATAATCTCGGTTCTCAGCTGACGCTGAAAGCACCGAACGCCAAAATGCGTAAGGTTGCTGATGACGCGCCGCTGCTGGAGCGTGTTGAATATCTGCTGCAGGCGCAGATTAACCCGCAGTTGGCCAGTCACGGCGGCCGCGTAACGCTGATGGAAATCACCGATGAAGGTTATGCCATTCTGCAGTTTGGCGGCGGCTGTAACGGCTGTTCTATGGTCGATGTGACGCTGAAAGAAGGGATTGAAAAAGAGCTGCTGGTCGCTTTCCCTGAGCTGAAAGGCGTACGCGATCTGACTGAACATCAGCGCGGCGAACACTCTTACTATTAAGCGTAGGCCCGGCGGCACCGCCGACGATAAACGAGCATGTTTCTGGTGAGCCAGAGATGCGCAAAAAAATAAAAGGCGACGCCCAGGTCGCCTTTCATTTGGCACATAAAAATTATTGCGTAAAGCATATAATAACAAAACGCTAGTCTGACATCCGGCTTGCTCTGAGTGCCAGCCACGCTATTTATTTCTGTTTTATTTAGCAGGTTTTTTATTGCTTTTATATTCCCCGCCCTCATCTTTTTCGATTGATATTATTAGCCAGCAGACTTTCTCAATGCTATTTATTGCAAAGCGTACCTGCGCTTAAGAACACCCTGATTAATTAACGAGAAACGTTACGTTGAAATACCAGCGTGACGTTATTACATGTTAATCAAAATATACCGGGCAGGATCATTTCGGCCTGGACGTTGACGATATTCAAAAGGTTAAATTTAAGCAATTCCAGTTTTTCAGGATATGGTTTATTCTACAGCGTTTTGAGCAATTCGGGTTCCGCCCCTTCTTAACCAATATGGAAGCGACAATATCTATCGAGGGAAAGCGCCCATGAGCAGGAAAAAATCATTTCACTTTCTTATTTTCATCACGATTGCGGCTATGGGTATTTATCTTTACCTGGATAACCGGCACGTTAACATTATTAGCGCGCATCATGACCGGTACAGTGCTGAAGTATTAGTCGATCATTTACCTATTACCGCCTCATCTGCGATTAACTGGTGGCTGGAAAACCAGAGCGCTATCCTGAAAAAATATCATATTCCCTCTGGCGACGCAGGCGGGCCAACTAACTTTACCGTTTTTGCTTTTGGCACTGGCTACCGGAAAGAGGATGCGAACGATATGCTCTGTTTTGATGATATGCCTTCCCCTGAAAACTGCATCGACAAAGAGATACTGTTAACGGTTGGCCGCAACCGTGAGGGTAATACCCGATTCGCCTTTGGTAATTCAGCCTATATTCGCTATGCCGATGGCCGTATTACTGAATTAAAAAAAGAAACATTCCACTGATGGCAGCGGGGCTTTCACCCCGGACTCATAACGCTTTAATGGCATGATAATCATACTGTGCTCGGGCTGCGCCCGAAAAACGTACCCGACCCGTCTTTACCTGACCGGCCGGGCTTGAGGGTTAACTGCCTTCGGCTTTACGTCGTTTATCCAGATCCTTAATCAGCCGGTTGATCCGTTCATCGCTGAACATCTCCTCCAGCGTGCGGCTGAGCTTGCGCCGCCAGTTAGGATATTGATCTACCGTGCCCGGCACGTTCACCGGCTGCTCCATATCAAGCCAGTCCTCCGGCTGCAGGCCCAACAGCGCGCTGGCGCTGGCGGCGATATAGCGCTGCATCCCGCGGCTCAGCTCCGTCGATACCGGCAGCTTCGCCGCCCGCTTGCCCAGCGTTTTCGGTACGCAACCCTGCTCATGCAGCGCGTTCAGCAGAGCCTGCTTCTGCCGTTCGCGGTTCTCATACAGCCCTTTCAGCACCGCTTTGTCCGGATAAAGTCCCAGCTTCTCGCCCAGCGTCAGATCGTCCGCGCTCCAGAAACCGCGCAGCGTCGGCAAATCGTGCGTCGCGGCGCTGGCCATCGACTGGCGCGGCCACTGCTGCGGCGCACGATAACGATCGGCACTCTCCTGCTCAAAATAGAGCACTTTCCACGAATAGATGCCGCTGCGGCGCAGCTTGCCAACGATCTCCTGCGGCACCGTTCCCAGATCTTCGCCGATCACCATACAACGATTGCGCTGGCTTTCCAGCGCCAGGATCGCCAGCAGATCGTCAACCGGATAAGAGATATAAGTGCCGTGATTTGCCGTCATCCCATAAGGGATCCACCACAGGCGCAGCATCGACATCACATGATCGATGCGCAACGCGCCGCAGCTGGCCATATTAGCGCGCAGCATCTCAATAAACGGCTGATATGCCCGCGCCGTCATAACATGCGGATCCATCGGCGGCAGGCCCCAGTTCTGGCCCAGCGGCCCAAGAATATCCGGCGGCGCGCCAACCGAGGCCGTCAGGCAGTAAAGATCGGGATCGCGCCAGGTTTCCGCTCCGCCTTCCGCCACGCCAACCGCTAAATCCCGGTACAGACCAACCGACATCCCGCGCTGCTGACAAACCTGCCAGCACTCGTCAAACTGGCGGTTAGCCAGCCATTGCAGCCACAGCCAGAAATGAACCTCCTCCTCATTTTCGCGGCAGAACTGCTGTACCGCCTCGTTCTGCGCCTGACGATACGCTTGTGGCCAAACCGGCCAGCCCCAACGCTGTCCGTCCTCCCGCAGCATGGCGCCATGCAGCGCATCGTACGCCGCCTGGCTGTAGAGGTTTTCACCGCCTGCGCTGATAAAGGCGGTAAAATGGCGCCGCGTTTCATCCTGCGTATCACGCGTAGAGAACTGCGCCCATGCCAGCCGCAGCCCGTCGATTTTCAGCTGATTAACCGCGCTATAGTCCACCCACTCCGTCTGGCGCGCCGCCTGCACCCGGCGCTGCGTCTCTTTCTTTTTCCACCAGCGCTGCGCCGCCTCGCTATGCTGGAAATCGGGGACGCGCTCCACGTCGATATAGATGATATTCATCCAGCGACGTGACGAAGGGCTGTAAGGGCTGGCGCTTTCCGGGCTGGCGGGATAGAGCGAATGAATCGGATTAAGGCCGATAAAGTCACCGCCGCGATCGGCAATCTGCATCAGCATCTCGCTTAAGTCGCCGAAATCACCGATGCCCCAGTTGCGGGCGGAGCGCAGCGTATAGAGCTGCACGCAGGCTCCCCAAAGCTTCTCGCCGGCCAGCAAAGGCTGCGGTTCATAGCAGCGCTGCGGCGCGATAATTATCCGGCAGGCCCACTGCTTTCTCCCCTGCGCCAGCGTCAGCTGATGGTAGCCCTGCGGCAGGCGCGGCGGCAGCGCAAAGGCTTCACCGCCCTGCGCCTCGCCCTGATACGTTTTGCCCTGCTCGGTCTGTAGCTGCCAGTGAAACTGACCGCTGCCGTCAGGCGCAATCACGCGCTTCTGCCGTCCGCTAAACACCTTTACCGGCGGAAGCGGCGCCTTACTGGCCGCGCGGGGAAATCCCATCGCTTTTAGCAGCCATTGCCGGGTTTCCACGCTGATGGCCTCCGGCTCTCCTTTGGCATTGATATAGCTGGCAGCAATCCCGGCCGCGCTGGCGTCCTTCTCAAGTTGAGTTAAATCCATAACGCTTCCTGAATCCGTCTTCTATCCTGAGCGGCCTGCGCCGCCCGTCTTTAACGTTTGCTCTGCCAGATACGCTGTTGATAATCGCGAATGGAGCGGTCAGAACTGAACATACCGGTACGCGCGGTATTAAGAATCGCGGTACGCGTCCAGGCTTCCTTATCGCGCCATAGCGCTTCAACGCGTTCCTGAGCGGCGATATAGTCGGCAAAGTCCGCCAGCACCAGCCACGGATCGCCATTTTTGGTCAGGCTCTCCAGCAGCAGATCAAACGCATGTTTATCGCCGTGGCTGAAATGGCCTTTTTCCAACTCTTTCAGTAATCCGTCGAGATGCTTATCTTTCTTACGCAGCTTTTTCGGATCGTAGCCTTTGGCCTTCAATGCCTTAACTTCATCCACGGTATTGCCGAAGATAAAGATATTTTCCTCGCCCACCTGCTCGGCAATTTCCACGTTAGCGCCGTCCAGCGTGCCGATAGTCAGCGCGCCGTTAAGGGCCAGCTTCATATTGCCGGTGCCGGAAGCTTCATAGCCCGCCGTGGAGATCTGCTCAGAAAGATCCGCCGCCGGGATCATCAGCTCGGCGACGGTAATGCGATAATCCGGAATAAACACCACCTTCAGCCGATCGCCAATAAGCGGATCGTTATTGATCATCTGCGCCACTTTATTAATGGCATAGATAATGTTTTTTGCCAGGTAGTAGCCGGGCGCGGCTTTTGCGCCAAACAGGAAAACGCGCGGCACTTTGTCCAGCTGCGGGTTATCGCGCAGTTGACGATAGCAGTGCAGGATATGCAGCAGCCCAAGGTGCTGACGCTTATATTCATGCAGACGTTTGATTTGCACATCAAACAGCGCGTCGGGATTAACCTCAATGCCGGTAACCTGGCGGATATAGTCAGTCAGGCGCTGTTTATTGTCATGTTTGATCTGGCGATAGCGCTGGCGGAACGCTTGATCATCCGCGTATGGCTCCAGCGCTTTTAGCGCGTCCAGATGGGTGACCCAGTCGTTATTGCCCAGCGTCTCATCAATCAGCGTCGCCAGCGCCGGGTTGCACTGTTTCAGCCAGCGGCGCGGCGTAATGCCGTTGGTGACGTTAAAGAATTTATGCGGCCACAGCTGGTGATATTCCGGGAAGAGATCCTTCACCACCAGATCGGAATGCAGCGCCGCTACGCCGTTAACCGCGAAGCCGCTGACCACGCACAGGTTCGCCATGCGCACCTGTTTATCGTACAGCACCGCCACTTTTTCCCAGACTTTTTCATCGCCGGGCCACTGCTTATCCACCTGCTTTTTGAAGCGCTGGTTGATCTCTTTGATAATGACGAAATGACGCGGCAACAGCGAGCGCACCAGGCGTTCATCCCAGCGCTCCAGCGCCTCCGGCATCAGCGTATGGTTGGTATAGGCGAAGACGTTGCTGGTGATATGCCAGGCTTCATCCCAGCTTAGCTGATGTTCATCCAGCAGCACGCGCAGCATTTCCGGAATGGCGATGGTCGGATGGGTATCGTTAAGCTGAATCACCTCGTAGTCGGGCAGCTCCGCCAGCTGGCGTCCCGCCTGATGATGACGGCGCAGAATATCTGCCACCGAGCAGGCGCACTGGAAATACTGCTGCATCAGGCGCAGGCGTTTGCCTTCCTGATGATTGTCGTTGGGATAGAGGACTTTGGTCAGCTTCGCCGCGTCGATGCCCTGCTGCTCCGCCTGCAGGAATTTGCCGTCGTTAAACAGCGTTAAATCAAACGGATGCGCATGAGTCGCCTGCCACAGACGCAGCGGCTGCGCCAGGCCGTTGCGATAGCCGATAACCGGCAGATCCCAGGCTTCGCCGCGCAGTATAAACGCCGGTTCCCAGCGCAGGGAGCCGTCGCTGTTTTTTAACACTTTACCGCCGATGCCGACCTCTACATCCAGCGCGGCGTTATGGCGGAACCACGGATAACAGGCGCGTTGCCAGTCATCCGGCGCCTCGCGCTGCTGACCGTCGTCGAAAGACTGACGGAACAGGCCGTACTGATAGTTAAGCCCGTAACCGATAGCTGCCTGGCCGACCGTCGCCATCGAATCAAGATAGCAGGCCGCCAGCCGTCCCAGACCGCCGTTGCCCAGCGCCGGATCGACCTCTTCCTCCAGCAGATCGCTAAGCGCGATCCCCTGCTGCGCGAGCAATGCTTTTACCTCGTCATACCAGCCAAGGTTAATCAGGTTATTACCGGTCAGACGACCAATCAGAAACTCCATGGAAAGATAGTTAACGTGGCGCTGCTGCCTGCCGGGTTTCGCTACCGGCTGGGCCGCCAACAGTTCGGCTAATGCCGCGCTGACCGCTTGCCACCACTGATGTCGGGTCATTTCGCTAGCGCTGCTCAGCCCCAGGTGTTGCCACTGGCGCGTTAACGCCGCCTCAAAACGTGACTTATTGAATTTTTGCTGCGACATACGAATCTCTTCCGGTAAGTAAATGGTTCGCAAAAAATTAATACATATGCTGACGTTAACCCCGTTCGGCGGCATCCTCCCGCAGCCGGGTTCCACAGGGAGGAGCCGCAGGGCGTAGGCAAAATTGTGATCGCTGACGGGTTAATTTAAGACGGCGTGATAAAAAAAGCGCCTTTCCGCCCGTTATCTGTTGGCTTTCGTTCGAAAAATGTCAAAAAATGATAAGGAAATGTGATGAAGTGCAACTTAATGAAGTCTGGTCAGAAACCGTTCTTGCATTAGCGCGCGCCAGGACAGAAATTACTTAATTACGCAGCGTAAAATAATTCTTTTCGTTTCCTTCTATTTCACCACAGTGAAGTGTCGCCATGCTGATACCATCGAAACTCAGCCGTCCTCTGCGGCTTCAGAACACCATTGTTCGGGAGCGTTTGATAGCCAGGCTTGCGAACATTGCGCACTACCGTTTAGCTCTGATCAGCAGCCCTGCCGGCTATGGCAAAACGACGCTGATGGCACAGTGGGCAGCGGATAAAAGCAATCTCGGTTGGTATTCGCTGGACGAAAGCGATAACTACCCGGAACGCTTCGCTAACTATTTTATGGCCGCGGTACAGCAGGCCACCGACGGGCACTGCTCGCGTAGCGAAGCGCTGGCGCAAAAACGTCAGTATGCCAGCCTCAGCGCGCTCTTTTCCCAGCTGTTCGTGGAGCTCTCCGAATGGCATCGGCCGCTTTACCTGGTGATTGACGATTATCATCTGCTGACTAACGATGCCGTCCATCAGGCGATGCGCTTTTTTATTCGTCATCAGCCAGAAAACCTGACGCTGATTATTCTGTCGCGGAATTTGCCCTCGCTGGGCATCGCTAACCTGCGCGTACGCGAGCAGCTGCTGGAGATTAACAGCCAGTCGCTGGCCTTTACGCCGCAGGAGGCGAAGCAGTTTTTTGACCGCCGTCTGCAGCGGCCGATTGGCGCGGATGATTCCCAGCGGCTGTGCGATGAAGTCGCCGGCTGGGCGACCGCGCTACAGCTGATCGCCCTGACGGAGCGCCAGTCCAATACCCCTACGCATCATTCCGCCCAGCGACTGGCGGGGATTAACGCCAGCCACCTTTCTGATTATCTGGTGGATGAGGTGCTGGACTGCGTGGATAACGCGACGCGCAACTTTTTGTTACGCAGTTCCGTGCTGCGTTCAATGAACAATATGCTGATTGCCCACCTGACCGGCGAAGAAAATGCGCAGCTGCGGCTGGAAGAGACCGAGCGTCAGGGCCTGTTTTTGCAGCGCATGGATGACAGCGGAAAATGGTTTAACTTTCATCCGCTGTTCGCCAGCTTTTTACGCCAGCGCTGTCAGTGGGAGCTAAGCAGCGAACTGCATCAGCTGCATCGGGCGGCGGCGGAGGGCTGGATGGCGCTCGGCTACGCTGGCGAAGCTATTCATCATGCGCTGGCGGCGGAAGATACTCTGCTGCTGCGCGACATCCTGCTGCATCACGCCTGGTCACTGTTTAACCACAGCGAGCTGGCGCTGCTGGAAGAGGGGCTGAAGGCGCTGCCGTGGCAGCTGCTGGTAGATAATCCCCGGCTGATCCTGCTGCAGGCCTGGCTGGCGCAAAGCCAGCATCGCTACGGCGAAGTGAACCTTCTGCTGGCGCGCGCTGAAGAGGAGATGACGCGACAGCAGATCGCTATCGATGCAGTGCTAAGCGCCGAGTTTGATGCGCTACGCGCGCAGGTGGCGATTAACGCCGGGAAACCCGAAGAGGCGGAGCTGCTGGCCAATCAGGCGCTGGCTAACCTGCCGCTGGCTAACTACTACAGCCGCATTGTCGCCACCTCGGTAAAAGGGGAAGTCCTGCACTGTCAGGGCCAGCTGGAGGCGGCGCTGGCGACCATGCAGCAGACCGATGAAATGGCGCGCCACTATAGCAGCTGCCATTACACGCTCTGGGCATTGCTGCAGCAGAGCGAAATCGTGCTGGCGCAGGGCTTTCTACAGACCGCTTACGATATGCAGGAAAAAGCCTTTGCGCTGATCAAAGAAGAAGGGCTGGAACAGCTGCCGATGCATGAGTTCCTGCTGCGCATTCGCTCGCAATTGCTGTGGTCGTGGGCGCGCCTCGACGAGGCAGAAGAGATCGCCCGTAAAGGGCTGGAAGTGCTGGCTAACTTCCAGCCGCAGCAGCAGTTACAATGCCTGGCGATGCTGGCGAAATGCGCGCTGGCGCGTGGCGATCTGGATAATGCGCGGCGTCATTTGATCCGCTGCGAAAACCTGCTGGGCAACGGTCAGTATCACAGCGACTGGGTGACAAACGCTGATAAGCCGCGCGTTATTTACTGGCAGCTGACCAACGATAAAGTCGCGGCGGCTAACTGGCTGCGGCTGACGCCTAAACCGGCCACCGCCGATAACCATTTTTTGCAGGGCCAGTGGCGCAATATCGCTCGCGTCCAGATTCTGTTGGGCCAGTATGATGAAGCCGAAGTGGTGCTGGATGAGCTGAATGAAAGCGCGCGGCGGCTACGGCTGACCAGCGATCTGAATCGTAATTTGCTGCTGCTTAACGCGCTTTACTGGCAAACCGGGCGTAAAAGCGAAGCCCAGCAGGCGCTGATTGAGGCGCTGACGCTGGCGAACCGCACCGGCTTTATCAGTCACTTCGTGATTGAAGGCGAAACCATGGCGCAGCAGCTGCGTCAGCTGTTGCAGCTGCACACGCTGCCGGAGCTGGAGCAGCACCGGGCGCAGCGCATTTTGCGCGATATTAATCAGCACCATCGCCATAAGTTCGCGCATTTCGATGAAAGCTTTGTCAGCCGCCTGCTGACGCATCCGCAGGTGCCGGAACTGATCCGCACCAGCCCGCTGACGCAGCGCGAATGGCAGGTGCTGGGGCTGATCTACTCCGGTTACAGCAACGATCAAATTGCTGGCGAGCTGGAAGTGGCGCAAACCACCATCAAAACCCATATCCGCAATCTGTATCAGAAACTGGGCGTAATGCATCGGCAGGAAGCGGTGCAGCAGGCGCAGCATTTGCTGCACCTGATGGGCATGAGCGTGGCGTAAAGTTTAATACGGGGCGATGGCGTGGTCTCAGCACAGTTCCAGATGGACTTCGTGCTGTTCAATCACTTTCAACACGCTGGCGGGCGGCATTTCATTGGTGAACAGATAATCCACCAGGCTCATATTTCCTAAGTTAACCATCGCGTTGCGGCCAAATTTAGAGTGGTCGGCAACCAGCATCGCACAGCGCGAGTTTTCAATAATCGCCCGCTTGGTGCGCACTTCGTGATAGTCAAACTCCAGCAGCGAGCCGTCCATATCGATGCCGCTGATGCCGAGAATGCCGTAATCAAGCCGGAACTGGGAGATAAAATCGAGCGTGGCTTCTCCCATAATGCCGCCGTCACGCGTACGCACTTCGCCACCGGCGATAATTAAGCGGAAATCGGGCTTCGTCATCAGCAGCGTGGCAACATTCAGGTTATTGGTCACGATGCGCAGATCGTTATGGTTCATCAACGCGTGCGCCACCGCTTCCGGCGTGGTGCCAATATCAATAAACAGGGTCGCCCCGTCGGGGATCTGGCTGGCCACGCGTTGCGCGATCCGCGCCTTTTCCGCCGACCACATCATTTTACGATCCTGCCAGGCGGTATTTTCCGAACTGGAAGGCAGCGCCGCGCCACCGTGATGCCGCTGTATTTTGTTCTGATCGGCCAGATCGTTTAGATCGCGGCGAATAGTCTGCGGACTGACGTCAAAATGCTCCACCAGCTCTTCGGTACTTACATATCCCTGACGCCGAACCAGCTCGATAATGGCGTCATGACGTTGCGTCTGCTTCACATAAATCTCCTGTTAGTCGCGCGACATCAGGCCGCAGCAACACGATTCCACGGCTTTTGCCAGCGGCCTGCGCCGGGCTGATGCTACAGGCATCAGCGTTTATTCACCCGGCGCGTATCAACAAACGCCATCGCCAGCCCCACCATCAGGCCGGTGACGTGCGCGGCGTTAGCAATCGACAGGCCAAATGTGCCAAAATAACCCATGACCAGCCACAGAATAGCGAAAGCCATCAAACCGCGCTCCAGGAAAATACCACTTTCGGGATCGCGCTCGCCCCGCAGCCACGCATAGCCCATCAGCGCATACACCACGCCGGAGAGCCCACCGAACCAGACGCCGCTGAATTTGGCCTGCATCCAGCCGCTTAATAAGGCGGAAATCAGGGCGATGACAAACAGCTTGCCGCTGCCCAGCCGCTTTTCCACCGCTCCGCCGATATACCACCACCACAACAGATTAAACACCAGGTGCAGCAGGGAAAAATGCAGCAGCGCATGGCTGAACCAGCGCCAGAGCTGGAAATATTGCGAGCTGTCCGCCGGCCACGCCATCCAGGCGAGCGCGGTGCGATCGCCGACAATCTGCATCAGAATGAAAACGGCGATACAGGCGATGCCCAGCAGGATAGTGAGCGGCCCGGCGCGCTGACGCAGGTTAGTCAGCAGGCTGTCGCGCTGATAGTGTAATCCGCTATCCGTGGTGCCGCTCTGCCAGCTGGCGGCCTGATAGCGCGGATGAAAAGGATCGCGAACAAACTGTTCAAGTTCGTTTTCGACCATGACCAGTTTCGTCTCATCCTCCAGCAGCAGGATAAACTGTTCTTCCTTTTTGATATGCAGGGTAACGCCGCGCGTAGCCATATAGTCAACAAACGCCTGCGCCATACGCGGATTATTGAACTGAGTCAGTTGTATCATTGCCCGTTTCCTGAGATTTGTAAGGCGACGCTTACTCCGCTTGCGCCTCAACCAGCTGCGGGAAGGCTACACGCCAGGCGTCAAAACCGCCGTCAATGCTATACACCTGCTCAAATCCCTGCTGGATCAGATACTGCGCCGCCCCTTTGCTGCTGTTGCCGTGATAGCACATCACCAGCACCGGCTTATCAAAATCGGCCTGCTGCATAAAATTGTTCAGCGTGCCATTCGTCAGGTGGAAAGCCCCTTTGGCATGTCCCGCCGCGAAACTTTGCGGATCGCGAATATCGACCAGCAGCGCTTCGCCTTCAGTCAGTTGTTGTTGCGCCATATCGACGCTGATGCATTCAAATTGTTCCATAGCGGGTTCCAAATCAACGAGGTGCGATAAGCCGATTGCAGGCTCGAACGACATATCCGCGCCGCCTTTCAGCCGTGAAGTTGCCTATTGTAACGCGAAGCGATGGAACTATAACCCAACCAACAGCAAGGTTAACGCCGCCCGACGCGGAGAATTATGTTAACTGAATCACGCTAAGCTGTTTTTATTAGGTTAAAGCTGGCGTCAATGTTGGTTTGCGATTATTATTATGCTCGAAAACGAACATAGACGAACTATTCCGAACATCGGGGGAGAAGACGTGGAAACCAAAGATCTGATCGTTATCGGCGGCGGCATCAACGGTGCCGGTATTGCGGCCGACGCCGCAGGACGCGGACTGTCAGTGCTGATGCTGGAGGCGCAGGATCTGGCTTGCGCGACCTCTTCCGCCAGCTCAAAGCTTATTCACGGCGGCCTGCGCTACCTTGAACATTATGAATTCCGTCTGGTCAGCGAAGCGCTGGCCGAACGTGAAGTGCTGCTGAAAATGGCTCCGCATATCGCCTTCCCCATGCGCTTCCGCCTGCCGCATCGTCCGCATTTACGTCCGGCATGGATGATCCGTACCGGTCTGTTTATGTATGACCATTTGGGCAAACGCACCAGTCTGCCGGGCAGTAAAGGGTTGCGTTTCGGCGCGAATTCCGTGATGAAACCGGAAATTACGCGCGGTTTCGAATATTCCGACTGTTGGGTGGACGATGCTCGTCTGGTGGTGCTGAACGCTCAGGAAGTGGTGAAACGCGGCGGTGAGGTGCGTACCCGCACCCGCGTTACCCGCGCCTGGCGCGAAGACGGCCTGTGGATGGTCGAAGCGGAAGATGCCGATAGCGGTAAAACCTTGCTCTGGCGCGCCAAAGGTCTGGTGAACGCCGCTGGCCCGTGGGTTAAACAGCTGTTTGATGACGGCCTGAAGCTGAAATCACCTTACGGCATTCGCCTGATTAAAGGCAGCCACATTGTGGTGCCGCGCGTTCACACGGAAAAACAGGCGTACATTCTGCAGAACGAAGATCATCGTATCGTTTTCGTTATTCCGTGGATGGATGAGTTTTCCATTATCGGCACCACCGACGTGGAATATAAAGGCGACCCTAAACAGGTAAAAATTGACGATAACGAGATCGCTTATCTGCTGAAAGTGTATAACGCGCACTTTAAGAAGCAGCTGGATCGTAGCGATATTGTCTGGACCTACTCCGGCGTGCGTCCGCTGTGTGACGACGAATCCGATTCACCGCAGGCGATTACCCGCGATTACACGCTGGATGTGCGTGACGATGCGGGCAAAGCGCCGCTGCTGTCGGTATTCGGCGGCAAGCTGACCACCTACCGCAAGCTGGCTGAACATGCGATGGAGAAGCTGGCGAAATATTACGCTAATATCGGCCCGGCCTGGACCAAAACGGCGGTGCTGCCGGGCGGCGATATTGCCGGTACGCGTGAAGATTATGCTGCCAGCCTGCGTCGTCGTTATCCCTTTATTAGCGAAGGCATGGCGCGACATTACGCCCGCACCTACGGCAGCAACAGCGAGCTGATTTTACAGAACGCCGCTTCCCTGACGGATCTGGGCGAAGATTTCGGCCACGATTTCTATGAGGCCGAACTGCGCTATCTGATGAAAAACGAATGGGTGCGCGAACTGGACGACGCCATCTGGCGCCGTACCAAGCTTGGCATGTGGCTGAATAAGGCGCAGCAGGCGCGGGTGGTGCAGTGGCTGGAAGCGCACGGCAAAAAGCCGACGCTCTCGCTGGCTTCGTAAACTATCAGGGCCGCTGCCTTCAGTTTCCTCCAGCGGCCCGCTGCGCTTTTCGTACCCGACATGGCGTCGGGTACGGTCAACTCCTTCGTCAAACGGACGGCGTAACAATCACCTCATAGCTGCCGCTGTAGCTGCCCAATGGATAAGTCTCGCTGCGATTAGCCGAAGAAAAGCGCACTTTAACCCCTTGCTGCATATCCGGAATATCCTGAAGCGTGGGATAAACCGGTTGATTATTAAGCGGGTAGGCGCTGGAAACTTCCTGGCCATCGCTGCGAATCCAGGCGTTATTAAGCTTCATCAGATCATTATTCTCCGACAGCAGGCCACCGCCAGAGGGCGCATACAGCATCAGTGAAACCCCGCTGGCGTTACCGACAAACTGAAACGCTGGCGTTACGCCGCTCATATAGCCGTTTTTATCTTCCAGCCGCAGGCTGATCACGCCGTTGGTGACATCCTGACCCTCTACATAAACCCGCACGCTGGTATTGATCTCAGCAACGATGTCGATAGTGGTTTTTACCGACCTTGCCGCCTGTGCCGAAGCGATCGTCATAAAAATCAGCATGGCCGGTAACGATAAGTATTTCATTCTGTACTCCTGTTAAATTTCCGGCGTAATGACGGCGGTCAGGGTATCCAGCAGGCGCGTCCCCGCCGCCATTCCCTGGGTAACTCTTCCCACAAGCGTAAATTCAATATTCAGGACGTCAGACGTGGCGATACCGGCAGGAATGCGTCCATGCCATGCGCTGCCCGGCGTAATTTCCCGCCCACCCACGCTGATGGAATAAGGAATAAACTGCTCACGTAGCGACGAGCGCAGGCGATAACGGCTATCCTGCTGCTGGGCAGATTCAAAAGAGAGCGTATAGGGCAATACCTCATCGCCCGCCTGTCGCGTTTTACCAATGCGCAAGCGTACCGCGGCGGTGGTATCACTCTGTACGCCAACCAGGCCAAACTGTAGCGTTGGACTATCAAAGGCGGCGGTCAGGATCGGCACTTCCTCTTGCAGCACGCTAAGATCGAGAATCAGCGGATAGAGAGTGCTGCCTTCCCCTGCGGGATGAAAACTGACGCTGCCAACCTGCGTGCGTAAACCATAGCCCTGCCGCATCAGCGCTGAGTAATCCTGCGGCTGAGACTCGCTTTTTAGCTGTACGCTAATCTGTCGGCTTTGCGTCCCGGCGCTGAACAGAACCGGTTCGCCACAGGCCAGGCGCTGATGATTATCCAGCAGCAGCGACAGGCGCAGCGATTCCACTGCCAGATCGCCGCCGTCACAGCGTCCGACGGCGGAAGGTAATATTTGCAACGTCAGCGCTTTCTCTGGCGGCTGAATAAAGGTCAGCGTATCCGCGCCGCCGGTTAGCCCTTCGGTCAGGATGCGCAGGCTGCCGCTGGCCTGCGGCTGAATAACCAGCGCGCCACCGGCCAGCGCCGCCGGAGACAGCAGGATTAGCGCAATTAACAGATGCCGCATTCGCATGTTTTACCCCTTAAGCCGGCACTGTTCATATACCTGTAGCTTGCCTTCCAGCTCAAACGACATGCGTTGATTCACGCTCAAAGTGCGGCTGTGTTCAGGATAAACGTTAAACGGCGTTTTCCACTTGCGCCCGTCAACCACCAGATTACGCAGCTCGCTGCGCACATTACCGGTGGCGGTCAGCGCCCACTGATTATTTTTGCAGGCGATAGCGATCCCCTGCGTTTGTTTGCCGGAGGGCAGATAGCGCAGCAGCACATCATAGCCAATGGCAAAACGCACTTTGCCTTTATCCAGCGCCTGTTCCGGGTAGCTCGGCCGGATACGTAAGCGATAAACCCGCTCCCGATCGACCGGCTTTAACGGCATAATCCTTACCTTGCGCATTTCGCCATAGGGGATCACTAACCGGGTCGGTGAGAACACCAGCGTGGGATCGTCCGATCCCAGCTCTTTAATGCGTTTTTCCGTGGTATCGCCGGGGTTGGGCACGTGGAACAGCTCCAGCGTGACAAACTCATACTGCTCGGTATCCGCCGCTTTATCGTCGCCGTTCTCCGCGGCGCGAAACATCGATTTTACCGTGACGTAATTTTCCCGCGGCGTTTCTTCGCGGATCTCTTTAACCACCGGAAACACCTCAATCGCCTGGGCAACGCCGGATGCCAACATACCTACCATCCCTAACCACAACCCTGCCCGTTTACTGAATTTCACACTTACTCTCCCTGATCTGCATGATGCCCTGAGTCATCCTGACATTTTTTTCTAATAGCGGGCAGACGTAGCGCTGCCCTTCTTTTGTCACCGTTAATGACGTCAGCGGCTTATCGTTGGTATTCATCGTGAAGTCGCCGACAAACAGCCCTTCCTCATCCGAAATGGAATTGCCGCCTACTACCCTGACATGGGTCAACGGCTGACCGGCAAACCAGAGGCGGCCCGTCACGGTCTGATTTTTCGTCGCCGCCAGCTTCAGGCGATACACCTGCCCCGGCATAACCCAGACCGACGGAGCCTGAACCGACAGGTTGTAAAACGCGCCCGTTTTGCCGGTAAACACCTGCTCTGCCTTAGGCGCTATTTTTTGATAAGGCGCCATCGCCAGCGTGGTAGTTTCGCCGCCCCTGATAACCACTGGCTCGGTATTGCGGTTACGCACGTCGAAATATTGATCCGCCGGCAGTGCGCTGGCATCAACGATCAAAGCCGCGCTGTTATCCATCCGTCCCCAGACCATCTCTTTTTCGCCAACGGCAAAGCCGCTGCGTTGCGAAAAGTAAAACTGATTGTAAGGATGGTTGCCGAAAGAGCGGGTAAAGCCCGCAGCATGATACCCAAAGCGGTCATCGATAATAATTCCTGCTCCGCCATGCTTCTCACTGTTCGGTCCCTGGCTGGCGCTGGCGGTAAGCGCATATTTCCCGCCGCGATCGAAGTCAGGGCTATCCAGATTGAGGGAATAGTCGGCGCTATAGCTGTTTTTATCGCTGTCGTCGCCGTTAAGGCGCGCGCGTAAATAGAGGCTTTGATAATGGTTATAGCTGCGCTCGCGCATTCCCAGGGTGAAGTGCGCAAAAAACCGACTTTCGGTGGTGCCGTGATGAGCGTTGCGGCTTATGAATTCGTTGATGCCCTGATGAAAGCCCAGATCCACCCGCAGGTTCAGATCGTCCGGCAACGGAAAATCGCGGTTCAGGTTCACATCCCAGCTTTTAAACTGGCTTTTATGCTGGCGGCCATAATCCTGCCAGAACGTATTCAGCCCATAGCTCAGGCCAAAGCCCACGTTCCACGGCAGAAAGCTGTTTACGCCAAACTGAAGATATTCAAAGTCGTAGGCAGGCACCACGCCAAAACGGCGGAAATCCTGCGGATCACCGCGAAAACGGTTATCGCGGTAGCTCAGATTCAGGCCGAACCTGTAGAGGTTTTTCATAATACCGACCTGATAGCCGCTGCTGCCGTCGTTACCATACAGCCCGTCGGCATACAGGCGTTCGGCAAACCAGCCGTTAACCGGAATATCCATGCTGGCGTGGCTATAGAGATCGGTGTTATCCATAACTATCCCGCCACCCAGCGAGAGCGCGAAATCGGTGGTATAGCCCAACGAAGCGCCGGCAAAAGGGTGATTGTCGATTGCGTGCCAACGCTGAGCGTTGCCGCGATTAACGCGGGAGGCGATCCGCCCCTGTCGTTGATCGTAAAGGCCCAGCTGCAGCAAATACTCCAGCTCCCCGGAGCGGAATGCGCCATTGCGTTTAAAAAACGGCTGAATTTTCTCTTCCCGGCTGCCGTTAGCCAGCCGGGAAACCAGCAGCACATCATATCCACCGCTCGGCCAGCTGCGGGTGTCCAGATGCTGCAAACCGGCCGAAAACTGCTGCAGGTCGATCATCCGACCATTACGGTAAATTTCAACGCTCCCGGCCTGCGGCAAATAGACCGTAACCGGTGAGGCGGCGCCAGTGCCAGGGTTAAGATAGTTACTGGTGATATAGCCCAGCGAAACGCCGTCAAAACTCATCGGCGTAAAAAAGCTGTAGGTCAGGGAAGGCGTGCTGTCGACCAGGTTATCGCCCAGCCGCTGCCGTCCCGCTTTAAAACGGGTATGGCGGCTTTCCAGGTAGAGCGCCAGCTCATCGAGCGTAAAATCAATATCGGCAGAGTAACTCCAGGCGCCTTTCAGATAGCTGTTGCCGGTGAGGTTCAGCGTCTCGTTAGCCGCCAGGCTCAGGCTGCTGTTATAGCTGTCCGCCAGATAGTTCAGATTATGGCTATGAACCAGCCCGGCCTGGTTACGATAAGAGATATATTGCCGATCGTAACGCGTGTCCGCGCTCAGAAACAGTGAGGCCGGGAAAATCAGGCGCAGCGAAGCATCAGACTCATTCAGGCTGGCCACAATCTCCCGATCGGCAAAACCCTGTTGATTTACCCGCCTGAGCGGCTCGGACAGTTTTTGCCGCAGCGCCTGCGCGGATAAGGTCAGCGGCGGCATATCCGCGGCGGTAATTTGCTCTACCACCACGCCGGGCGACAGCAGCAAAACCTCCTGCCGATCATATTCCACCGCCACCGAACCAAGAGATATATCGCCATAAATAAGATCAACCACGCCGTCCTGCCTGGCGTTAAATATATCTTCAAAACCCGCAGGGAGCGGGATAGCGGCAGCCGGAAACGGTGCGATAAAAGCGCCCAGCGCGACCATAATAATAGTTATATTCCGATTCATTATTCCCAGGCTTTGTTTAAATGACCGGCGTAATAATCAACGTAAAAACGTTGGCATAACGACCTTGAGCGTAATGACTGGCCAAATATTCGGAGACGAAGCGCACCTTCGCGCCACTGTCATGGCTTTTCTGCGCAATATCTTTTAACACTGGCATCCGTAAATTTTGCGTCGCGCTGCTTTCCGCATTGTTAAAAATAAAATGACCGTTTAGAGAAATCGTGGCGCTGCTGTTATCCGCCTGCGACAGTACAAAGTTATTTTCAGTAAAAACGATATCCGCCTGATCGACGTTGCCGACCAAATAAAAAAACAATGAGGTTTGTTCAAACCGGCGAGATATATCGTTAACCCGCAGGGGGAAATCAATATTATTATCGTTTAGCGGCTTTCCATCATAATAAAGCGCCACTCTGGCAACTGACTCCGCCGAAACATCCAGCGCGACCTGTGCGTTATGAATGCAGAATGCGGCCTGGCTCCATAGCAGCATCGCCGCGCCCAGCCCGACAGTATAATTATCAGTTTTCATATATTAACGGGGCCGCCTTCAGGCCGCCCCCGATCCGCGTTAAGGATAATTAAGGTTTAACCACGACGTTGGCATAAACCACGCCGGTGTATAAGCCGTGGCCCAGCGCATCATAATTTTTGTCAGAGACGAATTTAAACACTATCGGCAGTTCGCCATGCGTGCCGTTAGCGCCCAGCGTATAGTTTTTCGTGTCGCCGGAAGCGGAGAACACCTGCGAACCCGTGTTGGTAAAGGTGCTGATTTTATAGTTCATCTCATCAAGCTTGCCGCCCTGGGTGCTGTACAGCCTGAAGGCGTCGCCGGTTGCCGCCTGGCTGTCATCCAGCGTCAGGAGAACCTCCAGCTTTTCCACATCGTTATTCCACAGCTTCAGCGCACTGGTTTCCGCTTCCATTTTTCCAGAGGCGGCGGGGGTCATGGTAATATCCATGTCGGTAATCGGACGGCCGCTGGGATCGGTGATTTTTGCGCTGTCCGGTACGTTGGCGCTAACGTTGAATTTGGTATCATAGCTAACCGGCGTTGCTGCCAACGCAGAAGCGGACAGCGCCAGGCCGGTCATTGCAGATAAAATAAATTTAGTTTTCATTGAAATAAAATCTCTGTTTATAAATAGAGTTATTACGCGCTAACCGCAGACAATAGCAGTTGAGAATAGCTATTCATTAGATTAGCTTTTTTACTAACGCCCCTGACTCTTACTTTTCAGACAGTACAATCCTGGACGATAAGTTAAAAGACAGCGCGGCCATTTAACGTCACTGAACGGTATTTAAAGGCTACGCACTTAGCGATAAAAAATCCTGAGCGCCTTCTTTTTTACTCTTATAAATTTCACCTCACAATTAATCAGATAGCTAAAGCCCTACCGTTAATAGTCAAAATTAACAGCCAACACATTAACCTTAATCTTAATCTTAATCTTAATCTTAATCTTTAACCACATTGTGACCGACTTCTTCAAACACGGCCCGTTGCAAATCTCTTTCAAGCTCATAAATATTACGCGGCAAATAAAAGTTCTTTTCGCCAACGCAGCGTCTCCAGTTATAGGTAGGCGCGTAATTAATACCGATAAATGAAATTTTGCCGACGGCCTCTTTCGTACTCAATACATCACGTATTTTATCGCACATACCGGCCTCAATCAGACGCGGGGTAATACTAATGCCTGCCGGATCGTCAATTCCGTCTGAAATAATGATCATAATTTTACGCGGCGCGGTGCCTGCCGTCAGATACGGTACGCCAAGTAACACGCCGGAGCTTACCAGCGTCCCGCCATCTGCGGTCATCCCCTGAATTTGTCTGATTTGCGCCATGCTGCTGGTTAAAGGAACGGCCCATGAATAGCTTTCCCGCAGGCAGTAATCCTTCTTTACATAGCTGAGCGGTATAGCAAACTGGTTAATTTTTTTCGGGATCGCCGCGATGGTGGCGGCAATATCCACATACTGCTCAAAAACCCGGGCAGGTTGGGTCAGCAGATTAACGGGGACGGGACGATTAGCGACAAACGGGAAGTCGCACATGTTGCCGGATTTGCTGCCCCAGCCAAAAGGGACAAAGCCCACCTTGTTGCCAATATTGTAGGCGAACAGTTCTTCGGAAAGCTTTAACACGATGCGCTTAAGCTCAACCAGCTTGGTTTGATAACCCAGCTGAAAATTCATCGAGCCGGAAAAATCGACTACGAACATTACGTCCATATTCGAACGTAGCTTGCGGGCCGCCCCGTTTTCACCAATCGCGACCTCTTTGTCAAAGCTTGGGAAGAGCGAACTTGAAAACCACGAATCGTGCACGGTGTGGCCGCTGACCCGGTACTCAACGTAGGTAAGCAACGAGTTATTGGCAACAACGCCGCTGTTTACCGTGATTTCGGCGTAATTACCCGCTTCTCATTCCGCATCCAGGCGCGAAAATAATCGCTGGCCAGCGTGTAATTACGCGCCGCGCCCGCGCCGTTATCTTCTGCGGTTAGCGCCAGCGCCGCCTGCTCCATCGCATCCGATAACCTGGCGCGCTCGGTAATATAGCGCGAGCCTTCCAGCCCGAAGGCGGCCAGCGACATAAGTAAAGTCGATAACATGACAAAGCTAATGGCAAAAGCGCCGCGCCGATCGGCGCCAAAGCGTTTCAGCGCCGCAATTAATTTTTTATACCCAGACATAACCGTTCCTTGTTATGTAATCCTGTCCGTAACCTGTTTCATCGCACCATAACGATGGCATAAGAAGAGAGCACCGGCCTTTGCTCGCGCGAGGTTAACCGGGTGAACCAGCTGAGGTTCGGCAAACATACCGTAACCTGATACAGCGGTACCCAGCGGCCATAGCTTCCCCTGGGCGTCAGCTGCGTCAGCTGGTTTAACGGCTGCGGCGGCGTACACTGCCTGGCGCTGCCGCTTTGCCAGCTGCGATAACGCTTCACCCGCTTACTCTGGTCATTCAGACGTAACGGATCTTCAAAATGCAGCTCTTCTACCGTTAACTGCAGCCCGGACAGATCAATATTCGTATGCATATCTTTTAGCATCCGCGCCGCCAGCTGGGCCGCCAGATCCACATCCTGCTGAGTAAGCGTTTCGCGCGCGTCAAAAAGCTCAATACGTTCGCGCAGTATGCCCGCAACGGAATAAGAAACGCGATCCAGCTTGCCCGTAGTTGCCTGGCGCAGGATCAGATCGGCCAGAAAAATAATAAAAAAGATCAGCACCAGAGAAACCAGCACGAACTCCACCGACACGGCAGCGCGCCGATCAGTGCATAAATTTGGAACGTTCATATTCCTGAACAAAAATCACCTCCCGATTCAAAAAGTTATTTGCCCAGACGTCAGGGAGAAAGAAAAACATAGGATGGTAACGGTATTGCAGCTGATAGCGCGCCAGCGGCCGGAAGTGGTGATCGGCCGTGCTGCCGCCGTGATTGATCATTTCATTAATCGACGCGGCATAGGCGATATTGATCGTGACGGCATCGGCGCGGGTAAGGAAAGTCCACAGGCTGCCGCCCCGCTGAAACAGCCGTTGTTCAAAGCGGCTACGGTAGTCGCCGCTCTGGCTTGACGAGCTATTTTTCGCCTCTTTGGCCGCCTCGGAGACCGCCAAATCAATGATTGAGGAAACGTAGGCCAGCCGCGAGATTTCCGCAACAAACAGCACCAGCATCAAAAAAACGATTACCGTAAAGGCAAATTCAACCGTGACCGAGCCGCGCTGGCGAGCCAGTAAACCCCGGCGCGATAATTTCTCCATTACCATCAGCCTCTCTCCTGCGCGTCAGGCGCAATACGGGCCAGAGCATCGATCAATACATCGGGCCGATCGGACAGATTTTCGCTTGCAATAATATCGCGCGCGTAACGATGATTGCCGACCTTAACCAGCGACAGCACCAGGTTATGCAGCAGGGGCTTCTGCTTTTTACCGTGCAGATACTGCGGCAGCAGCAGCCCCACTACCTCCTGATAGCGTTGCTCCATCATGGCGATGACCGCCAGGTTATTCAGCGCGATCTCATCGTCAATAAACAGCGTGCGGGATTGCTTAATCGCCTGCTGGCCTTCATCCTGCCGACCGGAGAGCGCCAGCGCGATGCCGCGTAGGTTCCATGCCTCGGCATTTTTCGGCGCGCGCTGCATCATTTTGTCGGTTACCTGCAGCGCCTGGACGTAATCTCCCAGCGCAATCCTGTTTCGCGCCTGCAGGGAATAAATTTCCATATCCGGCTGGTTATACAGCGGCTGCAAATAATCAAGCGACGATTTATAATCGCCGGTCTGATAATAATATTGCGCCAGCTTTAACCTGACCTGTGGGTCCTCTTTATGCTTAAGCTGGCTACGATACAGCGCAATCAGGCCGCTGTGGTTGTTCGCCTTGCGCAAAATATCTTCCTGATAGTCAACAGCACTATTATTTTTCAGCGGGCGATCGGCACACGCCGATAATAAGAGCGTACAGGCAACCAGCAGAGAAGCCCGATTAAAAAATCGCATTTTTCATAACCCTCAGAATGCCAGGCGCGGCAATTAAAATCGTAATGGGAAACATAATAAAAATAATTAATGGCACGCTCATTTTGGCGGAAAGTTTACCGATCCTCTCCTCGGCTTCGAGCAGCTGTAATTCACGAATATCTTTCGAGAGTTCCATCAGGGTGTCATACAGCGAGGTGCCGTAATGCACGCTCTGTTGCAGCGTGGCGCAGAACATGCGGATTTCCGTCATATCCATCGCGCGATACAGTTCTAACAGCGACTCTTCCAGCCCGCTCACCTCCGCCCGTTTAATCAAATGGCGCATAATACTGGCCAGGTTTTTATCGAGATTGTCGGCGCGTTCGGCCACAAATTTCAGCGCGTTTTCCACGGTCAGGCCCGCCTGTACGCAAACGGCAACCAAATCAATAAAGTAAGGCAAGGCGTCCATTATTTTTTTGATATGCCCCGTCATCGCCATACGGATAAGCAGTGCCGGCAGGATAATCACCACCACCATGACCAGCAGCAGGCTTACAGCCAGCCCCTTTACGCTAACGGTGAAGATGCCGAAGGTACTAACCGCCAATATTAATGCGCCCATCGCGCCGCAGATACGTAGCTTCATCGACAGGCTGTCATCCAGCCGCTGTAAAAAGCTCAGCCACTGGCTATTAGCGATAATCAACGCGTGATAATCCTGCAGCGTCTGCGTTTTCTGCCGCTGGATTTCATTTCCCGGTTCAATCACCTTGCGCCGCTGTTTTAACCGCCATTGCTGACGCAGCGCCAGACAGGAGATCAGCGCGCCCAGCAGCAGAATAATTAAGAAAACTGCAGTCATTACAGCGCCCTTCTCAACAGGAACCAAATAATAGCCATGCCGATAGACTCACTGGCGATAACGTAATAGAGAATGTACTGGCCCGTTGAGTCGTGGATAATGAAGTCAAAATTTTCCGGGCTAAAATACTTCATGCCGCAGAAAAACAGCAGCGGGATCGCCGCGACGATTTTGGCCGACGCGCGGGCCTCAGAGGTCATCGCCGCTTTCCGACGCGCGATGTTTTTACTGTTGGAAATAATGCGCGACAGGCGTCCCACCAGCGTGCGTAGCTGTCCGCCATGCTGCAGGCTGACCAGCATCACCACCACGAAAAAGTAAAACTCGCGGTAGCGGTAATCCTGCCAGGCATCGTTAAATACCCGCTCTGGCTCCTCGCCAAGGTTAAGCCGCCTGTCGATGCGGTGAAATACCTGCCCCAGCTCGCCCTCTACGCCCTCGCCGCAGCGGTGCAGCGCCTGGTGAATACTGTTACCGGCCGATACTGCCGCATTCACTACCGACAAAACCTCAGGAAAGCGATCCTCAAAATAGCGCCGACGCAGGATGCGTCCGATGCGGATCTGACCGATAAAGGCCGTCAGCAGCACGGCGGGAATAAACGCCAGCAGGCTAATGTTGAACCAGTTGGCATTAAGAAACAGCAGCAGGACGATAACCATTACCGTCAGCAGCGCGCTTTTCATGCCTTTCATACTGCGATCGCCTAACGCATAGCTCTGCCACTCACGTCCCAGCGAAAGCAGCCAGGCCAGCGGTGGAAATTGCCGCCGCGAAGGCGCGGCAAAAGCAATGGCGCGCGTCAGTTTTTTCCATTGAAAATAATTCAGTAAAAAAATAGCGCCGCCAATAAACAGGACCCAATAAGACATGGCTTACTCCATACCGAATATTTTTTTTAATTCATTGCTCAGATCGAACATCACGGCGTTATGCATAACGGCAGAGCGCATCAGCAATCCGTGATTAATAAATTCGCCCTGAATTTTGCCCTGCTCATCCCTTTCCGAGCGGCTCTGAAATGAGAAAATATCCTGCAGAGTGACCCGATCGCCTTCGATTCCCATCACCTCGCTAATATTCATTATTTTGCGGGAACCATCGTTGAGGCGTGAAATCTGGATAACGATATTTATTGCCGAGACGATATTGCGCCGGATCGATTCCATCGGAATATTCATTCCGGCCATAATCACCATATTTTCCAGACGCGAAATAGCGTCGCGCGGGCTGTTGGCGTGCAGCGTGGACATTGAACCGTCGTGGCCGGTATTCATCGCCTGCAGCATTTCAAACGACTCTTCGCCACGGCACTCGCCGACGATGATGCGATCCGGCCGCATCCTGAGCGAGTTGATCAGCAGCGCGCGCATAGTAACCAGCCCGGTATTTTCCACGCCGGCCAGCCGGGTTTCCATACGCAAAACGTGGGGCTGCATCAGCCGCAGTTCAGCGGCATCTTCCATAGTGATAATGCGCTCGCTGGGATCGATATATTTCGATAGCGCATTCAGCAGCGTGGTTTTTCCCGATCCGGTGCCGCCGGAAATAATAATATTCAGGCGGCAGCGGGCGGCGATAATCAGAAAGTTGGCCATCTGGCTGCTCATCGCCCCCAGCCGGACTAAATCTGCCAGTTCAAGATTGCTTTTACCGAATTTACGGATAGAGATTGAGGTGCCATCCAGCGTGATAGGCGGGATCGCCACGTTGAGGCGGCTGCCATCCGCCAGGCGGGCATCCACCAGCGGCTGCCCTTCATCCAGACGACGACCCACCCGCTGCACAAGGCGTTTGGCAATATCGGTTAGCTGGGTATTATTAATAAAGCGGCATCCGGATAGCTCCAGCTTGCCGAAGCGCTCGACGTAGATCTGGCTGGGGCCATTCACCAGAATATCGCTAACGGTAGGATCTTCCATCAGCGGACGCAGGGGGCCAAGCCCCATCAGTTCATCCGTCATCATTTCCGCCATCGTGTGGCGAGACTGACCGTCAAGATAGATATTCTGCTGTTCGATAACGCTTTCCAGCAGCCGGTTCATCTCCCGCAGCAGCTCGGTGCGATCCTCGATCAGATGCTCGACTTTACTGATTTCAATATTTTTCAGAACGCCGTCGCGCAGCGCTTCCTGTAGCTCAATGCTAATTTCCATTTAGCCCTCCTCTCTTTTTCCCGTCAGCCTTTGCACCAGAGACGTTTTAACCGGCGTCGATTCGCCTAATACCTTTTGCGCCAGCGTTTCAAGCGGCGAACGTTGACGCCGCAATGCGGGAAAATAAGTAACGGTTCGCTCTTTATGGTAGGGAAAAATCACATCCAGCTGGCGGCCCAGCAGCGCCTGTAAATCTTCCAGGCTGAGCATTTCGCTGGTTACCGGCCTGCTATCGTTCAGGCACAGCAGAACGCGTCGCGGCGTTGACTGCGAACGGTTGATCGCGTCAATCATCTCGATCAGGCTGCATACCCTCCGCACCGACGACATCGACCGATCCATCGTCAGGATCAGGCAGGAGGTCCGCTCAACGATCTGACGCATCTGCTCTTTATCCGCCGCGTTGATCGACTCTTCAAAAACTACGAAGTTATATTTTTCAAAGGCCTCCTGCTGGATCGGCGGAAAATGCGTCTCTTCCCAGCCCATCGCGTCCAGGTGCTTATTGACCGCGACAACGTTACGGCTCAGTTTTTTGCCGATAACCAGGTCGAGATCGCGCGAACCTGCCCGTCCCTGAATAAACAGCGTGGGCATTTGCCGTTGATTTACCAGCCGATTCGCCAGCTGCCAGGCCAGCGTGGTGTTGCCTATTCCCCCTTTACAGCCCAGCACGCTGACGCTGACCGCCCAGCGACGGGCTTTCGCGGTAGCTCCGCTGGCCGCCGCCTGCATCATCTCGTCGTTTTGTGCTTTAAGATAAAAGTAAGCTATTCCGTGACGGGCGAAGCTCTGTGCCAGCGTAATCGAATCGCTGTCGCCGGTTACGCAGCACCAGATATTACGCGGCACCAGCGCCTGAATCACCGGTACGATCTCTTCAACCTGCGTCTGGGCGCCGATATCAATAATCATGCCCCCGGCCTGGGGCGAAAGCGTTAAATTACGCACCTGCCCCAGCGACTGATGAACTTTCTCAACCTGACTAAACCCGGCCAGCCGCAATAGCTGGCTTAGCTGCTCATTAACGTCTTCACGGGCAGAGAGCACATAAAAAGTCATCTCCTTAAAAGAGGCTTTTTCTTCCTTCTGCAGAAATAACAGCATCTGCGCCGATCCTTAATAATTGTTTTTATGGGGATTGATAAGCGAGGAGCTGAGCATGTTATTCAGCGCGCACCCTTGATCATCGTGAAGATTGAAACGATAGTTTTGCGTGGCATAGCGGCAGGGCGACAGGCGCCGCGCCGGTTGTTTGATGCGCACCAGCAGCCCGACCGGAGGCTGACGATCCGCGCCGCTCTCCTGGATTAACATGATGCGCTGTAGCGAAATGCCGTTGCTCACCAGCCGCTGACGCAGCCGCTGCGCGCCTGAGGAATAAGCCTCGTCAAACCAGACCAGCTGTATATAACCGGTAAATTCCGGCCCGGTCTGCGCCACTATCCGGTCGGCAACCTGCTTTATCGCCATGCGATCCTGCAGGCTGAATTCCAGCCGCTGCTCTTGCATTTGCGGCAGGCCCGCTGCGGCTTGCGTAGCCGATGGCAATATCGGTCCCAGACAAAACAGCCCGATTAACAGGCAACGCGGCAAGCTCATTTAATGAATCCTCCCTGTTCAACAAACTCCCGTGCCATTTGGCGCGAGCGCTGGTTATCGATAGCGTCGAAATTGAGAAAGCGGGCCCAGGTAGAGGTGCGCTGAAAGTCCGGCAACATCACCTGATGGCTGCCGATCGGCTTCACCAGGCTGACCGTCGCCACCACCATCAGCTCGCTTCGGACGCGCTCGGTGCTGGTGTTGCGAAATAGCGCGCCTAACACGGGCACATCGCCAATAAAGGGCAGCTTAGCGAGCTCTTCACGCTCGTTGTTGCTGATCAGGCCGCCCAGCAGGAAGCTGTCGCCGTCGGCCAGTTCTACCGTGGTGCGCGCCCGGCGCGTCTGGAAAGTGGGGAAACTTTGCCCGGCGCTGGTGGTATAGGTGCTGCTGATGCTGCTCACCTCTTCGCCCAGCGTAACGCGGATGCGTTTATTGCTGTTTACCCGCGCGCCGACATTAAGCTTGATGCCGAAATCTTTGTACTGCACGCTGATGCCGTTGTTAGAAGAGCTCACTACCGGCACCTCGCCGCCCACCAAAAACTCGGCGGTTTCACCAGAAATCACTGATAAATTGGGCTCGGCCAGCACGCGGGCCACGGTATCGTTGCTGATGGCGTGGACCAGACTAACCAGCTTATCGGCGTTAAATTTTACAAAGGAGAAGGAGCCGGGCAGACCGTCAGCGTTGCCCCAGTCAATTCCCACGTTATCGGTAAAGGATTTTGTCACCTCCACTACCGTGAGTTTGACGTTGACCTGATTGGTGGCCGGAATCTGCAGCTGATTGATAACGTTCGGATAGCTCACCTCATTCAGCCAGCTGGTGCCGCTATCCTGACCACCGCCTGCGTCGGCGTTGCCAACTGCCGCCGGTGATTTATTCGTGACTGTCCGGCTGGCGCCAATGCCTTCCCCCACTATCCGATAGATTTTTTCACGATCTTCTTCGTTAGCGGCGGTGCCGTTAATCACATAACTTTTACCCAGCCTGGTAATGGATACCTCGCTGTCCGGCACCAGCCGGGAAATCTGTTTCTGTACCGCGCTCAGCAGCGGATCGATAACCAGCGTGACCTTGATCAGTTGATTGCCGCTGTTATCAAACACCAGCAGATCGGTGCGTCCTGACGCTTTGGCATAAACCATTACGCCGTGTTCACCGATCAGTTCATAATCCGCCACCTCCGCAGAGGAAATAAATACGGTGTCGATATTATCCTGTACCTTGACGACATGGGTATCGCCCGGCTCCATATAGATTTCCCGCGCCTGAGAGCAAAACGTCAGCAGCAGCCCGACGGTCGCCAGCAATAACCGCACCGCAGTTATTTTTGCGGGCAGAAATAAAGTTAAACCTGCAGGGTAATTCACTTCCCACCTCTTAATTCTTTTACTACGCGGAATTGCTTTAATACCTCATCCATACTGAGTTTTTTGTAGCTCTCTTTATCGCCATCCGCCGGGAACAGCAGAACTTCTCCGGCCTTCTCCACTACACGCAGCTCAGCAAGCTGCTCGCGACTGATGCGCAAAACAACGCTGCCTACCGTTTCATCGTGGCTATAGCCGCCTCTTTCCTCCTGATTTTTACCTTTTTTAATCTCAATAACGCTTAACGGACCGGAAATACGACTGATAACATATTTCTGTATATTTTTATTCAGAGCGGAGCCGGTTTCCGACGCGACAGCCGCGCTGCTTAGCTGTCCTTTTTCATTTTCAACCAGGCGAAGATAAAGAGACACTTTATCGCCAACGGATAAGCTCGTGAGCAGGCTTTCATCCTGGGTTCGAACCCGATAATCATAAGGAATCTCATTCTCTTTCAGGCTGTGTAATATAAATGTCTCGCTGTTCGGCGCCTCTACCATATCCGGCAAAATAGCGCTATTTTTCGGCAAATTATGCAGAATAAGATAGCCATTAAGGTTATTGGTACCTAACGGAGAAATATTTCGAATATCCTGAATTTCTTCATCAATTTCGATAGCCCTTATTTGATAATCTTTCTCACTTAAAATATCGTGAGTTTTAATCTCTCTTAGCGTTTCGGCTATCACGATAACCTTCTTTTTTCCTTGCTGATGAACAACCGGTGCATTTTCATCCGTGGAAAACTGTTTTTTTTGCATAAAAATGCCGGTAAGCCCGACAGCAATAATGATTATTGAGAGGAAAAAAAGTATTTTATGATTCATTCAATCGTCCTAATCGAATTATCAGAAATCGTGGTGACAGGGAATAAGGAAAATAAAGGCAAGTGAAATAGCCACGCCATAGGGAACCCCGTGCTCACGGATCTGCCGCCGAAAAAAAATCAGACCAAATAAGACTATCGCGCCGCCAATAAAGGCGGTAAGTAATAAAAAATCCGTAAGCATTTTTTCAGGCATAAAAAGCGCAAGGAGCGCCATCAGCTTTACATCGCCACCGCCAATAACCCTGACATAAAAAAGAACAAAGCCAATAATAAAAATCAAAATCGCTGCGAAAAAATTTAACTGCCAGTTTGGCAAAAATAATAAAGGAAGCAGGCAAAAAAACAAACAAAGCAGGCTACGATGAGTAATCGTCCGTAACAGGATGTCCTGCCATGCTATAAACAGCAGTACAAGCATTATAATAATAAAATTAACATCGAACAGCCAAAGCATGTCTGTGACTCTTATAGATCATTATTACAATAGATAAAAACTGCGAGAATACCGTTGGGTATTCTCGCAGCAGTATCAGCGCAGGTGAATTATGATCCCTTGCTCGCTCCAAGGGTAACGCCGGTAATCGCGTCAGAAATCGCCGTAAAGGTTTTATTCAGCGCGCCGAGGAAACCAGAGTCCTGATTGCCCAGGATTAAGGCCAGCAGCGTTGCCATTGCAACGGCAATCAACGCATATTCAATAGCGGTAACGCCACGGCTATCTTTACCAAACTCAGCCATACGAAGACGGGTTGCAACATAGCATTTGATCATTAAATTGTTCATCTATTTTCCATACAATAACTAAAATTTTTAGAGGGTATTGTCATTAGCCTACCTGCTGGTAGGAGACGCAATAATTAAAGCACCTCAACGTCTCTGGAGTCCTCAATGAAATCCTATTGTTTCTTATAAACTATCAACGTAAAATTAATTACCGTCACTTTAAAAAAACAGGTAAATAATCGCGACAAATAACGTAGTAAGCCAGCATACCGCCAGCACGGCCAGAATAGAGATAAGCAGGTTCCAGCGCTTACTGTGAAACAACTCATTATGCGGCGCGCTTTTCCGCGCTCCCTGCGGCCCGCTCCCGGCAGGCTTTAACTCATAATTAATCTTAAGCGACTCCTGCGGCAGACAATTCTCCCCATCCACCGTTTGCGCATTGCACATTTCTACTTCAAGATCAGGGTCGGCCTTTATCTTCCCGACCTTCCCCATATATTTTACGCCCTTGCGCGGAATCGTTTTGATGAGCGAACTGGATAGCCCGACCAGCTCGAATGCTTTGCGCAGCATATATATTTGGCCGTAATAGCTACTATCGCTTACCGACCCACGCTGTTCATGCCATACCTGATTAATAATGTTTTGCTTATCCGTTTCACCGTTCAGTAACAGTAATAAGAAGCGGTAGTTATTTTCAGACAGGCTGATAACCGTACCGGTTTGATTGATAATGCATCTTTTTCCGGGTAAAAATTGTATTCCGTCATTCAGGATAAAACTAAGTTCATCATTATCCATGACGTTATCACAGGCTTCTTCCATTTGCCTCAAGCTCCAGTGACCCTTTATATAGCGTTTTGCATCTCTTTCAGGATGCCTCTGTTATAACCTTATATATGATTATATAATTTTTCGCGCAGCACAACCTTTCGCCTGCCGCTGATTGTTAAAGCATAAAAAATCTTATTTTAATTAAGTTAGTTTGATAAAACCTTATTCACATAAACCCCCTCCTCCTTTACTGGCCTGATAAAAGCTTAAAAAAACACGCTAAATGTTAATAATTCTTATAAAAACCCGCTAAAAAACGCCCGCTGTAATTTCACTCAAATAAAATTAACCCAGCCTGCTCCGGGTGAAAGCCAGAATAAATAACTTTTCTACGCCATTAGGTTAACGCTTAAGCACCATTTTCCGGCTTAAGTCGGCCAGACTAAACGTTAAGGAAGGTTGCCCGGTAAGCAGGCGTTTGGGCGGTGAGATCGGGCGAGGAGAAATAGCCGGCCCGGCGATAAAAGCCGGGCCGCTAAAGGTTACTCTACAGTCGGATCGGTGAAATATGCCAAATCTCGTCAGCGTATTCCTGGATGGTACGGTCTGAAGAAAAATATCCCATATTGGCGATATTCAGCGCCGCACGTCGCTGCCACTCTTCCGGCTGACGATACAGCTCATCGACTTTATCCTGCGTATCTACGTAGCTGCGATAGTCAGCCAGCAGCTGATAATGATCGCCCAGCCCAATCAGCGAGTCGTAGATGTTGTGATAGCGTCCCGGCTCCTGCGGGCTGAACACGCCGGTGGCAATCTGCGTCAGCGCCTGGCGCAGCTCTTCATCCTCTTCATAATACTGTCGCGGGTTGTACCCTTCGCGCCGCAGCTTTTCCACCCGATCGGCAGTATTGCCGAAGATAAAGATGTTCTCTTTCCCTACGTGTTCAAGCATTTCGACGTTCGCGCCATCCAGCGTGCCGATGGTTAACGCGCCGTTGACGGCAAACTTCATGTTGCTGGTGCCGGATGCTTCGGTGCCTGCCAGCGAGATCTGTTCGGAGAGGTCGGCGGCCGGGATAATAATTTGCGCCAGGCTTACGCTGTAGTTGGGAATAAAGACCACCTTTAGCTTATTTTTCACCTGCGGATCGTTATTAATCACCTGCGCCACATCATTAATTAAATGAATAATATGCTTCGCCATATAGTAGGCGGAGGCCGCCTTACCGGCGAAAATATTCACGCGCGGCACCCAGCTGGCGTTCGGATCGGCCTTAATGCGGTTATAACGCGTGATCACATGCAGCACGTTCATCAGCTGACGCTTATATTCATGGATACGCTTAATTTGCACATCAAACAGCGCGTTAGGATCGAGCACAATATCCATGTTTTTCGCCACCCAGGCCGCCAAACGCTTTTTATTCTCCAGCTTGGCATCGGCGATTTTTTCAATAAAGGCGGGGAAATCGATTTGCGGCTTGATCTCCTCCAGCTGGCTAAGATCGGTGCGCCAGTGCCGTCCAATGCTCTCATCCAGCACTTCAGAGAGCGCCGGATTAGCCAGCGCCAGCCAACGGCGTGGGGTAATGCCGTTGGTTTTATTGCAGAAGCGTCCTGGAAACAGTCGGGCAAAATCGGCAAACAGCGACTGTACCATCAGATTAGAGTGCAGTTCCGATACGCCATTAACCTTGTGGCTGACCACCACCGCCAGCCAGGCCATACGCACCTGACGACCGTTATTTTCATCAATGATCGAAATACGCGACAGCAGTTCCCATTCGTCCGGATAGTGCTCCTGAATGGTACGCAGGAAGTAGTCGTTAATTTCAAAGATGATTTGCAGATGGCGCGGCAGAATCTTGCCGATCATATCCACCGACCAGGTCTCCAGCGCCTCGCTCATTAAGGTGTGGTTGGTATAGGAAAAGACCTGACATACCACTTCAAACGCATCGTCCCAGCTGAACTTATGCTCATCAACCAGCAAGCGCATCAGCTCCGGGATCGCCAGCACCGGGTGGGTATCGTTCAGATGGATAGCGATTTTGTCGGCGAGATTGTCAAAGGTCTGATGCATCTCCCAGTGACGGTTAAGAATATCCTGCACCGTCGCCGAAACGAGGAAATACTCCTGGCGCAGACGCAGCTCGCGGCCAGAGTAGGTAGAATCATCCGGGTAGAGCACGCGCGATACGTTTTCCGAATGGTTTTTATCTTCTACCGCAGCAAAGTAGTCGCCCTGGTTAAACTTCCCCAGGTTGATCTCATTACTGGCCTGCGCGCTCCACAGCCGCAGCGTGTTGGTGGCGTCGGTATCAAAGCCGGGAATAATCTGGTCATAGGCCATCGCCTGCACTTCTTCGGTTTCCAGCCAGCGCACCTTTGCGCCTTCATGCTGTAAACGTCCTCCGAAGCGGACTTTGTAGCGGGTGTTATAACGCTGAAACTCCCACGGGTTGCCATACTCCAGCCAGTAGTCCGGCGACTCCGCCTGGCGTCCATCCACGATGTTCTGCTTAAACATGCCGTAATCGTAACGGATGCCATAGCCGTGCCCCGGCAGCCCTAAAGTTGCCAGCGAATCAAGGAAACAGGCCGCCAGGCGCCCTAAACCCCCATTACCCAGCCCCGGATCGTTCTCTTCTTCAACCAGCTCCTCCAGATCCAGCCCCATCTCCTCCAGCGCGGTGCTGAGATCCTCATAGATCCCCATCGCCAGCAGCGCATTGGACAGGGTGCGGCCCATCAGGAACTCCATCGACAGGTAATAAACCTGGCGCACATCCTGCGAAAGCTGGGCGCGGCTGGAGCGCAGCCAGCGCTCCACCATGCGGTCGCGCACCGCCAACAGCGAGGCGTTCAGCCATTCGTGTTTATTGGCGGCGGATGGATCTTTACCCAGCGTGAACATCAGCTTATAGGCAATAGAGTGCTTTAACGCTTCAACCGTTAGCGTAGGTGAGGCATAGGTAAAAGGTGCGTTCATAGCAAGTATCCTAAATCAGGTTACAACAACCGTTGATAAAGATCCCGGTAGGCCTGTGCAGCCACCTGCCAACTAAAGTCCATCGCCATCGCCTGTCGCTGAACGTAGCGCCAAAGAGAAGGACGAGACCACAACACGAACGAACGTCGAATAGCGCGCAGCAGCGACCAGGCGTTGCTGTCCTCAAAGGTGAAGCCGCTGGCGATGCCGTCCGCCAGGTTCTCCAGAGAGCTGTCATTAACCGTATCCGCCAGCCCGCCGGTGCGTCGTACCAGCGGCAGCGTGCCGTACTTCAGGCCATAAAGCTGCGTCAGGCCGCAGGGTTCAAAACGGCTCGGCACCATGATGACATCCGCTCCGCCCATAATGCGGTGGGAGAACGCTTCGTGATAACCAATCTGTACGCCGACGCTGCCGGGGTTTTCCGCCGCCGCCGCCAAAAAGCCCTGCTGCAATACCGCGTCGCCCGCGCCCAGCAACACCAGCTGTCCGCCCTGCTCCAGCAGGCTCGGCAACGCTTCCAGCACCAGATCCAGCCCTTTCTGCTTAGTCAGACGGCTCACCACCGCAAATACCGGCACGCTGTCGTCAACCTTTAAGCCCATCGCAATTTGCAGCTGGCGTTTGTTCTCCGCCTTGGCATCCAGCGTATCGCGGTTGTAACGCGCGTTGAGCAGCAGGTCATGCGCCGGATCCCAGATCAGCGGATCGACGCCGTTAAGGATGCCGCTCAGGCGCCCTTCCCGCATCCGCTCCGCCAGCAGCGACTCCATGCTGTTGCCATATTCCGGCAGGGTTATCTCACGCGCATAGGTCGGGCTGACCGCCGTAATATGATCGGCAAAGAACAGCCCGGCCTTGAGGTAAGAGATCTGGCCGTAGAACTCCAGACCGTGCATATCGAAAAACGACCACGGTAGCTGGATTTCATCCATATGATGCGCGTAGAACAGCCCCTGATACGCCAGGTTATGCACGGTAAACACCGACTTCGCCGGACGTCCACGCGCCGCCAGATAGGCGCAGGTTAAACCGGCGTGCCAGTCATGCGCATGCACAATATCCGGACGCCAGCGGGTATCCAGCCCGCAGGCAAGCTCACATCCCATCCAGCCGAGCAGCGCAAAGCGCAGATAGTTGTCTGGATAATCGTACTGATTTTCATCGTGATAGGGGCTGCCCGCGCGGTCATATAACCCCGGAGCCTCGATAAGATAAATGCCGACCCCATTAAAATGTCCAAAGTGCAGCGTAACGAAGCCTGCGAAAGTTTGCAGCTCAGCGACGACTTCCGTGTCGGTAATTCCCTTGCGCAGATCCGGAAACGCCGGGAGTAAAACGCGCGTATCCATTCCTTCTGCAATCTGTGCTGCCGGTAATGCCCCCACCACATCAGCTAACCCGCCGGTTTTTAACAGCGGGAAAAGTTCTGAACAGACATGTAAAACCTGCATTCTCGGCTCCTTTAACGGAAATCTGGCGCGATCCTCGCGCAGATTGCGTGTATTACTGTTTTGTCGGTCAGGCGGAAGTGTCGGCCAATCTGGCCAGCATTTCGCGCGTTACCAGCACGATGCCCTCTTCGGAACGATAAAAACGGCGGCTATCTTCGTCAGGGTTTTCGCCGATTACCATGCCTTCCGGAATAACGCAGGCGCGATCGATGACGCAGCGGCGCAGACGACAAGAGCGTCCCACCACTACGTCAGGCAGCAGCACTGCAGAATCAATATTGCAAAATGAGTTCACGCGCACGCGTGAGAACAGCACGGAATGGACCACCACCGAACCGGAGATAATGCAGCCGCCGGAGACCAGCGAGTTCATGGTCATGCCATGACTGCCGGAGCGATCCTGGACAAACTTAGCCGGCGGCAAAGGCTCCATATGGGTGTGAATCGGCCATTCATGGTCATACATATCCAGTTCCGGCGTGACGGAAGCAAGGTCGAGGTTGGCGCGCCAGTAGGCTTCCAGCGTTCCCACATCACGCCAGTAGGGCTCCGCGTCGTCATCGTTTTGCACGCAGGAGAGGTTAAAGGAGTGCGCCAGCGCTTCGCCGCTGGCGACGATTTTCGGCAGCAGATCTTTACCGAAATCGTGGCTGGAGCCAGAGAGCTCCAGATCCTCTTCCAGCAGCTGATAAAGGTAGTCGGCGTTAAATACGTAGATGCCCATGCTGGCCAGCGCTTTGCTGTCATCGCCCGGCATTGACGGCGGCTGCGCCGGTTTTTCCACGAAATCCACCACGCGGTTTTTTTCGTTTACCGCCATAACGCCAAAGGCCGTCGCCTCATGCAGCGGCACCGGCAGGCAGGCGATGGTGCAGCGCGCATTGTTATCGACGTGGTCCAGCAGCATACGCGAGTAATCCATTTTATAGATATGGTCGCCCGCCAGGATCACGATATATTGCGCATCGTAACGCCGAACAATATCCAGGTTTTGCGTGACCGCATCGGCGGTGCCGCGATACCAGTGCTCGGTGCTAAAGCGCTGCTGCGCCGGCAGCAGATCGACAAACTCATTCATCTCTTCATTGAAGAATGACCAGCCGCGTTGAATATGCTGCACCAGCGAGTGGGACTGATACTGCGTAATCACCCCAATGCGCCGGATGCCGGAGTTGATGCAGTTCGACAGCGCAAAATCGATAATGCGAAATTTGCCGCCAAAATGCACCGCAGGTTTAGCGCGCGTCGCGGTCAAATCTCTCAGGCGCGTGCCGCGTCCGCCTGCAAGAATGAGGGCCACAGTTTGTGTTGGCAGCTGTCTCGCCAGCATCAGATGTTCGGTACGTTCTAACTTGACCATGTCTGACTCCTTATACTCGCTTTTGGAACACACACGCGTCGTGCGCAGGCCCATGCCAGACAGTCGACGAGACAGGATTATCTTCCCCGGCAAAAGGGGGAACCGCGCGCCATTCTCCGTCTGTTAGAGGTATTTCGCTCACGTCTTGCGTGGCATTAATCGTGATCAACCAACGTCCGGAAAGCAGGATTTGCAGCTTATGCTCTCCCTGCTCCCAGTCTTGCGCATTCATCGGCTCTCCCTGACCGTTAAGCCACTGAACGCTCCCGTCGCCTTCCGTCCACCAGCGATCCTGCGTCAGCGCCGGGATCTGCTGGCGCAGATGAATCAGAGCGGCGGTAAAGGCGTACAGCCCTTCATCCTGGTTTTCCCAGTCAAACCAGGTCAGTTCGTTATCCTGACAGTACGCATTATTGTTGCCGTGCTGCGTATGCCCGTGTTCATCACCGGCCAGCAGCATCGGAGTGCCCTGCGCCAGCAACAGTGAGGTTAGCAAGGCGTGCGCGCTGCGACGGCGGCGCTCCAGCACATTAAGCGATACCGTTAATCCTTCGCTGCCGTGATTGTGGCTAAAGTTGCCGTTGTGTCCGTCGCGGTTATCCTCGCCGTTGGCCTCATTGCGCTTACGCGTAAAGCTCAACAAATCGCGTAGGGTAAAGCCGTCGTGGGCGGTAATCAGGTTCACCGTGGCGGATGGCTGGCGGCCATCATGCTGGAAGGCGTCGCTGGAAGCGGCGAAACGGCGCGCAAAGTCGCCGTTGGATAACTCGCCGAGCAGCCAGTAGCGGCGCATATCGTCGCGGAAGCGATCGTTCCAGTCGGCAAACGGTGACGGAAAGCGCCCCATCTGATAGCCGTGCGGCCCAATATCCCACGGCTCGGCGATCAGCTTCACCGCTGAAAGAATCGGACAGGCTTTTAGCGCCGCGAGGAAAGGCGCATCGGCGCGAAAATCGGGCGTTCTTCCCAGTACCGACGCCAGGTCAAAGCGAAAACCATCGACGTGGCACACCGTAACCCAATAACGCAAACAGTCGAGCGCCCAGCTCATCACCTGCGGATGGCTGAGATTGAGCGTGTTACCGCAGCCGGTCCAGTTGTGGTAATGCCCGTCGTCGGTTAACCAGTAGTAGCTGGCGTTATCTATGCCGCGCATCGACAGCGTTGGACCAATCTCTTCCAGCTCGGCGGTATGGTTAAGCACCATATCCAGCACCACTTCAATGCCCGCCGCGTGCAGGGCTTTTACTGCCTGCTGGAACTCCTGTAGCGCGCTGCGTCCGCCCTCGCCGGAGGCGTAGCGCGGCTCTACCGACCAGAGCGCATACGGGTTGTAGCCCCAATAGTTACGCAGCCCCAGCTGCTGCAGACGCGGCTCATCGGCAAACTGCGCTACCGGCTGCAGCTGCAGCGTGGTGATACCCAGCCCTTTGAGGTAATTGACAATAGCAGGATGCCCCAGCGCAGCGTAAGTGCCGCGCTGCGTTTCCGGAATTTCCGGATGCCGCCGGGTTAATCCACGCACGTGCGCTTCATAGATCACCGTATTACCCCAGGGCACGCGCGGCGCGACGTCATCGCCCCAGTTAAAATCTTCCGCGACCACCACGCTTTTCGGCGCAATCGCTGCGTTATCCTGCTCATCGCGCTGCCATTCGCCGCCGTTAAACAGCGGGCTATCCACCACCTCGCCCTTGACGGCGCGCGCGCAGGGATCGATTAACAGCTTAGCCGGGTTAAAGCGATGCCCCTGCTCCGGCGCCCAGGGGCCATGTACCCGATAGCCGTAGCGCTGGCCCGGTTTGAGTCCCGGTACGTAGCCGTACCAGATGTTATGGGTGCGCGACGGCAGGTCATAGCGCGCTTCCTGCCCGTGTTCATCAAACAGGCAGAGTTCCACGCGCTGTGCGTGTTGAGAAAACAGCGTGAAGTTAACCCCGTTACCATCCCAGCTGGCGCCAGAAGGAGCGGGATTACCCGTACGCAAATGACTCATTCCGCCTCCCGGACCAACCAAATCGTCGCCAGCGGCGGCAATGTCAGCATCAGCGAATGCTCACGGTTGTGGCTGGGTAACGGATCGCTCCACACCACGCCGCCGTTGCCAGCGTTGCTGCCGTGGTAATGAACGGAGTCGGTATTGATGATTTCGCGCCAGCCGCCCGGCTGGTTGATGCCAAAGCGGTAGTTGGTGCGCGGAACCGGCGTAAAATTGCTGGCAACAATGATTTCGTTACCTTCACGATCGCGGCGCGCAAAGATAAATACCGAATTCTCATAGTCATCCACCACCAGCCATTCAAAGCCGCTGCCCTCGAAATCGCACTGATGCATCGGCGCATGGTGCCGATAGATAAAGTTAAGATCGCGCACCAGACGCTGTACGCCGTGGTGCCAGTTATCCTCGCCTTCCAGCAGGTGCCAGTCGAGGCTGGCGTCATGGTTCCACTCACGCCCCTGGGCAAATTCGCCGCCCATAAACAGCAGCTTTTTACCGGGGAATGCCCACATCCAGGCATAATAGGCGCGCAGATTAGCGAACTTCTGCCAGGCATCGCCCGGCATACGATCGAGGATCGAACGCTTACCGTGAACCACCTCATCGTGCGAAAGCGGCAGCACAAAGTTTTCGGTGTAGTTGTACAGCATACCGAACGTCATCAGGTGATGATGGTGGCTGCGATAAACCGGATCGAGCTTCATGTAATCCAGCGTGTCGTGCATCCAGCCCAGGTTCCATTTGTACCAGAAGCCCAACCCGCCCATTTCCAGCGGACGCGACACGCCGTGAAAATCGGTGGACTCTTCGGCGATAGTGACCGCGCCGGGTGCGGTGTTTCCCAACATCCGGTTGGTGTAACGAATGAAATCAATCGCTTCGAGATTCTCACGGCCGCCAAAGTGGTTCGGCACCCATTCGCCCTGCGGACGGCTGTAGTCGCGGTAGATCATCGAGGCCACCGCATCCACGCGCAGGCTGTCAATGCCAAAGCGCTCTACCCAGTAAAGCGCGTTACCGGCCAGGTAGTTGCTGACTTCACGGCGCCCGTAGTTATAAATCAGCGTGTTCCAGTCCTGATGAAACCCTTCGCGCGGGTCTTCATGTTCATACAGCGCGGTGCCGTCAAACTGCGCCAGGCCGAAATCATCGGAAGGGAAGTGGCCGGGCACCCAGTCAAGGATCACATTCAGCCCGGCGGCGTGCGCGGCGGCGACAAAATGGCGGAACTCATCGCGCGTGCCGTAGCGCCGGGTCGGCGCGTACATGCCCACCGGCTGATAGCCCCAGCTGCCATCAAACGGATGCTCGTTAATTGGCATCAGTTCGATATGGGTAAAGCCCATCTCTTTAACATAGGGAATAAGCTGTTCTTCCAGCTCTTTATAGCTCAGCCAGAAGTTGTTATCGGCATGGCGCCGCCAGGAGCCAAGGTGAACCTCATAAATGGAAATCGGCGCGTCAAAGGCGTTTGCCGCCTTGCGATCCTCGCGCATGACGACCTTTTCCGGCAGTCCGCAGATCACCGAGGCGCTGTCAGGCCGCATTTGTGATTCAAAAGCAAACGGGTCCGATTTCAGACGCAGCTGCCCTTTATTATCAACCACTTCAAATTTGTAGAGCTGTCCGGTGCGCGCCGCGGGCACAAACAGCTCCCAGACGCCGATTTCACGGCGGAAGCGCATCGGGTGACGACGGCCATCCCAATAGTTAAAGTCGCCTACCACCGAGACGCGACGAGCGTTGGGCGCCCAGACCGAGAAACGGGTGCCGTTAATGCCGTCAATCACTTCGGCATGAGCGCCCAGCGTTTCATAGGGGCGTAAATGGGTGCCTTCCGCCAGCAGCCAGCTGTCCAGTTCCTGCAACAGCGGGCCGAAACGATAGGCATCGTCAATCAGATTCTGCTCGCCATGCCAGGTGACGGCCAGCTGATAGCGGAACGGGTTTTTACGACGCGGGATAACGCCGTGAAAAAAGCCGCGTGAATCGAGACACTTCAGCTGAGCGCATTTACGTCCGGTGCTGGTTTCGATCACCCACACTTCAGTTGCATCAGGCAACAGCGCCCGCACCTCAAGTTTGTTACCGGTCTGATGCATTCCCAATAGTGAAAACGGGTCAGCATAGTGACCTTCAATAATCGCATTAATCGCCTGGCGATCCGGGAGCTCTGACATGACTTTCTTCCTGTGATGTATGGTAGCCGAAACGTTACGTGAGAAGACGTTAGCCTGACTACTCTTCAATGAGCCATGCGCACGCCGACAGAGCCGCACCTTTCCATGGAAAAAGCGTTGCCGCGCGCATCAACTTTTAATATTCAAAGCAGAAAAACAAAACAGTCTTGCTAAGCATAGACAAGGCAAACAATAAGCCTGCAAACTTTGCATAAAATAATTAGCACAATGCTGAAAAAGAGGATACGGATCACCTGACGGTTAAATTTACGCCAGCCTGATGAAAAAACAGGGAAAGAATGAAGCAATAAAGTGCGGATTAATAAGCGGGTGCTTGCGCGGGGAGTTCAGCCGATCGTAAAAACGCAAAAACCGTCATCCCTGACGGTTCGGCCCGCGCCGTTTATCTGAGCGCTGCCCCATCCGTAGGCCGAATGGGGCAGTAACCGCTTAATCGACCAGTAAGCGCAGCATGCGGCGCAGCGGTTCGGCCGCGCCCCACAGCAGCTGATCGCCAACGGTAAAGGCGGAAAGATATTCCGGCCCCATGTTCAGCTTACGCAGACGACCTACCGGCGTGGACAGCGTGCCGGTTACCGCCGCCGGCGTCAGCTCGCGCATCGTCAGCTCACGATCGTTGGGCACCACTTTGACCCACTCATTATGCGATCCCAGCAGCTGTTCGATCTCCGCCAGCGGCACATCTTTTTTCAGCTTGAGCGTGAAGGCCTGGCTGTGGCAGCGCAGCGCGCCAACGCGCACGCACAGACCGTCAACCGGAATGGTCTGCTGTGTACTAAGAATCTTGTTAGTTTCCGCCTGGCCTTTCCACTCTTCACGGCTCTGGCCGTTTTCCAGCTGTTTATCAATCCACGGGATCAGGCTGCCCGCCAGCGGCACGCCGAAATTATCCACCGGCAGCGTGCCGGAACGGGTGAACTCGGTGACTTTGCGTTCGATATTCAGAATCGCCGACGCCGGATCCTGCAGCTCTGGCGCAACGTGATCGTGCAGCATCCCCATTTGCGTCAGCAGCTCGCGCATATGACGCGCGCCGCCGCCGGAGGCCGCCTGGTAAGTGGCTACGGAAGCCCATTCAACCAGGTTGTGCGCAAACAGGCCGCCCAGAGACATCAGCATCAGGCTCACGGTACAGTTGCCGCCCACAAAGGTTTTAATACCTTTATCCAGCCCTTCGCGGATCACCTGATGGTTAACCGGATCGAGAATAATAATCGCATCATCCTGCATACGCAGCGTGGAGGCCGCGTCAATCCAGTAACCCTGCCAGCCGCTGGCGCGCAGCTTCGGATAGATCTCACTGGTATAGTCGCCGCCCTGGCAGGTGATAATAATATCCAGCGCGCGCAGCGCCTCGATATTAAACGCATCCTGCAGCGTACCGCCGTGGCCGCCAACCGTCGGCGCGGCCTGGCCGTGCTGGGAGGTGGAGAAAAAAACCGGACGAATCGCGTCAAAGTCACGCTCTTCACTCATGCGCTGCATCAGCACTGAGCCGACCATACCGCGCCAACCAATAAGACCTACATTTTTCATTGAACACCTGCTACAGGCTACCGGTGCGATGACTGCATCACCAGAGTAGCGCCTGACCGTCTGAAGAGTGAAAATATCGGTTCGCCAGAAAGCGAAGCCCGCCAGAGAAAATGGGTTTACCTGTAACCCTCAACTCTACAAAATGCAGCTCTGCTGGCAAGTGAATTAATTCGATTGAGTTAATCTTTTCAACAGCATTGCTAATAACGGCGCTGCTGACTCAAGAGTAAAGAGCAAAATAAATGACTGAAATGATCTCTGCGACCATATTATTGTTGTTGATTATGGATCCGCTCGGCAATTTGCCGATTTTTATGTCGGTTTTAAAGCATCTGGAGCCGAAACGGCGCCGCATCGTTCTGATCCGCGAAATGCTCATTGCGCTGGCGCTGATGCTGCTTTTTTTATTCGCTGGCGAAAAAATTCTGGCGTTTCTTAACCTGCGGACCGAAACGGTATCGATCTCCGGCGGCATTATTTTATTCCTGATCGCCATTAAAATGATTTTTCCGTCGGCGGAAAGCAGCAGTACCGGCCTGCCGGTCGGCGAGGAGCCGTTTCTGGTGCCGCTGGCGATCCCGCTGGTGGCCGGGCCTTCGCTGCTGGCGACGCTAATGCTGCTTTCGCATCAGTATCCGCATCAGATGGGCTATCTGGTCGGCGCGCTGCTGTGCGCCTGGGGCATTACGGTGGTGATTTTACTGCTTTCCGGCCTGTTTTTGCGGCTGCTGGGCGATAAGGGCGTCAATGCGCTGGAACGCCTGATGGGGCTGATTCTGATTATGCTGGCGACGCAGATGTTCCTTGATGGCATCCGCGCCTACCTGAAGATTTAGCGTACCGGGGATAAGTCACGGCAGAAGCGGATAGTCACTATAGCCTAAATAATTCGGGCTGCAGGCAGGCGGCAACGCAGTGAATCCCCGGCAGCTACCGCAGTAAGTGACCGGGGTGCACGAGGAAAGCCAACGCACCTGCAACCTGAAGTATGACGGGTATCTCCGCCCGTTACGATCAGGAGAGCAGTTCGAAAGCGATCATGCCGATGATGGCGCCTGTGGTTCCCAGAATGGTTTCCATCAGCGTCCAGGTTTTTAGCGTTTGCGCCTCGGTCGCGCCGGTAAAGCGGCCAAACAGCCAGAAACCCGCATCGTTCACATGACTGACCACAATCGATCCGCCAGCGATGCACAGCGACAGCGCCGCCATCTGCGCGCCGTTGTAGTGCAGCGGCTCAATGACCGGCATCACCAGCCCTACCGCCGTCAAACAGGCCACCGTCGCCGATCCCTGAATGATACGCACCGCCGCCGCGAGGATAAAGCAGGCCAGCGCAATCGGCAGTCCCGCGCCGGTTAAGGCGTTGCCCAGCGCCGGGCCGACGCCGGAATCTACCAGCACCTGCTTAAACACGCCGCCCGCGCCGATGACCAGCAGGATAATGCCCGCCGGCTGCAGCGCGCTGCCGCAAACCTGCATCACCTTCTCTTTATCCATGCCCTGACGCCAGGCCAGGCCATAAATCGCCAGCAGCAGCGCCAGCAGAATGGCGGTAAAAGGATGGCCGATAAATTCCAGCCATTCATACAGGCGCGATCCCTCAGAGGTAAAGCGCGCGCCGATGGTTTTCAGCCCCACCAGCACCAGCGGAAACAGAATCAGCGACAGGCTGAAGCCAAAGGAGGGCAGCTTATGCGCTTCCACTTCCGGCTGCGCCACCTCTGCCGGCACGTTAAAGCTGACGTGACGGCTGATAAAGTTGCCGAACAGCGGACCGGCGATCAGCATACCGGGCAGCGCCGCGCACAGTCCCAGCAGGATCATCCAGCCAAAATCAACGTGCATCTGCGAAGCCAGCAGCATCGGCGCCGGGCCGGGCAGCAGAAACGCCGCCGCCGCCGCAACGCCGGCAAACAGCGGGATCACCAGCTTGACCAGGTTATCGCCGGTGCGCCGTGCCACGGCGAAAGCGATGCTGATCAGCAGCACTACCGCCACCTCAAAAAACAGCGGCAGCGCGCAGATCAAGCCAGCTATCCCCATCGCATAATGCGCCCGGCTTTCGCCGAACGATTTCAGCATCCGAATAGCGATTTGATCGACCGCGCCGGTTTCATGCAGGATTTTGCCAAACATGGCGCCCAGCGCCACCACCACGGCGAGAAAGCCGAGCGTGCCGCCCATGCCTTTTTGCATGGTTTCGGCAATTTTATCCAGCGGCATCCCGGAAAACAGGCCAGCGCCAAAAGAAACTAATATCAGGGCGACAAACGCGTGCATACGCGCCTTCATCACCAGAAACAGCAGCAGAACAACCGAACCTGCTGCGGTTAAAACCAGGGTTGCGGTACTCATCAGAAACAACTAATCCTTTTTAATCGCACCCTCAATGGTTGCGATGGTGGCGGCAACGACATCTGGCAGGGTGTGATTAATATCAACCACCAGTACATCGCTTTCATCATTGCCAGGCTCTTCCAGGGTATCGAACTGGGAGACCAGCATTTGCGGCTTAAAGAAATGGCCTTTACGCGCCTTCAGGCGGCTTTCAATCGTGGCGAAATCGCCTTTCAGATAGATAAAAGAGAGGTTGTTATTCCCCTGACGCAGAATATCGCGGTAGCTTTTTTTCAGGGCGGAGCAGACGATAATCGAAACGGCCTGGGTACGCTGCATCGCAAATGCCGCATCGTTGACCGCCTGCAGCCAGGGGCAACGATCTTCATCGTTCAGCGGATGGCCTTCGGCCATTTTTTCGATATTCGCGCGCGGATGCAGAAAATCGCCGTCGAGAAATGCGGTTTTCAGCTGGTGCGAGACTTCATAAGCAACGGCGGATTTGCCGCTGCCTGATACGCCCATCAAAATAAATACGTGATGTGACGGCGACTGGTTTTGCATTGTTGTTAGCTCCGGCAGATGAAGAGGCGAATGTTACCGATAACATTGCCGCACCCATTCTCAGTACGTGCGTTTATTAGCGCAACCTGTCTGACAGGAAAAGCGTGGAATTGTGAGCGAGTTCAAAAAAACTGCAGATTCAGATGCTCTCCCCTTCCTGAATCTCAAATCCCACATCCACTGGTTGATGTTCGCGCCTTTCGCCGCCGATACGCGCCAGCAGCAGCGCGGCGGCCTCTCGTCCCATACGATCGCGCGGCGTCAGCACGGTGGCTAAACGCGGCGTGACCACGTGCGCAATATCGTGCCCGTGAAAGCCCGCAATCGCCATTTGCTGCGGCACGCGCAATCCCTGGCGCTGGCATTCAAACATAGCACCTATCGCCAAATCGTCATTGGTGCAGAACAGGCTGTCGGTCTGCGGATAACGCCGCCGCGCTTCACACAGCAGCATCGCGCCCGCGCTAAAAGAGGACGCCTCTTCCATCATGACGCTGCGCGGTTCCAGCCCCGCCTCGCACATCGCCAGCTCGTAGCCTCGTTGTTTTTGCAACGTGCGCTCGTCAAGCCGCGCGCCAAGATAAACGGTATGGCGATGCCCTTTCGCCAGAATCGCCTGCGTCATTTGCCGCGCCGCCTCAACGTTATCAAAACCCACCGCCATATCCAGGCAGGGCGAAACGCTGTCCATCATTTCAATCACCGGAATGCCGGCGGTTTCAATCATCCGCAGGCTGGCTGGCGTGTGGGTGCGCTCGGTAAGGATCAGCCCGTCGATGTTCCAGCCCAGCAGCGAGCGCAGCTGCAGCTCCTCCTTCTCCGGGTTATAGCCGAAATGGCCGACCAGCGTCTGATAACCTGCCGCGTCGGTTACGCTTTCAATGCCGCGCAGCACGTCGGCGAAAACCTGGTTAGTTAGCGAAGGCAGCAGCACGCCAATCGCGCGGCTGGTGGCGTTAGAGAGCATATCGGGGGCGCGGTTAGGAATGTAGCCCAGCTCATCCAGCACCACGGCGATTTGCGCGCCCAGCGCGGCGGAGACCTGCTGCGGATTACGGAGATAGCGGCTGACGGTCATTTTCGTCACGCCGACGCGATCGGCAACATCCTGAAGCACGGGTCTTTTCTTCTTCATTATCATTCGCAGGCCAGAGGGAGATGACAGTGAGTTTACAAAAAAACCGCAGCAGTAACGAGCAGGGAAAACGCGCCTTATCCGGCGCTGTCGGCGCATTGTTAAATCGCAGGCAAAAAAAGGCCGCCGTCGGGTTGCGACGGCGGCCTGCGTCACGCTTAAACCGGCGGCAGATCGAACAGCAGGACCTCTGCATCGCTGCCTGCCTGCAGCGTCAGCGCGCTCTCTTCCCAGATGGCCAGCGCGTCGCTGGTAGCGATCGGCTGATCGTTAACCTGCACCTCGCCTTTTACTACCTGAATCCAGATGCGGCGTGACGGATCCAGCGCAATGCTATCGCTCTCGCCCGCTTTCAGTACCCAGCGCGACAGCGTCATATCCTGATAAACCTTCAGCGAACCGTCACGGGCATCCGGCGACAGAATCAGCTGGCGGCCGGAGACATCCGCAAATCGTCGCTGGTCGTAGCGCGGCTCAATGCCGGTTTTTTCCGGGATAATCCAGATCTGATACAGATGCAGCGGCTCGCTGCTGCTGGCGTTGTATTCGGAATGGCGCACGCCGGTGCCGGCGCTCATAATCTGGAACTCGCCCGCCGGGATCTGCTCTTTATTCCCCATACTGTCCTGATGCTCTACGGTGCCGGAAAGCACGTAGGTCAGGATTTCCATATCTTTATGGGGATGCGTACCGAATCCCTCGCCGCCCGCGATAACGTCTTCGTTAATTACCCGCAGCGCCGAGAAGCCCATAAAGTTGGCGTCGTAGTAGTTAGCGAATGAAAAAGTGTGCCAGCTGTCCAGCCAGCCGTGGTTAGCATGACCGCGCTCTTCAGCTTTGCGTAAGTAAATCATATTCAATGCTCCTCAACGTTTTTTTCTAGTCTGGGGCCGGAGCAGGCTGAATGATAGCTGAAAAAGTTCACGCCTCTGTTCAAAAAAAATGAACGGAAAATTAACTGAGATTCCGGTAAAAAGTAAACATGCACTTTTGGTGGCAGACCTGCCTGAAAGGTTACACAAAGATCCCTTTGATCGTCTTATTGTGGCTCAGGCTAAGCATGGACAGATGCCCTCTAACAGAAAAGCTGGCTTGCAGGTCACGCGAGATGGGCAAAAAAAAGCCAGCTCTTGGCTGGCTAAAAAATACTGGAAGCAATGTGAGCAATGTCGTGCCTTCGCAGAGAGTCCGATGTCAGCCTCGCTGGAGTGCATGGCAATAGTAATCATTATCATTCGTATTTGTAAAGCTTTTTTATTGCTGCTCTGGCGAGATGAGTTGAAACTCATCTGACGATCTTGCTGGTAAGTTCCAGTTCGGCGGCTCCGGCTCGACTTCTTCAACCTGAAGTCCATTTATGCCTTCAAACAGACGGAAGCGGACAATAAATTCTCTGCCCCAGGGAAAGCGCTTCTTTTTAAATTTTTTTTCTGAACTCAGAACAACCGAAAAAACGTAAGCAGTATCAGGACGAAACGGATAAGCGGCAATATCCAGACACTCATCAGCACGGACAGTGTAGGACCTGGGTATAAAAAGTTTTTCGCGGGCCATACCTGCCATTTCATAGATATGTATGGCGTAAACCTCTTCGTCACCCTCCGGCTGTACGGTCACGCACGGTTTATTATCTTTAATGTTCACCTGAGCAGGATAGTTAGGATGATAATAGTCGCCCGGCCCGGGGCAGCCGCTTAGAAAAAAAACGGCTGCTATTAAGAGTAATTTACGCATTGTTATCTCTGCCTGAGAAAATGGGTTAATACACGTTTATAATCCGCTTTGATATTTGGGTAAGCTTCACCTGTAAAAGTTCCAATAGATGGAAGCAGCTTGAGCCATGCCCCATATCCATAGCGATAAAGCAAAAAATAGTCAGCCACTATCTGCGCCTGCTGTTCCATAGAGTAATCCTGCAAATATTTATTTCCTTCAAAATCATAGTCATAATCAGCCGCCCAGCTAAACAATCCGCGGGTTCTGACCCACATCCCTTTCTGATATTGCCAGACATGAGTCAGCTCATGAATAAAAGCATGCTGTTTACCCATGTCGGAAATCGCCGAGAAATCAGCCGCATAGTAATAGTCACGCATGTAAATCTCCCCGTTGGGCGCCATCGCCACATTTTGGCCCTGCAGGCCAAACGGAAAGTAGCTGTCGTAGTGGATCCAAACGCGAGAATAGATAATCGCATTGCCAAATATCGTTTTAGCCATATTTATTTCGCCCGGCGTCATCAGGCGTAAGCTGCCTTCTTTTCCATTGTTTATCATACGGTATCCCTGCCTGTAGGTTAATAAGTCCAAACCCTAAGACCATAAGTTTCTTAATAATTAAAATTTAGCGGCAACCAAACTCTTCCTGACTTATTAATAGAATCTATTATTCACTCAGTTAATTAATTTAACCTAAACGGTTAGATGACACATTTTATCTATTGTAACTCTTTCACTCAGCAAGCCATTAATATACGAAGCCGTCTGTTAATATAAAATAACAGGTCAATTTACTCGATCCATTAACTAATAAAAAGAAAGCAGGATAGTTTAAATTATTCAGAGAGTTAGAAAATAAATAACCTCACTGCCATCGCAAAGCAATACGTATTTTCTATTATTCGACAGGCGCCTCACTTTTTACAATAAAATATCCCGTTAATAGTACGCATAATTTTATTAATTTTTTGTGGCAAAAGCGCATTGCTCATCAGCGGCCTGGCCACTATGCGCTGGTCGCCTTCCTTGAGAAGCGCGTAGTCATTAAAGGGAGACGGCGCTATGCCGTTTCCCAGGGATCAAGTAAGCCAGGTCCCATGTCGATAAAGTCTTTAGTATTGCGGGTAACAAGGATCATTTCATGCAGGTAAGCCGTGGTGGCAATGAGCGCATCATTTTCCGAGCGTTTGTCCGGGATATGCAGCTGCGCGCAATAGCGGGCAACCTGCACATCAATAGCCAGGATACGCTCTGCAAATTCAGTCAATACCCTTTGCTCAAACCACTGGCGTAATATTGCTGCCTGTGAAGCATCTTTACGTGCCAGATTAAGGATGCCTTTTTCAATCTCCATGACGGTAATAACAGAAATAAACAAATCGCCGGCATCAACTGACTCGGCCCAACGTGCAACGTTAGCATCAATTTTTTGCGTCCCTGCCTTTCTCAGTTCGGAAAAAACATTGGTATCCAGTAAATAGCGCATCAGAAATCAACGTCCCGGTTAATAATATTTCCACGCTCAGGTTCAAAATCTATATCAGCCGCCTCCACCATTTGCAAGGCATCAAGAATATTTCTACGTGAACCACTGAGCTTTTTAAATTCTTCCCAGCTCAATAATACATATGCCGGTTTACCACGATCGGTAATATAAACCGGGCCATTTTTAGATGATTTTTTAGCCTTTGATATTTCCTGATTAAAGGCACGGCTGGAAATTGTCGTAATGGTCATACCGCCTCCTGATTTGTAGCAACGATGCTACAAACCATAGGCAGCTCCTGCAGAAGTTTCAATCTATTATGCGGCTTTTGCGGTAACTTCCCTGCCCGTTCATCGCTGCGCGCCGTGCCGGAATTCAGGTTTCCGACACGGCTTATCCGTTAATATCCCGCCGTTAAATCATCTACCGTACGCGGATCGGACGCGCCGTACAGCGTGCCGTCAGGCCCGATCATAATGCTTTGCGTACTGCCCATCGCCGGTAATACTTTGACGTTCTGTCCTTTTGCGCTCAGCAATTTAAGCGTATCCGGGCTGAATCCCTTCTCAACGCGTAGCTGATCCGGCAGCCACTGATGATGGAAACGCGGCGCGTTGGTCGCTTCGGCAACGTTCATGCCAAAATCAATGCTGTTAATCACCATTTGCAGCACGGTGGTGATAATCCGGCTGCCGCCTGGGCTGCCGGTTACCAGCCAGGTTTTGCCATCCTTCACCACGATAGTTGGCGACATTGATGAAAGCGGACGCTTGCCGGGCTGGACGGCGTTGGCCTCGCCGCCGACCAGGCCATAAACGTTTGGTGTACCGGGGCGGGCGGAAAAATCATCCATCTCATTATTCAGCAGAATACCGCTGTTGCCCGCCACGATGCCGCTGCCGAAATTAGTATTCAGCGTATAGGTCACCGCGACCGCAATGCCCTGCTTGTCCACCACCGAAAAGTGCGTGGTCTGGTTGCTCTCATACGGCTCCAGTTTGCCCGGCTTGATCTGTTCCGAAGGCCGCGCTTTGGCTAAATCAATCTGCTGCGCCAGCGATTTAGCATAGGCTTTGCTGGTCAACGCCTGCCACGGCACCTTCACAAAATCGGGATCGCCGAGGTATTCCGAACGGTCGGCGTAGGCATATTTCTCCGCTTCGGCGGTAATCTGCATCGCGTCGGCGCTGCCGAAGCCCATTTTCGCCAGATCGAAGTTTTCCAGAATATTAAGGATCTGCACGATATGAATACCGCCGGAAGAGGGCGGCGGCATGGAAAAGATCTGATAGCCGCGATAGCTGCCGCTAATCGGCTGGCGCTCTATCGCGTGATAGCTGGCTAAATCCGCTTTGCTAATCAGGCCGCCATGCTGGGCCATTTCTGCGGCGATCCGATCGGCGATCTCCCCTTTGTAAAAGGCATCGGCTCCCTGGCGCGCAATCAGCGACAGGCTGTGCGCCAGGTTAGCCTGCACCAGACGTTCGCCTTTCTGATAAGGCGTGCCGTCCGGCTTAAAGAAAATAGCCCTGCTGTTGTCATGGGCAAGCAGCACTTCTTTACCATAGCTATTCAGATCGTCAGCCAGCGCATCGTTTACGATGATGCCCTTGCGCGCCAGTTCAATTGCGGGCTGCACCAGCTGGCTCAGCGGTAGCGTACCGTATTTCTTTGCCGCCAGCGCAAAGCCCGCTACCGTGCCGGGCGTACCGGAAGCCAGCGGCGAGGTCAGTGAAAGTTTGCTGTCCGCATTGCCCTGCTTATCCAGGAACATATCCCGGCTGGCGCGGGCGGGCGCAATCTCACGGAAATCAATAGCGGTAACGCGGCCAGAAGCGGTGCGCAACAGCATAAACCCTCCACCGCCCAGATTTCCCGCCTGCGGATGGGTCACCGCCAGCGCAAAACCCACCGCCACGGCGGCATCCACCGCATTCCCGCCCTGACGCAAAATATCCACGCCGATCTGCGTGGCAGTTGCATCCACCGATGCCACCATTCCCTGTTTAGCCCGAACCGGATGGAAGGTATCCGCCTCAATGCCATAGGAAACCGGCGGAGCATTTTGTACCAGCGCCAGCGCCGATCCGCCCCACAGCAGCGTTAGCAACGCAGCGGTGAGCCGCCATCCCTTTACTTTTTTCTGCATATCATCGCCCGTCTTGTTATTTACGTTGTGTTTACTTTTTTTAAACATGCACAAAATAAGCACAGAAAGCGAGCCCTAACGCAAATTAGCGCCCGGAGAGAGGCCGCTCGCTGAAGGTGAGTTAAACTTAGAGTGGGCAACCAACAGCGATGCCGCTCCGGCGTCGTCTACGCCGCGTTGCCAATGAAGGAGAACAGAAAGTGAAAAAACTACTGATGATTTTTATCGCTCTGCTGCCGCTGAGCGGCATGGCGAATATGCTGAATAATAACAACAACAATCCTAATCAGCCGGGTTACAACCCAAGCCAGCAGCGTTTGCAAAACCAGATGCAAACGCGCCAGATGCAGCAGCAAAGCAAGCTGCGTCTGGATCAACAGCAGCAGACGCAGCAGATGCAGCGCCGTATGCAGGAACAGCGTAACAGCACGCAGCAGCGCGTTTTACAGTCGCAGCCCGGTAGCAATACGCCGCCGCCGGTGTATCAGAACAATACCCGGTAACGCTTAAAAATCGGGGCCGATAATATCGATGCGATCGGTGCAGATCGCATCCACGCCCCACTCCAGCAGGGTTCGCGCACGTTCGGGCTGGTTCACGGTATACACCAGAATTCTCAGCCCCGCCTGTTTAATCGCGGCGGTGCGCTCCGCATCCAGCAAGCGATGATTCAGGTGAATAGAGACGCAATCCAGCACCTGGGTCATCGCCTGCCACTCTTCATGCCATTCGTCCAGCAGCAGTCCGCGCGGCAGTTCCGGTGCGGCCTGCATCGCCGCTTCCAGCGCGACCACAGAAAACGACGAAAGCAGCGGCGCGGTTTCGCCCTGCCACAGTTCACGCGCCGCCAGCGCTACCGCTTTTCCGGTCTGTGCTTCATAGCCGGTAGTCGGCTTAATTTCGATATTCGCCAGCAGGCGATGCTGACGGCAGCGCGCCGCAACGGCCTCCAGCAGCGGCAGCCGCTCGTTGGTAAAGGCTTTGCCAAACCAGCCGCCAACGTCCAGCTGCGCCAGCTGATGCCACGGCAGCTCACCCGCAATGCCCCAGCCGTTGCTGGTACGATCGAGCGTGTCGTCGTGCAGCAGGAAAATATGCTCATCGCGCGACAGCTTAGCATCGAATTCAATCATGGTATGGCCGTAACGCGCGCCGGTATCAATCGCCGCCAGCGTGTTTTCCGGCGCCAGCTTGCCGCCGCCGCGATGGGCCACAACGTGTGGATAGGGCCACTCTTTCTTCATTCCAGACGCGCTCCGTGTTTAGCCGAGAAAAAGTGTAGCGCCTCGACGGGCAGATGCAGCCACAGCGTGCTGCCCGGCACCGGACGCTCAAGATGCGGCAAGCGTACCACAAGGCGTTGTTCGCCCCACCTGCCGTGCGCCAGATTATCCGCGCCGAGGATCTCCAGCGTTTCGACAATCAGCGGAATGCCGCCCGCTTCCCGGCTGCTGAGACCAATATGCTCCGGGCGAATGCCCAGCGTCGCCGCCTGATTCGCCCACTGACTTTTCGCGACGGACAGCGGCAGCGCCAGATTATCGCCCAGCATAAACGCGTTGCCGTCGCGGCTGAAGCAGCCTTCCAGCAGGTTCATCGCCGGTGAGCCGATAAAACTGGCGACGAAGCGCGTCGCCGGACGCTCGTAAACCTCAACCGGCGTGCCGACCTGCTCGACGACGCCTTTATTCATCACCATTACGCGCTGCGCCAGCGTCATCGCTTCCACCTGATCGTGCGTAACATACAGGCTGGTGGTGCGCAGCCGACGATGCAGCTGTTGTAGCTCCAGGCGCATCTGAACGCGCAGCCGCGCATCCAGGTTAGAAAGCGGCTCGTCAAACAAAAAGACCGCCGGCTCACGCACTATCGCACGCCCCATCGCCACGCGCTGCCGCTGCCCGCCTGACAGCTCGCGTGGATGCCTTTTCAGTAGCGCATCCAGCTCCAGGCTGCGTGCCGCTTCCAGAACGCGCTGGCGGATCAGCTCGCGTCCCATGCCGCGAATTTTCAGGCCGTACGCCATGTTCTCTTCAACCGTCATATGCGGGTAAAGCGCATAGTTCTGGAAAACCATCGCAATGCCGCGATCTTTCGGCTCCAGCTCGGTTACCCGCTGCGTATCGATATAAATATCGCCGCTGGTAACGCGCTCCAGCCCGGCCACCATACGTAACAGCGTCGATTTACCGCAGCCGGAGGGCCCTACCATCACCATAAATTCGCCGTTGCCAATCACCACATCCAGCGGCTGTATAATTTGCTGCTTGCCATCATAGGACTTGGTGACGGCCTGAAGGGTTACTGCTGCCATAGTCTATTTCTCGCTCTCTACCAAACCACGGACAAATGCCCGCTGCATCACCATCACCACCACCACCGGCGGGATCAGCGTCAGCAGCATCGCCGCCATCACCAGGTTCCATTGGGTAGTGCCTTCGCCGGAGGAAATCATGCTGCGAATGCCCGCCACCGCCGTGCCCATTTTGGTCTCGCTGGTGATCAGAATCGGCCACAGATACTGGTTCCAGCCGTAGATAAAGGTGATCACAAAAAGCGCCGCCAGGTTGGTGCGCGACAGCGGCAGCACAATATCGCGGAAGAAGCGCATCGGGCCTGCGCCGTCAATGCGCGCCGCCTCCAGTAGCTCATCCGGCAGCGACATAAAGAACTGTCGAAACAGAAAAGTGGCGGTGGCGGACGCCATCAGCGGCAGCGTCAGGCCGCTGTAGCTGTCAAGCAGCTGCAGATGAGCCACCACTTCCACCGTGGGGAAAATACGTACCTCAACCGGCAGCATCAGCGTGATAAAAATCATCCAGAACACCAGGTTGCGCAGCGGAAAGCGAAACCAGACCAGCGCAAAGGCGGAAAGCATCGAGACGGTGATTTTGCCGAAGGTGATAGCCAGCGCCATCAGCGTACTGTTAAACAGCAGCACGCTCATCGGCGCGCTGTTGCTGCTGACACCGTGCAGCCAGATCTCACGCAGGTTGTGCCACAGCTGCGTGCCGGGCACCAGGCTCATCGGCACCTGAAAAATCTGCTGGTTATCCAGCGTGGCGGCAACAAAGGCTACCCAGAGTGGGAACAGAATGGTCAGAATGCCTGAAATCAACATAACGTGACTGAAAATATCCAGCCCGCGACGGTGTTCAATCATTGATAACGCACCTTACGCTCGACGTAGCGGAACTGAATAATGGTTAAGATAATCACCAGAAACATCAGCACGACCGACTGCGCCGCCGATGAAGAGAGATCGAGACCGGCAAAGCCTTCCCGATAAATTTTATAAATCAGCGTGGTGGTGGCCTGTACCGGGCCGCCCTGCGTCGCGGCGTCAATTACCGGAAAGGTGTCAAAAAAGGCGTAAACCAGATTCACCACCAGCAGGAAGAAACTCACCGGCGCTATCAGCGGCAGCGACAGTTGAAAGAAACGGCGTACCGGCCCGGCGCCGTCAATGGCGGCCGCTTCAACCAGAGACTGCGGGATCGACTGCAGCGCAGCGAAGAAAAACAGGAAGTTATAGCTAATCTGTTGCCATACCGAGGCCAGCACCACCAAAAACATCGCCTGGCCGCTGTTCTGCGCGTGGTTCCAGCCGTAGCCGATGTCCCGCAGGAAGTGCGCAATCAGCCCGATGCCGGGGTTAAATAAAAACATCCACAGCACGGCGGCGATCGCGGGCGCAACCGCGTAAGGCAACAGCAGCAGCGTCTGATAAAAGCGTTTCAGGCGCAGCACATAATCGGTCAGTGCGGCGAACAGCAGCGAGATCGCCAGCCCAAAGCCGGTCACCAGCGCGCTGAAAATCAGCGTAGTCCAGAAGGAGGCAAGATAATAAGCGTCATCCAGCAGGCGGCTAAAGTTCTCCAGCCCGACAAAGGTACTGGAAAAGCCAAAGGGATCGACGCTTTGTACCGAATACCAGAGCGCCTCGCCGGCAGGCCAGATAAAAAAGATCAGGGTGATTAATAGCTGAGGAAAAACCAATACCCAGGGCAGCCAGCGTGACTGGAAAACGGGACGAGAACTCGACATGCGGTGGTTCCATAACAGATCGGCACAAGCGGTGCGTGACAGGGCGGAGCGATAGCCGGGCCGCCGCAGCAGCCCGACGTCTGCTTACTTCACCTGTTGTTCGAAGCGGCGCAGCAGCAGATTGCCGCGCTGGACGGCGGAATCAAGCGCGGCCTGCGGCGTTTTACTGCCGTTCCAGACGCCTTCCAGCTCCTCATCAACAATGGTGCGGATCTGCGGCATATTGCCGAGGCGTAAGCCTTTGGTGAAAGGCAACGGCGGCTTGTTCAGCATCTGTCGCGTAGCGATATCCGCGCCCGGATTCTTCTCATAGTAGCCCTGCTGGCGCGTCAGATCGTAAGCGGCCTTAGTGATCGGCAGATAACCGGTTTTCTGATGCCATTCGGCAGCGATTTCCGGCTGGGCGAGATACTGTAAAAACTCCGCCACGCCTTTGTAGGTCGCGTTGTCCTTGCCCTGCATGACCCACAGGCTGGCGCCGCCGATAATGGCGTTCTGCGGCGCGGCCGGAACGCTTTCGTCATACGGCATCATGCCGACGCCATAACTGAATTTGGCATGCTGACGAATATCCGCCAGCGAACCGGATGAGGCGGTGGTAATCGCGCAGTCGCCGTTATAGAACTTCTCGGTAGACTCATCCTTACGGCCAAAATAGCTGAAGCCCCCTTTTTTGTTCATCTCTTCCAGCATGGCGATATGACGCACCTGCTCCGGCTTATTGAAAATCAGCTCGGCGCTGGTGCCGCCAAAACCGTTATTCTCGGTGGCTACCGGCAGCCCGTGCCAGGCGCTGAAGTTTTCAATTTGAATCCAGCCCTGCCAGCCGCTGGCGTAGCCGCACTGCATGCCCGCTTTACGCAGCGCCGCAGTATCTTTTGCCAGCTGTTGCCAGGTTTTTGGCGGCTGCTCCGGATCTAACCCGGCTTTCCTGAAGGCGTCTTTGTTGTAATAGAGTACCGGCGTGGAGCTGTTAAACGGCTGCGACAGCAGATGGCCGCTTTTCGCATCGGTATAGTAACCGGAGACGGTCGGGACAAACTGCGATTCGTCGAACCTGATGCCCGCATCGTTAAATACTTCATAGACCGGCTTGATCGCTTTGGACGCCATCATGGTAGCGGTGCCCACTTCGTAAACCTGCAAAATCGCCGGCGCTTTGCCGGTGCGTACCGCGGCGATACCGGCCGCCAGGCTCTGCTCATAGTTGCCTTTATAAACCGGTACGATTTTATAATCGGGGTGCGCCTGGTTAAAACGTTGTGCCAGTGAGTCAACTTCTTTGCCTAATTCGCCTTCCATAGAGTGCCAGAACGGAATTTCCGTCGCGGCCAGGGCGTTGCCGCTCAGTGCCAGTCCCAGCACCATGCTGAGAGCGGTATGACGAAACGTAAAGTAGGACATAGCGTTTTCCTGTGACATTGTAGGTATACGTAAAAACACGCTTTTTTTGTTCGCAACGTAACATGACACGGAAAAATGACGGTGAGATAACCGTAAGGTGACGGAAAGATGACGGCGAGGTTGCAAAGAACCGCCCGCCGAACGACGGGCGGCCTGAAGGTTACGCGCCGAGGTAGGCGCTGCGAACTGCCTCGTTAGCCAGCAGCGCATCGCCGCTGTCCTCCAGCACCACGTGACCGTTTTCCAGCACGTAGCCGCGATCGGCCAGCTTTAATGCCTGGTTGGCGTTTTGCTCCACCAGGAAGATGGTCATGCCTTCCTGACGCAGCTGCTCAATGGTATCGAAGATCTGTTGAATGATAATCGGCGCCAGCCCCAGCGAAGGCTCATCCAGCAGCAGCAGCCGCGGCTGGCTCATCAGCGCGCGCCCAATCGCCAACATTTGCTGTTCGCCGCCCGACATGGTGCCCGCGCGCTGAACTCGCCGCTCATGCAGGCGCGGAAACAGTTCGTAAACCTGCGCAATCCGCTGCTGATACTGCTGGCGGCTGGCGAAAAAGCCGCCCATCGCCAGATTCTCTTCCACCGTCATGCGCGAGAAAACCCGTCGTCCTTCCGGCACGATAGCAATCGCCTCGCGCATAATACGCGCCGTTTGCCAGTCGGTAATATTTTTGCCATCGAAGGAAATGGTGCCTTCAGAGGCGCGCGGCTCGCCGCACAGCGTGCCCAACAGCGTGGTTTTTCCCGCGCCGTTCGCGCCAATCAACGTGACGATTTCGCCCTGATTAATCTCCAGGCTAACCTGATGCAGCGCCTGTATCTTGCCGTAATGCGCGCTGACCTTGCTAAGCGTTAACATCGGATTCGCCATTTTATGCCTCACCTAAATATGCACGGATCACGTCCGGGTTGTTACGTATCTCTTCCGGCGTGCCGTTTGCCAGCGGCGTCCCCTGGTTAACCACATAGATGCGATCGGAAATACCCATAACCAGCTTCATATCATGCTCAATGAGCAGCACCGTGACCTTATGTTCGCCGCGCAGCTCCGCAATCAGCTCATCCAGTTCATGCGTCTCTTTCGGGTTAAGGCCCGCCGCCGGTTCATCCAGCATCAGGATTTCCGGGCGCGTCACCATGCAGCGGGCAATTTCCAGCCGCCGCTGCTGACCGTAGGCCAGATTGCCCGCCTGCCGGTTAGCCATCTCCAGCAGCCCAACGCGCTGCAGCCAGCTGGCTGCCTGATCCAGCGCCTCGCTTTCGCTACGACGAAAAGCCGGCGTTTTCAACAGCCCGGAAAACAGGCCGCTTTTCAGATGCTGATGCTGCGCCACCAGCAGGTTTTCAACCACCGTCATTTCGCGGAACAGACGGACATGCTGGAAGGTACGCACGATGCCCATACGCGCAATCTGCTGGCCCGGCAGCCCGGCCAGCTGGCGATCGCCTAACCGAATCGATCCGCCGGTCGGCTTATAAAAGCCGGTCAGGCAGTTAAATACCGTGGTTTTTCCCGCACCGTTCGGGCCAATCAACGAAACGATCTCCTGCGGATGCAGCTTCAGCGCCACGTTATTTACCGCCAGCAGGCCGCCGAAGCGCATCATCAGGCCTTCTACCGTTAATAAAGGCTGACTCATGCCTGCTCTCCTTGTTGATCGCGCTTCAGCTTCAGATGCGGACGCTGCATCGGCAATAGTCCCTGCGGACGCCAAATCATCATCAGCACCATTAGCGCACCCAGCACTAACATGCTGTATTCATTCAAATCGCGCATCAGTTCACGCGAAACCACCAGCAGGATCGCCGCCAGGATCACCGCAAACTGTGAGCCCATGCCGCCCAGCACCACAATCGCCAGCACAAAGGCCGATTCGGCAAAGGTAAAGGATTCCGGACTGATAAAGCCCTGACGCGCGGCAAACAGGCTGCCGGCGAAACCAGCAAACGCGGCGCTGATGGTAAAAGCGGTCAGCTTGATGCGCGTTGGGCTGAGGCCCAGCGAACGGCAGGCAATTTCATCTTCACGCAGCGCTTCCCAGGCGCGGCCCAGCGGCATACGCAGCAGGCGGTTAATAACAAACAGCGTCAGCACCACCAGCAGCAGCGCGACCAGATACAGGAAAATAATACGGTCGCTGGGATCGTATTTCAGGTTAAAGAAGTGATGGAAAGTATCCCAGCCGCCGTCGCGCGGGCTGCGGTTAAACTCCAGGCCGAAAAAAGTCGGCTTCGGGATCTGGCTGATGCCGTTCGGGCCGCCGGTAATGGCGGTGTTGTTCAGCAGCAGGATACGGACGATTTCACCAAAGCCGAGCGTGACGATCGCCAGATAGTCTCCGCGCAGGCGCAGCACCGGAAAGCCCAGCAGTAGACCAAACATGGCGGAAACCAGACCCGCCAGCGGCAGGCATTCCCAGAATCCCAGGCCGTAATAGTGGTTAAGCAGCGCAAAGGTATAGGCGCCGATAGCGTAAAAGCCGCCGTAGCCCAGCACCAGCAGGCCGGAAAGCCCCACGACTACGTTCAGCCCCAGCCCAAGCATGACGTAAATCAGCGTTAGCGTCGCAATATCCACCGTGCCGCGCGAGACGATAAACGGCCAGATAACCGCCGCCACGATAAACAGCAGCGCCAGCAGCTTCTGCTTCGGCGTACTGCCGTCAAAGCCTGGCAGCACCAAGCCGCCGTGGCCGCTGCGCTTCAGGCTGCGTCCCACCAGCGGACGCAACAGCTGAAAGACAAATACCACGGCGCAGCCGATAGCGATCCAGTTCCAGCGCACGCTGCCTGCGTTATTGACCACCAGCCGCGTGCCGTCAAGGTTAAGACGCATACCCATAAAGAATGAGGCAAGGATTAACAGCATCAGTGCCGAAATAACGGCATTAACAAAGTGAGCGGGCTTCATACTTTTTCTACCTCCGGACGACCGAGGATACCCGTCGGCATAACCAGCAGCACCACAATCAGCAGCGCAAAAGAGACCACATCTTTATATTCCGTGCTGAAATAGGCGGAGGTCAGCGCCTCGGCAACGCCTAACACCAGACCGCCCAGCATCGCGCCGGGAATACTGCCGATGCCGCCCAGTACCGCGGCGGTAAAGGCCTTCATGCCCGCCATAAAGCCGATATAGGGGTTGATGACGCCATAAAACTGCCCCAGCAGCACGCCCGCAACCGCCGCCATCGCCGCGCCGATTACGAAGGTCAGGGAAATTACCCGGTCGGTGTTGATCCCCAACAGGCTGGCCATTTTTAAATCTTCGGCGCAGGCGCGGCAGGCGCGGCCCATGCGCGAATAGCGGATAAACAGCGTTAGCGCCAGCATGGCGAGGAAGGTAACCAGCCAGATAATCACCTGCATCGTGCTGATGGTGGCAGCGAACCCGTTGCTTTCGCCCAGCGTCAGTTGACCACTGACCAGGCCCGGCAGGGCGAGATCGCGTGAGCCCTGGGTCAGGCTGACATAGTTTTGCAGGAAGATAGACATCCCGATGGCGGAGATCAGCGCAATCAGGCGCTTAGAGGAGCGCACCGGCTTATAGGCGACGCGTTCAATACTCCAGCCGTAAGCGCTGGCAATCACAATCGCCGCCAGGAAACCGGCGCCGATTAATACCCAGCCCACATCAATGCCGACCATCATCAGGGCGGCAATCACGATAAACGAGACATAGCTGCCGATCATATAAACTTCGCCATGCGCGAAGTTGATCATGCCGATGATGCCGTAAACCATAGTGTAGCCAATGGCGATCAGCGCGTAGGTGCTGCCTAAGGTAACGCCGTTAAGCAACTGCTGTAGAAAATAGAGAAACTGCTCGGACATAAAATAAACCCCAACAAAGCTGCGCGGGCACCGCCGACAGCAAAAAATCGTCCGTCTTCACGAAATGCAGGATGGAACAGGGGTCAGGCGCGCCTGACCCCGGACTGCCGCTCCTCAAGTACCGTGCTTTATTTCACGGCGGTTGAGGTGCCGTCGGCGTGCCATTTGAATACGCCAAATTCAAAGCCTTTCAGGTCGCCTTTCTGATCCCAGCTCAGGTCGCCCATCACAGTAGGAACCGGCTGGCCTTCTTTCAGGTTTTTAGCAATATCCGCCGGTTCTTCGCTTTTGCTGCGCTCAATACCGGCAACCAGCGACTGCAGCGCCGCGTAGGTTGTCCAGACGAACGGGCCGGTTGCGTCCAGTTTTTTAGCCTTAATCGCATTCACAATCGGCTGGTTCGACGCCACCTGGTCATAGCGTTTTGGCAGGGTTACCAGCATCCCTTCGGACGCCGCGCCGGCAATGTTAGAGAGGGAAGCGTTGCCCACCCCTTCCGGGCCCATAAACTGCGTTTTCAGGCCGGCAGCGCGTGCCTGGCGCAAAATCTGGCCCATTTCCGGGTAGTAACCGCCAAAGTAAACGAAGTCGATGTTCTCTTTTTTCAGGCGCGCAACCAGCGTGGAGAAGTCTTTGTCGCCTGCGGTGATCCCTTCAAACATCGCGATCGGCGCGTTGGCTTTTTTCAGGCTCTCCTGTACCGAGCGCGCCAGGCCTTCGCCGTACTGCTGCTTGTCATGCACGATGGCAATGTGCTGGGGTTTAATGGTATTGAGGATGTATTTGGCGGCGGTCGGGCCCTGATCGGAATCCAGGCCGGTGGTGCGCATAATCAGCTGATAGCCACGGGAAGTCAGATCGGCTGCGGTGGCGGCAGGCGTAATCATCAGTACGCCTTCATCCTCATAAATATCGGAGGCGGGCTGGGTGGAAGAAGAACAGAGGTGACCAATAACATAACGGATACCTTCGTTAATCACTTTGTTAGCAACCGCTACCGCCTGCTTGGGATCGCAGGCATCATCATATTTTACCGCCACCAGCTTATTGCCGTTCACGCCGCCTTTGGCGTTAATATCGGCAATCGCCTGCGTAGCGCCGGTAAACTGCATATCGCCGTACTGCGCTACCGGGCCTGACATTGCGCCAACGATAGCAACTTTAATATCTTCCGCCAGCGCAGCCTGGCTCATTGCCAGCGCCATACATCCTGCCAGCATCATGCGACCTTTACTTATTTTCATCCTGACTTCCCCATCTGTTGTGATGTGCGTTGTGATTATTTTGGGCGGGCTATAGAACAAAACTTGTTTAATGTGAACGAGTTAGGAATATATCCACGCTGTTTTTATAAATAAGGCTTTATTTTTCAGTCCATTAAACAGGAATTTTATTCTGTAAATCAACTGAGATAATCAAAATCGCGCCTTTGCTACAGGACAATCATCTGGCAGTTACGGTGGCATTTTAGCCGTTTAACCAGCGCGTTATGCTGGCACCATGGCTTAACCTAAGTGTTTACCCGGAATATCCGGGCGGCAAAAAACAGATTGCTTCGTTTTCGTACAGAAAAAGTTACACGTCATTTTTTGAACATTTTCGCTACAATATGCCTTTTACCCTGGGGCTGGTTATTTCATGAAATTGACAATTATCCGACTGCAACAGCTGAGCGCGCAGGATCGTATCGATCTCGGCAAAATCTGGCCTGACGTTGACTGTGATGCGCTGGAAAAAAAGCTGAACGAAAATCATCGACTGTACGCCGCGCGTTTTAATGAGCGCCTGCTGGCGGCGGTGGAGCTGAATATACGCGGCACGCAGGGCGAGCTTTCAAAGCTGGAAGTCAGGGAGGTCACCCGCCGTCGCGGCGTTGGGCATTATTTAATGGAGGAGGTGATCGCGCAGAATCCGTCGCTGACGCAGTGGTGGGTTGCCGATGACGGCAAGGCCGATCAGCAAGTTATTGCTGCTTTTATGCAGGCCTGCGGCTTTCGTACTCAGGCTGACGGCTGGGTGTATACCGTCGGGTAGAATCGCGCTTTTCGCTGAGGGCGGCTTAATGCCGCTAATAAGTGCCAAAAAAAAGGGCGGCCTGTTAAGCCGCCCCTGACCGCAATAAAGCATTATGCTTCTATTGCTATCCGCAATTTTTTCATCGCGTTTTTCTCAAGCTGACGCACGCGCTCCGCCGAGACGCCGTATTTATCGGCCAGCTCCTGCAGCGTGGTTTTATTGTCGTCATCCAGCCAGCGGGCACGAATAATATGCTGGCTGCGCTCGTCCAGTCCCTGTAGCGCGTCGCTCAGTTTATCAGCCGCATGGTTTTCCCAGTTGTCTTCCTCGATGCCGTCGGCAAAGTCAGACGTTTTATCCTGCAGATAAAGCACCGGAGCCATGCTTTTGCCTTCGCCTGATTCATCTTCAGAGGTCAGATCGAAAGTCATATCCTGAGCGGCCATACGCGATTCCATTTCACGTACGTCTTTGCTGCTCACGCCCAGCTCGCGCGCCACCATTTCCACTTCATCCTGATTAAACCAGCCCAGACGCTGCTTGGTTTTACGCAGGTTAAAGAACAGTTTGCGCTGTGCTTTAGTGGTCGCGACCTTCACGATACGCCAGTTACGCAGCACGTATTCATGAATTTCCGCTTTGATCCAGTGAACAGCAAACGAGACCAGGCGCACCCCAACTTCAGGATTAAAGCGACGTACTGCTTTCATCAGGCCGATATTGCCTTCCTGAATCAGATCCGCCTGCGGCAGGCCATAGCCCGCGTAGTTACGAGCGATATGAACAACAAAGCGGAGGTGAGACAGGATCAGCGTTTTAGCCGCATCCAGATCGCCCTGGTAATGCAGCCGTTCAGCCAGCGCTTTTTCCTCTTCTGCCGTTAGCATCGGCCAGGTATTGGCAGCCCGAATATAGGACTCCAGGTTACCAAGAGGAGCAATAGCTAAAGTATGCATTTCTTTGGTCATTCAAACCCTCACATAATTAATAATATTGCCGCACGATTTCCTTTTGCACGATTCACCAGGGTACAGGAACCGGCAACGAAACCTCAAAGCAATCTGTGCTGCTTTATTAGATAATAAAGTTATCCACAAGTTCAATTTACAACGTGAATATTTTATACACAAGTGATGAACGATATGATTGTGACAGGCAGGAAGAGATCCGGGCGGACTTCCTCTGCAGCACAAGCGTCATGCAGCAGAGGAAGATTATACCAAAAAATCGTTACTGTGGCGTAAAACGACGTAAATGTTGTACCGTCGCCAGCCAGGCGGCAATCCAGCCGATCATCGCCGACAGCAGCAACAGCAGCAGGCTTTCATCCCACGACAGCCCGCTCAGGCGGAAAGTGGTGCCAAATACCGCCGCCACCTGCGCCACCACCGACTCCAGCCGGAAGACCAAAATTTCAGACAAAACCAGTGACAGCAACGCCCCGCCAAATCCCAGCAGCGCGCCGCCATACAGGAAAGGACGCAGGATAAAACCGTCGGTAGCGCCGATCAGCTTCTGGACGTTAATGGTATCGCGTCGGGCAAAGATGCTAAGGCGCACGCTGTTGCCAATCACCAGGAACACCGCAATCACCATCAGGATACCGATCATCGTTGCGACCTGTCCGACCAGGCCGGTCAGCGCGGCCAGACGCGCAAACCAGCTATCGTCCATGCGCACATCGTCAACGCCTTCAACGTGCTGCACGCGGTCGCGCAGCGTTTGCAGCGTTTTCTCGTTCTGGAAATTCATTTCCGGCGTAATGATCACCACCGCCGGCAGAGGATTCTGCTCCAGCATATCCAGCGCGCCGCCAAAGCCTGACCAGTTACGGAATTCGCCTAACGCCTCTTCGCGCGACAGATAGTTAACTTTCGCCACGCCCGGTTCTTTCTTCAGCGTCGCCACGACGTTTTCCGCAGCGCTGTCGTCCAGCGTTTTCGACAGATAAAGCGTCAGCTGCGGCGCCGGATACCACTGCTCCGCTGCGTGACTGACGTTTTTCCACACCATATAGCAGACGCTGGGCAGCGTCAGCGAGATGGCGATCACCATCACCGTTAGCAGCGTTGCCAACGGCTGACGCCACATATCAGAGAGCGTGCCGCGCCAGGCGTAGCGCCACTGTTCCTGCCAGCCGCCCTTTAGCGCTTTGCTTTTCGACGGCTGTTTGGTTTTCGGCGCCGGTACGCGCTTGTTGCGTTTATTAGCCACGATCGCCTCCGTGCAGTCTGCCATTGCTGAGCGTCATTACCCGATAGCTGCGCTGGCCGATTAGTCCCCTGTCGTGCGTAGCCATCAGCACCGTTACGCCAACGCGGTTGAACTCTTCAAACAGACGCAAAATATCGTTCGACAGCGCATCATCCAGGTTACCGGTCGGCTCATCGGCCAGCAGCACCGCAGGTTTATTCACCACCGCGCGCGCTATGCCAACGCGCTGCTGTTCGCCGCCTGAAAGCTGGATGGGAAAGTTTTTCGCTTTGTCGAGAAGGCCAACTTTATCCAGCGCCGCCGAAACGCGACGACGAATATCTTCGCCGCTGGCCCCGGCAATAATCAGCGGGATGGCCACGTTGTCATAGACCGTGCGATCCATCAGCAAATGGTGATCCTGAAAGATCATGCCAATCTGACGGCGCAGAAAAGGCACCTCGCTATTTTTCAGGCGGCTAATATCGTGCCCGCTGAACCAGATATGGCCCGCGCTGGGACGCTCAATGCCGCAAATTAGCTTCAACAGGGTGCTTTTCCCTGCGCCGGAATGTCCGGTCAGAAACGCCATTTCGCCCGGATGCAGATGAAAATCTACCCCTTGCAGCGCTTGCCGACCGCCGAGATAAGCCTTACTGACCTCTTCAAAGCGAATCATCCTGGTTAATCCTCTCGGGCAAACAGTGCCTCAATAAAATCTTCGGCCTTAAACGGCCGCAAATCATCGATGCCTTCTCCGACACCGATAAAGCGAATCGGGATACCAAACTGATCCGCTACCGAGAAGATGACGCCACCTTTTGCGGTACCATCCAGTTTAGTCAGGGTAATCCCGGTCAGACCTACCGCCTCATGGAACAGCTTAGTCTGACTGACCGCATTCTGGCCGGTGCTGGCGTCAATCGTCAGCATCACCTCGTGCGGCGCATTTTCATCCAACTTCTTCATCACGCGGGTGATTTTTTTCAGCTCTTCCATCAGATGCGCTTTATTCTGCAAACGACCTGCGGTATCGGCGATTAACACATCCACGCCGCGCGCTTTGGCGGCCTGAATCGCATCGAAAATCACCGAGGCGGAATCCGCGCCGGTATGCTGCGCCACCACCGGAATATGGTTGCGTTCGCCCCATACCTGCAGCTGCTCGACCGCCGCCGCACGGAAAGTATCGCCCGCCGCCAGCATCACCGATTTGCCTTCTGCCTGGTACTGACGCGCCAGCTTACCGATGGTGGTGGTTTTACCCACGCCGTTAACGCCAACCATTAAAATAACAAACGGCGTTTTGCCCGTCATATCCAGCGGCGCTTCGACCTTATGCAGAATCCCGGCCATGTCCGTTTTCAGCAGGCCGTACAGCGCCTCGGCGTCACGCAGCTGTTTACGGTTCGCCTGCTGCGTCAGGCTGGTGATAATGCGCTGAGTGGTATCGACGCCGACATCCGCGATCAGCAGCTGTTCTTCCAGCTCTTCAAACAGCTCATCATCGATTTTTTTGCCACGGAACAGGCTGATAAAGCCAGAACCAAGGTTCTGCCGCGTTTTGACCAGGCTGCGCTTTAAACGGGCAAAAAAGCCCTCTTTGGTCGGTCGATCCTGCTCAACGGGCGCGGCGGCAATTTGCGTCTCTTCTTCCGTCTCTTCTTCCGGCTCCTCAGCCAGCGCCAGCGCGGCCAGTTCCTCATCGGAAAGCGGCGCGTCATCCTGTTCTTCAGCCGGGGCCAGCTCTACCGCTGCCGCGACTTCCGCAGCGATTGCCGCATCTTTCTCTTCGGCAGGCGCCGTTGCTTCCGCAAGGATCTCGGCGACCGGCTCAGCAGCAACCGGTGGCATCACTTCCGGCAGAACTTCTTCTACCGGCGCAACGGCATCGACCGGCTGACTCTCTTCCGGCAGAACTTCTTCTTCTACCGGCGCAGCGGCATCGACCAGCTGCGTCTCTTCCGGCAGAACTTCTTCTTCTACCGGCGCAGCGGCATCGACCGGCTGACTCTCTTCCGGTAGAACTTCTTCTTCCACCGGCGCAGCGGCGTCAGCCAGCTGACTCTCTTCCGGCAGGATCTCTTCTGGTGGCGCGACAGCCTCTGTTTTTACCTCTTCCGGCTGCGCTTCGCGCGCCACGGCTTCGGTTGTCGCCACAATATCGGCAGCCAGCTGTTCGGAGTCCGGCTTTTCTGCCGCAGGCTCTGCGTTTTCGGCTGCATTTTCCGTTTGCTCCGTTAACGTCTCTTTTTGTTCTTCTGGCTGTACAGGCGTTTCTTCACGACCAAAACCCAGCCAGGAAAAAAAGCCACGCTTTTTCTCTTTTGCCATTGTGTGACTACACTCCTCGATGGCTTTCATCCGGTCGTCTGTTGCGCCGGGCTGAAAAAATAACCTGATAAAGAATTCATTAGTCTAACACTTTCCAGCGAACGCAACACCAGCACCCTTTTTAACGTTTCCTCAACCGCTTTCGCCCGTTAAACTACGCAACAAATTATGACGAGTTGTGAGCATCATGAATAAAAAACCCCGCGGCGGCGCCGGACAAATCCGCATAATTGGCGGTCAATGGCGTGGACGAAAACTGCCGGTTCCCGACAGCGCCGGGCTGCGCCCCACTACCGATCGGGTGCGCGAAACGCTGTTTAACTGGCTGGCGCCCGATATTCAGCAGGCTCGCTGCCTGGACTGCTTCGCCGGCAGCGGCGCGCTTGGGCTTGAGGCGCTGTCGCGCTATGCCGGTTCGACCACGCTGCTGGAACTGGAAAAGCCGGTGGCCCAGCAGCTGGTGCAGAATCTGCAGACGTTAAAAGCCAGTAATGCGCAGGTAATCCAGACCAACGCGCTTAGCTGGCTGGCGCAGCAGGGCGAGCCCTATCAAATTGTGTTTATCGATCCGCCCTTTCGCAAAGGACTGTTAGAGCAGACGCTGCAGCTGCTGGAAAACAACCGCTGGCTGGCTGACGGCGCGTTGATTTATGTCGAAAGCGAAGTGGAAAACGGCGCGCCGCCGGTGCCGGTTAACTGGCAGCTGCACCGGGAAAAAATCGCGGGACAGGTCGCCTACCGCTTATATCGCCGTGAAGAGGTATCACAGGAGCAGGAAGATGTGGCTTAATCTGGGTCGTTTATTAATGGTGTTCGTTTGGGCGTTTCTGCTGCTGAATATTGTGCATCCTTTTCCCAAACCGCTGACATATTTTGTTAACGTTGCGCTGATTTTTATGGTGCTGATGCATGGCCTGCAGCTGGTGCTGCTGAAAGCCACGCAGCCAAAAGATGGCGTCAGGCTAAGCCGTGTCACCCAGATTAAGATCTTCTTTTTCGGCGTGTTTGAGCTGCTTGCCTGGCAAAAAAAGCATTATCCGCCACGGTAGATTAATCGTTAACGGGCGTAAAAGAGATAAAGCGGCTGCCCTGCACTTTAAGCTCGCCTTTTGCGCCTTTATCCAGCTGATGATAATCGCTCGCCTTTACCGTCAGCTTAATATCGCTGCCGCCGTTTAACGGATGAAACCAGGCCTCATAGCGCATCTCTTCCCCGGCAATGACTTCACGCTGGCGTGAACGTCGGTTCGGCGCCGGAAACTCACGTTTACTTTTAATTTCTGCCAACAACAGGCGCACCGGCGAAGCCGCGTTTGCCGCATTTTCGCGCCGTTGCTTAATGAACTGACGCGAGGCCAGTACGGCAATAATCGCCAGCACGATGATAAAAATTAACGGCGGTTTGCTCATCTCTCTTCGGCTCCCTTTAAGCGCCCTGTCGCGCGAGAAGAATACAACCAGAACGCACCCATTGTCACATTGCGCGCCCCTAACCTAAACTCAGTGCAGGATGTTGCACATAACACGGTGGCCAGACCACCAGCGCTACGTATTGATGGTTGATTTTGCTGTCACCCCTTTCAGAAAAGGACAACGTAATGATTTGGTCGTTTCTTGCGGTACTTTTTTCCGGCTGGCTGTATGTCGACGCTTCTTATCGCGGTCCACAATGGCAGCGCTGGCTGTTTAAACCGGTCACCCTGTTGTTGCTGCTGGCCTGGGCCTGGCAGGCGCCTACGCTTAATCCCACCGACTATCTGATCCTGCTCGGCCTGTTGGCGACGATGGCGGGCGATGCGCTAACGCTGCTGCCGCGTCAGCGCATGATGTATGCGCTGGGCGCTTTTTTCCTTGCGCATCTGCTGTATACCATCAATTTTGCCAGTCATATGACGATGAGCTTCTTCTGGCCCATCCCGCTGACGCTGCTGATTATTGGCATCGTCTGGATCGCCGTAATCTGGTCGCGGCTGGAGGAGCTGCGCTGGCCGGTCTGTACCTTTATCGGCATGACGCTGGTAATGAACTGGCTGGCGGCCGAACTCTATTACTTCCGGCCCACCGATTACAGCTTTTCGCTAATGGCGGGCGCTTCTCTGCTGACGCTGGCTAACCTGGTCTGGTTTATCAGCCATTATCGCAAGCGCTTTACGGCGGACAACGCCATTGTCGCCGCCTGCTATTTCGCCGGACACTTTATGATCGCCCGCTCGCTTTGGCTGTTCTGACGAGAATATTGCCTCTTGACTCTGGAGGTAGCTCCAGAGTGTAGGATGCAGCTATCTTCATTTGCTGCATAATCCAGGAGGCGCAATGAGCAAACCTTCTTCCTGCGGTCCCGGACCTTCCAGGGCCGCACTCCGCCTTAACGGCGCGCAGGGAACAGCCCCGCTGCCGGCGGGACGCTTTACCCTTTCTCCGTCGTCGGTCTCGCCAGCCTGCCAACAGGACGCTGATGGCGCCAGCCCGCTTTTCACGCCAGCGCAACCTTCCCTGACGGGATGTCACTATCGCTGGATCATCAACGGGATGGACTGCCCCAGCTGCGCGCGCAAAGTGGAGAAAGCGGTCAGCGCGCTGACCGGCGTACGCGAAGTGCAGGTGCTGTTCGCCACGCAAACGCTGTTGGTTAACGCAGACGGAAATATCAAAGCCGAAGTGGAACAGGCGGTTAAGCAGGCCGGTTTTCGCCTGCAGGATAAGTCTGCTCCCGCCGAAAAACCGGCAGGGTTCTGGCAGGAAAATCGCCTGCTATTAGCACCAGGCCTGCTGATGCTGGCGAGCTGGCTGCTGCATTTTATCGGGCCAACGTTGGGCCAGGCGGCGTTTATTCTTACCACGCTGGCCGGGCTGTGGCCGATAAGCCGTAAAGCCTGGAAACTGACACGCAGCGGCAGCCCTTTCGCTATCGAAACCTTAATGACGGTTGCGGCGGTCGGCGCGCTGTTTATCGGCGCCAGCGCAGAGGCGGCAATGGTGCTGCTGCTGTTTCTGCTGGGCGAGCGGCTGGAGGGCATCGCCGCCAACCGTGCGCGGCGCGGCATTACCGCACTGATGGCGCTCAAGCCGGATAAAGCGGTGCGCGTGCGTAATGAACAGCGGGAAGAGATCGCTGCCAGTATGCTGCGTCCCGGCGATATTATCGAGGTTGCGGCGGGGGAACGTCTGCCTGCCGACGCGCGGCTGCTTTCGCCTTTTGCCAGCTTTGATGAAAGCGCATTAACCGGCGAATCCATTCCGGCGGAGCACCAGCAGGATGCGGTTATTTCTGCAGGCTGTATCAGTATCGATCGGCAGGTCAGGCTGGCGGTGATTTCCAAACCGGGTGAAAGCGCCATTGACCGGATTCTGCAGCTGATTGAGCAGGCCGAGACGCATCGTGCGCCGCTTGAGCGCTTTCTCGATCGTTTCAGCCGTATCTACACGCCGCTGGTTATACTGCTGGCGCTGCTGGTCGCCCTGCTGCCGCCTTTGCTGCTGGCCGCCGACTGGCAAACGTGGATTTATAAAGGGCTGACGCTGTTATTGATCGGCTGTCCCTGCGCGTTGGTTATCTCTACGCCAGCCGCGATTACCTCTGGCCTGGCCGCAGCAGCCCGACGCGGCGCGCTGATTAAAGGCGGCGCGGCGCTGGAAAAACTGGGCGGCATCCGTCTGCTGGCCTTCGATAAAACCGGCACTCTGACCATAGGCAAGCCAGAGCTGACCGATATGATCCCGCTTACCGATATTGATCATACGCAGCTGCTGCTGCATGCCGCAGCGGTAGAACAGGGCGCGACGCATCCGCTGGCGCTGGCGATTGTCGCGCAGGCCCGGCGGTTAAATCAGCCGCTGCCGCAGGCGCAGGATCGGCGCGTGCTGCCAGGGCGCGGCATCGAAGCGCAAATCAACGGACAGCGCTGGTTATTATCAGCGCCTCTGCCGGGCCTGACGGAAGCGCTGGCGGCGCGGATTAACCAGCTGGAAAGCGCAGGCAAAACGGTGGTGGTGGTTTACCGGGAGCAGCAGCCGCTTGGCCTGCTGGCCCTGCGCGATACGCTACGGGACGATGTTCGTTCGGCGCTGGCTGAGCTGCAACAGCTTGGGGTCAACGCCCTGATGCTGACCGGTGATAACCCACGCGCCGCCGCCGCTATCGCCGCAGAGATCGGCCTGGATTATCGGGCGGGCCTGTTGCCCGCCGATAAAGTCGCGGCGATCCGACAGCTAAGCCAGGCTCAGCCGGTGGCGATGGTTGGCGATGGCATTAACGATGCGCCAGCGATGAAAGCGGCAACGCTGGGGATTGCGATGGGCAGCGGCAGCGACGTGGCGCTGGAAACGGCTGACGCCGCCTTAACGCATAACCGCTTATCCGGGTTAGCCGCGATGATTCGCCTGTCGCGCGCGACCCGGCGCAATATTCGCCAAAATATCGCTATCGCGCTTGGGCTGAAAGCGCTGCTGCTGGTCACGACGCTGTTGGGTCTGACCGGCCTGTGGCTGGCAGTACTGGCGGACAGCGGCGCTACCGCGCTGGTCACCGCCAATGCATTACGCCTGCTGCGCCAGCGCTGAGCGCTTGCGCCCGGCGCGGGAAAACATTAAAACATCCTGTCGGCCGGTGTGGGCCGGGCCATAACATCAGTTAAGGAGGCGCCTTATGTCTGACATTTTAAATAAAATCCTGGCGGTGAAGCGCGAGGAAATCGGCGCGGCAAAACGTGCGTCCTCGCTTAGCGCGCTGCATGAGCGCGCGCAGCAGCAGACCCGGCGTGATTTTATCGCGGCGCTGCGTCAGCATAATCAGCAGGACAAACCGGGCGTTATCGCCGAGGTCAAAAAAGCCAGCCCGTCTAAAGGCCTGATCCGCGCTGATTTTAATCCCGCCGATATTGCCCAAAGCTATCAGCAGGGCGGCGCGGCCTGCCTTTCCGTCTTAACCGATGCGCAGTTTTTCCAGGGCAGCGAGCACTATTTGCAGCAGGCGCGCGCCGCCTGTTCGCTGCCGGTACTGCGTAAGGATTTTATGATTGATAGCTGGCAGGTTGCACAAGCACGGGCGATGGGCGCCGACTGTATTCTGTTAATTGTCGCCGCGCTGGAAGATAGCCAAATGCAGGAGCTGGAAGCGTGCGCGCATCAGCTGGGCATGGCGGTACTGGTTGAAGTACATGACGGCAATGAGCTGGAGCGGGCGCTGAACCTCACGACGCCGTTGATTGGGATTAACAACCGCAACCTGCGCAGCTTTGAAACCTCAATCGATACCACGCTTGGCCTGCTGACGCAGCTGCCGTCTGATCGTCTGGTGGTGACCGAATCGGGCATTGCCAGCGTACAGGATGTTCAGCGGTTACGTCAGGCGGGCGTCAATAACTTCCTGGTTGGCGAAGCCTTTATGCGCGCCGCCGAGCCGGGCGCTGAGCTGGCGAAGCTGTTCTTCTGACCGTCAGGAAAGGCCCTTACGCAGCAGATAGCGGTAGGGCTTTTCAGCCGTTTCCTGCGCCACCAGCGTATGTTCCATAAAGCGGCAGAAGCCCGGAATATCACGGGTGGTCGCCGGATCGTCGGCAATAATCAATAGCGTTTCCCCGTCCTGCATATGACGCACGGTTTTGCGCACCATCATTACGGGTTCCGGACAGCGCAGCCCAAGCGCATCCAGGGTTTGATCGGGGTTGTCGAATAGATCGCTCATCATTGTCTCAATAGCAGAATTCTGTTGCGTCCTATTCTACCCCCGGCATCCTGTTGCGCAAGCGGTCGGCTAAAGGTGAACGTTTGCGTTAAAATTAACCATTGCAATGCGATAACAACGCGGTAAGATGCCGCCGCTTTACACGAGTTAAACAATGGGTTCCCTCACCCCAACGTAAAAAGGTAAATTATGATCTCCTTTACACCGCGCCAGCGGAAGCATGCGCTTGTCTGGCTTTCTCTGTTTCATATTCTGGTTATCTCCTCCAGTAACTATCTGGTACAGCTTCCAATTTCCGTTTTTGGCTTCCATACCACCTGGGGCGCCTTCAGCTTTCCGTTTATCTTTCTGGCTACCGATCTGACCGTGCGTATTTTTGGCGCGCCGCTGGCCCGTCGCATTATTTTATCGGTCATGGTTCCGGCGCTGTTTATTTCCTACGGCGTCTCTTCGCTGTTTTATAACGGCAGCTGGCAAGGCCTGGGCGCGCTGGAAGAGGTAAACCTGTTCGTTGCCCGTATCGCCTGCGCCAGCTTTATGGCCTATGCGCTGGGACAGGTTTTGGACGTACACGTTTTTAACCGCCTGCGTCAGCTGCCGCAGTGGTGGATTGCGCCCGCCTGCGCCATGTTTTTAGGTAATATCAGCGATACCATCGCCTTTTTCTTTATCGCCTTTTATAAGAGTACGGATGCCTTTATGGCTCAGCACTGGGTGGAAATCGCCCTGGTGGATTACAGCTTTAAACTCTTAATCTGTATGGTTTTCTTTTTGCCAGCCTATGGCGTGCTGCTTAACGCGGCGCTTAAGCGCCTGGCGGAACGCTCGCAGCGAGCGCAATACAATTTCGGCTAAGCGGCAATAGCAAGCTGGCGTCAGCGCGTCTAAGATCGTGACACACGATTGGTTGCTTTTGGGCGCTGATTCAGTTTGTATTACGCCTTGTATTGCCAGGCAAATAGATAAAAGGGAACCTGATGCGTCAACTTACGAAATATCTTGGAATAGGTTTACTGGTAGTGGGTCTGGCCGCTTGCGATCGGCAGGATAAGGCCACGGCGGACGATAACGGCGCCAGCGCCAGCACCTCAGTGCAGACCGTGACATTAATGGATGGCAAGCTGAGCTTTAATTTGCCCGCCGGCATGTCGGATAAAAGCGGCAAGCTGGGCACGCAGGCCAACAATATGCACGTTTACGCGGACGAAAGCGGCCAGCGCGCCATTATCGTCATTGACGGCGACGCGACGAATGAAGGGCTGGACGTACTGGCTCAGCGTCTGGAGCAGCAGCAGCGCAACCGCGATCCGCAGCTTCAGGTTGTTACCAACAAGGCGATTAGCCTGAAAGGTGAAGCGGCTCAGCAGCTGGACACGGTGATTTCCGCCAATAACCAAACCGCCTGGTCCTCAGTGATATTAGCTAAGGTCGAAGGCAAACTGCTGACGCTGCAAATTACCCTGCCGGCTGATAATCAGCAGCAGGCGCAGACGCAGGCTGAAAACGTGATCAACACCATTACGCTAAAATAAGCCGGGCAAAGCCTGACATAAAAAAGCGCCGTCACTCTCTGACGGCGTTTTTATTTGTCAGCTTCAGGCAGGCCAACTCGCTGATGGCGCATCTGCAAAATAATGCGGCAGGTGTAGCGAAGCTGTTTAATCGTTGTGGCTGGCAGGAAAGGTAAAGCAAGGGATCAATGGCGGATTTGCGCCAGATCGTCTTCCGTCAGACCTGTCATTTTCATGACGGTGTTGCGGTCGAGGCCGTTCTGCAACATGGTACGGGCAATTTTAAATGTTGCTTCGCGCTCACCTTTTTCAATTCCGCGTTGTTCACCGAGCTGGATGCCCTTCTCGATACCTTTCTGTTCAAGCTGTTGTGCGATGGTCATCAGTTCGTTCTCATGTTGCGGCACCCGCTGTGCCAGTTCGCGTACAAAGGCCTCTGCGTCTGAAGTTTCGCCTACCTGTACCAGATAGTTTATCAGCGAAACCAGCTGCTGTACTGTCATGCGCTCTGTCATCAACAGTATGGCCAGATTGTCCAGCAGGTCTGCCAGATCCCGTCGGTAAATGTGTTTTTGCAGCAGCGTTAGTGCTGCCATACTGCGGTGGCCCATGATCTCATCGTCAGGTATGACCGTGACATCGACGAGCGGAAAACTACCGCTGTAGAGCTTTTGTGCCAGCCCTGGGTCGTTAAATTCATCCAGCCAGCGGGTTGAATACGGATAAGGGCTGCGCCTGCCCGTATAGAACAGCACCGCTACCGGGGCGCTGCCGTGCCGCCGCCAGGGCCAGCTTAAATTCCTGCGGTTTCGCGAATATATTTGCGGGCTTTTACCGCATATTCAAACGGATTAGCCAGCGCCGGGTCCTGCTCCGCTTCGACCACCATCCAGCCGCGATAGCCCGCTTCGTCCAGCAGCTTAAACACCGGCTTAAAATCAATCACGCCGTCGCCGGGCACGGTAAAGGTGCCGCGCTTAACGCCATCAAGGAAAGAGAGCCGCTGCTTACGCACTTCCGCCACCACCTCATCACGCACATCCTTCAGGTGAACGTGATTAATGCGTGACAGATGTTTCTTCAGCACCGCCAGCATCGCCTGTTCGCTGTTTTCTGAATAGTAAAGATGGCCGGTATCGTACAGCAGATAAACGTCGTCGTTGGTTAACGCCAGAAAACGGTCGATTTCAGCCGGCGTTTGAATGCCGGTGCCCATATGATGATGCAGGCAAACCTGCATATCCTTTTCCGCCGCGATTTTCGCCAGCTCGTTATAGCCTTCTACGGTTAAGCGCCACTCTTCATCGCTAAATACCGGCTTCTGATCGAACACCGCCAGCGAAGTGCCCTGAATACTTTTACTTTGCTCAGAGCAGCCGATCACTTTCGCCCCCATCGTATGCAGAAAGTTCATATGATTAATGAACTCATCGATGGTTTTCGCCTTTTCGCCGTTGGCGAAGAAGGTACTGAACCAGGCGTTACAGATCTGGATGCCGCGAATCTCCAGCATTGGCTTCAGCACCGTCGGATCGCGCGGATATTTGCTGCCGACTTCGCTACCGCTAAAGCCGGCCAGCGCCATTTCACTTACGGTCTGCTGAAAGGTATTCTCTTTCCCCAGCTCTGGCATATCGTCGTTGGTCCAGCCAATCGGCGCAATCGCCAGCTTCACGTCATCTTTGTTCATGATGAATTCTCTGTTCGGTACGGCGGCCTTTAGCCGTCATGCGGTCAGGCTCCGGCGGAGCTTAACCCCCCTGCTTACCCAGCAGTTCGCGCTCCATCAGCTCGCGCGTCTCAACCGCCTGGTATTTCATCTTTTCCGGATAGCCAAACAGCGCTGACGTAATAATCGACTCGCCGCCGACTTTCCAGCTACGGCTGGCAAAGTCCATTTCACGCAGGGTTTTAAACAGCGTGGTGAAATCCACCTCGCCTTCGCCCACGCCGACATGCTGATGCACCGCGGCATCAACGCCCGGCGGATTGACGATATAGCGACAGTGTTTGGTGTGATTCATGGTATCGGCAATCAGCACGTGCGACAGATCGTCGCCAACGTACTCCAGCATACTTTTCACATCGCCTTTACCATTGTCATAGAAAAAGGTGTGCGGCACGCTGTAGACATACTTAACGTTCTCGCTGCGGAAAGATTTAACAATGTCGGCGGTTTCATTGTTGCGTTCGCAGAAGTCCCAGGGATGCGACTGGATTTCAAGGCGGATCCCTTCGCGCTCGACGATCGGCAGCAGCTCTTCCATAGAGCGATAGAACATCTCTTCGCAGATCTCCGGCTCGTTCGGCGTACCGGATAGCTCGGTATTGATCACCTGCACGCCCATCTCAACCGCAATTTCAATCATGCGCTTCCAGTTTTTGACCGCCGCCTGGCGACGCAGCTCATCCGGGCCTGACCAGCGATAAACCACAATAAACGAGGAGATTTCCACGCCGGTCGCTTTCAGCGCGTTTTTATACTCCGTCATGATTTCCCGGCTGGCCTTCGGGTGCTTATAAAAGGGGTTAATCTGCGGATGCGGCGACTGTTCGATATATTTGTAGCCCCAGTCAGCCACCTGATGAACCATCTTTGTGATGCCTAAATCTTTAATGACATCCACATCGAAAGCGATCTTCATAACCTTCTCCCTGATTGCTCAGTGCATGATGCGCGCTCTTCCCACCGGGGCGGGAAGAGCACGGGAAATTAAGCCTTATCGTAAAAAGCCGGACGCGGCGGCAGTTCAACCTGCTCGATAGCGCCGCTGTTCTGCGCCTTCAGACAGGCATCGGCGGCCACCGAAGCGGCATAGCCATCCCAGGCTGACGGGCCGCTCAGGTTGCCGCTGCGGACGTCATTAATAAAAGCCTGTAGCTCAACGTCATAGGCATCGATAAAGCGATCTTTCCAGTCGGTAAGAATGGAGGTGGCAAGCTGGGCGCTTTTGCGCATCTGCACCGCAGAAGGTTCCGGCAGTTTGGCAATGCCCTCTTCGCCAACCACTTCGCACTGAATGTCGTAGCCGTAGGCGCAGTTAACAAAGATTTCTACGTCGATGCGGATGCCCTTCTGGGTTTCAAACAGGACGATCTGCGGATCTTTCAGGCGAGCATGGCTCTTTGACGTAACGCGCGGGAAGACAACCTGTACGGTTTTATAGTCATCGTTGGTCAGCCAGCGCAGCACATCCAGTTCATGAATCAGGGTGTTGGTGATAGCCATATCGGTGGTATAGCTTTCCGGTACCGTTGGGTTTCGGTGCGCGCAATGCAGCATCAGCGGCTCGCCGATTTCACCGTCAGTAATCACTTTTTTCAGCGCACGGTAACCCGTATCGTAAGGACGCATAAAACCAACCTGCACCAGACGCTTGCCGAATTTTATTTCGGCATCAACGATACGACGGCAGCCTTCAGCCGATAAGGCCAACGGCTTTTCGCAGAAAACCGGCTTGCCGGCGGCAATCGCGGCCAGGGTATATTCTTCATGGGTAGGATCCCATGAAGTCACCAGCACCGCGTCAACCTCAGGTGAATTCACCACGTCGTGACCGTTGGCATAAACCTCCGCCTGCAGGCCAAGACGCGTCAGCGCCGCCTTCGCGCCCTCAAGATTAATATCAGAGACCGCCACTACGGTGGCTCCCTGCAGAACTTTGCTGCAGCGACGAATATGTTCCTGGCCGATTGCGCCGGTGCCGATAACGCCAAGTTTCAGAGTCATGGTATCTCCAGAATTCAGGGTAAGCGCGAATCCGCCAGCCTGGCCGGCAAGATTCGCTGTCAGGGTAGATGTCAGATAGTTAAGGGCTAAATTTTTATTAATTAATATTTACGCGCCTGCTCAATATGCTCGTTCAGCATTTTAGCGACGGCGTCGATGCGCTCAGAGGTCGAAACCTGCGCGCCGCCTACGTGCCACCAGCTGAAGTACTTATGCACCATGGTTTTAGGCAACACTTTCACATCAATCAGGGTTGATACGGTTTCTTTACGCGCCGCTTCCAGCGCATGGCTTAGCTCTTCCAGCGTGGTAACGCGCCAGGTTTTACAGCCGTAGCCGGCGGCGATGGCGGCGAAATCAACCGGGATAAAACCGCCGTCCAGCTTGCCGCTGTCGTTATCGCGAAAGCGGAACTCGGTGGTAAAGCTGTCCATGCCGTGTTCCAGCTGCAGGTTATTGATGCAGCCGTTGGTCATATTGTCGAACAGCACCACGTTAATTTTGGCTTTCTCCTGAATAGAGGTCACCAGCTCGGAATGCAGCATCATAAAAGAGCCGTCGCCCACCAGCGCATAGACTTCACGCTGTGGTTCAGCCAGCTTTACGCCGAGCGCGGCGTTGATTTCATAGCCCATGCAGGAGTAGCCATATTCAACGTGGTAGCCGTTCGGCGCTCTGGTGCGCCAGACCCGCTGCAGATCGCCCGGCAGGCTGCCCGCCGCCGCGACGATAACCGCATCTTCCGGCAGCTGCTCATTCAGCGCGCCCAGCACGCTGCTCTGGGTCAGAAAGGAGCCCGTCAGGCGGTTGAACTCGGCAAACAGCGCCTCGCGATCGATGCTGTCATCAATTTCCGGCACAAAATTTTCTTCGCTGTACGCCACCTGATAAACGCGTTGCGTTTCCTTTAACAGTTTGCTTTGCGTCTGTTCGATTTTCGCGCCCCACTCGCTGCTAAAGCCCTGCGCGGTCAGACGCTCATTCAGCGCGGTTAAGGCTTCGCGGGCATCGGCAACCACCTGAACGCCATCCAACTTATAAGCGTCAAAATTGCTGATGTTAATGTTGAGAAAGCTGACGTCAGGATGCTGGAATATCCATTTCGATGCGGTGGTGAAATCGGTGTAGCGTGTCCCGACGCCAATCACCAGATCGGCCTCTTTCGCCAGTAGGTTAGCCGCCAGGCAGCCGGTTTCACCAACGCCGCCCACGTTCAGCGGGTGATCGGAAATCAGCGTGCCTTTCCCCGCCTGCGTTTCTGCGAAGGGGATGTGATGCTGCTCAGCAAACTGGCGCAGCGCGTCGCCAGCGCCGGAATATTTCACGCCGCCGCCGCAGACGATCAGCGGCTTACGCTTACGCGCCAACAGCGCCAGCGCGTCCTGCAGCTGCGCTTCGGTGACGGGACGACGATCTAAACGGTGTACGCGCTTCTGGAAGAAATAGTCGGGATAATCCCAGGCTTCGCCCTGTACATCCTGCGGCAGCGATAGCGTTACCGCGCCGGTTTCCGCCGGATCGGTTAATACGCGCATGGCATTGATGCAGGCGGACATCAGCTGTTCAGGACGGCTCACGCGATCCCAGTATTTGCTGATGGCGCGAAACGCATCGTTGGTAGTCAGGCTCAGATCGTGGCTCTGCTCAATTTGCTGCAGCACCGGATCGGGCTGGCGCGTGGCGAACACATCGCCAGGCAGCAACAGCAGAGGAATGCGGTTAGCCGTTGCGGTTGCGGCGGCGGTAATCATATTGGCCGCGCCGGGGCCAACGGAGGAGGTGCAGGCAATGATTTCGCGGCGCAGTTTCTGCCTGGCGTAGCCGGTAGCGGCATGCGCCATGCCCTGCTCGTTACGCCCCTGATGCACGACCAGATCGCCGCTATCCTGTTCCAGCGCCTGGCCAAGCCCCAGCACATTACCGTGACCGAAAATTGCAAAGATGCCTTTAACAAATTTAGTTTCAACCCCGTCAACGGACAGGTACTGATTATCAAGAAATTTCACCAGCGCCTGTGCCGTGGTTAATCTGATCTTGCCCATTTGCTTATCCTTTACCCGTGGCGGAACCGTTAACAGGGCGCGCCGTAATTCGCATATGTCGGCGACCAAAACGGGAATCGCCCGACGGCTCATTAGTGAAACGTGAGGCGATTATAAACAAATATTTTTTTCATAAAATACGATTACAGAAGAAACATTTCATTTTGCGAGTGAGATCAAATAATAGGTTCAGCCAGCCCGGAAAGCGGCTTGGTTGCAGCGCGAACTGAAACTTCAGCAGAAGGCCAGGCCAAAAACAAATATTCCATTCCATTTCTTCATCAAGCCTAACTTCTTCAATATTCGCGATAAATCCGCAATACTCCGCCCTTCGAACTACAGTAACGCGCGTTTTAACGGTGGCCAAATAGCAGAGAGATTTTTACCCGCTTCACAGTTTTGGGTTGTTAATTTCATTTCATATTGTTTTTGGAATATTTATTCCCCATACTGCCAATACAGTTGATCCGGTGCGATCGGGTTAGCGGGATTTCCCGCAAGATCTCTGGAGACGCTCGACAGTGACTGCTTATCACAGAAGGAAACAACAGGTATGAGTACACAACAGAAGCGGCTTGATGTGATTTGTATTGGCCGTATTGCCGTTGACCTCTACGGTCAGCAAATCGGTGCGCGTCTGGAAGATACCAGCACCTTTGCTAAATATCTCGGCGGCTCCTCCGGTAATGTCGCTTACGGCACCGCCATTCAGGGCCTGAAATCAGCGATGCTGGCACGCGTCGGCGATGAGCATAATGGCCGTTTCCTGCGTGAAGAGCTGCAGCGCGTGGGCGTCGATACCAAATTTTTGCTTACCGATAAGAACCGTTTAACCGGCCTGGTGATATTGGGCATTAAAGATGAAGATACTTTTCCGTTAATTTTCTATCGCGATAACTGTGCGGATATGGGCCTGACGCCGCAAGATATTGATGAAGATTATATTGCTTCTGCCCGTGCGGTCGCGGTTACCGGCACCCATCTTTCCCATCCCGATACGCGCGCGGCGGTATTAAAAGCGCTGGAGCTAGCCCGGCGGCACGGGCTGCGCACGGCGCTGGATATTGACTATCGTCCGGTGCTGTGGGGGCTGACTTCGTTGGGCGATGGCGAAACCCGTTTTATCGAATCAGGACGCGTTACCCGGCAGCTACAGGAAGTGCTGCACTATTTTGATTTGATTGTTGGAACGGAAGAGGAATTTCATATTGCCGGCGGCAGCACCGATACGCTGACGGCGTTGAAAGCGGTACGGCAGGCCAGCAAAGCGACGCTGGTGTGCAAGCGCGGCCCGTTAGGCTGCGTGGTTTTTGAGGGTGATATTCCAGACAGCTGGGATCAAACGACGCTGCAAAGCGGCGTGCGGGTAGATGTGTTAAACGTGCTGGGCGCGGGCGATGCCTTTATGTCCGGCCTGCTGCGCGGCTGGCTTAATGATGAAGGCTGGCAGCAGGCGTGTCGCTATGCCAACGCCTGCGGCGCGCTGGTGGTGTCACGCCACGGCTGCGCGCCGGCAATGCCGACCAAAGCGGAGCTGGACGATTATCTCAGCCGCGATAGCGAAGTGAAACGTCCCGACCGCGATGTGCGGCTTAATCATCTGCATCGGGTCACCACCCGGAAGCAGAACTGGCAGGAGCTGTGCGTGTTCGCCTTCGATCACCGCAAACAGCTGTCTGATATGGCTCAGGAGGCCGGGGCCGATCCGTCCCGTATTCCGCAGTTAAAAATGCTGCTGCTGCAGGCGGCTGAAGCGGCAGCCGCCGAGGCTGGCTTAGAAAACCACAGCGGCATCCTGGCCGATACCACCTACGGACAGCAGGCGTTGAATGCGATTACCGGTAAAGGCTGGTGGATCGGACGGCCGATTGAATTACCAGGTTCGCGTCCGTTGCGCCTTGAGCATGGCAATATTGGCTCGCAGCTTATCGACTGGCCGCAGGAGCATGTCGTGAAGTGCCTGGTCTTTTATCATCCGCATGATGATGCCGAACTGCGCGAACAGCAGGACGCCCTGATTCTTGATGTCTGGCGCGGCTGTAATAAATCAGGCCATGAACTGCTGCTGGAAGTGATCCTGCCGGAAAATAACCCGGATCGTCAGGAAAGTTACTACCTTGATATTATTCAGCATTTTTACCGGCTTGGCGTACAGCCCGACTGGTGGAAACTGCCTCCGCTGTCGCTGGAAAGCTGGCAGGCGCTTGGCGCGATTATTGAGCAGCAGGACCCGTGGTGTCGGGGCATTCTGCTGTTAGGGCTGGATGCGCCGGAAGATAAGCTGAAAGCGGGATTCCGCAACGCGGCTCAGGCTCCGTGGGTGAAAGGTTTCGCCGTGGGCCGAACCATTTTCGGTCAGCCGTCACGTCAGTGGCTGCAGGGCGAGCTGAACGACAGCCAGCTGATTGAGCAGGTGAAAAATAACTACCTGACGCTAATCGGCTACTGGCGTGAAGCCCGTCCGGTACGCCAGGCCAGTTAATTTCCCATCGCGTAACGCCGTCGATGCAGCATATCGGCGGCGTTAATTTTTTAAGGCGAAATAACGCTGAATTACCGGCTTTTATGCTCTCTTATCGCCCAAAGGTAAGGTATTTAGCGCCACTTTTTGTGAGTCAATTCATATTGCGATGAAATAAAGAGTGCTAATCGGGGATTCAAATGAAATTTTCCATTCGTCTGGTAGAATAACGCTCAGCAAAATGCCAATCATTTTTAGCAGGCCGAAGTAATGACAACTAATCCTACCCAGCTTTCCCTGTTACAGGACGACATTCGTCGTCGTTACGATACGCTCAGTAAGCGCCTGAAGCAGGTCGCGCGCTATATACTTGATAACAGCAACAGCATCGCTTTTGATACCGTCGCGTCTATTGCCCAGCAGGCTGACGTCCCGCCTTCCACGCTGATTCGCTTTTCGAACGCTTTTGGCTTCAGCGGCTTTAACGAAATGAAGCAGGTTTTCCGCCAGCATTTGATGGAGGAAACGGTTAACTATACCGAGCGGGCACGGCTGTTCCGACAAACGGCGACCGACGAGGCTGCCGCCTCCCCGGAAAACCCGGCGGAAATCCTGAATGTGTTCACTATGGTGAATTCTCAGGCCCTACAGCAGCTGGCTATGCAGACCAACCCTGAGCAGCTTAATAAAGCGGTGGAGATGCTTAATAAGGCTGAAAACATTTATGTTATTGGCCTGCGCCGCTCCTTTAGCGTGGCTTCTTATCTGACTTACGCCCTGCGCCATCTGGAACGCCGCGCTTTTCTTATCGACGGTTTGGGCGGCATGTTCACCGAGCAGCTCAGCCTGGTGAATCCTAAAGATGTGGTGATTGCCATCAGCTATTCGCCTTACGCGCGTGAAGGGGTAGAGCTGGTAGAGATGGGAGCCCGACGCGGCGCGCAGCAAATAGCCATTACCGATAGCCAGGTTAGCCCGCTGGCCGCCTTCAGCGATGTCTGCTTTGTGGTGCGCGAGGCGCAGGTGGACGGTTTCCGTTCCCAGGTCGCCTCTCTCTGCCTGGCCCAGACGCTGGCGGTATCGCTGGCGTTAAGCAATGCCAAAGAGTAGCTCTGCGTTACATCCTGATAGTAAAAAGCAGCCCGTGCGGCTGCTTTTTTCTGTTATTGCTCTTTAGCAGGATAGCTGTCGCTGTTAACCCAGGCATGATCTTTCTCCCAGGTAAATTTCCACTTCCGCACCGGCCCGGCCATCACGTTCAGATAATAGTTATCGTAACCGGCAAGCGTGGCAACCGGGTGGTAGCCGCGCGGCACCATAACTACGTCGCGATTATAGGGAGCCATACATTCGTCCAGCGAACGATCGTCGGTATAGACGCGCTGCATGGCGAAGCCCTGCTCCGGCTGAAAGCGATGGTAGTAGGTTTCTTCCAGGTAGGTTTCATCCGGTGAATCTTCCTGGTCATGCTTGTGGCTGGGATAAGAACTGGAGTCGCCCTCATCGGTATAAACTTCTACCACCAGCAGGCTGTCGGCAGGCTTATCGTCCGGCAGGATATTATGCACCAGCCGCTTGTTGCGCCCTTTACCGCGATGTTCAACGCCTACATCCTGTGGCGCAATCAGACGCGCCGGCAGATTGCCCTGCCCCGGAGCGCTGCATACCGCCAGCTCCAGATCGGAATCAGCGACCACCTCAACGCGATCGTGATGCGGCACATAAACAGAGTAAGGCGGCGTGCGCTCGAAAGGCGACTGGCGTTTGCCGATGCCAGGGAACTCCGCATGTTGCGTTTTCACCGATGCCAGCCCGGCAACCAGCACCAGGCACAGCTCCTTATCCCCGCTTTCCAGCGTCAGGGTTTGTCCTTTTTTCAGCAGACAGACATCAAAACCAACAAAGCGCCAGCCGGCGCTTTCTGGAGTGATATGCTGGATACGCCCGTTGGCATCAGGCGGCTGAGGTTTCGCAAGCAAAGACATACGTTCCCCCTTGTCAGGTAGTTAGCCTTAGCCCAACGTTGGCATACTGAACTCGGATACCGTCTGTTGGCCGCTCGGCCAGCGTGCCGTTGCGGTTTTCATTCGCGTATAGAAGCGCACGCCGTCCGGGCCATGAACGTTAAGCGCACCAAATACCGAACGCTTCCAGCCGCCAAAGCTATGGAAAGCCATCGGCACCGGCACCGGAACGTTTACGCCGACCATGCCAGCCTCTACGTTTTGTACAAAATCACGGGCGGTGTGGCCGTTGCTGGTAAAGATGGCGCTGCCGTTGCCAAATTCATGGCTGTTCACCAGCGCCAGCGCGCTCTGGTAATCAGGCGCGCGCATAATGCCCAACACCGGTCCGAAAATCTCTTCGCGCCAGATAACCATGTCCGTGGTGACGTGATCGAACAGCGTGCCGCCAACGTAGTAGCCTTCTGCGTGACCCGGCACCTGGAAATTACGTCCGTCAACCACCAGCGCAGCCCCTTCCGCTACGCCTTTATCGATATAGCCCAGTACCTTCTTCTGATGGACGGCAGAAACCACCGGCCCCATTTCATTTTCTTCACTGCCTTTTTGCATGCCCGGCCCTACGCGCAGCGCTTTTACCAGCGGCGTCAGACGCGCAATCAGTTTATCGGCGGTATCATCGCCGACCGCTACCACGACCGGCAGCGCCATGCAGCGTTCGCCCGCAGAGCCGTAAGCGCCGCCCATAATGGCATTTACGGTAGCATCCAGATCGGCATCCGGCATGACGATGGCATGGTTTTTGGCCGCGCCGAACGCCTGGACGCGCTTGCCGTAAGCGCTGGCGGTTTTATAGATATGCTCCGCCACGCCCGACGAGCCCACGAAGCTGACCGCCTGCACGCGGCTGTCGGTATACAGCTGTTCGGCATCTTCATTAGAGCAGTGCACCACGTTGAACACGCCATCCGGCAGTCCGGCTTCGCTCAACAGCTCAGCCATGCGCACGGCAGCGGAAGGATCAAGCGCGGGCGGCTTCAATACAAAGGTATTGCCGCAGACCAGCGCGATTGGGAACATCCACATCGGCACCATCGCCGGGAAGTTAAACGGCGTAATGCCCGCTACTACGCCCAGCGGCTGCATCAGCGAATAGCTATCAACGCCGGTGCCGACGTTCGGCGAGTATTCCCCTTTAATCAGATGCGGGATGCCGCAAGCGAACTCCACCACCTCCATGCCTCGCGTAAGCTCGCCCAGCGCATCCGACCACACCTTACCGTGCTCGCTGACGATCAGTTCTGCCAGTTCATCGCGGTGCTTTTCCAACAGCATTTTGAAATTGAACATGACGCGCGCACGGCGCAGCGGAGAGGTTTTAGACCACTCCGGGAACGCGTTATGCGCTACTTCTATCGCCTGCGCAACCTCATCCGCCGTGCTTTGCGTTAGCTCGCGCACCACTTTACCGGTAGCAGGATCGTAAACCGGAATAGTTTCATTGCTGGCGCTATGGGTGATTTTGCCGCCAATAAAGTTTCCAACGATATTCATGTTCATGCCTCATTGATGTGGTGGTCCCTGCCGGACGGCCCGTTTCGCTTCGCCATCGGCTATCGGAATTTAGCCCGTTTCTGTGCATTGACCCTATTGTATTGAAATAAATTTTTCAAATAGTTAAAGCTGGAAAATTCATTTTTAGTGGGATAGATCGCATTTTTTCGGTAACGTAACGGAGCCGTTTCAGTCATCTAAGCCCATCAATACGCTGTTATCACACATGCTGGATCACTGCTCGCCCAGGGCCTTAAGCCCCTTTACTGTGTTCACCCGAATGCAAAATGAAATTTTTGCGAAGCAGATCCAAAAACTATAATTTCATTATTTCATCTTTTTGAAATAAATGTTCTCTTTATGCTAACCGCCCGGCACGTAACCGCGTCGGCTTTTATTTAACGTTTTGCAGGAGCACATCATGGCCATCGATCCCACCCGTTTCTGTATCAACCGCAAAATCGCGCCTGGCCTCAGTATTGAGTCGTTTTTCAAACTGGTTCAGCGGCTTGGCCTGAATAAGGTGGAATTGCGCAACGACATGCCCAGCGGCAAGGTGACCGATAACCTGAGCCATCAGCAGGTAAAAGCGCTGGCGCAGCAGTACGGCATGGAGATTGTTACCATCAACGCGCTTTATCCCTTTAACCGAATGGATGACGCGCTGCTGGCGCAGGCGGAAGCGCTATTGAAAGAGGCGCAGGCGATTGGCGCAGGCGCGCTGGTGCTTTGCCCGTTAAACGATGGCCAGCCGATCGCTGCAGAAAAAACCATCGCCGCGCTGCAAAAGCTCGCGCCGCTGTTTGAGCAGTATGGCGTTAAAGGCCTGGTGGAGCCGCTGGGCTTTCCGCAAAGTTCGCTGCGCTCTGCCGTCCAAACCCAGACGCTGATCCGCGATGCGCAGGTTCCCTTTAACGTGCTGATCGATACTTTCCATCATCACTTATATGAGCAGGCCGAGCAGGAATTTGCGACCGGTATTGATATAGATCGCATCGGGCTGGTTCATCTCTCCGGCGTAGAAGATTCGCGGCCAACAGCGGAGCTGACCGATGAAGAACGTATTATGCTCAGCAACGGCGATGTGCTGAACAGCGTAACGCAGGTACAACGCCTTGAGCAGATGGGCTATCGCGGCGTTTACGCTTTTGAGCCTTTTTCGTCGGATTTGGCGAACTGGAGCGAGGCGGATATTGAACGTGAAATCCGTCAAAGCATTGAACTGTTGCAGGCTTAAGGCCGGCACTGTACTACAGAAGTTATCTGTTATTTGTGTCTTTGCATTTTTTGGCCTTCGTTGGAGGCCTTTTTTATGGCGCCACGTCGGGCCGCTGGCGCATTCGCCACGTTAGCAGCAGCGCCAGGCAAACCAGCAGGCCGCTCAGCAGATAGATAACCGACACTTCCGCATAGCTCATGATAAAACCGGCTACGGGCCCGGTAATACCCAACGACAGATCCATAAACGCCAGGCTTATTAACGGCCAGCCGGCGCTAAGGGCGGCCAGTGCGTAACAAATACCGCTAAGCAGGCAGCCGAACAGGCCAAAAATCACCACTTTTTTCGGCCCCCATAAATCAGCATAACGACCGGCGTGGGGGCGGCTGAGCAGCGTAGAAAGATATTGCAGGCTAATCACCAGTCCCGCCCAAAACGCGCTATAACCCATGACGTCATGAACGTAGCCGGGCAATACCGCCAGCGGCAGCCCGATGGTTAGATAGCTGGCAAAGTTGAAAGCGACTATCGAGAGAATCCGCTGATTCAGACGAAAAGCGCCTGGAGCGGCTTCCGTCTCAGGCTGTCCAGACATAATGTTTTTCTCGTTACGGGCAATCATTAACCGGCTAAGTTCTTACTATACGCAGGTTAGTGAAAATGATCGGTTCGTTAGCCATTGTCAGCAGCTACAATTGCTGTGCTGAAATTATTTACCGGGAAAATTATGCTCGCACCGCAGCAGGAAAAAATGGGGCAAAATATGTTGCTCAAAATGGCAACGCTGGTGGTCATTCTGGCGGGGATCCGGGCGGCAGCAGATATTATCGTTCCTTTTCTGTTGGCAATCTTTCTGGCGATAATCCTCAATCCGCTGGTCAACATCTTGATGCGACGCGGCCTGAGACGCAGCTGGGCGATTACGCTGGTTATGGTGGTGATGCTGCTGGTTATTTTGATGCTGGTCGCCATGCTGGCCAGCTCGGTGAATGAGTTTTCCCTGGTTTATCCGCAAATACGCACCATTCTTGAGCAGAAGCTTACCGTGATTCAGCATTACGCCGGGCGGCTGCATATTCCCGTTTCTTCCCGTGCGCTGGCGGAACAGCTCGATCCCAACGCCATTATGAACGTGGCGACAACCGTGCTACGGCAGTTCTCCGGGGCGATGAGCAACTTTGTCCTGCTGATCATGACGGTCATCTTCATGCTGTTTGAGGTGCGCCATCTGCCCTATAAACTGCGTAACGCGCTGGTTAATCCACAGATTCGCATCGCCGGCCTGCACAAGGCGCTGAAAGGGGTGACTCATTACCTGGCGTTAAAAACCCTGATCAGCCTGATTACCGGCCTTACCGTCTGGATAACCTTGCTGCTGTTGGACGTGCAGTTCGCGCTGTTTTGGGGCGTGGTCGCTTTTGCCCTGAACTTTATCCCTAATATCGGGCCGATTATCGCCGGGGTCCCGCCTTTCATTCAGACGCTGGTCCTGAATGATTTCTATGATGCGCTGCTGGTGGCCGCGCTGTTTAGCGCCATTCATATGGTATTTGGCAATATGCTGGAGCCGCGCGTTATGGGACGCGGCCTCGGCTTATCGACGCTGGTGGTGTTTCTGTCGTTAATTTTTTGGGGCTGGCTACTCGGCCCGGTGGGGATGCTGCTGTCAGTGCCGCTGACCAGCGTCTGCAAAATCCTGATGGAAACCACGCCGGGCGGCAGCAAGCTGGCTATTTTGTTGGGTAATGGTCGGCCGCCGCTGAAGCGTTAACGGCTAGGTATCAAACAGATGATCGTAAACATGCTGCAAATGCAGCGCCATACTGTCGCGGGCAAGCTGCGGATTCTGCTGCACGATGGCGTTGGCAATCAGCTGATGATCATGGTTTAGCGCCTGTGGAAAATCCCGATCGGCAAAGTGGCTCTCCAGCCGTACAAAGCGCTGGCTTTTACGTCGGTTCCACAGCTGCTCCATCATCTCCCGCAACACGTCATTTCCGGTCATTTCGCTGATCAGCAGATGAAAGCGTTTATCCTGGCGCAAAAAGGCGTCGTCATTAACCGCATGCTGCGCCAGCTGATGAGCAACGTCGAGTAGCTCACGCCGCTGTTCTGCCGTACCGTGACGCGCCGCCAGTTCAGCGGTCATCGCTTCAAACGCCTGACGTGCTTTAATCAGATCGCGCAGGCTAAAGGTATCCACGGGTTCTGGCGGCTGGCCTGGCAGCGGGTTAGCCACCAGCACGCCGTTCCCGCTACGGATCTCCACCCAGCCGGTAACTTCCAGCGCAATCAGCGCTTCACGCACTGACGAACGGCTGACGTTAAGCTGCCTGGCCAGTTCACGTTCCGGCGGCAGCAGCGTACCGGGGGCAAACTCGCCGCGCGCGATCGCCGCGCTTAGCAGGCTGGAAATTTGCCGGTAAAGCCGCTCGGTTTTGATGGCGGGTAGGGTCATAAATATTCTCTCTAACCGGTTAACGCTGCTTTAAAGTCCGTTTCACGAGGCGTTATTGTTGCAGCCAGTTTGGATTTGGACAGCACGCAGGAACCGGAGCGTACACCAGGTACGTGAGGATTCCGGGTACTGCCCAGATTCAAAATGACAAATAAAATAGCCTGGTGGGAAAGGCTCTGAATGCACCCTATTTTATCGGGCGCTTCGCCTGATAATGCGATAAACGTCACTCTTTCAGGCAAAAAACTGCCCTATTCTGGCCCAGCGGCCTGACCAATGGCCCCTGCGTTAACCGGCTGGCCGGCTGTTTTGACCCGCCGTTCCGTGAAAAATTGAATACAGGAGAGCTTATGGAACACACCTGGCGCTGGTATGGCCCTAACGATCCCGTCACGCTGGATGATGCCAGGCAGGCGGGCGCTACCGGCATTGTTACCGCTCTGCATCACATTCCGAATGGTGAAATCTGGACGACAGATGAAATCAAAGCGCGACAGGCGCAGCTGGCGGAAAAAGGGCTTTACTGGTCGGTGGTGGAGAGCGTTCCGGTACATGAAGCGATTAAAACCCAGCGCGGCGACTGGCAGCGTTATATCGCTAACTATCAGCAGTCGCTGCGTAATCTGGCCGCCTGCGGCATTGATACCGTCTGTTATAACTTTATGCCGGTGCTTGACTGGACGCGCACCGATCTGGGCTGGCTGTTGCCTGACGGCGCGCGCGCCCTGCGCTTTGACGCCGTCGCTTTCGCCGCTTTTGAATTGCATATTCTGCAGCGTCCCGGCGCTCAGGAAACGTACAGCGAAGAAGAGCAGCGTCGTGCGGCCGATTACTATGCCGCAATGACGCCGGAAGCGATCGCCACGCTGACGCGCAACATTATCGCCGGGCTGCCCGGCGCGGAAGAAGGCTATACGCTGGAACAGTTTCAGGCGCAGCTGTCGCAGTATGACGGCATTGATAAGGCGCGCCTGCGCGAACATATGGCGACGTTCCTGCGCGCTATCGTGCCGGTGGCGGAAGAAGTCGGCATTATGCTGGCGGTACACCCGGACGATCCGCCGCGCCCTATTCTTGGCCTGCCGCGCATTATTTCTACCGAGGAAGATATGCAATGGTTAACCGAGACGGTCAGCAGCCGACATAACGGTTTCACTTTTTGCACCGGCTCTTACGGCGTGCGCGCCGATAATAACCTGGTGCGGATGGCAAAAACCTATGCCGACCGCATCCATTTTATCCACCTGCGCGCCACGCAGCGCGAAGAAAACCCCAACAGCTTTCATGAGGCCGCGCATCTGACAGGCGACGTGGATATGGTCGGCGTGATTAAGGTGATTCTGGCAGAAGAGCAGCGCCGCCGCCGTGTCGGCCAGGCACGCGCTATTCCCATGCGTCCCGATCACGGTCATCAAATGCTGGACGATCTGCATAAACAAACCAACCCCGGCTACTCTGCCATTGGTCGCCTTAAAGGGCTGGCCGAGCTGCGCGGCGTCGAGCTGGCGCTAAAACAGTGCTTTTTTGCCGATTAACGGCGCTAACGTTTCTTCCTTCAGGTTACTGCCCCCAAAGCGCCAGACTCAGGCGCTTTGTTATCCCGCTTCCTTCTTTTAATCCTGTTAATAGCGGAAAAAACAGGCCGTTACTGCCAGGCTTTAAGTAAGCCATCGGCTACAGCAGAGTATGCTGTCTGCGTGGCTAACGGTTACTTTTCATACGCCTTTAACCGCTGCTTTTAGCGCAGATGTAACATTTTCCGCATTCTGACGATATACTGTGAAATCATAACGTAAACATTCCGTTACGTGATTATCGCGAATGATGTCGAAAAAAGCTGGCGTTGCGCCAGAGAAAAAATTTCCTCAACGCCGCGATCTGACCGTTTTTCGCTTCGGTTCGCGCCGTTGAAGAAATTAAATCAATCAGCAAATACAGGGCGAATGATATGAAACTACGTAGGAAGCGCGTAAGACCTATTGCGCTTGATGACGTTACCATCATCGATGACGCACGATTACGCAAAGCAATTACCGCCGCATCGTTAGGCAATGCGATGGAGTGGTTCGATTTTGGGGTCTACGGCTTTGTGGCCTATGCCTTAGGTAAAGTCTTTTTTCCCGGAGCCAACCCCGGCGTCCAGATGATCGCCGCGCTGGCCACCTTCTCCGTTCCTTTCCTGATTCGCCCGCTGGGCGGCCTGTTTTTCGGCAGGCTTGGCGATAAGTACGGACGCCAGAAAATCCTCTCGGTTACTATTATCATCATGTCGCTCAGCACCTTTTGTATCGGCCTGATCCCGTCTTATGCCTCAATCGGCATCTGGGCGCCGGTACTGCTGCTGCTGGCGAAAATGGCCCAGGGGTTCTCCGTGGGCGGCGAATATACCGGCGCATCTATCTTCGTGGCGGAATACTCGCCTGACCGCAAGCGCGGCTTTATGGGAAGCTGGCTCGATTTCGGCTCTATTGCCGGCTTTGTGTTGGGCGCGGGTCTGGTGGTGCTGATCTCAACGATCATCGGCGAAGAAAGCTTTCTGTCGTGGGGCTGGCGTCTGCCTTTCTTTGTGGCGCTGCCGCTGGGCATCATTGGGCTTTATCTGCGCCATGCGCTGGAAGAAACGCCAGCGTTTCAGCAACATGTGGAAAAACTGGAACAGGGCGATCGTGACGGCCTGCGCGAAGGGCCAAAAGTCTCTTTCCGTGAAATTGCCACCAGGCACTGGAGAAGCCTGCTGGCCTGCGTTGGTCTGGTCATTGCCACCAACGTCACCTATTACATGCTGCTGACCTATATGCCGAGCTATCTCTCGCATAACCTGCACTACCCCGAAGATCACGGCGTATTGATTATTATCGCCATCATGATCGGCATGCTGTTTGTTCAGCCGGTTATCGGCCTGCTGAGCGACCGCTTTGGCCGTCGTCCGTTTGTGATTATCGGCAGTATCGCCCTGCTGGTTCTGGCTATTCCCGCCTTTATGCTGATCAACAGTAACGTGCTGGGGCTGATTTTTGCCGGTCTGCTGATGCTGGCAATCGTGCTTAACTGCTTTACCGGCGTGATGGCATCCTCGCTGCCGGCGATGTTCCCGACGCATATCCGCTACAGCGCCCTGGCCAGCTCCTTTAACATTTCAGTGTTAATTGCCGGTCTGACGCCAACCGTTGCGGCCTGGCTGGTAGAAGCCTCGGACGATCTTTATATGCCCGCTTACTATCTGATGGTCATCGCAGCGATCGGTTTAATCACCGGTATTACCATGAAAGAGACCGCCAACAAGCCGCTGAAAGGCGCGACTCCGGCGGCCTCCGATATACATGAGGCGCGCGAGATCCTGCAGGAACATCACGATAATATCGAGCAGAAAATCGAGGATATTACCGAAGAGATCGCTAAGCTGGAGGAGAGACGTAAGAATCTTATTCAACAGCATCCGCATATCAACGAATAACCAAAAAGCCCCTCTCCGTGAGGGGCTTTTTTCAGGCCGCCCGCTTTAATTTTGCGGCAGCAGTTCCGTTTTAATCCAACCCGGCTCGCGCTTATCAAACGCTTCATAGGCCGAAATCACGTCGCTGAGCGGCTCTACCTGCGTTAGCACCTCAACCGGATCGATTGCGCCCATCCGCACCAGCTCCAGCAGCTGCGGAATAATGGTGTGATGGTTACAGTTGCCCATTCGCATCGTCAGGTTCTTATTCATCGCCATGCCGACAGGAAACGTTTCCGCTTCCGGCGGATAGACACCGATAATACTCAGCGTGCCGGCTTTTTTCAGCGAGGCAATCGCCCACTCCAGCGCCTGAGTCGGCGCATCGCCCGGCACCCAGTTCCCTTCGTCAACGTGCTGATGCTCAGCATTCTCCGGCGCTACCTGCGCGACTTCCTGGCGGAACTTATCCGCTTCCTTATCAGCCTGCGCCGCCGCCGGGCCGCTGTGAGCGTGCTGGCTGTCCACGCCTACGGCATCTATTGCACGATCAGCGCCGATGCCGCCGGTCAGCTTTTTGATCGTAGCGACCGGGTCCTCTTTTTCGAAGTTGATGGTGAACGCGCCCTGACGACGTGCCATCGCCAGCCGATCCTCGTGGCAGTCGATGGCAATCACGCGCGACGCGCCCATTAACAGCGCGCTGGCTACGGTAAACTGCCCGACCGGCCCGGCCCCGAAAACCGTCACAATATCGCCGCGATCAATCTTCGCCATCTCAGCGCCGAACCAGGCGGTAGGGAAAATATCGCTGATCAGAATGGCCTGTTCGTCACTGACTTCAGGCGGCACTTTTATCAGCGTATTGGAGGCAAAAGGAATACGCGCTTTTTCCGCCTGTAGGCCGTTTACCGGTCCGGTCGCCTGCGGGCCGCCGAAGAAACAGGTGCCAGCCTCCGGGCCGTTGGGGTTGGCATTATCGCACTGGGCGGTATTGCCTTCGCGACAGGGAGGACAATAGCCGCAGGAAATCGTGGAGCAGACCACCACCCGATCGCCAATATCGAAATTGCGTACGTTATCACCCAGCGCTTCGACAATCCCCACTCCTTCGTGGCCCAGAATTGTCCCCTGGCGCATATTACTGAAGGTGCCGCGAATAAAGTGTAAATCGGTGCCGCAGATGGCCGATGCGGTCAACCTGATAACCGCATCATCAGGGCTTTCAATACGTGGTTCAGGGACATCATCCAGGCGAATATCGCCAACGCCGTGCCAGACAAGAGCTTTCACAGAACCTCCGATTACGCGTTGCGTTAATTAATGCGGGCCGTTTTACCGGGCCCATAAAAGGTTAAGTGTAGAAACGATTCAGACGATCAACAGACGCAACGGTGTTAAAACGCGCCCTGGCGCCGCCCGACCGTTCTGAAAGCTGCCGTCTGGCTTGCTGGCGTATTAGCGCCCACACTTAAAGTTTACGTTTAAGGAGAAAGGCTATGCGGGTACACCACCTGAGCTGTGGTTCGATGTGTCCTTTTGGCGGTGCGTTATATGACGGCTTCAGTAAAGGGCTGCACGCCCATTTAGTTTGCCACTGCTTACTGATTGAAACCGAGCGCGACGGGCTGGTACTGGTGGATACCGGCTTTGGTGAGCAGGATCTCCGTCACGACTCGCGTATCGCCCTCTTCTTTCGCCAGTTTAATAACATCCAGCGCCGTCCCGAACTTAGCGCGCTGGCGCAGGTTCGGCGTCTGGGCTTTCAGGCGCAGGATGTACGCCATATCGTGCTGACGCATCTCGATTTCGATCACGCCGGTGGGCTAACCGATTTTCCCCATGCGCATGTTCATCTGCTGCAACAGGAGCTGGAAACCAGCCGTCACCGCGACAGCTGGCTACAGCGACGGCGCTACCGCCCGGCGCAATGGCCTGGTAACGTCCAGTGGCAAACCTATCAGCCGCAGGGTGAAAGCTGGCAGGGATTTGCCGCAGTGAAAGCGCTAAACGGGCTGCCGCCTGAAATCCTGTTAATTCCGCTGCCAGGCCATACGCCAGGCCATGCGGGCGTCGCTATTCAGCAAGACGACGGCTGGCTGTTGCACGGCGGCGACGCCTGGTTTTATCGCGGAGAAATGTATCAGCAGCAGCGCCATTGCACTCCAGGGCTGCGTTTTTATCAGTGGATGATGGCGGCCGATAATGCGGCGCGGCGGGAAAATCAGCAGCGGCTGCGGGCATTGTCGCTTAATCAGCAGGAAAATATCACTCTGTTTTGCAGTCACGATGCGCAAGAGTTGGCAAGAATGCAACGCGAATAATGCTTTGCATCGAAGCGTTTAATTAAGGGAAGCCGCCTTCCTGACCGCTGTTTAACAGGCCGCCAGTGCTTTTTCAAACGGCGGTTAAACCAGATATTTTTTTATATTAAAAACGGCTATACAGATCCGGCTGGAATATTAAACGGCAGAATGTTGCATCTCTGTTAAATATAACCGTTAAGGTAACGGTGCGGTTAATTATTGCCTGCAAGGCCGCACGGGAAGTTTCGCCCGTTAATATAAAAGCGCGTACACTAAGATAACTTTTTCACCTGTACAGCAAATAATTATGTCTGATATTTCCCTGATTAATCGTCCCAGAAGATTACGTAAAAGCGCCGCGCTGCGCGATATGTTCCAGGAAACCACGCTGAGCCGCAACGATCTGGCCCTGCCGATCTTTGTGGAAGAAGGCGTGGATGATTACAAAGCTATTGAAGCGATGCCGGGCGTCATGCGCATCCCGGAAAAACGCCTGGCTTATGAAATTGAACGCATTGCTAAAGCCGGTATCCGCTCGGTAATGACTTTCGGCATTTCACACCACACCGACGCCACCGGCAGCGATGCCTGGCAGGAAAATGGTCTGGTGGCGCGTATGTCGCGCATCTGCAAAGATGCGGTGCCGGAAATGATCGTCATGTCCGATACCTGCTTCTGCGAATATACGTCGCACGGTCACTGCGGCGTATTATGCGATCACGGCGTAGATAATGACGCGACGCTGATTAACCTTGGTAAGCAGGCGGTCGTTGCCGCGCAGGCGGGCGCTGACTTTATTGCCCCTTCTGCGGCGATGGATGGTCAGGTAGCGGCGATTCGTCGGGCGCTGGATGAAGCGGGCTTTACCGATACCGCTATTATGTCTTACTCCACCAAGTTCGCCTCATCGTTCTACGGTCCGTTCCGCGAAGCCGCCGGCACCGCGCTGAAAGGCGATCGTAAAACCTATCAGATGAACCCCATGAACCGTCGTGAGGCGATCCGTGAATCATTAATCGATGCGGCGGAAGGCGCCGATTCGCTGATGGTAAAACCGGCTGGCGCCTACCTCGATATTCTGCGCGATATTCGCGAACGCACCGAACTGCCGCTGGCGGCTTATCAGGTGAGCGGTGAATATGCGATGATCAAGTTTGCCGCTCAGGCTGGCGCGATCAATGAAGATGCGGTGATCCTTGAAAGCCTGGGCGCAATCAAACGCGCCGGCGCCGATATTATCTTCAGCTATTTTGCTCTCGATCTGGCGGAACGTAACCTGCTGTAATTCCCCTCAGGCAGCCGCCCGGCTGCCTGAATTCTTCCTGTTTGTATCGTTTTTCCCCCGCAATATTTTACCTATTCCCGCTGGCAAACTAAGGTAACTGTTCAGGTCAGATTGCCGACAAATTCACGGCGAGACGTTCAGGTTTGGTATTGCTGCATATCATCAACGCTGTTTCGTCCTGAAGTTGTGCCTTTTCTGTCCGATACTGTCACGGAGGGTAAATAAATTAAATAATGTTAAAATTTGAAGGATTTTTATGAAAGTACCTGAAATCCCTGCAAATGAGTCGCAGCGCCTGTGTGAGCTTCATGCGCTGAAAATATTAAACACGCCCGCCGAGGAGCGTTTTGATCGCCTGACGCGTCTGGCGAAACGGCTGTTCAACGTTTCAATTGCGGTTGTCAGCCTGCTGGATGCGCAATATCAATGGTTTAAATCGAGAGAGGGCATCAGCGTCACCCAAACGACACGCGACATCTCTTTTTGCGGCCATACCATCCTGCAGGATGAGGTGATGGTGGTGGAGAACGCGTGCGAAGATCTACGTTTCTATGATAATCCGCTGGTGGCCGGCGAGCCGCATATTCGCTTTTATGCTGGCTACCCGCTGCGCGCGCCTGGCGGTTCGAAAGTCGGGACGCTGTGCATTCTGGACACCCAGCCCCGCTCGTTTGATGCCGAAGACATCAGCGCCCTGCGCGACCTGGCCTCGATGGCTGAGGCGGAGCTGGTGAATTTCCAGCAGGCCACCTCCGATGAGCTGACGCAAATATCTAACCGACGCGGCTTTATGACGCTGGGACAAATGCTGCTGAAAGAGTGCGCGCTGCGCCACTGTTTCGCCTGCCTGGCTTTTTTCGATCTCGATCGGTTTAAGCAGATCAACGATGAATTTGGTCATCGGGAAGGCGACCGGGCGCTGATGGACTTTGCCGACGCGCTGAAAATCAGTTTTCGTCATTCGGCGCTGTTCGCTCGTCTCGGCGGCGATGAATTTGTCGTGCTGTTTATCGATATGAACCAGCAGCAGGCGAATGAACGGCTGGAGAATTTTCGCACCGAGCTGGAACAGCATATACAGCCGCTTGAGCGACGCTATCGCCTCGATTTTTCGGTAGGCATGGTGGAATTTGATCCGGCCCGGCCGCAGCCGCTAACGGGACTGCTTAATCAAAGCGACAGCATTATGTATCGGCATAAAAAAGCGCGGCGTCAGCGGCATTAAGCCGTTTTATCCAGCCTCAGCCGCGCATTGCCACCAGTGGGCGCCGTTGCAGAGCGCGCGATGCCATTCAACCAGCCTGGGCGCATCCAGACTTTCCAGCAGGCTGCGCGCCGCCGGAGAAGCCAGATCGGGAAAAGCCAGCGTCTGTCGCGCCTGTTCCAGCGCATCGCCGTCTGGCTGTAGCCGCTGCCACAGCCGCTCACGCTTTTCCACCAGCTCATCAGCGGCAAGTTGGGCAATCTCGCCCTCCATCGCCAGCAAAAAGCGCTGAATATGCGTCAACAGCGCGGCGGCCTCGATTTGCGGCGACTGCAGCGCAAACAGCACGCCTGCACTGTTGGCGACGTGATGAAAACTGCAGCTGACAACATAGCCGACCTGCTGTTCTACCCGCAGGCGCTGAAAAAAGGCGGGCTGATAAATCAGCGCCAGCATCCGCCACGCCAGCTGTGCTTCCAAGTCAGGCTGCGTCAGCGGGCAAAACAGCAGCAGCGCCGTATCGCCCTGCGTCAGGCGCAGATAGTGCTGCTGCCCCGGCTGCGGCTTGCACTGCTGCCAGCCGGCTGCATGTTGTACGCGCCCCGGCATCCGGCTCAGCAGGCGGGCCAGCTTCTGCGCCAGCGCCTGGCTACCGCCCACCAGCGCCGCCTGCCACACCGTCTTGTCCAGCGTCGTACAGGCTGGCTGCTGCGCCAGCAGCCAGCCCGGCAGCCGGTTAAGGAGCCGACGCACCGGAATTTCACCCTGTTCTTTTTGCTGCTCCCGTTGCCACGCGCGCGCGCCTGCCTCTGACGGAGTAAACGCCTGCAGCCGCGCAACGACGGCCGCCAGCTGAGCCAGCATTAACGTCGGCTCACCGCTCAGCTGAAGCTGCCAGATACCCTGCTGACGCTCGACGTTTAGCCTGCCGCCCTGATGCGCGAAACTGGCCGATAGCGCACGCAGCGCCGCCTGTAAGGCATATCCCAGCGGGTCGGTAATAGGTTTGTCCGGCACAGGACGCAGCGTTAATACCGCCGGCGCAGACGACGGCAGATGCAGTAAGGGAACCGCGTCGTCGGGCAGGATATGCGGCGCGGGCAGCGGCGGAAAAGGCCAGAAACGCAGCGGCAAAGCGCCAGACCGTGGGATAGACGTCCAGGGCGCGCTGATAAACTCAAATCCCGCCGACGAAGTCAACTCGCCCTGTACGGTTTCATCCAGCCACAGGCGGCTGACTGCGGCGTTCTGAAGCTGTTTCAGCCAACGCTGCCACTCCTCTGACGTAACCGACGCTGGCGGCGCAAAGCCAAACGCCTGCTCGCGTAAGCGATCGAGCGCGCTTTTGCCTGCAAACTGGCGCTGCGCCAGCTGCAAATAGTGGTTTAGCTGCGAAGAGGTGAAGGCCGCAAGCTGAGCAAGCCACTGGCGCAGCGCGCCTTCCAGCAGCGCGGAAAGTGGCGGGCGCGGATGCGCCGGTAAAAAACAGACGGCAATCAACGCCGCGCCGCCGCCGCGCCAGACCTCCTGCAAACTCACGCCATCACAGGCGTCAGCGGCCCGTAGCTGCGCCAGCAGACCGCCTTCCGCCTCATCAAGCAGCAGCTGCTGTAGCAGCGCGCACCAGCCCGCATCGCTCTCCTGCCAGCGGTTAAGGGCAAAGGTCAGCGTTAGCTGCGTCGCACCCGCCGTGCGCACCGTTGCATCCGCGCGCGCCTGTAAATGGGCAGACGGCAACAGCGCAGAGCCAGCGGACGCGGGCAGGCTTGCCCCGCAGCGCCGGGCGATCGCTTCCAGTTCTGACAGCGGCTGCGGCCCGGAAAGCCAAAGCGTCATTGCGCCGGCGTGATAGCGCTGCTGATGAAAATCTTCCAGCGCCTGACGCAGCCGGGGTATCTCTTCGCCAAAACTGGCGCGGCTGCCGACGTGAAAGCGCTGCATCGCTGGCGGGCCGTGAAAAAAGTGCCGCTGCGCAACGCCGCTTAGCGTCTGCGTATCCTGCCGCAACAGCCGATATTCGGCGTCAATTACCGCCGTTTCCTGCATGATGGCCTCTGATGCCAGCAGCGGATGCGCCAGCATATCCACCAGCCGCGCCAGCCCCGCTTCCAGCCCGCTGGCGGGCAGGCTAAAGAAATAAGCGGTGCGATCGGCGCGGGTCGTCGCGTTAAGGCGGCCGCCCTGCGCGGGTACCCAGCTCATCAGCCGCTGCTGACCGGTATAGCGCGCGCTGCCGGTAAACAGCAGATGCTCCAGCAGATGCGCCAGGCCAGGCCACTGCTCCGGCTCGTTGTCGCTGCCGCTGGCGACCTGCAGCAGCGCCGCCGCTTCTGACGCCTGCGCGTCGTGCAGCAGCCGCACCGTCAGGCCGTTATCCAGCCGTAACGAGGCCGCTGGCGACATTACGCGTTCGCCTTAAAGATCAGCTGAGAATTAACCCGATTACGGAACTGCAGCTGGCTGATTTGCATCTGGGTACAGTTGGCTTCCTCGCGCGCCGCAAGGATTTTGCCGTGATGCGGCGATTTAGCGCAAACCGGGTCGGCATTATCGGCGTTACCGGTCAGCATAAAGGCCTGACAGCGGCAGCCGCCGAAATCCTTCTCTTTTTCGTCGCAGGAACGGCAGGGTTCCGGCATCCAGTCGAAGCCGCGATAGCGGTTAAATCCGAAGGATTCATACCAGATATGCTGCAGACTGTGCTCCAGCACCGACGGAAACTGTACCGGCAGCTGTCGCGCGCTGTGGCACGGCAGCGCGGTGCCTTCCGGCGTCACGCTGAGGAAAATCGCGCCCCAGCCGCCCATACAGCCTTTGGGACGCTCTTCATAATAATCGGGCGTCACAAACAGCAGATTGGTCAGGCTACCGCTCTCCGCCATGCGCTGGCGGTACTGTTTCACCACCTGTTCGGCACGCTCGATCTGCTCACGCGTTGGCAGCAGGCCTTCGCGGTTCAGCTGCGCCCAGCCGTAAAACTGACAGGTCGCCAGCTCGACGTCATCCGCCTCCAGCTCAATGCACAGTTCAATAATGCGATCGATCTGGTCGATATTATGGCGATGCAGCACAAAGTTCAGCACCATCGGATAGCCGTGCGCCTTGACCGCCCGCGCCATTTCCAGCTTCTGCCGGAACGCTTTTTCCGAACCGGCCAGCGCGGCATTCAGCGTTTCATCGCTGGCCTGGAAGCTGATTTGAATATGATCCAGCCCGGCCTCGGCAAAGCTATCCAGCTTTTTCTCGGTCAGCCCGATACCGGAGGTGATCAGGTTGGTGTAAAAACCGAGATTGCGCGCGGCGGCGATCAGTTCCGGCAGATCTTTGCGCACCAGCGGCTCGCCGCCGGAGAAGCCGATCTGTACGCTGCCCATCGCCCGCGCCTGCCGAAATACCTCAATCCATTGTTCGGTGGTCAGCTCTTTATCCTGCTGGGCAAAATCGAGCGGGTTGGAGCAGTACGGGCACTGCAGCGGGCAGCGGTAGGTTAACTCCGCCAGCAGCCACAGCGGCGGATTAACTGCCGGTTTCCGTTCAGTCACGGAAGATGATCCACTTCTGTTCATAGGCCTTGCCAAAAAAATCAGTTACGTCATTGCCCAGATCGGGCACGTCAGGGAAGCGCGCGTTCAGTTCGGCGATAATCTCGCCCAGCGTCCGCTTACCGTCCACCAGCAGTAAAATTTCAGCGGCGCTGCCGTTCAGTCGCGCCATCCCTTCCGGGTAGAGGATGACATGACAGTTTTGCGCCTCTTCCCACTGCAGGCGAAAGCCGCGGCGGAACTGCGGCGTCTGTGAAGCGTTGATTTCCATTACACCAGTCTCGTTTTATGCCAGGCGAGATCCGCCGTTACCGTATGGTAAGGCGGTCGTTTCATTTCGTAAGCCATCGTCATCGCATCCAGCATGCTCCACAGAATATCCAGCTTGAACTGCAGGATTTCCAGCATCCGCTGCTGCTTCTCTACCGTATCGCAATACTCCAGCGCCAGCTGCAGACCATGCTCCACGTCGCGGTTTGCCTGGCTCAGCCGACTGCGGAAATAGTCATAGCCTTCCGCTTCGATCCACGGATAGTGCTGCGGCCAGCTGTCGAGCCGCGCCTGATGGATCTGTGGCGCAAACAGCTCGGTCAGCGAGCTACAGGCCGCCTCCTGCCAGTTGGCGCGGCGGGCGAAGTTGACATAGGCATCTACGGCGAAGCGTACGCCAGGCAGCACCAGCGCTTCCGACTGCACCACTTCGCGATCCAGACCTACCGCCTCGCCCAGCCGCAGCCAGGCCTCGATGCCGCCTTCGCTGTCGCCGTAGCCGTCGTGATCGAGAATGCGCTGCACCCATTTGCGACGTACCTCCGGATGCGGGCAGTTAGCCATAATGGCGGCATCCTTCAGCGGAATATTGGTCTGATAGTAGTAGCGGTTCGCCACCCAGCCCTGAATTTGCTCACGCGTCGCTTTGCCGTTGTGCATCGCGATGTGGTAGGGATGATGAATATGGTAATAAGCGCCTTTAGCGCGCAGCGCCTGTTCAAAAGCCTGCGGCGAGAGCGGCTGTGTCTGCGTCATGGTTATACCTCGATTAACATGCCATCCCAGCTCACTTCAATGCCCTGCTGCGTCAGGCTTTGGCGCTCGGCAGACGCTTCATCCAGGATGGGGTTGGTGTTGTTAATATGAATCAGGATTTTGCGTTCTGCCGGTAGCGACGCCAGCAGCGCGGCCAGGCCCTGTTCTTCCGACAGCGCCAGATGGCCCATATCTTTACCGGTATTTTTGCCAACGCCGGTCGCCGCCAGCTCGTTATCACGCCACAGCGTGCCGTCGATCAGCAGGCAATCCGCCTTTTGCAGCCACGGCATCAGCGCATTGTCCGGCTCGCCCAGCCCCGGCGCATACAGCAGGCTTTTACCGCTGTTGCCGTCTTCGATAAACAGCGCCACGTTGTGGCCCGGCAGCGGACGGTCGCGATACGGCGAGTAAGGCGGCGCGTTGCTCAACAGCGGAATGGCGGTAAAGCGCAGGCTTTGGCATACGCTGACGCTGAACGTCTGTTCCGGCACGATGGCATGATGGATCAGGCCGCCGTTCCAGTGGGAAAGCATGGTGAATACCGGAAAGCCGGTAGTAAGATCCTGATGGACCTCATCTGTACACCAGACATGGTGCGGACAGCCTTCACGCAAATTGAGTAAGCCCGCGCTGTGATCGATTTGGCTGTCGGTGAGGATAATGGCGCCAATGCCGGTGCCGCGCAGCACGTCGGGATTATTCAATTCGGGCGAAGCCAGCAGCTGATGGCAAATATCGGGAGAGACATTGCACAGCACCCAATCTTTTCCGTTGTCGCTAATCGCGATAGAGGATTGCGTACGCCGTGAGGTTTTCATCGTGCCGTTACGCACGCCCTGGCAGTTTTTACAGTTACAGTTCCATTGCGGGAACCCTCCGCCAGCCGCGGAGCCAAGAACTTTGATCTGCATGTGTTAACCGGGAAAGGAAAGAAACAGGCCCGCGACGAACGCGGGCACAGGGATTAACGGTTGGAAATGTACAGAGTCACTTCCAGACCCAGACGTAAATCTTCAAATGCAGGTTTGATCCATGCAGACATAAGGTTGCTCCTCTTGATGTTGAAATGACGGATTGTCGCTATTAATTGCGGCAGGCAATCCGTAAGTTGTCAAATATGAAAATTTGGCAGCGCAGATGTTGCTCTAATGTGACCTTGATCGCAACTTTTCTATTGACCCCACGTGCGCTTTAACACCCGCAGCCAGTTGCGCCAGGCCAGCTTCTCCTGCAGATCCGCATCAATGCCTGCGGCCGTTAACGCGTTAAAAAGCGAGGGCATACCGGCGACGTCGCCCAGGCTTTCCGGCACGCTAATACCGTCAAAATCAGAACCAAAGCCAACGCGATCTTCCCCTAATTTATCAAGCAGAAAACACAAATGGTTAACAATCTCGTTAAGGGATGTGTCGGCGTTGCGTTGCCCATCGGCGCGCAGAAAGGCGTTGCCAAAGTTAACGCCGACAAAGCCGTCGCTGGCGGCAATCGCCTCCAGCTGCGCATTGGTCAGGTTGCGCGGCTGGGCGCAAAGCGCGTGCGCATTGGAATGCGTGGCCACCAGCGGCGCATCGCTCAGCTCCGCCGTTTGCCAGAACGTTTTCTCGTTCATATGGGAAAGATCAATCAGTAGCCGTCGCTGATTGCAGGCGCGGATCAGCGCTTTGCCCGCCGCCGTCATCCCGTCGCCGGTATCGGGCGAGCCGGGGAAGCCGCCGCTCACGCCGACGCCGAAGCGATTGGGCAAATTCCAGAACGGCCCAATGCTGCGCAGGCCGAGGTGATAAAAGCGATCCAGCAGCGTTAGCTCCTCATCAAGCATTTCCGCGCCTTCGATATGCATCACCAGCGCCAGCACATCCTGTTGCAGGCACTGTTCAATCTCAGTGGCCGTCAGGCACAACCGCGCCCGGCCTGCGGACGCCTGCGCCAGCTGGTGCAGAATGGCGATTTGCGCCTCGGCAATCGCCAGCGCGTCGTGCTGCGCCTGCACGCGGGCAACCTCCTGACCGCGCTCTCCGGCCAGCCAGGCAACCGGCGGCACAAAGACCGCAAACAGGCCGCCAGCAAAACCGCCCTGACGCATACGTGGAAAATCGAGATGCCCCTGCTCCCGTCCGGCAAAAAAGGCCGACGCCGGATTATCCGCATGATTTACCCACAGGCGCAGCAACAAATCGTTGTGGCCATCAAAAAATTTTCCCGCGCTTATCATATTAACGTTGCTAAATCCCGATCGACATCTGATGAAATGTATCCGGCCTTCATTGTACGCCAAAATATAAGCGCCATCAGGCCGACCAGGCACGCTGCTCAGGTAAAGGCAGATGGAAGCGATAAGGTCAGAAGCTAAAGCGATAGCCAGCGTTGAACCGCCGCTGATTAAACTGCTGACCGGTAGAACTGTCGCCCTCAACATAGATAACGTGCTGTGAGGCAATATTTGCGCTAACGCCCACGCCGTGATGCCACCAGCTGCCTTTAAAGCTGTGTCGCTCCGGCGAACCGTTAAGACGGTAACCGGCTTCGCCTTTAAATTCGCGCACGATGCCGCTTTTCAGGTAGAGATTAAGCCGTAAGCCGTTCTGCTGCATACGATAGCCGAGCTGCGCGCTGGCGCGCCCCAGCAGGGAATCATAGCCGTCGAGGTCGATACGCAGGCCGTTGGAGGCTGCCAGACGATCCCTGTTTTGACGGCTCCAGCTTAGCTGCAGCTGCGGCTCAAGATAGAAGCCCTGCCGGGCCGATGTCAGGTTAATGCGTTTTCCGCTCTCCAGTGATGCGCTGTAGTTATCCGTTGCGCCATAGCCGACGACCGTTTTCCCCTGAGAGTCCCTGACGTTAAAGCTGTTTTTCATCTGCGCATATTTTACCAGGCCATCCAGCCACAGGCCGTTATCCGCCAGCGCGGTGATATACAGGCCGACATGTTTCGACGTTTGATCGCCGCTGCCGGAAGCGTAATGGGACTTGCCGTTGGTTACCCCCATAAAAACGCCCAACGTGACGGGCGTTGCAGGCGCAATCTGTTTATCAACGCCAAACTGCATGCCGGAATAGCTCAGGCTAAAGCGGCTTAGCCTGCTATCGGCAAAATCATTGAAGCGTCCGCTGATGCCGCGGATCCAGCCGTTGCCCGTACTATTTTTTTGCCGTAGATCGCCAAAGCGCTGCATCAGCGTCTGCATCTGCGCGTAGTTAATCAGATAATTGCTATTCAGGAAGTTAGCGCCTGCATCGGCCGTGCTGGTTAGCTCCGGCTGCGTAGGTGCGGGAGCCGGTTCTGGCGTCAGATCGGGGGCAGGTTCCGGTTCCGGTTCTGGCGCAGGCCCCGGCGGCGCGGGCGTATCTGCCACGCCGGTGGCAGCCAGCTGCCAGTTCGCTCCTGTCTGTTGCAGTCCATAGAGATAGCCGCCCATCTCCACTTTTTCCGTAGTGGTTGAAAGCGTAAAGCGCGCCAGGCCATCCTGCGTTTCCACTACCGTCAGCACTTCCTGGCCGGTAGTCTGCATATCGCCGCGATTGCGTATCTGCAAATAATGGCTGCCTGTGCTGCTGCCGGTCACCACCAGCCGATCGCTGCGGCCAGCCATAATATCCGTCATCAGCGCGAAGGTGCCGCTTCCCGCCAGGTTACCGACCGTAAGGCGCGATCCGGCCTCTCCGGCCATAAAGTTAACCGTGCTGTTGTTCAGGGTTAAATGATCTACTACCGAGTTACCCGGCATATTCCACTGGCTGTGGTCCATTTTCATGTTCAGATAGCCGCCGTTAACCCCGTCGCTGGCGGTCACGCCCGTCAGTTGCGAACCCGCCGCCATATCCAGAGCGATCTTGCCGCCAGCGGCATTGACGCTGCCGACAATATCGATCAGCCCGCTCAGGCTGATGCGGCTGGCGCGATAGCCGGAGTTATGCTGCGTGCCCAGCGCCATATCCAGCGGCGAGGCCATTCGAATCTCCGTTTTCCCGGTTAAATCAACCTCGCTGTCGGACATGGCATACACGCCAATCGTCCCGCTGTTGCCGGTAATCGCCAGGTTATCGCCCTGCACCTGTCCGCCGCCCAGCGCCCAAATGCCTGTTGCCAGCCCGTTGCTGCTGCGGATAACAATATCGCTCCAGGAGAGATTGACTCTGGCCCCGTCAAACTGCGCCGAGACGGCATACGAGCCGCCGGAAAAAATCTGGTTACGCTGCGTTTCGCTACCGTTAAAGTTCGCCGTCGCCGCATCGCCGCTGGCAACCAGCGCGCCGCTGTTTTCACTGTAAAGCGAACTGCCGGCGCCAATGCTCGCCACGCCCTGCTGCCGTACTTCCAGCGCGTTAGCGCGATTACCGCCTGCGGTTTTAATATGCAGTTCATCCGCCGTCAGCACCCCCAGATTCCAAATCCCCATCGCGCCTTCGCCAAGGGTTTCAATCCGGCTTCCACGACCTAAATTCACCGCTGCATTGGCCTGAATATTCATACCGTAGGCTAAATCGCCTGCGGTCGTAACGGTAAGCCGGTTCGCCTTCAGGCTGGCCGGTACGCCGGAAGCGCTATTATTCCGGCCAAAAATATAGATGCCGGTTGCCTGCGCGCCCTGCGTCTGAATAAGCGAATTCTCGCCAATATCCACCCGGCTTCCCGCATCGGAAATATATAACCCGCTGCCCACGCCATGAGTAATAATAGTTAGCGCATCCGCTGATAAAAAAGAGCGATTACTAAGATAAATTCCGTTGGCCATCAGCGTATTATTATTTAATTCAATCCGGCTGCCGCTACCTAAATTAATTTGCGCATCCTTTGCATCCACCTGAATGCCATATTGGCCATTAACATTAACCTTTAACTGATTAGCCTGTAGCGTGGAATTATTGCCCTTCAGCATAATACCACCCGCTACCGGCCCATTAACATTAATGCTAACATTATTACCTAAATTAATCGTGCTATTCGTTGCGCCGGTGCCGTTGCATATACCACAAAGATTATTTTCGCTACCCGTCACCGTTATTTGATCGCCATCGTTCAGCCGCAAAATAGCATTCTTTTCAACGGAAACGGCCGTAAGCAAGGCCGCATCACATACGGCAGGAATAAAGGAGAATAATGAAATCGATAACGTGCCGCTAAGCGTAACCCGGTGCCGGATAAATCTGACTAACGGAGTTGTTTTAAATAAAAGTGTAATCATTGCTGTTCATTCCTCTTAGTCCTCGTTTATTTTCTGCCGACAAGAGAAAAAATACCGCCCGAAGCCAGGAGGAGATAATCATTACTCATTTATAAAGCAGAATTTAAACAGTAAAAAGGCGCGCACAAAAATATCATTGTTATTAATACAATAGCATGATTACGGGTTACTTATTTATTAACCAATAATAAATAATATTTCATTCCATCTTCTGTTATTGACTGATTAAGCAAATCAAGAAATATCACGTGGTTAATTCACGCATCGATCAATAGCCAGAATAATCAGCCCAGCGCATCACGAATTTTCTGAATTAGGTAATAGATTTATTCCCGCTAAAATAAAGCGCGTCTTCTACACTTAGTTTATTCACCCGTGTAAGGAGAACGAGAATGAATGAACAACTGCGGCAGGCTGCTTCACAGCTGGGAGAAATGCTTACGGCAGCCAAGGTTAAGCTGGCAACGGCAGAGTCCTGTACCGGCGGGCTGGTCAGCATGTCGATGTGTTCCGCCAGCAGCAGCGCCGACTATTTCAGCAGCGGCTTCGTAACCTATACCAATGAAGCCAAAATGCGCCTGTTGAAGGTTGACGAACGGACGCTGGAAAAATTTACCGCCGTCAGCCAGCCAACCGCCAGAGAGATGGCGGCGGGCGCAAAGGCGCAGTCCGGCGAAGCGGTGAGCCTGTCGGTTACCGGCTATGCCGGGCCTGACGATGGCCCGGACGGTACGCCAGCCGGCACTATCTGGTTTGGCTGGGGCTTACCTGACGGGACGATAAAGGCGGAGATGAAGCATTTTAGCGGTGACAGCGAATCCGTTATCAACCAGGCGGCGCTTTTCGCCCTCACCCGACTGATGGCGCTGCTGAAAGAAGCGAACGGCTAACGATGACATTCTCCCCGCCATCAAAGACGGGGAATTTTACGGCGCAGCGGATAAAACAGGGGTTTCAGCATTGCGACTGAAACCCGTGGATAAAACCTGAACCGGCGGCTAAACGTGACGTAGCGTTTCCGTCAGGCCCGGCACCAGAATAACTTTGCGGCACTCTTCCTCACGCTTTTCAAAAATCTTATAGGCTTCTTCCGCCCGCTCCAGCGGCATATGGTGGGTAATAATCTCTTCCGGCTTGATAAAGCCCTGCTCAATCAAATTCAGCAGCTCCGGCAGATAGGCCTGAACGTGCGTCTGGCCCATTCTAAACGTCAGTCCTTTATCAAACGCATCGCCAAACAGGAAGCCGTGGATAAAGCCCGCGTAAACGCCCGGTACGCTAACAATCCCGCCGCGGCGCACTGCGGCAATGCACTGGCGTAACGCTTTGCCGCTGCTGCCTTCCAGCTTCAGATTGGTCATCACGGTTTCGGTCAGGCTACCTTTCGCTTCAAAGCCCACCGCATCAATCACCGCATCGACGCCGCGATGATTAGTGGTGTTCTCAATAATGAAGGCGGCCGGATCGTCGTTTTCATCAAAGTTGATGGGAATGACATCATAGCGATCGCGGGCAAACGCCAGCCGATAGGGATGGTGATCCACCATAAAGATCTTTTCCGCGCCCAGCATACGTGCGCAGGCGGCGGTCAACAGGCCCACCGGGCCGGCGCCAAAAATTGCCAGGCTGCTGCCCTTAGTCACCTGCGCATTTTTCACTGCCTGCCAGGCCGTCGGTAAAATGTCGGATAAAAACAGCACCTGATCATCGGCCAGAACCGGCGGCACTTTAAAGGGGCCGGTATTCGCTTTTGGTACGCGCACGTATTCCGCCTGGCCGCCCGGCACGCCGCCGTACAGCTTGCTGAAGCCAAACAGCGCAGCCGGTGAGGTAATCTGTTTTTTATTCAGAATCGCGCCACGGCCAGGATTAGTGGTTTCGCAGGCGGCGTATTCTTGCAAACGGCAGAAAAAACAGTCGCCACAGGCAATGACGAAAGGAATAACCACCCGGTCTCCCTTCTGTACCGCCGTCACTTCCGGGCCAGCCTCAACCACTTCGCCCATAAACTCATGGCCAAAAATATCACCGTGGGAAGTGCCAGGGATCTTGCCGCGATAGAGATGCAGATCGGAACCACAAATCGCCGTCGCCGTCACACGCAAAATAATATCATCCGCCGCTTCGAGGCCGGGGTCGGGAACATTATCTACTTTGACGCGATGCGGGCCATGATAAGTCAATGCTTTCATTGCCTTTCTCCATATTGGGAAATAAATGAGATGACCATCTCTTGACGCAGACAATATAAAAAAAACCCGCATCAAGCGGGGAGCGCATCTGCGCCAACACCAGGGAATCTATTAGTTAAAATTTAGTATTTTGTGGCGATTCCGCAAGTGACGGCAGATAAAAAACGTGAGATTTGCGGGCAGGAAAGGCGCTTAAAAAGCCGGGCGGAGCGGCCCGATAGCAAAGCTGAGAGGATAAGCCATAAAAAAAGCGATGCCAAAGAAAGGGGCGCAGCATCGCTTTGTTAGCAAGATTAATGTTTTTGCAAACATAATCCGCCACTAAGTAGCACTAAGGAAACTAAATACCGTTATTCCGGCAGGTGTGGCGCCGATCATTTTAACGTTGAAAAAACGCGCCGGGTTAATAAACCGGCCGGTTTAGATAATGTGGATGCTTTTGCCGATTAATATGCTCTGAAACCAACAGTGATTTATAGATAAAATCAGCCATACAGTTCAGCGAGCGTGCGTTCATTTTTTTCAGGCCGAAGTTCATCATCACCTTACGTTTATGGGCCGATACGGTTTTAACGGAGATATTCATCACCCGGGCAATCACGCCAGGCGTTACGCCGCGTATCAGATACTGCAGCACCTTACGCTGTTGAACGGTGAGTAAAAACTCCAGCGGCCTGACGCCAGCCGCACTTTTAGCAAGGTTGCTTAACAGCTCTGCAGCGGTAATTTTGCGCGGGATAACGCCCTGAAACGGACGACGAATTTCCTGCGGTTCTAACAGATCGTCGGTAATAAAGAACACTTTTAGCGGCTTTTTACCCAATGATGCAAACAGATGGCGTAAAGGTTTTCTTTCATTGGTATCAATGATGATAACGAATTCTTCATCTTCTTTTTCGGAAACTTTCCTTTCAGGTTGATAGAAAAAATCCCAGGTATCATGACCCGCTTCATTCAGTAATGCGGTTATTCCTTTGGCAAAAAAGAAGTTGTCAGAACACACGATGACTTTCATAATATTTCAACATCCCTTTCTGAATAATTACGTAAAATTGCTTTCGGAATTCTCGCTTTTTCCAATAAAGCGATTATTTTCCCGTTCCCTGCATATAACGCTTTATGCCAAATAAGTTTCGTTGTTCAGGACAGCGTCGTAAGCGCCGCGATAACCAAATTGATATTACCTTTACCGTTAACTCAGACAATACCAACTGCTTTAAATAAGATTTTTCCCTCGCTTAAGAAGTTAAACCAGGGGGTTAAGATTAATTACAAAGCAATGCCCGCAGGCCTGTTACTGGCGGATATTTACCTGATTGGTGAAGGAGAGCGGTTAAACGATTTTGTCACAAATATAAGGTAACTTATGCCGCCTTTTCACTAAATAAAGCCTTAATTTTATGCCGTCGCATGAAATAACGAAACTTCTGATGCTTTATAAACGATTCGTTTCCTTCACATAACTTATAAAAGGACATGCACATTTTTATAAAAGCGTGATAGTGTCTTAACCAGCAAAAACACATAAAATGACTTAGCAAACAGGATGTGGCTATGGGTCCAGTTTATCTTATTTATAAATCTATTTATTTTTATCCAAAGGAGCACAGGCTTGTTTGTCATTCTCAGGGTAAAGAGGACACGACATTAACCCAGCCGGCAGCAAAATGCCTTGAATTATTAGTTAAAACCGACGGTTTGGTATCACAAAATAATCTGTATGATTACGCCTGGGGAGAAAACAGCCATAGCGTTACGCCTAATACGCTTTACCAAAATATTTCTCTGATCCGCAGGGCGTTAAAAAACATCATGCCCGGAGCGGACAGATGGATTATTACCGTACCACGTAAAGGATTCAGGTTTGATCACAGCATCTCCACCAGGCTGTTGGCCGCTGAAGAAACGCTGCCTGTAACCGCTGAAGATACGCTGCCTGCTGTCGCCCCAGCCCAACTCCTCAATCCGGAGCGAATAGCCAGAGCTAAACCGCTCAGATCGTTTATCTCTGTTTCCCTCGTTGTACTGTTCTTTAGCCTTACTTTCTTTATTAATCCCGTTAGCGCCGAATTTAAAAAATTAACGGGCAGCTATGACAAAATAGCCGAGGATGGCACCTGCCAGCTCTATGTTTACCGCAATGACCAACCCCTGAAAGAACAGATAAACAGCAGAGTAAATAAATATGTTAACTGTGACACTCATCCCCATATTTATATTTCTTACGATAAGTTCATCAAAAACATCTCACTATTTTCCTGCCAGGACCCGCTCACTGAAAACAGTACATCCTGTGCGTCATGGTCGTTAGGAGAGACTATATGAAAAATAAATTTAAATTTTTAGCCGCAGGATTAACAATCATTGGCGCAGCTGCGTTTTATTTCAACTTTAGCACCGATAACCGTCATTTCTCCTGCCTGGCGCAGTATCATGTTCAGAATAACGGTCTACGCGCCAATATGCTGATGCGTTTCTTTTTTGATGGCCCGTCCGGTTTCGTGACCATGAACGGCGAGTTTATCAATGCCTCAGGAATTCACAAGGTGATAAGCAGAAAGGTTTTATTTGATTTCACCACCACTAAAAGTAATTATTTACTAACTTCAAAAGCCATTATTCCCGCCGCGTTTGATGAAACAGATAACCATTCATTAGCCTATTTGCTTGAAGGGTTTTATACAAATATCAATCAGCTGGCGCAATATAATATCCATTATGATGGTAACGGCGGCTATATCTTTATGAACGGTAATGTTCCTGTTCTGCTCTGCGCCGGAAGCTGAGGAAATATCTGAAACGATGCCGGATTAATTAACCTTACCAACAAAGCATTTCGATTGCAGACGGAAAATATCGTTCACCTTAGCGTTTCGCTGGTTTATTTTCAGGCCCCGCCAAAGTGCGCCATAACGGGGCCTGCTTTTTTGCACTACCTTATGCAGCACGCCAGACTGATTTAAATCGGGTTCTGCTGTGCCCCAACTTAATGCCGACCTTGCCGTTGTTACTGCGTGGAATACGCTTATCGCTTCTTCGGCATATTTACAGCGCCTGCGCGCATGCCCAGGCGGAACTCCAGGCCCACTGAAAGTTATAACCGCCCAGCCAGCCGGTGACATCCACCACTTCGCCGATAAAATACAAACCGGGCACGTCACGCGCTTCCAGGGTTTTCGAGGAGAGCTGCGTAGTATCCACGCCGCCCAGGGTCACTTCCGCCGTGCGATAACCTTCGGTGCCGTTGGGCTGTACGCGCCAGGCATGCAGGCTTTCGGTTAGCTCGCGCTGCTGCTTAGCGTTGAGCTGCTTTAAGGTGACCTCCGGTATGGTGCCCAGCGACTGCAGCACGTCCACCAGCCGCTTCGGCAACGGCTTCGCCAGCGTATTTTTCAGGCTTTGATTCGGGCGCGCCTGGCGCTCTTCATCAATAAAGGCCGCCAAATCACGTTCCGGCGACAGATCGATCGTGACAAATTCGCCCGGCTGCCAGTAGCTGGAGATTTGCAGCACCGACGGCCCGGACAGGCCACGGTGAGTAAACAGCATCGCTTCTTTAAAGCGCTTGCCGTTCGCCGCTTCAATGGTGGTCGGCAGCGAGACGCCCGACAGTGTCTGTAGCTGTTCCAGCAACGGTTTATGCAGCGTAAACGGCACCAGCGCCGCGCGCGTGGGGTAAACGCGCAGGCCAAACTGCTCCGCCAGCCGGTAGCCGAAGGGCGAAGCGCCCAGTCCCGGCATCGATAGCCCGCCGCTGGCGATAACCAGTTTACCCGCCCGCACTTCCGCGCCGTTCAGCTGGACCAAGTAACCCTCATCATCGCGCCTGACCGCCAGCACTTCGCTACGCAGCCGCAGCGTCACGCGCCCTTTCTCGCACTCCGCCATCAGCAGATCCACAATCTGCTGCGCCGAGTCATCGCAGAATAGCTGGCCAAGCGTTTTTTCGTGATACGCAATGCCGTACTGGTTAACCAGCGCGATAAAATCCCATTGCGTATAGCGCGCCAGCGCTGATTTACAAAAATGCGGATTATGCGAGAGATAGGCCGCCGGCTCGGTATAAAGGTTGGTAAAGTTGCAGCGACCGCCGCCGGACATCAGGATTTTGCGGCCCGGTTTTTTGCCGTTATCCAGCAGCAGCACGCGCAGGCCGCGTTGCCCAGCCTGAGCCGCGCAAAACAGCCCGGCGGCGCCTGCGCCAATAATGATAACGTCATACTTTTCCACTGCTGACTCCTGCCGACGGGGCAAAGACCGCGATTGTAATAGGTTGTCCCCGCCCAGGCCAGCGTAACCAAACGGAACTGAAAGTAACACAATGTAACTAATGGATTTGCGGACTGTTTTCATCCCTGATGACGCGAGTTTTACGCTTTTATGGCAAAAAAAGTCTATATTTTTCTTTCCCCAGGCGCGGTTTGTCGCTGATAATGCGCCGCGTTCATGTCCCCGAAAATGGCGTAACGCTTATGCTACATCTGTTTGCTGGTCTCGATTTTAATACCGGCCTGTTATTAGTACTTGCTCTGCTGTTTGTACTGTTCTACGAAGCCATTAACGGTTTCCATGACACGGCTAACGCAGTTGCGACGGTAATCTATACGCGCGCGATGCGTGCGCAACTGGCCGTAGTGATGGCTGGGGTTTTCAACTTTTTTGGTGTGTTGTTAGGTGGTTTGAGCGTCGCTTATGCCATTGTACATCTGCTTCCTACCGACCTGCTGTTGAATGTCGGTTCGGCGCACGGGTTAGCTATGGTCTTCTCCATGCTGCTCGCCGCTATTATCTGGAACCTGGGAACCTGGTATTTTGGTTTGCCGGCGTCCAGCTCCCATACGCTTATTGGCGCAATCATCGGTATTGGCCTGACCAATGCCCTGATTACCGGCACCTCGGTGGTGGATGCGCTCAATGTCCCGAAAATGATCAATATTTTCGCCTCGCTGATCCTGTCGCCAATTATTGGTCTGGTGGTAGCGGGCGGATTGATCTTTCTGCTACGCCGCTACTGGAGCAATACCAAAAAGCGTCGCCGTATTCATATGACGCCCGCCGATCGTGAAAAGGAAGACGGTAAGAAAAAGCCGCCGTTCTGGACGCGTATCGCGCTGATTATTTCCGCCATTGGCGTCAGCTATTCCCACGGCGCGAATGACGGACAGAAAGGTATCGGCCTGATTATGCTGGTGCTGATTGGCGTTGCGCCCGCAGGCTTCGTGATTAACATGAACGCCTCCGGCTATGACATCACTCGCACCCGTGACGCGGTAAATCATCTGGAACAGTATTACAGCCAGCATGGCGATACGCTGCAGCACGTGGTCGAACTGGCGCCGCCTGCGCTGCCGACGCCGGAAGAAGTGACTACCGGGCCGAAAGAGTTCCACTGCGATAGTTCACGGGCGCTGGTTGCGATTAACCGTGCGCAGCTGCTGCTGAACAATCTTTCCAGCTACGATGCGCTTAGCGTTGAACAGCGCAGCCATCTGCGCCGTCTGCTGCTCTGTATTTCTGATACCGCTGAAAAAGCGGCCAGGATGCCGGACGTTAAGGCGGAAGATCAACGCTTCCTCGGCAAGCTGAAAGGCGATCTGCTGAATACCGTTGAGTATGCGCCGGTGTGGATTATCGTTGCGGTCGCGCTGGCGTTGTCGCTTGGCACGATGGTCGGCTGGCGTCGCGTTGCCACCACCATCGGCGAGAAAATCGGTAAGAAAGGCATGACCTATGCGCAGGGCATGTCGGCGCAGGTTACGTCGGCCTTGTCGATTGGCATAGCCAGCTATACCGGTATGCCGGTTTCTACCACGCATATCCTGTCGTCATCGGTCGCCGGCACCATGCTGGTTGATGGCGGCGGCGTCCAGAGCCGTACGATTAAAAGTATCGCGCTGGCGTGGATATTTACGCTGCCGATTTCGATTTTGCTCTCAGGCGCCCTCTATTGGGTGGCGCTACAGCTGATCTGATCTCTCTACGGGCCGGTTAATCCGGCCCGCTTCTTTTCTGGCGGCGCTTAATGCCAAATCGCCAGGCCCACCAGGCTGATGCCCACCAGAGCGCATAACGCGCTGGTCAAGACAAACTGCCCACGCACCCGCTCACAGCGGCGAATAAACTCTTCGTCATGATGATCGAGGTAGTACCTTTTCCAGATATAGCGCACCAGCCTGACCTGCTTACTTGGCTGACCGTGCGCGGTAAAAAAGCCTGCGCCGTCCACATACTGATACAGCAACGGATCGCACCCGCGCAGCACAATCAATAACGCACGCAGCGAAGAAAAATAGCGCGCCATATTCACCAAACAAATCACACATAAAGCCCAGAAAAGCGCGACGGTGCTAATCATATTTCCCCTCCCGGCTTACAACTGCCGAAGCGTGTGCAGCGGGGATACGCTGAATACGCCCCACCCTGACTCGCCAACCACCATTGAACCGGTCTGAATTATTTCTGAACAGAAGAGTACGGTATTCTGCCGAAGCAGAATCGTTAAGATTTAGTGTAGGAGATGTGTTTAAAATTTTTCCAGCTTCGATTTTCATTACGGCTGAAAAGCAGGTAAAACACTCCTTGATCCGGCTCGCAAAGCGGGCGTGCTGCAAGCACATTTGTTAACAACTGGCGCTATACTGACGCTATGTGACACATGGAAGGAGTTCCATCATGGCCTATAAACATATTCTGATTGCCGTTGATCTCTCACCGGAAAGTAAACTGCTGGTTGAAAAAGCGGTTTCTCTGGCGCGTCCTTACGATGCCAAAATTTCCCTGATTCATGTGGATGTGAATTATTCCGATCTCTATACCGGTTTGATTGACGTCAATCTCGGCGATATGCAAAAGCGTATCTCTGAAGAGACGCATCATGCGCTGACCGAACTGTCGCAGGGCGCAGGCTATCCGATTAGCGAAACGCTGAGCGGCAGCGGCGATCTGGCGCAGGTGCTGGTTGAAGCGATTAAAAAGTACGATGTCGATTTAGTGGTTTGTGGACATCATCAGGATTTCTGGAGCAAGCTGATGTCTTCCGCTCGCCAGCTGATTAATACGGTACATATCGATATGCTGATTGTGCCGCTGCGCGACGAAGACGACGAGTAAGCGGCAGTTTGTCGCGAAAACAGCGTGCCTGCCCAGGCAGGTATGCGTTAATCCTTCGCAAAACGGTGTGCCTGCGCGAGCCGTGCGCATATGCGTTGCTCCACCGTAAAACAGCGTGCCTGCGCGAGCCGTGCGCATATACGTTGCGCCACCGTAAAACAGCGTGCCTGCACGAGCCGTGCGCATATACGTTGCTCCACCGTAAAACAGCGTGCCTGCGCAGGGAGTGCAGGCCGATCGTAAAGTCGCAAACAACGTCATCCCTGACAGCTCGGCCCGCGCCCTCCATGGCGCGGGACGCTTTACTCTTCTGCCTGCACGCCCTGCGCTTTGAGTTGGGTGCTAATTTGTTGGATTAAAAATACAAATCTTTAATTTTGTTGTGCCGCCAGCCTGCCGGTTCTATGCCGTCAGTTTGCCAGCGGCGGGTAAATATCGAAGCGATGGCTTTTGGTGGTGACCGCCGACTGGGTTGCCACGCCTGCCAGCGGCGGCGCGTAGTCCGGGCGTTTCACCACCACCCGTTTTTCGCCAGCTGGCGCGCAGGCAGCAACAGGCCGTCCGCATCATTATCCGCTCCCACCAGTGACTGAAATACCCGCATCTCTTTCTTCACCAGCGCGCTTTTCTGGCGATGCGGATACATGGGATCGAGATAAACCACATCCGGCGCGGGCGTAATCGCTTCCAGCGCCGTCAGGCTGGAGGCGTGCAGCAGCGTCAGCCGTTGCCGTAGCCAGCCGCCGATTTCCGCATCCTGATAGCCGCGCTGCAATCCATCATCCAGCAGCGCCGCCACTACCGGATGGCGCTCCAGCATCCGCACCCGACAGCCGATCGCCGCCAGCACAAAGGCATCGCGCCCTAACCCGGCGGTGGCGTCCACCACGTCAGGCAGGTAATCCCCCTTGATACCGACCGCTTTCGCCACCGCCTCGCCGCGTCCGCCACCGAAGCGACGCCGATGTGCCATCGCGCCGCCGATAAAATCGACCCAGATACCGCCCAGCTTTGGCTCATCGCGCTTGCGTAGCTCCAGATGCTCCGGCGTCATTACTAACGCCATCACCGACTGTTCATCCTGCTCCAGCCCCCAGCGGGCGGCCAAAACAGATAAGGCACCGTCTCCGGTGCCTGATTCATCAACTAAAGCAATTTTCACGCCTGACGTTATCCCTGAATACCGTAGTGTTCCAGCATCGCATCAAGCTGCGGCTCACGGCCACGGAAGCGTTTGAACAGCTCCATCGGCTCTTCAGAACCGCCGCGGGTCAGGATGTTATCAAGGAACGACTGACCGGTTTCGCGGTTAAAAATGCCTTCCTCTTCAAAGCGGGAATACGCATCCGCCGCCAGCACATCCGCCCACAGATAGCTGTAGTAGCCCGCTGCGTAGCCGCCAGCGAAAATATGGCTGAAGGCGTGCGGGAAACGGCCCCAGGCCGGACTGGGCACTACCGCCACCCGCTTTTTCACTTCGGCCAGGGTTTCCAGAATCTGCGCGCCTTTCGCCGGATCGAACTCGGTATGCAGGCGGAAATCGAACAGGCCGAACTCCAGCTGACGCAGGATAAACAGCGCCGCCTGATAATTTTTCGCCGCCAGCATTTTGTCTAACAGCTCCTGCGGTAGCGGCTCGCCGGTCTCAAAATGACCGGAGATAAACGCCAGCGCTTCCGGCTCCCAGCACCAGTTTTCCATAAACTGACTCGGCAGCTCGACCGCATCCCACGGCACCCCGCTAATGCCGGAAACGCCCGGCACATCCACGCATGTCAGCATATGATGCAGGCCGTGTCCGAACTCATGGAACAGCGTGGTGACTTCATCATGGGTAAACAGCGCCGGTTTGTCGTTTACCGGACGGTTGAAATTACAGGTTAACCAGGCGACCGGCTTCTGCAGGCTGCCGTCCGCTTTACGCATCATGCCAACGCAGTCATCCATCCACGCCCCGCCGCGTTTGTTTTCACGCGCATACAGATCGAGATAGAAACTGCCGCGCAGCTCTCCGCTTTCGTCAAACAGATCGAAGAAACGCACGTCCGGATGCCAGACATCCACATCTTTACGCTCTTTAGCGCTGATGCCGTAGATGCGTTTCACCACTTCAAACAGGCCGTTAACCGCGCGCTCTTCCGGGAAATAAGGGCGCAGCTGCTCATCGCTGATCGCGTACAGATGCTGCTTCTGCTTCTCGCCGTAGTAGGTAATATCCCACGGCTGCAGCTCATCAATACCGTGCTGCTGTTTGGCAAAGGCGCGCAGACGCTCCAGCTCTTTCTCCGCCTGCGGACGCGCGCGCTGCGCCAGATCGTTCAGAAAGTCGATCACCTGCGCCGGATTTTGCGCCATTTTGGTCGCCAGCGATTTATGCGCGTAGGAGTCAAAGCCCAGCAGCTGTGCCAGTTCGTGACGCAGCGCCAGCTCTTCCGCCATAATCGGGCCGTTATCCCATTTACCGGCGTGCGGCCCCTGATCGGAAGCGCGCGTCGAGTAGGCGCGATACATCTCTTCACGCAGCGCCTGGTTATCGCAGTAGGTCATAACCGGCAGATAGCTGGGAATATCCAGTGTCAGCAGCCAGCCTTGTTGTCCTTTGGCTTCCGCCTGCGCTTTGGCCGCCGCCAGCGCGCTTTCCGGCATTCCGGCCAGCTCGCCTTCATCAGTAATCAGCTTGCTCCAGCCCATCGTCGCATCCAGCACGTTGTTGCTGTAGGTGGAACCCAGCTCCGACAGACGTGCGGCGATTTCACCGTAGCGCTGCTGCTGCTCTTTCGGCAAGCCGATACCTGACAGCTCAAAATCACGCAGCGCATTATCCACCGCTTTTTTCCGCTCCAGGCTTAGCTGCGCGTAATTGTCGCCCTCTTTCAGATTACGGTACGCCTGATACAGCCCTTCATGCTGGCCGACCCAGGTGCTGTATTCAGACAGCAGCGGCAGCGTCTGTTCGTAAGCCTGACGCAGCTCCGGGCTGTTTTTTACCGAGTTAAGATGGCTCACCGGCGAGAAAATACGGCCCAGGCGATCGTCCACCTCCGCCAGCGGCTGACACAGGTTTTCCCAGCTGTAGGGCGCTCCCTGAGCCACCACTTTTTCTACCGTTTCGCGGCATGTTGCCAGCGCCTGCTCAACGGCGGGCACGACATGTTCCGGCTGGATGGCAGAGAAAGGCGGAAGAGTAAATGGCGTCAATAATGGATTGGTCATCGCGCAGTCCTTTAGGTTTGATGTGGGCGCGCACGGGCGCAATGTCACTAACATGCGGTTAAGCCGCCCGAAAATCAATGGGGAGGCCTGCTGCTTTAGTGGTACTGATCTGTCTCGTTTGGTTTGTTATAGTCTCTACCTCGTTGATTTTTTAAGCTTAAGGAAGAGTACATCATGTGGTATTTACTGGCGGCGGCGCTGCTGGCGTTGCTGTTTTTCCGGCCAGCTGTAAAACCTCTGTTGCTGCTTACTCTGGCGCTGGCGCTCTGGCAGCAGACGCTGCTGTGGCCGGGCCTGCTGCTGCTGGCTGGCCTGGCGCTAACGGCGCAGGTGCGCAAACACTACGCGCACCATGCGCGGCTGATGCCGCTGCTGGAAGCGATACTGGTTGCCGGTGCCGTGGCGCTAACGCTCCATCTCGCCCCCGGATTTCATAATGCGCCAATAGTCATTAAACAGCAGGCAGGCCCGCTCAGCGCGCCTTTTACATTTTACTACAACCTTGATAAAGCGCTGGTGCCCTTCATTCTGCTGGCCTGTTTGCCGACGCTGGCGCAGGTGCCCGCCGCCGCGCCGCGCTGGCGTTTCGCCTGGCCTGCGCTGCTTGCCGCGATCCCGGCCCTGCTGCTGCTGGCTACGCTGGCGGGCGGGCTGCGCCTTGAGCCGCACGCGCCCGCATGGCTGGGTGAATTTATGCTGGCGAACCTGTTTTTCGTGTCGCTGGCGGAGGAAGCGCTGTTCCGCGCCTGGCTGCAGCAGCGGCTGAGCCAGTGGCTTGGCCGCTGGCCGGGTTTGCTGATTGCCGCGCTGCTGTTTGGCCTGGCGCACGCGGCCGGCGGCCCGCTGCTGATTTTCTTCGCGGCGCTGGCCGGGATTATCTACGGTCTGGCCTGGCAGTGGAGCGGTCGGTTATGGGTCGCGACGCTGGTGCATTTCGCCTTTAATCTGACGCACCTGCTGCTGTTTACTTATCCCGTGCTGCAACACTAGCCTGGTTAGCGATGCGTTGCAGAGGCAACCAGTGCGAATCCTTGTCAAATAACCAGATGATATAAACAGGCTAACTCTGGCTTTGGTATTTTAATTTACGTCTTGATTGTTGTAGTGACAGAAAGCCCAGAACTGTGCAGGGAATTTTAGCCTCACAGACAAAATGCTAATTTACATTTTCTATAGAAACAATATGCATATTTACGCGTTCTTATTAATCCGATCGCGTTTTAACGCGTGAATTAGGGATTTTTGCATCGCCACGGCTTTAACCGACAAAGGTACGGGTAAAACCAAAATACGATTAAAAGCACTGATTTGTTCTCACGCTTACAGCCCATCCCGCAACATCCCTGATATAATCCTCCGTTTCAAAAGGTTCTCATGCTTTTTCCTGCATCCGCTGCTGTGCGCCGTTCTGTGGGTAATCCGTGGGGTAATAATTGTAATAAATTGATTAAACACCAATTAAAACCTTATACATTCAACAGGATAAATAAAAATGCTCAGCTATCGTCATAGCTTTCACGCTGGCAACCATGCGGATGTGCTGAAGCACACCGTCCAAAGCCTGATCATCACCGCGCTGAAAGAGAAAGAAAAACCGTTTCTTTATCTCGATACGCACGCCGGCGCCGGCCGTTATTTGCTGAGCGGCGAACATGCGGAGCGTACCGGTGAATATCTGGAAGGGATTGCCCGCGTTTGGCAGCAGGACGATCTGCCGGAGGAGCTGGCTCCTTATATCAGCTGCGTAAAAGCGCTTAATCGCGGGCCGAACCTGCGCTATTACCCTGGCTCGCCGCTGATTGCTCGCCACCTGCTGCGTGAAGACGACAAGCTGGAGCTGACGGAGCTGCATTCCAGCGATTTTCCCCTGCTGCGCAGCGAGTTTCAGAAAGACAGCCGCGCCCGTCTGGCGCGTGCCGACGGCTATCAGCAGCTGAAAGCCAAACTGCCGCCGCCGTCGCGCCGTGGGTTGATTCTGATCGATCCGCCCTATGAGATGAAAAGCGATTATCAGGCGGTGGTGAAAGGCATTCAGGAAGGCTATCGTCGCTTCGGCACCGGCGTTTTCGCTCTCTGGTATCCGGTAGTGCTGCGTCAGCAGATCAAACGCATGGTTCACGATCTGGAAGCGACCGGCATCCGCCGCATTTTGCAGGTTGAACTGGCGGTGCGCCCGGACAGCGATCGCTTCGGCATGACCGGATCCGGCATGATCGTAGTTAACCCACCGTGGAAGCTGGAACAGCAAATGCGCGATCTGCTGCCCTGGCTACACCGCGTGCTGGTGCCGACAGGCACCGGTCATACCAGCGTTAACTGGATCGTCCCGGAATAAGCGCACGATATTCAGCCGCCCATTTGCTACAGGTTGAACACCGCGAAATCCCGCGCCATCTCGGTGGCGGGAAATATTGCCTGACACTCCGCCAGCAGCCGGGGCATATCCTCAAAACGATAGCGTGAGCTAAAGTGGGTAGCGATAAAGCGTTTCGCGCGCGCGTCTCTGGCTACGGTTGCCGCCTGCACGGTCGTGGAATGTCCCCGGCCGTTGGCTTTTTCTTCCATTGCCGCCTCCAGCGTAGCTTCATGCACCATCACATCCACCTCTGCCGCCAGCGCCAGCGCGGTCGCCGCCGGTGCGGTATCGCCAAAAATCGCCAGCTTTCTTCCCGGCGTGGCGGGACCAAGATAGTCACGTCCGTTAATCACCCGGCCATCTTCCAGCGTGACGATCTCGCCCTGTTTCAGCTGCTGGAACCAGGGGCCGCGCGGCACGTTATCCGCCTTAAGCCGCTGCGCGTCGAGAAAGCCGGGTTTGTCATGCTCCTCAATGCGGTAGCCAAAACACGGCAGTACGTGATTTAACGGCCAGGCGGTGACTTTGAATTTGCCATCATCAAACACTTCGCCCGCCTCGATCTCAACCACTTCCAGCGGATAGGTGACAAACGATCCGCTCAGGCTGAGCGTGGTCTCGACAAAAGTTTTCAGGCCAGCCGGGCCATACAGCGTCAGCGGCTCGCTGATGCCGCCCATCGAACGGCTGGTCAGCAGACCGGGCAGGCCGAAAATATGGTCGCCGTGCAGGTGGGTAATAAAAATTTTTTCCAGCTTGCCGGGCTTGAGCGCGCTGCGCATAAACTGATGCTGCGTCGCTTCGCCGCAGTCAAACAGCCAGCAGACGCCCCGGCGAGATAAGGTCAGAGCAATAGCGGTGACGTTGCGCTGCAGGCTTGGCGTTCCGGCGCTGGTGCCAAGAAAAGTCAGTTGCATAGGATTAACCTTGTTGATGGTGAATGGCTTCCCAGCTCAGCCCAAAGCGGGCCAGGTATTTACGTAGCCGATCGGCATCGTTCGGCCGCTTCTTATGCTGACGCGAAACGGCAGAAAGCGCTTTTCTTCAATGGCCTTCAGAAAGAAGCCTGTCGCCTGCTGCTCGCGTAAAAAACGGCTGGTTAGCGTGGTGTAGCGGCTAAAATCAAGATTGATAATTGTCTGTTCGCTCTGCGGCGCGGGCCGATCCTCGCTGCGGAAAGGCCAATTCTGATAGTTTTGATGAGTTTATCGGGTTAATCAACCTTCGCGGCTATAATTAAAAAAATTTAGTTATCAAAAACATAAACAGATTTATTCGTGCCATTTTGGTTTCGGCACGCTTCTGGCGCTGATCCTGTTAACCAAACATTCCTCCTTTTAACCAGAAATTTTGCCTCTGTTTGCCAGCCGCGAGGATGAATGATTTATCCCGGCCTGAAACAGCGGCCAGAAGGAAACGCACGATGAAATCGCAATATCAGGTGTTATCAGCGCCCAACGGCGCGCCGGTAAAAATGTGGACGAATGGCGTACCGGTTGAACCGGAGGCGCGCAATCAGCTGCTGAATACGGCAAAAATGCCGTTTATCTTTAAACACCTGGCGGTCATGCCCGATGTTCATTTAGGTAAAGGTTCGACCATCGGCAGCGTAATCCCGACGCGCGGCGCCATTATCCCGGCGGCGGTCGGCGTCGATATTGGCTGCGGCATGATTGCGGTGCGCACTTCGCTGGTCGCTGGCGACCTGCCCGATAATCTGTACGGCATCCGCAGCGCCATTGAGCGCGCGGTCCCGCACGGGCGCACCAGCAACCGCTCCGGCAACGATAAAGGCGCCTGGAAACACGCGCCGGACATTGTGGATCAACACTGGGCCAGCCTGCAGCCGGGGTTCAAACGCATTACCGATAAATATCCGGCGCTGCTGAAAACCAATAACTATGCGCATCTCGGCACCCTTGGCACCGGCAATCATTTTATCGAGCTATGCCTGGACGAGGCGGATCGCGTGTGGGTAATGCTGCACAGCGGCTCGCGGGGCGTAGGTAATGCTATCGGCACGCTGTTTATTAATCTGGCGCAGCAGGATATGCGCCAGCATATCGCCAATCTGCCGGATCGCGATCTGGCCTGGTTTGCAGAGGGCAGCCGCCATTTTAATGACTATATAGAGGCGGTCGGCTGGGCGCAGGACTATGCGCGTCATAACCGCGAGGTGATGATGCAGCAGGTGCTGGCAGCGCTGGCGCGGGAAATCAGCAAACCGTTCAGCGCCACGGCGGAAGCGGTTAACTGCCACCATAACTATGTGCAGCGCGAGCAGCATTTTGGCGAACAGGTGCTGGTGACCCGCAAAGGCGCGGTATCGGCTCAGCGCGGTGAGATGGGCATTATTCCCGGCTCAATGGGCGCAAAAAGCTTTATCGTGCGCGGGCTGGGCAATGAAGAAAGTTTCTGCTCATGCAGCCACGGCGCGGGGCGCACTATGAGCCGCGCCGCAGCCAAAAAACGCTTTACCGTTGCCGATCAGCAGCGTGCTACCGCGCATGTGGAATGCCGTAAAGACAGCGATGTGATTGATGAAATCCCGATGGCTTATAAGGATATTGATGCAGTAATGGCGGCGCAGTCTTCGCTGGTGGAAATTGTTCATACCCTGCGCCAGGTGGTCTGCGTAAAAGGATAAAAATAATGAAAACGGAAACCCCTGGCGTCAGCATGGCGATGCGTGAACGGATAAATAAGGTGCTACGCGAGGTGGAACAGCGCGGTCAGGGGCGCATTTTATACGCCTGCGAATCGGGCAGCCGTGGCTGGGGCTTTGCCGGGCTGCTGGCCGGAACGGTAAGCGACGCGGCGCTGGTGGCGTACATGACCAGCGGAGGCGCTTCGTCGGCCAAAAAGACGACTCCTGTTACAATCATAGGCGCAAACTTTGCGGGAAATCGCTGAGTAACGGTACACTTACGCCAGTTTTCTTTTCTTACTTTTGGAGTTCGCTCAATGACCCGACACTATGATTATCTCGCTATTGGCGGCGGCAGCGGCGGTATCGCATCCATTAACCGGGCGGCGATGTATGGGCAGAAATGCGCCCTGATTGAAGCCAAAGAGCTGGGCGGCACCTGCGTAAACGTAGGCTGCGTGCCGAAAAAAGTGATGTGGCATGCGGCTCAGGTTGCTGAAGCGATCCATAACTACGGCCCGGATTACGGTTTTGATACTACCGTTAATCATTTTAGCTGGCAGACGGTGGTAAAAAACCGTACGGCCTATATCGATCGCATCCATACCTCGTACGAAACGGTGCTGGGCAAAAACAACGTCGAGGTGATTAAAGGTTTCGCCCGTTTTGTTGATGCGCATACCGTAGAGGTTAACGGCGAGAAAATCACCGCCGACCATATTCTGATCGCGACCGGCGGTCGTCCGGTACATCCGACCATTCCGGGTGCGGAATATGGCATCAACTCCGACGGCTTCTTCGAGCTGGACGATATGCCGAAACGCACCGCTGTCGTTGGCGCGGGCTATATTGCGGTCGAGATCGCCGGCGTGCTGAATGCGCTGGGCTCTGAAACCCATCTGTTTGTCCGTAAAGAGGCGCCGCTGCGTCAGTTCGATCCGCTGCTTAGCGAAACGCTGGTCGAAGTGATGAACGCCGAAGGCCCAACGCTGCACACCCAGTCCGTGCCGAAAGCGGTGGTTAAAAACAGCGATGGCAGCCTGACGCTGCAGCTGGAAAACGGCAAAGAGCAAACCGTTGATTGCCTGATCTGGGCCATTGGCCGCGAACCGGCGACCGATAACCTGAACCTGGCCGCTACCGGCGTGGCGCTAAATGAAAAAGGCTATATCAAGGTTGATAAATTCCAGAACACCAGCGTTTCCGGCATTTATGCCGTGGGCGATAATACCGGCGCGGTTGAGCTAACGCCGGTGGCGGTGGCGGCGGGCCGTCGTCTCTCCGAGCGGCTGTTTAACAACAAGCCGGAAGAGCATCTGGATTACAGCAATGTCCCAACCGTGGTGTTCAGCCATCCGCCGATCGGCACCGTTGGCCTGACCGAGCCGCAGGCGCGCGAGCAGTACGGCGACGAGGCGGTAAAAGTCTATAAATCTTCCTTTACCGCGATGTATACCGCCGTTACGCAGCATCGCCAGCCGTGCCGCATGAAGCTGGTTTGCGTCGGCGCTGAGGAAAAAATCGTTGGGATCCACGGTATTGGCTTCGGCATGGATGAAATGCTGCAGGGCTTTGCGGTGGCGCTGAAAATGGGCGCCACCAAGAAAGACTTTGATAACACCGTCGCGATTCACCCGACCGCAGCGGAAGAGTTTGTCACCATGCGCTAACGCTGGTGAAAAGCGCAATACACTTTTCTTACCCAAAAAAGGTCGGCAACCCGGCCTTTTTTATTGCCGCAAAAAGGCTGCCACGTCAGCCGGTTAACTTAAGTTTATATTATCTTTGCCGATAAGATCTTACTCAGGCTCAATGCACCGCGTCAGCGCCCTACTCACGCGTCTGAACGCGACGTCAGGCAGGCCACCCGCATAGCGATTTACCCGCCACCGCATTTTTGGGACAGAAAGAGAATATATGCTCCACAAAAATAAATTAATGCTTAAGCCCGTCAGCGAACTTCTCGGCGAACAGTTTTTTATTCCTGCTTATCAGCGCGGCTACCGTTGGACGGCACGCCAGGTTCGGGATCTGTTAGAAGATCTCGCTGAATTTCAGCAAAACGTTCATGGAAAACCGACAGAACGCTTTTACTGCCTACAGCCAGTAGTAGTGAAGAAAAAAGCCGAAGAATGGGAGCTGGTCGATGGCCAGCAGAGGCTAATCACCCTCTACATTATTCTGCGCTATTTAACCAGCCTTGATGCCGTTCAGGGCCAACAGTGTTACAGCCTGCGTTTTGAAACCCGCCCCGATAGCCAGGAATTTCTACAGCATATCGATCCGACCAGAGCGGAAGACAATATCGATTTTTTCCATATTTCTCAGGCCAGGGAGACGGTTAAAACCTGGTTTAAGGAGCGGCCGGGGCGGGATAAAGCCATCCTGACCACCCTGCTTAATGACGACCGGGCGGGCAGAAACGTAAAATTCATCTGGTATCAGCTGCATGATGAGGCGGAAGCCACCACCGTTTTCTCGCGTCTCAACCGCGGTAAGATTCCTTTAACTAACGCCGAATTAGTTAAGGCACTGTTTCTTCATGCAGGGAATTTTAAGCGGTCTGGCGAAGCGGTGCGCTTTCAGCAGCTGAGGTTGGCTCATGAATGGGACAACATAGAACGGCGCCTGCAGCAGCCCGATTTTTGGTATTTCGTCAGTAATACGCCGCAGGAAGATAACCGCATTGAACTGCTGCTCAAGACGATTGCCGATACGCTCAAACCTCCGGTTCCCATGCAGGATCCCTACTATATCTTCCTCAAATTCTCGCATCATCTGAAAAACGCCAAAAGCGATCCGCAGGCAGTTGAACACCTCTGGATGCGTATTAAACATCTGTTCATGACGCTCAATGAGTGGTTCGACGATCAAAACGGCTATCACCTGGTCGGCTATCTGATTAGCCAGAAAGTCACGCTACAAACTCTGATTCATTGGCATGAAACCAGCCAGAGCAAAAACGCCTTTCTTATTCAACTCAGGAAAAAAATTAAGGCCATCGCGCTACCGGCATTAGCGCCTCAGGGCAATGCAACGGAAAATCCGCAGGAGGAGATTGCCGCCGCCATTTCCAGCCTGAGCTATGGCGATAAAAGCCTGCGCGCGCTGCTGCTGCTATTTAATATTGCCACCATATTAACCAATGCCAATTCCAGTATGCGTTTTCAATTCAGGCGTTATAAGCTGGATTCCTGGGATATTGAGCATATCAGCTCCGTGAGCTCGCAAATGCCGGAAAGTACGCCCGGGCAGAAAGCCTGGACGCAGACTATCCAACAGCATTTCCGCCCAGAGGACGATTCCGCCGCTCAAGACGAGCAGTATGGCGCCCTGCAAACCAAATTCTATAACCAGGCGAGAAGATTGCTGAATAAGGAGACCTTTGACAGCGACGCGTTTACCAAACTTTTCAACGAGGTACAAAAAAGCTTTAATAAAAATAGCCGAAAAGATCTGGAAAACAGCATTGGCAATCTAACCCTGCTGGATGCTGCCACCAACCGCAGCTATAAAAACGCTATTTTTCCCATTAAGCGCCAGCGAATTATCGCGGCGGATAAAAACACCACCTTTGTGCCTATCGCCACGAGAAATGTTTTTCTCAAATATTACAGCCAGCGCGTTCATGATATGACCTTCTGGAATCGGGAAGATCACGACAGCTATCAACGGGCGATTACCCAGACGCTTGCCACCTTTTTTAGCGAGGCATTATTATGAACCAGAACGCGATAATGACTTTCGCGGATATTTTTACCACCGTTGATGCCATCAACATTCCTGTGATTCAACGCGATTATGCCCAGGGGCGTCAGTCAGCACAGGAGATTCGCCAGCAGTTTCTGCATACGCTGGAGCAGGCGCTACGGCAGGGAAGTGAGACCGTGCCGCTCGATCTTGATTTTGTCTACGGCAGCCTGGAAAACGGCAATCTGTCGGTACTGGACGGCCAGCAGCGTCTGACAACGCTTTTTCTTCTGCACTGGTTGTTAGCCGGTAAAGAGAATGAGAGCGAAGCATTCCGCCAGCGCTTCACGCACAACGGCAAATCGCGCTTTAGCTATCAAACGCGCGCCAGTGCTGCGGAATTTCTCGACGCGCTGGTTATCGCCGATCCGGCGCGTTATGATTTTAGCTCCGACGCGACGCCCATTGATGAGCAGCTGATTGATAGCCCCTGGTTTTACCTTTCCTGGCTGCAGGATCCGACTGTCGCTTCCTGCTTAACCATGCTGTGCGCTATCCAGCAGCGCTTCTGCTTCCCGCAGGGCGATCTGTTTCAACGCCTGTGCGACCGTGAAAACAAACGCATCGTTTTTCACTACCTCAATCTGGAGAACTTTGGGCTTTCCGACGATCTCTACATCAAAATGAACGCTCGCGGTAAAGCGCTCACCGATTTTGAGAACTTTAAGGCCTGGCTCTCTGGCCGCATCAGCCAGTGGCCTACAGCCCACGAATTTAGCTTGCGGCTCGATCAGCAGTGGACCGATCTTTTCTGGCTGCGGCGGAATAAAGAGCTCCCGTTTGATACGCTCTATTTACGGTTTTTCATGCGTATGGCGTTCCTGCTGGCGTGTGGGCAGAGCGGTAAAACGGCGAATACGCTAACGGAAGATGACCTCGCGTGGTTTAGCCTGCTGCGTGACGCGCAAAGCACCTTCTCTCCGCTGGAGTTCGGGCAACACTCCGTCTTCACCATAGAAGATCTGGCTAAGATCAAGCAGGTGCTGGATTACTTCTGCTCCGATCGCGCCACTCCCGACGCGCATGCGCTGCTGACCCGCTTTATTACCACCAGCGATTATCTGGTGCAGGCACAGTTTTATGCGCTGACCCTGTTTATCCTGAGGCAGGACAACGATGATGGCGAAGCGCTGCGTCTGCAACGCTGGCAGCGCATCACCAATAATCTGCTACGCACCATGCGTCTTGATTACATTGATATATTTATCAGGGTATTGGCCGGACTCAACGCTATCGTGCCCCACGCGCACGCTCTTTATACCGACCTGACGCAGGCGCAGCAGCGGTGGCAGGCGGCGTTAGGCAGACATTCAGTGTCGAACGAGCAGTGGAAGGAAGAGATCCTCAAGGTGGGCTTGATAATGCAGAACATCGACTGGGAAACGGCGATGATGCATGCGGAAGACCACCCTTATCTACAGGGGCGCATCAGAGGCCTGCTGGCGCTGGCGTACCGTGCTAACGATGAATGCCACGATCGGGCGATGTTTACCCTGCTTGTTGAAAAGAGTTTTCGCGTTCTGGACAGGCGCATCGTTGAGCATCCTGAGCATCTGCTGGAACGCGCGCTGCTCACCCAGGATGACTACCTGGTGCAGATGAGCGGCGACCGCTATACCTTTTGCCATCCCGCTAACCACAGCTGGCGCGATCGCAGCAAAAGCTGGCTGGCAGTGGTGGAAAAACCGGTTTTCGGGCGGCTGCTGGCGCACATCGACGATAATGACGTTGCTGATACGCTGCGTCAGCTGATTGCTGAGGTTGACTGCGGCGGCTGGCGCGAGTTGATTGTTAAGCATCCAGAAGTAATCAGCTATACCGAAGAGCGACTGCTTGATAAGGAAGCAGAAAATATCTATCTGCTGAGCAAATCGACGCGGCGCGGTTATTTCTTCGAACTGCACAGTTATGTTCTGGCGGAACGCCTCAGGTATTTTATGGCGGAAAACGCTTTGCCCAAAGGGATTAAGGCGGTGAAATACTACTGGACTTACGGTGATGATCAGCCTTGGTTAGAGATAACGCTTAATGATGATACCATCCGCTATGCCTGTTATCTCAAGGGGAGATTCGCACCCTGGGAAGAGAAGGATAATGACGGCAGGATTAAGCCTCTGCCCGCCTCTTTTGCCCGGCAGGCGAAAAAGCTGATGCCGGAAATCTACCCGGCAGATTAAAGGCAGAGCAGGCTAAAACCCCCTTTTAGCCTGCTGCTTTCTGCGCGCCGCGCTACACCCGATGGCCCGGATTATTCTCCGCCAGCGCCTTAGCGGCACAAATCAGCGACAGGTGGCTCAGCCCCTGCGGCATATTGCCCATCCAGCTTTTGGTGCGGGTATCGAACATCTCATTGAAAATCTGGACGTTACCGCGCTGGCACAGCTGCTCAAGGATTTCATCCATAGTGCGCCGCGCCTCTTCCCGCTCGCCCAGCTCCGCCAACGCCTCGACCCGCCAGAACGCACAGGCGACAAACGTGGCCTCTTCTTTTTCCGCCTGCGAATAGCGATAAAGCATCACGTCGCCGTGGCCCAGTTCTTTACGTATCTGCGCCAGGGTCGATAACATCCGCTGCAGATTAACTTTGCTGCCATAGTAATGCGTCAGCGCGACCGCTGAATCCAGCCGATCGCTACCGGCATAAAAGGTGTAGGCCTGACGTTGTTCCGACCAGCAGTGCGTTTCGATCCAGTCGCGGATGCGATCCCGCTCGCGCTCCCAGCGGTGTATCCAGGTCGATTCGATATGGCTATCCTGTGCCAGCTGCACCGCCTGATCGAGCGCCAGCCAGCAGGCCATTTTAGAATGGGTATAGTGCTGCTCTTCCGGCAGTTCCCAGATACCGGAATCCTTTTGCCGCCAGCCGTCGGCGCAGTAATTAGCCAGCTTGCCCAGCAGGCGTGACGTTGAGAGATCCAGCACGTGCCCGGCCTGGATAAACAGCCGCGCGGTAGCCAGCATATCGCCATACATACTCAACTGCACCTGAGCGCGGGCGTTATTGCCCACCCGTACCGGCTGCGTGCCCTGATAGCCCGACAGCGGCGGATTATGCTCTTCCGGCACCTGTCCGCCTTCCAGCGTATAGCAGGTACGCAGGCCGCCGTCATAGCGCCGAATGGTGCTCGACAGCCAGGAAAACGCCGCCTTACAATCCTCCAGCGTGCCGAGATAGACAAAGGCTTTAATAATCAGGCAGGCATCGCGGATCCAGGCGTAGCGATAGTCATAGTTTTTGTCGTTGCCCAACTTTTCCGGCAGCGAACTGGTGGCGGCGGCGGCCAGCGCGCCGGTTGGCGAATACCAGAGAAACTTCAGCGCCAGCGCCGAGCGCCGCACATGGTTACCGTAAGGGCCGTCCCAGCTGAGCCCATTCACCCAGTCGCGCCAGGCGATGTGGCTGGTTTCAATCCGTTCGTCGATTTTTTCCGGCGGCGGGATCGCCAGCGGCTCACGTTCGGTGGTGACTAACGCGACCAGCGTGCGGGAATCGGGCGAGGCGGTAAAGGTAGCGGTAAAACGCTCATCGCCGCACGCGTTAATCTGTACATCATCCGTCAGCCGCAGCATCGCCATCAGTTCGCCGATGTGATAAATCGGATGTCCGTTGATGCGCTTTTGCCAGGGTGAACAGCTCTCCGCGCGGGTGCCGGGCTGAAAGATCACCTGCATCTCTACTGTTCCGCTGATGCCTTCCACGCGCCGCGCCAGCTCATTCCACGGCAGCCGTCCGGCCAGCGTACTGTTCAGCGACTCCGTAATCAGCACCTCGCCCGTTTCCGTGTGGTAGCGCGTCTCCAGCACATTGCTGTTTTCGCGATAGCTGCGCTGCATCTGCCATTCCCCTACCGGCGCCAGCTGGAAATAACCGCCCGTTCCGGCGTCAAGTATACGGTCAAACAACGGCGGCGAATCTATATTCGGCGCGCACCACCAGTCGATCGCGCCGTCGGGTGCAATCAGCGCCACGGAACGTCCTTCGCCAATAGCGGCATAGTCGCCCAGCCCGGCATAACCCTTTTGCCTGGCGGGGGAATGGTAGGTCATATTTTTCACAGGCGATGTTTTCCTTGTCTGGATGGCGGCACAGGCGCGCTTTTTAATCGTCGTGGCATCTCTCGCGCTACGCTGGCAGGCTCTTTAAAGCGTAGTACACCAGTGATCGTTGTCACATCCCGCTCAAACGCTTTGCCACCACTAACTCTTAATAGGTAGCATAGGACGACGGCAAAAAAGTTTTATACTCTGAATAATTTGCGTTGCAGGCCAACACAGTGAATCCCCAGGCGCTTACACCAGTAAGTGACTGCGGTGAGCGAGGAAAGCCAACGCACATGTAACGTGAAGTATGACGGGTATATCGTTAACTCATCTACGGATATGGAGTAGCCAATATGAAAGCAGCGGTTGTAACGAAAGATCATCGCGTGGCCGTAGTAGAAAAAACGCTACGGGCGCTGGAACATGGCGAAGCGCGTCTGAAAATGGAGTGCTGTGGCGTTTGTCATACCGATCTGCACGTTAAGAATGGGGATTTCGGCGATACCACCGGCATCACGCTGGGCCATGAAGGGATCGGGATTGTGGAGGAGGTCGGGCCGGGCGTCACCTCGCTCAAGCCGGGCGACCGCGCCAGCGTTGCCTGGTTTTATCAGGGCTGCGGCCACTGCGAATACTGCAACAGCGGCAATGAAACGCTCTGCCGCGAGGTTAAAAACGCTGGCTATAGCGTGGATGGCGGCATGGCGGAAGAGTGCATCGTGGTAGCCGACTACGCGGTTAAGGTGCCGGACGGACTTGAGCCTGCCGCAGCCAGCAGCGTTACCTGCGCGGGCGTTACCACCTATAAAGCGGTGAAAGTTTCCGGCATTCGTCCGGGCAAATGGATCGCCATTTACGGCCTGGGCGGTCTGGGTAATCTGGCGCTGCAGTACGCGAAAAACGTCTTTAACGCCAAAACGATCGCGGTGGATATTAATGACGATCAGCTCGCCTTCGCCCGCGAAATGGGCGCGGATATTGTCATTAACTCACGTAATGAAGATGCGGCAAAAATCATTCAGCAACGCGTGGGCGGCGCACATGCCGCCGTGGTTACCGCCGTCGCTAAATCTGCCTTTAACTCAGCGGTGGATGCCATGCGCGCCGGTGGCCGCATCGTGGCCGTTGGCCTGCCGCCGGAATCGATGAGCCTGAATATTCCGCGCCTGGTGCTGGATGGCATTGAGGTGGTCGGCTCGCTGGTGGGCACCCGCGAGGATCTGGCTGAAGCCTTCCAGTTTGCCGCCGAAGGCAAGGTGGTGCCGAAAGTTCAGCGCCGCGCCATTGAGGAGATCAACGAGATCCTGCACGAAATGGAAGAGGGTAAAATCCGTGGCCGTATGGTGATTGATTTTACCAGCAAATAACCGCCTGCTCCGGCGCGCTTCCTGCGCCGGACATTTAAATCATTTCCGTCACTACCGGCCTGCGTCGATGTTGATGCCGTTGCGATTGCAGCCAGCTCACATAGGCCCGATCCCAGATAGCCGCTGGCGTTCCCGCTTTCCCCAGGCCAAAGCCGTGGCCGCCTCGACTGATCTGAATCCATTCAACCGGCACGCCCACGCGACGACAGGCATCACGCATAATGATTGAGTTTTGCGGCGACGAGACGCGATCGTCTTCCGCCTGCGCCAGAAAGGTCGGCGGATAGGCTGCGGTGACAAAATTTTCTATCGACCACTCCGCCTCTTTCTGCGGCGTGGCGTGCTTGCCGGTCAGAATAAGGTGCGTGGTGGTGTGGTTATAGGGCTCCTCCAGCGTAATGACCGGATAGATTAGCCCCATGCTATCAATCACCGCCGCGCTGGCGTCCAGTTTGTCCTGTGGAGGATAGCTGGCGAATCCGGGCCGGGCCGCCGCCATGCCCAGCAGGTGCGCGCCGGCGGAAAACCCCAGCGCATGCACGCGCCCTTCCATCGCCCGCACCAGACGAATCGCCCGCTGCGCATCCTGTAGCGCCGCCAGCGGGCCCGCATGCCATTTTTCGCCGGGCAGCCGGTAGCTCAACACATAGGTGGTATAGCCAAAGCCGTTCAGCCAGCGGGCCACCGGCCAGGCTTCGCGTCCCATGCCGATCCAGCTATAGCCGCCGCCAGCGGCGATCAGCACCGCTTCGCCGTTGGGTGTTTCGGGCTGAAAACGCTGAATCGATGGCGAGACGATATTAAACCAGGAGCCGGACTTATTGATATGCAGCGCACCCGAAGGACCGCCGCCGCCCGGCGGCATCTCAGGCCACAGCGGAATCACATTCTGTCGGGCGAATAAATTACCGGTTTTTATCGAAAATAGACTGGCACCGGCTCCCAGAAGAAAACGCCGCCGACTTATCATGCTTTAATTCTGTCAACCTCAAACGTAAAACCCGCTAGCGGTAAGGCAACAGGCGGCCCGATCCGTTATAAAAAACGGCGCGTGAATAAAAGTCGGGAGTGGCCCATTAAGATCGACGCCGGACGGCGTCGCGAAAGGTAGTTTAGCGCGAAAAACGAGATCGCCGTCAGCCTTATTTAACGTTAGTCGATTGATTTCTTTATTCCCGCCGCGCCTGTTCCTCCCTTTGTTTTTCTTCTTCCGCTTTATGTCGCGCCTGCTGCCAGGCCTGGCGGCGGTTAAGCAGCGGCGTCACCGTAATGCCGTGGATCACCACGCTGGCGACGACCAGCGTTAACGCCATATCCACCATCGCATCGGCCTGCGGTCCGGTCATCCCGTGGACCCAGGCGTAAGCGATATAGTTAATACTGCCGATGCCGCGAATACCCAGCCAGCCAATCAATATGCGCCGCCAGAAAGGAATGCCGGTGCCGATGGTGGCCAGCCATATCGCCAGCGGTCGAATAATCAGGAACAGGATAGCCGCCAGCAGCAGGCCGGTGCTGTTCCAGTGCAGCGCCAGCGTTACGCCCAGCACCACCACCATCAGCGCCGCCAGCAGGCGTTCAACCGTATCGCCAAACGATAGCGCATCGCCCACCACCAGCCCTACCGAGTGCGCCGGATCGTAATCCTGCTGCATATGACGCTGGTTGGGATTAACCAGCACTTCCGCAGGCGGGATGCTCTCGCCTTTCGGCAGCTGCTCCGGCGGGAAAGTCCGCACCACGTAGATCTCAGCGTGGCGTAGCCCTACGCCCGCCGCAAAGGCCGCCAGAAAGCCGGATGCATCGACATACTGCGCCGACGCATAGGAAATGGCGATCAGCGCCAGCGCCAGAAAATCGTTCGGGGCGGTATCGCTATTCACGCTGCGCAGCCGGGTCGCCAGAACGCCAATCAGGCGGCCAAAACTGTAGCCAATCAGCGCGCCCATTCCGATCGCCCACAGCACATCTTTTGCCAGCCAGTGGCCAAGCAGATCGGCAGAAAACGGGGTGTCGTTATGTAACAGTAGCAGCGCCAGCATCAGCAGCGGCAGCGCCGAGCCGTCGTTTAATCCCGCCTCGCTGGAGAGCGCGACGCGCAGCGCATCGTCATCGCCCGCATGGCTGACGGAAATCAGGCTGGCCAGCACCGGGTCCGTCGGCGCGATAATTGCCGCAAACGCCAGCGACAGCGGCCAGGAAAATCCGGTAACCAGATGGATAACCAGCATCATTCCCAGCACCGTCAATAGCATGGCGGGAAATGCCAGCAGTATCCCATCGCGCCAGTTGGCGAACTTTAGCGGCAGGCGCAGCTTCAGGCCGGTAATAAACAGCGAGGCAGCCATGGTGATTTCAGTAATGTGCGCCGTCAGGTCGGGATGGCTTAAGAGATCGAGCGTGACAAAATTGAGTACCCAGGGTCCAAACAAAATGCCAATCAGCAGAAACAGGCCGAAAGAGGTCACCGGGCCGCGATGGATCCAGCCCGATGCTAAAGACATTATTAATAGTAACCCGCCGCTGGTGGCGGTCCACGCAAGGAAATCCATATTACTCCCGTGATAATCACAGACTGAATGGATTAAGCCTGGCATATTTTGCTGGCTGACGCGGGGAAATGCTCTGCTGTCGGTGGCACAACAGACGGGACGCCCGGCAGTGCCGTTAAGACGCCATGCCGGGCGGATGCGCGCCCAAAAAAGCCATGCCGGACATGGCTTCAGGACAACAATAAACAGGTTCAGCAAAGAAGCCGACAATCACTGTTTTTTCTTATCCTGACGCGTAATGAAATCAAGCCAGCCCATTAAAAACGCGGAGAAAACAAAGGTCAGATGAATAATCACGTACCACATCAGCTTATCATTGGGGACATGGCGCGCTTCCATAAACACCCGCAGCAGATGAATCGAGGAGATCGCCACGATTGATGCCGCCACCTTGTTTTTCAGCGAACCGGAATCCATTTTCCCCAGCCAGCTCAGTTTCTCTTTATGCTCGTCAATATCGAGCTTAGAAACAAAGTTCTCATAGCCGGAAAGCATCACCATGACCAGCAGGCCGCCGACCAGCGTCATATCCACCAGAGACAGCAGCAGCAGAATCAGATCGTTTTCCGCAATATCCAGAATATTGGGCAGCAGATGGATAATTTCCTGGAAAAACTTAATCGTCAGCGCCAGCAGACCCAGCGACAGGCCAATATAAACCGGTGCCAGCAGCCAGCGCGATGCATACATCAGGTTTTCGGTGAAACGTTCCATACAATCCAGTCAGTTGATTAACAAGACGCTCAGTATAACCGAAGCTTTGTGAAGTTATTTCAGCGCTTCGTGGTCGCTTTTCGGCAGCGTGGGCGGTGCGGCCCGCGACAGGCTTATCAAAAAACTGACGCCGCCCTGCGACCGTGGCCGAAGAAAATAGGCGGTTAACCGTGCAGAACGCCGCGCGTTTTTTTGCCGTTGCGCTGTCTGATTCAGACAGATCCCGCCCCAAAACGGCTATCCCTTCCTACACTTAAGGGCAAAGGAGGAAAGTGATGCTAAAGCTGATTCGTTCATTATTTACCAGCCCTGAAAAGCTACTGCAGGTTCTGTCTCAGGACGATGTCCAGGATTCGATTGACGATGGCGATCGCATCGTAATCGATGAAAATGGCAGCGCGATGGTTAATATTCACAGCAAAGAGGTGCAGAAGGATTTTGCCCGCCACGTCGAGGCGTTAAAGAGGGCATAAGATGGGAACCGCAATATTTATGGTGCTGATGGTTTGCGGCTACTGGTACAGCAGCCGCGATCTCTCTACGCGCTTCAAATTTAAACGTACCTTTGGCTGGGACGTCTATTTCCTGGTCGCGCTTTATGGCTGTATTTTCGTTATTCAGGGCGTAATTGCTACCGCGATTATCTGGCTGCTGCTGCTGACCACCTCAGCGGTGATGAATGAACTGCCGCAATATTTTGGCTCCGAACACCACCGCTACCATATCGAATTTATGAACTGGAGCTTTCTCGGCATCCAGGCGCCGGTGGTAATTATGCTGACCTTTGCCGTGCTGTTTTGCCTTTATCGCTCTAACTGGGCGGGCAGCGCGCGGCTTGACGGACACGGTCGCCGCGAGCTTTATAATGTACTTTCACGCACCAACGGCGTAGAGCACCTGCTTTATCAGTGTATGGATGGCGGCGAGCTGGCGTGGATTACCCTGACCTCCCGCCGCATCTATATCGGCATGATTATGTCCTCTTCTTTCGACAGCGCCGAAGCCAATAACGTGGTGGTAATACCGATGCTGAGCGGCTACCGTGACAGAAATAATCTCGATCTGGTGGTGGAGCATAACTACAGCGCCTGGTACGCTAAACACGATATTAGCCTGACGTCAGAGCCGCAGTCGGCGCTCGATTTTCGTAAGGTGATCCTGCTCGACCAGATTGAAAGCCTGTCGTTGTTCGATCCCGCCAGCGCGCTGGCGCTGAATCTGCGTGAAGACAGCGATTAAGCCGAATATGCTAAGGTGACGTTTCACTATCGGGCGGCCGGTTTACGGCTCGCCCGCCATCTGTCGGAGCCTGCTGATGTCGTTCTCCTTTCTCTCTTCGCTTGCCGCCGTTTCTGCCGCCGACTGGGATGCGCTACTGCCTGAGAACAATCCGTTTTTACGTTACGCCTTTCTGCGTTCGCTGGAAGAGAGCGGCAGCGTGGGCGCAGACAGCGGCTGGCAACCGGCGCATCTGGTCGCTTTCGAACAGGGCCGGCTGCGTGCGGCGCTGCCGGGCTATCAAAAAAGCCATTCCTGGGGCGAATATGTCTTCGATCACAGCTGGGCGGATGCCTGTCATCGTGCCGGTATTCCCTATTATCCCAAATGGCTGGGAGCGGTTCCGTTCAGCCCGGTCAGCGGGCCGCGTCTGCTGGGCGAAGCGTCGGCGCTGACGGCGTTGCTGGAAGAATTGCCCGATGCGCTGGCCCGGCGAGGTTTCTCCGGCGCCCACATTAACTTTACCGATGCGCGTAGCGATACGCTGTTGGCGGCGCATCCCGGCTGGCTATCACGCACCGGCTGCCAGTATCACTGGCATAATCCCGGCTACCGCGACTTTCAGGATTTTCTCGATACGTTGATGTCGCGCAAGCGCAAGCAGATCCGTAAAGAGCGCGAGCAGGTTGCCGCCAACGGTATTACCTTTCACTGGCTCAGCGGCGGCGAGCTGAATGAAGCCCGCTGGGATTTTGTATATACCTGTTACGCCAATACCTACGCGGTGCGCGGGCGGCGGCCCTATTTGACGCGTGAATTTTTCAGCCTGCTGGCGGAGCGAATGCCGGAGGCGATTCGGGTGGTATTGGCTCAGCGGGAGAGGCAGCCGGTGGCGATGGCGTTCAGCCTGATCGGCGACGATACGCTGTATGGCCGTTATTGGGGCTGTCTGGCGGAGTTTGACCGGCTGCATTTCGAGACCTGCTTCTGGCAGGGAATGGACTATGCCATTGCGCACGGCCTGCGCCATTTCGACGCGGGCGCCCAGGGCGAGCATAAGCTGGTGCGCGGGTTTGAGCCAACCATTACCCGCTCATGGCACTGGCTGCGCCATGAGGGACTACGCGCGGCGGTAGGCGATTTTTTACAGCAGGAGCAGGCGGATATTCTGGCCTGGGCGGAGGACGCGCGTCACGCGCTGCCCTACCGCCGTGGTGAAGCCTAATGATCGCCGACAAAGTTGCCGGTTTGATGACGCCACAGGCGGGAGTAAAGTCCGTTATGCGCCAGCAGCTGCTGATGGTTACCGGTCTCAACAATCCTGCCCTGTTGCAGCACCACCAGCCGATCGAGCCTGGCAATGGTAGAGAGCCGGTGAGCGATGGCGATCACCGTTTTGCCCTCCATCAGGGTTTCCAGGCTCTCCTGAATCGCCGCCTCTACCTCTGAATCAAGCGCCGAGGTGGCCTCATCCATAATCAAAATCGGCGCATCTTTTAACAGCACGCGGGCGATAGCGATACGCTGCCGCTGGCCGCCGGAAAGCTTCACGCCGCGCTCGCCCAGATGCGCATCCAGCCCGGTACGGCCCTGATTATCGGCAAGCAACGGGATAAATTCATCGGCGCGCGCCCGACGAATCGCCGTCCACAGCTCCTCTTCGCTGGCGTCCGGGCGGCCATACAGCAGATTATCGCGAATGGAGCGGTGCAGCAGCGAAGTATCCTGAGTGATCATGCCAATCTGCGCCCGCAGGCTGGCTTGCGTCACTTGCGCAATATTCTGCCCGTCAATGTTGATGCTGCCGCCTTCCAGGTCATACAGCCGCAGCAGCAGATTAACCAGCGTCGATTTCCCCGCGCCCGACGGCCCAATCAGCCCAATTTTTTCGCCAGGCTGAATATTCAGGTTCAGGTTATTGATCACCTGACGACCGCCGCCATAATCAAAATGGACATTTTCAAAACGGATCGCGCCCTGCGTTATGCGCAGCGGTTTAGCATCCGGCGCATCGGTGACGCTTAGCGGCTGCGCAATAGTGGTCAGCCCATCCTGAACCGTACCGATATTGTCAAAAATGCCGTTGACCACCCACATAATCCAGCCGGACATATTCACAATACGGATCACCAGCCCGGTAACCAGCGCAATCGCGCCGACGGTAATCAGCGACTCGCTCCACAGCCACAGCGCCAGCCCGCAGGTGGAACCAATCAGTAAGCCATTCAGCGTGGAGAGCGTAACGTCCATGCTGGTCAGCATTCGGCTGGCCTGCTGCGTTTTCTCCGTCTGCTCGCCAATCGCCTCCTGCGCATAGCGCCGCTCCAGATCGGTATGGGCAAACAGCTTCAGCGTGGTGATATTGGTATAGCCATCAACAATGCAGCCCATCAGCTTTGAGCGCGCCTCAGAGGAGATCACCGATCGCGCTTTAATGCGCGGCACAAAATAGCGCAGCGTGCTGGCGTAAGCGAAAATCCAGGCGATCAGCGGCAGCATTAGTCGCCAGTCCACTTCGGCAAACAGCACCAGCGAAGTGATGGCGTAAATAGAAACGTGCCACATGGCATCGACGGTCTGCACCGCCGAATCGCGCAGCGCATTACCGGTCTGCATAATGCGCTGGGCAATACGCCCGGAAAAATCGTTCTGGAAGAATTTCAGGCTCTGGCGCAGCACATAGCTGTGGTTCTGCCAGAGGATCAGGCTGCCCAGGCTGGGACTAATGCTTTGATGGATTAATAAATCATGCAGGCCGATAAACAGCGGACGCAGGATCATCGCCACCGCCGCCATCCACAGCAGCGCCCCCCAGTGCTCCTGAAAGAAGCTGGCAGGCGTTGAGGCGTTAACCATATCGATCAGCTGACTCAAATAGCGGTAGAGCGCCACTTCAATCAGCGAAGCGATCAGGCCGACCGCCAGCAGCGCGGCAAAACTGCGCCATACCTGACGTAAAAAATAACCATAAAAGGCACCAACGCGATCCGGCGGGGCTTCGCCGGGTGCATCCTGGAAGATATTGATATAACGTTCGAAACGGCGAAATAGCATAGTTACGCTCACTTTTTGCCCTACGAATCACTGAGCTTAGTGCAAATTGCCATAAGGGTTTAACTCCGAAACGTAAAAGCGCATGCTAAAACTTTCCGCGCGGAGGCGAAGATGTCAAAAAAACTGGTGATTTTTCTACACGGCGTCGGCAGCAACGGCGACGATTTAGCCGGGCTTGGCCCGCACTGGGCGCCGCTGCTGCCCGCCACCGCTTTTGCCGCGCCCGATGCGCCCTTTCGCTTCGATCACGGTCCCGGCTTTCAGTGGTTTAGCCTTGACGGCGTAACCGCGCAAAACCGGGGCGAACGGGTAAGGGAAGCGCGTGCCGCCTTCGATAAAACGCTGCGCGGCCTGCTGAGCGCGCACCAGATGACGCAGCCGGAAAAGGTGCTGCTGGTGGGCTTTTCCCAGGGATCGATTATGGCGCTGGATGCGCTGGCGTCCGGGCGCTGGCCGTTAGCGGGCGTGGTGGCTTTTTCCGGCCGTCTGGCAACGCCCGATCCGCTGATGCCGGTCCGCAATGCGCCGGTACTGCTGGTTCACGGCAGAGCTGACCCGGTAATTCCGTGGGAGGAAACCGAATCCGCCGCGCTGCGGCTGAAGGCAGCGGGCATGCCGGTAGAAACGCTGTATGAAACCGGCGTCGGCCATACTATATCCGGCTCTGGCGCGCAGCGGGCGCTCAGTTTTATTGCCCGCTGCTTTAGCGACAGCGAACAATAAGGGCCAGCAATACGGCGCAGCACCAGGTTAATAAATGTACGGTTGATGGTCATTCGTCCTCCTTGTTCACCGGGAAAACCGGCGCGTAAAAAGCGCCGCCCGGTTTAACTGTAGAAGGTTATTTAGCCCAGCAGGGTGACCAGGGCAAAACCGGCAAAGGTCATCAGCAGCGAGCCCATGACATGAACCAACACCTGGCCCATTGCCCAGAAGTATTTGCCGCTTTGCATCAGCAGCATGACTTCTACAGAGAAGGTGGAAAAGGTGGTCAGCCCGCCGCACAGCCCGGTGACAACCAGCAGTTTCCATTCTGACGATAAATGCGGATTCTTGATAAACCAGGCCGTCGCCATACCGATGATCAGCCCGCCCAGCAGGTTAACCAGCAGCGTGCCCGGCGGCAGGTTGGGAAATAGCGCGTTAAAGCGCAGCGAGATTAGCCAGCGCAGCGTACAGCCTGCGGCGCCCCCCAGCATAACTGCCAGCATAGATTTCAACATTGCCGTTAAGACCCGTTAACCCTTTTAATTTAATAAGATATGACGCAGCAAGGAGGCAGAGCGAGATCCTGACATACGTCACACCTTTCCCGGAAGGAAGTGTCGTGTCAGGCGTCATCAGCTCTCAGAAGAAGAGTAGCGGTTGGGTAAGGTGGTACGCCATCACCTCAGGCGCGTATTTTAGCCGCGGCCTGAGCGGCATAGCAATCAAAAACGCCGCAGCTTTTCTGCATCCGGCCATCATGACGCGCCTTCTGCCGTTCCTGAGCCACGGAATTTTATCAGGCAGGCCGCGCGCGATGGCCGTCGCCGGTAAATCAGCTTAGCGTAGGCGAGAGGAGGCGTTCACCGGCTCGAAGGCGTGGCAGTGCCGCCGCAGCCACTGTGCAGAGCGGGAAATCGCGCCGCCGTTACGGAACAGCAGCCACGCCACTTTACCTTTCTTTAACACGATAAAAGACCCCAGCTGGGGAAGTTCACGGGATCGTAACCATCTGGAGTTCATCAGTTCTCTCCTCCGTAGTGAATTAACTTATTAACTAAGTAAAGACCAAATAAAATAAAACGGCCTCGGTTTTTTAACTGATCAGACCTGAAGCCAACCCGCTACGGGTTTGGCCCAGGAAACATCCTTATTTCCCGCTAAAAACTATTCTTTCGTCTCTCTGTAATAACAAGCGAAGCGTCTGATATATATCTGGCTTTATTCATAAAATATAACATTTTCATTTATCCGTTACGTAACGCGTACTTATGCAATATTAACCACCATAAGCAAATCTTTTAGCTGCGGCTGACTTGCAATATCACCCTCAGCCGCTAGATTTAAAAACGTTGGATGCGCATATATTTATTGCCCACTGATAAATATATGCATTCTTTAATACACACGAGGAGAAATAATATGACTCAGCATCGTGGTGGTTCAGGAAACTTTGCAGAAGATCGTGAGAAAGCCTCTGAAGCCGGTAAGAAAGGCGGCCAACACAGCGGCGGCAACTTTAAAAATGACCGCGAAAAAGCCTCTGAAGCAGGCAAAAAAGGCGGAAAGAATAGTCACCGCAGCTAGTTTCCATCAGATCATCACCTGTAAGAATTAGCAAAACCCGCAGCGCGCCTTTGCGTGCTGTGGGTAGCGTCGTTTAGCCCTGTGCCTCATCCCCTATTTTATTTATATTTCCCTTCGCTTATATAGAGCAAGCTTCTCCTTCTGCTATTTATTATTAACCCAGCCCATTACTTATTTAAAAACAGCCAGACTGGCAGCGACCGGAAGAATCCTGGTTCTCTATTTTGCCGTTGCAGTTGTTTATTTTTGACTATACTTGAGTGAAGAGGGTTCGCTACCCTGAGCTAATAAACTATTCCCCTTTGGTTATGGAGATAACGATGACTATTAAAACGCTGGAAGACCTGTTTATTCACGATCTGTCTGATGTTTATAGCGCTGAGAAGCAAATTAGCCGTGCCCTGCCGAAAATGGCGCGTGCCGCCAGCGATGAGAAACTTATTGAGGCGTTCAACACGCATCTGGAAGAAACCCAGGGCCAGATCGAGCGTCTCGACCAGCTGGTTGAAGCGACGCCTGAAGTGCGGATTAAGCGTATGAAATGCCATGCGCTGGAAGGGCTGGTAGAAGAAGCGCAGGAAATTATCGATTCCGTAGAAAAAGGCGTGGTGCGTGATGCCGGCCTGATCGGTGCGGCGCAGAAAGTCGAGCACTATGAAATCGCTACTTACGGCACGCTGCGTGCGCTGGCACAGAAGCTGGGCTATAAAGAAGCGGCTCGCCTGCTGGAAGAAACGCTGCAGGAAGAGAAAGCGACCGATGAAAAACTGACCATCATCGCTGAAAAAACCCAGTAATGCTGTAGCCAGCAGTCAGGTCATCCGGCCTGACTGCTCGCGCTTCCCCGCCTCAATTGTGCAGTAAACACTCCACCTGAAATTTATCCCCGTAACGCTGTACGCCCGCTAAAAATTTCTCTGTCGTTAACGGTTCGGGTGGCGGCAACAGCGGCGCTCTTTGCTGTAGCTCGCTGTCGAAACGCGCTAACGTAGCAAAATCACGCGGGAAACGTTCAGGATCGACGCCGACAAAGCTCCCTTCATCCGTGGCGTAATTCAGCAGCTGCTGCCAGCGCTCAACCGAAGCCAGACCAATACTTTCCGTGCCGTGAGAAAACAGCAGCATATCGATATTACGAAACGGCGGCTGACGATCGAGATAGCGCTGTAAAGAACTCGCGGATGGCTCGGTACAGAACGTCAGCCAGAAGGGGATCGCATACTGCTGCATGGTGGTCCAGGGATCCATCAGCAGAAAGCTATCCACCACCAGCCGCGACGCGATCACGCCTGCCGACAGATACCAGTCGCGATAAATCTCTGCAGTAACAAAGCTCAGCGCTTCCGGGTTCTCATAGCGCAGCTCTACCAGCTTCCAGTTCTGGCTGTTGGCCAGTTTTTTCAGCTCGGCCATCAGGTGCGCGTCAAATCCCCACTCGGCTTCCGGTACGGTAACATTCGGCGCCGGCGGCTCCCATTTTTCCCGCTCAATCCCATAGCGCGCCAGATATTCCCTCACCCGTGGTCCGCCGGAAAAATATTCCTGCTCCGTTGCGCCGCCCAGCGCGCCAAACTGATAAAACGAGCGATCGCTGGTGCGCGTGGCGGGCCACTGCTGCGTACAGTGATTGATAACCAGCGTGCCGCCCGGCGGCAGCGCGCTTAATAAAAATTCGTTGTATTCCAGCGGCAGTTTTCGATGTTTTAAACGGAAATAAGACATCTGCTCCAGCATCAACCGATCCTGATTCGGATCCTGCATTTGATGTACCGCCAGATGCGGCGAGGCCGCCAGCAACGCATCGGTTATCGGTTTGCCGTCCGCCATGCCTTTTTGCGCATCGTCCGGATCGTTATGCAGCGAGCGCACCGGACACAGAAAAGTTTGTGGCAGCCAGGGCACGCCCATCGCCGCCGCCAGATGCACCATCGCTCCGTTAGAGGAGCCGACGAACGCCGCCTGATACTGCTGCTGCGGATATTGATTAGCGACCCAGCGCGCGATGCCTTCAATATCCAGCTGCTGCGCCTGGCTCAGAGAAATACCTTCGGCCATGCCGCCAAGCGCGTAGCCCCATTCGCGTACGCGCTCCGGCAGCAGATTCAGCGCCGGCAAAACGCGATCCAGCGTCGGCGACTGGCTTGGGCTGCTGAAAGGTCGCTGATGCAGCGCGTTACTGAGCGCCATCACCATCGCGGCGGAGGAGTCAAAGCGGGCAATGCCCTTTGGAGGTTTACTCATGGTTTTCCTGTTCCTTCTGCACGCGAGCGATAAAAGGCCGAATCGCGCGGCTGTAGCTCCACGGATAAACGTAGTGCAGCGTATGGGTGCCCTGCGGAATGGTCATCAGCTCGCCGCGCGGCAGCAGCGCCACCATTTCTGCCGCCCAGCGGGCGGGCGAAACCACATCGTAAGAGCCGCGCACCACCAGCGTCGGGGCTTTGATATGCGGCAGACGCTGTTCAATGCGATCGCGCATCATGGCGCGCACGGTACCGATTGCTCGCCAGATACCGGCTTTGGCGTAATCGATACGGCTGAGCGCGGCGGGTGAGCGGTGCTTTTCCCGGCGGCCATTGCGCCAGTCTCGCCAAATCTGGCGCAGCAGCGTACGGTTATGACGATCGACGGTTGGCCCCTGCAGCACCAGACCGGCGACCGCTTCAGGATGCGCAACCGCCAGCGCGGCCAGTATCTGACAGCCCAGGGAATTGCCGACGAAAATAGCGCGCGGCAGCTGGTTTTGCTGCATCCACATCCACAGCGCCTCTGCCAGCCGATCGATATTCAGCACCGGCTGCGAGGCCGGAAGCGAACTGCCGCCAAAGCCCGGCAGGTCGGGCACAAGTACGCGATATTCCCAGCCTAACGCCAGCGCTAAATCCTCCATTGCCCGCCCGGACAGCACCAGGCCATGCAGCAGTACCACCGGCAGGCCGGGACGGGTTTCCGGCGTCACGCGGGTAAACATCCGCCACGGCCCGATCTGCTGGTAATAACCTGCCAGGCCCGCCTGATGGCTATGAATGCCCACCGGCGGCGTCTGCTGCCATTTGCGCCATTGCTTAACAAGCAGCGCCGTACCGGCCATTGCTGCGGCCGCACCGAGAAGAAGTGTGCGGTTATTCGGCCCGCGACTCCGGGTTGCTCTCTTCATCAGCTGCTCTCAGGTTAGGGGATACCCGCTAAGTTTAGGCGCTAAATAGCGCTTCGCCTTGTTTGCCGGGGCGCGGCATAAGAGCGGCTGATAAAAATGTGCGACGGTTATCAACAACGGGCATTTAAGAAAATTTCTGTAGATCTTTGTCAGGTTCAGGACGCCAGAAAGGAGAAGGTTACGGAAAAGGGCTTATCAGCAAGAGCAGGGTTATTAGCAGGTAAAGCAGAAGGGAGAAAAATGGGACGCTGTTAAGCGGGTTTGATAACCATCGGTCGTTCCCTGGCCGCGGTTATCGAGGGTTTCGGTGCGGCGCTGCCGTTAGTTCAGCGCGCCGGGCGGTACGTGCTTAAAGGTTTCAACATAAGCGCGAAACACATACCGGAAGAACTTTTTCATAACTGATGACCTGCTTAACTTCTGTTGAAAAAAACAACGAAAATTATAACGACAGCCGTTTTTTACAGCAACTTTTTTTTGAAGCAGGTCACAAAATTCACGGCGATTATGCAAAGCAAAACATCAACAAAAGCTAAACCAGACCAGATTTCCCAGGCTTTTCGCCGAAAAACCAGAACGCAAGCTATTGATTTAACAAAGACGAACGCTAAACGTTGAACCCATCAGCTGATTCACGGACAATAACCATCTCGTTTTCTTTGTCATCCTGAACCTCATGAAATCCACTTTTGAAAACTGGCTTGCGCCGATGAGCATCCTGCTGCTGGGCTTTTTATCTGCGCTGCTGCTGCCCGCGCCTTCCCCTGGCCCTCAGCTTACTGCCCGCCTGATGGCGCTGTTTCATTTCAGCGATCTTAATCAGCTGTATACCTTTGTGTTGTGCCTGTGGTTTCTGGTGCTGGGTACGATAGAATTTTTTGTGCTGCGTTTTCTCTGGCGTCGCTTTGGCCAGGTTTAACCCCTGCCGCGCTCCGTTTGCGGCGCTCTGCTCAGCCTTGCGCAACCGTATCGTCGCCACCGGTAACCTTTCCCGCCTCTTTTCCTAAAGTTGTGCAATATCAAGGCGGCCGTGCGCCGTTTTCTCCCGACTTCACCAGACTGTGCCAGGCTTATATTCTGCAAAGGCGTCTTTCGCCTGGCCCGAACGGACAGTTATTAAGGAGAATGTATGGCTAAAAAATTGACTATTGCAGCCCTTATCGCCCTTTTCACGCTGCCAGCCTTCGCCGACGATACCGGCGGCTACAAGAGCGGCGAAACGCCGCCGGCTAAACAGGACAGCGGCTATAAAGGAACCGAAGACACCGCTTCCGCGCCCATCAAGCTGGTAAAAACGATGCATGACGGCGCCTGGGTAACGGTTGAGGGCTATATCATTAAGCAAAAAGGCGACAATCGCTATCAGCTGCGCGATCAATCGCAGGACACCATCGACCTGGTTATTCCGAAAAAAGTTTGGGCTGGGGAAACCTATGGCGCCAAAGATCAGGTGCGGATGAATGGCCGCGTACGTCAGGATGGCGAACGTCACTGGATTGATGTGGAACAGCTGGGCGAACCCTAATGGCGCAGCGGTTACTGCCAACAGCAGGAGGAAGCGATGAATAAAATTCTGACGCTGTGCCTGGCCGCACTGTTTGCCGCACCGGCGCTGGCCGCCGATGGCGGCTTTAATCCGCACGGCAAAGCACCGCCGCCGGAAGATCAGAAAGATGGCTACCGCGCGGTAACCGATAACCAGCAGCTGACCGCGACCAGCCAGCTTGCGCAGCTTTCTACCGGCACCTGGGTAACCCTGCAGGGCAACATTATCCGGCAGACCGGTAAAAACAGTTGGCAGCTGCGCGATCGCTCAGGCACCGTCCAGTTACAAATTGACGATAACGTCTGGCAGGGACAGGAAGTGAAACCGGACGATTTAATTTCGGTTAATGGCACTTTACTCCGCCACGGCAAAAGCCTGCTGATCGACGTGAAAAAATTACATCTGCTTTAACTCCCCCGTTATTTTCCGTTCCCTTACCTAAAAAGTAAGGGAACGCTTACCTGCCATCCCTTTTCTCCAGCCGCCTGGTCAATTTTTAACATTTGACCATGCAAAAATGTGGGGTTAATCGCTTCAGCCTGGTTAAAACTAAAACAACTTTTAAAGTTTAAACAAAACATTCTATTTCATTGCGAGAATGTTATATTCCTTAGCACACTTATAACGTGCGGTTAACCTCCACTGTTTATGAGGTTATTACATTCGCTTTTTTAGTATGGAAAGAGAAATCCGCCACCAGAAGCTGAACTCTTTCACCTGCAAATATCTGTTGAGCGATCAACAGACGGAGATGTCGCCTCATGCGTAAAACAGCATCACTTCTGGCGCTGTGTATGAATGCTTTCGGCCTAAATAAGCATGCAGTAACAGAAGATAAAAAGGACGTCGATGTATTGCTCATCGGCGGGGGAATTATGAGCGCCACCCTGGGCGCTTACCTTCAGGAGCTGGAACCGGACTGGTCTATCGAAATGGTAGAGCGTCTGGATAAGGTCGCGGAAGAGAGCTCGAACGGCTGGAACAACGCCGGTACCGGCCACTCCGCGCTGGCGGAAATGAACTATACGCCAGAGAAAGAAGATGGTTCTCTCGACATCAGCAAAGCAGTCGATATTAACGAATCCTTCCAGATTTCTCGTCAGTTCTGGGCCTTTCAGGTACAGAAAGGCGTTCTGCACGACCCGCGCAGTTTTATCAATACCACCCCGCATATGAGCTTTGTCTGGGGCGACGATAACGTTAATTTCCTGCGTAAACGCTATGACGCGCTGCAGAAAAGCACGCTGTTCCGCGGCATGGAATATTCAGAAGACCACGCGCAGATTGCTAAATGGGTGCCGCTGCTCATGAAAGGCCGCGATCCGCAGCAGAAAGTGGCGGCTACGCGCAACAATATCGGTACTGACATCAACTTCGGCGAAATTACGCGTCAGCTGATAGCTTCGCTGGCGAAAAGCCCAAAATTCAACCTGCAGACCAGCCACGAAGTGCGTGATATTCAGCGTAACGACGACGGCAGCTGGAACGTTACCATCGCCGATCTGAAAAATAACGGCGCGGTGAAGGTGATTAAGGCGAAGTATGTCTTTATCGGCGCTGGCGGCGCGGCCCTGCCGCTGCTGCAGAAAACCGGCATTCCTGAAGCGAAAAACTACGCCGGTTTCCCGGTGGGCGGCTCCTTCCTGGTGACTGAAAATCAGGAAGTGGTGCAGCAGCATCTGGCGAAAGTGTATGGTAAAGCCTCGGTTGGCGCGCCGCCGATGTCCGTACCGCATCTGGATACCCGTATGCTGAATGGCAAACAGGTTCTGCTGTTTGGCCCGTTCGCGACCTTCTCGACCAAATTCCTGAAAACCGGCTCCCTGTGGGATATGTTCGGTTCCGTCACCACCAGCAACTTTATGCCGATGGTGCATGTCGGTCTGGATAACTTCAATCTGGTGAAATACCTGGTAGGCCAGCTGTTGCTGAGCGATGACGATCGCTACGCGGCGCTGAAAGAGTATTGTCCGAATGCGAAGAAAGAAGACTGGCACCTGATCCAGGCGGGTCAGCGCGTACAGATCATCAAGAAAGATGCAGAAAAAGGCGGCGTGCTGCGTCTGGGCACCGAAGTGGTCGCCTCTCAGGATGGCAGCGTTTCCGCCCTGCTGGGCGCATCGCCGGGCGCGTCTACCGCGGCACCGATTATGCTAAACCTGCTGCAGAAAATGTTTAAAGATAAAGTCGCTACGCCGAAATGGCAGGCGAAGCTGAAAGAGATTATCCCCTCCTGGGGCCAGAAGCTGAACGGCAATATCAGCGCAACCGAGCATGAGCTGGCAGAAACCAGCCGCGTTCTGCAACTTGATTACTTGCCGATGACGCCAGCCGCCGCTAACGACGAAGCGTCTCACGCCGCCGCAGCAGCAGGCAAATAAGCCTTAACGTTAAAGGTCAGCGCGAAGCGCGCGCCTGACGGCAACGCGTCAGCATCAGCGGGCGGCAGCAACGCCGCCCGTTTTTTTGTCCATCAGAATGATTCCACCTTGCCCGGCCCAGCGGCGACAGCAGCCTTATAAATAGCCCAGCAGCAGGAACCAGCCGTAATAAAGCGGTAGCAGCAAAATGATGCTTGCCAGCGCCACCAGCAGGCACAGCCTGAGTCCGTCCCGCGCCGACACTTTGCCCAGCCCCATCGCCAGCACAATCGGCGAAGCCTGATACGGCAGCAGCGGCGTCGCGTACGCCAGCACCTGCAGCATCACCACGCTGTCTAACGGGAAACCGGAGGCGGTGGCGAAACTCTGCGCCATCGGCGTAAACATCGCCGGAACGCCGTTAGCGGTTACCACAAAATTCAGCGCGCTGGTCAGGGCGCTCAGCGAGACAAAATTAACAAAGGGCGTGGCGGGATCGAGCGGCGTAATATGCAACAGCCCCTGGGCGATAATATTGCCGAGACCTGAATCGACCACTACCGCCGTCACGCCCAGAATAGCCGCGACATATAAACAGGTACGGAAATTAACCCCGCTGGCGAACGCCTCGCTGGAGATAAAGCCCACGCGCGGCAATAAACAGAAGCAGGCGGCGCACAGGCCGATCCAGGCGGGTGAAATGCCGTGCTGGCTGTCGGTCATCCACAGCATCAGCGTCAGCAGCAGCAGAATAATCAGCCGCCACTCTTCCCGGCTGAGCGCAGGCAACCGCGCGCCGTGCGCAACCGCATTGGGTCGCGCCGGAAACAGCCAGCAGATGCACAGCGTTAATAATACCCCTTTCAGCAGCCCAACCACCGGCGCCTGTAAAAACAGCCACGGCATATAGCCCAGGCGCAGGTGATAAGCGGTTTCCGCCGCCCCGCTCATCACCAGGTTCGGCACGTTAGCCGGCAAAATACTGGCGGAAAGCTGAAAGGTGCCAAATCCCACCGCCAGCGCCAGGCCAACCCAGCCGCGGCTGCCCTCTTTTATCCCGGACTGCTTAGCCAGCGCCCCGATCACCGGCATCAACAGCGCGATGCGGCCCATATTGGATGGCATAACAAACGCCAGCAGATAGCTGATGATGATCGTTCCGGCCACCATGCGCGGCCAGCTGGCGCTTAAGCGCGGCGCCAGCGCGTGCGCCAGCCGATCGGCCAGCCCCACTTTGCGGATCGCCACGCCCAGGATAAAGCCGCTGAGTACCAGCCAGAAGGCGGATGAGGCGAAGCCGCCAAATACGCTGGCCGCTGGCGCAATATGCAATATCATCGCGGCGGCGAAAAACAGCAGGGCGGTAATAAATTCCGGCAGGCGCGCGCTGGCCCACAGCAGGATGGTGACCGTGACCACCAGCGCGGTCAGCCACAGGTGAGAATCAGAGGTAAACACAGCATAGCTCCTTGCCAGCACGTCCAAAAAAGCCGGTTTTTTGGCTGATTAAGTTTTCTTCTATTAGGGTTAAAGAGTATTGAGTTTCATTTCATCCGGGTAAAGCGCCCCCTGCCCAAAATTGTGATTATCGTCACCGGAGGAACAGCATGACGAATGCACCAGATACCGCCGAAGAATTCAAACTGCTCGATCGCTACTGGCGCGCCGCTAACTATTTATCAGTGGGTCAGATCTATTTAATGAATAATCCCCTGCTGCGCGAGCCGCTACGGCCGGAACATATTAAACCGCGTCTGCTGGGCCATTGGGGCACCACGCCCGGCCTTAATTTTATCTATGCGCACCTTAACCGCATTATCCGCCAGCGCGACCTGGATATGATCTATATCTGCGGGCCGGGTCATGGCGGGCCGGGCATGGTGGCGAATACCTGGCTGGAAGGCAGCTACAGCGAGATTTATCCACAGATTAGCGAAGACGCCACCGGTATGCAGCGGCTGTTTAAACAGTTCTCCTTTCCCGGCGGCATTCCCAGCCACGCCGCACCGGAAACCCCAGGATCGATTAATGAAGGCGGCGAACTGGGCTATTCGCTGTCGCACGCCTTTGGCGCCGTCTTCGACTATCCCGACCTGATTGCCGCCTGCGTGATTGGCGACGGCGAAGCGGAAACCGGTCCGCTCTCTTCCAGCTGGCACGGCATTAAATTCCTTAACGCCGCCCGTGACGGCGCGGTGCTGCCGATCCTGCATCTCAACGGGTATAAGATCGCCAACCCAACGCTGACTGGACGCAGCAGCGATGAAGATTTGCATCAGCTGTTCAGCGGCTACGGCTATGAGCCGCTGTTCGTTTGCGGGCACGAGCCGGAGAAAATGCACCGGCAGATGGCCGAAGCGCTGGACAACGCCTTCGATAAAATCCGCGATTATCAGCGGCGCGCCCGCAACGGCGACACGCCGGAAACCATCCCGCGCTGGCCGATGATTATCCTGCGCAGCCCGAAAGGCTGGACCGGCCCGAAAACGGTAGATGGCAAAAAAGTCGAGGGTTTCTGGCGCGCGCATCAGGTGCCGGTCTCTTCCTGCCGTGAAAATGACGAGCATCGCCAAATCCTTGAGCAGTGGATGCGCAGCTATCAGCCGGACGATCTGTTTGATAAGCAGGGCAAGCTGAAGCCGGAGCTGCGCGCGCTGGCGCCGCAGGGCGAAAAGCGCATGGGCGCGTCGCCTTACGCCAACGGCGGACGGTTACGCCGCGAGCTGGATACGCCTGATATTTATGAGTTTGCCGTGGATGTCACCACGCCCGGTGAAAAGCAGGTGCAGTCCACCGAAGTGCTGGGACAATATTTGCGGGCTATTTTCCAGCGTAATCAAGATAACTTCCGCCTGTTTGGCCCGGACGAAACCGCTTCCAACCGTCTGAGCGACGTGTTTGACGTCACCAGCCGCACCTGGATGGAGGAGGTGAAGCCTTACGATGAGCAGCTGGCTCGCGATGGCCGGGTTATGGAGATCCTGAGCGAGCATCAGTGTCAGGGCTGGCTGGAAGGCTATCTGCTGACCGGACGTCACGGCCTGTTTAACTGCTATGAGGCCTTTATCCATATCATCGATTCGATGTTTAACCAGCATGCGAAATGGCTGAAGGTGACGCGTAAGCTGCCGTGGCGCGAGCCGGTTTCCTCGCTTAACTACCTGCTCTCTTCCCACGTCTGGCGGCAGGACCATAACGGCTACAGCCATCAGGATCCCGGCTTTATCGATCACGTCGCCAACAAAAAGGCCGACATTGTACGTATTTATCTGCCGCCCGATGCCAATACGCTGCTGTGGACCGGCGATCACTGTTTGAAAACCTGGGACCGCATTAACGTTATCGTGGCCGGTAAACAGCCGGAACCGCAGTGGCTGACGATGGATCAGGCCATTAAGCACTGTGAAGCGGGCTTGGGGATTTGGTCATGGGCAGGAACCGAACAGCCGGGCGACGAGCCGGATGTGGTGATGGCCTGCGCCGGCGATGTGCCAACGATGGAAACCCTGGCGGCCGTCGATCTGCTTAAAACCCATTTACCGGAACTGAAAGTGCGCGTGGTCAACGTGGTGGATCTGATGACGCTGCAAACCCAGGATCAGCACCCGCACGGTATGGAAGACGCCGAGTTTGATCGGATATTTACGGGCGATAAACCGGTGATATTCGCTTTTCACGGCTATCCCAACCTGATCCATCGGCTTACCTATCTGCGCAACAACCATCGGAATTTCCACGTGCGCGGCTTTATGGAGGAAGGCACCACCACCACGCCGTTTGATATGACGGTCATGAATGAGCTGGACCGCTATCACCTGGCGCAGGGAGCGATACAGCGCATCCCGGCGCTGGCGGGCAAAGCGGACGCCATCCTCGACGAACTGGCAGAGAAGATCGCCGAACATCATCGCTACGTGCGTGAGTATGGCGAGGATTTGCCAGAGGTGCGCAACTGGAAGTGGCCATCGCAGCAGGGCAGCAGCGACGCGCCGGAATAACTCCCCTGGCGGCCTCCTGCGCGAGGCCGTTTTACCTTCTTAGCGCCACACCTCATACAGCATCCACAGCGCCGTCAGCGCCAGCGAACCGGCCATCACGCTATTAAACAGGCGACGCTTCCACTCTACCGTCAGCAAAACGCGCAGGCGCTCCCCAAGAAAGGCCCAGAGTAAAATGCAGGGCAGATTCAACAGCGCATAGCCTGTCAGCACGGTGACCAGGCCATTATCGGCGATATAGAGCAGCGCCACATTGCTGACCATCAGCCAGGCCTTTGGGTTAACCGCCTGAAACAGCGCGCCGCCCAACGTGGTCATCGGCCGCGCTTTAGCCTGTAGCGTCGGCGCCGCCGATCGCCAAATTTTCCACGACAACCACAGCATCCAGCCGCAGCCCAGCAGCGTTAGCGGCTTGCGGATCGCCTCCATCCAGCCCAGCAGCAGATCGAGCGCCATGGCCAACAGCAGCAGCTGCACCAGACAACCCAGTATAAAGCCGCCGACCATTGGCAACGTGCGGCGCAAACCAAAGTTCACGCCGGAGGTCGCCAGCAAGAGATTGTTAGGCCCAGGCGTTATCGACATAACGGTGACATAGCTGAAAAAAGAGGGATCGATCATGACAAGCTCCAGCTTAAGAACAGAAGCTTTATGGTATGCAGCGTAACAGGATGGTAACAGAGACAGCAAAAGACTATTGTGATGAGTACAAACTGCCTTTGATAAAATTGTATCCATACCGCCAGGGAGCAACTGTGTCTATCGATCTTAGCGAAAATCGGCGTTATCAGCAGCTGGCGGATAATTTCGCCAGCGCTATTCATGACGGCACCTGGCTGCCGGGCAGCCGTTTACCGGCTATTCGCCGCGTAGCGATGGCGCAGCAGGTAAGCATTAACACCGTGCTGAGCGCCTGGCGCGTGCTGGAAGATCGCGGGCTGATTGAATCGCGTCCGCAGTCCGGTTATTACGTGCGCAGCATGCTGCCTGCGCCGGAAAAAAGTTTGAGCTATCAGGCCACCGTCAGCACGCCGGGGCAGGCTAAGCTGGATCTGATCGATACGGTGTTCGCGGCGCAAAATCATCCCGACTATATCAATATCTCCCTGGCCTGCCCGCGCGACGGCGATTTCTATCCTACGGCCAGGCTGGCGCGCATTACCGCTTCGCTGCTGCGCCGCCATCCGCAGATTATCGGCCGTTATGCGCTGCCGCCGGGTAACGAGCCCTTACGTAAAGAGATCACGCGGCGCGCCAGCTATATGGGCATGAAACTGACGGCCGAAGCGATTACGCTGACGCACGGCTGCATGGAGGCGCTACAGTTGGCGCTGCGTGCCACGACGCGGCCGGGGGATTGCGTCGGCCTGGAAACGCCGACCTATTTTTTCCTGTTTCCGCTGCTCTCCAGCCTGGGTCTGAAGACGCTGGAAATTCCCACCGATCCGCAAACCGGCCTGTCGCTGGATGCGCTGGAGATGGTATTGCAGGAAGGACGCATTCAGGCGCTGATCGCCATGCCGGGCCTGCAAAATCCGTTAGGTTGCAGCATGACGCCGGAAAATAAAAAGCGGCTGGCGGCGCTGATGAACCGCTGGCAGGTTCCGCTGATTGAGGATGGCTTATACGATGAGCTGCAGTTCCGCGAGCCGCAGCTGCCGACGGTAAAAGCGTTCGATCGCGACGGCTGGGTTATTTACTGCACCAGCTTTACCAAAACGGTGGCGCCGGATTTTCGTATCGGCTGGATAGCGGCAGGCCGCTATAGTAAAGCGATCGCCCGGCTAAAGGCCTTCTCTTCCATGGCGGAATCGGCGCTGCTGTGCGAGACGCTGGCGCAGTTTCTGGCAACCGGCGGCTACGATCGCCATCTGCGATCGCTGCGCCGTCGCTATGCGGCGAATCTGGATGAGGCGCGGGCGTTAATTGCGCAGCATTTTCCGGTTGGCACCCGCGCCACGCTGCCGCAGGGCGGCTTTGTTTTCTGGATAACGCTGCCGGACAGCGTTGATACCGAGGTGCTGTTTCATCAGCTGCTGCAGGAAAAAATCTGCCTGACGCCCGGCGCGCTTTACACGCTAAGCGATCGCGCTAACCATGCGGTGCGGCTCTCCTGCTGCTATCCGTTTGACGATCGCTATCGCTACGCCATCAGCCGCGCGGGCGCACTGGCGTGTGCAATAAGCAAGCTGCCCGCCGGGGCAGTGGCGTAAGGCTGTCAAGGGGTGCCGTTGCGTCCCCATTTTACGTAGCCTGCTCTGGCGGTAAGCCGCTCATAATAGGCGCGGATAGCGGGATAGTTCGCATGCTCAAGCGGCGTTTCATACCAGCGATTAACCGACAGACCGATGGGAATATCCGCCAGGCTGAAGCTAACGCCTGCGATATAGCCTCCGGTTTTTTGCAGCTGCTGATTCAGGATCCCCATGGTATACGTCCAGCCTTTACAGGCGGCGGCCAGCAGCCGTTCGTTTTGATGGGCGGGCGACTGACGCACCAGCGCCATAAACGCGTAGCGCCAGGCGGTATTAAGCTCGGTGGCCTGCCAGTCAATCCAGCGATCGACCTGCGCACGCGCACGCGGGGCGACGGGATAGATCCACTCGCCCTGGTAAGCGTTCGCCAGGTAGCGAATGATGGTATTCGACTCCCACAGCACAAAGTCTTCATCTTTAATTACCGGCACCATCGCGTTAGGGTTCAGCGCCAGGAAACGTGCGTCATGAGTCGATTTAAATCCTTCCCCCCACTCCTCCCGCTGGTACGGCAGGGAGAGCTCATCACACAGCCAGAGCACTTTACGCACGTTAATGGAGGAGGCGCGCCCTAAAATTGTCAGCATCGATTCAGCCCTGAAATTTTATACGGTTACTCTTATTCATAGTTGCCGCCATTGACGTTAGCAACGTAAACAGGCTAGTAATCAGTTTTCCGGATCAACGTTGGGATGATTATGGCAAACAAACTTCCTTTTAAGCAGGTTGATGTTTTCAGCAATACGGCTTTTTGTGGTAATCCGCTGGCGGTGATCCTTGCTGCCAGCGAGCTGAGCGATGCGCAAATGCAGGCTATCGCCCGCTGGACTAACCTTTCCGAAACCACCTTTGTGCTGCCGCCTCAGCATCCCGCGGCCGACTATCGGGTGCGCATTTTTACGATTGAAGGCGAACTGCCGTTTGCCGGTCATCCCACGCTGGGTACGGCTCACGCGCTGCTGGAGGCGGGCCATCAGGTTAAAACGCCGGGCCGTATCGTGCAGGAGTGCGGCGTGGGACTGGTGCCGATTAAGATAGCTGCCAACGGGGATTTAGCCTTTGCCGCGCCGGAAGCGACGCTGACCGGCTGGGAACATCCCGGCATCGCCGCCGCCCTTAACAGCGAAGCTTTTGATATGCAGCAGGCGGTGACGATTGTTGATATGGGCATTCGCTGGCTGCTGGTGCCGATGGCCTCAGCGCAGGCGGTGCTGGATATTACTCCCGACGTACCGCGCCTGGCGCAGCTGCTGAAAGATGCCAGGGTGACTGGCCTGATGCCGTTTGGCCCGGCCAGCGACGGCGAGGTACAGTATGAGGTGCGCGGGCTGCTGGTGGAACAGGGCGCGTTGACGGAAGATCCCATTACCGGCAGCGCCAACGCCTGCCTGGCGCGTTATCTGGCGGCGCAGGGCAGGCCGCATGATTACCTGGCGCGTCAGGGCACCGTTATTCAACGTAAAGGCCTGATTTCCGTTCAGTTCCAGGATGATGACATCTGGATCGGCGGCCAGGCCGTCACCCTTATTGACGGCACCCTGACGGTTTAAACCCTCTGCGGCCTGCATAAGCGGGCCGCCAGATCTCCCGGCGCGCCCATTCAGGGCGCAGAGCCTTGCCACTTTTTTCCGCCTCCAGCTTCCGGGTAAAGTCCACCCCAACGCCCTTTCCTGCCGGTTGCCGCGCCCTGTTACGCCCTCCATCCCCGCTGCCGCCGGTTATTAATATCATTTTATCGTTCATGATGCTTTGCCTGCCTTTTGTTGCTTAAAAAGCCAGCACGTTGAAAACAAAGCGCGCGATAACCTATGCTGATAACGCCCCACTGTTTCTCTTTTGACAACAAACGGTGCATAAATGGATAAAATTCACGCAATGAAGGTGTTTGTCACGGTCGCGGAGATGGAAAGTTTCACCCGTGCGGCGGCCTGTCTCGGACAGCCGAAAGGCAGCCTGTCACGTCAGGTGCAGGCGCTGGAAGGTCGGTTAGGCACGCGCCTGCTGCATCGAACTACCCGGCGCGTGCAGCTTACCCAGGACGGGCTGGCGTATTACGAACGCTGCCGCGATGTGCTGGCGACGCTGGATGAAATGGATGTTCTGTTCCAGAACGAACCGGCCACGCTGAGCGGTCGTCTGCGGGTGGATATGCCGATCGCGTTGGCAACCGATATGGTTATCCCTCAACTGCCGCAGTTTCTACAGCACTATCCCGGCCTGGAGCTGGAACTCAGCAGCAGCGATCGGCAGGTCGATGTAATGCGGGAAGGCTTCGACTGCGTGGTGCGCGTGGGCCCGCTCCAGGATTGCGGCCTGATGAGCCGTACGCTGGGCCTGCTGCAAATGGCGAACTGCGCCAGCCCCGGCTATCTGATGCGTTTTGGCATGCCGCTGCGGCTGGAGGAGCTTTCGCAACATGCGATGGTGCATTACAGCCAGCAGTTTGGCGGCGCGCCCGCTGGCTTTGAATATTATGACGGTCAGCGCAGCCATTTTATCCAAACCGGCGGCGCGCTGACGGTTAACTCAACGCAGGCTTATCGTCACGCCTGCCTTGCCGGGCTGGGTATTATTCAGGCGCCGCGCTACGGCATTCAGCCGCTGCTGGAAAATCAGCAGCTGGTGGAGGTGCTGCCCGGATTCCATGCCCGCGCCATGCCGCTGTCGCTGCTTTGGCCGCACCGCCGTAATCTGGCCCAGCGGGTAAGAGTGTTTATGGAATGGCTAACCCAGCTGCTGAAAGGCTACGTTGCGTAACAGCGCGGCTATAATGACAAGCTAAGGCCCTAAACAAAAGGATGATTCCGGTTGATGACGGACAAAAACCTCCAGCCTCCTGCTGAACAGGAAAAAGAAAAGCCACTGATTAACATCAAAACGGGCAACGCCAAAGTTGATCGTTCGATTACTCGCGTTTCACGCTTCGTCAGTTGGTTCCAGGCGATTCCGGCAGTCGCGCATTTTATTCGCGCCGGAGAACGCTTTACTGACCGCCTGGGCAGCCAGTTTGGCGCGGCGATTACCTATTTCTCGTTTTTATCGCTGATACCGATTCTGATGGTCTCTTTTGCGGCGGTGGGCTTTGTGCTGGCGTCGCATCCGACGCTGCTGAACGAGCTCATCGAGCGTATTGTTAACAGCATCAGCGATCCGACCTTAGCCAGCACGTTAAAAAACACCGTACAAACCGCCGTTCAGCAGCGTACTACGGTCGGCATCACAGGCCTGCTGGTGGCGCTCTATTCGGGTCTCAGCTGGATGGGCAACCTGCGCGAGGCGATTCGGGCCCAGTCGCGCGATGTCTTTGAGCGCGGCAAGCTGGACAAGGAAAAAATCTATTTCAAATATACCCGCGATCTTATTTCACTGATCGGTCTGGTGCTGGCGCTGATTATTACGCTGTCGCTGACCTCCATCGCCGGATCCGCGCAGGATGCGATTGTACGGGCGCTGGGGCTGGAAAGTATCGAATGGCTGCGCCCGGTAATGACGCTGATTGCGCTATCGATTTCTATTTTTGCCAACTATTTGCTGTTTCTGTGGATTTTCTGGATCCTGCCGCGCCATCGCCCGCATAAGAAAGCGCTGCTGCGCGGGACGCTGCTGGCGGCGATCGGCTTTGAGATCATTAAATTTATTATGACTATGACGCTGCCGAAGCTGGCCGCCTCGCCCTCCGGCGCGGCCTTTGGCTCGGTGCTGGGGCTGATGGCGTTCTTCTACTTCTTTGCGCGACTGACGCTGTTTTGCGCCGCCTGGATTGCCACCGCCAACTATAAAGACGACCCGCAGCTGGAGCGGCCCCGCAAAAAATAGCCCATGCGCGACGCGGCGGATCAGAGGAAAATGCCGCGTCATGCGCACTATTTCGCCAGCGGACAGCATGAATAACTAACCCCTCACTTTTATTTCCCCGTTTTGCAGTGATTCCCGCCAGAAAAATGGCCGTTCACCCTGCCATCCGCCGATAAAGCTTTATTGTTAAAAATTATTCACTTTTCACCCGCTGAAGCCAGCCGCGAAGCGGCTATTCACCATTGAACGCGCCTGTAGCAGTGCGTAAGATTCCTGGACACGGTTTACAAATAAGAAACAATTATGCAAGCATCCATCACTCCAACACTCGATACTGAAAACGACAACGCCCAGGTTAACTCGCGCAGTAAAGTGGTTATTGCGTCGCTGGTGGGAACCGCTATCGAATTCTTCGATTTCTATATTTATGCCACCGCCGCGGTGATTGTTTTTCCGCATATTTTCTTCCCGCAGGGTGACGCGACCGTCGCCACGCTACAGTCGCTGGCCACCTTCGCCATCGCCTTTGTCGCACGGCCTATCGGCTCGGCGCTATTTGGTCATTTCGGCGATCGCATCGGTCGTAAGGCGACGCTGGTCGCTTCGCTGCTTACGATGGGAGTCTCTACGGTAGTGATTGGTCTGCTGCCCAGCTATGCCACGATTGGCGTGTTTGCGCCGCTGCTGCTGGCGCTGGCGCGCTTCGGTCAGGGTCTGGGTCTGGGCGGTGAATGGGGCGGCGCTGCGCTGCTGGCGACGGAAAACGCGCCGGCGAAGAAGCGCGCGCTTTATGGCTCTTTTCCGCAGCTTGGCGCGCCGATTGGCTTTTTCTTCGCGAACGGCACTTTCCTGCTGCTCTCCTGGCTGTTAACCGACGAACAGTTTATGAACTGGGGCTGGCGCGTGCCGTTCGTGCTTTCGGCGGTGCTGGTGATTATCGGCCTTTACGTGCGCGTTTCGCTGCATGAAAGCCCGGTGTTCGCTAAAGTGCAAAAGGAGAAAAAGCAGGTGCGCATCCCGATCGGTACGCTGCTGAGCAAGCATCTGGGCGCGACGATCCTCGGCACCTTTATTATGCTGGCGACCTACACGCTGTTTTACATTATGACCGTCTATTCAATGAGCTACGGCACCGCGCCGGTGCCTGCCGGTCTCGGCTTCTCGCGTAATAGCCTGCTGTGGATGCTGATGGTGGCGGTAATTGGCTTCGGCGTGATGGTGCCGATTGCCGGCCTGCTGGCTGACCGCTTTGGCCGCCGTAAAACCATGATCGTGATTACGCTGGGGCTTCTGGCTTTTGCGCTGCTGTTCCCGTCGCTGATGGCGTCCGGCAGCCAGTCGATGATGATGGTGTTTCTGCTGCTCGGCCTGAGCATTATGGGGCTGACCTTCGGCCCGATGGGTGCGCTGCTGCCAGAGCTGTTCCCGACGGAAGTACGTTATACCGGCGCGTCGTTTTCCTACAATCTGTCGTCGATTCTCGGCGCGTCGGTGGCTCCTTATATCGCCGCCTGGCTTAACGCGAATTACGGCCTGTTTGCCGTCGGCCTGTATCTGGCGGCGATGGCGCTGCTCACGCTGTTTGCGCTGATTGCCTGTAAAGAGACGCGTCATCAAACGCTGTACGAAGCGTGATCGCATCGCGGTTCTAAAAGACCGCCGCCAAAGAAGGCGGTCTGAAGCGGGCAATAAAAGGCGTCTTTGTGACGCCTTTTTTATGTACCCGTCCTCGCATTAGACAGAGCGCCGCAGGCTTAATTATCCACGTTAAACGCCGCTGACTGGCCGATCGTATCTGTCATGATAGCTAAGCAGGTTTTTCCGTCGGGTATTTTGTAAAGGGTACGGATGGCATCCAAAACGTACTGGTTAAATTGCGCTTCTGTCAGTTGATAAAACGGCAAACTACAAACCTGGCGACGGCTCAGCGGTTGATATTTTTCAGTAAGAATATTGATAACGCCGGCAGGATTATGAGGTATTGCCAGAGCTACCGCTGAGCTTAATGTTTCAGCTGAAGCGGCATCCGTACCTGGGGCAAGCTGCGACGCAACGTCAAGCCAGCTATTTTCCCCTTTACTAATCTGAGTCGTAACATACTGCCACCCTTCTTCTTCATTAGCATACAGCTCAGAAATCACCGCTCTGGCGCCCTGGCTTTTAATTTCTTTTGTCAGATAGCCGGGCGTCAGATGCGCAATGGCATTTAAAGACGCAGGTAACAGGACAAGAAGTAAAACTAATTTTTTCATGGTCGTACTACCAGAATGAAATCGCCACTATTGATGATTTGCTGCCGACGCGAAACGCCATCGATAATTATGCAACCTTAGAAGCGGTTAATTTATCAACGGTAAGGGGCAGCGGAAATGTACTGGCCGGACAATATAAAAAACCCGTAATCACGCCGGATTACGGGTTTTTATCGGCTCACATCCACCTTCAGCCGGTGCGGCGCGTTATTTCTGGCTTTTCATCTGCTGCAGAACATTAACGCACTGATTGTCTTCATTATCGCTGGGCGAAATCAGCGCCAGCAGCGCCGCCGCCGGGGTCAGCACCGTGCCCAACGCCACAGCCGCCGCGCCGCGGGCCAACAGCGGCCCCGTCTTCACGCCCGCATCCGGATTTTTAAAGGTGCCGCGCACGTAAAGCGGTGAACGCAGGGTAACAATGCGCACGCCTTTACTTTCCGGGTTAATAGAGAGATCCATGCGCTCATTGCCGAAGTTAACGTTACCGGAAAGTTTAACCACCGCGTTGGTGGTATCGAAAATAAACAGCCGCGACGATGCGATACCGTTATGCACCTCCAGATTGGCCGCCGCACAGTTGATGCGAACTTCGTCATCACCAAAGAGCTTGCCGACTATATAGTTGCCCACGTTCAGACCAACAATCTCCATCAGGCTACGACTGATCACGCCATCGTTCATCAGCAGCTTCATATCGCCGTTGCTGGTAGCCAGCAAATCCGCCACGGAATTGCCGGTGCCGCTTAGCTTCGCATCGCCGTTCAGCTGGCCCATGCTGCTGCGCATCGTCTCTACGTCAGGGAAAAGCTGGCGCAGCTGCAGCCGACGGGCATGCAGGTCGGCGCGGCCACGCATTGGCGACCTGCTGCCTTCCAGACGAATAGTCGAGTTGATATTGCCGCCCGCGACGCCAAAGCGCAGCGGGTCCAGCAGCAGATCGCCATCCTTCAGTTCCAGATGGGTATAAAGATCGCTTAGCGGCAGTGAAGAGCTGTGCTCAATGCGCTTGCCGCTAAACTTCACGTCGGCATCCATGACGTCCCAGTTCTTAGTTTCAAAACGATCGTGAGGCAGGACGCGATCGGCGGGCTGGCTGCTGGTTTCGCCACGTTTTTCCTCCGCGCGCTTGCTCTTATCGCTACCCTTACCGGAATCCACGCCGATCAGCGGCCCTAAATCTGCCATGCGCAGCTGCTGCGAAACCACTTCGCCGCTCAGCTTCGGTCGCGGCTTGCCCTGCGTATAGGTCAGGGAGCCGTGAATATCACTGTCGCCGATATGACCATTAAAATGCTCATAATGGTAAACGGCATCGCCTTTTTCGTGGAATTTCACTTCCAGATGGCCGTCGGTTTCATATGGCGGCGTATCCGGCAGTAATACGCCGGTCAGATCGTAAAGGTTAGCCAGCGTATCGCCGGAGAAACGCACGCGCAGATCCAGGCCGCCCAGGTTCAGCGGGTCCTGCAGACTGCCGGTAATCCCGACGCGCGTCGTACCGTTACGCACATCGGCCTGCACCGGGAAAGGCGTGTTTTTGCTGCGCAACGAAAGCATACCGCCCAGCTTGCCGCTGCCATCCAGCTGCTGATCGTTATAAGTACCGCTGGCGCGCCAGCCAAATATGAAATCCGCCGCGCCCTTCTGCTTATCATCGCCGCCAGCAACCTGAGCATACGGCACCGGCTTGCCCAGCGGGTCCACTTCTATTTTTACCCTGGCTTTATTAATCGCATCGCGATAGGCAATATACGCCCGGTCAAACTGGATATTATCCAGCCGGAAAGACCAGGTGGAAGGCTGTTGCGCGCTTTGCGGCTGGTCGCTGTTGGCGAGATTAAAGGTCCAGTTGTTCTTTTTATTTGCGGTCTGAATCAGCCTGGCGTCCGGCTGCTGCAGCTTGATCCACGGAATAAAGATCTCTTTATGCAGCAGCGCCAGCGGGGAAAGAGTGGCGTCGGCGCGCTGTAAATGCACCATCGTCACTTCAGGAATATCAGGCGGATTGCCCAGCACAATATCTTCCGCATGAATCTGCGGCCAGGGCACCCAACGACGCCAGCCGGGCTCTTCGCGGTTGCGCGCCCAGTTAACGCCAAGGTCGCCGCGAATCGCGAAAGGTCGGTTCAGCTCCGTTGAGACCTTCTGGTTGATAGTTGGCTTCAGGCGATTCCAGTTAAAGGTTGCGATTACAACCACTATCACCACAACCAGCAAACAAAAAATCCCAATGACCCAAAGGGTAATTTTTCCTGCACGTGACATTTCTGTCTCCTTACCTGCAATCTATCTGCTAAAGATAGTAGAGATGAAGGAAATCAGCATCCTGGAAGCTGAAACGGCAGGTTAACCAGTGCATCAAAAGGCTGCGGACGCGCAAAGAAATAGCCCTGCGCGGCGAAAGCGGGCGAATTACGCACCTGCTCCCATTCTTCGGCGCTTTCCACGCCTTCGACAATCACGCCTTTGCAGTAGCGATTAATCAGCGCCAGCAGCGTGGTAAACAGGCTGCGGCCTTCTTCGCTGTTACGCAGCAGGATAAACAGCTCGCGCGCCAGCTTGATGTAGTCGTAGTTTAACTCCGTCAGGGCGGAGAAGTTCGCCATCCCGGAGCCGAAGTCATCCAGCCACAGCGCGCCCAGCTCCGGCATCTGCGCCACCATTTCTGCCTGCGGCAGGACATGATGCTCGACCAGCTCAAAGCGCACCCAGCTTAGCCGGGCAATCAGCGCGCGCAGCGGCGCATGATGCTGAATCGCCAGTAGCGTCGGTCCGTCGATGTTGACCGACGCGACGCACTCCGAATCAGCAAAAAAATGTTCCCAGCGGCTTAACAGCTCAAGCTGTTCCTGAATGACATATAAACGTTGGGAAATATCCAGTGCAGCAAAATAGCATTCCGGCGACAGTTTCTGACCCGGCGCGGACGGATGCGACACCGCGGTCAGTAGCTCAATTGCCATCAGGCGGCCCGTAACCTGATAAATCGGTTGAAAGGTGTAAAAACGCTGGCATCCCAGCCAGTAGTGCCGCTGTTCCTGATGTTGTTGCGTGACAATTGAGGAAGGAAGCCGATGACTAAATTTATTCATCATGATTTTAATCCGGGTTGTCAGGCTCTGTTCCTCAGTCAATCGCGACGTGCCGGCAAAGTTATCACGGCTAACGCTGCGTTGAGGTCAGCTACTTTATCAGCGGTTAACCTTTTCAATCGTGACAATAACACGGTGATTTACCGCTTTATCGCCGCTTATCTCAGCAAATTAATCACTTAAGTTAAATTAAAACGCTGTTTTAAAATATTGACTCACCGTCGCGCCCGGTGGAGACTAAGACCTTTTAACCGGGGGACTATGATGACAGGGAAAAAAATAGCGGTAATCGGCGAGTGTATGATCGAACTTTCATCGCAGGGAGAGGCGCTGAAGCGAGGCTTTGGCGGCGATACGCTGAACACCGCCGTCTATATTGCACGCCAAACGCAGGCGAACCAGCTGGCGGTGGAGTACGTTACCGCGCTGGGCAACGATAGCTTTAGCAGCGAAATGCTTGCCGCCTGGCAGCAGGAAGGGGTGCAGACTCAGCTGGTGCAGCGCCTGGATAACCGACTGCCCGGCCTGTACGTTATTGAAACCGACGCTCACGGTGAGCGCACCTTTAGCTACTGGCGTAATGAAGCCGCCGCGCGCTTCTGGCTGCAAAGTCCGCAGGCGGAGGCGATTTGCCAGCAGCTGGCGCAGTTTGATTATCTCTATCTCAGCGGCATTAGCCTGGCGATCCTGTCGGCGGAGGATCGGCAGCGGCTGATGACGCTGCTCTCTGCCTGTCGCGCCAACGGCGGCAAAGTCATCTTTGACAACAACTATCGTCCGCGCCTTTGGTCAAGCCGCGAAGCCGCCCGGCAGGCTTATCAGGCTATGCTCAACTGCACCGATATGGCTTTCCTGACGCTGGATGATGAAACCGCGCTGTGGGGAGAGGCACCGATCGCGCAGGTCATTGCCCGCACCCGCGCCGCTGGCGTTAGCGAAATTGTGATCAAGCGCGGCGCAGAGGCTTGTCTGGTAGCGCTGAACGATGAGCCGCTGCTGGAGGTGCCGGCCATCCGGCTGGAGAAAGAAAAGATTATTGATACCACCGCGGCTGGCGACTCCTTTAGCGCGGGCTATCTGGCGGTGCGGCTGTGCGGCGGCAGCGCGCAGGAAGCGGCGCAGCGCGGACACCTGACCGCCAGTACGGTGATCCAGCATCGCGGCGCAATTATTCCGCTTAATGCTATGCCGCGTTAAAAGCGGCGATTATGCTGTACTTTCCGCCATCGCTCAGGAGAGTAAGCAATGCTTAAGGTTTGGGGACGTAAAACTTCATCAAATGTACAGATTGTCATGTGGTGTATCGGTGAGCTGGGGCTGCCTTACCAGCGCATCGATATTGGCCATAAATATGGCGGTAACCATACGCCAGAATTTTTGGCGATGAACCCTAACGGCCTGGTGCCGGTGCTGCGCGATGATAACAGCCAGCCGCTGTTTGAATCCGCCGCCATTGTCCGCTACCTCGCCAGCCGCTATGGTGATGATGCTTTCTGGCCGCAGGACGCGCTGGCGCGAGCGACGATTGATATCTGGGCGGAGTGGGCGAAATCGAGCGTTTACGTGGGTTTTATCCGCCCGGTGTTCTGGCCGGTATTTATGGTCGCGCCGCAGGATCGCGATAATCAGGCGATTGCCGCCGCGCTGGATAGCCTGACGAAGCTGTTGAAGATTGCCGACGATCGCCTGGCGCAGCACGATTATCTGGTGGGCGATCGGTTGACGGTCGCGGATATTATGTTTGGCACGCTGCTGTACCGTTATTACACGCTGGAGATTGAACGCCCTTCTTTACCGGCTGTGGAGAAATATTATCAGCGCTTAACGCAGCGCCCGGCCTATCAGGAGCATGTTATGGTGCCCTACGCCGAACTGCGTAACGGGTAATCCTGAGGCAGGCACTACGTTACCTCACAACCGCTTCGGGTAACTGGAGCGGTATTGCAGGTACGTGCGTTAAGGATACAGACGGCTTTTTACAGCAAGGTTAACGCTTCCTGCCGCGCCTTACGATAACGCCCAGCGCAACAATAAAAGCGGCAACAGCCAACGAGATAATAAAGGAGATATTTACCAGTCTATTACCCACCTGCTCTGCGCCAGCCACGCCGAGTATCTCTGCCATACGATATTGAAGGTCAACGGAAATAAACTGCGGCACGATAAGGTTGAGCATCAGCAGCAGGATAATAAAACCCAGGGTACGCACTATCCATTTAACGCTCATTAGTTTACCGTCACAGTGCCAAAAGCTTTCATACTGGTTTCTGGAATAATAAACGTGCGGGTATCCAGAAGCTTAGCGCGCAACTGGATTGAACATAAGAGGAGCCGTTACTCTCTCTGATAATTTCCTCTCTGATGCCGCAATTCGTTAATAAATATCACTATTTATACCTAAGCTAAATTTACTTTTTCTGCGCCAGGCTAATTCTGATTCTGTCGTTTAGCGCACAGTAAATGCTGGACGCGAACGCCTCTCAACGCCAATGATTAATGATGCCCCGCCTGAATTTTATCCGCTGCGATACGGCTCCGGCACTTAAACATCACGCTAATCAGGACAGGTTATGAAAGCAGAAATTTTCAATCTCTGGCCACACGGCGACGCGCCCGGAGCCAGTCAGTCGTCCGCTAAACCGCAAATCATCGATTTAGCCAAAGAATTTGAACCCTACAATCGGGCGGCGTCAGGCGTTCGCTGTCCTGAACTGGCCGTCTGGTATCCGGAAGAATCAAACGGCACCACGCTGCTGGTCGCGCCTGGCGGCAGCTTTGCGCGCATTATGATCGATAGCGAGGGCAGCTCGCTGGCGACATTCTTTACCGCGATGGGTTATACGCTGGCGGTTATGACCTATCGCCTGCCGGGAGAGGGGCATCATGAAGGAGCCGATGCGCCGCTGGCTGATGCACAGCGTGCGGTGCGCGTTCTGCGCGATCGCGCCGCGCGCGGCCTTAACGGCAAACGCATCGTGATGCTCGGTTTTTCTACCGGTGGCTATGTTGCCGCCAGCGTTGGCACGCGCTTTAGCGAAAAACTTTATCCACCGCAGGATAACGCAGACAAACTTTCGGCGCGTCCGGATGCGCTGGTGCTGGTCTATCCGGTAATCTCCATGCGCGATGGACTGGCGCACGCCGAGGCGCGTCAGCGCCTGCTTGGTGAATGGCTGGACGATAAAACTCTTGAAGCTTATTCGCTGGAAACCCGCGTCACGCGTGAAACGCCACCTGTGCTGCTCATCCACGCCGTCGATGATGAAAGCGTGCCGGTATCCCACAGCATGGCTTTTTTCAGCGCGCTGCGGGAGCAAAAGGTGCCGGTAGAGCTGCATTTTTATGAGCGCGGCGGCCACGGTTTCGGCATGCGCAATCTGGCCGATTCGCCGCTAGCCAGCTGGCCGATGTTGGTAACCGAATGGCTGCGGGCGAAGAAGACCGCCGCCGCCACCGCCTGAGCAGAGTGCTAAAAAGCCGCCGGTGAGATGTAACCCCGCCGGCGGCGTTATTTATGACTGCGGCACCGGAATATCTGTCACTTCCGTTTTTCCCTCTTCCGGCGTGGCAACGGCAGGGGCCGACGGCGGTGCCATGATCTTCTGCCAGCTCTCATACAGCGCTTTGATATTGGCTTCCGGCTCGCCCTGCGGCTGCATCAGCGACATCGTCAGCGCCTGGGAGAGCTGTTGACGCAGCTCCTGATTCAGCGCGGCCAGCGTCAGGCCATTAAGAAAATCCTGGCGATATTTTTGATACTGCTCCGGCGCAATATCCACCACCGCGTTTTGCTGCGAGCGTAAACGCTGGCTCATCAACACATCGGTATCGGTCCGCGCATAGGTCGCGAACAGCTTATTCAGCTCGGTGGTTTTCTGCGCCATCAGCGCGTCAAATTCCGACTGCGGCAGACCGTTATCACGCACGTTAGCCAGCTCATGGGCAATCAGATTCATATTCTTTTCCAGCGTTTCCGCGCTGGAATCCATGCTGATAGCGCACTGCGCCCGCTGATACAGCACGCGGCAGTCAAAGCCAACCTGTACGCCCTGCGCTTTGCTATCGCTCAGCACGCGTTGAACATGCCAGAACAGCGCTTCACGCGCCAGATCGCTCTGCCAGTAACGGATAAGGTTTTGAGAATCGCGGATGGGCTGCCAGGCCATATCCCAGATCAGCGACAGGCGATCCTGCTTCAGGCTGGGATTTACCAGGATAACCGGCTGGGGCGGCAGCGGAGAGAGCGTCGGCACCGGCGCAGGCGTATCACGTTTGCCTGCCAGCGGCGCGAAGGTTTTATTGATTTGCTCGCTAAGGGCACGGCTATCAACATTGCCGACCACAAATAGCGTCATCGCATCTGGCGTATACCATTGCTTATAGAAGCTGCCGAGCTGATTAATATCAACCGGCGCTTTAGGCTGCTCGGCGGGATCGTGCCCCAGCAGCGTAGAGCCTTTCAGCCGGTAACGCCACCAGACGTCACGCGGATTTAGCGGCCAGCTGGCGATGGGATCGTCAGCGCCAAGCGCGGTGCTTACCACCTGCTCGTTAATCGACATTTTGCCTGCCGTGGCGGCGAGCCAGCTTAACGCGTCCTTTAACAGTTCCGGACGGTTATTTGGCAGGCTGAGATTATACAATGTGAATTCATAGGATGTGATGGCCGGCGGCAGCGGACGATCGGGGTCCATACCCTGCTGCCAGAGCGAGCGCTGCTGGGCTGGATCGAGCTCGGTATTATGGACCATCGCCAGGCGAGGCAGCAGATGGCTGAAGCCGGTTTGCTGGGCATTTTCCATCAGCGAGCCGGTATCCACCATCAGGCGGATTTCCACGCGATCGTTGGGACGCTGCGGCGTGCTGAGCAGCTGCCATTTAAGGCCGTTAGCTAATTTTCCCTGCTGCCAGGCGGGATCGGGTTGTAGTGTTTCAGCCTGCAATGTGCCGCTGACGGCTGCCAGCAACAACCCACCAACCAAAAGACGCATTCTGGTGCCCTGCATGTGAACCCCTACTCAATTACCAACTTAATCTCATTGATGACGCACGATAGTCTGACGCTATCTTCCTGTTGATAACGCACAGCGGGCGCACCGGCAGTTAGACCACGCAAAAACGAGGTTGTCACACAACGACGTGAAATAAAATGTACGTTAACCGTGCCCGGCAATATCAGGTGCAATAGGCTTACACAGTCTGTGTGGGCTTTATTATGCAAATGCCCGCTGCAAGGGCAAGTCACAGCGGGCACAGATAGCGATTTTTATGAATATTTATAGACTTACGGCTCTTGTTCGCCCGCAGACGTTCATAAACTGTACAACCAGAGCCGCCACGCAAAGCCAGCGGATTAAAAAGGGACGCGGCCTGAGCGGCAGGCGGCGTCCCCGTAATGTTTAGCGCCGGGCGATGGCGCGCTTTACGACTGCGATTAGACCGACGTTTCCGGCAGTTTTTTCGCTTTTTTCGCCGATGTCAGTTCATCACGCAGCTGCTTTTCATCCAGCTGATCGACCCACTTAGCGACCACTATCGTCGCCACGCCGTTACCGACCAGGTTGGTTAGCGCACGCGCTTCGGACATAAAGCGGTCGATACCCAGAATCAGCGCCAGTCCGGCAACCGGTAAATGGCCCACCGCCGACAGGGTTGCGGCCAGCACGATAAAGCCGCTGCCGGTGACGCCTGCCGCCCCTTTTGAGGAGAGCAGCAGCACCACCAGCAGCGTGATCTGATGCAAAATATCCATATGGCTGTTGGTGGCCTGCGCGATAAATACCGCCGCCATCGTCAGATAAATCGAGGTGCCGTCGAGGTTAAATGAATAGCCGGTAGGAATAACCAGCCCGACCACCGATTTTTTACAGCCCAGCTTCTCCATCTTATCCAGCATGCGCGGCAGCGCTGATTCAGAGGAGGAGGTGCCAAGCACGATCAACAGCTCTTCTTTGATGTAAGCGATAAATTTAAAAATATTAAAACCGATGACGCGGGCGATCGTTCCCAGCACCAGCACCACAAACAGGATACAGGTAAGATAGAAGCAGATAATCAGCTGGCCCAGCTGCACCAGCGAGCCGACGCCATATTTACCGATGGTGAAGGCCATCGCGCCGAAAGCGCCAATCGGCGCAAGGCGCATAATCATATTGATGATGCCAAAAATCACTTTCGAGAAGCTTTCGACCACGTTAAAAATCATCGTGCCTTTATCGCCCAGGCGATGCAGCGCAAAGCCAAACAGAATGGCGAACATCAGCACCTGCAGAATATTGCCGCTGGCAAAAGCGCCGATTACGCTGCCGGGAATAATATCCAGCAGGAAAGCCACTACGCCCTGCTGCTCTGCCTGCTGGGCGTAAACCGCTACCGCTTTGGCATCCAGCGCGGCCGGATCGACATTCATACCCGCGCCTGGCTGGATCACGTTCACCACCACCAGGCCGATAATCAACGCGATAGTACTGACCACTTCAAAATAGAGCAGCGCCACCGCGCCGGTGCGGCCCACCGCTTTCATACTTTCCATACCGGCAATACCGGTTACTACCGTACAGAAAATCACCGGTGCGATAATCATTTTGATCAGTTTTACAAAAGCATCACCCAGCGGTTTCATCTGCGCGCCCAGCTCCGGGTAAAAGTGCCCAAGCAGGATGCCGATAGCAATCGCGGTTAATACCTGGAAATACAGGCTCTTAAACAGAGAAGTTTTCATAAAAGCGTATCCGTTGACGACGTGGGAGGCGAGGCGTAGCTGTTTTTTTCAGCAAAATATAGCGCGAAAAAAATAACACCGCATTAACAAAATTGGTATCTTCTGTCATCACCTGCGCAGTTCATAAACAAAATTTATGAACTGAAACGCTTCAGCTTGAATATCCATAACCAAATGTTCAGAATTAAATGCTAAGTCCTGGAAGGGTTATCCACCTCTCCCCAGGGCTTCAACGGTATCGCGGGCAGGCCAAATTTAAAGCAGGGATAGCGGCATAATGTATACCGCCTACACCAAAAAAGAGGCGGGTAAGGAACAGCTGCCGAATCGGGGTTATGCGCCAACCAGGCTTTCCAGCGGTATACCGAACTGACGGTGTAACCGGCGAATCATCGGCAGCGTCAGGTTGCGCTTACCGTTCAGCACCTCATAGACGCGATTAGCTTTGCCGATAGCAGGTTCAAGATCTCTTACGGACAGGCCCTGTTGCTCCATGCGAAACTTGATGGCTTCAATGGGATCGGGCGCTTCAATGGGATAATGTTTTTTCTCATATTCTGCTATAAGCAAACACATCACCTCAAAATAATCACCCTCTGGCGTGTTCATTTCTGGTTCGTTATCAAACCCAGGAGAAACGGCACGGAGCGCTGCTGCGTAATCCTGTTCGGTTCTGATGGGTTTAATTTGCATACTCATTACTCCAGCTCTACAGTTTCGGCATTAATTTTGTCGTACTCTTTATCAATGCTGTCAGGGAAATAAGGAGGTCTATTCGGTGAATAAGCCGCCAGCTTCCCGTAAAGCAAAGGGCCGCGTTGCGGCCCTCTGTATTTAATTCTGATGAGAAAGCGTCGCCAGCCACTTCTCAAAATCATGCAGCGAAAGCGGCCCGTCAAACAGGTAGCCCTGCCCAATGGTGATGCCGCGCGCCAACAGCCAGTCGCGCTGTGAAACGGTTTCGATACCTTCGGCCACCACATCCAGCGCGGTGATCTCGGAAATGGCCGCCACAATTCTGACCATCGTATCGTCATCGGGCAGCGCGGAAACAAAACTGCGATCCATTTTTAACTTGCTGATCGGCAACGATCGGAACTGATGCAGATAGCTAAGATTCGCGTAGCCGGTGCCGAAATCATCCAGCGCCACCGCCACGCCCGCCTCCTGCAGCGCGCCCAGCAGGCTTTTTGCCTGGACGGGATCGCCGATCTGCGCGGTTTCCGTCAGTTCCAGCACCAGGCTGCCGTGTTGAATGCGATGCCGCTCTAACAGCTCCTGCAGATGCCAGACGGTGCCCGGCTCGCGTAGCTGAACGGCAGAGATATTTACGCTCAGCGGCAGCTCGATACCACGCTTCTGCCAGGCCGCCAGCACGCGGCACGCCTCTTCCAGCGCCCAGCGCCCAAGCGCACCGATCACGCCAATCTCCTCGGCATTGGTGATCAGCTCTTCCGGCAGGCTATAGCTGCCGTCGGGCTGGCGCATACGCAGCAGCGCCTCGGCGCCGACCAGCTCGCCGTTGGCCATATTGATCTGCGGCTGTAAAAACAGCGCAAACTTTTCCTGCTCCAGCCCCTGCAAAATATCGTGTTCCTGCGTCAGCCGTCGCTGCGCCCGCTCGGTCAGCAGCGGATCGAAAAACAGCACCTGATTTTTGCCCTGATGGCGGGCGGACATCATGGCGGAAATCGCGCGGCCCAGCAGTTCTGGCGCGCCCAGGTTGTTGGCGTCGCGCTGGGCGATGCCAATGCTGAGCGTCGGGCGTAGCTGTACCTCATGCAGGCTGACCGGCTGATTGAGGCGGTTCATCAGATTACGCGCCAGACGGTAGGCCCGGAACGGATTGTTCGCCTTTTTCACCAGCAGCGCGAAATCGCTGACGCCCAGCTGGCCCAGTACGGTGCGTTCTTCAATAACGCCGCGAATTTTTTCCAGCAGCGTTAAGGTTAGCGTATCGCGCTGCTCCTCCGTCAGTACGCCGTTGGCTTCCAGCAGCGTCTCTATACGTACCACCATCACGGTAAACGGCCCGCTGTAGGCCGCAGCCTTCAGATGCTGCTCCAGCAGCGCCAGGAACAGCGTACGGTTGGGCAGATCGGTTAAAACGTAATGCGTAGTCAGGCGGCTTATCTCATTATGCGCCGACTCCAGCACCTGCAGATTGCGGTTATAGCTGCGGATCAACATGCCGATTTCATCGTCATGATGCAGCGTTGACAGCGGCAGTTTGTGGGTCAGAATATCCTGCGGCGGCAGATCCTGCAGCGCATGAGCAACGTCGCGCAGCGGATGAATAACCAGCCGGTTGATACACCAGCTGATCGCAATCGAAAGGATCAACGCCAGCAGCAGATAGGTGGTCAGCATGGTGGCGATGGTGCTGAGGATAAACTGATAAACGCGCCAGGAATCGGCCTGCAGCACCAGATAGGCCAGCGGCTTCGGCGAGGCGGCGCTTTCCACCGAATAAAGCGGCACGGTAATCTGCACCGGCAGTTCAAACAGCCGGGCAATCAGACGCGGCACGGCTTTTTCATTCTCAAAATCGGTATGCAGCGCCTGAAAGGCGTTGGGCAGCACCACCTCGGCACGTGAAAGAATACCGGCGGGTTTTAAGGATTGCAGGATGCGTTCGGCCTGCGGAATATCGGCGCGCAGCACCGCTTCGGACAGCGGCTGACGCACCGTATGCGCGATGTTTTCCATCTGCTGGGCGTAGTCTATCCTGCGCTGCTGCACAAAATGGAAAAGCTGAATAACGATAAAAATACAGATAGTCACTACCGCAACGCCAGAAACCGTTGCCATCTGCTTGATAGTAAGTGACCGACTAACGCGCAAAGCTATTCTCCAGGCCCCGGAAAGCGGGCAATAACGATAAAAGCAACCAGGAGTATATCTCATGGTTGCTGTTTTTTAAGCAATGATGGTGACGGCAGGAAACCGTTTTAGGTTTTTTCCAGGCAGGACGCTACTTAAAGTCGGCGTAAGGCGTCAGAGGCTGCGGCGGCAGATCGAGATCGCCTTCCCAGTCGCCCAGCGAATAACGGGCGTAAATCAGACCGTGGCTGGGCGTATAGTCTTTCGCCTGCTGAATATCCACCGCCAGGCCTAACGTCCAGTGCGCCGTCAGACGTCGCTCCACCGCCGCGCGCAGCGTATAGCCGAAGCCGCTGCCGGAACTGCCTGCGGCGGTATCATTTGCCGTCGTCACAAAGCCAGGATAAACCGGATAGCGCTGCTGCGAACGGGTTTTTGAGCGCGACCAGGAGACCGAGCCGCCAACGTCAAATGACCAGTTTTCAGTGCGCTGCCGCCAGGTTAACGGCACCGCCAGCGAAAAATAGCGCTGCGGGCTGTAATAACCGCCCTGGCCAAAAGCGTAATCGCTGAGATCCTTTTGGTAGTGCCACAGCATACCATTCAGGCCAATCGTGGCGCGCCGGTTATCTTCGTTTATCAACTTATAATAGTAGCCCGCCATGAGGCGCTCGCGACTGTTATCCGCGACGTTTTTACCGCTGATTTGATGCGCGCTAAGATCGGCCCAGACTCCGTGCGATCCGCCCCGATCGTAGCTCAGGCCTACCGAGCCGCCGGTCGCCACCACGCCGCCCCAGCGCTTTCCGCCCTGCGGGCTGGGATCGCGCGCGCCGGCATAGGCCAGCAGCGAGCTGGAAATGGGCCGCCGCGAGGCGGTAAACGTCAGGCCCACATCCTTAACGTCGGTGTTCCAGCTTACTCCGCCAACCCAATTAACTACCTCAAAGCCCATCGGCGAGGTGCCAATATCCGCCGACCAGCGATCGTTTTGCCAGCCAGCGCCCAACGCCACCCCTTCCGCGCGCTGTTTCAGATCGCTGCTACAGCCTGCGGTGCCGTTATCGGCACAGGTGCCGAACACTTCGGTATGACGGCCGTTTTCGCTGGAAAAGGTGCCCGCCGAAACCTCAACGCGATCGACGCGCACAAAGCTTTTACCGGCGGCCAGCGGCGTCTCCAGCTGTAACATAGTGGTATGCGCAGTGAAATCGGAAATCCCACCGGTGCCTTTATTGCGTGAATAATCCTGCTCCAGCTTCAACGTGGTGTCCTGACGCTGATAAAGATCGGCGGCATCGCTGCGAATGCCGCGCTTCAGCCAGTCATCGCCCTGATTATTACGCATCAGCCGGGTAAAGGAGGGATTATCTTGCGGCGGCGCCAGGGTAATGCCGCTGGCGACCATCGCCTGGCGATAGTCCAGCAACGCCAGCTCAGGCTGCTGCTGCGCCTCCAGCCGGGCCGCATCGCGGAACACCAGCGCGCTGCTCTGCGAAGGCGTTTCCTGCTGCGCGCGCGGTTTCAGCTGCTGATAAAGCTGACGCGCCCGTGCGGCATCGTCCACGCTTTGCCAGGCGTTAGCCAGACGACGGCCGACGTTAATGCTCGCTTCAGCCGCGCCGGCTGGCAGTGCGTTCAGCGCGTTACGCGCCTCGGCCTTGCGATTCAGCGCCACCAGCGCCTCGATCTGCCCCAGCGCGGCGTCCTGATTGTTTTTATCCTGTTCCAGCAGGCGCTGATAACCTGCCAGCGCCTGCTGAGGATAGCCATCCGCCAGCGCCCAGTCAGCCAGCGTAATATCACGCCGTGGCGAGGCGGGCAGCCCGTTAAGCAGCGCGACCGCCGCGCTATTGTTGCCCGCCAGCCGTTGCGCGTCAGCCTGCGCATAAACTTTATCCTGCTGCAGACGCCCGGCCAGCTCGTGCATATTCTGGTCCCAACGCGCCTGCGGCAGACTGTTAAGCTGGATCAGCGCCTCTTCATCCCGATCGCTGCCGGAAAGATAAAGGCTGTGGGCATACACCTGGCCTGGATCGGTCGGAAGACGCTGAGCCATTGCGGCCATCAGGCTATCGGCCTGCTGGGGTTCGCCGGCATTAAGCAGCGCGTTGGCGAGCCGATAGTTGAGCCAGACATCATCCGGCGCATTTTGCTGCGCCGCGCGATATTTTTCCGCGGCCTGCGCCCAGCTGCCCTGCTGGGCCAGCGTATCCGCCTCGGCGCGCAGCACGTCGCCACGCAGGCTGTTCAGGGTGCTGCCGAGCGCGCGCTGCTGTTCGCCGCTCAGCCCGTTGATAAAGGCGATCGCTTTTTGCGGCGACTGCTGCTGATAAAGCCCCGCCAGCCGCCGTACCGCCGTGCTGTTGGTGCGATCCATTTGCCACGCCTGACGAAACAGCCGCTCCGCCTCCGCATCGTTTTTACGCGCCAGCGCCACATCGCCTAAACCAATAAGCGCATAGCTGTCGGTAGTATCCAGCGTGCGCGCCTGCTGATACTGCCGCTCGGCTCCGGCAATATCGCCTTGCGCCAGCGCCTTATCGCCGTTTTCAATCGCCAGCCAGTAGCGGTTGGTTTGCGCCAGGCTCTGCCATTTGTCAACGCTGGAGCTCTGCTGGCCCGCCTTTAGCGCCTGCTCAAAATAGCCGGCGGCAGCGGCGCGATTATTGGCGCGCATCTGCGCCTGTCCCATAGCGCCCAGCAGATCGGCATCGTTCGGGTTCAGTTTCAGCGCTGCCTGCAGCACCGGGATCGCTTCGGCGCCTGCGCCCTTATCCACCAGCGCCAGCCCGCGTGAACGCAGCTGGAAAGCGGGATCGGCCAGCATTTTTTGCTGACGCGCCAGCTCCTGTTCGCCGTTACTGCGCGCATTGCCGCTGGTAAAGGTCGCCAGATACTGTTGCAGCTGCGCCACGCTCTGTGGTGTGACCGGCTGCGCCTGAATATGGCTCAGCCACAGCGCGGCGGCCTGATCGCGCCCGGCCGGATTTTCCGCCAGCGTTTTCAGCTCGTCGGTCGCCTGGGCTGGATTATCATTGCGGTACTGTAGCCGCGCCAGCTGCATACGCACGCCGACGTTGCCCGGATAGCGCCGATCCAGCGCCTGCAGATTGGCCAGCGCAACCGGCCGCTGGCCGTCGATACGCGCCACCAGGCTCCAGTATTCCAGCGCCAAATCCACGTCGGGGAAGATGCCGTTAAACAGCCGATCCCAGGCCACGCGCGCCTCCGGTAAATGACCAGAGGTTGCCAGCAAACGCGCCTGTTGCAGCCGTTGACGGCCTTCGGGGCTAATCAGCAACATGCTGGACTGCGCCTCTTTGGCCGCCTGCGAGTCGGGAGCGATCTGCTTTAACTGCGCCATATAGCGCTGAGCTTTGATTTGATCGCCCTGATGCAGCGCCAGCCTGAGGCGCGCGGCAATCACTTCCGGGTTATCAGGATCGATTTTATCCAGCCGATAAAGCGCCTGCGTGACCAAATCATATTTGTTGGTCGCCTCCCCGGTGCGCACCTGCTCCAGCAGCCACTCAACCGGCGAAACTTCGCGCGCCGCCTCGGCGGCCAGCGCGGGCAGACCGCTGATGCCGATAACGCCCGGCAGCAAAAGGCTCAGGCAGCTTAATCTGACGTTACGCATTGTGGACCCCATGCCGGTAACAGGTCGCCCTGCGCATTAAAACGGTAGCGGTTATCACTCCAGCCGCTACCAAACAGATTGAGTACGCTGCTGTAATAGGCGTCGCTGCCGGGCGGCTGCTGTTGCACGCGCCGTTGCTGCGCCGTTAGCGCAGACGAACCCTGCAGGAACGGCAGCAGCGCCGCAGAAAAGCCCACGTTGCCCTGGTTGGTCATCTCGCCGGTCAGCACATTGACGCGCTCCGGCGGGTTGCCCGACGCTTCCGTCAGGCGCGCCATCGGCGCAAAATGCGCCAGCAGCGGCGCTTTACGCGGATCGTCGTCGCTCAGCATTCCGGCCCACAGATAAACGCGGATGGCATCATAGCTGCCCGTCGGCCCTTTGGTTTTATCGGGGCGCCAGCCGCTGCCGCTCTGCCAGACATACCAGTCCGGCGCGAAGCCTTTCGGCGCGGTTTCCTGCAACAGACGCAGCGCGTTACGGTTGATCTCCGGCCACGGCCCTTTTAATGCGCTAAGGCGGGTTAATAACTGCAACGGCAGATAGCTGGGGTTAATCATCCAGCTATCGGGCTGGCTGAAGCCGATTTTACCCGGCATCAGCATCAGTCCAAAACCCTTCAGATCGGCCACTTCCTCTTTCGCTACCCGGTTTAACAGCAGCGTGCCGGTAACCTGATAGCTGCGGCTGTGCCATAAATGGCTCGCCTGCAGCAGCGTCCAGCCGATCCACAGATCGGCGTCGGAAGCCGGGTTCTTATCCAGCACCTGCCATTTCCCGCTTTTACTCTCCTGCCCCCACAGCCAGGCGGGCAAACGCTGCGTCAGATCGCCCGCCGCCAGATTGTTTTCCGTCCAGCTCAGCAGCAGGTCGAAGGTTGGCCGATCGTTCGCCACCAGCGCGAAGAACAGCGCGTAGCTTTGTCCTTCGGAGGTAGTGATATTTTTCCCTTCATAGGGATCGATCACCCGTCCCTGCTCGCTGATGTAGTGGTGTTTAAACTGCTCCCAGTTTGACCAGGCGGCACAGTCAGCGCTGGCGCGCCCTGCGCCCAGTAATATCAGCGCCAGCATTGCGCAACGCAGTATCAGCGCGATCACTCGTCATCCTCATTACCAAGACGACGACGCGTTACCAACCGCATCAGCCGCCAAACCATCAGGGCAACCAACAGCACTACCACTACCGCAAACAGCGCCATCAGCACCGGATGGGACGCCAGTGCATGCCACAGGCGCTCCCACCACGGCAGATGGCCGACAAAATAGCTGTCGCCCACGCGCAGGCTGTTGACGCCGGATTCGCGAATAATGGCGGCGGAGCCGTAGATAGCGGCGCGTTTACCGCTGTCGAGCAGGGCATTATTTAATAGCTGGTAAGCGCGCGGGCTGTCCGCCAGCAGCGCCACCACGCTGCGCTGTTGATTGAACGGCGACTGGAAGCCGATAATCGCCGCCATCGGGCCGTCGGAAATAATGGTGGTGCGGCTGGCTGCCGTGCGATCGCCGACCGGCGTATCCGCATCATCCAGCACCGACTGACGCACCGGTTTATCCACCCAGCTTTTCGCCCGCTCTACCAGCAGATTAATGCGGCTATCTTCGCGCAAATCGGCGGGGATAGTGCCGATCATCAGCAAATCGGCATCAGCCGTCTTCGCTTTTGACCAGTCGTCGCTAATTTGCACGTTAAGCGCCGGGAAACCGGTTTGCGCGCCGATATTGCCCAGCGCGTTCAGCAGCGCGCTAACCTGATCGGCCTGCGGCTGGGGATTCACCAGAACCAGCGTCTGCGCTAAATCGGCCAGGCGGCTGAACGGGAAACCCGCGTTGGCGAAAGCGCGCAGCGAAGGCATTTCGAGATAGTGACGATAGCCGGTCAGATCGATAGTCGAATTGCCATCAACCACTACGTGATGCGCAACCGGCGTTACCGTTTCACAGCGTCCATCGCTGCTGCCGCCGATAACGGTGGTGGCGTAATCGAAATCGAAACGCAGCTGGTTAACCACGCCAAGGCGCAGCGCCGGAATAGTCAGTGAGGCGCTGCTATCCTGTAATGCCTGAACCAGCGGAATATGCAGCAGCTGTTTGCCGTTATCTTCCTTCACCTGCAGCGGATAATCCTGCATAAACTGGTTATTCAGGTTAACCGCCAGCCGCGAACCATCGTTTTGCAGCGGCGAGGTGTAGCGATAGGCCAGATCCATTTTGATGCCGCGCGCGCGCACCAGGAACAGGTCCGGCGGCAAGTTGAGCGTCAGGCTAACCGAAGAGGGCTGAATACCGTCCGCCTGCAGCTGGTTTTCATACTGTTGCAGCTCAGAGAATTTGGTGGCGCGATCGGTGCGCACCCAGTTTGGCGCATCGTAAGGCTGGCGCGCCGCCAGCTGTTTCACCTGTTCAACGGTGGAAGACTGCCCGCGCAGCAGCATATCGCCCTGGGCGATGCCTTTTACCGCCGTCAGCAGATCGTCATCGTTGCGCCCCAGCACCAGCAGCATCTTCTGATAAGGATTGTCAGGCTGGCTGATGATTTCTACGGTGGGTTTTTCGACCGGCGGATAATCCTTGAGGAAGTCGGGACGTCGATCGTTGGTGGCGAAAACCACCGCGTGCTGCTGCTGCGGCAGCTGATTATACAGCACCGGGAACGACTGGCCGCGCCACTGCGCCTGTACGCCAAACCATGAGGCGAGCAGCGCCGCCGCGTGTTGCTCGCCGAGGTTCGGCGCGCTGGCAAAAATCATCGGCAGCTGCAGCGGACGATTATCGCGGTGGTCGAAAAAAGGTTCCGGGAAGTCGGAAAGGTCGTTTTTCAGCGGCAGTTTTTGCAGCGTTAAATCCAGTCGGCTTTCCTTACCAATATCCAGCCAGATGGCGCTGTTGGCTGGATTTTCGCAGACGTTGCTGTAATGACCGACCAGCTCGAAGCGCACGCGGTTAAAATCGCTGATAAAACGCGGATCGATATTTACCGCCGCCTGACTCTCTTTGCCCAGCTGCTCTGGCGTGATCGTTACCAGCCCGACCAGCTCATCATTCAGGTAGACCTTGAAATGCGATAGCGTCGGCAGCAGCGCCGGTGAGGGACGGTAGCTCAGATGCAGCACCGCCTGAGTTACCAGCTCATCGCTGCGCACGCCAAACTCGATTTGCCCGTTCGGGCTGGTGCCCTGTAGCTTAAAGCTGCCCGGCGGCGGTGCAACATTAGTAAACGCCAACTCACTATTACGCACCGGCGCGGCTACGGGCTGCGTATCGGCAGCGGCTACGGGCTGAGTTTCAGCAGCGGCTATGGGCTGCGTTTCGGCAGGCTGAATCTGAGCGGGCGCAGCAGCCGGCGCGGCGGCCATGACAGCATCCGCCGGCTGGACAATACCCATCCCCTGAGCGGCTGGGCCAGGTTCGGGTGCGGCATGGGCTAACGGTAACAGTCCCATCAGCATTGCGGTAAACCAGCTTATTTTTCTCGTCATTGTCGCATCATCAGTTGAGTCATTGTTTTACACCGGCAACGCCTGCCGTTGCGCTTCCCACGCCTTTGGGAAAAAACGACGCCAGCCAGGAAAGGAAGGCGGTCAGTATTAAGAACAGCTGGCGTAATCGCACCGGACCATACTCAGCCAAGCGAATGTAACCTTTAAAACCCAGGATCATAATATCGGTCAGGCTTTGGATCGGTTTATCTTCCGGAAAGCCGTCCTGCCACAGCGCCCAGGTATCGGCGCGGGCGAAGGTACATTGAATAAATTCAATATGCTCCGCGGTAGAAAGTTTGTTGAGGCGGATACCGGCCCGTCGGCCAAATACGCGCTGCACCTTCGCCGGAAAGCTGAACTCCTGCTGGCCGCGTCGCAGCAGCAGATAGATCTCTTCGCCATCTTTCAGCGCATCGGTTTCGCGCAGCTCGACGCCTACGCCCCCGTCCGAATAATCGCGCAGCGTACAGGGCAGCATATGTCCATCCTGGCGGGCAATCGCGGCGGGCATCGCCATCTCCACGCGATGCGATTCACGGATCTGACGCGCTTCGACCGAAACGGCCACCGCGCCGCCAAGAATAATCATGTTGTAGAACACCCACAGCAGGCTGACCAGCACCGTCAGCACCTCGTTCTGCGGGCCGTAAGCGATACGCCAGCCCGCCATAAACACGCCCGCCAGGTTGAGCAATACCAGGGCCATATAAGGCTTGGTGATCACCCAGTCGAGATGCTGTTCCGCTACCAGGCCGCCCTTCGCCGTCACGTTAAATTTGCCCTTGTGCGGATTAAACAGCGCCACCGTGGTAGGCCGGGCAATATACCAGGCCAGCACCGTTTCATAGACCTCGCTCCAGAAAGAGTGTCGATAACGGCCCTGAATGCGCGAGCTGGTCAGGCTGGTATGCAGCATATGCGGCAGCACGTAAATGGCGATCGCCATCGCCGGCGCGAAAATGATATAGGCGTGGGTCAGCAGGAAGGCGAGCGGCGCCAGCAGAAAGATCAGGCGCGGAATGCCGGAGAGAAAGTGCAGCATGGCGTTGGCGTAGCACAGCCGCTGCACCAGCTTCAGGCCGCGCCCCATCAGCGGATTATCGAGGCGGAAAATTTGCACCATGCCGCGCGCCCAGCGAATACGCTGACCAATATGCGCGGACAGGCTTTCGGTCGCCAGACCGGCCGCCTGGGGGATACGGATATAGGCGGAAGTGTGGCCGCGTCGATGCAAACGCAGCGAGGTGTGCGCATCTTCCGTCACGGTTTCTACCGCAATGCCGCCGATTTCATCCAGCGCGCTGCGGCGCAGCACCGCACAGGAGCCGCAGAAAAAAGTGGCGTCCCAGGTATCGTTGCCATCCTGCACCAGGCCATAAAACAGCGTGCCCTCATTCGGCGTACGGCGGAAGCGGCCCAGATTGCGCTCAAAAGGATCGGGAGAGAAGAAATGGTGCGGCGTTTGCAGCATCGCCAGTTTCTTATCTTTGATAAACCAGCCCAGCGTCATCTGCAGGAAAGAGCGCGTCGGCACGTGGTCACAGTCAAAAATAGTGACAAACTCGCTCTGGCATTCGGTACGCAGCGCGTTATTGATGTTGCCCGCCTTGGCATGCTCGTGCGTTGGACGCGCCACATATCTGACGCCAACGCTGGCCGCAAAATCGCGGAATTCCTGGCGGTTGCCGTCATCAAGGATATAGATATTGAGCTTATCCTTCGGCCAGTCGATGCCCAGCGCGGCGTAAATGGTTGGTTTTACCACGCTCATCGGCTCGTTATAGGTGGGCACCAGCAGGTCAACTGACGGCCACAGGCGGGTATCTTCCGGCAGCGAGACGGGCTGACGATGCAGCGGCCACAGCGTCTGGAAATAGCCCAGCACCAGCACCACCCAGGCGTAGGTTTCCGCGCCGATAAGCAACAGGCCGAAGGTCAGGCTGAGCGGATCGTCCCAGTTCAGCGTGGAGGTGTAGCGCCACCAGAGATAGCGGCAGGAGACGGTCAGCGACAGCACGATCAGCATCATGGTCGCCAGCCGTCCCGGCACGCGCCGCACCACCATCGCCAGCCCCCACAGCACCACCACAAAGATAAACTGCGTAAACAGATCAAACGGCTGGGAAATACAGAGCAGCGCCAGCAGGGCGGCGGCAATGCTGCACGAGACAAATATCAGCTTGCGCAGCAGCGGCGGCAGACGGCTAACCCGCTGTTCCAGCCGCTCGCCATGTTGAATACGCTGCGGCAGGCGATCAAGCCACAGATAAAAGCGTTGCCGCCAGCTGAACAGGTGGCGAAACGCATTAAACCTTTTACGTTGGCTAACGGCGCTGCCGTCCTGCGGCAGGCAAAGCAGCAGCCACAGGCTCTGCGAGAAAAAGCGCACGATGTCCAGCGGGCGCGGGCGCTCCGGAGAAATGTGCGGATACAGCGTTCGGCGCTGCGCAATAATGCGCTGCCAGTCAGGGGTTTCAAAACGCAGCAGAGACCAGCCCAGCGCCAGCCAGAAACAGTGGATACCGGCCGCCAGCCTTGAGGCTCCGGCCTGAAGATAGCCGTCATAACGCGCGCTCAGCGTCTGCCAGGCCGGCGCCGCGATGAGCCAGCGTAACGGATTCATACGCTCTCCCCGCGGATATGTATAATCAGCCAGTTCGCCAGCGTGGCGATCTCTTCGCTGGCCAGCGCCAGCGGCCGATACTCGCCCAGCGGCTGCTTATTCAGCAGCGCTTCAAACAGCGCCTCATCACGATGGATCATCAGCGGAATCAGGTTGCGCAACGTGCTCATCCATAGCTGATGCAGATCCTGCTGCACTTTGCTGTTGGCGTTAAACTGGTTAAGCAGATAAAGCGGCTGAAGATCGGCGGCGGGCTGATGCAGCCGCAGATGACAGTTGGCGTCGGCCGACAACAGCTGAATCAGCCGATCGGCCTGTGCATAAACCGGCTGCAGCCAGGGCTGCTCGCCGCCCGGCAAATCGAGCAAAACCCAGCGGTAATGGGTTTTTAGCGCGGCAAGGTAAGGCAGCCAGCCGTTGGCAAACTGCGCCGGATCGGCGTAAAAGCGTGCGCGCTCGGCGCTGGTTAGCTGACCAAACGGGATAAAATCGGGGCCGCCTGGATAGCGTAACGCCACATGCTGCGGGGAGCCGCCGTCCAGCATGGCGCGCATCCAGCCGCGAGTCTCGCCCTGCGGCGTATTAAAATGCTGACGCAGCTGATTGCTCGGCGACCAGTCCATCACTATCGTCGGCTCGCCCAGCTGCTGTAAAACCCAGGCCAGGGCCGCCGTTACGGAGGTGGTGCCCGCCCCTCCCCGCACGCCCTGTAGCGCTACGACCGGCATGCCTGTTCCTTCTGCTCCGCGGATAGCTCATTCAGCAGCGGCCAGCGCGCCAGAATAGCCGTCAGCCGTTCTTCACGCGCAATATCAACATAGCGAAATGCAGAAAAAGAAAAGGCTTCGCCAAGCGTGCGAATGTCATCATGCAGCCCGGTATTATCAGGCGTGTCAGAAATTTCTTGCGGTTGTTTCATTTACCTTGCCATTAAAAAAGTCATTGAATAGCGTTCGTTTTTTCCTTACCGACAGTAAGGATGCAGGCTAAACATATGGCCTGGCGTTTTATTATATTTGCTTAAATTATCCAGGCGAAATAAATCGCTGTCTATAATAAAATAGCTTCGGTTGAACCAATTTGCGAAACTTCTATGGCACTCTCTTTTACGCTCGGCATTGAGCAGGTTCAAAATGAATTAATTGAAATGCAGCCGCCGGGCTGCTACTGGCTTACCGTTAACCGGCCTGAGGATGCCCGCAGGCTGGCGCGTCAGGTTATCGGCGCGCAGAAGGCGCTGACGCTGATCAGCGCCGGTGAAAAGCCGCAAGCGTTACTGGAACCCGCGCTGTCTCAGGGGCCGGAGCGTATTCCTTTTTATTCTTTGCCGGAAAAACCTCGCGCGCTGTTAAATTTGCCGGAAGATTTAGCCCGTACGCTTTCAGCGAAGCCGCGGTTAATTTTATTTTTCAATAATTTTTCTTTCCTGGAAAAACTATCACCTGCGGAAGTAAACGCATGGATAAAAAAAATTAACCGTACTCTGTCCGCGCGTCATTGCTGCCTGTTAATTATCACTTCCGGCTCCGGTGTAAATAATTTACATCAGATGTTACTGAATAGCTTTCGGCAATTAAACGGCCTCGCTCACCTGGAGTATCAGCAGGACAGCTGGAATTATCGCGTTAGCTGGTGGTGTCACGATCAACGTCTGATGGCGGATCGGACGCTACGCTTAACCGCCCAGGACTCAGGCTTTGCGGCCATGCGTGAAGACGATCAGAACACGCCGCTGTCGCTGAACGATGAAGCCGTCTGCATTGCTGAGCGCCAGGTACTGGAAGGCGCGCCGCCGCTTTCCAGCCATTGGCAGCTGTTTGACAGTAACGATATGGTTGCCTCACGCGCGCAGCAGGCGGATTCCGCCACCGTGATTTTCTGTCTGAACCATAACGAGGAGATCCGCACGCTGGCCCAGAATATCCACAGCCTGCGACGCGCGCGCGGAGCCGGGTTGAAGATTATGGTGCGTGAAATGCAAACCAGCCTGCGCTACAGCGACGAACGTCTGCTGTTAGCCTGCGGCGTTAATGCTATCGTGCCCTTTGGCGCGCCGATGTCGCGCTTTTTGACCACGCTGGAAAGCATTCAGGGACAGCGCTATAACCGCCATGTGCCAGCCAATCTGGATGCGCTGTTGCAGTCGCTCCAGCCGCTGCAGCAGAAAGGCTTTTTGCCGCTGGATGCCTTCTGCCAGTCGGTTGCGCAGCTGGTCAGCAATACGCTGCTGCCGGAAAACGGCAAAGGTCTGCTGGTGGCGTTGCGCCCGGTGCCTGAGCTAAAACCAGAGCAAGCGCTCACGTTATGTAAGCCGCGTCGTTACGGCGATCTGGTCACGGTGCGCGGCGATCGGCTTTACCTGTTTCTTTCCTCATGCCGCTATAACGATCTTGATACCGCGCTGAAGTTTATTTTCCGCCTGCCGCACGACGAGCTGTTTTCCAACCGCCTGGTCTGGTTTGAAGATTTACAGATCCTTTCTGAAATCAGGCAGATGAAAGCGCTGGTGCCGGAGGCGTGGAAAGATATGCCGCCAGAAATAAACGTCGCGCTGCCGGAGGTTACGCCGCCGCAGCCGATCGAGCATCAGACACCGCAGCCGATCGTGCTCAGCTTTAATCAACAGGGGGTTCCGCGCGAATGACATTAATGGATGGCGTGCAGATTTTGATTCTGCTGGTTCTGATCGCGCTGCTGACGAAACCGCTGTATACCCGCTGGCTTCCCGCCCGCTGGCGCGGCGTTACGCAGCGGCTGTTGCCGCCACGCTCGTTAAAATATGAAGGTACCTGGCAACGCCGGTCCACCAAAACGGATAAAGATAAATAATGACTGATGGTAAAAAGACGCAGCCTGCCACGGCTGCTTTCTGGCGTAGCTGGCGCGGGCTGGGCGGCTGGAATTTCTATTTTTTAATTAAATTTGCGCTGCTGTGGTTTGGCTATCTTAATTTTCATGCGCTGGCGAATCTGGTGTTTCTCGCCTGGCTGCTGTTCCCGCTTCCCTCGCAGCGGCTGCATCGTCTGCGTAGCTGGATTTCCTTACCGATCGGTCTGGCGCTGTTTTGGCACGATACCTGGCTGCCTGGCCCGGCCAGTATTTTGAGCCAGGGCGGGCAGCTGGCAGGCTTTTCCGGCGCTTATCTGCTCGATCTGGTTAACCGTTTTATTAACTGGCAGATGCTGGGCGCCGCCTTTGTCATGCTGGTACTGTATCTGTTTATTTCCCTGTGGGTGCGCATCACGGTGCTGGTTTCGCTGCTGCTGATCTGGATAAACGTGATCAATCTCGCCGGGCCGTCGATCTCGCTGCTGCCGACCACATCGGCCACGCCGGACGTGGTGCTGAACAGCAAAACATCGGCGAATAACGCCGCCGCGGATAAAAATGCCCTGGATGAAACCGCGCCGCCGACCAGCGCCAATCTGACGGCGTATCTGAACCGCTTTTATCAGACGGAAAAGCAGCGCGTCACCCAGTTCCCGGCGATGCTGTCGCCCGACTCGCAGCCGTTTGACGTGCTGATTATTAATATCTGCTCGCTCGCCTGGTCAGATATGGATGCGGTGCAGCTGCGCGACCATCCGCTGTGGAAGCACTTTGATATTCTGCTCAATAACTATAACTCGGCGACCGGCTACAGCGGCCCGGCCGGTATTCGTCTGCTGCGCGCCAGCTGCGGCCAGACGTCGCATAGCGATCTTTATAAACCCGCCGAACAGCAATGCTATCTGTTTGATAACCTGGCGAAGCTGGGCTTTAAAGAACAGCTGATGATGGACCACACCGGCGTATTCGGTAATTACCTGCAAGAGCTGCGTAGAGATGGCGATCTTCAGGCGCCGTTAATGTCGCAGGCCGGGATTGCGCCGGAACTGACCTCGTTTGACGGTTCGCCGGTCTATAACGATGCGCAGCTGATGCAGCGCTGGCTGGACGATCGTACCAAAAGCAACGAGGCGCGCACCGCAACTTTTTACAACCTGATCCCGCTTCATGACGGCACGCGCGAACTGGGCAGCTCCGGTACGGCCCCGTATAAACCGCGTGCGCAGGTGCTGTTCGATCAGCTGGATGCTTTCCTGACTAACCTGGAGAAATCGGGACGGCGGGTGATGGTAATGGTGGTGCCGGAACATGGCGCCGCCCTGGTGGGCGATAAGATGCAGATGTCCGGCCTGCGTGATATTCCCAGCCCAGGCATTACTCATGTTCCGGTGGGCATTCGTTTTGTCGGTATGAAATCGCCGCATCAGGGACAGCCGTTAACCGTTGATACGCCGACCAGCCTGCAGGCAATTTCTGAGCTGGTTTCACGCGTGGTGGACGGGCAGGTGTTTAATGCGGCTAACGTGAATATGTCGGTACTCACGGAAAACCTGCCGCAGACGCCGGTGGTTTCAGAAAATGATAATGCGGTGGTGATGATGTACCAAGGCAAGCCGTGGATACGCCTGAACGGCGGCGACTGGGTGCCTTATCCGCAGTAATCCTGCTCTGGCGGCCGCGTTATACCGGCGTCCGCCAGACCTTTACCGTCGAGACGTAAAAAGCCCGTATCGTTGAACTGCTGAAGCTGGCTTGTAATGCGGTTAACGATACGGGATTTTTTAATGGCCGCGGGCCTGGGCGATATAGTCCGGAGTAATATGCTCAATCAGGCGATCGATAATCAGGATCACCTGGGAGCTGGCGTGTTCCATTTTCCCCAGCAAATCGGCAAGCGCTTTAATATCGCCCTTGTCAAACGCCGTCAGCGCCGCGCGCCCATTGTTGTGTACATCGGCATGAGGCCGCTCAAGCTGGCGAAAATGATCGTTTCCGGCAAACAGCGTACGGCCTTCTCCCTCGTAATACCATTTACCCAGGCGACACTCATGATGGGTATTCACTTTTCCCTTTTTATCTTTATTAAACAGTAGAGAATAGACCTGCTGCTTCCAGATAATATGATCAAGCTTAACCGTATTAAGGAACTGCTGTTGGGAAATAAAGCGGATAACCGATTGCATACGCCCGGAGCGTTTAATAATTTGCTCTAACGCTTCGCAGACTTGTTCAATCTCTTTTTTAACGGTAGACAGGGTATTGATAACCGTTGCGGTATTATCACAGACCTGACTGGCCGACAGATTAATATGGCCGGTGATTTTTTCTATTTTAGCAGACTGCCTTTTTACCTCCTCCGCCAGGCTTTTTACTTCCTTTGAAAGAACGGTAAAGCCGCGTCCCATTGCGCCAACCCTGGCCGCTTCTATTGCTGAGTTGATCGCCAACAGATCGGTTTGGTTGGCCAGACGGTTAATATCGCTTATGCAGTCGTTAATCTCATCTACCGCCGCCTGCAACGCCTGGCTGACCAAGATCCTATTTTCGGCTTGCTGTTTAAAATGACATGCTTTATCCAACAGCGCCTGGATACAATTGCGTGCATACAGGTTCTTTTCATTAAGGCGCTCAATGATATTTTCTTCTTTCTTTAGCTCTTCGCTGGAGTTAAGTAATGAATTACGAATAATTTCAATGGTATTGATACCTGAAAGGAGGTTTTGACAAATAAGTCGCTCATAAAGCGAGTTATTATGAGTTGCTATGATCTCTTGTAGCAATGCCTCATTTTCTTCAGCTGGCTTTTCCCTGTTTCTAAATAACCCAAACGCATATTCCATATTAAACCCGCTTATTTAATTGTCCATTTATCTGTTAATTATCACCCTCACTGCAGCTGAAGACGGCCAGCTTAATTAAGGCCAAAATCAGGGCATAATGATGTTTTAATAACCTCGAACGGTAAATATGGCAATTATATGGGTTATTTTGTATAGAAAAGTCATTAAATCTAAAGAAGCTGCTTTGAGAGTTTTCTTGCAATAATAAACTGAACAAACATTACCACGTAAAATATTCAATAATAATAAACAAAAGTGCTAAAACTGTGACGGAAAAATATAAATTATTTTTTCCCCGAAACTTAACCAGCTCAAACGGAAAAATAAGGCTATTTAAGCGAGGCTTTTCCAGCATACAGGCCGGAGTTTAACCTTTGTTTAAGCGAGCGGGATTGTTTGCCGTGACGCGCCAGATAAAACCTGCCGCAGAGCGGGCGTAATAGTACGCCCGCTCCGCCTAAGGCTTAACTCACCTTCTGCTGCTCATCCTGATCGACGGCGAAACAGGCAATCTGCTGATCGCCGTACTGCTTCAGCTGCGGCTGTAGCTGAACACAGGTGCCGAAGCGACGGCGACAGCGCGCGTTAAAGGCGCAGCCGGGCGGTGGGCTCAGCGGGCTGGGCAGTTCGCCGGTCAGCTTGATACGTTCGCGGCGGTCGTCCGGGTTCAGACGCGGCGTTGCGGAAAGCAGCGCCTGAGTGTAAGGATGGCGCGGGTTGGCGAAGATCGCCTCTTTCGAGCCCCTCTCCACGCAGCGCCCCAAATACATCACCATCACTTCATCGGCAATATGCTCCACCACCGACAAATCGTGCGAAATAAAGACGTAGGAGAGCCCCATTTCCTGCTGCAAATCCATCATCAGGTTAAGCACCTGAGCGCGAACCGACACATCCAGCGCGGAGACCGGTTCATCGGCAATCAGCACATCCGGGTCCAGCATCAGGCCGCGAGCAATGGCGATACGCTGACGCTGCCCGCCGGAAAACATATGCGGATAGCGGTCATAATGTTCGGTCTTCAGCCCAACCTTCGCCATCATTTCCAGCGTTTTTTCCCGGCGCTCCGCTTTGCCAAGCGAGGTATTGATCAGCAGCGGCTCTTCCAGGATCTGGCTTACTTTTTTACGCGGATTCAGCGAGCCGTACGGGTTTTGAAACACAATCTGGATTTTCTGCCGACGCAGCGACTGCGCTTCGCGGTCGTGCTTCAGCAGATCCTGACCATGCCAGAACAGCTGCCCTTCGGTCGGCGTTTCAATCATCGTCAGCAGGCGGCCCAGCGTTGATTTGCCGCAGCCCGACTCGCCCACCACCGCCAGCGTTTTTCCGCGTTCAAGGTTAAAGGAGACGCCGTCCAGCGCCTTCACCAGCCGTGGCTGGCCGAACAATCCCTTCTTCACCGGATAGTGCTTTTTCAGGTCGATAGCCTGCAGTAAATACTGCTGCTCTTGAGTTTCAGGACGCATAGGTTGGTCTCCCGGCATCATCCAGCGGATAGTGACACCTGGACTGACGCCCCGGAATATCACGAAGTTCAGGTTCTTCCACACGGCAATGGTCGGTGGCATAAGGGCAGCGCGGATTCAGCAGGCAGCCGCTGGGCCGATCGTATTTCCCCGGCACCACGCCCGGCAGCGAGGCCAGACGCGCTTTATCTGCCGCAAACTCCGGCAGCGCGCGCAGCAACGCCTGGGTATAAGGATGGCGCGGCGCTTTGAAAATATCGCTCGCCTTACCCGTTTCCACCACCTGTCCGGCATACATCACGATGATGTGCTGCGCGGCTTCAGCCACCAGCGCCAGGTCATGCGTAATCAGGATCAGCGCCATGTTCTCCTGCTTTTGCAGCTCAAGCAGCAGCTCGATAATCTGCGCCTGAATGGTCACGTCGAGCGCGGTGGTCGGCTCATCGGCAATCAGCAGGCGTGGCCGACAGGCGATAGCCATCGCGATCATTACGCGCTGGCTCATACCGCCGGAAAGCTGATGCGGATAAACGTCCAGCCGCGATTCTGGATCGGGAATCCCGACCTGGTTCAGCAGATCGATAGCGCGCTGTCGCCGGGTGCGACGGTTGCCGCCCTGGTGAACTTTAATCGCTTCCATAATCTGATAGCCGACGGTATAGCAAGGGTTCAGGCTGGTCATCGGATCCTGGAAAATCATCGCCACTTCCGAGCCTACCAGCTGACGCCGCTCTTTTTCAGAGATGCGCTTCAAATCGCGCTGGTTGAATTCCAGTTTGTCCGCCATCACGCGGCCGGGATAATCAATCAGGCCCATAATCGCCAGCGAACTGACCGATTTGCCAGAGCCGGATTCACCCACGATACCGACGACCTGCCCCTGTTCTACCTGGTAACTGATGCGGTCAACCGCACGGAACGGTGCTTTTTCATCGCCGAAATGCACCGACAGTTTTTCTATATTTAATAACGCCATCTCGGTGCCTCTTTACTGCTTGAGTTTCGGGTCGAGCGCATCACGCAAGCCATCGCCCATCAGGTTAAATGCCAGTACCGTCAGCAGGATCACCAGGCCTGGAAAGGTAACTACCCACCAGGCACTTTGCGCATACTGCAGAACGTCGGAGAGCATGGTGCCCCACTCCGGCGTCGGCGGCTGCGCGCCCATACCGAGAAAGCCCAGCGCGGCCATATCCAGAATCGCGTTGGAGAAGCCCAGCGACGCCTGCACAATCAGCGGCGCCAGGCAGTTAGGCAGAATGTTAATAAACATCTGGCGAATAGCGCCGGCACCCGCCACGCTGGAAGCGGTCACGTAATCGCGGTTGATTTCCACCAGCACCGCAGCGCGGGTCAGACGGATATAGTGCGGCAGCGCCACAAAGGTCAGCGCCAGCGAGGCGTTAACAATCGACGGACCGAAAATCGCCACCAGCACCAGCGCCAGCAGCAGGCTTGGCAGCGCCAGCATAATATCGACCAGGCGCATAATGGTGGCGTCCACCGCGCCGCCAACGTAGCCAGCCAGCAGACCGAGGATAACCCCAAGGATCAACGACAGCAGCACCACCAGACAGCCAACCAGCAGCGACAGCCGCGCGCCGTACATCAGACGCGACAGTACATCGCGGCCCACGTCGTCAGTGCCGAGAATATATTGCCAGCTGCCGCCGTCCTGCCAGACCGGCGGATGCAGCAGCGCATCACGGAACTGTTCAGCCGGGCCGTGCGGCGCCAGCAGACCGGCGAAAATCGCCAGCGTCACCATAATGACGATATAGACCAGGCCGGCTACCGCGCCTTTGTTGCGTTTAAAGTAATGCCAGAACTCCTGTAACGGGGTCATCGGCTTGGGTGCAGCGCTGACGCCGCCCGGATTAATAACAGACATAGCGCCCCCTTATTTTTTGTGACGAATGCGCGGATTCACCACGCCATAAAGCAGATCAACCAGCAGGTTAACCAGAATGATCAGCGTGGCGACCATCAGTACGCCGCCCTGCACCACCGGATAATCCCGGCGCTGTAAGGCCTCAATCAGCCAGCGACCCAGGCCCGGCCAGGAGAAGATGGTTTCGGTAAGAATCGCACCGGCCAACAGCGTACCGATTTGCAGGCCGATAACGGTGACCACCGGCAGCATCGCGTTGCGTAGCGCGTGGACGATAATTACCCGCATCCGCGTCAGGCCCTTAGCGCGCGCGGTTCGAATATAGTCTTCGCCCAGCACCTCCAGCATTGAAGAACGGGTCATACGCACAATTACCGCCAGCGGAATGGTGCCCAGCACGATAGCGGGCAGGATCATATGCATCACCGCATCTTTGAAGTCGCCCGGTTCACCCCAAATCAGCGTATCGATCAGCATAAAGCCGGTCAGCGGCTGCGTATCATCCAGGAACACCGCATCACCTAATCGCCCGGATACCGGCGTCAGGTTGAGCTGCACCGAAACCAGCATAATCAGCATGATGCCCCACCAGAAAATCGGCATCGAGTAGCCGGTCAGTGAGATACCTACCGCGGTATGGTCAAAGATAGAGCCGCGTTTTACCGCCGCCAGTACGCCAACCGGGATCCCGATAGCAATGGCAAACAGCATGGCGCAAATGCCCAGCTCCAGCGTAGCCTTAAAGCGCGGCACGAATTCATCCCATACCGGCGTGCGGCTTTTCAAAGAGATGCCGAGATCGCCGTGCAGCACGCCGTTAATGTAGGTGAAGTATTGTTTCCACAGCGGCTGATCCAGCCCCATCTGGGCCATAAGCTGTGCGTGACGTTCGGGGGAGATCCCGCGCTCGCCCGCCATGATCAGCACCGGATCGCCAGGGATCAGATGAACAAAGGCGAACGTTAACAGGGTAATACCGATAAACGTTGGGATCACCAGACCCAAACGTCGGAATATGAACTGCAGCATAATCCGGTTTCTCTATTTTTATCCCACCGCTCAGGGCGGGTTTTGCTCACATCCTGCGCTGGCGTGAAGCCAGCCGCGACGCAAAAAATTGCGCCTTAGCCATTTTTTTCGTCCGGGAAAGGGGGTGAAAATGTTTCAACCCGCAGACATCGCCGTCGGGCCGTCACTGCCGGTAAAATTACAGGCAGCGACAGCAACGTGATTTATCAGGCCAGACGCTGCTGGCCCGGTAGATTATTCAGCGACATCGACGTTAACGAAGTAGTGACCGCCCAGTGGGTCCACCACGTAGTTAGACACTTTTTTACTTACCGGCTCATAGACCGTGGAGTGGGCGATAATCAGCGCGGGCGCCTGATCGTGCATCACTACCTGAGCCTGCTGGTAAAGCTGAATGCGTTTTTCATGATCTTCCGTGGCGCGGGCCGGCTGGATCAGATTTTCAAACGACTTATCGCACCAGCGCGAGTAGTTAGAACCATCTTTAGCCGCCGCACAGCTGAACAGCGTGGCGAAGAAGTTATCCGGATCCCCGTTATCGCCGGTCCAGCCCATCATTACCGTCTGGTGCTCGCCATCTTTGGCGCGCTTCAGATATTCGCCCCACTCATAGGTAACGATTTTGGCTTTGACGCCGATTTTCGCCCAGTCAGCCTGGATCATCTCCGCCATACGGCGCGCGTTCGGGTTATAGGGACGCTGTACCGGCATCGCCCACAGGTCGATAGCGAAGCCATCGGCCATGCCCGCTTCTTTCAGCAGTTCTTTGGCTTTAACCGGATCGTAGGGGTAATCCTGCACCGCATCGTTATAGCCCCACATGGTTGGCGGGATCAGGTTTTTCGCCGACTGACCGGCTCCCTGATAAACGGCAGCGATAATCGCCTTTTTGTTCACCGCCATAGTCAGCGCCTGACGTACTTTCAGGTTATCCAGCGGCTTTTTCTCAACGTTAAACGAGAGATAGCCGACGTTCAGCCCTGGCTGCTCCATCAGGTTGATGTTTTTATCCTGCTTCATGCGGGCAATATCCGCCGGGTTCGGATAAGGCATCACCTGGCATTCGCCTTTTTGCAGTTTGGCGTAACGCACCGAGGCATCCGGCGTGATAGAGAACACTAAACGATCGACTTTCGGCTTAGTGCCCCAGTATTCGGCGTTGGCTTTATACAGGATGCGTGAATCTTTTTGATACTGCAGCAGCTGGAACGGGCCGGTGCCGACCGGATTGAGGTCAACTTTTTCCGGCGTACCCGCCTGCATCATCTTGTCGGCATATTCCGCAGAGAGAATAGAAGCAAAGTCCATGCCTAAGTCAGCCAGGAACGGGGCTTCCTGCCGGGTCAGCGTAAAGCGCACGGTATAGTCATCAACCTTTTCGACTTTGCTGAGCAGGTTAGGCATATCCATGCCTTCGAAGTATTCGTAGCTGCCGCCGGAAACGCCATGGTATTTGTTGTTTTTATCGAGCTGACGCTCAAAGGTAAATACCACGTCATCCGCATTAAAATCGCGGGTTGGCTTAAAATCTTTAGTGGTGTGCCATTTCACGCCTTTACGCAGATGGAAAGTATAGGTTTTGCCATCTTCACTCACGTCCCACTTCTCGGCCAGCGCCGGATGCAGTTCGGTAGTACCGATAGTGAACTCGACCAGGCGGTTATAAATCTGGCGGGAGCTGGCATCATAGGTGGTGCCGGAGGTGAACAGCTGCGGGTTAAACCCTTCTGGCGATCCTTCTGAACAATAAACCAGAGTCTTTGCCTGAACGCTAACGGCAACGGACATTGCCATCAGGCTCAGGCCGACCTTTAGCACCCCTGATTTAGCCAAGGAAATACTCATGCTTATGCTCCAATGTGTGATGTGTGTTGTGCGCGTATGCCCGGCCTGTGTTTTTTTTGTGCAGCCGGTGCGGGCTGGGAGATAAGGGATGGCGGGTGGTTCTGACAGCGCGAAATCTATCAGAAGAATCTGCTTCCCTTACTCCAGTGAAACATCAATTTGTCAACAGAATGAAAGAACGTCAATACAGATGTGAGGTATTTACACAGAGTGTGAGAAACAGCAAGCAAACATAAAAAAAACCTTCCGATAACAAAACTAGTTGGAAAATTCGCTACAGAGCCGATTAACCCTATAAACATCGGGTTAAAAACGCGCCAGCCAGCAGGTTTAACCGCAAAAAAACGATTAAAATTTATCGTTGAACGCTGCATAACTGAACGATTAGATAGCTGTTCAGGCAAAGAGCCAGCTAAAAATGCTGCAACATCGGTATAAGAAAACGCCACTACGTAATTTTCGGTCATAAGTTATGCGTAGGGCGAATTAAGCGCGCAAGCCAGATGTGGCGGTGAGCGAACGGCTAAAAGCGGGATTAATATCGGTTTTCTTGCGCAAGCCGAGTCTGAGGGGCAAAAGATGAAGTTATGGCCGGAGCATACGTCATAACTTTAGGTGATAGGCACAGGCGTTATGAGAATAACGTTAATGGTTTTCTTTTTCAGTGCTCTTTTGGCCATCATCTTGTGAAGGGTAAAGCATTTTGATTTCATCAATGCGACGTCGATTCATTGTTATTATGCATGAGATTTCTATATCTCCCGCTGCGCTGGCCCAGGAACCTGGCAAAGATGCTTCAGCAGAACAGAATGTATTTCTTGATGCCAGCCAATTTTCTTGTGATGAGCTAAATTTCTGCCAAAAGACATCCTTTATCTCTATCCCTATTCCTTCTGTATCATCAAGCAACCATGGATTATCATAATTTTTAAATATATGGGCTTTTAACTTTTCCGTTTCTTTTTTAAGGGCATCATTTGATTCTTCAAAAACTCTGGTTTTACAATCAAATTCATTATTCTCAACAGTGTTTCTTGGTAGAGTAAAACAGTAAGAAAAGCCTTCATCAAAGGGCATTGACGCATCAGCAGTATTATTAAAAAGAAAAAGCATCATAGTTAACCGAATATTGTATTTTATAAAAGATGACATATTCTTTTCCTCTCTTTTTCATACTTCATATAAAGCTTGCTTTTTTCAATCAAATCTATCATATCCTTTCTTCTATTTGTCGACGCCGCCTTGGTTAAGGTATTGATGTTATCGATACCTTGATAAACAATAGCGACATAAACCTCTTTTATTTTTGGAACCATTGCCTCTCAGCTAACAGCATCCGGGATAATCTGGGCCTTCTTCGTATGCCTAAAATAATAACCTTTAGCCAGGCTAACATACTGGGGATAAATCACATTAAACAAACGTATCTGCTGCTGATGAGTAATCTCTCCAGTCATTGGGCCAAACACCGTGACAAACTGCTGCGCCGCCCTTCCGCTCAGGCCCGTTGCGCGGGAACAGATCACCGCCTTATGCTCTTCTAATCCGGCCTGACGCAAAATACTGTAAATTTCACCCGCGCTGCGCAGTTTCATATCAAAGCCGCGTCCTAACGTGACGCCGGAAAAGCCACCCGGCCAGTGCAGCACGCGTGAAAACCAGGGCGTTGGCACGGCGCGAAAAGGCACCG
>NZ_NWUO01000005.1 GCF_002895925.1 Mixta theicola | reverse complement strand
TGATCTACCATGGTGAAGTGGTGATGCTGGACGGTTTTTCTGGGTCAAAAGGCGGGCTGTTTTATATCAATGAGCATGGCGAACTGATTTGCCGCGATCCGCTGGCGTTTAAGTTTGACGGGGCGCAGGATATTATCCGTGAATATAAAATATCGGTTGCCCGCCGGGACTACAGCAGCAGGAGCGGAAAGCCACGTCCCACCGCGTTACCTGAACGTTCATCCGGCATTAAACAGCCCGCTCCGCTCAGTACTATTAACAGCAAAGCCGCCGGACGGCTGCTGACCGCCGGTGGAATTTATAACGGCAACCCTGAAGGATTCAGACAGACTGCAGAGCAGCTGGGAGGCGATACGCCTGCCGGTTATGACCAGATGATGTCTGACCAGGCCAAAGGGTTGGTTATTGCGGGCGCTTCTGTTGCCGTTGTTTTCGGTATGGGTCGTTTAAACCCAGCTAATGCAATAGAAACGTTACCTAATCTGTCAAAACAGACCAAGCCATTATTATCAGATTCTGTTAAATTTGAATCACGACAACTACAGAAAAAATTCAAACATACTGTAGACTTCAATGTATCAGGTAACGCCAATGTAGAACGATTAAAAGCTTTTGAACAAGCCCTTAAGAGGCATATTGATCATCCATTAACACATAAAATTACTGGTAAGTATCGATGGAACCAGGATGTCTACCACTACTATAATCCTGAAACTAAGCTTGATGTAATGACTAATTTAGACGGCAACTTCATCTCTGGGTGGAAACTATCTAAAACTCAAATTGTTAACTTGAATGGTGAATAAAATGTCTTTTAACAAAAATGAATCATTTATTCTTTCCTTAATTGACTCTTTTATCTCAGGTGATATTACAGCACCGGAATTTGAAGGGGGATATATAAGGGCATGGCGAGAATACAGAGACTCGGATGTGCTGAAAGGAGCTGGTAAGGATACGCAACTTTTCTTTGATATGGTTTTTTCTTCAGTAGATTCTTATTGTTCCGATCCTGAATTAATCGATGAAGATGATCTGGACGAAAAAGGATTGTTAAATGAGGTGACGGAACTTAAAGCCTCCTGGAGACATTCGACTCTCTTTTAAGAGCGATATGTGGCTTAATATTACTCAGTAATAGTAGGTACAAAAAAATGAAACAGCAAATCAATTTGTAAATGAAGTTTTAATTAGTAAAAACAATGTAAAAACATATCTTTACAAAGGTGGTGTGGAATACAGGCTTCCTGATGAAAGAGGATTGCGCTGTAACTCAGATGAAACACTCTCTGGATTATTGGATCCTAAAATGCTGAGATAAAGATATGGATAACGATTTTGAAATAACCTTTTTTAGTGATTCTAAGTATGAAGAAATCACGGTGGAGATTTCTTATGGAGGTCAAATACTCTGCCAATTAAAAAAAGTTAGAGGCCCTTATAATATTGAAATCGAATTTTTTCAGACGCCAAAATTTTAGCTGAACAAAATTCCATGAAATTTAGTCTGAGTAGATTCTTACAGATTTTATCGGAAGCAACGGAAGAACTGGAAATATCTTAGCCAATACGAATTTTTGTCCAGCGGCCGGGATTTTAATGTATAACCAGCCTGCCTTAGCTCAAAATATGACGAATAATAAACATGGAATGTGAGTATAAATAGACCCTTTTTAGTTCCATGCACTTTTTGAGAGCCCGGCCTTGTGATGTTGTAGGTGGTATTCCTCCGGTGTCATGTTATTCAGTGATTCGTGCGGGCGTTCACAGTTATATTCTGACAACCCTCTTTCCGTTATTTCCCGCACTTCGTTCAGGGTTCTGAACAGATAAAAATCGAGTATTTCTGTACGATACGTTCGGTTAAAACGTTCTATAAAAGCATTCTGAGTTGGTTTCCCCGGCTTGATAAATTCCAGGCCATTATCCATGCGAAGCATCACGGGGTATCCCCGGTTTGCTGCGATCCTGTCCGGCACACGAACCACTCGCTGAGCGGGAAAATTCAGATCTGTTTCGATCGACAACGCTTCACGATTAAAGTCATCAACGACATTGAACGAGCGAAAATGACGACCGTAAATCAGAGCGTCATGCATGAAATCAACGGACCCGCTCTGATTTAACGCTTCTGGCGTAGCCAGCGGTGATGGATTACGCACCGGCAGACGCTGTTTACCTTTGCGGCGAAAATTCAGCTTAAGCAGACAGTAAATACGGTGGATCCTTTTATGATTCCACTGGTATCCCTGCCGCCGCAGAACCTGAAAAAACTTTGGAAAACCATATCGTGGATAGCGTTCAGCGGCAGCCTGTAATGCAAAAATAACAGGTTCGTCACGCGTGGTATCCGGACGGTAATGATAAACCGTTCTGCTCAGGTTCAGGCTTCGACAGGCCTGACGAATACTGAGCCCGAATGGTGTTATCAGATGTGTTACCCGCTCACGCTTAAAGGCTGGTTTTAAAGCTTTTTTTCGATAACATCTTTCAGTACCCGGTTTTCAAGACTGAGATCGGCAAACTTCTGTTTGAGACGTCGGCTCTCATCCTCAAGGTCCTTTATCTTTTTAATATCAGACGCTTCCATACCACCGTATTTAGACTTCCAGTTATAGCAGGTCGCTTCAGAGATACCGGCTTCCCGACAGACATCTTTAACAGTTCGTCCGGCTTCAACCGATTTAATCACGGTAATGCGTCAGGCGTTTTCACCAAAACGTGTAGCCGGAGCCCGTTCCAGTAAGATCAGCCAACGCGGATAGTGAAGGTCGGAACTCTGTGGCCAGTGAGACGGTAAATGCAGTCACTGCCATTTTACTGGCTCTATAAATTGTAAATAATGGCTTAACCTGGTTGGAAAAACACTTTTCTGAGGGCATAGCTGGCAAACTTCAACGATTAAATTCAGCCAGCGCAAAAATCCTTTTCTGCAGAATAATTTATTTCGCTGCGGCCCGACGTATGTCCTGGCCAGCCATAAGAAAAACTTGATAAAAAACAAGAGGTCTTCAGTGATGGGAAGTCGATCAAAATTAAGCTGATTCGCTGTAACTTCGCAGCAACAATGCTCCAGATGTGATTATTTCGCCTCCATTCAACGCATTTCTCTACCTTCCATGTCAAATTGTTCATCCGCCAGCCTGTTGTGATTCTGTAAGCATTTTTACATTAATGCTCTACAGAAAAATCTACTGCCTCCGATAACACCCAGTATATAGGCCATGTAATAAGAATGTTCTTATTTCGTTGGGCGGGGGAGAGATAATGAATAAACAATATTGCGGCTGGGTCGAGTCATTAACACCGGCAAAACATCTGATGCAGGGCGGGTGTAACGATGATTGATATGGTTTCATCGCCTGCTGTCACTGCCGCCGCGCTTTCCAGCTCTCAGGAAGCTGTACCGTATCCTTTTGTTGTTCCACCTGAGCAGCCCGCTATAAAAGGCCCGGCAGGCATTCTTTATGACTTCAATGATGGTGCTCGCGTGCTGCTGCCTGAAGGTCGCTGGCGGGTAATGCTGCTGGATGACGACTCAGGCAATGTTCTGTTCCGTTGTGAAACCGGCGCCGGGTGGGTTATTTCGGCCAAAAAATACTTTGTCCGCTTCCGCATCCAGGTCTGGCGTGGCGAAGAAGAGATCCCGCTGCTAGACGAAACGCTGTCTCTGAAAGATCGGGATGTGCTCATTTCCTTCCCCGTGGGCACGCTGGGCGACCTGCTGGGCTGGTTCCACTACGCAGAGCGTTTCCGCCTGCAGCACGGTTGCCGCCTTGAATGCTCGATGGCACAAAATATCATCACGCTGCTGGAAGGCCAGTATCCACACATTCATTTCTCTACGCCGAACGATGTGCGGGAGCGTTTTCCCTATGCCACCTACCGAGTCGGCTTGTTTTTCGGCGGCAACGACACGCACCAGCCAATCGACTTCCGTCAGGTGGGTTTCCACCGTATAGCCGGGCACATTCTCGGGGTTGATCACCGGGAAGAGGCGCCACGCCTGGATCTGAGTGCTCCGCGCACTATCGCTGAGCCCTACGTTTGCATAGGCGTGCAGTCCACCTGCCAGGCCAAGTTCTGGAACAACGGGCACGGGTGGGCTGAGGTTGTGACTCATCTTAAAGCCCTGGGTTATCGGGTGCTCTGCATCGATCGGGAATCCCGAACCGGGCAGGGCTTTGTCTGGAATCACATTCCCTACGGCGCGGAAGACTTCACCGGCAACCTGCCGCTACAGGCACGAGTGGATTTGCTTCGTCACGCCAGCTTCTTTATCGGTCTGGCAAGTGGTCTTTCCTGGCTCGCCTGGGCTTCGCAGATACCCGTAGTGCTGATTAGCGGTTTTAGCCTGCCCGGTGCCGAGTTTTATACGCCCTGGCGAGTATTCAGCAGTCACGGTTGCAGCGGCTGCTGGGACAGCCCGCATGAGACGTTCGATCACCGGGACTTTTTCTGGTGCCCGCGGCACAAGGGAACGGAACGTCAGTATGAGTGCACCCGACTGATAACCGGAAAACAAGTTAACGGCGTGATTGACCGGCTGCATACGCAACTGCGCGGTCATTAAGTCCAAATAAGCATTGAAAACAACACATGTGGCATGGGGCTGTATAAGCACCGGCACGCAACAAAACAACAGTGAGACAGAGATATGAACAGAGCGTACAGAATCGTCTGGAGCGCAGCGCGTCAGGCGTGGATCGTGGCGTCAGAGCGTGCCGGTTGCGGCGGATGTCCGCCGCTGGCAGTGAAGAAAGTGGCGGGCGCAATCCTGTTGTTGGGCATGACTGGGACCGCGGTCGCAGCTACCTATGACGGTTCTCAGGTCACTTATTACGAGCCATTGACGCTGAACAGCGGGGATATCGCCAACAGTGCTGTGGTAACAGATGGTGGCACGCTTAACGTTAATAGTGGCGGGCTGGCGAGCAGCAGTAACGTGGGCGGTGACTATTTTGTCGGCTACTACGCGCCAACTATTAACGTTAATAACGGCGGGGTGGCGACTGATACTTCCGTAACTTCGGGCGGCCATCTGTTCGTTAACAACGGCGGTAGCGCTACCCACACTACCGTAAACGCTGGCGGCTACATGAACATCAGCAGTGGTGGTACCGCCTTAAGTGTGAGCCAGTTATCAGGCGGGGCGCTTCAGACCACAACCGACGCCACCGTAAGTGGCACCAATGCGCTCGGCGCTTTTTCTGTAAGCGGGGGGCAGGCAAGCAATGTGTTGCTGGAAAATGGCGGCTTCCTTAACGTACAAAACGGACAGTCTGCTGACAACACGACGATACGACTGAACGGAGCGCTTCAGGTTAATGAGGGTGGCACCGCGACAAACGTGCTGCAGACATCAGGCGGGGCGCTTCAGACCTATACCGACGCCACCGTAAGCGGCACTAATGCGCTCGGCGCTTTCTCTGTCAGTAACGGGCTTGCTCAAAACCTGCTGCTTGAAAACGGCGGCTCTTTGTACGTTGAAAGCGGCGATTCTGCTGTCAGTACAACGCTTATGTCAAATGGCACCCTTACCGTATATCAGGGCGGTACGGCCACCGATGTAGCGCAGTCAACAGGCGGCGCGTTGCGGGCTTACACCGGCGCGACAGTTAGCGGCACGAACACGCTCGGAGCTTTCTCCATCAGTGGCGGGCAGGCAAATAACCTGCTACTTGAAAACGGTGGTTTTTTGTTCGTGCAGACAGGACATTCCGCGTCAGACAGCGTCGTTAACTGGGGCGGAACCGAATATGTTGAAAGCGGTGGTTTTGCGTTCAATACCACGGTCAATGCTGGGGGCGTTCTGAACGTCTTTGAAGGCGGTACGGCGACTAACGTGACGCAAAATTCCAGCGGCGCTTTACAGACTTACACGGGGGCGACCGTAAGCGGCACCAATGCGCTAGGGGATTTTTCTGTGAGCGGGGGGCAGGCAACCGATCTGTTGCTGGAAAATGGCGGCATTCTTTATGTGCAGGCGGGTGGTAATGCTTCAGAGAGTGTGATCGGGCAAAGCGGGACTCAGTACGTCAGCAGCGGCGGATCCGCTGTCAGCACGGCGTTGAATTCTGGCGGCAGGCTGGTGGTTTACAATGGCGGATCAGCGCTCACCGTGACGCAATCGTCTGGCGGTGCGTTACAGACTTACACCGGTGCAACCGTGAGCGGAACCAATACGCTTGGCGATTTCTCCGTCAGCGGTGGTCAGGCCAAAGATTTGCTGCTGGAAAACGGTGGCTGTTTGTATGTCGAAGCTGGCGGCACCGCCTCAGGCAGCGTGATTGGTCAGAGCGGGATGCAGTACGTCAACAGCGGCGGCTCTACAGACGATACCCTGGTTAAAGCAGGCGGCTATGAGCAAGTGTTTTATGGCGGCACGACAAATTCAACAACCATTTCCGGGGGCCAGCAGTACGTCATGAACGGCGGCGTCGCTTCCGCATCGACAGTTAATGGCTACGGAAATCTCAATAACTACGGTTCTGCGGTCGGGACGGTACTGAATAACGGCACGATGTATGTGCAGAATGGTGGCAGCGCAGAATCAACTCAGGTGAATGCTGGCGGTTATGAATATGTCAATTATGGCGGCGTAGCATCATCCACGACCGTCAGTGCTGGCGCCTCCCAGTATGTTGCGCGCGGCGGATCGGCAGTTTCGGCCATTCTGGCTGGCGGCGCCCAGACCGTTGAGGGCAGCGCCACCTCAACGAGCGTCAATTCAGGTGGCTATCAGGCTATCAATAGCGGTGGCAGCGCGACGGGCACCACGGTAAACAGCGACGGTTTCGTTTATGTCAGAAGCGGTGGGTCAGTAATCGATACCATGATAAACGCTGGTGGCGTGATGGATGTGGATTCCGGCGGTGTGGCTAAAGGCACCGCAGTGAACACGGACGGCGTGCAGAATGTCTTCGGCACAGCGACATCGACCGTCGTCGCAGGCGGTAAGCAGTATATTAACGACGGTGCCACAGCCAAATGGACAACGGTGACCGATGCTGGGTTTATGGTAGTTAACAGTGGTGGCACGGCATCCAGCGCCATCGTGAATTCAGGCGGCACGCTGAGTGTCAACACCGGGGGCATGGCGATGGACCTTGCCTTAAATGCTGGCGGCATGCTTGCCATTGCTGACGGTGGTATTGCGTCAGATGTTGCGCAGGCATCTGGAGCAGCCTTGCAGGCGAGCACTCAGGCCGTCGTGCAGGGTACAAATGCGCTCGGTGCGTTTTCCATTAGCGGCGGCCAGGCAAACAACGTGCTGGTAGAAAACGGAGGTCAATTAACGGTAAACAGCGGCGACTTCTCCACCGGTACGGTGGTTAATGCCGGGGGCACTGAAAATGTGCTCGGTACAGCAACCGGTACTACCGTAAATGCCGATGGGAAACTGGCTGTACTGGATGGCGGTAAGACATTCCAGGCCACCATCAACAACGGCGGCCTGCTGTCAGTCAGCAGCGGCGGCATCGCGTCTGATACCACTGTGGCCACCGGCGGCCAGCTGAATATTGCCGACGGTGCCGTTTTGACTTTGGCAAATAACAGCTTCGTCAACGAAGGCATCACCACTTACGACATCAGTAATAACGCGGTGTTGAATACCAACCTGACCGGCGGTGGGCAGCTCACCAAAAGCGGAACAGGTACGTTAACGCTTGTCGGCACGCTCAGCCAGTCACAGCTGAATCTGAATGACGGCTCACTGGTTATGGATGGCCTGCAAGCCGAGACTGATATTGTGGCCGTGTCGGGAACGTCACTGTCGCTGATCAACAGTACTACTCTGACCGGTATTATTGACCCGACCGACGTTAACATCGACCAGAGCAGTAGTTGGAATATTACCGGTGACTCACTGGTCGATACCCTGACCAATGCTGGCAGCATTGTGTTTGTGCCGTCGCAGGGAACGTTCACGCCACACACGCTGACCGTTACTAACCTCGCGGGTAACGGCGGCACCATTACGCTTAATACCGTGGCGGGCGACAGTAGCTCACTCACTGACAAAGTCATCATTGATGGCGGCCAGGCCACGGGCAGCACTGGTCTGCAGGTGCTCAATCGCGGCGGACTGGGTGCCCAGACCACCGGTAACGGCATTGCGGTGATACAGGCTATTAACGGTGCCACCACGGAAGCAGGTGCGTTCAGTATGACGCGTCCTCTGGTGGCGGGTGCGTACTCGTACAGTTTGTATCGTAATGCCGATCAGAGCTGGTACCTGACTTCGCAACAGACCGACACGACTAGCGGTGACACCACGCAGAATGGCGATACCTCAACAGGGGATAGCGTGATCAGCGCGCCGGTGAACTACCGTGACGGGATGTGGAGCTACGCGGCCCTGCCAGCGCTCTCGCTCGACTATGATCGTCTGCTGGCGGGCACGGCAGATACACGCTTCCATTATGCGCCGGATAGCCGGATCTGGGGACGCCTGGCGGCAGGCCAGCTGCACCACTCTGAAAGTGGCAGCCTGACAGGCGGCAGCGTACCGGAGAGCAGCGGTGCGTACAGCTTCCTGCAGATTGGTGGCGATCTCTGGCAACTTGACGGGGCGAATGCAGACTGGCGTGCCGGTGTATATGGCGCCACCGGCCTGATGCGTAGCGATGTCTGGCGCGACGGTGGTCAACGCGAAGCCGGCACAGACCGCGACACGGTCTATAGCGGCGGAGCGTATTTGTCAGGCCGTAGCCACTCTGGATTGCACGTTGATGGCGTGCTGCAGGCGAGTCATCACAGCCTGAAGGTCGCTTCGAACGACGGAACCAGGCTGTCCACTTCTGGCACCGGCTGGCTGGCCTCAGCGGAGGTAGGGCAGGCCTTTACGGTCGCACCGAACCTGGCACTGGAGCCGCAGTTGCAGTATACGGTGCAGGGCCTCAGCCTGGACGGTGCGCACGATGATGCCGCGTCGCTCAGCTGGTCCGACAGTCGCCGCCAGGCGGTACGTGCAGGCGTGAAGGTAGGCACACCGGAGGATACAAAAGCGACACTCGCCTGGTGGGTCACACCATCGTTCACGCAATCCTACGGTGGACACAGTGCAGTAACAGCCTCGGTCCCTGGTGTAAGCGGCTCGGAAGCCGCTTTCCATACAAAACTGTCAGGCACCAGCGTGGGTCTGGATGGCGGCGTGAGTGCGCAAATCCGCAAGAACGTCACGCTGGGTGTACAGGGTGGCTGGTCTGAGTCAACGCACGGTGGCGAGGCCGGAGGTTATTACGGTCTGGTTAACCTGGGCGTATCGTTCCGTTAATAAAAGGGTAAAACACCGGGCGTTAACGCCCGGTGTTCAAATCAGGCTTTTCGTTTCAACCGCTTTTTTCGCAAGAAGCGTAGCTGGTTTTACAACCTAATATCCCATCTGACATTTAAAACCCTCTATTCATAAATTGATTCCTGGTGTAGTGGCCGGCTAAGAGCGGACATATACCTATGTCCGCTTGTCGATTGTCTGCTTTAGCGGCTCCAGGCTTATTCCCTGAATCGATGAGCGGGTTCCTTCAGGAAGTTGATGATTGCATCGAAGGCCTGCCAACGGCCCGACTCCATCAGGATCATGTGAGTGCCGCCACCAATCTCTATCCAGCGCCGGTAGGCGGCGCTATCGAAGCGCTTGAACAGATCCTGCATCATATCGGCTCGCACGTCTTGATCCCACTCGGCGTGAACGAGCAGTACCGGTGCGGTAATCGCGCTCGGGTCATAGAGCGGTCGATTGGCGAGCCAATGCTCGCGGACATCCTGGATGGCTCCACCAGGGGCTCGGATGGTACCCGGCTCGGCAGCGTCCGGATCGGTGGAGGAAGTGACAGTCGCCCATTGTTCGAACCAACCGGGTGGCAACAAGCCTTCGTGCTGGTCGGCTGGGACACCGGCTAGCCACGCCTCGCGAAAGGCGTCGACATGTATCAGACGCCACGCTGTCAGCGGCTGTCCTGCATCGATGCGCAGTGGAAGATTCGATAGCCATAGCGGTGCCACCAGCACGAGCTTTTCAATATATTTGTCATGCCGTTCGGCATAAATCCCCGCGACCGAGCCTCCCCATGACATCGCTACGACGCTGAGGCGCTCGATGCCATTCTCGGCGAGGACATACTCAACTGCTGAGGCAAGATCACGTGCCGCGACCCGTGCCGGCGTCAGTGGTGATGCGGTGTCGGGCGGTGCCGCCATTTCAGATGGACGGGTCGAACCGCCATAACCGCGGGCATCTACCGCCCACACGTCGAATCCAGCCGTGGCCAGCACATTCATGAACGAAATGCCATCCACAGGAACATCGAACAGGCTCTCGCTGGGGAAAGTGGCACCGTGTATCAACATCAATGTCGTGCTCGAACTAGCGCGGCCGATGTCGCGTCGGCGCCTGCGGAGTAGCTGCAACTGGATGTCAGCGGTATCACTGTCGATGAGATAAGTTTCGCGTAGCAGTACGCCGGTCGTATTGTCGTTCATGGCCGGGCTCCCTGAATAAATTGCCAATCGAAGCCGTGAGTCTGTCGGCTGACTTTGCCAACGGAGCTATCTCCGAAGTGAGTAGTGAAAACCAGTGCGTCGAGTTCGACAGCGAGTTGCATGGCCTTGTGACGGGACTGCTGCGCCGCCGTTGGAAACTCGCAGTATACTGAATTGGTCTCAGGGCGACGGAACTGGAGCGGATGATGCATGACGTCACCCCAGAACAAGGCAGTTTCACCCCGTGAGGTCACTGAGATGGAGGCATGATCGATGCTGTGGCCAGGTGTAGAATGGAAACGGAAGCCCTCGATCACGGTATTGTCAATCTCGATGCGTTGATCCAAACCTGCCTCGACGACGGGCATCACGCTATCTTCGAAAACGCCGTCGAGTGGCTGGTGACGCGGTGTGCCTATTCCTGCCTGCCGCTGAATGCTTGCCACTGCCCCCCGCTCGCGAGAAAGCGCCAGATTGTAGCGATATTCACGTTCGGAAAAGACGTAGCGGGCATTTGGAAAGGTTGGTACCCATCGTCCGTCTTGTAGCCTGGTGTTCCATCCCACATGGTCGGCGTGAAGGTGGGTAAGTAGAACAAAGTCCACCGTCTCAGGCGATACGCCGATCGCCTGCAAACGCTCCAGGAAGGGCTCTTTGAGCTGGTGAAACAATGGTGTCGCTGGGCGTAACTTGTCATTGCCGGTAGCAGTATCGACCAGGACGGTGTGAGTCGGAGTCTGTACTACCCAGGCGTGAATACTTTGCCGAAGCAGGCCGTTCTCAAAATCGTAACTTCGCTTACCCCAATGACTTGCATCGCTGATCAGCCCCTTTAAATTGTCTTCCGGGAAGAGCTGGGCGGCATCTACTGCATCAAGCGCTAACTCTGGCACCTTGATGATCCGAGCATCTCCGACGAGAAAGGTTTCGTGGGTCGTCATAGTTTTTTCCTGTTGACTGATGATGAAACTCAGCGTACTACTGGAAATATCATTAACCAAATCGATTTAAATAATGTTGCAAATCGACCATTTCGATTTAAGAACCTTTGACCTGAATCTCCTGATTGCCTTCGATGCGATAATGCGCGAGCGGAGCGTAACTCGGGCTGCACAACTTTTGAAAATTCGTCAGCCGGCCATGAGCCACAGCCTGTCGCTGTTGAGAACATTATTTCAGGATGAACTATTTGTGCGTGTCGGGACGGTCATGCAACCGACCGTACGCGCTTTAGCGCTGGCCGGGCCGGTGGAGCAAGCGCTCGGTATGATGCAGACGGTTATTCATGTTAGTTCGGAGTTCGATCCATCGACTGACCAACGTATCTTCCGCATGGGGTTCTCAAGCGAGGTGGAGCTACTGCTGATGCCGGAGCTCGCCTTACGCTTGCGTCAACTAGCGCCGGGGGTGAAGCTACATGGCCGCCCGGTGCAGCAGCGCGATGTCTACCGTATGCTGGATGATCGGGTGTTAGACCTGGCAATAGGCTGTTTTGACAGCCAGGCGATGCGTTATCGTCAGCAGTTATTGTTCGAGCAGTCGCTGAGTTGCGTTTTCCATCCTGACAAGATGAGATTCAAATTGTCGATTCCCCTTGAAGATTACCTAAGCCTGCCGCATGCGCTGGTAAGCCTCAGCGAAAGTTTACACGGTTGTCTCGAATCGGCACTTGATGCTATAGGCGGAAAACTCAACGTGGTGGCGACTTCGTCGGAATTTCTGGGTGTACTGGGCATGGTTGCGAGTGCGCCGTTGATTGCCACGTTGCCAACCCGGATGGCAAGACGCTACGGTGAGGCATTTGGCCTGCAGGTAGTTCCGGTGCCAATGATACTGACGTTGCCCGACGTTTCTCTGGTGTGGACGGCACAGGAGGATAATCATCCCGCATCGCAATGGTTGAGGGGTGAAATCGGCGGCATCTTGGGCAGGATGCCGTCATGAATGCAGCCAATCATAAATCTATAACATTTGAAAATAATCAACTATTTTTAGATGGTTTTTGCGATAAACAGAATTTATTCATTTGTGTATCCGCACCGCAGATCCGTTTTCTGTCAGAACCGGATCTGCCGGGATGTCACAAAATGACTTAGACAGGATGAGGCTGAGACGCCTGTGAGAAAAGTGGTTGACCTGCTCCCCGTTGTTTAATACACCGCGATGTTAGTCATGTCTTCATTAGCAACGTGAGGACATCTCCATGAAGAAGCCTTTTTCCGACGAACGGATCATCAGTATCCTCCGCGAGGCCGCAGCCGGGGTTTCTGCCCGGGAACTTTGCCGCAAGCATGCTATCTCCGACGCGACCTTCTACACCTGGCGCAAGAAGTTTGGCGGCATGGAAGTACCGGAAGTGAAGCCTCTTAAGTCACTCGAAGAAGAGAACGCCCGCCTCAAGAAGCTTGATGCTAATTTCCTTTTACCTGCGGCTTACGCATCAATGCCTTTCATACCTTCAGCGGTATAGCGTTCACCGGCAACCGGTAGTGACGTCACCGCTTCCCGTAACGCCGTTAGCTCTTTCGTGGTTAAATTTACCGTCAGCGCTGCGGCATTTTCCTGCAAATGTACGGGGTTGCAGGTTCCGGGAATGGGAACGATGTTTTCTCCCTGCGCCAGCAGCCAGGCAAGCGTAATCTGGGCGGCAGAGCAGGCTTTTTCTGTCGCCAGGGCTGCAATCACCTCGGCCAGCGGGCGATTTTTTATTAAATTTTCAGGTTGAAAGCGGGGCAGGTTGGCGCGGAAATCACCGGGCTCAAACGTTGCCGTTTGCTGAAAGCGTCCGGTCAAAAAACCGCGCCCAAGGGGAGAATAGGCGACCAGGCCAATACCTAACTCACGGCAGGTGGGCAGCACCGCGTTTTCTACCTCGCGCGTCCAGAGCGAGTATTCAGTTTGCACCGCCGCCACCGGATGAACCGCGTGCGCACGCTTGAGCGTGGGCGCGCTAACCTCGCACAGGCCGATATGCGCAATTTTTCCTTCACGCACCAGCTGCGCCAGCGCTTCCATCGTCTCTTCCACCGGCGTCGCGCTATCCAGACGGTGAACGTAATATAGATCGATCTGCTCAACTCCCAGCCGTCGCAGCGAAGCTTCACAGCTGCGGCGGGCATAGTCGGCGCTGTTATCGATACGGCGACGATATTCTCCCGGCTGGCGTACAATGCCGAACTTGGTCGCAATTTTTATCCGCTGCCGCCGCCGGGATGCCAGAAAACGTCCGATAATTTCTTCGTTGTGGTAAGGACCATACATATCCGCCGTATCGAAAAAATTAATCCCGTTATCCAGCGCCTGTTCCAGCACGCGCAGCGAGGCGGCGTCATCGCGCGGCCCGTAAAATTCACTCATTCCCATGCAGCCCAGCCCCAGCGCGGAAACCTGCAAATTTGTCGTCAGCTGTCGTTGTTGCATTTTTGCTCCTCCTGTTGGTTGCGAGAAGTATCTGCTTTCCCATAGCGACAAAGTAGCGCTAAAATCGGCGTTCCGTTTTCCATTATTGAAAAACCTTATGCACGCATCTGTTCACTGGGATGATGCCCGGATATTTCTTGCCGTTGCCCGCTGCGGCACCTTAAGCCGGGCCGCCGATGAGCTGCGCATGGGGATTGCCACGCTGTCGCGGCGTCTGGATCGGCTGGAGGCCGCGCTTGGCGTGCCGCTTTTTAGCCGCCATCAAACCGGTTATCGCCTGACCGATGATGGCGAAGCCCTGCTGGAACGGGCTGAGGCGCTGGAGTACGCCGGTCTCGCTTTTGGCGAGGCGGCGCAAATGCAGGGTAATGTAGCAGGGCTGGTACGGCTGGCAACGGCGGAAAATCTGGCTAATCCGCTGATTGTTCCTGCGCTGAGGGGGCTTTTTTTACAGCATCCGGAGCTGCGCGTAGAGGTGATTAGCGGCTTGCAAACGGTGAATCTGCACCGGCGCGACGCCGATCTGGCGGTACGGATGGTGCGTCCTGAAACCGGTAACCTGACGATAAAGCGGCTGGGCACGCTGGGCTTTGGCCTGTATGGTTCAGCCGATTATCTGGCGGTCCGTCGGCCCGGTGAGGATAATGCCGCTTACGAGCACGACGCTTTTATCGGCTGGGCGGAAACGCACCATCATCTGCCTGCGGCAAAATGGGTTTTACGCACCTTGCGCGGCCGTCCCTGTCGGCTGGAAACCAATACGCTATCGGCGCAGCTTTCCGCCGCCGTTGCCGGTATGGGATTAGCGGTGCTGCCGCATTTCCTTGCGCAGCAGGCGGGGCTGCATTGCCTGCTGGCTGAGCTGGGCGTCGAACAGCCTATCTGGTTGGTAATGCATGCCGATCTGGCGCATTCGCGGCGGGTCAGGGTGGTGGCCGATCATCTTATTCAGCTCTTTGCCGATCGGGCGGAGATATTGAAGGGCGTCGCGCTGGCGGTTTGATTGTAAACTGGCGGGCGGGCGTCCAAACTTAACCTCCACCAAGAAGGAAGGTATTACCATGAAAAGAGTGATCGTTGGCATTTCCGGCGCCAGCGGCGTTATTTACGGCGTTCGGATGCTGCAGCTGTTAAAGCCGCTGCCGGAAATTGAAACGCACCTGGTGATGAGTAACGCTGCACGCCAGACGCTGGCGCTGGAGACCGATTTTTCCCTGCGCGAAGTACAGGGCTTTGCCGATGTGGTGCATGACGCGCGTAATATCGCCGCCAGTATCTCTTCCGGCTCGTTTAAAACCGCAGGGATGGTGATTTTGCCCTGCTCAATAAAAACCTTATCCGGTATTGTCCATAGCTATAGCGACGGGCTGCTGACGCGTGCCGCCGACGTGGTGCTGAAAGAGCGCCGTCGCCTGGTGCTTTGCGTGCGGGAAACGCCGCTGCATCTGGGACATTTACGGCTGATGACCGCCGCCGCCGAGCTGGGCGCGGTAGTGATGCCGCCGGTGCCGGCCTTTTATCATCGGCCGCAGAGCCTGATGGACGTCGTCGATCAAACGCTGAATCGGGTGCTCGATCAGTTTGATATTACCCTGCCGGAAGAGCTCTTCACGCGCTGGCAGGGTGCATAACCTCACATAAAATGTTCCATTTTGGTGCATTAATTCGGCCTGGATCACTTTTCGTGCAGGTCATGCACCAAAACGTAACAAAGTCGCTTTTTCCTGTTTTCAAGCCTGCTATATTTCATTCACAAACGAAGCGCTTATGCCCGTTTTTTGCTGCGGTTAAGGCCAGGCGTCGATAATGCCGCAGCGCGCTAAACTGGCATGAAAAGTGCAGTTTCCTGAAAGCAAACCCGTCACATCTCACATAACTATAAGCTCTTCATTTGAGGATAACCCATGAAAAAGCGAGTTCTGGCTCTCTCTTTGCTGCTGGCTTTCGCAGGCACTGTCGGCGCAGCCGTACCGAAAACGCTGCGTATCGGTAACGATCCCACCTATCCGCCGTTTGAATCGAAAAACGCGCAGGGAGAGCTGGTCGGTTTTGATATTGATCTGGCAAATGAGATCTGTAAGCGTATCGAGGCTCGCTGTAGCTATGTGGAGAGCGATTTCGATGCGCTGATCCCGTCGCTAAAGGCGAAGAAAATTGATTTTATTATCTCTTCGCTATCCATTACCGAAAAGCGTCAGCAGGAGATTGCTTTCTCCGACAAACTCTATGCGGCTAACGCGCGGCTGATCGCGCCGAAAGGCGCAAAACTGGAGCCTACGCCGGAGTCGTTAAAAGGAAAAAATATCGGCCTGCTGCAGGGCACGACCCAGGAAACCTATGCGAATCAATACTGGCGTCCGAAGGGCGTAACCATTACGCCTTACGCCAACCAGGATCTGGTTTATCAGGATTTAAATGCGGGCCGTATCGATGCCGCTTTCCAGGATGAGGTGCAGGCAAGCGAAGGCTTCCTGAAACAGCCGGTGGGTAAAGATTACGCCTTTGCCGGTCCGGCGGTGAAAGATGACAAAATTTTCGGCGTCGGCACCGGTATCGGGCTGCGTAAGGAAGATAGCGAGCTGAAAGCGGCCATTGATAAAGCGTTTGCTGAAATACGCAAAGATGGCACCTACGACAAGATCGCGAAAAAGTATTTTGATTTTAACGTATACGGTGATTAATCGCCGACCGTTATGGCCGCTCGCTTACCGTGAGCGGCGTTGTGTTTCTTCTGTTACGCCAGGATTCTGTTGATGTTGTATGGCTATTCTGAGGTTATCTTGCGCGGCGCGCTGGTGACGCTGGAGCTGGCGCTCAGTTCGGTGCTGCTCGCGGTGATTCTGGGCCTGCTGGGTGCCGGCGCGCGCCTGTCGCGCCATCGTCCGCTGGCGCTGCTGTCTGAGGCTTACACCACGCTGATACGCGGCGTGCCGGATCTGGTTTTGATGCTGTTGATCTTCTACGGGCTACAGATCGCGCTCAACCAAATTACCACCGCGCTGGGGATCGCGCAGTTTGATATTGATCCGATGACGGCCGGGGTGATTACCCTGGGTTTTATCTACGGCGCCTATTTTACCGAAACCTTTCGCGGCGCTTTTATGGCGGTGCCGAAAGGGCAGATCGAAGCGGCAACCGCCTTTGGCTTTACCGGCTCGCAGGTGTTTCGCCGCATTCTGTTCCCTGCCATGATGCGCTTTGCGCTGCCCGGCATCGGCAATAACTGGCAGGTGGTGCTGAAGGCCACGGCGCTGGTGTCGCTGCTGGGGCTGGAGGATGTGGTAAAAGCCACCCAGCTGGCCGGGAAAAGTACCTGGCAGCCGTTCTGGTTCGCCCTTGTCGCCGGTATCATTTACCTGCTGTTCACTACCTTATCAAACGGCGTGCTGTGGTGGCTGGAGCGCCGCTATTCCGTTGGCGTGAAGAAGGCCGAGCTATGATCGATATTTTACAGGAGTACTGGAAATCACTGCTCTGGACCGACGGCTACCGCTTTACCGGCGTGGCGATTACGCTGTGGCTGCTGATCCTTTCCGTGGCTATCGGCGGCTGCCTGGCGGTGCTGCTGGCTATCGCTCGCGTCTCGCCGAACAAAGCGGTTCGCGCGCCGGTGTGGCTGTTTACCTGGATCTTTCGCGGCACGCCGCTTTATGTACAGCTGCTGATTATCTATTCCGGCATGTATACGCTGGAAGTGGTCAAAGGATCGGAGCTGCTCAGCGCCTTTTTCCGCAGCGGCCTGAACTGTACGCTATTGGCGTTTACGCTGAATACCTGCGCCTATACCACCGAGATTTTTGCCGGTGCGATTCGCTCCGTATCGCACGGAGAAATTGAGGCGGCGCGCGCCTATGGTTTTTCTACCTTTAAGCTCTATCGCTGCATTATTCTGCCTGCGGCGCTGCGTATTGCGCTGCCTGCCTACAGTAATGAAGTGATTTTAATGCTGCACTCAACGGCGCTGGCCTTTACCGCCACCGTGCCCGATCTGCTGAAAATCGCGCGGGATATTAATGCCGCCACCTATCAGCCGTTTACCGCCTTTGGCATTGCGGCGGTGATCTATTTAATGATTTCTTACGTGTTGATTAGCCTGTTCCGCAAGGCGGAAAAACGCTGGCTGGCGCACCTTAAACCTTCATCGTCCCACTGAGTACGACTATGGCTGAAAATAAACTCAACGTTACCGAATTGCATAAACGCTATGGTGAACATGAGGTGTTAAAAGGCGTATCGCTACAGGCAAACGCCGGCGACGTGATTACCATTATCGGATCGTCCGGTTCCGGGAAAAGCACCTTCCTGCGCTGTATTAACTTCCTGGAAAAACCGAGCGAAGGATCGATTGCGGTGAATAACCAGCACATTGATCTGGTGCGCGACGGCGACGGGCAGCTGAAAGTCGCCGATAAGGAGCAGCTGCGCCTGCTGCGTACGCGTCTCACTATGGTGTTTCAGCACTTTAATCTCTGGAGCCATATGACGGTACTGGAGAACGTGATGGAAGCGCCGATTCAGGTGCTGGGATTGAGCAAGCCGGAGGCGCGTGAACGTGCGCTGCGCTATCTGAATAAGGTTGGCATTGACGAGCGCGCCCAGGCGAAGTATCCGGTCAATCTCTCCGGCGGACAGCAGCAGCGCGTTTCCATTGCCCGCGCCCTGGCGATGGAGCCCGATGTGCTGCTGTTTGATGAGCCAACCTCAGCGCTCGATCCCGAACTGGTAGGGGAAGTGCTGCGCATTATGCAAAAGCTGGCGGAAGAGGGAAAAACTATGGTGGTGGTCACGCACGAAATGGAGTTTGCCCGTCATGTTTCCAGCCACGTTATTTTTCTGCATCAGGGCAAAATCGAAGAGGAAGGGCCGCCAGAGACGCTGTTTAGTCAACCGAAAAGCGCGCGGCTGCAGCAGTTCCTTTCCGGCGCGCTGAAATAAGCATCGCCGCCAGCTGCTGCTGGCGGCCTGACTTCGACTCAGTAGGTAACGCTGAAGTGGAAATCATCAAAGTGGACGTCGTTCATGGCGCCTGCGATGGGATAAGCGTCGATTCTGACTTCAACCTGCGAGGTTTCTTCCGGCAGAGAAAGATCGACGCTATAGCTGCTCCACTTCTGCGGATATCCCGTGGTGGTTACCCTGCTTTGATTCAGGATCGCGCCCGCTTTATTCTTTGCCGTCAGCGTAGCGGTGCCATAATCGCCGTCGCCCCAGCCGTTGCTCATAAATGTGAGCCTGGCGCTAGTGTTTGGCGTTATTGTCAGTGGATTGACAGCGATAGTTTGCGTTATGCGGTCGGTTTCAGCATAGTTAGCTTCTTTGGAGCTATTGCGGGCGGTAAAGTAATATTTTCCTGTAGCGGGTAAAATACCATCCTGCGAGGCGATCACGCGGAACTGGCCCTGCTCTTGAATCCAGCCGCTCAGGTCTCCGCTCTCGGCGCCGCTGTTTTCAAGTTCCTGCGTAAATGCCCAAACGCGCAGCAGGATACCCTCTAAATTGACACCTTTGCTGCGCACGCTTGCATAAAACTGAGAATCGGTCTTGGGCTGCGCAATGGTATATGACGGATAATATTGTGTGTCAGAACCATAATGCTCTGTGGTTATATCGTCCACTTCCGCAACATCAAGCGTATATTTTCCATCTTCCAGAAAATCTTCGCCATGCAGGGCGGCGATAACGACTTTGCCCACATTTTCCGGTATTTTCACCTGCAGGCCGGCACGGTAGTTATTCGCGGCATTCAGATCGATCCGCTGTTCGGCTAACAGGGTAACCTTCTCATTATTCAGCGGAACGACGGCGGGGCGGTAGGAGGACATGCGGGCTTTGGCTTCATGCCATACGCGTGCCATATCGGCATTAGCAACATTGCCCAGCGGCAGCCCAAATTTATCTTTGAGATTGGGATTAGAATAATAGCCGCTAGTGTTACCACACATAATGGTTTGGCTTTTGCCATTATCCCAGCCATAAGCATACCCGGAAGTGGTTGCATCTGAACAATGATGGCCGCCTGCATTATGGCCAATTTCATGGCGCAGAGCGGTAGGTGATGCGATATTATTAATGCTTATAGAACCGTTGACGTAGCTCCACGCCGTGGCGTTATTAATAGCTTTATCGCCGACAAAAAAACCAGCGACCAGGTCGGGGCTATATTGTTCAATACCTCTGGCGAAGGCCGTAGTCATCAGTGACAGGTTTGAGTTGTGAATAGGGTAATCCTGGTCGATGATCTGTATCCCGACCAGCCTGATTTTAATTCCATCAATCTGGCTGTTCCTCAGCGCCTGATTAATGCTTTCCACCTGGGCAAAAGCGTACGCCTCCGGATCGATGACGATCTGCGCGGAGGCGATGGAAAAGCCAGCCAGTATATCGATAACGTAGTTTCCTTCGGCATCAATATCGGCCGCCGCCCGGCTGCTGCGATCCTGCAGGTTAAGCGAGCGCATGGCAATGGCGGTTTTGCTCTCAGCGAGCATAACCGTCTCGTCCTGAATAGTGTTTGTATCCTGATCAAAGGTTAATAACGTCTGTTCTCCTGTGGCGGACTGATAAATGATTTGCTGGCGATGGGTAAACAGCATCAGGAACCCGCCCCGATCGCTTTTCACTACAATCACATCTTCATCTTCAGCCTGATTCTGCGGCGCCTTTATTTTACCGCTAAAGGCGGAGAAATCCTGATAGCGGCGGGTAGGATGTAACGTAATTTGCTGATTGTCGTCAGGCATTATTAGCTGCGCCGTTGGTGCAGCTGGCTGTAGCGAACGCGCATTAAGTTCGTGCGCGGTGGGAAATTCCAGCTTAACAAAACTGCCGGTCTGCTTTTGATAACCTGCCTCAGCCGCTGCAGGTGTCGAAGTAAACAGCATTGCGGCCAGCCAATATGCGGAATAAGTAAATTTCCTTTTTTTCATTGATTTTCTCCATATACGATTCATCCGGAGAGTAATCGCTGGAGAATTTATCGGGCAACTTAAAGCCTGTTAAATAAGAAGCTAAGACTAAAAAATAATATATAAGAAGTTAAAGGGCGCATTAGCTCCGTTTACCCGCTATCTGCACACGTCCGCCAGCGCCTCTTCCAGTTCATACCAGCGGAAGCGGAAGCCGGACGCCTGCAGCCGCTCCGGCAGCACATGCTGCCCGCCCAGCGCCAGCACCGCTGATTCGCCCATCAGCAGTTTGATCGCGCTGGCCGGCGTGCGTAACAGCGCCGGGCGATGTATTACCTTGCCCAGGGTTACGGCGAACTGCTCATTGCGCACCGCATAAGGCGCAACCATATTAAAAGGGCCATGCAGCGGGTGATCCAACAGCCAGAGAATGCCGTTCAGCATATCATCCAGATGGATCCACGGCAGATACTGGCGTCCGCTGCCGATGGGGCCGCCAATGCCCAGCATAAAGGGCTTTTTCATCTGGGCCAGCGCGCCGCCTTCTTTTGCCAGCACGACGCCGGTGCGCAGCAGGCAAACGCGGGTACGATCGCTGGCGGCGGTCATCGCCAGCGCTTCCCAGCGGGCGCAAAGCTGATGGGTAAACTCATCGTGACCGCTATCTTCTTCGGTTAACGTCAGCTCGCCGGTATTGCCGTAATAACCGGTTGCCGAGCCGGAAATCAGTACCGCCGGCGGCTCGCTGCTGGCGTTGATTAACGAGGCCAGCCGCTCGGTGATCTGCCAGCGGCTTTCGCAGAGCAGCTGTTTATGCTGCGGCGTCCAGCGCTTACTGGCGATCGGCTCGCCGGCAAGGTTAATCACCGCATCGATGCCGTTCAGATCGCGCTGTTGATTCAGCCCTGACCAGATGCTGACCCGCGGGCCCAGCAGCTCGCGCGCCGCCTCGACATTACGCGTTACCACGCTTACCCGATCGCCTCGCGACAGCAGATGCGCCACCAGATGACGACCAATCAGGCCGGTGCCGCCGGTAATTAATATTTGCATGCAAAGCCCTGTGCCTGTGTTATTGCTGTTTATTCAGCATAGAAGAGAACATTAGCAAAAGTGCTATTATCGGGCGGCGTAATAGCCATTGCCAACCCAGACAATCTCCGGTAAACAAACGGAAGCGGCGGCGAACCTGTGCCGTTATGCCGTTGGTTGCCGTCTTCGGCCATCACCGACGGCGCATTGATCGTTAACTCGCAGGAGAGAAACAGCATGCAATATCCCACGATTAAGCTGTGGTCAGACGCTAATTGCTACAGTCCCTGGGTGATGTCCGTCTATGTCGCCCTGCGGGAAAAAGGGCTGCCGTTTACGCTACAGCGGATTGATCTGGCGCATCAGCAGCATCTGACGGAAGAGTACGCCGCCATTTCGCTGACCCGACGCGTACCCACGCTGGCGCTGGATAATATTCAGCTCAGCGAATCCTCGGCGATTACTGAATATCTGGAAGAGTGCTTTCCGGCGCCCGATTATGAGCGGCTCTATCCGCACGATCGGGAAAAGCGCGCCAGGGCTCGCGAGCTGCAGGCCTGGCTGCGCAGCGATTTTATGTCGATCCGTCAGGAGCGTCCGACAGAAGTAATCTTTGCCGGTAAAAAATATTCGCCGCTAAGCGAGGAAGCGCGCCGTAGCGCCGCTAAACTTATCGAGGGCGCGCAAAGCCTGCTGAGCGCCGGGCAACAGAACCTGTTTGGCGAATGGTCTGTTGCCGATACCGATTTGGCTATTATGCTCAATCGGCTGGCCCTGCATGGCGATGAATTGCCGGAAAATCTGGCGCAATATGCCTGGTTTCAATGGCAACGCGCGTCCGTTCAGCTATGGCTGGGAGAGTCGGTTAAAAAAGGCTAATCGCACGGCTTGCGTCCGGCAGGCGAAGCCTTTAAGTTATGGCGGTTTGCGTCAACGTAACGCAAATCCTGTGGAAAATATCATCGCGCAATGGGCGCCAGAACGAAAAGGGTTACTGATGGTGGAGCAAGGTCAGGAAGCCGGCACTGAATGGGTAGATATCGTTAACGAAGATAACGAAGTTATCGCTCAGTCCAGCCGTGCCCAGATGCGGGCACAACATTTGCGTCATCGCGCTACCTATATAGTGGTGCACGACGGCATGGGTAATATTCTGGTGCAGCGCCGAACTGAAAGTAAGGATTTTCTGCCAGGCATGCTGGATGCTTGCGCAGGCGGCGTTGTGCAAAGCGGAGAAGGGTATCTGGAGTCTGCGCGTCGTGAAGCGGAAGAGGAGCTGGGCATTGCCGCCGTGCCTTTCGCCGAGCATGGTCACTTCTATTTTGCAGATGAACACTGCCGCGTTTGGGGCGCGCTGTTCAGCTGCGTGTCGCACGGTCCGTTTGCCATGCAGCCGGAAGAAGTAGATGAGGTTTTCTGGCTGACCCCGGAAGAGATCACCGCCCGCTGCGATGAATTTACCCCGGATTCGCTGAAGGCGCTGTCGCTGTGGCTCAGCCGCAACGCCAATAATGAACCGTCCAGGCAGGAAAAACAGGTCAGGGCGGAATAACGCCTCAGCAGCTGTCACGCAAACATAAACTGGAGGCGATCGGCTGCCGATCGCTCCACTCCTCGTCATTCAAACGCTCCAGCAGCACGCGTCCGGCCTCAATACCGATCTTACGGTGCGGCACCGCCATCGTGGTTAACGGCGGCTGGCATACGCGGCTGACATCGCTGTCGCCAAAACCCACCACCGCCAGCTCATCCGGCACTTTGATCCGTCTGCGCTGGCATTCATATAGCGCGCCGCAGGCTAACTCGTCGGAAACGCAGACCAGCGCGTCCAGCTCTGGCCATGCCAGTAAAAATTCCGGCAGCTGAGACGCGCCGGTGGAAAAATTGGGCGGCAGTGCTGCGTTGATCACCCGATGGGGCGACAGATGATGGCGCAGCATCGCCTTGTACCAGCCCTGCAAATGCTGCTGAAAAATCCACTGCTCCTGATTAGCGCACAGCATGCCGATATTCTGATAACCACGCCGGATAAGCATTTCGGTGAGCTCGTACATCGCGGCAACGTTATCAATGCCAATATTCATATCGATAGGATCGGCGCGCACCGCGCCTATTTCCATCACCGGAATCGAGGCGTTCTGCAACCAGTGACGCACGGTGTCGCTGTGCTCGACGCTAAGCAAAATCGCGGCGGCGATACTGGAGGCCAGCAGCGTTTCCAGCAGCTTTTCTTCCTGTTCGAGACGATGCCGGGATTCCGCCAGCATGATCTGGTATCCGGCGGGTTGCAGCACCTGCTGCAGTCCGGCGAACATTTCGGAACAGCCCGCCTCGGCAAGGTCAGGCACCACCATGACGATGGTTCTGGATGAGGCCGACGCCAGTGCGCTGGCGGCAAGGTTGGGCATATATCCCAGCGTCTGCACCGCCGCGTCAATTTTTTCACGTAGTTTATCGGAAACTTGTTCAGGCGTACGTAACGCACGGGATACGGTCATCGTGCCCACACCGGCAAGCTGAGCCACATCGGCGAGAGTGACTTTACCGGTACTACGCCGTTTTCGGGTTAGAGACATACAAATTCCTGCTGACCAGATGTTGATTGTCTTCCTTCGCTTCAGGTATCAGGAGTATACGCCCTGGGCCTCCTTTTTTGCCGTGAATTCCTGTGAAGATTGTACTTTGATAGCGCTATCACAATTCTGGATGTTGGTTTTTGGTAGCGCTATCTTTGTGATTAACATCACGGATAACTCTTGTTCTCTTGCATAAAGTTTGCTCATCTTTGGCTAAACGACGGGATGGAAAAAGTGCTCAATAAATGGCTGCATGAGGCTACCATCAGGCTGCAGGAGAGTGTGGAAGCGTGGCCGCAGGCGCTGGAGCTTTGCGCCAGGCCGCTGCTGGATGCCGGAATCATCGCACCCGATTACGTCACGGCGATTATTGGGCAGCATCAGAAACTGGGGCCTTATTACGTGCTGGCGCCAGGGCTGGCGATGCCGCATGCCAGACCGGAAGAGGGAGCGAAAGGATTAGGGTTGTCACTGCTAAAGCTGCAACGCGGCGTATCGTTTGGTGCCGGAGAGTTTGACCCGGTAGACGTGATAGTGATGCTTGCGGCTCCTGATAACCATAGCCATATTGAAATGCTGTCCGCGCTGGCGGAATTATTTTCCAGCGATGAGGATATGGAAAAATTACATCAGGCGAAGAGCCCGGAGGATATTAAAAAGATTATTGAACGCTTCTGATTTAATTACGCAACCCGGTTACTGAATACATTACGCGCAGGCGTGATGGGGCGTACTCTACTTAACAGGTGATAATAATGAAAATTATGGCTATTTGCGGTTCCGGTCTCGGCAGCAGTTTTATGGTCGAAATGAATATTAAAAAAGTGCTTAAAAAGATGGAGATAGAGGCTGACGTTGAGCACGCCGATCTCTCTTCCGCAACGCCTGGCGCGGCGGATCTTTTTGTGATGGCTAAAGATATCGCCGCCAGCGCCAGCGTGCCGGAAAGTCAGCTGGTGGTGATTAACAACATCATCGACATCAATGAACTGGAAGCGCAGCTGCGCGCCTGGTTCGACAAACAATAACGACGAAACATGAAATCATTCAGGGTGCACGGCAACTGGGCGAACCCCGCAGCTTATGCAGGCAGCGACAGGGGAAGCCAGGGCGGCCAATAACAAAGCAGCCTGAAGGATAAAATGTATATAGCGAGGTGGATATGTTTATCCTGGAAACGCTGAATTTTATTGTTGATATTCTTAAGGTGCCCTCGGTGCTGGTGGGCTTAATTGCCTTAATTGGCCTGGTGGCACAGAAAAAAGCTTTTTCTGATGTCGTTAAGGGAACGATTAAAACCATTCTCGGCTTTATTGTTTTAGGCGGCGGCGCGACGGTGCTGGTCGGATCGTTAAATCCGCTGGGCGGCATGTTTGAACACGCTTTTAATATCCAGGGGATTATTCCCAATAACGAAGCGATTGTCTCTATCGCGCTGGATAAATATGGCGCGTCCACCGCGCTGATAATGGCCTTCGGTATGGTGGCGAATATTATTGTCGCCCGTTTTACGCGCCTGAAATATATCTTCCTGACCGGGCATCATACTTTCTATATGGCCTGTATGATCAGCGTGATCCTGACCGTCGCCGGGTTCGGAGACGTTGGCCTGGTATTTACTGGCTCGCTAATTTTAGGCCTGGTCATGGCGTTCTTCCCGGCGCTGGCGCAGCGTTATATGAAACGTATCACAGGGACTGATGATATTGCCTTTGGCCACTTCGGTACTCTCGGCTATGTGCTTTCCGGCTGGATCGGCAGCAAATGCGGCAAAGGTTCCCGCTCTACCGAAGAGATGAACCTGCCGAAAAACCTGAGCTTCTTGCGCGATAGCTCAATTTCTATCTCCCTGACCATGATGATTATTTATCTGATTATGGCGGTGAGCGCCGGTAGGGAATATGTCGAAAGCCAGTTTAGCAGCGGTCAGCACTATCTGGTGTACGCCATCATCATGGCGATTACCTTCGCGGCGGGCGTTTTCATCATCCTGCAGGGCGTACGCCTGATCCTGGCGGAAATCGTTCCGGCCTTTACCGGCTTCTCGGAAAAACTGGTGCCGAATGCGCGCCCTGCGCTGGACTGCCCGGTTGTCTATCCCTATGCGCCAAATGCGGTGCTGATTGGCTTTCTGTTCAGCTTCCTGGGCGGTCTGGTCGGGCTGTTCCTGCTGGGGCAGATCAAGCTGGTGCTGATCTTACCGGGCGTGGTGCCGCACTTCTTTACCGGCGCGACGGCAGGCGTATTCGGTAACGCCACCGGCGGACGACGCGGAGCAATGATTGGCTCATTTGCTAACGGACTGCTGATTACCTTCCTGCCGGTTCTGCTGCTGCCGGTACTGGGCGCGATTGGCTTTGCCAATACTACCTTTTCAGACGCCGACTTTGGCGTGATTGGGATTGTGCTGGGTAACCTGGCGCGCTACCTGCCGCCGCTTGCCATTACGGGGCTGGTTGTGGGGGTATTCGCGCTGCTGGTGGCATACAACATATTTGCGAAAAACAGATCTGCGGGCGCTAACGCGCAGGCAAATACCGGAGCCAAATCATGAATGTGAACGAGGTTACCCAACTGGCGCGCGATATTCGCATCGCCACGCTTAAATCGCTGACGCAGCTTGGCTTCGGCCACTACGGAGGCAGTATGTCGGTCGTGGAAACGCTGGCGGTACTGTACGGCGCGGTGATGAAAATTGACCCGACAAATCCGGACTGGCCGGAGCGAGATTACTTTGTTCTGTCTAAAGGCCACGCGGGCCCGGCGCTGTACAGCACCTTAGCCATCAAAGGCTACTTCCCCGTTGAAGAGTTGAGCACGCTGAACCAGAACGGCACCCGGCTTCCAAGCCATCCGGACCGGCTAAAAACCCGCGGCGTGGACGCCACCACCGGCTCGCTGGGGCAGGGGATTTCCATTGCCGGCGGGATGGCGCTGTCGCATAAGTTGGCGGGACGGCCAAACCGGGTATTCTGTATTGTCGGCGATGGCGAGCTTAATGAGGGGCAGTGCTGGGAGGCATTTCAGTTTATCGCCCATCACCGCCTGAATAACCTGACGGTATTTATCGACTGGAACAAACAGCAGCTTGACGGCGAGCTGGACGAGATCATCTGTGCGTTTGACCTTGAAGGGAAATTCCGCGCTTTTGGCTTTGATGCTGTAACCGTAAAAGGCGATGACGTGGCCGGACTGCTGGAACGGGTTCAGCCGGTTCCGGCGACGGACGCGCGTCCACGGGTGGTGATCCTCGACAGTATTAAAGGGCAGGGCGTGCCGTACCTGGAACAGTTAGGTAACTCTCACCACCTGCGGCTAACCGACGACACGAAACAGGTGCTTAACGAAACCATTCGCCAACTGGAGGCTGCACATGATTAAGGTTGCACCCGCAGGACAAAAAGACGCGACAGAGATGCGTAAGGTCTATGCCAGCTTCGTGGCGAAGCAGATTGAGGCGGGAAGCCCGATTATCGCTCTGGAAGCGGATCTGATGAGCTCAATGGCGATGGATGGCGTGGCGCGGGAACATCCGCAGCATGTCATCAACTGCGGCATTATGGAAGCCAATGTAATAGGTACCGCCGCAGGGCTGTCGCTTACGGGACGTAAACCGTTTGTGCATACCTTTACCGCCTTTGCCAGCCGTCGCTGCTTTGACCAACTGTTTATGTCGCTGGATTACGCGCGTAATAACGTGAAGGTGATAGCGTCCGATGCAGGCGTAACCGCCTGTCATAACGGCGGCACGCATATGTCGTTTGAGGATATGGGCATTGTGCGCGGGCTGGCGCATTCGGTGGTGCTGGAAGTGACCGATGCGGTGATGTTCGACGATGTGCTGCGCCAGCTGATCGATCTCGACGGCTTTTACTGGGTTCGCACGATCCGCAAGCAGGCGCCGAGCGTGTATGCGCCAGGCTCAACCTTCACCATCGGCAAAGGCAATGTGCTGCGTGACGGGAAGGATATTACCCTGATCGCCAACGGCATTATGGTGACGGAAGCGCTGGAGGCGGCGCGCCAGCTGGAGCAGGAAGGCGTCAGCGCGGCGGTTATCGATATGTTTACCCTGAAACCCATTGACCGCAGGCTGGTAAAAGACTACGCCGAGAAAACGGGACGTATCGTTACCTGCGAAAACCACAGTATCCATAACGGACTGGGCTCGGCGGTAGCGGAGGTGCTGGTGGAAACCTGCCCGGTACCGATGCGGCGCGTCGGCGTGAAAGAGCGCTACGGCCAGGTCGGCACGCAGGCGTTTTTGCAGCAAGAGTACGGCCTGACGGCGCATGATATTATTCTGGCGGCGCGGGAATTACTGTAATAAATAAGGCGGGAACCTTTCCCGCCTTATTAATGATTAAAGTTATTTAATCGAGTTTAGTTGGTCGCTGATGGCTCAGTACCTGACGCGGCTGAGTACGACGCCCCACCATCCCCATTACGCCTGCCAGAATGGCTTCGATAATCAGCATAACGAAGGCGAACCAGCTGGCTTTAGCGGTAGCCGCTGCGGCTTTATCCGCGGCTTCACGCGCTTTTTGTTCCGCCTGCTGTTTTAACTCAGTATATTTTTGACGCGCCTGCTGATAGCTTTTTTCTGTCTGATCGACAATTTGTTCAGCTTCAGCATCGGTTTTTCCGGTACGCGCTTTAATGATATTTTTCAGCGCGTCACGGTCGGCAGCCTGCAAAGTATCCTGGTTACGGTTAATTAAACCTTTCACCCAGTTGGTAATATCCGTATCGGCATTTTGCGGATTATTTGCCGTAGTCTGCGCCTGATTCTGCGCACTGTTTACCGCATTCTGCGCGTCGTTTTGCAGATTTTCCGGCTGCAGCTCAGGTTTGCCCGTCTGACGCAGCGTGGTTTCTAATTCATTCTGCAAATCATCAAGGTTAATGCCGTTTTCCTGCAGCTTATCACGCGCCATTTGCGTTACCTGTGGGGCGACGGCACTAATGCTGCTACCGATCGCACTCAGGCCTGCGCCCATAACGTTCATGGCGCCGCTCATGGCATAATTCACCAGCATCACCGCCAGCCAGAGGCTAAACAGGGTATTGACGCCAAACATTAACAGGCCATGCAGCACCCCTTCACGCTGCGCCAGACGTCCACTAACCCAGGCGCCCACGGCGATAGCAATCAGCATACTGATGCCGGTCCAGATAGCGGCGCCGGTGCCGATGCCGTCCAGCGGGTTTTGCTCTTTCATTGGATCGATACTGGAAGTACCGATAGCCGTTCCCAACAGCGCCAATATTAAATGAATTAATACCGCAGCGATAACGCCAGCAAAGATAGCGCTCCATGAAATGCGCTTCAGCGGTACACCACTCACCGGTTCCACCCAGGCAGTATCATGCCGGTTGCGGAGATGCTCAGGATGTTCACTCATAATATTTACTCCCTATGTTTATCTTTTAACCCGTTGCCACAGTATTAATTTTTCAACATGCGTGAAAAATAGCGACACCTCTGTTTCAGGTAATTTAAGGCTAGTTAGGGAATAGCGATTTGACCAAAATAATTTCATAAATTGCATGGGAAAATAAGCGCAACGGTAGCCGCTTCGTTTATTTATTATTAATCCGTTGCCGCTTCGCTTATTTATTACGTTGGTGATGAAAAATAAAAAGGCGGCCCGTGGGCCGCCTTTAATCAGCAAAATAAATTAGTTCTGCTACTCTTCCGCCTGTGCGGCCTGAATTGCGGTCAGGGCGATGGTATAAACAATATCATCAACCAGTGCGCCACGTGACAGGTCGTTAACCGGCTTACGCATGCCTTGCAGCATCGGTCCGATTGAAATCAGATCTGCCGAGCGCTGTACCGCTTTATAAGTGGTGTTACCGGTATTCAGATCCGGGAAGATAAATACCGTGGCGCGACCGGCAACCTGAGAGTTCGGCGCTTTGGATTTTGCCACATCTTCCATAATCGCCGCGTCATACTGCAGCGGGCCGTCGATCACCAGATCCGGACGTTTTTCCTGCGCAATGCGCGTTGCTTCGCGTACTTTTTCTACGTCGCTGCCCGCGCCAGAATTGCCGGTAGAGTAGGAGATCATCGCTACGCGCGGCTCAATGCCGAAAGCCGCAGCGGAATCCGCCGACTGAATAGCAATTTCCGCCAGCTGTTCGGAAGTGGGATCCGGGTTGATGGCGCAGTCGCCATAAACCAGCACCTGTTCCGGCAGCAGCATAAAGAACACGGAGGAAACCAGCGAGCTGTTGGGCGCGGTTTTGATCAGCTGCAACGGCGGACGAATGGTGTTGGCGGTGGTATGCACCGCGCCGGAAACCAGGCCATCCACTTCGTCACGTTCCAGCATCATGGTGCCCAGCACCACGTTATCTTCCAGCTGTTCCTGCGCCACAACCTCGGTCATCCCTTTGTTTTTGCGCAGTTCAACCAGGCGAGCGACATAATCAGCGCGTGCCACTTCCGGATCGACAATCTCAATACCTTTACCCAGCTCGACGCCCTGCGCCGCAGCAACACGTTGAATTTCGTCCGGGTTGCCTAACAGAACGCAGTGCGCAATGCCGCGCTCGGCGCAAATTGCCGCAGCCTTAACGGTACGCGGTTCATCGCCTTCCGGCAGCACAATGCGTTTGCCCGCTTTGCGCGCCAGCTCGGTGAGCTGATAACGGAAGGCCGGCGGCGAAAGGCGACGGCTGCGCTCGGAGGTTGCGGTAAGAGATTCAATCCAGTCGCTGTTGATATGGCTGGCGACGTATTCCTGAACTTTTTCGATGCGCTGCGTATCGTCGCTGGGCACTTCCAGATTGAAGCTCTGCAGGCTAAGCGAGGTTTGCCAGGTATTGGTTTCAACCATAAACACCGGCAGGCCGGTCTGAAACGCACGCTCGCAGAGTTTGTAAATACGGTCATCAATTTCATAACCGCCGGTCAGCAGAATCGCACCGATTTCAATGCCGTTCATAGCCGCCAGGCAGGCCGCGACCAGCACATCAGGACGGTCGGCGGAGGTAACCAGCAGCGAGCCTGGACGGAAATGCTCCAGCATATGCGGCAGGCTACGCGCGCAGAACGTTACTGATTTCACCCGGCGCGTCTGGATTTCACCTTCATTAATAATGCGCGCGTTCAGGTGACGGCACATATCAATCGCACGGGTCGCGATCAGATCGAAGCTCCAGGGAATGCAGCCCAGCACCGGCAGCGGACTGTTGGCAAACAGCTGGCTCGGATCGATATTCGCAACGCTGGCTTTCGTGGAGTCATCAAAAATCTCTGACAGATCCGGGCGGGTGCGGCCCTGTTCATCTACCGGCGCGTTAAGCTTGTTGATGATTACGCCGGTGATGCTTTTGTTTTTACTGCCGCCAAAGCTGCTTTGCGTAACTTCGATGCGCTCTTTCAACTGCGCCGGTGAATCGTTGCCCAGCGCGGTAACAAAGATGATTTCCGCGTTTAAGGTTTTAGCGATTTCGTAGTTAAGCGCGCTGGCGAACTGATGTTTACGCGTGGGCACCAGACCTTCCACCAGCACCACTTCGGCATCCTGCGCGTTGGCATGGTAGCGGGCGATAATCTCTTCCATCAGCACATCCTGCTGGTTTGAACCCAGCAGGGATTCCACGCGTGACATCTGCAGTGGCTCAGCGGCGGGAATGGAGGAGTTTTTACGAATAATGGTGGTGGTCTGGTCAGGCGTATTGCCCCCGGCGCGTGGTTGCGCGATGGGTTTGAACACGCTGAGGCGAACCCCTTTGCGTTCCATCGCACGAATGACGCCGAGGCTGACGCTGGTCAGCCCGACGCTGGTGCCGGTAGGGATAAGCATAATGGTACGTGACACAGTAAACCTCTCAGGTATTTCAGGCTGTCAAAACAACTCCGCCAGCCTGAGCTGACGGAGAAAGTCTTATGCGGTAAGGCGCGCGGCGTCGCGGGCGATAACCAACTCTTCATTGGTCGGGATAACCAGCGCCGGACGGGTGCCTTCTTTATTAATGAAGCCTTCCTGCCCGAAGCGTGCCGCCAGGTTGCGTTCGTGATCCACCTCGAAGCCCAGCAGCGCCAGTTTCGCCAGCGACAGCTCGCGTACCATCGCCGCATTTTCACCGATACCGCCGGTAAACACCACGGCATCCAGGCGGCCATCCATCATCGCGCTGTAGGAGCCGATATATTTGGCCAGGCGATGACAAAAAACGTTCATCGCGCGTTTCGCATCTTCTTTGGTGGCGTAATTATCTTCCACGTAGCGGCAGTCGCTGGTCACGCCGGTCAGGCCCAGCAGGCCCGACTCTTTCGTCAGCAGCTTGTTGATGGCATCAATATTCATTCCCAGCGTATCGTGCAGGAAGAAAATAATCGCCGGGTCAATATCGCCGCTGCGGGTGCCCATCACCAGACCTTCCAGCGGAGTCAGGCCCATAGAGGTATCCACGCACTTACCGTTGCGGATAGCCGATACGGAGGCGCCATTGCCGAGGTGGCAGGTAATGACGTTCAGCTCTTCCACCGGCTTATTCAGCATGCGGGCGGCTTCAATCGACACATAATAGTGGCTGGTGCCGTGGAAACCGTAGCGGCGGATGCCGTGTTCTTTATAGAGATTGTAGGGCAGGGCGTAGAGGTAAGATTCTTCGGGCATCGTCTGATGGAAAGCTGTGTCAAAAACCGCTACGTTTTTATCGGAAAGATGCGGAAAGTTTTTCAGCGCTTCTTCGATACCGATCAGATGTGCCGGATTATGCAGCGGAGCAAAAGGCGAAGCCTCTTTAATCTCCTGTACAATCTGGTCGTTAACGACGACAGACTGGGTCAGCCTTTCACCGCCGTGAACGATACGATGACCGATTGCAGCAATTTGTGCCGACAGCTCTGGTTTTTGTGCCAGAATGTTTTTAACAATGAAGTTCAGGGCTTCGCTGTGGGCTGCGCCCGCACCCAGCTCAGCTTCCTGCCTGGAGCCGTCCAGCTTCCATTTAATGCGCGCTTCAGGCAAATGGAAACATTCGGCCAGACCTGACAGGTACTCTTTACCGTCAGCCGGATTGATAATGGCAAACTTAAGAGAAGAGCTACCGCAGTTCAGAACCAGTACTAACTTACTCGACATGGAAGTACCTATTTGTTATCAAAAGTGGCTAAAAAAAACGCAATCAGACTATCATCCTAGTGCATGAAAGCTGGTACATTAATGATTATCATCATACTGCCAGCAAAAAGTTATCCGGCAGCAAAAAAAGACGGTGATTTTACATAAAATTTTGAAAGTTGTGTCGCTTCCAACGGCTCCGCCTCAAAATAATAAGGATTATTCGCTTTAGCGATGCTGGGAATGCGCTCAGAATAACGGCAGTCCCACGCAAAAACAAAATTTTTTGAAGGATGTCACATAAAGTTGTTTCGTTGCTTAAATTTTTTAAAACTTGCAAAAGAAGTTGAGGTGAGCCATGGCAAATGAATCCAGCGTCGGTTGGTTTAAAACATTCCAGCTTGGACAGCACTACATGAAAACATGGCCGAACGATAAACGTCTGGCGCCGGTTTTCCCGGAAAACCGCATCAGCACCGCCACGCGCTTTTCCATCCGCTTTATGCCGCCGTTGGCGATTTTTACGCTGACCTGGCAAATTGCGCTGGGCGGCCAGCTGGGACCGGCGGTTGCGACCGCGCTGTTTGCCTGTAGCCTGCCGATGCAGGGGCTGTGGTGGTTAGGACGCCGTTCCGTTACGCCGCTGCCGCCCGCGCTGCTGAACTGGTTTCATGAAGTGCGCGAAAAACTGCAGCAGGCCGGACAGGCGATCGCTCCGCTTGAAGGCAAACCCACCTATCAGGCGCTGGCGGATCTGCTAAAACGCGCTTTTCATCAGCTGGATAATACTTTCCTTGACGATCTCTGAATGAGGTTCGGGTTGCCAGCCAGTTTTTTTTACGGCAACCCGGCTTAAATCAAAGAAAGGCCGGCTTGTGATACCCCCTTTTTATGCACCGTGCGATTCTTGAACATCCTTTTATTGTGCTTAATACGGGAGTTGAAGATGGACATGACGCATGCTCAGCGCTTAATACTTTCCAACCAATACAAACTCATGACCCTGCTCGATCCGGATAACGGCGAACGCTATCGCCGCCTGCAAACTATTATTGAACGCGGATATAGTCTGCAGATGCGCGAGCTGGATCGCGAATTTGGCGAGCTGGGCGAAGAGGTTTGCCGCACCATCATTAATATTATGGAAATGCACCATGCGCTGCGGGTATCCTGGGAAAACCTGAAGGATCGGGCCGCTATTGACCAACGCCGGTTACAGTTTCTTGGTTTTGATGCGGCAACCGAAGCGCGCTATCTGGGATACGTGCGTTTTATGGTTAACACAGAAGGGCGCTACACCCATTTCGATGCCGGTACGCACGGCTTTAATGCCCAGACGCCGATGTGGGAAAAATATCAACGCATGCTGGCTGCCTGGCAAACCTGCCCGCGGCAGTATCATCTGTGCGCAACCGAGATTGCGCAAATTATCAACGCCTGAGAAGGAAACGCGAGTGAAGTGTAAAGGTTTCTTGTTTGATTTAGACGGCACGCTGGTCGATTCTTTGCCCGCCGTAGAACGCGCCTGGAGTAACTGGGGTAAGCGCCACGGTATCGACGCGGATGAAATCCTTAGTTTTATCCACGGCAAGCAGGCCATCACTTCACTGCGTCACTTTATGCGCGGCAGCAGCGAAGAGGAAATCCAGCAGGAGTTCCAGCTGCTGGAGAAAACCGAAGCTGAGGATACCGAAGGCGTAACGGCGTTGCCCGGTGCCTGCGAGCTGCTGGAGCATCTGAACGCGCTGGCTATTCCCTGGGCGATTGTCACTTCCGGTTCTGTGCCGGTCGCTTTTGCGCGTCGGCAGGCGGCAGGGCTGCCGTTGCCGACGCATTTTGTCACCGCCGAGCGCGTTAAAAACGGCAAGCCTGAGCCGGATGCTTATCTGTTTGGCGCAGAGCTGCTTGGCCTGCATCCTGCTGACTGCGTGGTGGTGGAGGATGCCCCAGCCGGTATTCTTTCCGGCCTTGCCGCCGGCTGTACGGTAATTGCGGTGAACGCGCCGGCTACTACGCCGCGCCTGGCGGAAACCGCTCTGCAGCTGACCACGCTTAATGCGTTGCGCATCGTAAAAGACGATGACGGGACGATAACGGTGCTAACCCAGGAGTGATTGATTTAACCCCGCTATCGCGGGGTTTATTTTATGGCATGCTGCACGCATTCAGGGTTTTCTGACACGGAACGGGCTGTGAATAGTCAACTTTTTTGGGTGATTGGGCTGCTGGGCGTAACCGTCTGGCTGTTCGCTTCCGGCAGGCTGCGCATGGATGCCGTTGCGCTGCTGGTGATTGTCGCTTTTGTCCTTAGCGGTACGCTAACGCTGCAGGAAGCCACCATCGGTTTTAGCGATCCTAACGTGATTTTGATTGCCGCGCTGTTCGTCATTGGCGAAGGACTGGTGCGCACCGGCATTGCGTTGCAGACCGGCGAATGGCTGATGAAAATCGCCGGCAACAGCGAAAGCAAAATGATTTTCTGGCTGATGCTGACCGTGGCCGGGCTGGGCGCGTTTATGAGCTCTACCGGCGTGGTGGCTATCTTTATTCCGGTGGTGCTGAGCGTGGCGGCGAAAATAGGCTCATCGCCCGCCAGGCTAATGATGCCGCTCAGCGTAGCGGGGCTGATTAGCGGCATGATGACGCTGGTGGCCACGCCGCCGAATCTGGTGGTGAACAGCGAACTCCAGCGTGAAGGGCTGGCAGGTTTTAGCTTTTTTGCCGTTACGCCCATTGGGCTGACGGTGCTGGCGCTGGGCATCGGCTATATGCTGGTAGCGCGCTATTGGCTGGCCGGCTCCTCTGCTGAAACATCCATATCCGGCGCACCGCGTCGTCGTAATTTCCGCGATCTGATCCGGGAGTATCGGCTTAGCGGCCGTGCCCGTCGTCTGGCGATCCGCGCCGGTTCGCCGCTGGTGGGACATCGCCTCGACGATCTTAAGCTGCGGGAAAAATATAGCGCGAACGTGGTCGGTCTGGAGCGCTGGCGTAAGTTTCGTCGCGTGATGGTGACGGTGACGGGAGAAACAACCTTTCGCAGCGGAGATGTACTGCTGATTGATATGTCGGCGGCAGAGATCGATCTGCGGCAGTTTTGCAGTGAACAGCAGCTGGAGCCGTTAATTTTGCGCGGCGACTATTTTTCCGATCGCGCACGTGACGTGGGGATGGCGGAGGTGTCGCTGATCCCCGATTCAGAGCTGCCTGGTAAAAGCGTACGCGAGCTGGCTTTTCGTCAGCGCTACGGGCTGAGCGTTATCGGTATTCGACGGCGCAACAGCCTGCTGGAAGGCGCGCTGGCGGATGAGGCGCTGGAGGTGGGCGATATTCTGCTGGTCATTGGCGACTGGCGGCGTATCCAGCAGCTACAGCAGCAGAAACGCGATCTGCTGCTGCTGGCGCTGCCCGCTGAAATCGATGAGGCGGTGCCGGCCCACAGCCAGGCTCCACATGCCTTATTCTGTCTGGCGCTGATGGTGGCGCTGATGATTACCGATGTGATTCCCGGCCCGATTGCGGCGATTATCGCCTGTTTACTGATGGGTAAATTTCGCTGTATCGATATGGAGAGCGCCTATAAAGCCATTCACTGGCCGGGGCTAATTCTGATTGCCGGAATGATGCCGTTTGCGCTGGCGCTGCAAAAAACCGGCGGCGTGGCGCTGATTGTGCAGGGATTGATGGATATTGCCGGCGGCAGAGGCCCGCATATTATGCTGCTCTGCCTGTTTGTGCTATGCGCCGGCATTGGGCTGTTTATCTCCAATACGGCGACCGCCGTGCTGATGGCGCCGATTGGCGTGGCGGCGGCGGCGCAGATGGGCGTATCGCCTTATCCCTTCACGATGATTATCGCTATCGCCGCCTCCGCCGCATTTATGACGCCGGTCTCTTCCCCGGTTAATACGCTGGTGCTGGGGCCGGGCGGCTATCGCTTTGGTGACTTCATTAAAATCGGCGTCCCTTTTACGCTGGTGGTGATGGTGGTTAGCGTCCTGCTGGTTCCGCAGCTGTTTCCGTTCTGATTTACAGCGGCGTATCCTGCGATATTTCATCCAGCGACAGCGTAAAGCTGGGCACAAAGACGGTGATAAAGTAGTCCATCTCCTCGCTGCGTCGCCGCTCCAGCGTTTCCTCCAGGCGCGCCAGCGCCCGCCGGAACTCATTATTGCCGGCTGAAAGCTCTTCAAGGCACTTCAGATAGGCGCATAGCGCGTCGGCCTGCTTGAGAATAGCGGTTTCCGCCTCGCTTTGCTGCTGTTCGTCCAGCAGCGGCCGCCATGCATCCTGCAGCTCGGTAGGCAACATCTCAATCAGCTTATGGCGGGCAATTTCTTCGATTTTTTTATATTCGTGTGCGATCTGCGCGTTGTAATACTTAACCGGGGTAGGCAAATCGCCGGTCAGCACTTCGCTGGCATCATGATAGAGCGCGATCAGCGCGATGCGTTCCGCATTCAGACTCCCGTTAAACATCTGATTTTTTATCAGCGCTAACGCATGAGCAACCATCGCTACCTGCAGGCTGTGCTCAGAGACATTTTCCGTACGCACGTTGCGCATTAGCGGCCAGCGATTGATCAGTTTAAGGCGGGAAAGATGGGCAAAAAAATGGCTCTGCTTCATTGAAAAGGTTTCTCCTGTACACAAACTGCGGAAACCGACCACTCCGGTCTCCGCAGCAACAGTATCGCCTTTTCATCCTCTGTGCTACAGCGTGGACGAAGCGCGTAGCTTACTGGCGATAACCCTCAAGGAAACGCCCAAATTTGCCGATGGCCATTTCCAGATCGTCAACGCGCGGAAGCGTCACGATACGCACATGATCCGGCCACGGCCAGTTAAAGGCCGATCCCTGTACCAGCAGCACTTTTTCCTGTAGCAGAAAATCCAGCACCATCTTTTGATCGTCGTGCAGGTTGAATTTTTTCGCATCGATACGCGGAAACATATAGAGCGCGCCCTGCGGCTTCACGCAGCTTACGCCGGGAATATCATTAATCAGTTCCCAGGCGCGCTGGCGCTGCTCATACAGACGTCCGCCAGGCATGATAAATTCGCTGATGCTCTGGTAACCGCCAAGCGCAGTCTGAATGGCGTGCTGAGCCGGAACGTTGGCGCACAGACGCATAGAGGCCAGCATTTCCAGCCCCTCAATATAGCCTTTAGCATGTTTTTTCGGGCCGTTAAGCACCATCCAACCCTGGCGGAATCCCGCTACGCGATAGGTTTTTGACAGGCCGTTAAACGTCACGGTAAGCAAATCGGGAGCCAGCGCGGCGATAGAGTGATGCTGCGCGGCGTCATACAGGATTTTGTCGTAAATCTCATCGGCAAAAATGATCAGATTATGTTCGCGTGCAATCTCAACGATCTCCATCAGCAGTGCTTTGCTGTAGACGGCGCCGGTAGGGTTATTCGGGTTGATGATGACAATACCGCGGGTGCGCGGAGTGATCTTGCTGCGAATATCGTCCAGGTCCGGGAACCAGCCTGCGGACTCATCGCACAGATAATGCACCGCTTTACCGCTGGAGAGGGAAACCGCGGCGGTCCACAGCGGATAGTCCGGCGCCGGCACCAGCATCTCATCGCCGCTGTTCAGCAACGCCTGCATTGACTGAACAATCAGCTCGGATACGCCGTTACCGATATAAATATCTTCTACGGTAACGTCACGCATATCGCGCGCCTGGTAATGCTGCATAATGGCTTTGCGCGCGGAATAGAGCCCTTTTGAATCACAGTATCCCTGAGCGCCAGGCAGGTTGCGAATAACATCGACCAGAATCTCATCCGGGGCTTCAAAGCCAAACGGCGCGGGATTGCCAATATTTAACTTCAGGACCTTATTGCCTTCTTCTTCAAGACGTTTGGCCTCTTTTAACACCGGACCGCGGATGTCATAACAAACATTATCCAGCTTTGACGATTTTTCGATAATTGTATTCATTGCATGTGCCTTAACTGACAGAACTGCGTTCCTGCCGTGGAAATAAACCCGCTCAATTTACTCTTCTGTTCCTGACATTTGAAGGGTAAGGCCGGCTTTTGGCGCAACCGGCAATCAATGACGAGCTGGCTGGTATGCAACGTCAGCCAAACTGAATTATCTGGATTAAAAAACCACATCGGCAGAAAAAATTAGCATAAATCACTAATCGCGTGCTCTGGCTGTAAAAATCTCTTCACGGCATGCGAGCTGGATCAGAAAAAGAAACAAATTAAGATAAAAAAAGTAGATTGATACTGAGCGAAACAGTTAAATTTTTTTACTTAAAATGCCGATAACAAGAAGGGGGCAGAATGTTGAAACATGCCGGATTCTTTACTGCCATTTTGGCATCAACTATCCCATTGTGCTTCAGGTTGCTTTTCAGCCAGCGAGCCGTTAAAAGCAATCGTTAAAAAAAGGCACAATAATGCTAAAAGGGTGCTTTATTGATAAGAAAAATGCGATTGGGGCTTAAAAATTAGGCGTCGTTGTGGCAGGATACGCATCAACGGACTTTGTGATAAAACAAACATGCCTGACTGCAGTAACGGTAAAAACGGCGGCAGTAAAGGTTAAGTCCGATGAATTTTTAGTTTTTTTGCGCTGTGCAATTTTGCAAACGCAGTATGTCGAAGTTATGAACCAGCGGCCCCGTAGTTAACTTGCCTGAAGTTGGCGCGGTTTCCATCAATAAGCAGGGCGCATTTTTGCGTTCACTGTAGCAGCGCCCAGGCACTGAACGTTTTAGTCGTTAAATACCGGCGGCACTGGCTGGTTTGCATGCATTCCTCCAGCGGTATTATGAAAAGCAGCTTTTCTTTATGCAATGTTGAGCTGTCGCTTCCGGCTTTTCGGAAACGTCATTATTGCCATCTTAATCTCCGTCTGACATTTGATCGGCGGAAGTAACACCAGGGTAGTTGTTCTTAAAAACTTATAAGTGAAGAAAAATATGACTAATGCAAATCGTCCGATACTTAATCTCGATCTCGATCTGCTGAGAACGTTTGTTGCAGTAGCAGATCTCAACACCTTTGCCGCCGCCGCCGCCGCCGTATGCCGAACGCAGTCGGCCGTCAGCCAGCAGATGCAGCGTCTGGAGCAGCTGGTAGGCAAAGAACTGTTCGCCCGTCATGGCCGTAACAAGCTGCTAACCGAACACGGAATTCAGCTGCTCGGTTATGCCCGCAAAATTTTGCGCTTTAACGATGAGGCCTGTACTTCGCTGATGTACAGCAACGTGCAGGGCGTTCTGACTATCGGCGCGTCCGACGATACGTCAGATACCATTCTGCCGTTCCTGCTGAACCGCGTGACTTCTGTCTATCCGAAACTGGCGATTGACGTACGCGTGAAGCGCAATCCGTTTATGATGGAAATGCTGAACCAGGGCGAAGTTGACCTGGTGGTGACTACTTCAAGCCCTGGTTCCTTTACTCATCAGGTGCTGCGTACTTCACCGACGCTGTGGTACTGCGCCGCGGATTATATTTTCCAGCGCGGCGAAGCAATTCCACTGGTGCTGTTGGATGAGCCAAGCCCGTACCGCGATATGGCTATCGATCATCTGAATGAAGCCGGTATTCCGTGGCGTATCTCTTATGTTGCCTCCACGCTGGCTGCGGTTCGCGCTGCCGTGAAGGCGGGCCTGGGCGTTACCGCACGTCCGGTAGAAATGATGAGCCCGGAACTGCGCGTAATGGGCGCGGCTGAAGGCCTGCCGGTGCTGCCGGATACGCAATATCTGCTGTGCCGCAACCCGGACAGCGAGAATGAACTGGCGCTGGCTATTTTCAACGCTATGGAATCCAGTAACGATCCGTACAACCTGCCTTTAGCGGGTCAGGGCGATGCGATGTTACTGGATGAAGAAGAATAACGGAAAAATGAGATATTTTCTCATTTAGAATGATAGCTGTTATTTAAAAACGCTAAAAAAAGGCTTCTTAGCCCGTTCTGGGGTTAAGAGGCCTTTTTATTAATCTTTTCTTGCGCATTTTTCCCCTTTTTAGCCAGGTTTGGCGTAACTCGCTCAGTGAAAATGAAATGCCTTTTTGAGCGCGAGCCCCTTTCGCCTTGCCTGCCCGCCGTTGCGCACTTGTCTAAAAATTGCGCACCCGAATCGTCTGTTATTTTATCAAAAAGGGCAAAAGTGTGTCCTGGATCAAAAAAATAACCCTGTTAAGGGGCAGGAAATCTGCCATTTTCCTGTCAAAATATGTTTGTTAAACGCGCGATCCAACTGTGCAAATACCCACTACACTTAATTTACATTCTTTAACTGACTCGATTTAGCTTAATTACTGCGCATCATATGTTAATAAAATGATGCAAGTGTAAATTAACGTGTGGATACTTTTGTCAAAGTTGACAAAAGGTTATAGAAAGGGGTAAAAAACCCCATTAAATTGCTGCTTATAGCCTAATGACAGCATAATTTATAAGGTTTTTCATCCTTCCCTTGAATTAATGTGGCGTGTTCTTCGCTATCGGCATCGCAGGACGCTAAACGCCACTTTTGATGAGTAAGCAGAGAGTATGTCAACAACCACAGAAGTTATCGCTCATCACTGGGCATTCGCTGTTTTTATCGTTGTCGCTTTTGGGCTATGCGTCTTTATGCTGGCCGGCGGCTGGCTGTTAGGCGGTCGCGCCCGCGCCCGTCATAAAAACACCCCGTTTGAATCAGGGATCGCTCCGGTTGGCAGTACGCATCTGCGCCTTTCTGCCAAGTTCTACCTGGTGGCTATGTTCTTCGTTATCTTCGACGTAGAAGCCCTCTTTTTATATGCATGGTCGACTTCCATTCGTGAAAGCGGTTGGGTCGGCTTTGTGGAAGCCACAATTTTCATTTTGGTGCTGTTGGCTGGTCTGGTTTATCTGGTGCGTATTGGTGCGCTGGATTGGGCGCCTGCGCGTCGTCGCGTAGACGTTGATACCAGTAAAGTCACTAACACCAACCCTCAAAAGCAGTAACAGCGAGGCATTAAGATGGACTATACGCTCACCCGCATAGACCCCAACGGTGAGAATGACCGTTATCCCCTGCAGAAACAGGAGATCGTTTCCGACCCACTGGAGCAGCATGTCCACCGCAGCGTTTACATGGGCAAGCTGGAGAACGCACTGCATGACATGGTGAACTGGGGGCGTAAGAACTCTCTGTGGCCGTTTAACTTTGGCCTTTCCTGTTGCTATGTCGAAATGACTACCTCTTTTACCTCGGTGCATGACGTAGCCCGCTTTGGTTCGGAAGTTATTCGTGCTTCGCCGCGTCAGGCTGACTTTATGGTGGTTGCCGGTACGCCATTCACCAAAATGGCCCCGGTTATTCAGCGTTTGTATGATCAGATGCTGGAGCCTAAATGGGTGATCTCAATGGGCGCCTGTGCCAACTCAGGCGGTATGTATGACATCTACTCAGTAGTGCAGGGCGTTGATAAATTCCTGCCGGTGGATGTGTATATTCCTGGCTGCCCGCCGCGCCCGGAAGCCTACATGCAGGCGCTGTTACTGTTGCAGGAATCCATTGGTAAAGAACGTCGTCCGCTCTCCTGGGTCGTTGGCGATCAGGGCGTTTATCGCGCCAATATGCAGTCCGAGCGCGAAAGGAAGCGCGGCGATCGCATTGCGGTAACCAACCTGCGTACCCCGGACGAAATTTAAATCAACAGTTTATGGATGGGGCCTGATACGCAGCGCAATAATACGACCAACCAACGCGCGCACCTCATCCTGACACCAACGACTTCGTGCCTGTTTTCAGGCCAATGGTGAGTAACGTATGACAGATTTGACCACGCAAGATCTCGCTCAGCCTGCATGGCAAACCCAGGATCACCTGGACGATCCGGTGATCGGCGAGTTGCGTAACCGTTTTGGACCGGATGCCTTTACCGTCCAGCCGACGCGTACCGGCATCCCGGTCGTTTGGGTTAAGCGTGAACAGCTGCTGGAGATCGCGGAGTTCCTGCGCAAGCTGCCAAAACCTTATGTGATGCTGTATGACCTGCACGGCACGGATGAACGCCTGCGTACCCACCGTAACGGGCTGCCCGCTGCGGATTTTTCCGTTTTCTACCATCTGCTTTCTATTGAGCGCAATCGCGACATTATGCTCAAGGTGGCTTTGTCTGAAAACGACATGCATCTGCCGACCCTGACCAAAATTTTCCCGAATGCCAACTGGTATGAGCGTGAAACCTGGGAAATGTTTGGCGTCACCTTTGATGGGCATCCGCACCTGACGCGCATCATGATGCCGCTCACCTGGGAAGGCCATCCGCTGCGCAAAGACTATCCGGCGCGCGCCACTGAATTCAATCCTTACGAGCTGACCCGGCAGAAAGAGGATTTGGAGATGGAAGCGCTGCGTTTCAAACCGGAAGAGTGGGGAATGAAGCGCGGCACCGAAAACGAGGACTTTATGTTCCTCAACCTCGGTCCAAACCACCCGTCGGCGCACGGGGCATTCCGTATTATTTTGCAGCTGGACGGTGAAGAAATCGTCGACTGCGTGCCTGATATTGGCTATCACCACCGCGGTGCGGAAAAAATGGGCGAGCGCCAGTCCTGGCACAGCTACATTCCTTACACCGACCGCGTGGAATATCTGGGCGGCTGCGTTAATGAAATGCCTTACGTGCTGGCGGTTGAAAAGCTGGCGGGCATCGTAGTGCCGGATCGCGTTAACGTTATTCGCGTGATGCTCTCCGAGCTGTTCCGCATTAACAGCCATCTGCTTTATATCTCCACCTTTATTCAGGACGTTGGCGCCATGTCGCCGGTGTTCTTTGCTTTCACCGACCGTCAGAAAATTTATGACGTCGTGGAAGCGATTACCGGCTTCCGTATGCATCCCGCCTGGTTCCGTATCGGCGGCGTCGCACACGATCTGCCGAAAGGCTGGGAACGCCTGCTGCGTGAATTCCTCGACTGGATGCCGAAGCGCCTGAAGGAATATGAAACCGTGGCGCTGAAAAACAGCGTGCTGGTAGGACGTGCTAAAGGCATTGCGTGCTACGGAAAAGATGAGGCGCTGGCCTGGGGCACTACCGGCGCTGGCCTGCGTGCCACCGGCATCGACTTTGACGTGCGCAAATGGCGTCCCTATTCCGGCTATGAAAACTTCGACTTTGAGATCCCGGTGGGCGACGGCGTTAGCGACGCTTACTCCCGCGTGATGCTAAAAATGGAAGAGATGCGTCAGAGCCTGCGCATTCTGGAGCAGTGCCTGAACAACATGCCGGCCGGGCCGTTTAAAGCCGATCATCCGCTGACCACGCCGCCGCCGAAAGAGCGCACGCTGCAGCATATTGAAACCCTGATCACCCACTTCCTGCAGGTTTCCTGGGGACCGGTGATGCCCGCTAACGAATCTTTCCAGATGATCGAAGCGACCAAGGGGATCAACAGCTACTACCTGACCAGCGACGGCAGCACCGTAAGCTATCGCACGCGTATTCGTACGCCAAGCTTCCCGCACCTGCAGCAGATCCCATCGGTGATCCGCGGCAGCCTGGTATCCGACCTGATCGTTTACCTGGGTAGTATCGATTTTGTTATGTCAGACGTGGACCGCTAATTATGCACGATCAAAAAATTGCCATCGAAACGATCGACCCGACCGAGGTCTTTGAGCTGAGTGCGGCAGAACGCGACGCGATTGAGCATGAAAAACACCATTATGAAGATGCACGCGCAGCCTCTATCGAAGCGCTGAAAATCGTGCAGAAACAGCGCGGCTGGGTGCCGGATGGTGCCATTAATGCCATTGCCGAGGTGTTAGGCATTCCTGCCAGCGATGTTGAAGGGGTGGCTACCTTTTACAGCCAAATTTTCCGTCAGCCGGTTGGCCGCCACGTGATCCGCTATTGCGACAGCGTGGTTTGCCACATCACCGGTTATCAGGGCATTCAGGCTGCGCTGGAGCAGTCGCTGAATATCAAACCTGGCCAGACCACGACGGATGGCCGCTTCACGCTGCTGCCGACCTGCTGTCTCGGTAACTGTGATAAAGGCCCGACGATGATGGTGGATGAAGATACGCACGTTCACCTGACGCCGGAAAGTATTTCATCGTTACTGGAGCAGTATCAATGACAATGAAAGAGATCATTCGTACTGCGGAAACGCATCCGCTGACCTGGCGTATGCGTGACGACAAGCAGCCGGTGTGGTTTGACGAATACCGCAGCAAAAACGGCTATGCCGGCGCGGAAAAAGCGCTGTCCGGCCTGGCGCCTGACGAAATCGTCGCGCTGGTGAAAGATTCCGGCCTGAAAGGGCGCGGCGGCGCAGGCTTCTCCACCGGTCTGAAGTGGAGCCTGATGCCGAAAGACGAGTCGATGAACATCCGTTACCTGCTGTGTAACGCCGATGAGATGGAGCCGGGCACCTATAAAGACCGCCTGCTAATGGAGCAGATGCCGCACCAGCTGGTGGAAGGGATGCTGATCAGCGCCTTTGCGCTGAAGGCCTACCGTGGCTATATCTTCCTGCGCGGCGAATATATTGAGGCGGCGGTGCATTTGCGTCGCGCTATCGCCGAGGCCACCGAAGCGGGCTTCCTCGGTAAAAATATTCTCGGCACCGGCTTTGATTTCGAACTGATCGTGCATACCGGCGCGGGCCGCTATATCTGCGGCGAAGAGACGGCGCTGATTAACTCGCTGGAAGGACGCCGCGCGAACCCGCGTTCCAAGCCGCCATTCCCGGCCTCTGCCGGCGCCTGGGGCAAGCCGACCTGCGTTAATAACGTAGAAACGTTATCTAACGTGCCAGCTATCCTGGCTAACGGCGTGGAATGGTACAAGGGGCTGTCGAAAAGCGACGATGCCGGCACCAAGATGATGGGCTTCTCCGGCCGGGTAAAAAACCCGGGCGTCTGGGAGCTGCCGTTCGGCATTACGGCCCGTGAAATTCTGGAAGATTATGCGGGCGGCATGCGCGACGGGCTGAAGTTTAAAGCCTGGCAGCCGGGCGGCGCAGGAACCGATTTCCTGACCGAGCAGCATCTTGATCTGCCGATGGAATTTGCCAGCATCGGTAAAGCGGGCAGCCGTCTGGGCACCGCGTTGGCGATGGCCGTGGATCACGAAATCAATATGGTTTCGCTGGTGCGCAACCTGGAAGAGTTTTTTGCCCGTGAATCCTGCGGTTGGTGTACGCCATGTCGCGACGGCCTGCCGTGGAGCGTAAAAATCCTGCGCGCCCTGGAGCAGGGCAAAGGGCAGCCGGGAGACATCGAAACGCTGCAGCAGCTTTGTCGTCAGCTTGGCCCCGGTAAAACCTTTTGCGCCCATGCGCCAGGTGCCGTCGAGCCATTACAAAGCGCGATCAAATATTTCCGTGAAGAGTTTGAAGCCGGTATTGCGCCGCAGGTGTTTGGTAACACGCGTGCCATTAACGGCATTCAGCCGAACCTGCTGAAAGCGCGCTGGTAAAACAGAGCAGCAACGGAAAACGGTTAGCGCTGCTTTACCCTGGCGCCTGGCGCAGCGGAGCGCTTCTGTTTAAAGAAGCGCGGTAAAAAATGAATCCCGCGAGCTTACATCGGTAAGTGAGCGCGGTGAGTGAAGGCAGCCAACACCGCTGCGGCCTGAGGGCGAAGGGGCGTTTACCCAAAGCATTTCAGGTTGCAGCAAGGCGGCAACTGAATGAATCCCGCGAGCTTACATCGGTAAGTGAGCGCGGTGAGTGAAGGCAGCCAACACCGCTGCGGCCTGAAAGGCGAAGGGTAAAAAAGAATTGTGTTTAACGCTCGGACATCCGAGCCTTACGGAAGCATGTTCACTATGGCTACAATTCATGTAGACGGTAAAGAATATGAGGTAGATGGGGCGGACAACCTGCTACAGGCGTGTCTCTCCCTCGGCCTGGATATTCCTTATTTTTGCTGGCATCCGGCGCTGGGAAGCGTGGGAGCCTGCCGCCAGTGCGCGGTAAAGCAATACCAAAACGCTGAGGATACCCGCGGTCGCCTCGTCATGTCCTGCATGACGCCTGCTGCCGACGGCACCTTTATTTCTATCGACGATGGCGAAGCGAAAGAGTTCCGTGAAAGCGTGGTCGAGTGGCTGATGACCAACCACCCGCACGATTGTCCGGTATGTGAAGAGGGCGGCAACTGTCACCTGCAGGATATGACGGTGATGACCGGCCACAGCTTCCGTCGCTATCGCTTCACCAAGCGTACCCACCGCAATCAGGATCTTGGGCCGTTTATCTCCCATGAGATGAACCGCTGTATCGCCTGCTACCGCTGCGTGCGTTACTACAAAGATTATGCGGACGGCAAAGATCTGGGCGTATATGGCGCGCATGACAACGTCTATTTTGGTCGCCCGGAAGATGGCACGCTGGAAAGCGAGTTCTCCGGTAACCTGGTAGAAATCTGCCCGACCGGCGTTTTCACCGATAAAACCCACTCCGAACGCTATAACCGTAAATGGGATATGCAGTTTGCGCCCAGCATCTGCCAGCAGTGCAGCGTCGGCTGTAACACCAGCCCAGGCGAACGCTATGGCGAACTGCGCCGTATCGAAAACCGCTATAACGGCAGCGTTAACCACTATTTCCTCTGCGACCGCGGCCGCTTTGGCTATGGCTACGTTAACCGCAAAGATCGTCCGCGTCAGCCGATGCAGCGTCGCGGCGATAATTGGGTGGCGTTAAACGCCGAGCAGGCGATGCAGGGCGCGGCGGATATTCTGCGCCAGGCGAAAAAAGTGATCGGTATCGGCTCACCGCGCGCCAGCGTAGAAAGCAACTTTGCGCTGCGTGAACTGGTGGGCGCGGCTAACTTCTCGACCGGCATGCCGGCTGGCGAACAGGCGCGTCTGGAGCTAATGCTGAAAGTGCTGCGCGAAGGCGGCATCCATACGCCGGCGCTGCGTGAAATTGAAAGCTACGATGCGGTGCTGGTGCTGGGCGAAGATCTGACCCAAACCGGCGCGCGCGTGGCGCTCTCCGTGCGTCAGGCGGTAAAAGGCAAAGCGCGTGAAATGGCGGCGGCACAGAAAGTGGCCGACTGGCAAATCGCGGCGATCATGAACATTGGTCAGCACGCGAAGCATCCGCTGTTTGTTACCAACGTGGATGAAACCCGTCTTGATGATATTGCTGCCTGGAGCTATCGCGCGCCGGTAGAAGATCAGGCGCGTCTCGGCTTCGCTATCGCCCATGCGCTGGACGCTGGCGCGCCGACGGTCAGCGATTTTGACAGCAGCCTGAACGGCAAACTTGACGTTATTGTCCAGGCGCTGGCCGGTGCGAAGAAGCCGCTGATTATTTCCGGCACGCATTCCGGTAGCGAGGCGATGATCGAAGCGGCGGCTAACGTAGCCAAAGCGCTGAAAGGACGCGGCGCCGACGTCGGCATTACGCTGCTGGCCTCCGCGGCCAATAGCGTTGGCCTTGGCATGATCGGCGGCAATACGCTGGACGATGCGCTGGAACAGCTGGAAAACGGCGGCGCCGACGCAGTGGTGATTCTGGAAAACGATCTCTATCGTCACGCGCCGAAAGCGAAGGTGGACGCCGCGCTGCGCAACGCCGACAACATTATCGTGGTCGATCATCAGCGTACGGCAACCATGGAAAAAGCGGGTCTGATTCTGTCAGGCGCCAGCTTTGCTGAGAGCGACGGCACGCTGATAAACCAGGAGGGCCGCGCTCAGCGCTTCTTCCAGGTTTACGATCCCGCTTATTACGACTCAACGATCGTGATGCTGGAAAGCTGGCGCTGGCTACATTCGCTGCACAGCGCGCTGGAAAGCCGTCACGTCGACTGGACGCAGCTGGATCACGTTATTGACGCCGTGGTTGCCGCGCTGCCGCAGCTGAAAGGCATTAAAGATGCTGCGCCGGACGCGTCATTCCGCATTAGCGGTCAGAAACTGTCGCGTTCGCCGCATCGTTCCAGCGGACGTACCGCCGCGCGCGCCAATATCAGTGTGCATGAACCGCGTCAGCCGCAGGATATGGACACCATGTTCACCTTCTCAATGGAAGGGAACAACCAGCCCGGCGCGGCGCGCTCTGAGATCCCTTTCGCCTGGGCGCCAGGCTGGAACTCGCCGCAGGCGTGGAATAAGTTCCAGGATGAGGTGGGCGGCAAACTGCGCAACGGCGATCCGGGCGTGCGGTTGTTCGAAGCGACGGCGGGCCAGCTTGACTGGTTCACCCAGGTGCCAACGGCCTTTGCCCGCCGCGGCGGCTGGCGCGTTGCGCCTTACTACAATCTGTTCGGCAGCGAAGAGATGACACAGCGCGCGCCGGTTATCCAGCAGCGTATGCCGCAGGCCGCCCTGGTCATTAACCCGGCCGATGCCGCCACGCTCGGCGTCAATGCCGGCGCGGCGGTAGAGTTCAGCTGCTGCGGTGAAACGCTGCGTTTGCCTGTTCGCTTCTCCGATGCGCTGCAGGCAGGGCAGGTAGGGCTGCCGCTCGGTATGCCGGGCGTACCGCCGTTCCTGTCGGGCGCCAACATTGACACTCTGCGGGAGGCGGCACAATGAGCTGGCTGACACCGGACGTTATCGATATTTTGCTGGGCATTCTTAAGGCGATCGTCATTCTGTTGGTGGTGGTCTCCTGCGGTGCCTTTATGAGCTTCGGCGAGCGCCGTCTGCTCGGTCTGTTCCAGAACCGATATGGGCCTAACCGTGTCGGCTGGGGCGGCTCGCTGCAGCTGGTGGCGGACATGATCAAAATGTTCTTTAAAGAGGACTGGGTTCCGCCGTTCACCGATCGCTTTATCTTTACGCTGGCCCCGGTCATCGCCTTCGTTTCACTGCTGTTGGCGTTCGCCATCGTGCCGGTCAGCCCGACATGGATGGTGACCGACCTCAACATCGGGCTGCTGTTCTTCCTGATGATGGCAGGGCTGGCGGTGTACGCGGTGCTGTTCGCTGGCTGGGCGAGTAACAACAAATACTCCCTGCTGGGCGCGATGCGTGCCTCTGCACAGACGCTGAGCTACGAAGTGTTTCTCGGCCTGTCGCTGATGGGCGTAGTGGCGCAGGCCGGCTCGTTCAACATGAATGACATCGTCAACAACCAGGCGCACCTGTGGAACATTATCCCGCAGTTCTTTGGCTTCGTGACCTTCTGTATTGCGGGCGTGGCGGTGTGTCACCGTCACCCGTTTGACCAGCCGGAAGCGGAGCAGGAGCTGGCGGATGGTTACCACATCGAATATTCCGGCATGAAGTTCGGCCTGTTCTTCGTGGGTGAATATGTGGCGATTACCACGGTTTCCGCGCTGATTGTTACGCTGTTTTTCGGCGGCTGGCACGGTCCGTGGCTGCCGCCCTTTATCTGGTTCGCCATTAAAACGGCATTCTTCATGATGATGTTTATTCTGATTCGTGCTGCGCTGCCGCGTCCGCGCTATGACCAGGTAATGTCCTTCGGCTGGAAAGTATGTCTGCCGTTGACGCTGTTGAACCTGCTGGCTACCGCCGCAGTGATTCTGTACAACGCGCAGTAAAGGGGTTGTAACCATGACATTAAAAGAGATTATTGTCGGTTTCGGCACCCAGGTACGCAGTATCTGGATGATGAGCCTGCATGCCTTCGCGAAGCGTGAAACCCAGATGTATCCGGAGGAGCCGGTCTATCTGCCGCCCCGCTATCGTGGACGTATTGTACTGACGCGCGATCCGGATGGCGCAGAGCGCTGCGTGGCGTGCAACCTGTGCGCCGTCGCCTGTCCGGTCAGCTGTATTTCGCTGCAAAAGGCGGAAACGGTGGATGGCCGCTGGTATCCGGAATTTTTCCGCATCAACTTTTCACGCTGCATTTTTTGCGGCATGTGTGAAGAGGCCTGCCCGACTACGGCAATCCAGCTAACGCCGGATTTCGAGCTGGGCGAGTTCAAACGTCAGGATCTGGTGTACGAGAAAGAAGACCTGCTGATTTCAGGGCCGGGCAAATACCCGGAATACAACTTCTACCGTATGGCAGGCATGGCGATCGAAGGGAAAGACAAGGGCGAAGCGGAAAACGAAGCCAAACCCATCGACGTCAAAGGCTTGTTACCTTAAGGAGCCAGGCATGGAATTTGCGTTTTATCTTTGTGGTCTGGTGGCGGTGCTAACCACGCTACGCGTGATTACCCACACCAACCCGGTACATGCGTTGCTGTACCTGATCGTTTCGCTACTGGCGATTGCCGGCGTCTTCTTTTCGCTTGGCGCCTACTTCGCCGGCGCGCTGGAGATTATCGTTTACGCCGGCGCCATCATGGTGCTGTTCGTCTTCGTGGTGATGATGCTTAACCTTGGCAAGTCGGTTGAAGATCAGGAGCGCCAGTGGCTACAGCCTTCGCTGTGGATTGGTCCGGGCCTGGTTTCGCTGCTGCTGCTGATCGTTATGGTGTACGCCATTATGACCGCTAACGACCAGGGTATTGACGGCAAGGTTATCGATGCGAAAGCGGTGGGTATCAGCCTGTTTGGCCCTTATGTGCTGGCGGTTGAACTGGCATCAATGCTGCTGCTGGCGGGGCTGGTGGTCGCGTTCCATATCGGGCGCGAAGATCGTCATGGCGAAGTGCTTAGCAACCGCGTCAGCGATGCGGCGGCTGCGAAAACGAAGGAGGAGCGCGCATGATCCCTCTACAACATGGACTGATTCTGGCAGCCGTGCTGTTTGTCCTCGGACTGACGTCGCTGGTGCTGCGTCGTAACCTGCTGTTTATGTTAATCGGTCTGGAAATCATGATTAACGCCTCGGCTCTGGCGTTAGTGGTGGCGGGAAGCTACTGGGGGCAGGCGGATGGTCAGGTGATGTATATCCTGGCGATCAGCCTTGCCGCAGCGGAGGCCAGCATTGGCCTGGCGCTGTTGCTGCAGCTCTACCGCCGTCGTCAAACCCTGAACATTGACACAGTGAGCGAGATGCGCGGATGAATCTTCTTTACTTAACCATACTGCTTCCGCTGATCGGCTTTTTGCTGCTGGCGTTTTCTCGCGGCCGCTGGTCAGAAAATCTGTCTGCTACCGTGGGCGTCGGGTCGATTGGCCTGGCGGCGCTGGTCACTATTTGGGTCGGCCTCGACTTTTTTAATCATGACCGCGCGCCGTTTACCCAGGCGCTGTGGACCTGGATGCAGGTCGGTAACTTTAATATTGGCGTAACCCTGACGCTGGACGGCCTCTCTTTCACCATGCTGTCGGTGGTGACCGGGGTCGGCTTCTTCATTCATATGTTCGCCTCCTGGTATATGCGCGGAGAAGAGGGCTACTCGCGCTTCTTCGCCTATACCAACCTGTTTATCGCCAGCATGGTGGTTCTGGTGCTGGCCGATAACCTGATGTTGATGTATCTCGGCTGGGAAGGCGTGGGCCTCTGCTCTTATCTGCTGATTGGTTTCTATTACACCAATCCGGATAACGGCAAGGCGGCGATGAAGGCCTTTATCATTACCCGCGTGGGTGATGTGTTCCTCGCGTTTGCGCTGTTCATTCTCTACAACGAGCTGGGCACGCTGAACTTCCGCGAAATGGTCGAGCTGGCGCCGGCGCACTTTGCTGCGGATAACCATATGCTGCAGTGGGCGACGCTAATGCTGCTGGGCGGCGCGGTCGGTAAATCGGCGCAGCTGCCGCTGCAGACCTGGCTTGCCGACGCGATGGCGGGTCCGACGCCGGTTTCGGCGCTGATCCACGCGGCGACTATGGTGACCGCTGGCGTGTATCTGATCGCCCGTACGCATGGCCTGTTCCTGATGACGCCGGAAGTGCTGCATCTGGTGGGTATCATTGGCGCGGTCACGCTGGTACTGGCAGGCTTCGCGGCGCTGGTGCAGACCGATATTAAGCGCGTGCTGGCCTATTCCACCATGAGTCAGATCGGTTATATGTTCCTGGCGCTGGGCGTTCAGGCATGGGATGCCGCTATTTTCCACCTGATGACCCACGCCTTCTTTAAAGCGCTGCTGTTCCTTTCCTCAGGTTCGGTGATTCTGGCCTGCCACCACGAGCAGAACATTTTCAAAATGGGCGGCCTGCGTAAAAGCATCCCGCTGGTTTATGTCTGCTTCCTGGTGGGCGGCGCGGCGCTGGCTGCGCTGCCGCTGGTTACCGCTGGCTTCTACAGTAAGGATGAAATCCTGTTCGGCGCGCTGGCGAACGGCCATGTCAATCTAATGGTTGCCGGGCTGGTCGGTGCTTTCCTGACCTCGATTTATACCTTCCGCATGATCTTTATCGTCTTCCACGGCGAAGAGAAAATTCATGCCCATGCGGGCAAAGGCATTACGCATCATCTGCCGCTTATCGTGCTGCTGGTTCTTTCCACCTTTATTGGCGCGCTGATCACGCCGCCGCTGGCTGGCGTACTGCCGGTAAGCGAACATGGCGAAGCGGGCAAAATGGGGCTGGAAATTGCGTCGGGCGTGGTTGCCATCGTTGGCATCCTGATTGCCGCCTGGCTCTGGCTCGGCAAGCGTTCGCTGGTTACCAGCGTGGCGCGCAGCGCACCGGGGCGTTTCTTCGGTACCTGGTGGTTTGCCGCCTGGGGCTTCGACTGGCTGTATGACAAAATTTTCGTTAAGCCTTATTTGGGCATCGCCTGGCTGCTGTCACGCGATCCGCTGAATGCGCTGCTGAATACGCCGGCTCTGGTTTCACGCCTGGCGAATAAAGGGCTGGCGGTAAGCGAAAATGGCTATCTGCGCTGGTATGTGGCTTCCATGAGCGTGGGTGCCGTTGTGGTGCTGGCGCTGCTGCTGGTGATGTAAGGTTAGTGAGCGGGATGCGGCGCCGTCGCATCCCAACCGATAAGCTTGTGAAAAAACCTGAGGTTGGGCATGACCGGTCATATTTACCGGCGGCTCATGCAGGACTAGAAAAGGGACCGTAACCGCCATGTTATTACCTTGGCTAATTGTTATCCCATTTGTCGGCGGCTTTCTCTGCTGGCTGGCTGAGCGCTTAGGCGCGAAGACGCCACGCTGGATCGCCCTGGTTACAATGGGTTTGACGCTGGTGCTTTCACTGCAGCTCTGGTTGCAGGGAGGCTATTCACTGACCCAGGCGGCGGGCATTCCGCAGTGGCAATCTGATTTCTCCGTTCCCTGGATCCCGCGCTTCGGCATTGAGTTCCACCTGGCGCTGGACGGTCTGTCGCTGCTGATGGTGGTGCTGACCGGCCTGCTGGGCCTGATGGCGGTGCTCTGCTCCTGGAATGAAATTGAAAAGTATCAGGGCTTTTTCCACCTCAACCTGATGTGGATCCTCGGTGGCGTTATCGGCGTGTTCCTTGCCATCGACATGTTCCTGTTCTTCTTCTTCTGGGAAATGATGCTGGTGCCGATGTACTTCCTCATCGCGCTCTGGGGTCATAAGGCATCGGACGGGAAAACGCGAATTACCGCCGCGACCAAGTTCTTTATTTATACCCAGTCATCCGGCCTGGTGATGCTGATTGCCATTCTCGGCCTGGTGTTTGTGCATTACCGCGCAACCGGCGTCTGGACCTTCAACTATGAAGTGCTGCTGCACACGCCGATGTCGCACGGAGTTGAATATCTGCTGATGCTCGGCTTCTTTATCGCTTTCGCGGTAAAAATGCCGGTGGTGCCGCTGCACGGCTGGCTGCCGGATGCGCACAGTCAGGCACCGACCGCCGGTTCCGTGGATCTGGCCGGGATCCTGCTGAAAACCGCCGCTTACGGTCTGCTGCGCTTCAGCCTGCCGCTGTTCCCGAACGCATCGGCGGAGTTTGCACCTATCGCCATGTGGCTGGGGATTATCGGTATTTTCTACGGCGCGTGGATGGCATTTTCACAGACCGATATTAAACGCCTGATCGCCTACACCTCGGTCTCCCATATGGGCTTCGTGCTGATCGCCATTTACACCGGCAACCAGCTGGCGTTCCAGGGCGCGGTGGTGCAGATGATTGCGCACGGCCTGTCGGCGGCGGCGCTGTTTATCCTCTGCGGTCAGCTGTATGAGCGCCTGCATACGCGTGATATGCGTCAGATGGGCGGTCTGTGGTCACGACTGAAATGGATCCCAGGGCTGTCGCTGTTCTTTGCGGTGGCTAACCTTGGGATGCCGGGCACCGGTAACTTTGCTGGCGAATTTATGATTCTGACCGGAAGCTTCCAGGTGGTGCCGACGATTATCGTTATCGCTACCTTCGGTCTGGTGTTTGCTTCCGTTTACTCGCTGATCATGATGCAGCGCGCCTATTACGGTGCGCCGAAGTCAGAGACACCGCTGCGCGGTATGTCTGCGCGTGAGTTCATCATGATTATGGTGCTGGTGGTTCTGCTGGTGCTGCTTGGGGTGTATCCGCAGCCGATTCTGGACACCTCACACGCTGCCATGAGCAACATTCAGCAGTGGTTTACCGCTTCAATTTCAACTACAAGGCCGTAATTCGCCATGACAATAACTCCTCAACAACTGATCGCACTGCTGCCGCTGTTGATCGTCGGATTGACGGTGGTGGTTGTGATGCTGTCCATTGCGTGGCGACGCAACCATTTTGCTAATGCAACGCTGACCGTGATTGGCCTCAACCTGGCGCTGTTGTCACTCTGGTTTGTGGGCCAGGCAGGGCCGATGGACGTCACGCCGCTGCTGCGCGTTGATGGTTTCTCGATGTTCTATACCGGGCTGGTGATGCTGGCAAGCCTGGCGACCTGCACCTTTGCCTATCCGTGGCTGCAGGGCTTCAGCGATAACTGCGACGAGTTCTACCTGCTGGTGCTGATTGCCGCGCTGGGCGGCGTGGTACTGGCGAGCGCCAACCATATGGCCTCGCTGTTTATCGGCGTGGAACTGCTGTCGCTGCCGCTGTTTGGTTTGATCGGCTACGCCTTCCGTCAGAAACGCTCGCTGGAGGCGGCGCTGAAATATACCATTCTGTCGGCGGCGGCCTCATCCTTCCTGCTGTTTGGTATGGCGCTGGTGTATGCCGATTCCGGCAGCCTGAGCTTTGTCGAGCTGGGCAAAAACCTGAGCGACAGCATGCTGCATCAGCCGCTGATGCTGTTGGGCCTCGGCATGATGATTATCGGTCTGGGCTTTAAACTGTCGCTGGTGCCGTTCCATCTCTGGACGCCGGACGTGTATCAGGGCGCGCCTGCGCCGGTTTCCACTTTCCTGGCGACCGCCAGCAAGATCGCCATTTTTGGCGCGCTGATGCGTCTGTTTATGTACGCGCCGGCGACCGACAGCGAAGCGATGCGCAATGTGCTGGCGATTATCGCCGTGGTTTCCATCCTGTTTGGTAACCTGCTGGCGATCGGCCAGAGCAACATTAAGCGTCTGCTGGGCTACTCCTCTATCGCGCATCTGGGTTATTTACTGGTTGCGCTGATTGCGGTGCAGTCACACCAAATGTCGCTGGAAACCGCTGGCGTCTACCTGGCCGGTTACCTGTTCAGCAGCATCGGCGCCTTCGGCGTCGTGAGCCTGATGTCCAGCCCGTATCGTGGCCCGGACGCCGACTCGCTTTACTCCTATCGCGGCCTGTTCTGGCATCGTCCGGTGCTGTCGGCGGTGATGACGGTGATGATGCTGTCGCTGGCCGGTATCCCGATGACGCTGGGCTTTATTGGTAAGTTCTACGTGATCGCGCTGAGCGTTAACGCCTCGCTGTGGTGGCTGACTGGTGCGGTGGTAATCGGCAGCGCCATTGGCCTCTACTACTATCTGCGCGTTACCGTCAGCCTTTACCTGAGCCCGCCGGAGCTGCATACCCGTGATACGCCAGCAAACTGGGCGTTTACCGCGGGCGGCATCGTGGTGCTGATCTCGGCCATTCTGGTGCTGCTGCTGGGTGTTTATCCGCAGCCGCTCATCAGCCTGGTGCAGCTGGCGCAGCCGCTAATGTAAGCCAGCCGATAATGAAAAAGCCCTGTAGCGATACAGGGCTTTTTTTATGGCATCAAAATCGGCGGTTAGGCGGTAATTTTTTATGACGCAGGCCGCCGTCTTGCTCCTCGCTGTGGCGAGGTTATATTAAGTCAACAACATGCGCATTACCGGCGCAAAAAACAGCAGCCCGGCTGCGATAACCGGCTAAAACCAAGGGGGATGGCGGGAAGATGGAATTAACCTGGTACGATTTGCATCACAGCGAGCTGAATAAACATCAGCTGTATGACATTCTGGCCCTGCGTAGCCGCGTCTTTATCGTCGAGCAGCAGTGCCCGTATGAAGATATTGACGGACAGGATTTAGTGCGTGATAACCGTCATATTTTTGCCCTGGGGGAAGGAAGAATGCTGGCCTGCGCGCGCCTTTTAACGCCGGTGGATGCAGGCAGCCCGGTAAAGATTGGGCGGGTTATTGTTACCAGTGAAGCGCGGGGATTGCAGCTTGGCTATCGCCTGATGGAACAGGTGCTGATGAGCTGTGAGCAATACTGGCCGGGCCGTCAACAGGCTCTTGCGGCGCAGGCGCATCTACAGGGTTTTTACGCACGGATGGGCTTTAAGTCGGTTGGCGAGATTTATCTGGAAGATAATATTCCGCATATCGATATGGTGAAATAGCGCGGGAAAGACGGAGCGCGATGCTCCGCCGGTTATTTAGCGGCTAAAATCGGCAAAGGCCTGCAACTGCCTGCTGAGGAAGATGCGGGTCGCATCGTCTGTCAGCACGCCGTCTTTAACCTTATCCGTCACCTGACCAATCATCGCTTCCGGTTTATTCATTACGCGGGCATCAAAAAACACCAGAATCTGCCGCAGATGATACTGCGCACGCGCGCCGCCGATAGTGCCTGGCGAAGCGCTCTGGATGAGCACCGGCTTCCCGGCGAAAGGCGCTGGTGAGACACGCGACAGCCAGTCGAGCGCATTTTTCAACACGCCCGGCACCGAGTAGTTATATTCCGGCGTCACGATAATAACGCCGTCTGCTTGCGCAATCGCTTCGGCCATCGCTAATACCGCCGCCGGAAAGCCTGCTTCCTGCAGATCGGCATTGTAAAGAGGAAAATCGCCCGGCGATGCTAAATGGCTGACGATCACGCCTTCAGGTGCCAGTTCGGGCAGCGTATGCGCTATCGCCGCGTTAAAAGATCCTTTGCGCAGGCTGCCCACCAGCGTCACAAAATGTTTTTTATCGCTCATCTTTCCCTCACTGTTTTTAACATGTTGAATACCAACTATTCAGTATAAGGGCCATTGCGCCGTTGCGCTCAGATGAGCCGATACCCGCTGTTTATTGTAATGCCGCAGCTTGTGCAGGAAGAGAAACGTAATCGCTGTTTTTAATCCAGGCTAACAGCGTATTACCTGCATCGCTTACATATTCAACCTGCGACCACTCAGCGCCGCGTTGAATTAAGCCGAGCGTATCGCCTTTAATAACATAGCCGCGATGCTGAGCCTGGCTATTACTTTTCCTGTACAAATGCGCTTTATCCGTACGTATCGTAACCAGGTCAATCCAGTTCGTTTGCCGGGTTAAGGACCAGCTTTCACCGGTTTCAATTTCAGGACGCAGATGGTTCATACAGCCTGTATGCTGCTGACCATGCGGCAATGTCAGCTCGATTTGCTTATGCTGAAACCGGAAATCGCCGGTAAGAGTTTGCATGGACCAGGAAGTAATCGGTGCGGCATTTTTAGTATCCAGCCTCCCATAAAACCAGAATGCGCAACGTTGGTTAGCATTATCTTCAGGCGGTTGATGATAAAAACCTTTCACTTCATGTTGAGGTGTCACCGCAATCATTAAGGCTTCGTAGATACCTGACTGAGCCGCAGCCCAGCTCTGAAGAGGAATTAAAGGCAATAACAATAAAGCCATTGCCTGAAAGGGAAGGTTATTTTTTTGAAAGAGTTTCATATACGTGCTTAATTCTTTGATCATAATCACCATAGTCCATGCCATTATAATTTGCAGCCATACTCACAAAGTCTTTTTTTTGCATAGCAGATAAAAGAGCAGGGTTTTGTGAGCAAAAATTTAAAAAAGATCGTAAATGATTCCCGGCATTTTCTTTCATTGCCTTTACAAAATTGTAAATATCATCATAGCCGGTACTTTTATAGTTGAATCCCATGATTTGGAACATCCCCCATGAGCAGGACTTTAATGCAGCTTCAGAGCTAAGATCAAATGCATCCGACAAAGTTTGCCAGGAGGAGGCTTGGTTTTTATTATTGCGCCTCCAGTTTTTAGCAGCCTTTTTACTATAAGGATATGATAAATTCGGATGTGTAAAATCATAAAATCGGTTGGTATATTTTCTGAAAACATGCCCTTCGAAAGCAATGACTGGTAAGTTTTGTTCGTTAAAACCGGATCGTCCGCCAGATTCTACGATGGCGAAAGCCTTGATAATGTTTTTCTCGACCTTATTATTTAATAAGCTTACTGCATTAATATAGTCGTCTTCGGTTAGAGAGCTGAGCCATTAATTCTTGATGCTTTTAATGATAATTTACTTAATTCGCTACTATTGATTAGACAGCCAAACCGCCTGAGATAATTATTTACTAATAGCTGAGCCTGCGTTAATTTAGGAAGCTTTTGAGGGTAGGGTAATGGAGGGGATTGGTATGCAGGTGCCGAAAGCGCTTTTTGCGCTAAAGCATAAAAAGTTTTTCCAGAAGGTTCAATGATTCCATCGGGATGCTTAAATCTTAAATGCACTAACTGAAAGTGACAGATACTATTAATTAATGTTTGGGTGCAATTACCATCCTCTGGAAACGCAGACTGCACAGGCATACGAATTTTATTAAAAAGATGCTGTACACACATGACATCTAGCTGAAAATTGCTTGATTTCCCTGGTCGTCCGACAGCTCTCTGCAGCAGAGAGGGAAGAGGATATATTTTATTAACCATAACTTTCCTTGTTAATACATTTGCTAAAATTTAATCTTCTTATTTTACTTTAGTATATTAAAAGGAACAACTGCGGAAAAAGTACTTACGTTTAACGATAAACGGCGAGGTTTCCCTCGCCGCTCAGGTTAGCTAACCGTCATCTGGCGGTCATCAATATATTTCCGCTGGTCCGGCGGCGGCGGGAAATATTGATAAAGCCAGGTTTCACTCAGCGTTTCATCTTTGGTGCGCAGGAACAGGCGCATATCGACCGGATCGGTAGCATCGCTGGTGGGATACCAGTCAAACAGGATGCGATAGCCGTTTAGCGGCTCTACGTAGAGGATCTCCACCTGCTTAATGGTGCCGGCTGATACGGTAATCACCGGCTCAATGCCTTTCGGCGCGGCATTCTTCAGATCACCATCGACAAAATCAACGGCAAAACGACGGCACCAGACATCCGGGAAATGCTCGCCCGGCGCCCAGCCTTCCGGGAAGCCGCCAATACCGGAGCGGGTTGCCTCAACGCGCGCCAGTTCGCTGCGCACCGGCGGCAGGCCACTCCAGTAAAGCTTGTACTGGAAAGCGAGTTCGCTACCGGCTTTAACCGGCTGCTCCGGCTGCCAGAAACAGACCACGTTATCCAGCGTTTCACCGGTGGTCGGGATCTCCATCAGATTGATGGCGCCTTTACCCCATTTACCGAGCGGCTCCACCCACAGGCTGGGCCGTTTGTCGTACCAGCCAATCACATCCTGATAATCGTCAAAATTATGATTCAGCTGCAGCAGGCCAAAGCCGCGCGGGTTCTCATCCTCGTAGGCGTTAAACTGCAGCTTACGCGGATTATTCAGCGGACGGGCAATCCATTCCCCTTTACCGCTCCACATCGCCAGGCGATCGGAGTCATGAATTTGCGGATGATAGGTGTTGCACATACGGCGTTCGCTGTTGCCGCAGCTGAACATGCTGGTCATCGGCGCGATGCCCAGCTGGCGAATATCTTTACGGGCGTACAGGTGGTTATCCACCTCCATCACCACGCGCTTCGGCTCACAGTGGATAACAAACTTATAGGCGCCGGTCAGGCTGGCGCCGTCGAGCAGGGCATAAACGGTAAAAGTGGTCTCATCCGCTTTTGGCGTCTCAAACCAGAAGGCGACGAAATCGGGAAACTCTTCCTGACCGTTGCTAAAGGTATTTACCGCGACGCCGCGCGCCGACAGGCCGTACTGATAGGTTTCATCCACGGCGCGAAAATAGCTTGCGCCCAGGAAAGAGACAATATCGCGCCGCGCCAGCTCCGGCTTTTTAAACGCGCGAAAACCGGCAAAGCCGAGATCGGTTTTACCTTCCAGCTGTTTGGTATCGACGCTGGTGTTCTGATAGTTAAACAGCTCAGGGCGGAAGTGGATCTCACGCGCTTCGCGGCTGCTTTTATCAACGGAAAACATGCGGATACGGCGCTTAAATCCCATACCGACGTGAAAAAACTGCACGTCCAGCTGCCGGTTATCGATGTCGTTCCAGAGCGAATGGTTAGCATCATACTGAATGGCGTTATAGGCCTGCGGCGTCATGGTTGCCAGCGTATCCGGCAACGGGCCAGGCGCGCCGCTCCAGGGCTGCTGCGCCAGCGCGGCGGCTTTTTTCTTCAGCACCTCAAAGTCGAAGCGCGTCGCGGTACCGTCTGCGATGCCATCTTCTGCCCAGGCGGACTGCGCAAATAACGTGGATAAGCCGGACATACCGCTAACCGCAGCGAATGCCATTGAGGTTTTCATAAACATTCTTCGATTCATGCCAGAAACGATTTCCTTATGCTGAACGAGTTTGTAGTGGTCGAGCTTCTTCACCCATTTGCTTTCCCAGGCTGGGCCTGGGGTACAGTCAGCTACGACAGACGCAGGCGGCAAAAATTCGATTCACAGGAATTTATCAGATTAATCATATAAACCAACGAAATTCCGTCAGCCGTAATCAGGTAATTCCTGGGCGCGCCTTCAGGCAGGGACATAAAAAGTGTCTATAGTTAGTGGACATGCATGTGATTTACACGGAGGAAGAAAATGGCTGTATCAACTGACCCGCAAGAAAAGCGCGATCCGCTATTAGCGGATGAGCCACAGGTAGCCGGTGAACCACAGGAAACGCGCCTGGATGATGATTTGACCCTGCTTACCGAAACGCTGGAAGAGGTACTGAAATCCTCCGGCGATCCGGCCGATCAGAAATATATTGAGCTGAAAGAGAAGGCGGAGCAGGCATTGCATGATGTGAAGACTCGCGTCAGCGCGGCTTCTGATTCTTACTACTACCGCGCTAAGCAGGCGGCCTGTCGTGCCGATGACTACGTACATGACAAACCCTGGCAGGGTATTGGCATCGGCGCTGCCGCCGGGCTGGTTCTCGGCCTGCTGCTGGCGCGTCGCTAAGCGCACTGTGGTAAACAGCCTCTGACCAACCGGGAAGGGGCTGGCTTTCCCGGTGGTCTGCTGCGCGTCTCTCCGACGCTTAATCCTGTATAAAACCCCAGCCTGAACCGCAACAAAACGCTGTCTGAACTGTTCTGCATCAAAATCCCGTGCCGATCTCCCTTTTACACTAGCTACCTCTTTCTGATTACGGAGGTGTTCGTGTATTCGCTTCCTGCCGCTTATGCCGCGTTGCTTGCCCAGCTAACAAAAATCGATAGCGTCGGGGCGGGCTGTCGCGCATTTACCGTTCCCCTTGCATCCGGCGAGGACTCCCTTGCCTGGCTTGGTGCCCAGCCGCACCGGCCCCAGCTCTGGTGGCAGCATCGCAGCGGCCATGAACAGGTAGCGCTGTGCGGGGCCATCCGTTGCTACCACACGCTCTACCAGGCCGAACAGGCGTGTCGCGCTTTACCGGGGAACTGGCGGATCTGGGGCAGCAATCGCTTTGAAGCGGCTAACGGCTTCTTCTTTCTGCCGCGCCTGATGTGGCAGCAGGATAGCCGCGGTGAACGGCTGACGCTGTTTATTCAAAGCGATCGCAACCTGCGAGAGGATGCGCAGATCGCCACCCGCTTCCTGCATGAGCTGTGCTTACCGCAGCCGCTGCCGTTAATCGACGGGCAGCTGCAACAGCGCCAGTGCCAGCCGGAAGAGGCGGAGTGGCGCCAGCGGGTGGACGCGGCGCTAACGGCGATCGCCGCCGGGGAGCTGGAAAAAGTGGTGCTGGCGCGCACGGTGGACCTGCTGTGGGATCGTCCGCTGCCGCCGGAGGCGTTGCTGGCGGCCAGCCGTCGCGCCAATCCGCACTGCTATCAGTTGATGCTGCGTTTTGAGGATGAGAGCGCGCTGGTATGCGCCACGCCGGAGCGACTCTGGCTGCGGCAGCAAAATGAATTGCTGACCGAAGCGCTGGCGGGCACGGTCGCACGCGATGCCGATCCGACGCTGGCCCGGCAGCAGGCGCAATGGCTGCTGCAGGACGCAAAAAACCGGCACGAAAACGGGCTGGTAATGAAGGACATCTGCCAGCGGCTCCAGGAATTGGTCATCGGGCTGGAGGTGATGCCGCCAGAGATTGTGCGCCTGCGCAATCTTCAACATTTGCGTCGCCGCATCCACGGAGAGCTACGCAGCCACAGCGACGCGCTGCTTTTACAGCGCCTGCAACCCACGGCTGCGGTGGCTGGCCTGCCGCGCGCGGCGGCGCGCGCCTTTCTGCAGCGCCATGAACGGCTGAACCGTGACTGGTACGCCGGTTCCAGCGGTTTTATTTCCCGGCAAAAAAGCGAGTTTTGCGTCACGTTGCGCTGTGCGCTGCTACAGGGCGAACGGGTGCGGCTGTATGGCGGCGCGGGGATCGTAGCCGGTTCCGATGCGCGGCAGGAATGGCAGGAGACAGAAAACAAGATGGTCGCGCTGGCGGCGTTGCTGCCTGCCGGTTCGGCAGCGAAACCTGTCCTGGCCGGGAAGCCAGTAACGGCGCATCCCGCCTGAATCCGTCGTTATGGCAGGAGACGGGCCGCTTATTTCGCCGGACTACGGCATGGTAATTTCGGGGGAGAATATGTCTGTCAGTAGCTTCAACCGCCGTTGGGCGCAGGTGATTATCGCGGCGCTGACGCATCATCAGGTGCGCCATATCTGTATCGCGCCCGGCTCGCGCTCTGCGCCGCTCACGCTGGCGGCCGCCGCCGAACCGGCATTAATCTGCCATACCCATTTCGATGAACGCGGGCTGGGCTTTTTAGCGCTTGGCCTGGCGAAAGCTTCCCGTTCCCCCGTGGCGCTGATTGTCACCTCCGGCACCGCCGTGGCGAATCTGCTGCCCGCCGTTATTGAAGCGCAGTTAACCGGCGAGCGGCTGATCGTGCTGAGCGCCGATCGACCGCCGGAATTGATTAACTGCGGCGCTAACCAGGCAATTACCCAACCAGGCATATTTTCCCATTTTGCCCGCCGCTGCGATTTACCGCGGCCAACGCCTGAGATTGGCGTCCGCTGGCTGGCGGCGACGCTGGATGAGACGATTGCCGCTGCCGACGCGGGAGCGCTGCACGTTAACTGCCCGTTTGCCGAGCCGCTGTACGGCCCGGAAGATGACGCCTGGCGCGAATGGCTGACGCCGTTGGATGCGTGGCCGCAGCAGGCGATCCCGTGGGTGACCCACAGCGCGCCATGCGGACAGGCGCAGCAAAGCGACTGGCTACGCTGGCGGCAAAAGCGCGGCGTCGTTATCGCCGGTAAAATGCGCGCCGAAGAGGGCGCGGCGGTGGCGCCGTGGGCGGCAACGCTCGGCTGGCCGCTGCTGGCGGATATTCAGTCGCAAACCGGACAGCCGCTGCCCCGTGCGGATTTGTGGCTTAACAGCCCGCAGGCGCAGCAGCAGCTGAACCAGGCGGAGCTGGTGGTGCAGTTTGGCGCGAACCTGATTAGCAAACGGCTCTTACAGTGGCAGCAGCAGGCGCGTCCGCAGCAGTGGTGGCTTATCGATGCGCTGCCGGGGCGGCGCGATCCGAGCAGCCAGCCGGGACGCCGTATCGTCAGCCAGGTCGGCAGCTGGATTAACGCGCATCCGGCAGCGGCCTGTACGCCCTGGGCTCCGACGCTGCATACGCTGGCCGCCACCATGCAGCGCCAGGCCAGCGCGGCGGTGGTGAATGAGCCAGAGGCGCAGCTGGCGCACCGGCTGGCAGAACTACTGCCGCCGGGCGGGCAGCTGTTTCTCGGCAATAGCCTGTTGGTACGGCTGGTGGACGCGCTGGCGCAGCTGCCCGTGGGCTATCCGGTTTACTGCAATCGCGGCGCCAGCGGTATTGATGGCCTGATTGCGACGCTAAGCGGCATCCAGCGCGGCCAGCCCCGTCCGACGCTGGCGCTGCTGGGCGATATTTCCGCTCTGTACGATTTGAATAGCCTGGCGCTGCTGCGCCAGCTTAGCGCGCCGCTGGTGCTGGTGGTGGTTAACAACAACGGCGGACGCATTTTCTCCCTGTTGCCGACGCCTGTCGGCGAGCGGGAGCGGTTTTTTACCCTGCCGCAGTCGGTCAGTTTTGCCCCGGCGGCGCAGATGTTTGGCCTTGATTATCAAAATGTCGCGACGTGGGAGCCGCTGCAACACGCCGTTCAGCAGGGCTTTACGCAGCGGGGCGGCACGCTGGTGGAGTTTAGCGTACCGCCGGATCGCGGTGCGGAGACTTTCGCCCGGCTGGTGGCGATGGGAGCGGCGCTATGATCCTGCACGCCCGCTGGCAGGGGCACCGGCGCAGCAGCAAGCCGACGCTGGTCTGGCTCCACGGTTTCCTGGGAACGATGCACGACTGGCAGCCGGTACAGCAGGCGTTTATCGACTGGCCGATGCTGAGCCTCGATCTGCCCGGCCACGGCGGCTCTTGCGCCCAGCGCGTCAGCGGCTTCGACGAACTCAGTGAGCGGATCGGCACCACGCTGCGCCATTATCAGATCCAACATTACTGGCTCATTGGCTATTCCCTTGGTGGACGCGTGGCGATGCATTACGCCTGTCGCGCGGCATTGCCGGGCCTGTGCGGGCTGGTGGTCGAGGCGGGGCATCCGGGACTGGCGAATGACGAACAGCGTCAGGCGCGCTATGCGCACGATAGCCTGTGGATGCGCCGTTTCCGCCAGCTGCCGCTGCCTGATGCGCTGCAGGCCTGGTATCGTCAGCCGCTGTTTAACGAGCTGACCGGGCAACAGCGCAACGATCTGGTTAACCACCGTAGCGCTGGCGAGGGGCCCGCGCTGGCGGCCATGCTGCATGCCACGTCATTAAGCCGGCAGCCCAACCTGCTGCCTGAACTTCAGCGGCTGACGGTGCCTTTCAGCTATCTGTGCGGCGAATGGGATAACAAATTTATCCAGCTTGCCATGCAGGCCCGCCTGCCGCTGCATATCATTCCGGCTGCCGGACACAATGCCCATCGCGCCAGTCCTGCCGCCTTTAGCGATCGCCTGACGCAGCTGCTGCGGCAGCCCGTCTGAACTTTGGAGAACTTTATGCGCTATCCCGATGAACAACAGCTTACCGCGCCCGTTGAATGGCACGACTGCAGCGGCGATTTTAGCGATATTCGCTATCACAAATCGCCGGAAGGTATTGCCAAAATCACCATTAATCGTCCACAGGTGCGCAATGCGTTTCGGCCGCTGACCGTACAGGAAATGATGCTGGCGCTACAGGATGCGCGCTATGACGAAGGCGTTGGCGTCATTATTCTTACCGGTGAGGGCGAACAGGCTTTCTGCGCGGGCGGCGACCAAAAAGTGCGCGGCGATTACGGCGGCTATCAGGATGACGGCGGCGTACATCATCTTAACGTCCTCGACTTTCAGCGTCAGATCCGCAACTGCCCGAAACCGCTGGTGGCTATGGTGGCGGGCTACGCGGTCGGCGGCGGACAGGTGCTGCATATGCTGTGCGATCTCACCATCGCGGCGGATAACGCCCGCTTCGGGCAAACCGGGCCGAAGGTCGGCTCCTTTGACGGCGGCTGGGGCGCTTCCTATATGGCGCGCATTGTTGGGCAGAAAAAGGCGCGTGAAATCTGGTTTCTGTGCCGCATGTACGATGCGCAGCAGGCGCTGGCGATGGGGCTGGTGAATACCGTGGTGCCGCTGGCGCAGCTGGAGCCGGAAACGGTGCGCTGGTGTCGGGAGATGTTGCATAACAGCCCGATGGCGTTGCGCTGTCTGAAGGCGGCGCTGAACGCCGACTGCGACGGTCAGGCGGGGCTGCAGGAGCTGGCTGGCAACGCCACCATGCTGTTTTATATGACCGCGGAAGGCCAGGAAGGGCGCAACGCCTTTAACCAGAAGCGCCAGCCCGATTTTAGTCAGTTCAGGCGTAATCCCTGATGCGTAAGGCGAAGCTGTGGCGTTATGCCATACCGATGGAGAGCGGCGTGGTGCTACGCGATCGTCGCCTGACGCAGCGGGAAGGCCTGCTGGTTATGCTGCAACAGCACGATCGGCAGGGCTGGGGCGAAATCGCGCCGCTGCCGGGGTTTAGCGGCGAGACGCTGGAGCAGGCGCAGCAGGCCTGTGAGAGCTGGCTGACGCAGTGGCTTGCCGCGCAGCCGGTCGCTGAAAGTCTACTGCCTTCGGTGGCCTTTGGCCTGAGCTGCGCCTGCGCCGAACTGTCAGGCCAGCTGCCGCAAACGGGGGCATGGCGAAGCGCGCAGCTGTGTCACGGCGATCCCGATGCGCTGCTGTTACAGCTGCAGGCGCAGGAAGTTCCCTGCGTCAAGATGAAGGTCGGCCTGTACGAAGCGGTACGCGACGGCCTGCAGGTCAGTCTGCTGCTGGAGGCGCTGCCAGCGCTGCAGCTGCGTCTGGACGCCAACCGCAGCTGGACGCTGGAAAAAGCGCGGCAGTTTGCCCGTCGTCTGACGCCGCCGCAGCGCGCGCGTATCGCCTTTATTGAAGAACCCTGCCGCACGCCTGCCGAAAGCCTGCAGTTTGCCGCCGAATGGGGAATGGCGATTGCCTGGGATGAAAGCCTGCGCCAGCCGGGGTTCCGGCTCCAGGCCGCGCCGGGGCTGGCTGCGCTGGTCATTAAGCCAACGTTAACCGGCAGCATTGCGCAAATCCAGCGGCTAACCGACGAGGCACGGCGGCTGGGATTACAGCTGGTCATCAGCTCGGCGCTGGAGTCCAGTTTGGGCCTGACGCAGCTGGCGCGGCTGGCGCACTGGCTAACACCGCAGTCGCTGCCGGGGCTGGATACCTTAACGCTGATGCGTCAGCAGCTGGTACGACGCTGGCCCGGCTGTGAACTGCCGTTACAGGAGCAGGAAGCGTGGGCGCGCATTTATTAAGCGATTTCCCGTGGCGCGTGCGGGCGCAAACCACGCCTGCGGCAATTGCGCTGCGGGCGGGTGAAGAGCAGCTAAGCTGGCGGGCGCTGACGCAACGGCTGGATCGGCTCTGCGCCGGTTTCCAGCGCCAGGGCATCACTACCGGCGCGCTGGTGGCGCTGCGCGGTAAAAACAGCCTGCCGCTGCTGCTGGCCTGGCTGGCATTATTGCAGGCGGGCGCGCGGGTACTACCGCTTAATCCACAGCTGCCGCCAGCCACTCTGCTGCCGCTGCTGTCGGCGCTGAACCCCGCTTTTATGTTGGATCTGGCTGAGCCGCTGCCCGATGACGTACCCGCCTTGCCGCGGCCTCTTCCTGCTGCGCTGCGGATAAAATATGCGCCGCGGGCGACAGCATCGCCGGTTATCTGGCGGCCAGAGGCTATCGCCTCGCTAACGCTCACTTCCGGTTCTACCGGCCTGCCGAAGGCGGCGGCGCATACTTTTCAGGCGCTGCTGCTCAGCGCGGCGGGCGTTAATCAGCTGATAAATTTCACCGCCGCCGAAAGCTGGCTGCTGTCGCTGCCGCTGTATCATGTGTCCGGGCAGGGGATCGTCTGGCGCTGGCTGCTGGCGGGCGCCTGTCTGGCGCTCCCAGCCGCGCCTTTGCCGCAGGCGCTAAGCGGTTGCAGCTTTGCGTCGCTGGTGCCAACCCAGCTGTGGCGTCTGCTACAGCAGCCGCAGCGGCCTGCCGGGCTGAAGGCGGTGCTGCTCGGCGGCGCAGCCATCCCGCCTGATTTAGTGGCGCGCGCGGAAGCGGCGGGCATCGGCTGCTGGTGCGGCTACGGCCTGACGGAAAGCGCGGCCACGGTATGCGGCAGGCGGGCGGGCAACCGGTTCGGCGTCGGGGCAGCGCTGGCCGGACGCGAGGTGCAGATTGTTGACGGCGAGATCTGGATCCGTGGCGCAACCTTAGCCAGCGGTTACTGGCGCGACGGGCGGCTGTGGCCGTTGACTAATCAGCAGGGCTGGTTCGCCACCGGCGATCTGGGGCGCTGGCATCAGGGTGAACTGCAGGTGCTGGGCAGAAAGGATAATTTGTTTTTCAGCGGCGGCGAGGCGGTACAGCCGGAAGCGATCGAAAGCCTGCTGATGCGCCATCCCGCCGTGACGCAGGCATTTATTATTCCGCAGGCGGATGCGGAATGGGGCGCAAGGCCGGTGGCGCTGCTGTCGCTGGCAGCGGACGGGCAGTTGGCCATCATCACCGCCTGGGCGCGGGAGCAGCTGGCCAGCTTTCAGCGTCCAGTCCGCTGGCTACTGTTGCCGGAGGGGTTAGCGCAGGGCGGCATCAAGCTATCGCGGCGGCAGCTGGCCCAGTGGCTACAGGCCACGCAGCAAAACAGTTGAAGCGGGCAGCAGCGTGACGGCGCCCCGCAAAAGCAGGCCGCCCGGCGCCGGTGAAAGGAAACAAAAGGGGTGGTATGTTGGTTCACCCCTCAATCACTCACGGCAAAAGATGTCATATCATCATTTACGTATTGCCCGGCCGGTAACGGACCTGGCAAAAAGCAGCGAGATGTACTGTCGCGGACTTGGCCTGAAAGAGATCGGCGCGTTCACCAACCATGAAGGCTTCAGCGGACGTATGCTCGGCCGCGATGATCTGTCCTGGCATCTGGAGTTTACCCAGTGTCATCACCATCCGGTCATACCTGCCGCTTCTGTAGAAGATCTGCTGGTTCTGTATATTCCAGAGAAGGCATCGTGGGCGGCGGCCTGTAGTGAAATGAAGAAGGCGGGCTTTACCCAGGTTCGCGCTTTTAATCCCTACTGGGATAATAACGGCATCACCTTTCAGGATCATGATGGTTATCGTGTGGTGCTGCAAAACAGCCGATGGGAAGTGTCCTGAAACGCTATCAGATAAAATACCATAGCGTTGGGATTAAGCACGTTAGCCCGTCAGCGCACTGTTGAGAGCCAGCGTAAAGCTTGCTCCAGGCGAAAGCGCCACGGGTAAAAGGGCAGGAAGAAAGCCAATCGGGTCGATGTCCATTAACCCTGAATAATAGGTGACGCCGTCGGCGCTGACCAGTTCATCATGGGAAACAAAAAAGCCCAACCTTACGGCCGGGCTTCGCAGTTTAACGCAGGGGAATTTATCCTTGCAGCGCACGCAGCGCGTTTTCCACCCCGGCGCCGTAGGCTTCGTCCACCTGACGGAACAGCGCAATCTGCCGCTGCTGAATAAACTCAGGAACATGCGCCAGCTCACCGGCGATGCGCTTAAACATACGCTGATGCTCTGCTTCGCTCAGCAGATTAAACAGCGCACGCGGCTGACTGAAATAATCGTCATCTTCACGATGGTTCCAGCGATCGGCCGCGCCTTCCAGCGACAGCGGCGGCTCGCTAAAGTCCGGCTGCTCCTGAAACACGCCGAAGCTGTTTGGCTCGTAGGTCGCGCCATTGCCGCTGTTGCCGTCCACGCGCATTGCGCCGTCACGGTGATAGCTATGGAACGGGCATTTCGGCGCGTTCACCGGGATCTGATGATGGTTCACGCCCAGACGATAGCGGTGCGCATCGCCATAGGAGAACAGACGGCCTTGCAGCATCCGGTCCGGCGAGAAGCCGATGCCGGGCACCACGTTCGCCGGGCTCATCGCCACCTGCTCAACTTCGGCAAAATAGTTGTCCGGGTTGCGGTTCAGTTCGAACTCGCCGACTTCAATCAGCGGATAATCGGCGTGCGGCCAGACTTTGGTTAAATCAAACGGGTTGTACGGCGTCTGCGAGGCTTCCTTCTCCGGCATCACCTGCACGTAGAATTTCCAGCGTGGGAAATCGCCGCGTTCGATAGATTCAAACAGATCGCGCTGGGAGCTTTCACGATCGCGGGCGATTAGCTGTGCCGCTTCTTCGTCCATCAGGTTTTCCACGCCCTGCTGGCAGCGCATATGAAATTTAACCCAGAAGCGCTCCTGCCGATCGTTGATAAAGCTATAGGTATGGCTGCCGAAACCGTGAATATGACGATAGGAGCGCGGCAGGCCGCGATCGCTAAAGTCGATAGTCAGCTGGTGCAGCGCTTCCGGCAGATGCGAGAAAAAGTCCCATTTATAGGTGGGATTGCGCAGGTTAGTGCGCGGATCGCGTTTAACCACGTGGTTAAGATCCGGGAACTTCAGCGGATCGCGCAGATAGAAAACCGGGGTATTGTTGCCGACCAGATCCCAGTTGCCTTCCTCGGTATAAAACTTCATTGAAAACCCGCGAATATCACGCTCGGCATCAGCGCCGCCGCGTTCACCGGCAACGGTAGAGAAACGCATAAAGAGGTCGGTTTTTTTACCCACTTCAGAGAATATTTTGGCGCGGGTGAAACGGGTAATATCCTGGGTCACGGTAAAAGTGCCGTAAGCGCCTGAGCCTTTGGCGTGCATCCGACGCTCCGGGATCACTTCACGATCGAAATGCGCCAGCTTTTCCAGCAGCCAGACATCCTGTAACAGCAGCGGGCCACGGCGTCCGGCAGACACAGAGTTATTGTTATAGGCAACCGGCGCGCCTGAAGCGGTAGTAAGACCTTTTTTATTCATGTGGCAATTCTCTATCGGTGTGATTGTCAAAGGTTTAACCGAAGTAAAACCTGCTTTTAATTGTTTAAACCTATTGTTTGCGCTATTTTGCTGCCGCAGCGCAGCGCTGACAATCTGGCAAAAGCTATTGCTGCTATCCCTGAAACTGTTCGTCACCGGATATTTCCGTTGTATTCACCGACGCGCCTTCCTACAGTAAAAGCATTAACCAAACGAGGGACGTGACGTGATTAGAGTGGAAATGCTCTCAACGGGCGATGAAGTGCTGCACGGCCAGATTATTGATACCAACGCCGCCTGGCTGGCGGATATGCTGTTTCAGCAGGGCCTGCCGATGACCAGCCGCGCCACCGTCGGCGACAGCCTCTCCGCGCTGGTAGAAGCATTAACCGAACGCAGCCGGATTGCGGACGTGCTGATCGTCAACGGCGGTCTGGGGCCGACCAGCGACGATCTGAGCGCGCAGGCGGCGGCGAACGCCTGCGGTGTGGCGCTGGAGCTGCAGCCCGCCTGGCTGGAAAAAATCGAGGCCTTTTTTGCCAGCCGTGGACGTCCAATGGCGGCCAGCAACCGCAAGCAGGCGGAAATACCGGCCGGCAGCGAGCTGATTGATAACCCGGTGGGCACCGCCTGCGGCTTTGCGGTTACGCTCAACGATTGCTGGATCTTCTTTACGCCCGGCGTGCCGTCAGAATTTAAAGTGATGGTGGAACAGCAGATCCTGCCGCGTTTGCAGGCGCGCTTTGCGCTGCCGGAGCCGCCGCTCTGTTTGCGCCTGACCACCTTTGGCCGTGGCGAGAGCGATCTGGCGGCGGAGCTGGAGCCGCTGCCGCTGCCGGATGGCGTGGTGATGGGCTATCGCTCTTCCGCGCCGATTATCGAAATCAAGCTGACCGGCCCGGCCACGCAACGGGTAGCGATGGAGCAGGTTTGGCAGCAGGTGCGTTTGCAGCTGGCGGAATGCATTTTGTTTGAAGGCACGCAGGGGCTGCCGACGCTGCTGGCGCAGCAGCTAACCGAACGCCAGCTGACATTAACCGTCAGCGAGCAGTTTAGCGCGGGCCTGCTGCAGTGGCAGCTTGGCTCCGGCGGCGCGCCGTGCCGGGCGGGCGAGGTATTGCCAGCCGGAGAAGAGACGCTTTTGCAGCTGGTGCAGCGGGCGCAGCAGAGGGCAAAGGCGCAGCAGGCGTCGCTGGCGCTGCTGGTGGGATCGCTGCAGGATGAGCAGCTGGGTTTTGCGCTGCATACGCCGGACGGCACTTTTGGTCAGCAGGTAAAATTCAACAATCAGCGCCATACGCTAAAAACGCGCCAGGAGCTGGCGGCGATGATGGCGATGAATATGCTGCGCCGCTGGCTGCACGGCATCGACGTCTCTACCGGCCACGGCTGGGTTGACGTGGTGGAAACGCTAAAGGCGTAACGGAAAGAAAAGCCCAACCGAAGGCTGGGCCTGAAGGTGATAACTACATTTCTATCTCAATATCGCCGTTGGCTTTACAGCAGCAGGGCAGGATCTCGCCCTGCTGAATAAAGGCCAGCGGCTGACCGGCGTAGCTGACTTCCCCTTTAAGCAGGCGGGTGCGACAGGAGCCGCAGTAGCCTGCGCGGCACTGATATTCCACGCAGATATTATGCGCTTCCAGCGCCGCCAGCAGGGAAGGATGTTCGTCGTTATATTCAAGCTGCGCGCCAGAAATGCACAGCGTGATCCGCTTCCCGGCCATGATTACAGCTGGAAGCCGTCGAAATCGTTTTCGCCCACTTCAGAGTCAATCTGACCGACCAGGTAGGAGCTGACTTCCACTTCCTGCGGCGCGACCTGCACGTTGTCGGAAACCAGCCAGGCGTTAATCCACGGGATCGGGTTTGAACGCGTCTGGAACGGCAGATCCAGCCCCACCGCCTGCATACGGATATTGGTAATGTACTCAATATACTGGCAGAGAATATCTTTGTTCAGGCCAATCATCGAGCCGTCACGGAACAGATATTCCGCCCACTCTTTTTCCTGCACGGCGGCCAGCTTAAACAGGTCGTAGCACTGCTGGCGGCACTCCTGCGCAATCTCGGCCATTTCCGGATCGTCTTCGCCGCTGCGCATCAGGTTCAGCATATGCTGCGTGCCGGTCAGGTGCAGCGCTTCATCGCGGGCGATCAGGCGGATAATTTTCGCGTTGCCTTCCATCAGTTCGCGCTCGGCAAAGGCAAAAGAGCAGGCAAAACTGACGTAAAAGCGGATCGCTTCCAGCGCGTTAACGCTCATCAGGCAGAGATAAAGCTGCTTTTTCAGCGCGCGCAGGTTAACGGTCACGGTTTTGCCGTTGACCTGATGCGTACCTTCGCCCAGCAGATGCCAGTAGCTGGTCATCTCGATCAGATCGTCGTAATAGCCGGAAATATCGCTGGCGCGCTTCAGGATCTGCTCGTTGGTGACGATATCATCAAACACCAGCGCCGGATCGTTAACGATATTACGAATAATATGCGTATAGGAGCGGGAGTGAATGGTTTCAGAGAAGGCCCAGGTTTCTATCCAGGTTTCCAGTTCCGGGATTGAAATCAGCGGCAGCAGCGCGACGTTTGGGCTGCGGCCCTGGATGGAATCAAGCAGCGTCTGATATTTCAGGTTGCTGATGAAAATATGCTTTTCATGATCCGGCAGCGCCTGGAAATCGATGCGATCGCGTGACACGTCAACCTCTTCCGGGCGCCAGAAGAAGGAGAGCTGCTTTTCAATCAGCTTTTCAAAAATGTCATATTTCTGCTGATCGTAACGCGCAACGTTTACCGACTGGCCGAAAAACATCGGCTCCAGCAGCTGATCGTTTTTAGTTTGAGAAAAAGTGGTGTAAGCCATAGTTGATTCCACATGCTAACGGGACAGGCTGGCCTTGCCGCCCAGGGCGAGGCGCTGACAGCCGTTTTGACCGCGCGTCGCACGGCCTGTCATGTTGCGGCCACGTAACAAACGTGGCCAAAAGAAGCGTCATGGCCGGATCACGCCGGCCAGACCCGATTAAATTTTACAGGCGCCGCTTTCACAGCCGTCATCCTGAATAGATGGGGCCATGTCGTCCTGCGCATCTTCCGCACCGTCGCGGGTGTTCTGGTAGTAAAGCGTTTTGACGCCGAACTTATAGGCGGTCAGCAGATCTTTCAACAGCTGCTTCATCGGCACTTTGCTGTTGGCAAAGCGTGACGGATCGTAGTTGGTGTTCGCAGAAATCGCCTGGTCGATAAATTTCTGCATCACGCCCACCAGCTGCAGATAGCCGTCGTTGCCCGGCATTTCCCACAGCATCTCATAGCTCTCTTTCAGGCGCTCATACTCCGGCACCACCTGACGCAGAATCCCGTCTTTGGAGGCTTTAATGCTGATATGACCGCGCGGCGGCTCGATACCGTTGGTGGCGTTTGAAATCTGCGAAGAGGTTTCCGACGGCATCAGCGCAGACAGCGTGGAGTTACGCAAGCCGTGCGTTTTGATCGCTTCGCGCAGCGAATCCCAGTCAAAGTGCAGCGGCTCGTTGCAGATGGCATCCAGATCTTTCTTGTAGGTATCGATCGGCAGAATGCCCTGCGCATAGGTGGTTTCGTTAAACCACGGGCAGGCACCCTGTTCCTTCGCCAGCTCGTTAGAGGCTTTCAGCAGGTAATACTGAATGGCTTCAAAGGTCTGATGCGTCAGATTGTTGGCGCTGCCGTCGGAATAGCGCACGCCGTTCTTCGCCAGATAGTAGGCGAAGTTAATCACGCCGATGCCCAGGGTACGACGGCCCATCGCGCCGCGCTTCGCGGCCGGAATCGGGTAATCCTGATAGTCGAGCAGGGCGTCCAGCGCGCGAACCGCCAGCGTCGCCAGCTCTTCCAGATCGTCCAGGCTGTCGATCGCGCCCAGGTTGAAGGCGGAGAGCGTACAAAGCGCAATTTCACCGTTTTCGTCATTCACATCCATCAGCGGTTTGGTCGGCAGCGCGATTTCCAGGCACAGGTTAGACTGGCGCACCGGAGCAATCGTCGGATCGAACGGGCTGTGGGTGTTGCAGTGATCGACATTCTGAATATAGATACGGCCGGTTGAGGCGCGTTCCTGCATCATCAGCGAGAAGAGATCGACCGCTTTCACGCGCTGTTTGCGGATGCTGTCGTCCTGCTCATATTGAGTGTACAGGCGTTCAAACTCATCCTGATCGGCAAAGAACGCGTCATACAGGCCCGGCACATCAGACGGGCTGAACAGCGTAATCTCCTGGCCTTTCAGCAGGCGCTGATACATCAGCTTGTTAATCTGTACGCCGTAGTCCATATGACGAACGCGGTTGCCTTCCACGCCACGGTTGTTTTTCAACACCAGCAGGCTTTCCACTTCCAGATGCCACATTGGGTAGAACAGCGTAGCCGCACCGCCGCGTACGCCGCCCTGCGAGCAGGATTTTACTGCGGTCTGGAAATGTTTGTAGAACGGGATACAGCCGGTATGGAACGCTTCGCCGCCGCGGATCGGGCTGCCCAGCGCGCGAATGCGGCCCGCGTTAATGCCGATACCGGCACGCTGGGAAACATATTTCACGATGGCGCTGGAGGTGGCGTTAATGGAGTCCAGACTGTCGCCGCACTCGATCAGGACGCAGGAGCTGAACTGACGGGTTGGCGTGCGCACGCCGGACATGATCGGCGTCGGCAGCGAAATCTTAAAGGTGGATACCGCGTCGTAGAAACGTTTGACGTAATCCAGACGGGTTTCGCGCGGATAGCCAGAGAACAGACAGGCCGCAACCAGAATATAGAGGAACTGGGTGCTCTCATAAATCTCGCCGCTGACGCGGTTCTGCACCAGATATTTGCCTTCCAGCTGCTTGACCGCCGCGTAGGAGAAGTTCATATCGCGCCAGTGGTCGATAAAACCGTCCATCTGCTCAAACTCTTCGCGGCTGTAGTCATCCAGCAGATGGCGATCGTATTTGCCCATCTCAACCATGCGCACCACCTGATCGTAGAGCGCCGGCGGCTCGAACTGGCCGTAGGCTTTTTTACGCAGGTGGAAAATGGCCAGGCGCGCAGCCATGTACTGATAATCCGGCGCGTCACGCGAGATCAGATCGGCAGCGGCTTTGATGACAGTCTCGTGAATATCGGAGGTTTTAATGCCGTCGTAGAACTGGATGTGGGAACGCAGCTCAACCTGAGAAACGGAAACGTTTTGCAGACCTTCCGCAGCCCAGTCGAGAACCCGGTGGATTTTATCCAGATTGATGCGCTCTTTGCGGCCATCGCGTTTAGTGACGAGCAGACTCTGATTCATGTCGCGTTATACCTGTCCGTAAAAATACCCCCCGTTTATACACAGCTTGCTCTTTGTGAGTAACTCTGTGGATAAACACTATATATAGGGGGTGGAGAATGAATGAACAACTAGATAGTGAGTATTCTAGTAAGTTATCGCCCCAGCACAATACCGATTTTGTATTGCAGAACGCTTGCTTTTTTCAGCTTTTTTCTTAAGCCCGCGTTTCGCAAGGGCCATCAGCTTGTCAATGCCGATACAAAAAAAAATGAAAATTTGATCGACCGCTGATTTTATGAACATTACCCTTTTTGGTAACTTGCGCCTGACGCAATTTCTGCTACCTGAGCGGCACATCGCCGGATCCTCTTTTGCAGCAGCGACGATCGTCGCCGGGATGGACAAACGAAGTATGGATGACGTTAGCGAGTTTATGCGGCTCCCTGGATAGCGGTTTTATTGCGCAAAGCAATTAACGCTCCGAACGGGGATTTATTTAAGCTGGCGCAATAAATATTTTGTTGCTGGTTAATTTTAACTATTTAATTAATTTCCCGCCTGTCTGTTTAGCGATTGCATTAATTATTTTCTTAATGTTGATAGCCGATTATTTTCACTGGTTTATTGTTTTTTATCGCCTTCTTTTGCCACCTTTCATTTTATATGCGCTATCGGAAGTCACTGATGACTTCAGGGCGCTGGCGGTTATTTATAACCGTTCCGTTAACCGGTTTAACCTTTATTTAACTCCATCATTTATTTACGTGATTGCGACTATCATCACGTTATTCCCAGTCATTTATCTTTATAAAATACACATTCAATAAATTTGAAACAACGGTTCAATTAAAAGGATTGATCGCTATGACCAGGAAAACCTACGCTCCGGGAAAAGAAAGGACGGTCGGCTTCGGCCATCAGCTGGCCTACGGCGGCGGTAATTTGCTGGGCAGCGGCGCGCTGGCTATCGCGGGCGCCTGGCTGCTCTATTTCTACACCACTTTCTGCGGCCTCTCGCTGCTGGAAGCCTCTTTTATCTTCTCCGCCGCCAGCATTATTGACGCCATCAGCAACCCGCTGATGGGCTACCTCACCGATAACTTCGGCAAAACCTGGCTGGGAAAACGCTTTGGCCGCCGTCGTTTCTTCTTGCTGATCGGCGCGCCGCTGATGATCTTTTATCCGCTGCTGTGGGTCGAAGGCTTCGGCTTCTGGTATTACCTCTCTACCTACGTTCTCTTTGAGCTGATCTATACCTCGGTAATGGTGCCCTACGAGACGCTGGCCACCGAGATGACCGACGATTTTGCCGTGCGCTCAAAGCTGACCGGCTACAAAGCGATCTTCGGTAAAGTCGCTAACTTCCTCGCGGCGCTGATCCCCGGCCAGTTTATTCTGCTGTACGGCAAAGAGTCGGCGCGGCCCTTTTTCTACACCGGCCTGACCTACGGCGCGATCCTGTTTATCGCTATCGGCCTGCTCTGGCTGTTTACCTGGGAGCGCGAAGAGAAGGGCGAGGAGACCGCACGGCAGAAGCAGTCGCTGTGGAAAACTCTCTGCGCGCTGGCGCGCGATATGCAGTCTACCTTCTACCTGCGCGTGTTTCGTAAACATCTCGGCATGTATCTGTTCGGCTTCGGCGCGGAGTGGCTATTTGCGTCGGTCTTTACCTACTATGTGGTGTTTGTGCTGCTCTACGATCCCGCTATCCTCGCCGGACTGAACAGCCTTAACGCCGTGCTGCAGTTAATCTCCACCGCAATATTTATCGGTCTGTGCGTGAAAAACGGCTTCAGCAAGCCTTATACCTGGGCGCTCAGCATCGTCATTTTTGCCGTCTGCTGCTATTCGCTGCTGCACTTCCTGCATCTCTCCGGCGCGGTGGCCTACTTTGTGATTATCGGCATTACCGTGATTTTTGGTCTGGGCACCGGCGGCGTTTACTACATTCCCTGGACGGTCTACACCTTCCTGGCGGATATTGACGAGGTGTTCACCGGCCGCCGCCGCGAAGGGATCTACGCCGGCGCGATGACTTTCTCCGGCAAGATTGTCCGCTCGATTATCGTCTTCACGATGGGCGCTATCCTGAGCTATTTCGGCTTCCAGTCTAAATCCCATACCCAGCCGGAAAGCGCGATGACCGCCATCTCCTGGGTCTTTTTCGCCGGGGTGATCTCGCTGGCGCTGATTGCGATTTTCTTCAGCCGTCAGATGCTGCTCAACCGTAAGACGCACCTGATCGTGCTGGAAGAGGTCGCGCGCATTAAAGCGGGCGGCGCGATAAGCGATATTAAGCCGGAAGTGCGCGAAGTGATTGAGGTGCTGGTGGGCTATCCCTACGAGCAGTGCTGGGGACGCAGCGAGATCTGCCAGAAAATGAAGCTGGCGCCGCCGGTAAACCATGAGACCGCGCCGCAGCTGCCCAAACCGCAAGAGACCCACTGATTCATTACAGCCAGTCTCAGGGAGAGAGAGATGAAAATTATTCCGCTGTTACTGCTTGTCACCGGCGTCGGCAATGCCTGGGCCGCCGACGCCCTGCCGGAGACGGAAAGCCTGACGTGGCGCGCCATTACCTTTGGTCAGTCCACCGATAAAAATTTCGCCACCAACGTGCTGGCGGAGAAGATCGGCGTAAATCAGGTCACCTTCGCCGATGCGCAGGTCGCCGCGCAGGATGGCAAACTGCATCTGCCCGCCACGGTTGAAAGCCGCGGCGGCAAAATCGGCAACAGCCATGACGGCCTGACCTTTTATTACACCCGGCTGCCCGCCAGCGCCAATATGATACTGGAAGCGGAGGTGAGCATCGATCAGTTCGGCCCGGAAAACGGCGCGATGCCTGCCGGGCAGGAGGGCGCGGGCCTGCTGGCGCGCGACGTGCCTGGCAAGCCGCGGCTGGAGAGCATCCGGCCGGGCTACGAAGAGTTTCCCGCCGCCGCCAATATGGCGATGAACGCCATTATGACACAGGATAAGGCGTCGCATCATCGGGTGCAGGCGATGCTGATCGCGCGTAACGGCGTGACGCAAAGCTGGGGCAATACCGGCGTGGAGATCAAGCGCCAGCCCTACCAGCAGAATATCGATCTCCGCAAAACCCCGCGTTTCCGCCTGCGCCTGGCGCGCACCGACGAAGGCTTTACCGCCGCATGGGCGCCCGTCGGCAGCGACAGCTGGGTGACGCAGCAAACAGGAGATGCAGATCGGGTAACGGTGCTGGATAGCGAGAGCTACTATGTAGGCTTCTTCGCCGCGCGCAACGCCCGGATGACGGTGCATCAGGCGCACCTGACGCTCTCGCCACGCCATGCCGCGCCGGGTAAAAAGTTTGTCGGCAAAACGCCGCCCGCACAGGCGGAGATCGCTTCGGCGACGATAGCGGCCTCGTCGGAGTATCAGTTCCGGCTGCGCAGCGATCGCGACGGCGCGTTAACGGTCAGCAGCGACGGCGTTGAGCGCGTGCGCAGACTGGCGGTAAAAGCGGGCGAGATGGTCAGCGTGCCGCTGACGCTGAAGACGGAGATCACGCCGGTGAGCTATACGCTGGCGCTGGCCAACGGCGAGAAGATTAGCGGCCAGTTACAGGTTACCCGGAAGAAGGTGGCGGACATCAATACGCTCTACGCCTCGCCGCAGGGAAACGCGCAAAACGACGGCAGCCGGGCGCATCCGCTTGATGTCGCCAGCGCGGCGGCGCTGCTGGCACCGGGCGGCGTGCTGTGGCTGGCGGACGGCGACTATCCCGATACAACCCTGGCCGCCGCGGCCAGCGGCAGCGCCGATCGGCGCAAGCATCTGCGACCGATGGGCGACAGGGCGGTGTTTCACGGCCTGCAGCTGGCCGCCAGCTACTGGGATATTGAGGGCATCGGCATCACTAAAAAGAGCTTCTCCATCTCCGGCAGTCATAACCTCATTAACCGTGTCACCGCCTGGCAGGCGAACGACACCGGCATCTGGATCGCCTCGCCGTCGGGCATCGGTCGCGCCTTGTGGGCCAGCCACAATGTGATCTCCCATTCCGAATCCTGGGGCAATAAAGATCCCGGCATGATCAACGCCGACGGCTTCGCGGTGAAAATGCGCGTCGGCGAGGGCAATAAGCTGGTCGCCTGCTTCTCTCACGACAATATCGATGACGGCTACGATCTGTTTAATAAAATCGAGGATGGGCCGAACGGCGTCGTCACCATTGAGAACAGCGTGGCGCTACGCAACGTGAATAATGGCTTTAAGCTGGGCGGTGAAGGCATTCCGGTAGCCCATCGTATTTCTAATAGCGTGGCGATAGAAAACGGCATGGACGGTTTTACCGATAATTTTAATCCCGGCGCGCTATGGGTGGAAAATAATATCGCCGTGGATAATAAACGCTTTAATTTTATCTTCCGTCCCGGCCCTTATACGCAGCCGGAAAAACAGGGGGACTTTAAAAATAATCTCTCATTGCGCAGTAAAACCGGCGTTTATGCCGATGCGGTAACGGGAATTATCGATGTCAGCAATGCTTTCCTGAAAAGCGGAAAATAATAACGGAATATAACAATATCAATACCAAAGGGACTATTTTATGAATAAACAGATAATTATTTTCTGCGGACTGCTGTCAGCTTCAGCCTCCGCCGTCACCCTTGATTACCGGCATGAGTGGCAGGATGACAGCCGGGTGCATAAAGACCGCATTACCGTGTCGCACCGCTTCGCCAACGGCGTCGGCTTTTCGCTGGAAACCAAGTGGAAGTCGGGCGGCGACGAGGCGAATAAAGCGCTTCACGACACCGTTAGCAACGGCAGCGAAAGCAGTATTAACTGGCAGCACAGGATTACGCCGCAGTGGTTTATTCAGCCTGGCTTTACTCTTGAATCAGGCAGCGAAAGCAGCATTTATAAGCCGCTGTTATTAACCGGGTATGGTTTCAGCAATGGTTTTTATCTTAACGGCCGCTATCGCTATGAATATAAGCGCGAGAACAAGGCGGGAAAAGAAAATATGAAAACCAACCGCGGCGAATTCTGGCTCGGCTATAACTTTACCGACTGGCGCATTGAATATAACTATATCTATAAGCGCAGCGACCAAATCCGTTTTGATAATAAAAAATGGGATTATGAACATAACCTCAAGGTGCGCTGGAAATACAGTAAAACGCTGGCGCCTTATATTGAGGTCGGCAATATCAGCGTGCGCAAAGAGAGCGATGAGCGGCAAACGCGTTTGCGCACCGGCATTCAATACAGTTTCTGATAAGCGTATCGATTTTTATGAATAACGCCGTGCTGCCCGGCAATAAAAGGCGCGCATCCGCGACATCGCTCCGCATTCATTAAGCGGCAAACGACGGATGCGCTGAGCGGGATGAGCGGGATGAGCGGGAATAGTCCCTGAGTAAATTGCGCCTTTCAGGCGCGCAGAAAAAAAGGAAAATAGCATGATACTGGATAACTTCTCCCTGCAGGGCAAGGTCGCGATCGTCACCGGCTGCGATACCGGACTGGGGCAGGGGATGGCGATCGGCCTGGCGGAAGCGGGCTGCGATATTGTCGGCATTAACGTGGTCGAACCGCTGGAAACCGCAGACAAAGTAGAGGAGATCGGCCGCCGCTTTTTAAGCCTGAAGGCGGATCTCAGCAGGCTGGAAGAGATCCCGGCGCTGCTGGAAAAAGCGGTCGCCAGCTTCGGCCATATCGATATTCTGGTCAATAACGCCGGGATTATCCGCCGTGAAGATGCGCTGGCGTTCAGTGAAAAAGACTGGGATGACGTCATGAACCTGAACAGTAAAACGGTGTTTTTTATGTCGCAGGCGGCGGCGCGCCAGTTCATTCAGCAGGGCAGCGGCGGCAAAATTATCAATATCGCCTCGATGCTCTCTTTCCAGGGCGGCATCCGCGTGCCTTCCTACACCGCATCGAAAAGCGCGGTGATGGGCCTGACGCGTCTACTGGCCAACGAGTGGGCGCAGCACGGCATCAACGTCAACGCTATCGCGCCCGGCTATATGGCGACCAATAATACGCAGCAGCTGCGTGAGGATAAGGCGCGTAGCGAGGAGATCATTGGGCGTATTCCCGCGGGGCGCTGGGGTCTGCCGCAGGATCTGATGGGGCCGGTGGTGTTTCTCGCCTCCTCCGCCGCAGATTATATCAGCGGCTATACGCTGGCGGTGGATGGCGGCTGGCTGGCGCGCTAGTTAGCGGGCATTAAAAGGGCGACCTGAGGAATGGTCAGCCTGCATTAAGCCGGACGTTCGGCCATCGTAAAGAGGCAAAGCGCTCTTCCTGACGGCGCGCGCCTTCTGTGGCACAGGACGCTTTACGTTTTCGCCTGCACGTCCGGCTTATCTGCCGCTATCGCTGCGGCCGTTATTCGCCGTAGCGCGTATGCAGCATATAGTTCACGTCAACGCCGGGCGCCAGGCGGAAGCTGTCGCGGAGCGGGTTATAGTGCAGGCCGATAATATGCTTTTCGCGCAGCGGGGTTTCATCCACCCAGTGCAGCAGCTCCGCCGGACGAATAAACTTCTTCACATCATGGGTGCCGCGCGGCACCATCCGCAGCACATATTCCGCGCCGATCACCGCCATCAGCCAGGCTTTCGCGTTGCGGTTAATGGTGGAGAAAAATACCTCGCCGCCCGGCTTGACCAGACGGGCGCAGGCCTGCACCACCGAGCGCGGATCCGGCACATGCTCCAGCATCTCCATACAGGTGACGACGTCATAGCTGCCGGCGTGTTGTTCCGCATGCTCTTCCACCGTTTGCAGCACGTAATCCACCTTTACGCCGCTTTCCAGCGCATGCAGACGCGCCACTTCCAGCGGCTCCGCGCCCATATCCAGGCCGGTTACCTGCGCGCCTTCGCGCGCCATGCTCTCGGCGAGAATACCGCCGCCGCAGCCCACATCCAGCACTTTCTTGCCGAACAGGCCGCCGGCGTGCTGAGCAATATAGCCAAGGCGCAGCGGATTAATGCGGTGCAGCGGCTTAAATTCACCTTCCAGATCCCACCAGCGTGACGCTACCGCTTCAAATTTAGCGATTTCGTCATGATCCACATTACCTGGCGCGCTCACACTCATCTTTTTTCACTCCTGATACAGTTTTGCGGAGTATACATCTTCTGGCGGCGATCGGCACGGCGAGGCAAACAGTAAAGCGCGCTTAAAACGCTGCTTTCCGTTCACCGGCGGGTTGCAATGTGATATACTTTCGCACCTTTAAATCCGGGATAAATGTAGAGGGATAGCGGCTCCATGAGCGACCTTGCCAGAGAAATCACACCGGTTAATATTGAGGAAGAACTGAAGAGTTCCTATCTCGATTACGCCATGTCGGTCATCGTTGGCCGTGCATTACCAGATGTTCGCGATGGCCTGAAGCCGGTCCATCGTCGCGTGCTTTTTGCTATGAGCGTGCTGGGGAACGACTGGAACAAACCTTACAAAAAATCTGCCCGTGTCGTTGGCGACGTCATCGGTAAATATCACCCGCACGGCGATTCTGCCGTCTATGACACCATCGTACGTATGGCACAGCCGTTTTCGCTGCGTTATATGCTGGTGGATGGACAGGGCAACTTCGGTTCCATCGACGGCGACTCTGCCGCGGCGATGCGTTACACCGAAGTGCGCATGTCAAAAATTGCCCACGAACTGTTGGCGGATCTGGATAAAGAGACCGTCGATTTTGTGCCGAACTACGACGGCACTGAGCAGATTCCGGAAGTGTTGCCGACCAAAGTGCCTAACCTGCTGGTAAACGGCTCGTCCGGTATCGCGGTAGGTATGGCGACTAATATTCCGCCTCACAACCTTACCGAAGTCATTAACGGCTGTCTGGCCTATATCGACGATGAGAATATCAGCGTTGAAGGGCTGATGGAGCATATCCCCGGACCGGATTTCCCGACCGCCGCCATCATCAACGGACGTCGCGGTATCGAAGAGGCCTATCGCACCGGTCGCGGTAAAATTTATATCCGCGCCCGTGGCGAAGTGGAAACCGATGCCAAAACCAGTCGCGAAACCATCGTCATTCACGAAATTCCCTATCAGGTCAACAAAGCGCGCCTGATCGAGAAAATCGCCGAACTGGTGAAAGATAAGCGTATCGAAGGCATCAGCGCGCTGCGCGATGAGTCTGATAAAGACGGTATGCGCATCGTGATTGAAGTGAAACGCGATGCGGTTGCGGAAGTGGTGCTGAATAACCTCTATTCGCTGACCCAGCTGCAGGTCTCTTTCGGTATCAATATGGTGGCGCTGCATCAGGGCCAGCCGAAGATTATGGCGCTGAAGGATATTCTTGAAGCCTTCGTTCGTCACCGTCGTGAAGTGGTGACGCGTCGTACCATTTTTGAGCTGCGTAAGGCACGCGATCGCGCGCATATCCTTGAAGGTCTGGCGATTGCGCTGGCGAATATCGACCCGATTATTGAGCTTATCCGCCGCGCGCCGACGCCGGCCGAAGCGAAAGCCGGGCTGATTGCGCAGGCGTGGGAGCTGGGCCACGTTTCCGCCATGCTGGAGCGCGCGGGCGATAACGCCGCGCGTCCTGAGTGGCTGGAAGAGCAGTTTGGTATTCGCGATGGTCGCTATCACCTGACCGAGCAGCAGGCGCAGGCCATTCTTGATTTGCGTCTGCAGAAGCTGACCGGCCTGGAACATGAGAAGCTGCTGGACGAGTATAAAGAGCTGCTGGAGCAGATTGCCGAGCTGATCCACATTCTGGAGAGCGCCGAGCGCCTGATGGAAGTGATCCGTGAAGAGCTGGAAGCGATTCGTGACCAGTTTGGCGACCAGCGCCGCACCGAAATTACCGCCAACAGCGCCGATATTAATATCGAAGATCTGATCAATCAGGAAGATGTCGTGGTTACCCTGTCACATCAGGGCTACGTGAAGTATCAGCCGCTTTCCGATTACGAAGCACAGCGTCGCGGTGGTAAAGGTAAATCGGCGGCGCGCATCAAGGAAGAGGACTTTATCGATCGCCTGCTGGTGGCGAACACCCACGATACTATCCTCTGCTTCTCCAGCCGTGGCCGCCTCTACTGGATGAAAGTCTACCAGTTGCCGGAAGCGAGCCGAGGCGCGCGTGGACGTCCAATCGTCAACCTGCTGCCGCTGGAAGCCAACGAGCGTATTACCGCCATTCTGCCGGTGCGTGAATACACCGAAGGCACCAATATCTTTATGGCGACCGCCAGCGGCACCGTGAAGAAAACCTCGCTGACCGAGTTCAGCCGTCCGCGCAGCGCCGGTATTATCGCCGTCAACCTGCGTGAAGACGACGAACTGATCGGCGTGGCGCTGACCGACGGCAGCAACGAAGCGATGCTGTTCTCCGCCGCCGGTAAAGTGGTGCGCTTCTCCGAGCAGGCAGTGCGCGCCATGGGCCGTACCGCCTCCGGCGTGCGCGGCATCAAGCTGGCGGAAGGGGATCGCGTGGTCTCGCTGATCGTACCGCGTGCTGAAGGCGCGATCCTGACGGTGACGCAGAACGGCTACGGTAAACGTACCGCGAACAGCGAATACCCGACCAAGTCGCGTGCGACGCAGGGCGTTATCTCGATCAAAGTGACCGATCGCAACGGGCCGGTTATCGGCGCGGTGCAGGTGGAAGACAGCGATCAGATCATGATGATCACCGATGCTGGAACCCTGGTGCGCACCCGCGTATCGGAAGTCAGCATTGTTGGCCGTAACACCCAGGGCGTGATTCTGATCCGCACCGCAGCGGATGAAAACGTGGTCGGCCTGCAGCGTGTTGCTGAGCCGGTGGAAGAAGAAGAGCTGGACACTATTGATGGCAGCGTCGCGGAAGGGGAGGAAGATATCGCCCCGGAAGTGGAAACTGACGATGAGATCGCGGACGGCGAAGAAGAGTAATCTTTCCTTGCATCAAAAAAAGGCCGGTTTGACCGGCCTTTTGCATTTAGCCGGCAAAGAAAGGCACTTTAACCGACGGCTGAGTGCGCTGGCATCAGCCATAGCTGCTTATTTTTCTGATCGATTTTTATTATGTACTGCTGTAAAAAATTAACCCCCAACAGCCCGTCGGCCTGAAACTCATCAGGCAGGGAGTCAATCATTATAGCCTCAATGGGTTTCGCCTGGCCCTGTAGCCCGGTAAGCATAACCTCAATATAAGAATAATCATCTTCTTTGTTAAATTTAGTCACCGTGCGCTTAGCAAGGACGTGTGACTTAATAACAGACGTTGATGCTGCGCTATCTAAAATAAACTTATAATCTTTTTCACCGTCGCTGACAGAGATAACCAACCCTTCATGCCGGTTATAAACAAAGGGTAAAGCTATCCAGCCGTTTTCTGCAGAGGCCGGACCCGTTGGCTGACCGTCATCGACAATTAACGTACTGGCGGGAAAATCTAACGTAATGATGTGATCGTGAAAAAAACTCAGACCGATAACGGGATAATCAGGCTGTCGGGTATCATTTTCTGGCTGGCTTTCTACCGGGCTGGCGTAATCTAATCCCCATGGCTTATATTCTGTGCCATTAATGTTGTTAAAGCGTAGCCCCGCAATATCGAGGTGATCGATAAAAAAGGCGCGTGTTTCTGAAATCTGTCCTGCCAGGTCAATGCTTTTCTGCTTGCCATCAACTATACGTAAAGCGGGGATTTGCTTTATCATCCCGGCGGGGAGATGAAGGCCGTTTTGTGTTCCCGTATCAAAAATAAAGCGATGTTTATCGCCGGAAATAGTCAGTGATATTATGGGAAGATTGAATTCCTTCTCAAAATCCATAGGGAATTGCACCGTTTTTCCTGCCACCGTTTGCGTACTAATAATTGAAAATGCTAAAAAAAACCTTAATAATTTCATAGGATAACCCTGTTATTATATGAGAAGGATTAGTGATCCAGGTATGTATTTTATTGTTGTTGGTTGGTGCTATGATTATAATAATCAGAAATAATATTTGCTTTTTCTATCCTCAGCACTCTGTCGGCCATCATAATCGTCTCTTTTCTATGCGCAACAATTAATCTTGTTAAGTTAAATTTCGAAATTATACTATTTACCGCCTGTTCATTACGCGTATCTAAGTGACTTGTCGCTTCATCCAGCGCCAGTATTTTCGGCTGACGGTATAGCGCTCTGGCTAATAATACCCGCTGCTTTTGCCCTCCGGACAAGCCACTACCGATATCGCCAATCAAAGTATTGTAACCCATAGGCATCGCTAAAATTTCATCATGAATAACGGCCATAGCCGCACAGGATTCAATCCGTTCCTGATCTGGCTCAGCGGAATAAAAGCAGATGTTATCGGCTACGCTACCAGAAAACAGGAGATCGTCCTGCATCACACTGCCAATAATAGTCCTGAAGCTGGTAAGATTGAGGCGTGTCAAGGGGATATTACCGATCAATATTTCTCCTGCTGTTGGGGTTAGTAAGCCTAATAATAATTTTAATAATGTGGTTTTTCCGCAACCGGACGGACCAGTAATAGCAACTGACTGATTGGCTGGGATAGTTAAATTAATATTTTCTAATATAAACGGCTCATAGTCAGAGTAACGAAAATAGACATTTCTTAATTCTATCTGCGTCGTCAGAATGTTAATGTCGTAATGGAACGCTTCTGGAGAGGATAGATTTTTTTCTGGCGGGCTAAAAACAACATCGGCCAAACGTTCAACATGTAGTTTTAACATTGCTATAGTACAAAGGTTATCAATCAAAGAAACAATACGCTCGCTTAATTGCTCTTTATAGGACATAAAAGCAAGGAGCATACCTACTGAGAATTCATTGTTTAAAATAAGTGATGCCGCCAGCCATATTATGATAATTCTTTCTGCATTAAAAAGTAGAGTATTTGCAGCCTGAAAAGAAATACTTAATCGCTCCAGGATGAGGTTAGCATTGAACTCCTTTGCTAACAAATTTATCCAGCCTATATGGCGATAACCTTCATTACCATACAGGCGTATACTTTGTATGCCGCGCATGGATTCTAAAAAAAAACTTTCCTGATTAGCTCTGTTAATGATAAATTCTGAAGCGGCGTAGCGTTGTTTCTTGAATGCCAGCCATCTCAATCCAGCATAGAGTAATATGGCCAGAAAAGAAATTATAGTCAACCCGGTGCTATACAGAAACATCATCAAAAATGTGCTTATCACAAGTAAACCATCTAAAATGCCGGTAACTATTTTGGTTGTCAGCCCGTCTTGAATCTCCTGGATAGAATTAAATCTTGAAGTTATATCGCCTAAGTGCCGCCGCTGAAACCATTCTAAAGGTAGTTTTAATACATGAGAGAAAACATTGCCTGCCCATTGAAAATTAAGTTGAGTAGATAAAATAGTTGTTAACCATGAGCGGATAGCTTCAATCGCCGTGCGTAAAAAGACGAGTAAGAGAAAACCAATACCCAAAACTGTAATTAAGTTGCGATCGGCAGTAACTATAGCTTCATCAACTATCCATTGTAAGTAAAGCGGACCGATAAGCGTACAAAATTGTAGCAATATTCCCAGTAGCACCAGCTGTAACAATCCTTTTTTAAGACCTGTTATATTTCCCATAACAGAAGAAAAAGTGATTTTTAATTTACTCTTTTCCGCCTTAAAAGAAGGTTTTGGGCTTAATTCAAGAGCAATGCCAGTAAAAAGCTGGGAAGTTTGTCCTAAAGGAATTTTACAGTTACCTAATCCAGGATCGTGAATGATAAGATGGCGGCGCCTCACTTTCTTCAACACGACAAAGTGATTAAAGTTCCAGTGTAATATACATGGGCATTTCAGATGGCGAAGCTGATCCAGCTCTACTCTTACAGGACGAGAATTAAATTGGAGTTTTTCAGCAATTGTAACAAGATCTTTTAACGTTATTCCTCGATGTGATAATAAAAAGCGCTGTCTTAGATTTAATAATTATAGTCACAGCCCCAATAATTAGCAATCATAGCTATACAGGCTAGTCCGCACTCAGAGTTTTCAGTTTGCAATATCACGGGCAAACGTCTGTTTAAGTTAAAATTGATATTTAACCCTCTATGTGTCATCACAAAGTTCCTCTGATACTATACAATGGCTCAAGTATCCATTCATATATCTTTCTCTCTTCTAACAAAATGCTGGCTGAAAACTCCATTCCTGTTTTTAATGGATAATATTTACCATAAGCTTTTATTTCCTGATTATCTAATTTTAAACGAATACGATAAAGCGCTGTTTCATTTTCTGAGGCTTTGATATTAACGCCAAGATTTAACAAATCGTTCGGCTGTAGAGTATTACGGGATATTTCATGAATTATGCCGCGATACTGACCAAATTTTTGGTATGGATAGGCCTGATACTGCAATAAAACAGGCATCCCTAATTTTAAAAAACCAATAGAGTCTGAGGAGATAAACAGATTAGCTTCTAAGGTTGCATCTTTAGGAATTAAAGTTGCCAGCAGCGTATGCTCTTCTATGCTCTGTCCCTCAGAAATAACTATTGTGCTAATTATCCCATCCTGAGGCGCTACAATGTGCATGTTCTTCTGCGCGTTTTTTTCTACCATCTCTTTTTGAATAAGATTGATTTCTCGTTGGTAGAGTGAATATTCTCTCTTTTCCTGTAATAATAGTTGCTCCAGCTCAGCGCTGACATTATCTTGCTCTCTGGTTAACGCCGCCAGCTGTTTTTGTAATTCAATTAAATCACCTTTTTTTAGAAACAGCTGTGATTTCTTTTCGTTAAATTCCAGTTGACTCACTGTTTTATTCTGCAATAGCTTAAGGTGACGACTTACCATATCTGTAAACAGCTTTATCTGTTCTTTTTGGATGTTGATTGACTCCAGAGATAGTTGCTCTTCCTTGTTTAAATTAGAAATTTTTTTTTGTAGGCCTGCTTTTTTCCGGGCAAGCTGCTCTTTAATTACCTGATAATCCTCTGTCAAATTTTCTTTACGTTTCAGCAAAAGTTTATGAATCTGTGTGCCGTTTGCTCCCTGTATTGAGCTAAATCGTTCATTTGATAATATAAATAGATTTTTTCCAGCCGAGATCTCTTCTCCCTCATGTGCTAACACCTTATTGACGAAACCTGGTTCAACAGCACTAATTCTGATAACACGCTGAATGGGAAGTAATACTCCTTTAACCTGTGCTTTTCGGGTGTAGGTGAAAAAAGTAAAAAATAAAATAATAGCCATGATTAAAACGAGGAAAAAAGTAGTTATAATCGTCAAGCTTAGTGGTCTGGTTAATAAAATATGTCCAGTAAACCTTTCTTGCTGATAATTTATGGCTTCAGGTCGGAAGAATTTTTTTATTTTAGTCATGACTATTGATCCAGTACTAGTTGTCTAATAGACGGCCTTTTCAATTTCAGCAAAGGTTTTTCCTTTGTTAACTGCATAATTACATAGCCTGATGCAAATTTCCCGATAAAATTTGCAAAACAGGTTTGTATTGTTCATGCCATTTTTTTTACTATATCTGTGTGGCAAAGAACCAAAACAAAATCCGTTTCTGCATAATTTTCTTACTCCGCACTCTTGACACTGGACGGGTAATGTAAAAATTCCCCGATAGAGTTCTCTAATATCTTCTGACGTGATGAATTCTTCTAACGTACTGCTGGCTAAATGATAACTTTCATTAAATAACTCAGGATGTGTATTTCTTAAGATATCATCCGGATTTATGTAACCGTCCGATCTAATAGTAATCACAACATAATTGATGGTTTTCATATTTTCATATTCTGTTCCGCTAACCATCAAAACGCTGAGTAAATCATTAAAAACTCTCAACGACATATGTCTGTTGATTTTCGGACTGTTGTTTTTTTCCCATTCTTGATAAACATCCAACAGGAAATTGCCTATACCGTCTACTCGTTGTTTACTCGCTTCATCGATAGTGAAATCGGGTTCGATAAAAGATATATAAGGTGTTTTGTTTTGTTCAACAAAATGCCTGAAAATGACTTTTCCATTTTTATCAGGGTTAATCACACATAATACTCCCGGATAAGGTACTTTATTATCTTTACTGGCCGCGATCAGCTTCGATAATCCTGCCATTACTCTGTGGTACGTTCCTTTACCTCGTCGATCGATACGATTTAGATTATGGGTAACCGCGTCACCATCCACGCTTACTGATGCTGCTACCTGATATTTGGCGAAAATATTAATCCAGTCATCATCGATAAGCGTCCCATTGCATTGTAAGACAAACTCCAGCTTGCATATTTTTTTCAATGCGTCAGACAAGATCAGCAGCAGTTCTCCTAAGCGTTTTTTCCCCATCATGAGCGGTTCGCCGCCATGAATATCTATGCGCAAGGTTTCGATTTGATGAGCCACAACGGTTTCTTTTAGGTAGTTTGCTAATTGTATGACTGTTTTCTTATTCATCACCCTGGGTTTATCGGCAAAATCCCGGTTATCGCCTTCGAAGTAATAGCAATAGCGGCAGGCGATATTACAGCACTCTGTGACTTTTAAAATTATCTCCAGAATATCTATTTTTTTAGCCATGTTTATATCTCTTTTAACTAAGATGCGGGTTACTAAAGAATAAGGCTAAGCTAGCCTTATTCTTCTGTTATATTAAATTAAGTTGCAGAGTTAGAAGCTTCGACTCCAGCGAAGATAGGCTCTAAACCATCCCCCTCCAACGTTAGTTAAATCGTCATTAGATAGCTCTTCTATTGTCTCTTTCGCTACGGATGGCGATCTATTTTCTTCAGTGTTTAACAGCAATTTTTTAAGGTCATTAATGGTAAAGTTCATAACAATCTCCTGATGGATATAGTGATTACGTAACGTTTACTTCATCTGCTGCTTACAGTATCAGAGCAGCCTTTACACACTTAAAGCCACGGCTCTAAATGTATAACTATTTGCCGGAGAGGTAGATTAATTTACCTCTCCGGCATCCATTAAGGGTAAAAGACACCATTAAAACAAAAGTATAAAATTTTCATTAAACTAACTATTAATTAATACCATAATTTATTTTCTGCAATTTAATTATATCGCTGATATAAGTATCCATCTGAAACTGATAGGCTAAAAGTTACCTAATTTGTTTAAGATAGTCTCTAATGCCTTCTACTTTATAGAAGGATAATAATTCACTTATATTTATTTTCGTTTTTTTCATTTTATATTTTATTGATGTTAATTAGTCCCACATCTTTATTTAATAGACCGTGATGTTAGTCACGATTTGTTCAAAAATTAATCTGAAGCAGGACAATAACCCCGGATAGATTTACTCTATATTCTTACGCTTTTCCGGTATCGTCGCGTTTAGCGCCGCATGCCGCGGCTAATAACTGGCTTTTTTCGTCGTCTAAAGCTACTGTAGCGGGATCAAGAATTTTTAATCATTGGCGGTTGCGCCCAGGTTTCCCTTGAAATATCTCGTTTCGTTTCGCACTACGCTAAGGATTTCCCGTTACCTGTTTCGCGCGCTGGCGCTGATGCTGTGGTCGTTGGGGGCGCTGTTAACCGCATTCTACGTTATCAGTATTCTGCATGAGCAAGAAGCGCAGGTGCGTCAGGAGTTTACGCTTAACTACGATCAGGCGCAGTGGTACGTGCGCCACTCCGCCGATATTACCCGCGAGCTGAAATACATTGCGGAAAACCGCCTGAATAACAGCGCTAACGGCACTGACGTGCTGAACGGCGTCTTTCCCGGCAAAGCCACGCTGCCGCAGTTTTATCCGCTGGTCGTCAATTCAAACTGCTCCGCCATGAGCAATACCTGGCGCAGTTCGCTGGAATCACTCAGCTATTTCCTGAACTACTGGAAAACCAACTTCGCCTCCGCCTATGAGCTGAATCGGGTATTTTTCATCGGTGGCGAGGGGCTGTGTATGACCGACTTTGGTATTGGCAACGGCTCGGTCGATCGTGAGCGTACGGTGAAAACCCTGCATGAGCGCATTTTGCGCTATCGCAACAGCAGCGCGGACGAACGTAAAAGCAGCCTTTATTGGGTAAGCAGTAACGGGCAGCCGGGCATCGGCTATTTCTATATGGTTACGCCTGTCTATATCGCTAACAAGCTGGAGGCGCTGCTGGGCATTGAGCAAAACATCCGCCTGGATGATTTTGTTACGCCAGGCAGCCTGCCGGTCACCGCCACGCTGGTTAACGAGGCTAATCAGCCGGTGCTTTCATCCAATCGCGGACGCGTAGCCTTCTCGCTTGATGAGGTTCCTGATGAGAAAGCCTGGTTTGGCTATGTTGACAGCTATAAGCAGCTGGTACTGAAGAAAACCCTGCATCCTTCTAATCTGAGCATCATCTATTCGGTGCCGACCGATGTGCTGGTGGATCGTCTTAAACTTTTGATGATTAACGCCGTCCTGCTGAACCTGATCAGCGCGATTATTCTGTTCACCCTTGCCTGGCTGTTTGAGCGCCGGATGTTTCTGCCGGCGGAGGAAAATGCGCACCGGCTGGAAGAGCATGAGCAGTTTAACCGTAAAATCGTGGCTTCCGCGCCGGTTGGCATCTGTATTCTGCGCACCCGCGACGGCACCAATATCCTGAGTAACGAGCTGGCGCATAACTATCTCACCATGCTGACGCAGGAAGATCGCCAGAAGCTGACGGAAATTATCAGCGGCCAGCAGGTTAACTTTGTCGATCTGCTGACCGGCAGCAATACCAACCTGCAAATCAGTTTCGTCCATTCACGCTATCGCAATGAAAATGTAGCGATTTGCGTGCTGGTGGACGTTAGCGCGCGCGTGAAAATGGAAGAGTCGCTGCAGGAGATGGCGCATGCGGCCGAGCAGGCCAGCCAGTCCAAGTCGATGTTCCTGGCGACCGTCAGCCACGAGCTGCGTACGCCGCTGTACGGGATTATCGGCAACCTCGATTTGTTGCAAACCAGGCAGCTGCCGAAAGGAGTAGATTCGCTGGTGACGGCGATGAATAACTCTTCCAGCCTGCTGCTGAAAATTATCAGCGATATTCTCGACTTCTCTAAAATTGAGTCGGAACAGCTGCAAATCGAGCCGCGTCCTTTTGCGCCGCGCGAGATTATTACCCATATCACCGCCAACTATTTATCGCTGGTGGTAAAAAAGCGCCTGACGCTCTACTGCTTTATTGAATATGACGTGCCGGTCGCGCTGGACGGCGATCCGATGCGCCTGCAGCAGGTGATTTCCAACCTGCTCAACAACGCCATTAAATTTACCCATACCGGCTGCATTATTCTGCATGCCTATATCCGTCAGGGATATCTGGCGGTGCGCGTGCGTGATACCGGCGTGGGCATCGCCAGCAAGGAGATCACCCGGCTGTTCGATCCTTTCTTCCAGGTGGGCACCGGCGTGCAGCGTAATTTCCAGGGAACCGGCCTTGGGCTGGCGATCTGTGAAAAGCTGATCAATATGATGGATGGCGATATTGAGGTGGAATCTGAACCGGGCATGGGCAGCCAGTTTACGGTGCGCATCCCGCTCTATAACAGTCAGGTGATGGCGCCGGTACTGCATGAAGGTCTGGAAGATAAGCAGATCTGGCTGGCGCTGCGTAACGATGCGCTGGCCGCCTTTATGACGCGGCTGTTGCAGGCGCATGGGATCAAGGTGATGCGGCTGGACGAGCAGGAGTGGCGGGCAGATGATGTGATTATTACCGATTACGACTTCCAGCCGGAGCAGCCGGTGCGTGCGGTAATCATGTTTGACGGCGCGCATATTGATGTGCCATATGAGCTGAAGCCCGGACGCTGGATCTACAGCACCGCCATGCCGCACGAACTGCCGACGCTGCTGGGCAAAATTTATAGCGTGCTGGTTGAAGTGCCGGATGGCCTGGCGTCGCTGGCGGTGCCGGAGCAGCCGGGCGTTGATAATCATGACATTCTGCTTCTGGTAGTAGATGACCATCCTATTAACCGTATGCTGCTTTCCGATCAGCTTAGCTCGCTGGGCTATCGGGTTAAAACGGCGCAGGACGGGGTGGATGCGCTTAACGTGATTAGCCGCAGCGAAATTGATATTGTGCTGACCGACGTCAATATGCCGAATATGGATGGTTATCGTCTGACGCAGCGCCTGCGCCAGCTGGGACAAACCTTCCCGATTATTGGCGTAACCGCTAACGCTCTGGCGGAGGAGAAGCAGCGCTGTATGGAAGCGGGAATGGACAACTGTCTGTCGAAGCCGGTGACGCTGGATACCTTAAAAACCTCGCTGGCAATCTATGCCGAGCGCGTCAGAAAAATACGCGGCGTGTAGGAGCAGGGGAATTTGGCAATAACGCGTCTTCCATGACGCGTTATTCGGGGGCAACTTACTCTTTGTCCATCGGGGCGGTGCTGCTGACCGAAGAAAGGTAGTTCAGCAGTGCAATATCGTTATCAACGCCCAGCTTCATCATTGCTGATTTTTTCTGGCTACTGATGGTTTTGATACTGCGGTTCAGCTTTTTGGCGATCTCGGTCACCAGGAAGCCTTCGGCGAACAGGCGCAGCACTTCGCTCTCTTTCGGCGACAGGCGCTTATCGCCGTAGCCGCCGGCGCTGATTCTCTCCAGCAGCTTGGCCACGCTTTCCGGGGTATATTTCTTCCCTTTCTGCAGTGCCGCCAGCGCTTTCGGCAGGTCGGTCGGCGCACCCTGTTTCAGCACGATGCCTTCAATATCCAGATCCAGCACGGCGCTGAGGATTGCCGGGTTATTGTTCATGGTCAGAACGATAATCGACAGATCCGGATAGTGACGTTTGATATATTTGATCAGCGTAATGCCGTCGCCATATTTTTCGCCAGGCATGGAGAGGTCGGTAATCAGGACGTTGGCGTCCAGTTTGGAAAGGCTGTTAATCAATGCTGTCGAGTCTTCAAACTCACCAACTACGTTAACCCATTCAATTTGTTCAAGAGATTTACGAATGCCAAACAGAACAATTGGATGGTCATCGGCAATAATTACGTTCAAATTATTCATCTTATTGGTTACCTTGCTGCAGCAGTTTATTGACATAAGCGTCAATGTCACTGGTGGTATTTTTGATGTTTAAATCGTCACTCGCTTTAATGTGCTGTTCCAGCTGTTCACAAAGCTCCTTGCCGGGTACCAAATTAAGCATGGCAAATACCCCTTTCAGGCGATGCGCTGTCTGAGCAAGCGTCGCGTAATCCCTGTTCGACGCTTCAGTATACAGTCTCTGTACATCTTCCGGTACTGTCTCGACAAATAGCTGGTAGTACCCCCCGCTGATAAGCGGAACGGCCTCCGCTTCTTCATCTTCCCCGGCAGGCGACATCTCCTGAGATAGCTGCTTCTCAATCAGCTGTAACAGCGCATCCAGCAACGCGCTGCTCAGGTTAAAGTTAACCCGATACTGCTGTTCATTCAGGACGGTAAAGCCCAGTTCATTATCCGTCAGCAACAACGACCAGCCGGAAAGCCGCGCCGGATCGTCGGTGATCAGGATGTCGTGCGCCTGGCCGGCAAAGCGTTCATCCGGCGTGATGCACTTCGCGCCCCAGTTTTCTAACTGATGGGTGACGATTTTACGAATGTCATCGACAGCGATGTCGATAAGCATAATGACATCTTCCAGCAGCTTCTCTTCCTGCTGCTGTTGATGTTCCGGCGGCACGTGCAACAAAATGCTGTAGCGCGTGCCAATATCTGGCCGGGCCAGAATCTCCAGATGTCCGCCCATCTGTTTGCACAGCTGACGGCAGAGAAAAAAGGCGAGGCCAGAAGCCTGCCCAAAACGATCCTCGCTGGTTTCGCCAAGGAACGGGAAATCGTTATTGCCCAGCTCATCGCGCGTCAGGCCCGCGCCGGTATCCACAATCTGAATATTCAGCCGATCGGGGCGATCGGCAGGCGAATCGATCTCCAGCGAGATCTTGCCCCAGCTGGTGGTGGTCAGCGAATAGTGGAGCAGGGTGGCAAGCACCTTATAAATCGCCCGGCTATCGCCAAAGCGCATCTCATCGCTGTTAAGGTGATTGCGTACCAGCAGCGTCAATCCTTTACGGCGCGACAGCGGCAGCAGCTCCAGCGTCAGCTCATCCAGCAATGATTGCAGGTTAAAGGAGGCGGCATCCGGCGCCCAGTCATGGGTTTCCAGCCGGTTCAGCAGCACAATATCATCCACCAGACGCGCCAGCGCCTGGCTGTTTTCCAGCGCGTCCAGCGCAGGTTCGTCGTCGCCGGCTTCGCTGAGCGTTTGCAGCTGCGTCACCACCTGCTGCAGCGGACGATGCAGCGCATGGCCGAGATTCTGCAACAGCTGTTGACGCAGCTGATGATTGCGATCCAGCACCTGCTGCGCCTTCTGCAATTTTTTATTCACCAGCAGCTCGCGATCCTGATCGCGCATCAGAAACAGCTGCGTATGCGGCGAATGCTGGCTGCGGGCGTGGCGAATCTCATAAACTTCGTTATTTACCGTCGCCTGCAGCACGCCCTGATGCTGATCGGACATATTCACGATTTTCTGCAGGTTCAGATGCGGCAGCAGATGCTCAGCGATTTTGTTGCTGATAATCGTGCGATTGCTGGCGAAGTCATACACCAGCAGGCCGACTGGCAGGCTGCCGACGATCTCCTCGTTCAGCATACGCAGCGCGTCCAGCTCGGCGCTCTGGTTTTCTCCCGGACGCAGCGATTGCTGGCGCAGCAAAAACAGGCCGGCCAGCGACATTAACAGCAAGAGCAGGTCGGCGATCAGCGGCCACATCAGATTGCGCAAGGTATCTAAGGCGAGCGTACTGAGCGGGATGCGATAAATCAGCTGCAGCGGCGTGCTGGGCAGCGAAGCTGCGATTTCTACGTTGGGATTGTTGAGGGTGATACGGGTATTTTGTAACTCATCATCGCTGGCCGTGCTGCTGCTCAGGGTGGCGTCCTGCTTCAGCTGGAAATTTTCCAGCGGCATATTATGCGGGATCAGATCGTTAACCGGCATATCAAACGCCACCACGGTCGCCAGATGGCCCGGCTGATTAAAGGTAGTACGCACGGTAAAGTAGCGATCGTTCTGCCAGGCGAAACGGCGCAGCGGCGAGAAGCTTTCGCGCTCATCCAGCGCGTTGGCCTGCTGCAGCATCTCTACGCGGCGCGCGTCAACGATACTGCTGATGGCGCTCTCTTTATAGCGCGTCGCCATATCTTTCAGCGGCAGGGTAGAGATCAGGATCAGGCTATTATCCTGCCCGTTGAGAAAATACATCGACCAGGTGCTGTTTTCCGCGCCCCACAGGGTATCCAGATAGTTAGACATGCGCAGCGTCATATCCAGCGTGCTGCTGTCATGCGAACCGAAGATCAGCGCCTCGGTTTTGCGCCGCATTTTTTCCAGATAGTAGACGTCAGGGCGCAGCCGGGTCTCCTGCAGGCTGGCGGACGGCGTACTGCCCGCGGCGCTGGCCGCCAGGTTCTCATAAATTTGCCAGGTCGCGAAGCGATAGGTATCGATGCGCTTTTGCACCGAACGGGTAATATCCGCCATGGCATAGCGTTTTTCCATCAGCCAGGCATTAACCGCGTTATGAACCATAAAGCCCAGCGCCAGCAGCAGCAGCAGAATAAACATCACGAAAAAACGCGTAACGTTGCTGGAGGATAAAGGAAACTTATACATCATGATGAAAGAGGGCACCTGACCATTTAACGTGTCACCAGCCGTGCGCTGGCAGCAACCGCCACCAGAAGGATCACGATGGCAGCAAACGCGGTCACCAGACTAAAGCCGTGAGCCACAAAGCCGATTAACGCCGGACCTGCCAGAATACCGGCATAACCGATGGTTGTCATGGCTGAGATCGCCATATTTACCGGCATCGCGGTTTGACGACCGGCGGCGCTGAACAAAATCGGCACGGTATTCGCAGCGCCAAAGCCAATCAGTAAAAACGACAGCAGCGCAACCGTCACGTTATCGACGCTAATCAGCAGCAGCACGCCCAGCGCGGCGCAGAGACAGCCGCCCGCCAGCACCTGTTGATTACTGAAACGGCTAACGATACGGTCGCCTGTCAGACGGCCAATACTCATGGCGATGGAAAACACCGCGTAGCCCAGACCGGCCTGCGAGGCGGGCATCTTACGCTCCTGGGTCAGCAGCAGAGCGCTCCAGTCCAGCACCGCGCCTTCGGTAAGAAACAGAATAAAACAGAGCAGGCCGAGAAACAGCACCCAGCCGCGCGGCACCACGAACAGCGGCGTATCCTGCTGATGCGTCCGCTCCGTCAGCAGCCAGCGTTGGCTGCCCAGCAGTAACAGAACCAGCAGGATCAGCATCGCCAGCACCGCCTGCAGCGGCGGCAATCCCAGCCACAGCATCGCGCTGACCAGACCGGCACCGGCGATGCCGCCGACGCTATAAAAACCGTGAAAACCGGACATCATGGTACGTTCTGCCGCTTTTTCTACCTCAACGGCCTGAATATTCATGGCGACATCCAGGGTGCCGATCGCCGCGCCGAACAGCATCAGCGCAATACCCAGCGCGACGGGGGAAGCCAGCGTCGCCATAAAAGGCAACAGCAGCATAACGATCAGCGATGAGCAGACAATCACGCGTTTGCAGCCCTGCTTGCCGACCAGCGATCCGGTCAGCGGCATGGCGATCAGCGAGCCGAGGCCGAGAAACAGCAGCAGTCCGCCCAGGGCCGCATCGCTGACCTCCAGGCGTGCTTTGGCGTAAGGTACCAGCGGCGCCCAGGTTGAAACGCCGATACCGGCAATCAGAAAAATGATCCGCGTAGCCAGCTGCACCGCGGGTTGGTTCTTCTGTGTCTGTTCAACATCCGCTGATGTCATTGTTCAGTTTCCAGAATGCGCAAAGAGGTTCCTTTTTAACACAAAATCAACCGGCAGAGCAGCCTTTCATCCCGGCAGGATGGCGGCTACAGCCAATCTGCGCCAGCAAGCTTATTAAACGATAACTTCCCGCTTGTTAATAAATTTCCCTCTTTAGCCAGGCTTTTCAGGAAAGTTCCTGGCTAAACGCCGTAAAAGCAGGCACGTCGGCGGGGCGGCAGCGAAAATAGTATCGTACAGGTTGCCGATTTTAACCGGATTTTCCCGCGATATTTTACTTCCTGACAAACGGCGGGCAGATGGCGCGCATGGCGGCGGCTGGACAGGCGCAGCGCGAAATCGGCCAGGCAAAATCCTAAAAGGAAACTTCTTTGTCAGAGGTGAGCGGCACGATCATCAGCGGCTGCAATGGTGAACAAGGCCGGCGGCAAAACGGAGTGAGGCTGCGCTATTTCAGTGCATTAGCATGCGGCCAGCCAAATTCGGTTAAAAGATGTACCGCGCTTTTCTGGTGCCAACTATTAATTTTATTAATCGGTAGGATTAGCGGATAGAGATGCTACGGCGGTCTCTTTTCTTTATATCTGTTCGCGTATGATGGTAATAACCTTTATTAGTTAACTTTTTCATCCTTGTTATTAAGCTGATTTAGCTCCGGTGCGCACCAGACCTTTCTGTCGGGTAATGAAAGGATAAATAACCCTATGCAACCCATCCCGGCCTGCGCCGCTGGATGCGGCTGCGTACGATATTTTTTTATCTGGTGTTACAGGAGAGTTTAATGGCCAACACCGCTAACCAACAACGGCTTGCCGCTGCCATCCCTTTTTCCACCGCCACGCTGCAGGCCAGCCTCGCCTCCACCATTGAAGCCGCCGCTCTCACCGCCGCGCCGAATACGGCCGCCGGTGTTGCCGTTGACTCCTCCACCACGCACGGCACTCTGCTGGCCAGCGCCGTGACCGATGACGCGCTCAGCATCAACCCGATCTCCATTGACAACATCGTTGGCTATTACGAACACGGCAACGCCACGGTGATTTCCGGCTACGCCCGTACCGGCAGTCCGGGCGATACGGTTAGCGTCACGCTGCACGGCAAGACCTACAGCGGTACGCTGGGCAGCGATGCGATGTGGTATGTCAACGTCCCGGAAAGCGATATTGCGCAGATCCCTAATGGCGAGGTAGCGGTAAGCGCGACGCATACCGACAGTGCGGGCATGCTGCATCAGGCCAGCAGCCAGTTTAGCCTGCAGGCCGGTAATGGGGCCACCTCCGGGCCGGTTCTGTTTCTGAATAAGGTAACCGGTGACGATGTGCTGAGCGCGGTTGAGCGCGGCGGCGATCTGCTGATTTCCGGCTGGGGGCGCAACATCACCGAAGGCCGTGAAGTGACTATTACCCTCAATGGCCACCAGTACCATACCACCACCACCAAAGACAGCCGCTGGACGATTAGCATTCCCGGCGAGGATGTACAGGCGCTGCCGCAAGGCAATATTACGCTGCTGGCCTCGCTGGGCTATGAGGCTCGCGTGGCTGAAGTGGCGAAAACCCTTACGCTGAATAACCAGGGAGAAGGAAAAGCCTCGCCGTCGCTGAGCATCGATACCGTATCGGCAGATGACACTATCAGCCTGTATGAAATCGGCGCCGCCACCTTTATTACCGGCCATTCCACGCATATTCCGGGGGGCAGCAGGATCAAGCTGACCGTTTCCGACAAAGTCTTTTATGGCGACGTCACCGACGATGGCGTCTGGAGCGTCAGGGTTGAACAGCTGTATAACGCGCGCAATACCAGCTCTACCCATGCCGTGGTCAGCTGGCAGGACAGCGACGGCAACCAGGTCGCCGCCAGCCGGGAAATCCATCTGGTTCCCTCCAGCTACCCTTATAAATATCCGATGGCTTTTCAGATCGATACCATTAGCGTTGACGGCCGGCTGGACGGGCAGGAAGCGCAAAATGATTTAATTATCACCGGGTCCAGATTTTCTGGCGAAAACCTCGGCTTTGGCGAAACGGTTTACGTCACGCTGAACGGCAAAACCTATACCGGCGTGGTAGAGGGCGGCGATTATGATAACCACTGGCAGATAACCGTCCCCGCCAGCGACGTGCAGGCGCTGCCGCCGGGCAGCTATACCGTGGTCGCCTCGATCAACGCCACGGTTAACGCTGGTGCCAGCGTTAACAGCACCCAGACTAAAACCTTCACCGTTATCGATCCGGATCTGGCGTTTAACCCGATCTCCGGCAACAACGCCGTGTCCGCTCACGAGCACGGCAACGCCACGGTGTTTTCCGGCTATGCCCATCAGGGCGCACCGGGCGATACGGTGCTGATCACGCTGCACGGCAAGACCTATAGCGGCACGCTGGGCAACGATGCGATGTGGTATGTCAGCGTGCCGGAGAGCGATATCGCCGCCATCCCGAATGGCAAAGTGACCGTAAGAGCGGACCATACCGATACCGCAGGCATGGAACATCATGTTACCAGCGAGTTCACCCTGACTAACGCCGTCACTACGCTGCCGAGCCTGTTTATAAATAAGGTCACCGGCGATGATGTGCTGAGCGCGGTGGAGCGCGGCGGCGATCTGCTGGTCTCCGGCTGGGGCCGCTATATCGGCAACGGCTATGAGGTGCAGGTGTCGTTGAACGGCCATACCTACAGCACCAAAACCACCAACGATAGCCGCTGGATCGTCACCATTCCGCATGAGGATCTGCAGGCGTTACCGCTGGCGGGGCAGGTCACGCTGGTGGCTTCACTGCCAAGAGGGAATGAAGTCAACGAGGTGGCTACAACGTTAACGCTAAATGCTAACGGCGAAGGCAATGAAACGCCGCTGCTGAGCATGAACCCCTTCTTTGGCGATGATGATGTTAACTACTATGAGACTGCCGCCCCTCAGTATGTTACCGGCCATGCGGAACATCTTGCGGCAGGCAGCACCGTTAAGCTGGTGGTCGGGGATCAAACTTATAAAGGCCAAGTGACCAGCGATGGGTTGTGGAGCGTCTACGTTGACCGGCTTCCCAGCCTGAGCAACGGCGATACCACGCACGCTACCGTCAGCTATCAGGATAAGGATGGCAACCAGTTTGCCGACTCGCGGCAGATTGAAATAGGGGGCCTGGGTTATGCTTATCACTATCCTATGACCTTCACCTTTGATCCCATCGGCGGCGATCAGCATTTGAGCGGGAGCGAAAAGCATCAGGATTTAACTATCAGCTCATCGCACTCATCCGGCGAAGGGCTGGGCATGGGCGGCGCGGTAACGGTGCTGCTGAACGGCAAAACCTACACCACCACCTCCGAGGCCGGGCCGGATAATAGCGGCTTCGATAATCACTGGCAGGTGGCGATCCCGGCCAGCGATATTGAGGCGCTGGCGCCCGGTAGCTATACCGTCATCGCTACGCTGACCGATAGCTTTGTGCAGAACAACCAGGAAATTACGGTGCGCGATGTGCAGGCGAAGATGTTTACCGTTGATGATGACGGCGTGGCCACCCTGAGCAGCAGCCTGCCAACGGAGGCGGAGACATTCGCCGTCAGCACGGCGGCGATGAGCGATAGCGCGGCACAAGCGGATTCACTGGATAACACGGCGCTGGGGCTGCACCACAGCGAACCCTCCGCGATCGGCGCGCTGCTCGATCGTCTGGCTCCCGGCGAGAGCGCCACGCAGCAGGATGCTGCGGCAGAAAAGCGGGGCGCTGTCAGCGATCCGCTTGATGTTTCTCCTGCAGCAGAAACCGTGCTGCCCGCCGCGCCAGCGGATATGTGGCACAACCCTGAAGTGGGCGCGCAGGGTAATGTACAAGATCACGACGCCGTTTACGCCGCTGCCGCGCCAGCGGAAACCACGCTGGCCGATACGCTGCAGCAGCATCTGCAGCCGGTAGTTTAAGCTTACAGTCCAGTAAAGGTTAAATTTTTTACCCAACTGATAAAGTGGGTTTGTTCATCTATTCGGCGGCGCGATGCCGCCGATTTTCATGTTTTAAGGTCAACAGAGCCGCATGCGTAAACTCCTTGTTTTCTTTTGCCTGAGCGCGCTGTGTAGCCCCGCCTGGGCCGCCTCAGAGCCGAAAGCTGAATTTAACTGGCGTGCCGCTCCCACTGAAGAGCAAATCGCCACGCTCACGCTGCGCGAGGCGATCCTGCGCGCTTTTGCCCGTAACCCACAAATTGCCCAGGCCGCCGCGCAAATCAACGTCGGCGAGGCCGAACTGGACGCGGCCAAAAGCGCCTGGTATCCGCAAATTTCCCTGCAGGCCAGCGGCGGACGATCGCATCAGACCGACTCCTCCGGCAGCCTGAGCAATTCCGCCTCCGGCGGCGTGATGCTTAGCCAGCTGCTGTATGACTTTGGACGTACCGCCGGAGCTATCGATGAGCAACGCGCGCTTTCCGACGCCTACCGTTTTACCCTGTTCGATACCATGACCACCGTTGCCGCCGATACGCTGCAGGCCTGTCTGGAGGTGAAGCGCTATCAGGCGCTGGTGGTATCGGCGCGTAAAAATATCGCCTCGCTGGAACACGTGCGCGACATCGCCAGACTGCGCGCCGATGCCGGGCTGAATTCGCAGTCCGACGTGCTGCAGGCGGGCACGCGTCTGGCCGGGATGCGCGCCACGCTGGAGCAGTATCGTGCCCAGCAGCGCTCAATGCAGGCGCAGCTTACCGTACTCACCGGCGTTATCCCCGATAACCTGCCAGAGCTGCCGGAATCGCTGCTACAGCAGCAGATAACGCTGGACCGCATCGCCTACGAAAAGAGCGCCGCGGTGCGCGGTGCGCAGGCAAAGCAGGTGGCGGCCCGCGAGCGGGTTAACCAGGCGGCTGCCAACCACTGGCCAACGGTTAAGGTAGAGGCGGGGCGCACCCGTTATGAAAATGACCGCCAATCCTGGTGGGATGACGAGCTGCAGCTGCGGGTAGATGCGCCCCTTTATCAGGGTGGCCTGGTCAATGCCAAAACCCGCTCGGCCGAGGCGGAGCGTCAGGCGGCGCAGGCGGAAATCCAGCGCGCCAGGCTCGATATTAATCAGCACGCCGCCACCGCCTGGGCCGATATGATCGGCGCGCAGCAGCGCCAGCAGGCGGGGGAAGCGCAGCTGGACAGCGCGGAACATACCCGTTCGGTCTACGCGGATGAATACCGGCTGAGCAAGCGCAGCCTGAACGATCTGCTCAGCGTCGAGCAGGATGTGTTTCAGGCTGACAGCACGCGTATCATCGCGCTGTACGACGGCTGGAATGCCACGGTGCGCTATGCCGCAGCGGTGGATAATCTGCTGGATATGATGGGCATCGACCGTGAAAAGAACAGCGGCGAGCGGCTGCCTTCACTGAATTAAGACGCAGGTAACCATACATGAATAAGGCAGCGAATATGGCCACTTCGACCGATAACTGGATTGCGGCGATGCTGCGGGTTGCCGCCCGCTTCGGCAAGCCCGCCGATGGCAAAACGCTGTGCCAGCAGATGCGCTGGTTTGAGCATCTGCCGGGCGATAAACAGCTGGAGCGGCTGGCGGGCCTGCTGGGGCTGCATTTAACCATGACGCCGCGCGATAAGCTGCGCTGGCGGCATGAGGTAACGCCGGTGATCCTGCTGCTGGAAAACGGCAGCGTGGCGGTGGTGGAGGCGATCGACGCCTCAGGGCGCGCGCGTTACTGGCTGAGCGAAGGCGGCGACGTGGTACGCGAAAGCGCGCTGACGGAGCTGCTGGCGCAAAGCCAGCCGCAGGTGGCGGTGCCCGGCGTGGCGGCGCGCGGGCGTGATGCGCGCATTGACGAGTTTGTGCAGCCGTACGAACAGCACTGGTTCTGGCAAAACTTTCGCGGCATGAGACGGCGCATCGCCGAGATCTCTCTCGCCTCGGTGGTCAGCAACGTGCTGGCGCTGGCGGGGATCCTGTTCTCGATGCAGGTTTATGACCGCGTGATCCCGGCCCAGTCGGAGCCGACGCTGTGGGTGCTGTTTGTCGGCGTGCTGATAGCCGCCGCGATTGAATATCTGCTCCGCCTGATGCGCACCCAGGTTTCCGATCTGATGGGCAAACGTATCGACCTGAAAATCTCTGCCATGCTGTTCGCGCGTGCGATGAATATTCGTAACGAGGCGCGCCCGAAATCCACCGGCTCTTTTATCTCGCAGCTGCGGGAGATCGATCAGGTGCGCGAACTGCTGACCTCCACCACCGTTGGCGCGGCGGCGGATCTGCCTTTTATTATTCTTTTTCTGTTTATCATGGGTTTTATCGGCGGCCCGCTGGTGGTTATTCCGCTGCTGGCGATCCCGCTGATTGTTATCCCTGGCCTGCTGGTGCAGATCCCAATGGCGCGGCTGGCAAAAGAGGGAATGCGCGAAGGCGCGCTGCGCAATGCGGTGCTGGTGGAAACCATTGAAGGCGTTGAGGATATTAAAGCGCTGCAGGCGGAACCCTATTTTCAGCGTCAGTGGGAGCAGACGCATGAGGTTAGCGCTGCTATCGGCATGAAACAGCGCCTGTGGGGCGCGAGGCTTACCGGCTGGGCGTCGTCGGTACAGCAGCTGACCTACGCGGGCATGCTGGTGTTCGGCACCTATCTGGTGCTGGCGGGCGCTATTACCACCGGTACGCTGGTGGCCAGCAGCCTGCTTTCCTCGCGCACCATTGCGCCGCTGATGCAGCTGACAATGATTTTCTCGCGCTGGCAGCACGCCAAAAGCGCGATGAAAGGGCTGGATGAACTGCTGAAAAAGCCGCTCGATCAGCCGGAAGCGGGCGAGATGGCGCACTGTCCGACGCTGACCGGCCATTACGATCTGCGTAACGTGCAGTACGCCTACGATGCAGAGAATGTCAAAAATGTCCTGAATATTGGGCAGCTGCAGATCAAACCGGGCGAGCGCGTTGCGCTGCTGGGCAAAGTCGGCGCCGGGAAATCGACGCTGCTGAGATTGCTGGCGGGGCAGGCGCAAGCCACTCAGGGCAAGGTTATCGTCGATGGCGTGAATATCAGTCGTATCGATCCCGTCGATTTGCGCCGTCAGCTGGGCTGGCTGTCGCAGGATTCCCGGCTGTTTTTCGGCACGTTGCGGCAAAATCTGATGCTGGGCAATCCGCACGCCAGCGAGCAGGAGATGCTGCAGGCGCTGCGCGTTAGCGGCGCGCTGAGCCTGGTGCAGCAGGATGCCGCCAGCCTGGATCGCATTATTAACGAGGGCGGCCGCGGTCTTTCCGGCGGCCAGCGCCAGATGGTGCTAATCAGCCGCATGATCCTGCGTCAGCCGCAGGTGGTGCTGCTGGATGAGCCGACCGCCTCAATGGATGAGCAGCTGGAAGAGCGGGTGATTCGGCAGATGAAAAGCTGGCTGAGCGGCCGCACGCTGGTTTTGGTTACCCATCGTCCGGCGCTGTTAAAGCTGGTGGACAGGATTGTGGTAATGGATAACGGCCGTATTGTCGCGGACGGCCCGCGCGATGAAATCCTGCGCAGCGCCGCTAAGCCAGCCAAAGGAGATGCCGCATGACGCAGGTTACGGTTGAACGCCAGCTGAAAACGCATGAACGTCGCACCTCGATGATTATCTGGCTGTGCAGCGCGGCGCTGGCGATCTTTTTGCTCTGGGCGCATTTCGCGATGCTCGACGAAGTGACGGTCGGCACAGGCAGGGTCACGCCCTCCAGCCGGGCGCAGGTGATTGAAAGCCTTGACGGCGGCATCGTTAATCAGCTGAACGTGCATGAAGGGGATATTGTCAGCAAAGGGCAGATGCTGGCGCGTCTCGATCCGACGCGTTTTCAGTCCAGCTTCGGCGAGGCGCAGGCGAAAGTGCGCACCCTGCGCGCCTCGGCGGAGCGGCTGCGTGCCGAACTGACCGGCGAGCCGCTGCAGTTTAGCGAGCAAACGCTGGGTGAGCCGGAGCTGGCGGCACGTGAAACGCAGCTCTACGCGTCACGACGCCGCAATTTACTGGAAACTGTCAACAACCTGCAGCAGTCGCTGAAGCTGGTACAGGCAGAGCTACGCATGACTGCACCGCTGGTGGCGAAGGGCGCGGCGGGTGAGGTGGAAGTGATCCGCCTGCGCCGTCAGGTGAGCGAGCTGCGCGGCAAAATCGACGAGGCGCGCAATGAATATGCGGTGCGCGCGCGTGAAGAGCAGGTTAAAAATAACGCCGAACTGGATGCCCAGCTTCAGGGACTGACCGGTAAAGAAGATCAGCTGACGCGCGCCACGCTGTTTTCGCCAGTGCGCGGCATCGTTAAAGATATTCAGGTGACCACCGTTGGCGGCGTGCTGCAGCCGGGCGGTAAGCTGATGGAGATCGTGCCGCTGGAAGATCGGTTGCTGATTGAAACCCGTATCAACCCGCGCGATATTGCCTATATTCGTCCGGGCCTGCCCGCCGTCGTGAAAATCACCGCCTATGACGCTTCTATTTATGGCGATCTGGCAGGCGAAGTGGCAACGGTTTCTCCCGATACCATTCAGGATGAGGTTAAGCGCGACCAGTATTACTACCGCGTTTACGTGCGTACGCAAAAAGCGGAGCTGGTTAACCGCGCCGGACGTAAATTCCCGATTGTGCCGGGCATGGTAGCTAATGTGGAAATCAAAACCGGGCAGAAATCGGTAATGGATTATTTGATTAAGCCGCTAAATAAAGTGAATGAAGCGATGCGTGAGCGCTAGGCGCATCAACGCGCCAGGGCTGCAGATAACGTTTAAATGATGCGATCCCAGGGAAGAACCCAGACCAGTCTCTGAGTGATTAATTTCGCTTAGGTTTATAATGCGGGCGCAAATCCAGATAAATAATGCGTATCAGCTTAAATAAAGGGAATAAATTAATGGATGTTATAACGCAAAAAATTTCTGACGGTATTGTTATTACGCTGCACCAGCCCAGCGGCGCAGGTAGAAAGCCGGTTATCATATTGTGTCATGGTTTCTGCGGCATTCGCGAAATTCTGCTGCCGGCGTTTGCCGATGCCTTTGCCCGCGCCGGGTTCGCTGCAATTACCTTTGATTACCGTGGATTTGGCGACAGCGACGGTGAGCGAGGCCGCCTGGTTCCTGCGATGCAGATTGCCGATATTCTTGCGGTGGTGCGCTGGGCCCGGCAACAGCCAGAGCTTGATGCGCAACGCATCGGTCTCTGGGGAACCTCATTTGGCGGATGCCATGTATTTGGTGCGGCGGCAGAAGCGCCGGAAATTAAATGTATCGTCAGCCAGCTGGCCTTTGCTGATGGGGAAGCGATCGTTAGCGGCCAAATGAACGAGGAAGAGAAACAAGCCTTTATCGCCACGCTGGATAAGATGGCTGAAAAGCAAAAAAATAGCGGTAAAGAGATGATGGTTAGTGTCAACCGCGTATTAAGCGATGCGGAATCGAAAGCCTTTTTTGCAGAGAATCGCACGCTTTATCCGAAGATGGATATTAAGATCCCGTTCCTGACGGTGCGCGAGACATTGCAATATAAACCCGCTAGCTATGCCGCCCAGGTAAAATGCCCGACGCTGGTGGTAATTGCCGGTAAAGATACGGTTAATCCGCCTGAACAGGGCCGCGCCTTATTTGCTGCGATTGGCGCGCCGGAGAAGAAACTGTATGAGCAGGCCGATGCCCGACATTACGATATCTATACCGGCGCGCATTTCGGGCAGGTTATTCGGGTACAAACAGAATGGTTTGAGAAATATCTGTAACTGAATTATTGCCGGACGCTTAAATTCGGCAATAAATATTAGCGCCCGCTTACTGGAATTAGCGGGCGGCTCTGGTTTTCGTTACGCCTCCCGGCACGGCAGACAAGTAACGCTCAGCTGCCGGGTACTGGCGATAGCCGCAGTCAGCAACGGCCGGTATCAGAACCACCAGGCTGCGCCTGGGGGCAGGGGCATTTGGTAATGTTAAATGCCACGGCTTAGCTGCAGAATGATAAACGCCACCGGAACGGGAGAAATAAAGTTGCCAGCGGTAGAGGCCGCAGCATTTGCCGTCTGGTTAATGAGCGTTCTGATATAAATGCAAAAAAAAACCGGACAATCAATGTCCGGCAGAAAATAAAGGTAAAGCAGCTCATTCGGGGTGAATGAAGATAATAATGAAATAAAATGATGATAGCGGGATCTATTTTATAACCTCACTTAAGAAATTTTTTATCATTCAGTGCTGGCTCTGGCATATTATTTAACCGCCTGATAACGCATATCACAGATGTTTCTTACCAATTAGTGCGCTATTTTTTAACGCTCCGTGCTGTTTAAAAGTTCCGCACTATTTACATTTTTAACTAACAATAAAATATAACGAAACACTTTCGGAAATTTAGTAGCATTTTCTTTATGGATTATTACTTCTGGCAACTGAACAATGAACTGTCGGATGAAAAATAAACGTTCGACATGCAGTGGCAATTATAAGGCACATAACCAGAGGGTAATAAAAATGAAACGTCATATTCTCTCCCTGTTGGTCCCGGCGCTGTTAGTAGCAGGCTCCGCAGGCGCAGCAGAGATCTATAATAAAGACGGCAACAAACTCGACCTGTTCGGCAAAGTGGACGGTCTGCACTATTTTTCTGACAACGACGGCAGCGACGGCGACCAAACTTATATGCGTTTCGGCTTCAAAGGCGAAACTCAGGTCTCTGAACAGCTGACCGGCTACGGCCAGTGGGAATATCAGGTTGCTCTGAACCATTCCGAAGCCGAAGGCAGCAAAGATACTTTTACCCGTATTGGCTTTGCCGGCTTGAAGTTTGGCGATGCGGGCTCTTTCGACTACGGTCGTAACTACGGCGTGGCTTACGATATCGGCGCATGGACCGACGTTCTGCCGGAGTTCGGCGGCGACACCTACGGCGCGGACAACTTTATGTTCCAGCGCGCTAACGGCGTAGCAACCTACCGCAACAACAACTTCTTCGGCCTGGTTGACGGCTGGAACTTTGCCGTACAGTACCAGGGCAAAAACGACAGCAACCCGGAAGAAGCTGGCAACCGTAATGCAACGGCGCAGAACGGCGACGGCTGGGGCCTGAGCACCACTTACGATCTGGGCAACGGCCTGGGCCTGGGTGCGGCAATGTTCCAGTCTGACCGTACTAACTACCAGAACAGCGGCGCGCTTCTGGGCCACGGCGATAAAGCGGAAGCTTACACCGGCGGTCTGAAATATGACGCAAACAACATCTACCTGGCGGCGATGTATACCCGTTCTTATAACGCCACCCGTTTCGGTGACGCAGATCAGGCTGCTTACGGCTTTGCCGATAAAGCGGATAACTGGGAACTGGTTGCGCAGTATCAGTTCGACTTCGGCCTGCGTCCGTCACTGGCTTACGTGACCTCGCGCGGTACAGATATCGAAGGTTACGGCAAGCAGAACCTGAAAAAATATATCGACGTAGGCGCGACTTACTACTTCAACAAAAACATGTCTACCTATGTTGATTATCAGATCAACCTGCTGGATGACAACGCGTTTACCGACGCCGCCGGTATCAACACCGACGACGTGGTGGCTCTGGGCCTGGTTTACCAGTTCTAATCACCTGCGGTTTCTGCAAGGCGACGCTTAGCGTCGCCTTTTTTATGCCACTCTCTATGATTTCGTGAGGCTATGATGAGATAGTGCCCTGGAATCCGCCTTCAGCGCATCGCCCCACATACCTTCAAACCCCATGCCGCCGAGAGTAAAGCCACAACAGGCCAGTAGCCGATACAACCAGCGTTGGCGCGTGCCTGCATAATGCATGATCTCCCTCCTTAATAAAGTTAGCTCACTGCAATAAAGCACGTCTCGTGCCAGCTTTGCTTTGCCCGTTAAGCCGGGGTTAAGGCACGTTTGTTAACATGGCCTGGGCAGAAATGGGGCAAAATATGCCGCCACGGTGCACGGTGCCGGTTAACAAAACGAAAAATGAAGATGAACGCAATGCAAAAATTAGGGCTGGCAGCGGTGATACTGCTGGGAATGCTGGCGGCTGGCTGCGATCGGCAGCAGGCGGCGGCGGATAACGGACTGGTGCTGGCAGGCAAAACCATGGGGACGCAATGGCGCGTTAGCCTGGCGGGCGTGTCGGCAGATCGGCAGGAGGAGCTGCGTACGAAAATTCAGCAGCAGCTGGACGAGGATGACCACGAGCTGTCAACGTGGAAAAAGGATTCCGTGCTGTCGCGCTTTAATCAATCGCGTGACAGCCGCCCGCAGCCGGTTACCCCTGCGATAGCCAACATTATCACTCTGTCGCTGCGTATCGGCAGGTTAACCCAGGGCGCAATGGATATTACCGTGGGGCCGCTGGTGAATCTGTGGGGATTCGGCCCCGATATACAGCCGTCGCATACGCCGTCGCAGGCGGAGATTAACGCGGCGAAAGCGCTGACCGGCCTGCGGCATTTGCAGGTTATTGAGCGAGCCGACGGCGCTTATCTGCAAAAAGATTTGCCGGGGCTGTATGTCGATCTCTCTACGGTGGGCGAGGGCTTTGCTACCGATAACCTGGCTCGCCTGATGGAAAAAGAGGGCATTCATCACTATCTGGTCTCGGTTGGCGGCGCGGTGCTCACGCGGGGACATAACGCCGCAGGCAAAGCCTGGCGGGTGGCGATCCAGAAGCCGACCGACCGTGAAAATGCCGTGCAGGCGCTGGTTGATTTACAGGGACACGGCATCAGCACCTCAGGCAGCTACCGCAACTATTATGAGCTGGACGGCAGGCGAGTTTCACACGTTATCGATCCGCAAACGGGCCAACCTATCGAACATCATCTGGTCTCCGCTACCGTTATCGCCACCACCGCTCTGGAAGCGGACGGCTGGGATACCGGCCTGATGGTACTGGGTACCGAAAAAGCCAAAGCGCTGGCGCTGCGTGAAAAGCTGGCGGTCTATCTGATTACTAAAGATAAAGAGGGTTTCAGCAGCTGGATGTCGCCGCAGTTTCGCGCATTTTTGTTGCAGGACGCCTCTGCGCGCCGTTAGCATGCGGTAAGGTTTACGGCGAAAAACGGAGCGGCAATGTTAGATCTGTTTAGTGAGGAAGCCCCCTGGGCGGAGCCGCTGGCGGAGGGCGCGGTTATTCTGCGGCGGCGCGCCCGTGAGCAGGCGGCCAGCCTGCTGGCGCAGGTTGAAGAGGTGGCGCAGCGCAATCCCTTCCATCACCGCATTACGCCGGGCGGCCACCGCATGTCGGTTGCGATGACCAACTGCGGCGATCTTGGCTGGTCGAGCGATGCGCGCGGCTATCAGTATAGCGGAGAGGATAGCGCAACCGGACGCCGCTGGCCGCCGATGCCGCCGGCGTTTCGTCTGCTGGCGCAGACGTGCGCGCAGGAAGCGGGCTTTAGCGATTTTCAGCCCGACGCCTGTCTGATTAACCGCTATGAGCCGGGCGCAAAACTGTCGCTGCATCAGGACAAAGATGAGAAGGATCTGCGCCAGCCTATCGTCTCGGTTTCCCTTGGCCTACCGGCGGTATTTCAGTTTGGCGGTTTTGAGCGTGGCGATGCCGTCCAGCGCGTGTTGCTGGAGCATGGCGACGTGGTGGTGTGGGGCGGCCCGTCACGGCTGCGTTTTCACGGCATCCTGCCGGTAAAGGCGGGCATTCATCCTCTGGCGGGCGCGTTCCGCTATAACCTGACCTTCCGCCGTGCGCGTTGAATCGATCTATCTCATTCTGATTGAGAATTATTATTGCTATCGATTAGCTTCTCATTAAACTGCAGGCTGCTTTAGCTCTTATCAGGATGCCGTTATGGAGTTGCTGTCTGTCGTTTATAAACAGTACCGTTGGCCGTTTATCGCGGTGATTGTGCTTAACCTGCTTAGCGCAGCGCTGGGCATCGGCATTATTGCCTACATTAACCACGAGCTGATTGTCAGCATTAATGCCTCAGTCGCGGTACTGCCGACTTTTCTTGGCCTGCTGCTGTTGCTGATGGCGGTCACGCTGGCATCACAGCTGGCGCTGACGTTGCTGGGTCATCACTTTGTCTGGAAGCTGCGCGGCCAGTTTATTAAGCGTATCCTGGATACGCATATTCAACGTATTGAGCAGATCGGCAGCGCACAGCTGCTGGCCGGTCTTACCAGCGATGTGCGCAATATTACTATCGCCTTTGTGCGCCTGCCGGAGCTGATCCAGGGCATTATCCTGACGATAGGTTCGGCAGCCTACCTTGCCTGGCTGTCGCCGGGGATGCTGGCGGTGACGGCTATCTGGGTCGCGGTTACCATTATCGGCGGCTGGCTGCTGGTCTCGCGCGTTTACAGCCATATGGCGAAGCTGCGCGAGACGGAAGATCGTCTGTACGCCGATTATCAGACGGTGATTGACGGGCGTAAAGAGCTGGCGCTGAATCGCTCCCGTGCACAGCAGATCTATGACACCGTTTATCAGGAAGATGCCAACGCTTATCGGCATCATATCGTGCGCGCCGATACCTTCCATCTCAGCGCGGTTAACTGGTCGAATATTATGATGCTGGGCGCGATTGGCATGGTGTTTTTTATGGCCAACGGCCTGGGATGGGCAAATACCGCCGTCGCCGCGACCTATTCTCTGATGCTGCTGTTTTTACGCACGCCGCTGCTGCAGGCGGTTGGCGCGCTGCCGACGCTGTTAAGCGCGCAGGTGGCCTTTAATAAGCTGCGCAGCTTCCAGCTGGCGGAGTGGCGCGAGCATTTTTCAGCATCTTCCGCCATCGCCGACTGGCAAACGCTGGAACTGCGCGATCTGGTTTTCCACTATGGCGAAAGTGGATTTAACGTTGGCCCGATTAATCTTACGCTGAAGCGCGGCGAGCTGGTGTTTCTGATTGGCGGCAACGGCAGCGGGAAATCGACGCTGGCGATGCTGCTGACCGGCCTGTATCAGCCGGTTTCCGGCACCATTCTGCTTGATGGCGAAGCGATTACCGATATTGAGCGTTACCGCCAGCTTTTTTCTGCGGTATTCACCGACGTGCATCTGTTTGATCGTCTCATTGGGCCAGGTACGCAGCCGACCAGCCCGGCGCTGGTGCAGCAGTGGCTGGAGCGGCTGAAAATGCAGGACAAACTAAAGCTGGAAGGCAATAAGGTGCTGAACCTGCAGCTGTCGAAAGGGCAGAGCAAGCGTCTGGCGCTGCTGCTGGCCGCGGCGGAGCAGCGTGATATTTTGCTGCTGGATGAGTGGGCGGCCGATCAGGATCCGCATTTCCGCCGGGTTTTCTACCGTGAGCTACTGCCCTGGCTGCAGCAAAGCGGAAAGACCATTTTCGCTATCAGCCATGACGATCACTATTTTATCCATGCCGATCGTTTGCTGGAGATGCGCGAAGGGGAGCTGTATGAGCTGACCGGCAGCGAGAGAGAGAGGGCGACGCTGGATGCGGTTCAGCGCACCGATACCGGTCGCTAAAGGTTTTAACTGCGGCCGGGAGGTCAGCGGCAATCAGCCGCGCCCCGGCTGCAGCTGTTAGTCATTTGGCGGGATAGCAAAACCCTTCACCGACAGGACGAAATGTTGTCGGGAGCGGGTAATTTTCGCCCCGCGAGCGCACCAGTGGCTGGCGAGATGGAAGAAATCATCGCTGTCTATTTCCCAGTCCAGCTCCACTTTGTTAATGCCTGAATGCAGCAGGGCTTCGGTATCCTGCACATTTTTTGCTTTAACGGCCGACATAGCCTGATTCCCGTTTCGTTGAGGTGGCAACAGCCTAGGGAATATTTGTGACAATAATATGGCATTAATGTGACGCAGTCGGTTTATCAGACATCCGTCACCTGGATGAACCACATAATCTATAAGAGAAAGTGATATTGATTGATTTTTATCATGCCCTAAATAGGGGGGAGGAATGTAATAGCCAGTGGGTTAACGCTTGTTTTTATTTAATATTCAAGTAATGGTTCTGGTTTACAATGGCGTTTTAGTCGGTAAGCGATGACTGGAGTTGCTATGCTGATCGGCTCATTTTGTCATCCAGTAACGCTGTATTTCACGCCCATTCCGGTTTGCTCACAGAAGTACCATTCCTGTTCATCGCATCCATACCTCGGCCAAAGCCTAAAATTTGTCCAAATAAGGTGACAAAACCACTGTTGAACATATAATGAATATAACCAATATATCCAGCAGGAGAGCGTGATGACAGTGAAAGCCAACGCCGCGCGCCGTGATGAGGCCTTCTTTAATATTAAAACCGTCAACGGCGATGAGTTGCATACTCTGAACACGCGAGCCGATTCGGAGTATTTAGTTATTGATTTAGGGGCAATCAGCCACCGTCATTCAGGCTTTGAAGAAACCATCAAAGTCGCGATGAATGCTGCTGTGAATGCGGTTATTGCGTCGATGGGGGTTACCACGCCTGGCGTAAGAACAAGAAAAGCGGCCGATGTGCCGAAGTCTGTGAAATCTACCGGCGAAGCGGCGAGAACAGCCGCCAGGCAGGAGCGGGCCGATCGGAATGCGCTACGCCGTGAACAGCTTAACGCCCGTATTCTTGCTGATTCTGAGTGGCTGTCGGCAAAAGAGCTATCAGAGAAAGCGCAGTTTAACAATACCAATCCCAGCGCCGGGCCTAATCGCTGGAAATCTGCGGGGCGGATATTTGCATTACAGCTTAACGGAAAAGACCAGTATCCGGGGTATGCGCTGGATGAAGGCTATCGCCCGATACCTGTCGTTAAACAGGTTATCTCCCTATTTGGTGAGAAAAAAACGCCATGGGGCCTGGCTATCTGGTTTGGTACGGCAAACAGTTGGCTTAACGGTAAAAAGCCAAAAGATGTGCTGAAAACTATGCCTAAACAGGTATTACAGGCGGCACAGGCGGAGGTGGATGGGGGCGTTCATGGCTGATTCTGCTAACGCCGAGCAAGTTGAACGCAAAGTACCTGCTCCAAAGGCTGATCTTGCGGTTAACTTTATCCGCTGGGCGGCGGGAAAACGCATTTACAGGATTCATTCATCGGAATTTACCGCTACGCAATTTAATCCCGGCTCAGGAAATGCGCGCTTCAGCCCAATGAGCAACGGCGTGCCGACGCTGTATGGCGGCATTAGTACCGGCGTAGCGATTATGGAAACCATTTTTCATGATTTACCGGTTGATACTGCTGGTCAGCCTTTCGATACCGCCAGGCTGGAAGGGAAGGTTCACTCTGTAATTAAGCCTGTTTTGCATCTGAAACTGATCGATTTAAATCCCAGGACGTTACGTAAAATGGGGGTGAAACGGTCTGAACTGCTGGACTGTTCAGCGGATCAGTATGTCTTTACGCGGGAGTATTCGGTAGCAATTTATAATGCTCATCCCGATGCGCACGGGCTACAGTGGTCTTCCCGACAACATGGAGATACCGCGCTGATGTTATTTGGTGACCGGATAGCCCCGGAACAGCTGGAAGTTGAAATTGAATCTGAGTCCATTTTGGATTCAGACGTTATCCTGGATTTAATCGAAGATGAGGCTGACCAGCTGGGTCTTATTCTGCTTGAGCCCGGCGGCGGTGAAGGCCCTGGGAACTGAAGTGCTATACAGGCGTAAGTTCTGTGCAGGAAAGGCCCTGGTTGACCGAACAAGGGAACTTCAACAGCTTCTGCGGCTTATTGTCTCTTGTTTGAGCACCTCGTAGAGTTGATTTTGAAGAATGTTCAATTGGTTATTTTCGCGCTTTAGCATTTGACCATTGTAATGCAGCACTAAATCATTAAAAGAGCCAGCTCCGCCAGACAGGCGTTTTATATTGCTTAACGTTGCCTCATAGTCTAAATCCAGTTGCTCATTAAACCGGTTCAAATTTGCTGCCCATTTCTTTTCATCGTTTTCGGCAAGCAGCAAGCTAATATCTCTAAGTAATTTTTGGATTTTTGTTTTCATTTTAATCCTCCAGATTTTACCGTTTTTACACCGGGAATATCCCACGCGGGCAGGTGGCCCTCGGCTTAACGGTATTTTTTTGGCACCACTTTAAGCAGGATGTATACAGCCAGCAGGGTCAGGCCGATATAGACGCCTCGTTCTGTCCATGTTTCAAAATGGAAAAACCAGTAGCCGCATAAAAATACGAGCAAACCACCGATGAAAGCGAAAGCGTAACTAATTACGAGCCCGATTAGTGCCTCTTTTTTGGATTTCATTCTCAATCATCGCTGATGATCTGGTTGAATGCGGGAGCTCCGTTTGTCCACTTGACATGTAGCGCCTCCACAAAAGGCTGCAGGGCAGGCTCAAGAAAAAAATAAAGAAGGTCATAATTGCGGGCGCGCAGAGCATTATACACTTCAGGAGCATAAGCTTTTAACTTTTGGGATGTGTAAATACTACGTTCAGCCATCCCGCCAGCCAGAAGCAAATTGCCGATAATACCGCCCCGCAACCTAACTCTTGCACCGCCACTTTGCGCAACGGTTTGAGCTAATCGTGCGGAAATCAGCGAATTAGTCGTGGCTCTACCAGCGATTGAAAAACCAGTTTTACTGTAAATACTATTCTGTTTTTCTTCCGCGACATATTTGTTGAATGACTCAAAAACGATCTCTATAGTTTTAGTGAAATTGTGATTTTTTAAAAGACCGTAACGTATTGCTGTCATCATCCTGATTCGTTCAGTTTCCCGAATAGAGCGTGAATCAGTATCTATAAATCCATATGCCAGATAACCAATATCTGTTGGTACTGACAGAACGCCATTCCAAAAGCCGAAGACTGAATCAGGTGAGATAATTATTTTTGCTATCTGCTGCGCTATATCCCTATAACTACTCATATCATAATTCCCTGTAGGCAAATGATAGCCATCCTGGCCTCAGTTACACTTTAGTTTAGGGATGCACCAGTTAGTAACGGGTGATCGGGTGTTAACTAGAGCATGTAACGAAGCTCCGGGCCTATTCCCCGTGTGGTTATTTTATTACACCTCTCCACCCGATCATTGGTTGGATGTAATGCAAAATCGGGTATTAAGGGCTGCGCCGCATTCTCTGGTGCAGCCAGTTTTATTCGACAAAAAATGACCTGTCAACGACAGGGTTTTACCCTGAGCCATTTTCAGGAAACAAAAAAACCAGCCGTAACCGGCTGGTTTTTAAAGGGAATTTTGGTCGGCACGAGAGGATTTGAACCTCCGACCCCTGACACCCCATGACAGTGCGCTACCAGGCTGCGCTACGTGCCGATATGTGGACGCTATACTACCTGGAATCTCGCTAAATGCAAGCTACCGGCTTTCTAACTGCTTTATTAATAATCAGTTAGCGATGAAACGTTTCTCTTCCGTCAGCACCTGCAGCAGTAACGCCAGCTGCGGCTTATGATCTTTTAACCGCTGACCTTCGCGGTTATAAGTTTGATAGCTGCCGTTAGCATCCAGCACCAGCGTAATTTGCGGCGTGGTGATGATTAGCCGGGCGTTATCCACGCTGGTAATCCAGTTATGCTGACGTCTGGCGGCAAACAGATCTTCACCCTGCGAATATTCAGCGGGCGGCGTGCTGACGTGTAACAGGCGCTGCATTAATGTCGCCATTATATCCTGATGATCGGTCAGCTTGCTGATGGTTTGCGCCGGGGTATTTGGCCAGTGGATCAGCAGCGGCACCTGCAGAGCAGGGCGGGCAGCGTCGTTCGGCTGACCGTGCAGCGTAACCGCTTGCTGAGCGGTTACCACCACCACGGTGTTATCCAACAGGCCTTTTTGCTGCAGCGTGGTTAACACCTGTGCTATTTCACCATCAATTTCTTTGGCGTTACGGCTATAGCGCTGCGCTCTTTCTTTACCATGATCCGGCAGATTGCTCAGCCCTTGATAAGAAATCCATGAGAACCACGGCGCGCGGCCTGTCGGCAGCAAGCCAAGCCAGCGCTGCCATTGTCCGGTCGTCTGGCTATTGGACTGAACGCTGGCCAGCGGCAGAGAGAAATCAGCCAGTAACGCCTGGCGATAAAGCGGCGAGCTGAAGCCGTCAGAGGCGAACAGGCCAAACTGATAGCCTTGCTGACTCAGCGCGTTAATAAAGGCGGAAGGGATACGCGAGGCCAGCACCCCATCCATATAGCTGGGAGAAATCCCGTAAAACAGGCCAAACAGACCGCTATCCGGCGAGCTGCCGGCGGTAAAATGCTGGCTAAACCGCACGTTCTCTTCGCCGAAGCGCGCCAGATTGGGCAGCGCTTTAGGCAGGGAGGCCTGATTAAGGCCATCGATGGTAATCACCAGCAGATTTTGCCCGGAGCCGCTGTCTCTAAAGCGAATATCGCTCAGCGGATAGGCAACGGAGACCGCTTCCGGGTTGCCCTGCTGTACCAGACGGCGTTGATATTCCTGCGCATCCAGCAGGCCATGCTTCTCCAGAAACCGGCGGGCGGTCATCGGATAAGAGAGCGGCAGATTAGAGCGCTGCATGGTGATCGGGCGATAAAAATTGGCGTCCGCCCAGATATAAAGCAGATGGCTGGCGAAGAAAGCGCTGATAAACAGCGCGGCCAGCGGCTTGCCGAAGCTGCGACGGTTAAGGCTGCGCAGTTTCTGCCAGCTCCAGGTGGCAAACAGCATCTGCACCAGAAAAATAGCCGGCAGGCTGATAAACATCAGCTGCCAGTCTCGCGCCATTTCGCTTTGGTCGGGGTTGACCACCAGTTCCCATACCACCGGATTCAGATGGAGGTGGAAACGGTTGAACACGGTACTGTCAACCAACAGCAGCGTAAGCCCGGCGGTGGCGACAATGGCGGATAAAAAGCGCAGCAAACGCTGCGACATCACCACAAATGTGAGGGGAAAGATCAGGAGCAGATAAACCGCAAAAACAATAAAGCTGAAATGGCCGATCCAGCTGGTAAACGCGTAAACGCGTCCCGCCAGTGAGCCGGGCCAGTCAGCAACCAGCAGATAACGGCTGCCCAGCAGGGTAGCAAAAATGATATTAAACAACGCGAACCAGTGCCCCCAGCTAATCATCTGGGAGACTTTTTCACGGTAGCGCTGCCGATTGGTAACCATATTTGCGGTCAGATCATCACATTAGTGGGCTTTATCTTCGCGCACTGAGGCTTGCAGCGCATCAGCGAAGGAACGGGCCAGCGCACGACGCTGTGCAGGCGCCACGCTGGTATTGATTAAATTGGTGACCATATTCCCCAGCACCATCAGGGAAAGATCGGTTGGCGCCTGGTTTGTTTCCAGTACCTGCACCAGCTGCGCGAGGATCTGCTCTACGCGTTCGTCACTATAACGGGATGATTGTGGCATAACCTTAACTAATACGTATTGAAAAGGCGGTATCTTACCGTAAGCACGCCTTTTTTTCTGCACTTTTATCGTTCGTAGCGCGTTAAACTTCGGCAACGCTTCCTGTTGATGAAGCCGCCAGTTGATCGCAAGGGCGCGCGGTGTTTGAATACGCGCCTGAAGCTTAAAGGAGAGTCTAACATGAGTCTGGATATCGACCAGATTGCCCTGCATCAGTTGATTAAACGTGATGAGCAAACGCTGGAACTGGTGCTGCGCGATAGCCTGCTGCCCGCCACCCAGGCCGTGTCGGAACTGGTGGCCGAGCTGCACCGGATCTATAGCGCGAAAAGCAAAGCGTTTGGCCTGTTTAACGCTGAGAGTGAACTGGCGCAAACCCTGCGCGAATGCCGTGACGGCCAGCAGGATTTTCTCGCCTTCAGCCGTGCCGCAACCGGGCGGCTGCGCGATGAGCTGGCGAAGTATCCCTTTGCCGAAGGCGGCATCGTCCTGTTTTGCCACTATCGTTATCTGGCGGTGGAGTATTTATTAATCGCCGTGCTGAACAGCCAGAGCAGTATGCGCGTCAATGAGCAGCTCGATATTAGCAGCGTTCACTATCTGGATATTAATCATGCCGATATTGTTGCGCGCATCGATTTGACCGAGTGGGAAACTAACCCGGAATCCACGCGCTATCTGACTTTCTTACGCGGACGCGTCGGGCGTAAGGTCGCCGATTTCTTTATGGATTTCCTGGGTGCCAGCGTTGGGCTGGATACCAAAGCGCAGAACCGGGGATTGCTGCAGGCGGTGGACGACTACTGCGCCGAATCCAGCCTGGATAAAGCCGAGCGGCAAAACTACCGTCAACAGGTTTACAGCTATTGTAACGAGCAGCTGCAGGCGGGCGAGGAGATTGCGATTGAAGAGCTGGCGCGCGAGCTGCCGCCGCTGGGCGAAAAGAACTTTCAGGAGTTTACCCAACAGCAGGGCTACGAACTGGAAGAGAGCTTCCCGGCGGATCGCAGCACGCTGCGTCAGCTGACGAAGTTTGCCGGCAGCGGCGGCGGGTTGACCATCAACTTTGATGCGATGCTGCTGGGCGAGCGTATCTTCTGGGATCCGGCGACCGATACCCTGACCATTAAGGGAACGCCGCCAAATCTGCGCGATCAGCTGCAGCGGCGCAGCGGCGGGCAGTAAGTGCGAGCGCGTGGGTTTCGGCCGACGCGCAGGCATAAAAAAACGCCGCAGATGCGGCGTTTTTTCGGGCCCGAAACGCGATTAAACGCGAACGAAGTCCAGGTGATGCAGTTTCGGCTTGAACGGGTGACGCTGTACAGCCTGCACTTTAACTTTAGTTTCTTTACCATCGACAACCAGCACCATTTCGTCGGTGTAGAAGCCAGGCTTAGCCTGCAGGTTCAGCACAGAGTCGTGATCCAGTTCGATGGAAACTGCTGCTTCCTTGCCACCATAGATGATAGCCGGGAATTTGTTAGCAGCACGCAGGCGGCGGCTCGCACCCTTACCCTGCTCTTTACGTTCAGTTGCATTGATAGTTAACATGGTAACTCTCTTCAATAAATGATCCTGCTACAGGCGACCCAGCAGCAGGTTGGATTGTTCAGCTCTTGTCAGACAAAAGCGCGCGGCATTATAGCGATGTTTAGCCTGCGGGGCAAACGGAAGTGCTGCGCCGGCGCTTCCCTTAGCGCAGTTCATTGGCGCGGCGATAGCGCCCCTGATAATCGAACACCTTTTCCCGCACCTGCCAGAACTGCCCGCGCGCCCGCGCCACGACAAAATCGGGATGACGCAGCAGCGGCTGCAGCGCGACCACATCGCGGGCGGTTTGCCAGCCGAGCGGTACGCCAGGCGCCCGCTGATGCGGCCGCATAAACAGCTGCTCAAAGGCGGTGCGCTGCGCGGGCGTTTGCAGCCGGAAGCGTTCGCTGACGCTGGTGCCATCCTCATCGTAATAGGTGGCTTTCAGCCATTCGCCTTTATCGTCACGGCCAGCCTCAAGCGTCATGCCGCCGCAGCGCAGCACCAGCGCATCCTTGAGCTTCAGCGCGGCCTTCAGCATATCGTCGGGATCGACCAGCACCGCATCGCACTGATGGCAGCGGCGCGCGGCAATATCATTTTCCGCGTTGCAGTGTGGACAGCTTTTAAAGCGAAAACGATAGTCGCACTGTTCACGGTTGCCTTCATCATCTTCCAGCACGCCCTGACAGCGGCGGCCAAAGTGCTCAATCAGCGTGCCGTCGGCGGTGGTTTTGCCCCAGAAGGTATTGGCGAAGCCGCAGGCCGGGCAAAATACCTGCACCGGCTGGTTATCGCTCTGGCCTTTGGGCGCGCCCACTTCCGGCGTAAACAGGTCGTGCGGGTTACCGGCATAATCCAGGATCAGACAGTCGCTTTTTCCCGCGCACAGACGCAGCCCGCGTCCCACAATTTGCTGATACAGGCTGACCGATTCCGTGGGACGCAAAATCGCGATCAGATCGACATGCGGCGCATCAAAGCCGGTGGTTAAAACCGCGACGTTGACCAAATATTTGATCTGCTGCTGTTTGAAAGCGTTAATTAACGCGTCGCGCTCCGGCCCCGGCGTGTCGGCGCTGACCAGCGCCTTTCCTGCCGGCAGCAGCGACAGCACCTCTTTGGCATGTTCAACGGTGGCGGCAAAAATCATCACGCCTTTGCGATCGGCGGCAAATTCTACGATCTGACTAATAATATGCGGCGTAATACGCTGCTGCTGTTTTAGCTCGCGGTTGAGATCGGCTGCGGAAAACAGGCCGTTCTCCTGCGCGCTCAGACGGCTGAAATCGTATTGTACGACCGGCATATCCAGCCGCTCCGGCGGCACCAGAAAGCCATGCTTAATCATATAGCGCAGCGGCAGTTCATAAATGCAGTCATGAAACAGGGCGCGCTCGTCGCCGCGCACCATGCCATGATAATGAAAGCGGTAGATCCAGCCTTTGCCGAGGCGATAAGGCGTGGCGGTCAGGCCCAGCAGCCGCAGCTGAGGATTATGCTGACGCAGATGCGTCAGGATCTGCTGGTATTGGCTGTTTTCATCGTCGCCGATGCGATGGCATTCATCGACAATCAGCAGCGAAAAAGCGCTATCAAACAGCGGCAGATTACGCGCTACCGACTGTACGCTGCCAAACACCACTTTGCTTTTACTCTCTTTACGCGCCAGCCCGGCGGCGAAAATATCCGCCTCCAGCCCCAGCGCGAGATATTTGCTGTGATTCTGCGCCACCAGTTCTTTAACGTGAGCCAGCACCAGCACGCGCCCGCGCGCCAGCCGCGCCAGTTCGGCGATCACCAGGCTTTTACCCGCGCCGGTGGGCAGCACGATAACCGCAGGCTGTTGGGAACGACGGAAGTGGTTAAGCGTAGCTTCAACCGCTTCCTGTTGATAAGGACGCAGAGTAAACGACATGAGCAGAATAGATTTTGGAAACCGGTCGACATTATGCCATGAAAGCGGGTGAAACGGCATTTCACTCTGTCCGCTGCTGGTAACTCCAGATATACTTAGCGCTCTTTACCCGTCATACTTCAGGCGGCAGGTGCGTTGGTTTTCCCCGCTCACCCCGGTCACTTACTGCGATAAGCTTCCGGGGATTCACGGTGTCGCCGCCTGCCTACAGCTCGAATTATTTAGGGTGTTTATGCGCCAGAGGCGTATCTCCAGGTCAGACAACAGGCATCACGAACGCAATGCGACTTGATAAATTTCTTTCTCAACAACTGGAAGTTAGCCGGGCCATCGCCGCACGGGAACTGCGGGCCAAACGCGTAACGGTAGACGGTGAAATGGTACGCGACGGCGCGTTTAAGGTGCTGCCGGAGCACCAGGTAGAATATGACGGCAATCTGCTTCAGCTTCAGGTCGGGCCGCGCTACTTTATGCTGAACAAGCCGCAGGGCTATGTCTGCTCTACCGACGATCCCGATCATCCCACCATTCTCTATTTTATTGAGGAGCCGACCGCCTGGAAACTGCATGCGGCAGGGCGTCTCGATATTGATACCACCGGGCTGGTGCTGCTCACCGATGACGGCCAGTGGTCGCATCGTATTACCTCGCCGCGCCATCACTGTGAAAAAACGTACCGGGTAACGCTGGAGCATCCGCTGCGGGAAGATACCGCCCAGCTGTTCGCCGAAGGTGTGCAGCTGCACGGCGAAAAAACGCTGACCAAACCCGCCACGCTGGAAGCGCTTAGTGAAACGGAAGTGCGTCTGACCATCAGCGAAGGGCGCTATCATCAGGTAAAACGCATGTTCGCCGCCATCGGTAACCATGTGGTTGCGCTGCACCGCGAGCGCATTGGCGAGATTATGCTGGACGACGAGCTGGAGCCGGGCGAATACCGTCCACTGACGGAAGAAGAAGTGGCCAGCGTCGGCGCGCCGCGTTAATCGTAATTACCTGTAGCATAAGCTGAAAGAAAGGAACTGAGGTTGTCTAAGAAAAAGAACTCATCGATCGGGCTGGTGGTTATTCTCGGCCTGCTGGCGATGTTAATGCCGTTATCGATTGATATGTATTTGCCGGCGATGCCGCAGATCGCCAGGGAATTTGGCGTGACCGCCGGCAGCGTTCAGATGACGCTTAACGCTTATATTCTGGGCTTTGCGCTGGGGCAGCTGGTATATGGCCCGCTGGCGGACAGTTTTGGCCGCAAGCCGGTTATTACCGTTGGCACGCTGATTTTCGCGCTGGCGGCGGCGGCCTGCGCCCTGTCGCAAAGCGTTGAACAGCTAATCAATATGCGTTTTCTGCATGGCCTTTCGGCGGCGGCGGCCAGCGTGGTGATTAACGCGCTGATGCGCGACTCTTTCTCGAAAGAGGAATTTTCACGCATGATGTCGTTTGTGATGCTGGTGACGACCATCGCGCCACTGCTGGCGCCGATTATCGGCGGCTGGCTGCTGGTGCTATGGAGCTGGCACGCTATTTTCTGGAGCCTGTCGTTGGCGGCGCTGGCGGTCACGCTGATGGTCGCGACGCAAATCCGTGAAACGCTGCCGAAAGAGCAGCGCCAGCGTTTTCATTTACGCACCACGCTGCGTAACTTCCTGTCGCTGTTTCGTCATAAGCGCGCCTTCAGCTATATGATGGCCAGCGGCTTCTCCTTTGCCGGGCTGTTTTCTTTTCTTAACGCCGGGCCGTTTGTTTATATCGAAGTCAATCACGTCTCGCCGCAGAACTTCGGTTATTATTTCGCGTTAAACGTGGTGTTTCTGTTTATCATGACGCTGATCAATAGCCGTTCGGTGAGCCGCTTTGGCCCGCTGGCGATGTTTCGTTTTGGTCTGCTGATCCAGTTTGCGATGGGAATCTGGCTGCTGGTGGTGAGCGCATTTAATCTTGGCTTTCTGCCGCTGGTATTTGGCGTGGCGCTGTTTATCGGCTGCGTAGCGATGGTTTCCTCGAACGCGATGGCGGTAATTCTGGATGAGTTTCCCCATATTGCCGGTACTGCGTCATCGCTGGCGGGCACGCTGCGCTTTGGCGTGGGCGCGCTGGTGGGCGCGGTGCTGTCGATGGCGAACTTTACCAGCGCCTGGCCGATGGTGTGGTCAATTGCCTTATGCGCCACCTGTTCGCTGCTGCTTTATGGCTACGCCAGCCGCGCGCGTAAGCCTGTACAGGCAGGTTAAATCCCCTTAATCCCTGGCGAAAACAGGCATTGTTGATTATATGTAAAAGTATCCGCGTGAAAAAGTTACAGGAATGAAGCAAAAATGGTTGTGCCTGTTTCCTGAACGCGGTACATATAGCAGCAAAATGAGAGCTAACTCTCAAAATGCCGTAACAATAAAACGCTCACTGCGCTATATGCGAGCCGGCGAAGTTGTTTGCCGGAAACGCAGCGAACCGTGAGCATCAGGTGCCCTGGGGATTGCATTTGAACACTTTACAATTGTCGATTGTACACCGCTTACCACAAAGCTACCGTTGGGCTGCCGGGGCGATAGAACTGAATACGCTGGCGGCCGAAGACGATCTGATCGGTCTGCGGCTGCTTAGCCATGATGGCGCCCCCGCCTGGGAAGTCATGCAGAAGATGCGCGCCATGCTGGCGGAAATCCAGGTAGAGTGCTCCATTGTCGAATGGCAGGGCGAACCCTGTCTGTTTGTGCAGCGCAGCGACGAGAGCGCCGCCACGGTACGCCTGAAAAATCAGGGCGTGGCGATTGCCGAAACCTTTACCGCCCAGCCGCTTTGATAGGCGCCGGCCATAAGCCTTTTAATACTGGCTGGCAGCCGTAACGCGCCTGCTGCGCCTCTGTTAGTCCGCCGTTTGCGCCAGCGTCAGCAGCTGCCGCGTATATTCCTGCTGCGGTGCGGCAAACACCGCTGCGCAATCTCCTTGCTCAACCACCTCGCCCTGACGCAGCACCACCACCTGATGACACAGCGAACGTACTACCTGCAAATCGTGGCTGATAAAAATGTAGGCCAGGCGATGTTGCTGCTGCAGTTTTTTCAACAGCTCCAGAATCTGCTTCTGTACTGAACGATCCAGCGAGGAAGTGGGCTCATCCAGAATTACCAGTTCAGGCTGAAGTATCAACGCGCGGGCGATAGCAATACGCTGCCGCTGGCCGCCGGAAAACTCTGCCGGATAGCGCTGGCGGGTTGCGGGATCGAGCCCGACTTCCTGCATGACCTGAATCACCCGCTCTTCACGCTGCTGCGCCGTCAGCGCCGGACGATGAACCTGCAATCCTTCTTCAATAATCTGCACCACGTTCAGCCGTGGATTCAGCGAAGAGTTAGGATCCTGAAATACGACCTGCAGCCGTGGCCGCCAGGGCAGCATTTGCCGTCGGCTCAGGTTTTGCAGCGGCTGACCCGCGAAGTTAATCTCGCCCTGCGAAGCGATCAGCCGCAGCAGCGCCAGCCCGGTAGTGCTTTTACCGGAGCCGGATTCGCCCACCAGCCCCAGGCTTTCGCCGGGCCGCAGGCTAAAGCTCAGGTTCTTCAGCGCCTGATGCTGATGCGTCGTGCGGCGCAGCAGCCCGCGTTTTACCGCAAAAGCGACCTGTAACTGATTTACCTGCAGCAGCGCGGGCTGGCTGTGATCAACCGGCGCGGGACGACCGGTTGGCTCCGCATCGATCAGTTTGCGCGTATAGGGATGCTGCGGCGCAGCAAACAACCGATCGCAGCGGTTATGCTCCACGCCTTTACCGTTTTGCATCACGCTGACGCTGTCGGCCAGCTGGCGAACGATATTCAAATTATGGGTAATAAACAGCAGGCCCATATTCAGTTCGCGCTTCAGCTCCTTCAGCAGCGTCAGGATCTGCGCCTGCACCGTGACATCCAGCGCGGTAGTCGGCTCATCGGCAATCAGCAGATCCGGCTGGGTCAGCAGCGCCATAGCAATCATGACGCGCTGGCGTTCGCCGCCGGAAAGCTGATGCGGATAGTCGGCCAGACGCGCCCGCGCGTTACGAATGCCGACCCGATCGAGACAGCTGAGCATTTCGGCGCGCGCCGCCTCGCGCCGCATTCCCCGATGCAGCGACAGCACCTCATACAGCTGTTTTTCCAGCGTATGCAGCGGATTAAGCGACACCATTGGCTCCTGAAAGATCATCGCCATTCTGTTGCCGCGCAGCCGCTGAAGCGTGCGTTCATCGGCGCGCAGCAGATCCTGCCCTTCGAACAGGATTTCACCCTGCGGCCAGACCACCGGCGGCGAAGGCAGCAGACGCATCACCGAAAGCGCGGTCACGCTTTTGCCTGAGCCGGACTCGCCTACCAGCGCCAGCGTTTCGCCCGCCTCGACCGTAAGAGAAAGGTCGTCCACCACGCGCTGCTCGCTATTACCGTGGCGAAAAGCGATGCTGAGATGATTGATGCTAAGCAGGGGAGAAGACATATCAGGAGACCTTAGCGGGATCGAACGCGTCACGTACCGCTTCGCCGATAAAAATCAGCAGCGACAGTAAAATAGCCAGAGTAAAGAAGCCCGCCAGACCGAGCCAGGGCGCCTGCAGATTGTTTTTCCCCTGCAGCAGCAGTTCGCCGAGCGAAGGCGAGCCGAGCGGCAGGCCAAAGCCAAGGAAATCAAGCGAGGTTAATGTGGTGATCGAACCACACAAAATAAACGGCAGCCAGGTCAGGGTCGCGACCATCGCGTTGGGCAGAATATGGCGCAGCATGATCCGGCTGTCGCTGACGCCCAGCGCGGTTGCCGCACGAATATAGTCAAAGTTGCGCGTACGCAGAAACTCGGCGCGCACCACGCCGACCAGGCTCATCCAGCCAAACGCCACGGTGATCGCCAGCAGCCACCAAAATCCGGGCTGGATCACGCTGGAAAGAAGAATAATCAAAAACAGCGTGGGCATACCGGACCATACTTCGATAATCCGCTGGCCAAACAGATCTACTTTGCCGCCAAAATAGCCCTGCACCGCGCCGACCGTAATGCCGATAACGCTGGAAATCAGCGTCAGCATCAGGCCAAACAGCAGGGAAATACGCGTGCCGTACAGAATGCGCGCCAGCACATCGCCGCCGTTGGCATCGGTGCCAAGCCAGTTCTGCGCCGAGGGCGGAGAAGGGAAGGGGACGGCAGTGGCGAAATTAATGGTATCGTCAGCAAAGCGGATCGGCGCCCACAGCGCCCAGCCATTCTGCGCCAGCCGCTGTTTTAACCAGGGATCCTGATAATCCGCGGCGGTGGCGAAAGGGCCGCCGAAATCGCTTTCGCTATAGTTAAACAGCAGCGGGGCGTACCAGCGGTTTTGATAATGCACCAGCAGCGGCTTATCATTGGCCAGCAGCTCCGCGCCCAGGCACAGCACAAAGATCAGCGCAAACAGCCACAGCGACCAGTAGCCGCGACGGTTTTGCCGGAAGCGCCGCCAGCGTGCCTGATTTACCGGACTTAAACGGCTCATTATCGTCCCTCAAAATCGATGCGTGGATCGACCAGCGTATAGGTAATATCGCTTAAGATATTCAGCAGCAGGCCGATCAGCGTAAAGATATACAGCGTACCAAACATTACCGGATAGTCGCGCTGAATGGTGGCGTCATAGCCCAGCAGGCCCAGACCGTTAAGCGAAAACATCACTTCGATCAGCAGCGATCCGGTAAAAAACATGCTGATAAAGGTGGCGGGAAAACCGGCGATAACCAACAGCATGGCGTTGCGAAACACGTGACGATAGAGGATTTTATTTTCATCCAGGCCCTTCGCGCGCGCGGTAACCACATACTGCTTGCGTATCTCATCAAGAAAGGAATTTTTCGTCAGCATGGTTAAGGTTGCGAAGCCGCCGATCACCGTTGCCAGTACCGGCAGCGTAATATGCCAAAAGTAATCGACGATCTTTCCGTACCACGGCAGCGTAGCAAACTGCGGTGAAGTCAGGCCGCGCAGCGGAAACCAGTCCAGATAACTGCCGCCGGCAAACAGCACGATCAGCATGATGCCAAACAGAAAGGCGGGGATCGCATAGCCAACGATGATCAGGGTGCTGCTCCAGATATCGAAGGCGCTGCCGTTGCGTACTGCCTTTTTAATGCCCAGCGGAATCGACACCAGATAAATAATCAGCGTACTCCACAGGCCAAGCGATATTGAAACCGGCAGGCTCTCCTTAATCATCTGGATCACCGAGGCGCTGCGAAACAGGCTGTCGCCAAAATCGAAGCGAATGTAATCCCACAGCAGTTTGAAATAACGCTCGTGTAGCGGCTTATCGAAACCGTAGCGTTTGGTTATCTCGGCAACGACTTCAGGATCGAGACCGCGCGAGCCGCGATACTGGCTATCGCCGGGCGAGGTATTAAGCATTGCCCGGCTGTTTTCCGCGCTGCCGCTGCCGGACAGGCCGGTGGTCTGGCCGAACTGCGCGTTGGCCAGCGCCTGCTCAACCGGGCCGCCGGGCGCAATCTGGACAATAAAGAAATTCAGCGTAATGATCGCCCACAGCGTGGGGATAATTAACAACAAGCGACGAATTAAATAAGCGCCCACGTTCACTCCTTAACGCCGCTGGGCCGGCAATTTTTCGGCCTTGTTCATATCGTACCACCAGCTCTCCAGCCCGACGGAAAAGGCGGGCGTCACCGCCGGATGCGAAAATTTATTCCACCAGGCGTAGCGGTCATTGGCGCTATACCACATGGGGATCATGTAATAGTTCCACAGCAGCACCCGATCCAGCGCGCGTCCTAACGGCAGCAGCGCCGCCTTATCGCCCTGGTGCGCCAGAATCCGATCGATTAACGCATCCAGCACCGGGCTTTTGACCCGCGCCCGGTTCCAGCTGGAATCAATAAACGACGACTGCCAGAGTATGCTCAGGTTACTGTTTGGCCACGGCGTGGCGTAATATTGCCCTGGCGTCATATCATAATCACCGCGCCGCAGGCGCCGCAAATACTGCGAGCTGTCCACCTGGCGAATATCCACGCTAATGCCTAAACGCTTTAAATTGTGCTGGAAGGGCAGCACCCAGGCGATATTGCCGCCGCCCGGCAATAGCAGCTCAAAGCGAAACGGCTGACCGGCGCTGTTGACCAACTGCTGATTTTTAAGCTGCCAGCCTGCCTGTTTCAGCAGCGCCATCGCCTGCAGCAGATTCGCGCGATCGTAGCCGTTGCCGTCGCTGCCCGGCGACTGATAGCGCTCGCTAAACACCTCATCCGGGATCTGGCCTTTGTAAGGGGCAAGGATTTTCAGTTCGGCGGCATCGGGATAACCGTGGGCGGCATATTCGGTATTCTGGAAATAGCTGCTGCTGCGTAAATAGGCGCCGTAGAACAGCGCCTTGTTCATCCATTCAAAATCAAATGCCAGCGTCAACGCCTGACGAACGCGGCGGTCGCTAAATAGCGGCTTTTCATTATTAAATGCCAGCCAGGCTGCGTCGGTCGTGACCTGGTTCGGCCGCGCCTCTTTGACAATTTGCCGCTGCTCAAAGCGGCTGCCACGGTACTGGGTCGCCCAGTTTTTGGCCGAGCCTTCGGCACGAAAATCATAGGCGCCCGCTTTAAACGCCTCAAAGGCGACATTGTCATCCAGATAATAGTCGTAGCGGAGGGTATCGAAATTAAAGCGACCTTTATTTACCGGCAGATCGGCGGCCCAGTAATCTTTAACGCGCGTATAGGTAATAGACTGGCCGATTTTATAGGCGCTGATGCGGTAAGGGCCGCTGGACAGCGGGGGATAGCCTAGCGGCTCGTTGAATTTACGCGACTGCCAGAACTTCTCCGACAGCACCGGCAGGCTAAATAAACCCAGCATCAGGCTTTTGTCCGCTTTCGGCAGCTCAATGCGCACCGTCAGCCGTGAGATCGCCTTTACCGTGACGCCTTTATAGACCAGGCGAAATGAGGTCACGCCTTCGGTCATAAACTTGTTAAAGGTAAAAGCCACATCCTGCGCGACGATCGGCGAGCCGTCATGGAAGCGGGCGCGGGGATTGAGGGTGATTTCCGCCCATTTAAAATCGGCAGGATAGCGCGCATATTCCGCAATCAGCGGATAGTAGCTGCCAATTTCATCATCAGAGGTGACGAACAGCCCATCGTACAGCGTAATCGTTCCTTCGCCGGGATAGCCGCGTGAGGCGAAACGGTTAAAGTTATCGTAATTGCCCACTACCGCCAGCGTAATTTTGCCGCCTTTTGGCGCGGCCGGATTGGCATAATCGTAATGGGTAAAGTTAACATCATATTTCGGCTCGCCCAGCTCGGCGAAAGCGTAGCCTTTATGAATAATTTCAGCCCGCGCAGCAGGCGCTGCGCCGATAAAAAGAGCCAGTATAAGCAGACGAAGTAACATTGAATCGGTTATCTCCCGGACAAATAAGCGGCGCTGATGGCCGCCATCAACAACCTGCGGTACTGATCCAGGCTATCCGGCGCAGATGATCCGCCTGGCGCTTTATAACATTGGATAATGGCATTGGGCATTATATCCTGCTTTAGCCTGTTTTTATTGTGAGAATAAGTACAGCCAGTCTCTGATAATAAGAAACGGAGAATATAACGAGCAGGACTGTATGTCTTGTTATTCTGAAGTAAAGGTTTTCAGCCCGGCATTTTTTCAACAGCTGGCTATTCAGGGCGAAAAAAACGCTGCCGGGGCAGCGTTTTTAATTGCTCATTAAATATTAAACAGCAGGGATAAAAATTAACTTTGCGTCCGGCTCAATACGCGTCGTGCTTCGCGATAACGGCTTTTCCAGTATGAATCGTTAAGACTGGAAATCATTACGCCGCTGCTGGTCGAGGCATGGACAAAATTGTCGTTACCCAGATAAATCCCTACGTGGCGGCCGGTAGAGCCCGCGCGGAACAGCACCAGGTCTCCGGGACGCAGCCGGGTACGCGCCACCTGGCGGCCGGTATCTTTTTGCTCTGAGGTAGAGCGCGGCAGGTCAAGGCCGAATTGTTCACGGAAGGTGAGCTGTACAAAGGCGGAACAATCAATGCCGCGTTTAGTGGTGCCGCCTAAACGATAACGCACACCTTTCCAGTCGGCATATTGTTCCAGAATGCGCGATTTAATATCGACATTCTGTACCATTTGTTCGAATTCATCCTGAGACGCTTGAAGTAAAAAACCATTCTGGTTATTCACTGCATGGGTCTCAGTTTGCGCATTTTGTCCGTGATGAGCACTACATGCTGAGAGTAACGTCGCCAGCGCGACAGCGGGGATTGCCCGCAGGATATATCTCAGAAAAGGTTGAGATTTGACCATTATGTTTATTATCCCTTGAAGTCCTTACGACCGGAGGTCGCTGATTAATGAGCAAAACGGCACGAGATTAAATACAACCAGGACATAAGACAATTTCTGAATCTTTAAAATGTGTAAACGCGCACACTTTTCTTTTACAGAAGCCCACATTACGTACGGCTTTTGCCTGGCTGTGGCTGAGGTTAACCGATTGCAAGCCGCATGGCGAGTGGTTTTACGCACTTTTTTCCAGGTTTTTTTGATGTGAAATCAATACATAACCATTTGGTTACTTTATCGACAAATATGAACAAATAATGGCGGGATTAAAGGGGGTTTAACCCGTTAATTTACCGGATGGCGTCAGTTTTCAGAAAAATACGCTGGACAAACAGGGCGGCCCGCGAATATTCAGGCTGGGCGGTCATTATTATTTCTGTTACGTTGCTGATTAGCAGGCTAATTATCAACAAATAAAAAAAGCCCCGTCAGCAATAATCTGACGGAGCTTTTACATTAATCTCAGGTGCGGGCAGAAGCTTAGCGTGGCAAGCCGGGTTTATATTTGCCAGGCAGGTTGCGCCAGAGCCAGTTAACCACCGCATCGCTGGCCGGGGTCATCAACCACCAGCTCAGGCCAACCAGCACCACCGAAAGCGAGCCCACGGCGACATCGGTAAACCAGTGCGCGCCCGCCATAATGCGCGGCAGAGAAAACAGCACCGCAATCACCAGCGCAATGGAAAAAGCCTTTTTGCCAAAGTAACGCAGCATAAAGCAGGCAAAAATAATCAGCATCATACCGTGATCGCCAGGGAAGCTATCTTTGGACGCATCCTTGGCGGGGATGCCGGTCAGCTCGCTCACGCGATAAGCCTGCTTAAAGAACAGCGTTGGGCTGGAGTGCTGCACCGGCAGCAAATGGCCGAGCTGGTTTAGCACTACCGCCGTTAACAGCATGCAAACGCCGATCGCCAGCATCCGGCGACGGCCTTCCGGCGTATCACGCAGCCAGTATGACCAGTAAAGCAGGCCCATCGCCAGCAGCGATACCGCATCAAAACCGCGATAGTTGGCGATCGCCAGCAGGAATGCAAACGTATGGCTGGTGGCCATATGCTGGTTAAACCAGAAAAAACCGTTTTATCGATGCTGAACCAGGCACCATGATTACCGGGCAAAAACCAGGATAAAAACAGCGCCACCCCCAGCAGATTCAGCAGCAGAATAATCGCTAAACGTTTTGCATTCATATGGAACTCACAGCACAGGATAAAAATAGCGGCATAGATTAGGGCTTATTGCTTAAACGGAGTTTCAACAACTCGCTTTGTAGCTGATTCCAGTCTGCTTCGCTGTCGTGGATAATTTCAATCCGGCTATCCGGCGGCGGCGTCTGGCGCGTTTCGATATGGAAATCGGCGCCCTGACGATTAATGCTGACCGCGCCTTCAGCAATGCGCATCACCCCTTTGACCCGCGCTACCGGGGCCAGACGCGCCCACTCAAGAATGCCGATGGTATCGAACAGGGTATCGCTATCAAAAGCCCAGCCGCAGGCGTAATAGCCCTGGCCCTGATTAAAGGCCCGCCGCCAGCGCGCGTTACGATCGAGGCGTAGCGCGGAGAGTCCCGAATCACGATGAGCGTGCTGATGCGCCTCGCTCTGGGGCAGCGTGCGCAGGTTACGGCGCGGCTGCGCCAACAGCGCCGGATCGATGCGGCCATATTCGGTACAGACCAGCAGGCGATCTTCCAGCTGTTCCGCCTGCCACTGCGCCAGCGCCTGACGATCCTGCTCCTGCCAGCGATCCTGCTTATTGGCGATCACAATATCCGCCGCTGCCAGCTGGTCGCGGAAATTTTCATTGGCGCGTACGCGCGCATCGCTCAGCTGACGCGGATCGAGCAGCGTCAATGAGGCCTGAAGCGTCAGCCAGGGCTGGTAAACCTCGGCGCTCAGCATATCGAGGATCTGTTTGGGATGGCCCAGGCCGGTCGGTTCGATCAGCAGGCGATCGAGCTGATGCTGGCGTAGCAGCATATTTAACCCCACCTGCATCGGCAGGCCGTTAACACAGCACATGCAGCCGCCGGGAATTTCTTTCAGCACCGCGCCGCTTTCCGCCAGCAGCGCGCCATCAATACCGATCTCGCCGAATTCATTCACCAGTACGGCCCAGTTTTCGCCTTCCGGTTTCTGCGCCAGTAAATGTAAGAGCGTGGTGGTTTTGCCGCTGCCAAGAAAGCCGGTAATCAGGTTGACCTGGATCATTGTTATCTCCTTTTATTGCGTTATTCGCCCCCTGTCGCTGCGGCAAAATGACGCCGTGCCGTTAATTATATATTTACAGGATATTAACTACCGGGGTGCGATAACTATGAAATATGTAATGGGCTTAACCTTAATACTATTAACGTTGTTACTCCTTCCTGCCCGTGGCAGTGCCGGAACGGTGATGTTTTACGGCGGGCTGAATGTAGCCGGCTGCAATGTCGCCGTGGTACAGGAGGCGTTAAACAGTGAATGTTATCGTCACGGTCAATGGGTGCGTCAGTCGCAGCCGTTAAGGCGCATTACTCGCGACTATCTGGCGGAGCAAAGCGTGCAAACCCAGCTGATCTGGCTGGATAAGCGGCAGCAACGGGGAATGATTATCGTCAGCTATCAGTAAAAACCAAATGTTATAGTGTAACATTTGGTTTGGCGGGAGACAGGGGCGGAGCGTTAGTCAGCACGTCCCATATAGCGGCGTTCGGCAATATGAATACGTATTTTATCGCCGTTGCTGAGATATTCAGGTACCTGAATCGATAATCCGGTTGCCATAACGGCGGGTTTGGTACGCGCGCTGGCTGAAGCGCCTTTAATTCCCGGCGACGTATCCACAATCTCCATATCGACGGTCTGCGGCAGTTCAAGCGCCAGCACCTGACCATCCATCGTCAGCACCTGCATACCCGGCATTCCGCCTTCGGGAATGAACAGCAGCTCTTCTTCGATTTGATCTTTTTTCAGGATGTAAGGGGTGTAGTCCTCTTCGTCCATAAAGACATATTCATCGCCATCGACATAAGAGAAGGTGACCGAACGGCGAACCAGTGAAATGGCATCAACGATGTCGTCGCCTTTAAAACGCTCTTCCACTTTCATTCCGGTACGAATATCGGTAAAGCGCATTTTATATAAAGTCGATGCGCCGCGCGCGCTGGGGCTTTGAATATCAATATCTTTAACCAGCAGCAGCTTGCCGTTCCAGGTAACGGCCATCCCGCGTTTAATTTCGTTAGCTTTTGGCATGTAAACTCTCTCTGCATCGTGATAGTTAAGAATCGCGACAAATTACTCCCGGTCAGCAGATCAGGCAAGATGCTGTGGTGATTTTTAGCGGAGCAGATAGCAATTCGCGTAACGGACTGCTATTGTCGCGAGGTTTTCAGCGGGGGAAAGGTTATGGAATGTCGTACCGGTTGTGGAGCCTGTTGTACAGCGCCGTCCATCTCATCACCTATCCCCGGCATGCCGCACGGCAAACCGGCCAATACGCCCTGTATCCAGCTGGATGCCCAACAGCGCTGTAAAATATTCGCTTCGCCGCTGCGCCCTAAAGTCTGTGCCAGCCTACAACCTTCCGCCGGGATGTGCGGCTCCTCACGCGAACAGGCGCTAACCTGGCTGTTAACGCTGGAAGCGGCCACCGCCCCCTGAGATTACGCCAGTCCTTTTTCTGTCGGTTTCTGCGCCACTTTTTCCATTAGCTGATGCCAGCTGAAGCTGAACGACAAATCATCTTTGGCATCAGCTACGCCGTCAGCTAAACCGCAGAATTATGATGAAAATATAAATGAAATGTGCGGCGCTTCAAAAATATGCTACGCCGATGCATCCATAACTTGCGTGCAAACGGCACTCTGCTCCAAACTCATTGAAACGTTTCAGCGTTATCTCGGCAGTCATGTTGACATGGGGTGGCGCTTTTTTTCTCAATGAAGCTGAAACGATTCAATTTCGGCAGGAGAGGAGAACTATGTTCCAGCTCGATATTAAGGCTATCCATCCAGGCAAGACGGCCAGTAATAAAGAAGAGGCCATTCGCCAGGTCGCCGCAGCGCTGACCGCCGCAGGCAACGTTGGCGAAGGCTATGTCAACGGCATGCTGGCCCGCGAACAACAAACTTCAACCTACCTGGGCAACGGCATTGCAATCCCTCATGGCACCACCGATACCCGCGACCTGGTTCAGCAAACCGGCGTTCAGGTGTTCCAGTTTCCGCAAGGCATTGCCTGGGGCGTCGATCAAACCGCCTATGTGGTTATCGGCATTGCCGCCCGCTCCGATGAACATCTGGCGCTGCTGCGTCAGCTCACCCATGTGCTGAGCGATGACGACGTCGCTGCGCAATTAAGAACCACAGACTCCGCCGAAGAGCTGCGCAGCCTGCTGATGGGTGAAAAGCAGGGCAGCGAATTTAAATTTGATACCTCTCTGATTGCCGTTGATGTTAATGCCAGCGATTTAATGACGCTGCAGGCGCTGAATGCGGGCCGACTGCAGCAGGCTGGTGCGGTTGACGCTCGCTTTGTCGCACAGGTTATCGGCGCGAAGCCGCTCTCTCTTGGGCAGGGCATCTGGCTGAACGACAGCACCGACGGCAATCTGGGCAGCGCCGTGGCGGTTAGCCGCGCCGCGCAGCCTTTTAACGCCGATGGCGAAACGGCGGTCATGCTGGTTACCGTGGCGGTGGCCGATGACAAGCCGCTGCAGGTGCTCAACTATCTGAGCGACCTGCTGCTGAAAAATAAGGCGGATCGTCTGCTGAAAGCCGATGCCGCTGGCGTACTGGCGCTGTTAACCAGCGAAGTGGATGAGCAGGCGGATGTGCTGACGGCGGAGTTTATCATCCGCAACGAGCATGGCCTGCATGCCCGACCGGGCACCGCGCTGGTCAGCGTGATCAAGCAATATAACTGTGATGTCACCATTACCAACCTTGACGGCAGCGGTAAACCGGCCAACGGACGCAGCCTGATGAAAGTGGTGGCGCTGGGCGTGAAAAAAGGCCATCGCCTGCGCTTTACCGCCAGCGGTGAAGATGCACAACAGGCGCTGAACGCCATTGAAGAGGCCATTAATAGCGGACTTGGCGAGGGGGTAGCATGAGCAGACGCGTCGCAACCATTACGCTAAACCCGGCCTATGACCTGGTGGGGTATTGCCCGGAAATTGAACGTGGCGAAGTTAACCTGGTGAAAACCACCGGCCTGCACGCCGCAGGTAAAGGCATTAACGTGGCGAAAGTGCTGAAGGATCTGGGCATCGACGTCACCGTCGGCGGTTTTCTGGGTAAGGAAAACCAGGATGGTTTCCAGCAGCTGTTTAGCGAACTGGGCATCGCCAACCGTTTCCAGGTCGTGCCGGGCCGCACGCGCATTAACGTCAAGCTTACCGAGAAAGATGGCGAAGTCACCGACCTGAACTTCTCCGGTTTCGACGTCAGCGCGCAGGACTGGGAGCGTTTCACCACGGACTCTCTGACCTGGCTTGGCCAGTTCGATATGGTCTGCGTTAGCGGCAGCCTGCCGGCTGGCGTTGCGCCGGAAGCTTTTACCCGCTGGATGAGCGATCTGCGCGCTCAATGTCCGTGCATTATTTTTGACAGCAGCCGCGAAGCGCTGGTGGCGGGGCTGAAAGCTGCGCCCTGGCTGGTGAAACCGAATCGCCGCGAGCTGGAAATCTGGGCCGGACGCAAACTGCCTGGGCTGAAAGATGTTATCGAAGCTGCGCATGCGCTGCGCGAGCAGGGCATTGCTCACGTGGTGATTTCGCTGGGCGCGGAAGGTGCGCTGTGGGTTAACGCCTCCGGCGAATGGATCGCCAAACCGCCGGCCTGTGAAGTGGTCAGCACCGTGGGCGCGGGCGATTCAATGGTCGGCGGGCTGATCTACGGCCTGCTGATGCGTGAATCAAGCGAACACACCCTGCGTCTGGCTACCGCTGTTGCCGCGCTGGCGGTCAGCCAAAGCAATGTCGGCGTAACCGATCGTACTCAGTTGGCCGCGATGATGGCGCGTGTCGACCTGAAACCCTTTAACTGACAGCAGGAGAGGTAGAATGAAAACGCTGCTGATTACAGATCCTTCGCTGGGGCTGGCCTCCGGTTATATGGCAAAACAACTTATTGCGGCGGCGGCGGGTAACGCTGGCCTGACGCTGGTAGAAAACCCTGCCGATGCTGAACTGGTCATTGTACTGGGCAGCAAGCAGCCTGCTGACAGCGCGCTGAAAGGCAAAGCGGTATGGCTGGGCGAGGCGGCGCAGGCGGTACGCGATCCGCAGGCTTTTCTCGCCCGCGCTAAAGCGGAAGCAAAACCCTGGCAGGCTCCGGCAGGCGAGCCGATCGCGGCAACAGCTGACGCCGTCTCTGGCGGAGCAAAACGCATTGTGGCGGTCACCGCCTGTCCGACCGGCGTGGCGCATACCTTTATGGCCGCCGAAGCGATTGAAACCGAAGCAAAAAAACGCGGCTGGTGGGTAAAAGTTGAAACACGCGGCTCGGTCGGCGCGGGTAACCCGATTACGCCGCAGGAAATTGCCGACGCCGATCTGGTGATCGTGGCGGCGGATATTGAAGTGGATCTGGCAAAATTTGCCGGTAAGCCGATGTATCGCACCTCTACCGGCCTGGCGCTAAAGAAAACCGCGCAGGAGCTTGATAAGGCGCAGGCTGAAGCGCGGCCTTATCAGCCGAAAGGCAATCAGTCGGGCGCGGCCAGCGACGGCGAGCAGCAAGAGCGCGCCGGAGCCTATCGTCATCTGCTGACCGGCGTTTCCTATATGCTGCCAATGGTGGTCGCGGGCGGCCTGTCGATTGCGCTCTCTTTTGCTTTCGGTATTACCGCGTTTAAAGAGCCGGGCACGCTGGCAGCGGCGCTGATGCAGATCGGCGGCGGCACCGCTTTTGCGCTGATGGTGCCGGTGCTGGCGGGCTTTATCGCTTTCTCTATCGCCGACCGTCCGGGCCTGACGCCGGGTCTGATTGGCGGGATGCTGGCCAGCTCGATTAACGCCGGTTTCCTTGGCGGAATTATCGCCGGTTTTATTGCCGGTTATGCCGCGAAATTCCTTAGCAGCAAAGTGAAGCTGCCGCAGAGTATGGAGGCGCTGAAGCCGATATTGATTATTCCGCTGGTGGCGAGCCTGATTACCGGCCTGCTGATGATCTACGTGGTCGGTACGCCGGTAGCGAAAATCATGGAAGGTCTGACGCACTGGCTGGGCAATATGGGCACGGCGAACGCGGTGCTGCTGGGCGCGATTCTGGGCGGTATGATGTGTGCCGATATGGGCGGCCCGATTAACAAAGTCGCCTATGCGTTTGGCGTGGGTCTGCTCAGTTCGCAAACCTATGCGCCGATGGCGGCGATTATGGCAGCCGGTATGGTGCCGCCGCTGTCGATGGGCGTTGCGACGCTGCTGGCGCGCCGGAAATTTAACAAAGGACAGCAGGAGGGCGGTAAAGCGGCGCTGGTGCTGGGCCTGTGCTTTATTTCCGAAGGGGCGATTCCGTTTGCCGCTCGCGATCCGATGCGCGTTCTGCCCTGCTGCATCGTCGGCGGCGCGGTAACCGGCGCCATTTCAATGATGGTCGGCGCGAAGCTGATGGCGCCGCATGGCGGTCTGTTCGTACTGCTGATCCCTGGTGCTATTACTCCGGTGCTGGGTTATCTACTGGCGATTGCGGTAGGTACGCTGCTGTCCGGCGTGGCTTATGCGGTGCTGAAGCGCCCTGAAGCCGAGCTGGCGCAAGCCTGATTAAGCGGTTAACGTCGAAAAAGCCAGCCTGCGGGCTGGCTTTTATCTTTCTGGCAGGGTGCTTGCACGGGAAGCCCAGCTTGATTTAGCTGACAGGGAAAATGATGAAGGGATACCAGCCCAAACGGGCTGGTATCAACGGGTTTTACGCCACGCTCGCGTCAGCGCGCTGCTGTGACTTCAGCCAGGCGATTTCGTCTTTCCAGATAGCCGGATTAATGGTTTCCAGGATCAGCGGAATATTGTCAAAGCGGCTGTCTTTCATCAGCCAGCTAAACACGGTTTTGCCAATATTGCCTTCACCGAGGCTGTGATGACGATCGACGCGGCTGGCATAGGCGCTTTTCGCATCGTTCAAATGCATACCGCGCAGATACTGAAAGCCCACGATGCGTTCAAACTCGGCGAAGGTCGCCTCGCAGTCCGCTTCGCTGCGCAGATCGTAGCCGCCGGCAAAAGCGTGGCAGGTATCAATACAGACGCCGACGCGCGATTTATCTTCCACCCGATCGATAATCGCCGCCAGATGCTCAAAGCGGTAGCCCAGATTGCTGCCCTGGCCAGCGGTATTTTCAATTACCGCGGTTACGCCGCTGGTTTTATCCAGCGCAATATTCACCGATTCAGCGATGCGCTGCAGGCAACGCTCTTCGTCGATTTGACCGAGATGACTGCCGGGATGGAAGTTGAGCAGCGAAAGCCCCAGCTGTTCGCAGCGCTGCAGTTCATCAATAAACGCCTTACGCGATTTTTCCAGCGGCTCTTCCAGCGGATGACCAAGATTAATTAAAAAACTGTCGTGCGGCAGGATCTGGCCGCTGTGATAGCCGTACTTTTCGCAGGCGCTGCGAAAAGCGTCGATCGTCGCGGCGGATAACGGGGCCGCCCGCCACTGCCGCTGGTTTTTGGTAAACAGCGCAAAGGCGGTTGCTTCCAGTTCATGAGCGCGTAACACCGCCTGTTCCACACCGCCCGCCGCACTTATATGCGCGCCAATAAATTTCATGCTGTTCTCCTGTTAATAGCCCGCCTGAGCAGGCAGGCCATAATAACTGATGCGTCTAAGGCATGAAATGGTGAACCAGCAGGTTAATAGCGCCGCCGCCCAGCAATAGCCAGATAAACAGCAGCAGGCCCAGCAGCAGCGGGCGCAGACCAGCCTGTTTAAAGGCGCTAACGCGCGTCGTCAGCCCCAGCGCGGCCATCGCCATCGCCAACAGCAGCGTATCTGCCTGGTTGATAAGCGCAATCCAGCCGACAGGCAGCAGATGAAACGAGTTAAACAGCGCCACCGCAATAAACATCAGGGCAAACCAGGGAAACTGCAGGGATCTTTGCTGCGTCGGACGCTGCGGGCTTTGGCGCTGGATCCAGGCGGAGAGCAGCAGCAGGAACGGAGCCAGCAGCATCACCCGCAGCATCTTGGCGATCACCGCTGCGTTTTCCGCCTCCGGGCCGATCGCGTGGCCTGCCGCAACGACCTGCGCCACCTCATGTATTGTCGAACCGGTGTAAATGCCAAACTGCGTCGCCGTCAGCTGCGGAAATAGCTGCAGCGCCAGCGGCCAGAGCAGGGGATAAATAAAAATCGCCAGCGTGCCGAACAGCACCACGGTAGCAATCGCCACCGCCACCTTAGCCGCCTGCGCCTTTACCACCGGCTCGGTTGCCAGCACGGCGGCGGCACCGCAGATACTGCTGCCCGCGCCAATCAGCCAGCAGCTCTCCCGATCCAGCCCCAGCCAGCGGCGGCCCAGCCAGCAGGCCAGCAGAAACGTCGAGCTTAGCGTCAGCGCGTCGATAACGATACCGCTGATGCCCACGCCCGCAATTTGCTGGAAGGTAAGACGAAAGCCGTACAGGATAATTCCCAACCGCAGCAGGCGCTGCTTCGCCAGCAGCACGCCGCTGTCGCAGGCGGAATGCAGATGCGGATAAAGAGTATTGCCCAGCAGCATACCGATAACGATCGCCAGCGTCAGCCCGCTCAGGCCCAGCGCGGCAAACGTATGCTGGCTGCCCAGCGTTAGCGCGGCGGCGGCGATCAGGCCGGTCAGCAGCAGCCCGGCAGCAAAACGTCCCGGACGATAGTGCGATTTTGTTACGGTTAACTCAGCCATATGCGGACTCCTCTTTCAGTGAGACAAGTGTGCGCCACGCCTGGCTTAAAAGTGAAATTGATTATATATTTATTATTAATCGGAATAAGTAATATAGGCGGAGGAGAAAGTGCTGTTTAATCGTGTACGCCGCTGGGTGCGGCCGCTCAAAAAAGATACGCTCACGCTGTGGTTCGCCTGTCGCGATCCGCTCGCGCCTCTGTGGCTGAAGCTGTCTACCGGGCTGCTGGCGGTTTATGCCTTGAGCCCCATCGATCTGATACCCGATGTCATTCCGCTGGCGGGATGGCTGGACGATGCGGTTATCGTGTCGTCGGGCGTGATGCTGCTGTTGCGCATGATGCCGGCTCAGGTGCGCGCCCGCAGCCTTGCCAACGTCGAGCTACGGCGGCGTCAGGGCAAAAAATTGATTAGCCGCAGCGGCCTGGCCATATTGCTGCTGCTTTGGCTGGCGCTGCTGCTGTGGGGCGTCAGGCATTTTATGACGTAAGGGAAAATCGATGCATATTACGCTGCGTCAAATAGAAGTGTTTGCCGAGGTGCTGAAAAGCGGCTCCACTACCCAGGCTTCCCAGCTGCTGGCGCTTTCGCAGTCGGCGGTCAGCGCCGCGCTGGCCGATCTGGAAGGGCAGCTGGGCGTGCAGCTGTTCGATCGCGTCGGTAAACGGCTGGTAGTGAACGAACATGGCCGCCTGCTTTATCCGCGCGCGGTGGGGCTGCTGGAGCAGGCGAGCGATATAGAGCAGCTGTTTCACGAGGATAACGGCGCGATTCGCCTGTACGCCAGCAGCACCATCGGCAACTATCTGCTGCCGGGGATGCTCGCGGCCTGGCGGCGCGACTATCCGCAGCTGCCGCTGGAGCTGAGCGTGGGCAACAGTCAGGATGTGATCAATGCGGTGGCGGATTTTCGGGTGGATCTGGGGCTGATAGAGGGGCCGTGCCACGTCAGCGATATTATCAGCGAACCCTGGCTGCAGGATGAGCTGGTGGTGTTTGCCGCGCCCGACACGCCGCTGCGCCAGCAGCCGGTTACGCTGGAAAGTCTGGCCGCCGCGCCCTGGATCCTACGCGAGCGCGGATCCGGCACGCGCGAAATCGTCGATTATCTGCTGCTGTCGCATCTGCCGCAGTTTCAGCTGGCGCTGGAGCTGGGCAACTCTGAGGCGATCAAGCACGCGGTGCGGCACGGGATGGGCATTAGCTGTCTGTCGCGGCGGGTAATTGCCGAACAGCTGGAAACCGGCTCGCTGGTAGAGATAAAGGTGCCGCTACCGACGCTGTCGCGTACCCTTTACCGTATTCATCACCGACAAAAGCATATTTCCAAAGCGCTGAGCCGCTTTCTGAGCTATTGCCGTGAATAACCGAGGGGCATTGCTAATAATCCAGCGCGGATCATGAAGGTAACTTATAACGCAGGGTTATCGCTATACTTGACCCGGCGAGTTGTTACAATCGCGCCTCTTTTCACCCCATTTACAGCGTTTAAATATGGTTCAGGATAAAAAAACAACACAACAACCTGGGTTGCAGCGTGCGTTAAAGGCGCGTCATCTGACAATGATCGCCATCGGCGGCTCTATCGGCACCGGGCTGTTTGTCGCTTCAGGCGCGACGATTTCGCAGGCGGGCCCAGGCGGTGCGCTGCTCTCCTACGCGCTTATCGGACTGATGGTCTACTTTTTGATGACCAGTCTCGGTGAACTGGCGGCGTTTATGCCGGTTTCCGGCTCTTTCTCCACCTATGGTGCCAAATACGTCGAAGAGGGTTTTGGCTTCGCGCTTGGCTGGAACTACTGGTACAACTGGGCGGTGACTATCGCCGTTGACCTGGTGGCATCACAGCTGGTGATGAGTTACTGGTTCCCGGATACGCCGGGCTGGATTTGGAGCGCACTGTTCCTCGGCCTGATGTTCCTGATGAATTACATTTCAGTGAAAGGCTTTGGCGAGGCGGAATATTGGTTTTCGCTGATCAAAGTCACCACCGTAATTATCTTTATCATCATTGGCGTACTGATGATGATCGGTATTCTGCGCGGCGGAGAGAGCGCCGGCTGGCAAAACTGGCAGATTGGCGAAGCGCCGTTCGCCGGCGGCTTTTCCGCAATGATTGGCGTGGCAATGATTGTCGGCTTCTCTTTCCAGGGTACCGAACTTATCGGTATCGCGGCGGGCGAGTCGGAAGATCCGGCGAAAAATATTCCGCGCGCGGTGCGTCAGGTATTCTGGCGTATTCTGCTGTTCTATATCTTCGCCATTTTGATTATTAGCCTGATCATCCCTTACACCGATCCCAGCCTGCTGCGTAACGATGTAAAAGATATTAGCGTCAGCCCGTTTACGCTGGTGTTCCAGCATGCCGGCCTGCTGTCGGCGGCGGCAGTGATGAACGCGGTGATCCTGACGGCGGTGCTGTCGGCAGGCAACTCCGGCATGTACGCCTCGACGCGTATGCTGTTTACCCTTGCCAGCGAAGGCAAAGCGCCGCGTATTTTCGCTAAGCTGTCGAAAAACGGCGTGCCGCGCAACGCGCTCTATGCCACCACCGTGGTTGCGGCGCTCTGCTTCCTGACCTCAAAGTTTGGCAATCAGCAGGTTTATCTGTGGCTGTTGAACACCTCCGGGATGACCGGCTTTATCGCCTGGCTGGGCATTGCCATCAGCCACTATCGCTTCCGTCGCGGCTACGTAGCGCAGGGGCATAAGCTGGCGGACCTGCCTTATCTCTCCGGCTTCTTCCCGCTGGGACCGATTTTCGCCTTTGTTCTCTGCCTGATTATTACCCTCGGTCAGAACTACCAGGCTTTCCTGGCGGATACCATTGACTGGTACGGCGTGGCCGCCACTTATATCGGCATTCCGCTGTTCCTGAGCATCTGGTTGGGCTACAGGCTGGTGCGCCGCAGCCGTTTCGTCCGCTATCGCGATATGGAATTTCCGCGTTTCGGTGAGTAACGGTTAATGATGAACCGGTAAAATAAAGGCGCGACGAAAGTTGCGCCTTTTTGCTATCCAGAACAACGGTACAAATTGTATTGATAACTATTATCATTTGTTTTATTGTTCCAGCCCTTACCGTCAGGCTCTCCGCCAACAGCGAAGAAGGGCGGCTATCACACCCTGTTGCGGCAGAATTAACGCAAGGTCAGCAGCCAGCCCGTGCCGGAAATAACGGACATTGACAGGATTTAACATGAGCGTATCACCCGATTCCTCCCACTGTGCCAGCGCTAAGCCGCCTGAGCCGGTGATGGGACGTTACCGCCAGCTGTTACGGCGCCGCCTGATGATGATGGGCGTTTTGCTGCTGGCCATTCTTGCCTCGCTACTCTTCGATTTTACCCTTGGCCCTTCCGGGCTGACGCTGGACACGCTGTGGCATACGCTGCTGCAGCCGGAGAGCGTGGATGCCGGAACGCGGGTAATTGTCTGGCAAATCCGTCTGCCCTATGCGCTGATGGCGGTGGTGGTGGGGCTGGCGCTTGGCCTGGCCGGGGCGGAAATGCAAACCATCCTTAATAATCCGCTGGCCAGCCCGTTTACGCTGGGCGTTTCGTCCGCCGCCGCCTTCGGCGCCGCGCTGGCGATTATCCTTGGGATCGGCATTCCCGGCATTCCCGATCAATGGTTTATCTCCGGCAACGCCTTTCTCTTTGCGCTGTTTGCCGCGCTGATGCTGGATGCGATAACGCGCTGGACGCGGGTCGCCACCTCCGGCGTGGTGCTGTTTGGTATTGCGCTGGTGTTCACCTTTAATGCGCTGGTTTCCATGCTGCAGTTTATTGCCAGCGAAGATACGCTGCAGGGGCTGGTGTTCTGGACTATGGGCAGCCTGGCGCGCGCCTCCTGGGAAAAGCTGGCAATTTTAAGCGCGGCGCTGCTGCTGCTGCTGCCGTTCTCCTTAATGAGTTCGTGGAAGCTGACCGCGCTGCGCCTGGGCGAAGATCGCGCCATCAGCTTCGGCATCGACGTGCGTCGTCTGCGCCTCGGCACGCTGCTGCGCATCAGTATTCTTTCGGCGCTGGCGGTGGCCTTTGTCGGGCCGATTGGCTTTATTGGCCTGGTCGCGCCGCATATCTCCCGGCTGATATTCGGTGAGGATCACCGCTTCTATCTGCCCGCCAGCGCCCTGACCGGCGCGCTGGTGCTGTCGATGGCTTCTGTCGCCTCGAAAAACCTGATCCCAGGCATCATGATTCCGGTCGGCATCGTGACTTCACTGGTTGGCGTACCGTTCTTCCTGACTATTATTCTGCGTCATCGGGGGAATGTCTGATGGAAGGCTTACAGATCCGCGCTTTTCATACCGGCTATCCGAAACGTAAAGTCATTGAAAACCTCAACGTTCCCCGGCTGCCGCGCGGAAAAATCGCCGTGCTGCTGGGGCCAAACGGCTGCGGTAAATCGACGCTGCTGCGTTCCCTGGCCGGACTGAATCCGGCGCAGGGCGAGCTGTGGCTTAACGGTGAAGAGCTGATGGCGCTGCCTTTTGCCCGCCGCGCGGAAAAAGTGGTTTATCTGCCGCAGTCGCTGCCGGCGGGCGTGCATCTGCACGTGCTGGAATCGATTATCGTTGCCCAGCGCGCGTCCGGCAGCTACGGCGGCAGCGCAACCAGCGAAGCGGAAGTGATGGCGCTGCTGGAACAGTTAGGCATTGCCCATCTGGCATTAAGCTATCTTGACCAGCTTTCCGGCGGCCAAAAACAGCTGGTGGGATTAGCGCAATCATTAATTCGGCGTCCACAGCTATTATTGCTGGATGAGCCGCTCAGCGCGCTCGATTTAAATTATCAGTTTCACGTAATGGATTTAGTGCGGCGGGAAACACGGCTGCGTAATATCGTTACCCTGGTGGTGGTTCACGATATTAATATTGCGCTGCGCCATGCGGAACATGTGTTAATGCTGCAGCAGGGCAGGTTAATTGCCGATGGCGAACCGGAAGCGGTGATTACTGCGGAAAGCCTGGCCGAAGTGTACGGCGTGCGCGGCCGCATTGAGCGCTGTTCACAGGGAACGCCGCAGGTATTAATTGATGGGCTGGTGGCCGAGCCGGGCCTGTAAACACCGCAGCCCTTATTTAACGCCGGCGCTTACCGGACATAAATAAGGGCTATTTTAACACCGATATAAACATCACCGTCAGTAACGGCAATGGCCAGGCGGCCGCAGATCTATTAATTTATAAAAAGCCATTAACGCACAATTAATCCCGGCAACCGTGGCTATAAATCATCGGGATACTAAAAAGCGCACGTAAAATTCGCTATAAGGCAGCTGGCAGGCTGCTGACAAATAATAAATTAATGTAGTGGTTAATTACCCCTTCCCTGTGTGAGCAATACATTTAAACCTTGTTATTTTGGCCTCATGGAGAGAAGCATGTTTCACTTAAAAGCTATGATGCGGGCGGGTATTTGTACCTCCGCTTTGGTAGTGACGCTGCCTGTTAATGCAGCCGGAGAAGAGAGCGGCGACACGATGGTGGTTACCGCCTCGGCGAATGAAATTAATCTGCAGGATGCGCCAGCCAGTATCAGCGTTATCACCAGTGAAGAGATTAAGCGTAAACCGGTACAAAACCTGCGCGACGTACTGCGCGACGTGCCGGGCGTCCAGCTAACCGATGAAGGGGATAACCGCAAAGGGGTTAGCCTGCGCGGCCTGGGCAGCAACTATACGCTGATTCTGATCGACGGTAAGCGCGTTAATTCGCGCAGTGCGGTCTTCCGGCACAACGATTTCGATCTGAACTGGATACCGGTCGATGCCATCGAGCGTATCGAAGTGGTGCGCGGCCCGATGTCCTCGCTGTATGGATCCGACGCGCTGGGCGGCGTGGTGAATATTATCACCCGCAAGGTTGGCAAGGCCTGGCACGGCAACCTGAGCGCCGATACCACGCTGCAGGAACATCGCGATCGCGGAGACAGCTATAATGGCAGCTTCTTTACCAGCGGCCCGGTAATTAACCATCTGCTCGGCGTTAAAGTTTATGGCAATCTTGGCAAGCGTGAAAAAGATGCCGCGCCCGCCAGCAGCGGTTCTGCGCGTATTGAAGGCTATACCGCGCGTAACGGTAATGCAGAATTTACCCTGACGCCGAATGATAGCCAGGAAATAGGTTTTGGCTACGGTTTCGATCGTCAGGATCGTGATTCCGATTCGCTGAATAAAAACCGCCTTGAGCGTCAAAATTACAGCCTCAGCCATAACGGCCGCTGGGGCTTCGGCAGCACCGAACTGCGCTTGTATGGCGATAAAATCGACAATTACTCCAGCGATACCATTACCTCGCGCAATAACAGCCTTGACGGCAAATTGGTGCTGCCGCTGATGGCGATTAATCAGCTGCTGACCTTTGGCGGCGAGTGGCGTCACGATAAGCTAAGCGATCCGGTTAATCTGAAGAACAGCGGCGATACCTCTGCGGATCAGTATGCGCTGTTTGTTGAGGATGAGTGGCGGCTGCTGGAAACCCTGGCGCTGACCGGCGGCGTGCGCATAGACGATCACGAAACCTACGGCGACCACTGGAGCCCGCGTCTTTATCTGGTCTGGAATGCCACCGGCAATGTAACGGTGAAGGGCGGCTGGGCCAACGCCTTTAAGGCGCCGTCGCTGCTGCAGCTCAGCCCTGACTGGCAGTCCAACTCGTGTCGCGGCAGCTGCGCCGTGGTCGGCAGTGCGGATCTGAAACCGGAAACCAGCGAAAGCTTTGAGCTTGGCATCTATTATCGTGGCGATGAGGGCTGGCTGGACGGCGTTACCGGCAGCATTACCGCCTTCCAGAATAACCTTGACGATATGATCGATATTGCGCGCACCTCAGACAAAGCGCTGGCGCCGGGCTACAGCAACTACGTCGGCGAAGATAAAGACGGCAGGCCGATGTTTCGCTACTACAACGTTAACAAGGCGCGTATTACCGGGCTGGAAACCGAGCTGAAGGTGCCGTTTAACGATCGCTGGAAGCTGACGCTGAACTATAGCTATAGCGACGGACGTAACCTGAGCAACGGCGGCAATACACCGCTGCAGAAGCTGCCGCTGCATACCGCCAACGGCACGCTTGACTGGGCGCCGGTCACCGACTGGAATATCTATTTACAGGCTAACTATTCCGGTCAGCGCCGCACGTTAAAAGATGACGGCATGACGCCGGGCGGCTATATGCTGTGGAATACCGGCGGCAGCTGGCAGGCGACCAAAGCGGTTAAGCTGCGGGCGGGCGTACAGAACCTGCTGGATAAGGATTTCAGCCGCGACGATTATGGCTATACCGAAGATGGACGGCGCTACTTCCTGGCGATGGATTACCGCTTCTGATCGGAAAGGGCGGCCAGCGCCGCCCTGTTTTATGCCAGCCGACGCTGCTGCATCAGCCAGCGGCACCGACAGAGTTATCGACCTTCGCCTGCTAAAGAAACTTATGATTTAAAATTAACCTGTCAGGATTTTATATGTCCCGTCAGCCAGAACTTTTTATAGCGCGCCGGTGGAATGCCGACCAGATTATGAAAGATACGATGAAAATTATTGACGTTGTCGTAACCTACTGCGTTCGCCACTTCGGTTACCCCTAAATCCGTGCTGAGTAATAAAGATTGCGCCTCGCCTATTCTACGGCGGGTTTGGTATTGCTTCGGGGAATAGCCTGACCAGGCTTTAAAAACATGGGCCAGATAGAACTGGTTCATGTTTAAAGCGGCGGTTATTGATTTAAGCGCGATCTCATCTTTATAATGATTATCGATATAAGTTTTAATTTTTTGTCCCAGCAGTGAGTCCGCAGATGAATATTCCGGGTTATTCTCAAGCCAGATATTGCGGCACAGTAATAACAAAACGCTGAGCAAATGATGCGCAATTTCTGCGCCGTACCGTTTTTTACTCATTACCTGTTGCCATATCTGCTCAAATATTCCGCGAATTTCCCCATATAAATGACCGCTGGGCATGACCGCAGCCTGTGAACGAGTGGTAAGATAATTCAGCGGCAGCCCTTCGAACTTAAGTTGCTCAACGCCGCAGCTGAATATCAGCAAATCATCTGAAGTATGCGGATTTTCATCATGAAGCACCCCTGCGTTGAATAACAGCAGATCGCCGCGCTTAACGTTATAGCCCCTTCCATCGATGTTATAGATGCCCGTGCCTGCCAGAATGAACATCAACTCGAACCGTTCATCATGCTTATGCATCACGCGCGGGATTGCAGCCTCGTTACCTTCGGCTTTGCAAATAAAAGTCAGCTGCGGACGGAGGCCATTCTCGAAGCCATGTGCTGATGGGTATTCGTTAAGACAGTAGGTCAGCATGATGCCTCCATTAAGTATGTTGCTATTTTTACATCATAGCCGCTAGACGTAATCATCAAATTTGCTGTTTAAAATTATTTAATCCATTGATCTTAAGGATTTTGATGATAATAGCTATCAGAAGAAAGGCATAAAATTGTTATGGGTAAGTTAAACAAACAGAGAGGTTTGATTGTCATCACACTTTTGTGCTGATGGTAAAACGGCCAGAGTTAAGCGGGGAAGGCATTCGCGTGAAGGCAGAATGCGCGCAAAAAAGCGTTTGAAGTCTGAATGATTTTTTTCCGGGAAAAAACAGCTCAATTTATAAGGGTAATCATTAGCAAAATCTAAATATCATCAAACTATCATATTTATACCCGGCCTGTTATCACGCAACCTGTTACCGGTTTGAACGTGCCTGAATAGCGCAATGAGCGCCTGAGCGATGGCGCCCTGATGTAAAAATGGATGCGTATAAAAAATCATCTGAAGAGAGGTGATATTGCCGCTAAAGGAGTTTTTTTCGCACATCTCGCATCTTGCTTTGTCAATGGCTATGCTCAGTCATGTGACAGTAATCACTTGTTTTCAGGCGTTTCAATCATAATTTATGATCCCCCGCACGCTATGAAATCATACCTTTCCTTCCTCGTAGTTTTTCATTTTTACTTTGATATAACGTTAATACAACGATAAAGGCACCGATGTGCAATAACGTGGTGTGAAAAGCTAATGAAGTTTTATAAGCGGAGATAAAAAGCCGGTTTTTTAATGGCTGTGGTATTTAATTTTTAAAGGCTGCTTTTTAATTAGCTGTGAAAATAAAGAGTTCATAACGTAACCGATAATATCGACTGGTACCGCTTCTACCTTACAACCAGATGGAACAGTTATGTATAATAAAACAAACCTGCAAAATTCCCAGCGCATGAGGTTAATAACCATCGTTTCGACGATTGGCGGTTTATGTTTCGGTTATGACACGGGTGTTATTTCCGGGGCGCTAATTTTCATGAAATACGATCTGAACCTGACGCCGACTCAGGAAGGTTTTATTACCTCTTTCCTGTTATTTGGCGCCGCGATAGGTTCTCTGTTTGGCGGTTATCTCTCAGATAAACAAGGGCGACGTAAAAATCTGTTATGGGTAGCGGCTATTTTTATGCTTGGCGCGTTAGGAACGGCGTTTGCCTGGGATGTGCCATCCATGATTGTGGCGCGTTTTGTCCTGGGACTGGCGGTAGGCTGCGCTTCGGTAACGGTGCCGGTTTATATCTCAGAACTGGCGCAGGCCGATCGGCGTGAACGGCTGGTAACGGTCAATGAACTGATGATTGTAACAGGTCAGTTCCTCGCTTATAGCGTTAACGCCGCAATAGTCAATCTCTACCCGGATATGGGACATAACTGGCGCATTATGCTGGCCATTCCGGCCCTGCCCGGCGCCTTGTTATGGGTTGGCATGTTAATGATGCCGGAATCGCCGCGTTACTTTATGCGGCGCGGTGAGACGGATAAAGCGATTAAGGTATTAAAACGGCTGCGGCTACCGGAAGAAGTGGATGGTGAAATTAAAGAAATACAGCAAATCATTAAAGCCGACTCCGTCAAATTCAGCCTTACGGAAGAACTTAAAAAGCGCTGGGTCGTACAGTTATTATTGATCGGGTTAATGATTGTATTGGCAACCCGCGTCACCGGTGTAAATACCATCATGTATTACGCGCCAACGGTGCTTAAATCTACCGGCCTTGGCGATGCGGCGGCGGTAATGGGGGCGGTTGCAAACGGCGTGGTGTCAATCCTTGCTACGCTGCTGGGAATGGTGTTAATAGGGAAACACTCGCGCCGGAAAATGTTCTTTACCGGGCAGGCTGGCGTCACCCTCAGCCTGGTATTAATAGGCCTTACGTTTAAATTCTTTTTCCATAATGAAACATGGAACGGCGTTGAAAGCCTGCACGCCAATTTTGCGGGCGCAAGCTATATTATTCTCGGTTTAATGCTGCTCTTTTTAGTCTTTATGCAGGGATGGATAGCGCCCGTATTCTGGCTGATGCTGGCAGAAATATATCCATTGCGGATACGTGGCGTGGGCATGGGCTTCGCAGTATTTGGACTGTGGATATTTGACTTCATTATTCAGTCTTTATTCCCCGTTCTGCTTAACCAGTATGGCGGCGGAATGACTTTCGGATTCTTCGCCGCCACGAATGTCATTATGTTAATACTGCTGGTGAAATATTTACCGGAAACGCGTGGGCTGACGCTGGAACAAATTGAGAAAAAATTTCGCTTTTAATCATCTGACAGAAAGGATATTTCCATGACCGTAAAAATCGGATTAATCGGCCTGGGCATGATTGGCCGGGATCATCTTCAACGCTTTAATCAAGTTATTACGGGCGCTAAAGTCACGGCGGTTTGCGATATTAACCGTACGACCGCCGATAACCTTGCCGCAGAATATCATGCAACGGCCTTTTATCATGCCGATGAACTGATTAATTCAGACCTTGTAGACGCCGTTTTTATCTGTTCGGTTGGGCCTGCGCATAAAGCGCAAATCCTTTCTGCATTCAACGCGGGCAAGCCGGTTTTTTGTGAGAAGCCGCTTACGCCAACGGCTAATGAATCCAGAGAGATTATTGACGCAGAAGTAAGGTCAGGCAGGCGTCTCTTGCAGCTTGGATTTATGCGCCGTTTTGATCCGGGTTATCAGGCGCTTAAGCAAGTCATCAGGAAGGGTGAGCTGGGCGAAATCATGCTGATGCACTGCGCGCATCGCAATCCCAGCGTTCCTGAGAATTACACGATTGAAATGGCGATTAATGACTCCGCCACGCATGAAATCGATATTATTCGTTACCTGCTGAACGAGGATATTGTGGCGGTACGCGTGGATAAACCGCGTAAAAAAACCCGTCGTGCTTATGCACATTTGCAGGATCCGCTAATTGTCATTTTCGAAACGGAATCGGGCGTGCGTATCGATGATGAACTGTTTGTTAACTGTCATTACGGCTATGACATTCGATGTGAGGTTATTGGTGAAAATGCCATCGCCGGATTAACGGAACAGGCGCTGACCTGTACGCGATCTGTAGCAGGGATGAGCCACCATATTCCCCACTCCTGCATGGAAAGATTTGCCACGGCATACGATCGGGAAGTGCAGAACTTTGTCGATAATATTTCCCGTGGTGAGGAGATGTCTGGCCCTTCAGCGTGGGATGGCTACGTTGTGGCGCTGGTCTGCGATGCCGGGCTGGCCTCGCTTAAAGATGGCCAGCGGCATGATGTTGTTATTCCCGAATGTCCCGCTCTTTATGCGTAATTAGCGCCAGGAGAACGCCATGTTGAAATTGACCGAAGAGGCGCTTTATCTGCAGTGTCAGGCCAGGAATAAAACCGAAGCCATTAAAATTGCGGCGAATGCGCTTGAAAGCGCCGGCTATGTCAGGCCCGGCTTTTTTGCCGCCATGATGAAGCGTGAAAAAGCTGTCCCGACCTATATCGGCGCGGGGATCGCCTTTCCCCACTGCGCAAAAGAAGATATTGGTCTGGTTATTAAAACGGGGTTTCTTGTTTTTCAGTTTCCCAATGGCGTGAGCTGGGGAGCCGGTAAAGTTGTTTTTATTATGGTTGCCATTGCCGCCACGCAAAATGAACATATTCAGGTGCTGTCAGAGATTGCAGATATGCTCGGTGATGAAGCTAATACGATGATATTAGCCAGCGCTAACAGCAAAAGTGAATTTATCGAGCAGTTTGAAAGAGCCTAATTTTAATTAAGGATGCAGCATGAAACTTGCATTATGTACTGATGTTCTCGCGGAACTCTCATTCCCGGCGATGCTGGATAAAGTAAAAAGCTACGGCATCAGCGGCGTAGAGATGACGGCTGGCGGCTGGTCACCGTGCCCGCACGTTAAAACCGAAGAACTGTTAGCGTCTGCGGAAAAACTTAATCAGTTCCGCGCAGAGCTCGACAAACGCGATATGGAAATCGTGGCGCTGAACTGTTCCGGTAATCCGCTGGCTCCCGGCGAGCTGGGCGAAAAACATACGCAAAGCAGCTATCGGGCCATTGAGCTGGCAGGCAAACTGGGCGTGAAGAAGATTGTTATGATGAGCGGCCTGCCCGGCGGCGGGCCGGAAGATCGCGTTCCGAACTGGATCACTTCGACCGTTTCATGGCCGGATTATATGCCTGGCGTAATTGAATATCAGTGGAATGAAGTGGCGATCCCGTGGTGGAAAAAGTTTACCCAGTATGCCAGACAACAGGGCGTTGAAAAAATTGCGCTGGAAGAGTTCCCCAGCCAGCTGGTGTATAACCCTTCAACGCTGCTGCGTTTACGTAACGCGGTAGGGGAAATGATTGGGATGAATCTCGATCCTTCGCATCTGATTGCGATGGGCGCGGATCCGATTGCGGCAGTGCGTAAGCTGGAAGGGGCCATTTTCCATGTTCACGGCAAAGATGCCCGTATCGAACGCGGCCTGGCCGATGTGGATGGCCTGTTAGAGTATCAGCCCGTGACTAACACCCGAACGCGTACCTGGAACTATGTTGCGGTAGGCTGCGGCAAAGATTTGCAGTGGTGGAAAGAGTTTTTCTCGGTATTACGCATGACCGGCTACGACGGCGATGTCTCGCTGGAAATGGAAGATTTAACCATGAGCGTGGAGGCGGGCTTACAAACCTCTATTGACGCGCTTAACGCCACCATTAGCCGTTAAAAAACCGCGGCAGCGTTCTCAATAAACGGCCCTGCAGGCGCAATGGTGTGACATCTGCACCACAGGGTTGGCAAGTTTTCAGCGATTAAAGGGGGCGGCCAGCGCCGCCCCTGGTATTATGCCAACAGATGCTGCGCATGGAAGCGCAGGTGATCTGCAACAAACGAGGCAATAAAGAAATAGCTGTGGTCGTAGCCCGGCTGGATACGCAGCGTCAGCGGCCAGCCGCTCTGCTGCGCGATCGCTTCCAGCTGCTCCGGCTGCAGCTGATCGGCGAGGAACCCATCGCTGTCGCCCTGATCGATCAGCAACGGCAGCGGCTGCTGCGCCTGCTGCATCAGCCAGCAGCTGTCATACTGCCGCCACTGCTCGCGATCTTCGCCTAAATAGGCGCTAAACGCTTTCTGGCCCCAGGGCACCGAGCAGGGATTCACAATCGGGGCGAACGCGGAGGCGGAGGCAAATTTTTGCGGATTACGCAGCGCCAGCATCAGCGCGCCGTGCCCGCCCATCGAATGTCCCATTACCGCCTGACGATCGCTTACCCTGAAACTGCCGGCAATCAGCGCCGGCAGCTCTTCGTTAATGTAATCATACATATGGAAATTCTGCCGCCACGGTTCCTGCGTCGCATTCAGATAGAAACCGGCGCCCTGGCCCAGGTCGTAGCCCTCATCGTTCGGCACTTCGGCGCCGCGCGGGCTGATATCGGGCATCACCAGCACCAGCCCCAGTTCCGCCGCTACGCGCTGTGCGCCCGACTTAATCGCAAAATTTTCATCGGTGCAGGTCAGGCCCGCCAGGCACCAGACTACCGGCGGCGGCGCATCGCCCTGCGGCCCCGGCAGAAAAATGCCGAAAGTCATATTGCAGCCCAGCACCGATGAGTGGTGACGCCAGCGCTGCTGCCAGCCACCAAACAGGCGATGCTCTTCCAGTAATTCCAGCGTCGTTGGCATTATGGCTCCTGTTTATTACTGAAATGCACCACGGAGCGGATCGATTTGCCTTCATGCATCAGCTCGAACGCATCGTTAATCTTCTCCAGCGGCATGGTGTGGGTAATAAAGTCGTTGAGCTGGAATTTGCCGTCGAGGTAATCCTGCACGATACCCGGCAGCTGCGAACGGCCTTTCACGCCGCCAAAGGCGGAGCCGCGCCAGACGCGTCCGGTTACCAGCTGGAAAGGGCGGGTGGAAATTTCTTCGCCCGCGCCCGCCACGCCGATAATCACCGACTCGCCCCAGCCTTTATGGCAGCACTCCAGCGCTGAACGCATAACGTTAACGTTACCGATGCACTCAAATGAATAGTCCACGCCGCCGTCGGTCATCTCAACGATCGCGTCCTGAATCGGCTTATCATAATCTTTCGGGTTAAGCAGATCGGTTGCGCCCAGCTTGCGGGCCAGATCGAACTTACTGGTGTTGATGTCGATGCCGATAATGCGGCCCGCTTTCGCCATCTTCGCGCCGATAATCGCCGACAGGCCGATGCCGCCCAGGCCAAAAATCGCGACGGTATCGCCTTCTTTGACTTTGGCGGTGTTCATTACCGCGCCCATACCGGTGGTGACGCCGCAGCCCAGCAGGCAAACTTCTTCCAGCGGCGCTTCTTTGCTGATTTTTGCCAGCGAGATTTCCGGCACGACAGTGTATTCAGAGAAGGTCGAGGTGCCCATATAGTGGAAAATCGGCTTACCGTCTTTAAAGAAACGGGTGGTGCCGTCCGGCATCAGGCCTTTCCCCTGGGTGGCGCGAATCGCCTGGCACAGGTTGGTTTTGCCGGAAAGACAGAACTTGCATTTGCCGCATTCCGGCGTGTAGAGCGGAATCACATGATCGCCCACCGCGACGCTGGTCACGCCTTCGCCCACGGCTTCGACAATACCGCCGCCTTCGTGGCCGAGGATCGCCGGGAATACTCCTTCCGGGTCCTTGCCCGACAGCGTGTAAGCATCGGTATGGCAAACGCCGGTGGCGACAATACGCACCAGAACTTCGCCTTTTTGCGGCGGCATCAAATCCACTTCTTCAATCTTCAGCGGTTCGCCTGCGGCCCAGGCAACGGCGGCACGGGTTTTAATCATTTCCATTTATCAGCTCCAAAGGATGCATCAGTTCATCATTAACGGGTTTGTCGTCAAACTGTTCAATAATCAGGTGTTTCAGCGCTTCCACGTTGGGGGTAAACGCGTCCCGCCGCCAGATTAACCAGGTGGCGGTATCAGAAAACTCCGGCGGCAGCACGTGCGCCTGCACCCGCTCGCGGGCGGGCATCTGCGCCAGCACCGACTGCGGGATCAGCGCCACGCCGGCGCCGCTGGCGACGCAGGCCATCATCGCGTGATAGGAGTGGATCTCCATGACGTTATGCGGCTGGACGCCGCTGGCGCGGAACCACTCCTCCAGCCGCAAACGATAGGAACAGCTGGTGCGAAAAGCGAAAACCGTATCGCCGCTGGCGTCAACCGCGCTGTGGATCGGCGCATGGCCGACGCTGGAAATCAGCATCATCCGTTCACGAAACGCAATGCAGCCGTTCAGCTCTTCATAGTTAACCGGTCCGTCAACCAGCGCCGCCGCCAGAGTTCCTGCACGCACGCGGTCGATAATCTCGCCGGAGGTGCCGGTGATCAGCGAGAGCGCCACCGCCGGATAACGCTGATGATAGGCGGCCAGCAGGTTTGGCAGGCGCGTGGCGGCGGTGCTTTCCATCGAGCCGAGGGCGAAATTGCCGCCCGGCTCGCCGGTGCGCGCCATGCTCAGCGCCTCTTCGCTCAACGTCAAAATACGCTGGGCGTAGCACAGAAAATTATGGCCCATCGGCGATAAACGCAGGCGCTGTTTTTCACGAATAAACAGGTCAACCCCGATCTCCTGTTCCAGCTGGCGCAGGCGCGTGGTCAGGTTAGAAGGGACACGGTGCAGCTGTTCTGCGGCGCGCGCCACCGAACCGGTTTCGGCGACCAGGCAGAACATACGTAACTGGACTAAATCCATCTGTTCTCTTACCGTAATTAACTTGGTTGTAATTATTCAGTTTTCATGAGTTTAAACTTCGGGCATCATGGGCGCAACCGTGCAATGACAAAAGATGATTTTGAATATGCAGACTCTACGCGCTAGCGCAGGGGCCGGGCGGATTGCGCTCAGTGCGCTGCTGTCGCTGGTGGTGGCGATGGGCATCGGGCGTTTTGCCTTTACGCCGCAGGTACCGCTGATGATCGCCGAACATCAGCTGACGCTAACCAGCGCCAGCCTGGTGGCGGCGCTTAACTATCTTGGCTATCTGTGCGGATCCTTTGATGCGATGCGCGCCCGACGGCGCGTCGAGTGGCGGCTGCAGGCGGGCGTTTGGGGAGCGGTGGCGCTCACGCTGCTCGCCGCGTGGCTGAACCATCCCTGGCTACACGGCGCGCTGCGCTTTCTTATCGGCTGGGCCAGCGGCTGGGCGATGGTGCTGGTGGCGGCATGGAGCGGCGAACAGCTGCAAAAGCATGGCAGACCAGCCCTGTTAGCGATGGTTTTTGCCGGGCCGGGCATCGGTATTTTCCTGAGCGGGATGCTGGCGGTGATGCTGAACAGTTATCATTTTACGGCGGCAGGCGCATGGCTGGCCTACGGTGCGATGGCTCTGCTGCTGGTCGCGCCGATTGCGATAAACCTGCCGCGTCGGGGCGAACTGCACCGGCCGGAAACGGCGCCCGCGCCGCTGGTGCTGAACGCCAGGCTTAAACGCCTGGTCTGGAGCTATAGCCTGGCGGGCTTTGGCTATATCCTTCCGGCGACCTTTCTCTCTCAGCTGGCGGCGACGCGCTTCCCGCACAGCCTGTTCGCCCAGTTTGTCTGGCCGATCTTCGGCGGGGCGGCGGTGGTCGGCATTGGTCTCGGCATCCTTACCCGGCGGTTGGCCGCAACGCATACCCGGCTGGCGATTGCGCTATGGGCGCAGGCGCTGGGCGTGTTTATCGGCGGGCTGATGCCGGGGATCGGCGGCCTGGTGCTGGGCGCGCTGCTGACGGGCGGCGGCTTTCTGTGCGTGGTGCAGCTTACGCTGCAGTATGGCCGCGAGCTGGCTCCGCAGCATGCGCGCTATCTGGCGGGATTATTGACCACCGGTTACGCCATCGGCCAGCTGGCAGGGCCGATGCTCTCCTCGCTTTCCAGCCTGTTTCTGCATCGCCTCGATCCCGCGCTGTACGTTGCCGGCGCGGCGCTGCTGCTGGCTGGCGGCCTGGTATGGCGGCGCGCTGCATGAAGCGATTTCAGCAGCGATTACGCGTATTCACTGGATAAACCGGGCGGAGTCCTTCAGAATACGCCCTCAGATTATTACCCCGATAACGACCACGTTGGCGATTATCGGCTGTTACACCTGCTGGAGAAACCTCACATGTCGACGTTAAGTCATGAAGCTGCTCTGGTTCACGAAGCGCTGGTTGCGCGTGGACTGGAAACCCCGTTACGTGCGCCCGTACGTGAAATGGATGACGAAACGCGTAAGCGGCTGATTGCCGGGCATATGACTGAAATCATGCAGCTGCTCAATCTCGATTTAGAAGATGACAGCCTGATGGAAACGCCACATCGCATCGCTAAAATGTACGTTAATGAAATCTTCTCCGGTCTGGATTACGCTAATTTTCCGAAAATCACCCTCATTGAAAATAAAATGAAGGTAGATGAGATGGTTACCGTGCGGGACATTACCCTGACCAGCACCTGTGAACACCATTTCGTGATTATTGATGGCCAGGCGACCGTTGCCTATATTCCCAAAGATAAAGTGATTGGCCTGTCGAAAATCAACCGTATCGTCCAGTTCTTCGCCCAGCGTCCGCAGGTGCAGGAACGTCTGACGCAGCAGATATTGATTGCGTTACAAACGCTGCTCGGCACCAATAACGTGGCGGTATCGATTGATGCGGTGCATTACTGCGTGAAGGCGCGCGGCATTCGCGATGCCAACAGCGCGACCACTACCACCTCGCTGGGCGGCCTGTTTAAGTCCAGCCAGAACACGCGCCAGGAATTTTTACGCGCGGTGCGTCATAACTAATCTCCTCTGACGACAGAGGGAAGCGCAGCAGGAACCGGCATGCAACGAAATATCACGCTGGATTTTATTCGTGGTCTCGCCATTCTCGGTATCCTGCTGCTGAATATCAGCGGCTTCGGCCTGCCTTCCGCCGCCTACCTCAATCCCGCCTGGCACGGCCAGCCTTCCCTGAGCGATGCGCTTAGCTGGGTGGCGCTCGATCTGCTGGCGCAAAGTAAATTCCTCACGCTGTTTGCCCTGTTATTCGGCGCGGGCCTGCAAATGCTGCTGCCGCGCGGCAAGCGCTGGCTCCAGGCGCGCTTAAGCTGGCTGGTGATCTTCGGGTTTATTCACGCCATTTTTTTATGGGATGGGGATATTCTTCTCGCCTACGGCATTATCGGGCTGATCGCCTGGCGAATGATCCGCGATGTTTCCTCCACGCGCTCGCTGTTGAATACCGGCGTGATGCTCTATCTGGTGGGCGTTGGCGTACTGCTGCTGTTTGGCCTGATCTCCTCACCGGAACCGGCGCGCTCCTGGCTGCCCGGCGCGGCGGATATTCAGTATGAAGTTTTCTGGAAGCTAAACGGCGGCTGGGATGCGGTGCAAAACCGCCTTAATCACCTCTCTTCAATGCTGCTGGCGCTGGGCGCGCAGTATGGCTGGCAGCTGGCGGGGCTGATGATGATCGGCGGCGCGCTGATGCGCAACGGCTGGTTGCAGGGAGCGTTCAGCCGCCGTCACTATCGCCGCATGGCGGTTATTTTATTAACGCTCGGCTGGCTGATTCAGCTGCCGGCGACGCTGCTGCAGTGGCAGCTGGGCTGGGCGTTTCGCTGGTCGGCGTTTTACCTGCAGGCGCCGCGCGACCTGGCCGCGCCGCTGGTCAGCCTCGGCTACGCTGCGCTTTGCTTCGGCTTCTGGCCGCAGCTGGCAAAGCTAAAAATCACCCATCCCATCTGCTGCATAGGCCGCATGGCGTTAACCAACTATCTGCTGCAAACCCTGATCTGCACCACGCTGTTTTACCGCTTTGGCCTGTTCCTGCATTTCGATCGCCTGCAGCTGTTGCTGCTGGTGCCGCCGATCTGGCTGGCTAATCTGCTGCTGTCAACGCTGTGGCTGCGCCGGTTCCGTCAGGGACCGCTGGAATGGCTGTGGCGTAAGCTCACCCGGCTGGCGGCGGGCAAGCCGCTGAATAACGCCCGCCCCGGACAATGATGCCTGTCACAATTGTTACAAAATTGTATGTAACCGTTTTCATCAGTGTGACCTGATTCACGTAGCCTGTCGCGCTTGCCTGCCAGAATAGCCGCCAGCAATCCCAGTCGGCAGGTAAAACATGCAGTACAACTTCTTTATTTCAGGTCATTTATCATGATTACCATTCGTGACGTCGCGCGTCTGGCGGGCGTTTCCGTCGCTACGGTTTCCCGCGTGCTGAATAACAGCAGCGCGGTGACGGCTGAAACCCGTGACGCCGTGCAGCAAGCGGTGGATACGTTGGGCTACCGGCCAAACGCCAATGCGCAGGCGCTGGCGACGCAGGTGAGCGACACCGTTGGCGTGGTGGTGATGGATGTTTCCGATCCCTTTTTTGGCGCGCTGGTTAAGGCGGTCGATACCGTGGCACAGCGGGTGCAAAAGCATGTGCTAATCAGTAATTCCTGGCATCAGGAAGAGAAAGAGCGGCACGCCATTGAGGTTTTGATCCGTCAGCGCTGCAACGCGCTGGTGGTGCATTCTAAATCGCTTTCCGACGCCGAACTGGGCTGCTTTATGGATCAGGTGCCGGGCATGGTGCTGGTTAACCGCATCGTACCCGGCTATGAATATCGCTGCGTAGGGCTGGATAACGTTAGCGGCGCGCTGATGGCGACGCGCATGCTGTTGCAGCAGGGGCACACGCGCATCGGCTATCTGGGCTCCAGCCATCCGATTGAGGATGAGGAACAGCGGCGGGCGGGCTGGCTGCAGGCGCTGCATGAGCAGGGCATAACGCCGCCTGAGGTCTGGATTGGCAGCGGCGAGCCGGATATGCAGGGCGGGGAGGCGGCAATGGTTGAGCTGCTGGGGCGCAATGTGCAGCTGACGGCGCTGTTTACCTACAACGATAGCATGGCCACCGGCGCGCTAACCGCCTTAAAAGATAACGGTATTCTGGTGCCGCAGCATTTTTCCGTAATCGGTTTCGATGATATTCCCATTTCGCGTTACACCGATCCACAGCTGACTACCGTGCGCTATCCCATTGTTTCAATGGCGAAACTGGCAACCGAGCTGGCGTTAAGAGGCGCTGCCGGTGAGCTGGATGCCAGCGCCCGGCACTGTTTTATGCCTACTCTGGTGCGTCGTCATTCAGTGGCCGCGCGGCAAAATGTGGGGCCGGTCACTCTTTCAAACGATTCCGCTATGTAACCGTTTTCAATCTGTGAGTAAATTCACAGTTAATTAACATACGGCTCTCTATGATAGCTGCGACTTAACGGCGATGAAACATCATGTAACGGTTTTAGCCCCGGCAGAATCGTTCTGTACCCTACATGATTCGAGTTGCAGGCAGGCGGCGACAGAGTAAATCTCCGGGAGCTTACATCAGTAAGTGAGCGGGGTGAGCGAGGAAAGCCAACGCACCTGCAACCTGAAGTATGACGGGTATACAGCGCGCCGCGCACCCGTTTGGCATTACTTTCCAGGAAGCGTTACCGATTAAGGAAGTCAGGTTTTGTGTCAGCAATCCGTCGGCTTTGCGTAACGTTTGATCAACTACCCGCCCAGGCCGATTTTTTCACTGAGTATCCGCGCACCTTCATCCATCGGATGGAGGGTTTGGATGTAGAACGACCCCTGTAAAAACCGGAGATACTAATATTATGAATAAAAAGGTTTTCACCCTCACAGCCCTGGTTGCCAGCATGATGTTTGGTGCAACGGCGCACGCAGCAGATACCCGTATTGGCGTTACCATCTATAAATATGATGATAACTTTATGTCGATGGTGCGTAAGGATCTGGAAAAAGATGCGCAGACCGCCGGTGGCGTTCAGCTGCTGATGAATGACTCGCAGAACGACCAGTCAAAACAGAACGACCAGATTGACGTTCTGCTGGCAAAAGGGGTTAAAGCCCTGGCGATCAACCTGGTTGACCCGGCTGCGGCAGGCGTGGTGATTGATAAAGCGCGCAGCAACGATGTGCCGGTGGTGTTCTTCAACAAAGAACCGAGCGCCAAAGTGCTGGCCGGCTACGACAAAGCGTATTACGTCGGCACCGACTCTAAAGAGTCCGGCGTTATCCAGGGGCAGCTGATTGAGAAACACTGGAAAACAACGCCAGCATGGGATCTGAATAAAGACGGTCAGATTCAGTTCGTTCTGCTGAAAGGCGAGCCGGGCCACCCGGATGCTGAAGCGCGTACCAAATATGTAATTGATACGCTGAACAAAGACGGCATCAAAACGCAGCAGCTGGCGCTGGATACCGCCATGTGGGATACCGCTCAGGCAAAAGATAAAGTTGACGCCTGGCTCTCTGGCCCTAACTCCAACAAAATTGAAGTGGTGATTGCCAACAACGATGCGATGGCAATGGGCGCGGTTGAAGCGCTGAAGGCGCACAATAAGTCTTCCATTCCGGTATTTGGCGTCGATGCGCTGCCGGAAGCGCTGGCGTTGGTAAAATCGGGCGCGATGGCCGGTACGGTGTTGAACGACGGCGCAAACCAGGCGAAAGCCACGTTTGAACTGGCGAAAAACCTGGCGGACGGTAAATCTGCTGCCGAAGGCACCAACTTTAAGCTGGAAAATAAAATCGTGCGTATTCCTTACGTTGCGGTAGATAAAGAAAACCTTGCTCAATTCAGTAAATAAACGAAGTCGGGCGCAGCGCCAGCTGTGCCCTTTTTGCCAGACGCAGACACATTTAGCCAGGTAAATTATGGCCAGTGAAAAAACAGCACAGCATGAATATTTGCTGGAAATGACCAATGTTAATAAGTCATTTCCCGGCGTGAAGGCTTTAGATAATGTGAATCTAAAAGTCCGACCGCATTCCGTTCACGCGCTGATGGGGGAGAATGGCGCGGGTAAATCGACCTTATTAAAATGCCTGTTTGGTATTTACAGTAAGGACAGCGGTAGCATTATTTTTCAGGGTAAAGAGGTTAACTTCCACAGCGCGAAAGAAGCGCTGGAAAATGGCGTCTCAATGGTGCATCAGGAATTAAACCTGGTGCTGCAGCGTTCGGTAATGGATAACATGTGGCTGGGTCGTTATCCGCGAAAAGGGCTATTTGTCGATCACGATAAAATGTATCGCGACACCAAAGCCATTTTTGACGAGCTGGATATTGATATTGATCCGCGTGATAAAGTCGCGCTGCTTTCCGTTTCGCAAATGCAGATGGTGGAAATTGCCAAAGCATTTTCCTATGACGCTAAAATTGTGATTATGGATGAGCCGACCTCTTCTCTGACCGAGAAAGAGGTGAATCATCTCTTCACCATTATTCGTAAGCTAAAAGATCGCGGCTGCGGCATTGTTTATATCTCTCATAAGATGGAAGAGATATTCCAGCTGTGCGATGAAATCACCATTCTGCGCGACGGCCAGTGGATCAGCACCCAGCCGCTGGAAGGGCTGGATATGGATAAGATCATCGCCATGATGGTGGGACGCTCGCTGAACCAGCGCTTCCCCGACAAAACCAACGTGCCGGGCGAAGTGATTCTGGAAGTGCGCAACCTGACGTCGCTGCGTCAGCCGTCGATTCGTGATATTTCATTCGATCTGCATAAAGGCGAGATCCTGGGTATTGCCGGTCTGGTGGGTGCCAAGCGTACCGATATTGTCGAGACGCTGTTTGGCATCCGCGAAAAGTCGGGCGGCACTATTAAGCTGCACGGCAAGGCGATTAATAATCACAGCGCCAACGAAGCGATTAATCACGGCTTTGCGCTGGTAACCGAAGAGCGTCGCTCAACCGGGATTTATGCCTACCTGGACATTGGCTTTAACTCGTTAATTTCCAATATGCGCCAGTATAAAAACCGGCTCGGCCTGCTGGATAACAGCCGAATGAAAAGCGATACCCAGTGGGTGATTGATGCCATGCGGGTAAAAACGCCGGGGCATCATACTTCCATTGGTTCGCTTTCCGGCGGTAACCAGCAGAAAGTCATTATTGGCCGCTGGCTGTTAACCCAGCCGGAAATATTAATGCTGGATGAACCTACGCGCGGTATTGACGTTGGCGCGAAGTTTGAAATCTATCAGCTTATTTCCGAACTGGCGAAGAAGGATAAAGGCATCATTATTATCTCTTCTGAAATGCCGGAGCTGTTGGGAATTACCGACCGGATCCTGGTAATGAGTAATGGTCTCGTTGCCGGTATTGTCGAAACCAAAAATACCACGCAGAACGAAATATTACGTTTAGCGTCGTTACACCTTTAACGATGTAAGGGTTGTTACCATGAAAGCTACAACTAAAAAGAATGCGCTGACCTGGTTAAAAGAGGGCGGCATTTATGTGGTATTGCTGGTGCTGCTGGCAATTATCATTTTCCAGGACCCCACTTTTCTCAGCTTAATGAACCTGAGTAATATTCTGACCCAGTCTTCGGTGCGTATTATTATCGCGCTGGGCGTGGCCGGATTAATTGTTACCCAGGGGACAGACCTTTCTGCCGGGCGGCAGGTAGGGCTGGCGGCGGTGGTAGCGGCAACGCTGCTGCAGTCGATGGAAAACGCCAATAAAGTTTTCCCCGGCATGGATACTTTACCGATCCCGCTGGTGATCCTGATTGTCTGCGCCATCGGCGCCCTGATTGGTCTGGTTAACGGCGTGATTATCGCTTACCTGAAGGTGACGCCGTTTATTACCACGCTGGGCACCATGATTATCGTCTACGGCATTAACTCGCTCTATTACGATTTCGTGGGCGCTTCGCCGATTGCCGGATTTGATGCGGGCTTCTCGGCGTTTGCCCAGGGCTACCTGCGTTTTGGTGATTTTAAACTTTCCTACATCACCTTCTATGCGATTATCGCTATCGTGTTTGTCTGGATCCTGTGGAACAAAACGCGCTTCGGCAAAAACATTTTTGCTATCGGCGGTAACCCGGAAGCGGCAAAGGTATCAGGCGTTAACGTTCCTTTTAACCTGATCCTGATTTACGCCCTGTCCGGCGTGTTCTATGCCTTCGGCGGGATGCTGGAAGCGGGCCGTATCGGCAGCGCCACCAACAACCTCGGCTTTATGTATGAGCTGGACGCCATCGCCGCGTGCGTGGTGGGCGGCGTCTCCTTTGCCGGCGGCGTCGGCACCGTAGCGGGCGTGGTGACCGGGGTGCTGATTTTTACCGTTATCAACTACGGCCTGACCTACATCGGGGTTAACCCGTACTGGCAGTACATTATCAAAGGCGGCATTATCATTTTCGCCGTGGCGCTGGATTCTTTAAAATATTCGCGCAAAAAATAAGCGATAAGGCGGCGGTGAAAACCGCCGCTTTCTGTTTACGGCAGCGGGGCTTTTCCTTCCTGGCGGCCGTAACGCCAAACGCTTCCTGTTAAACGCTTTTGCTGTTGTCGCCTGTTGCATCGCCTTATCCCACCCATCCTCAGCGATTTTTTGCCGCCTGATGCGTTAACTTTTTTCACATGACGTGATTTTCAGCTCAGTCTGCGATGCGATAAATACCAGCAGCTGGTTTTTTTAAGCCGCTAGCTCGCCAGGAAATACATAAGGAATAATAACTATTTTGGTTAAGTAAAACGCGTTGAAAAATAAAGATGTTTTAATGCAATTAAAAAATTAAAACCAGAGTGGAAACAATTTGTATATTTTTAGTAAGAGTAAGTTTTTATGCCATTTGCCAGAATAGGCGACACATACTTGTGCTACGGTACTTACCCCATAAATGAAGTGGTTCACAAAAAGCGCGGTTTTGTTTTCTTGCAAAACTTCTCTCGCCGCGTTTCTGGCTTTAACGATTGCGCTTCTCCTTAACTTTGAAAAACCAGCCTGGGCAGTGACAACGGTTTATGTCACTTCGCAGTTATATGCAGCCTCCACGCTGTCAAAATCGATATTCCGCCTGTTGGGAACGCTGCTTGGCGGATTTTTTATTTTACTGATCTATCCCGAAACGGTGCAGTCTCCGCTATTTTTCAGTTTTAGCGTCTCTTTATGGGTATCCGTCTGTCTGTATCTCTCGCTTAAAGACCGTACGCCGAAAAGCTATATATTTATGCTGGCCGGATACAGCGCGGCAATCATGGGGTTTCCTGCGGTCAGCTCGCCTTATGCCCTTACCTGGACGGTTATCTCCCGCATAGAAGAAATTACCCTGGGACTCATCTGTAGCTCGCTTATTCACCGGCTGATACTGCCTGTGCCGATGTATCATCTGTTAAGTCAGAGCGTTAGCAACTGGTATAAAACTGCGCAAAAACTCTGCAATGATTTAATTACCCATACGGCCGGACGAAATTCGCCTGAGCGGGAAGATATTCTTATTGGGATGGCGAACTACCCGCTGAATGTTGAAACCCTTCTGACCCACTGTATCTACGAAGGCGAAGCCGCGCGCAATGTTATCAGGCTGGTCAGCGTCCAGTACAAGCACCTGACCTATCTGTTGCCGACGCTGACCGCCATTGAAACACGGCTCAGCCTGCTGGCCGATTTGAACATTCCGTTTCCGCAGGCTGTCACCGATGTTTTTCAGCACTTTCTTTTATGGCTTAATTTTGATGTCGCCCGGAATACCGAGGTTATCCAGCATCAGCTGACAGAAAGCCAGACATCGCTTCAGAAAGCGTGGCGTGAGGGAAAAATTACCACGGAAGAGATTTTATTATTCACCGGCCTGCTGGAGAGGCTGGCTAATTTTGTCCGTATTAGCGACGCCTGGCACAATGTGAACGCCCGCGCCGCCGATCTTTACAGCAGCAGCGATACCGTTTTGTCGAAAAGTAGCGGCAATGTCCGGCATACCGACCGGGGGCTATTGCTTCTTTCGGCGCTTACCGCGTTTATGGCGACCTTCCTTTCCTCTCTTTTCTGGATAGGAAGCGGTTGGGCTGACGGCGCGAATGCGCCGCTCATGGCGGCTATCACCAGCTCTTTTTTTGCCAGTATTGATTCGCCGGTAACCCCCATGCGGCGATTTATTAAAGGCGTGGTGATTGCGTTGCTTATCAGCCTGTTTTATATCGCGGTGCTGATACCGCAGGCCAATACGCTGCAGGCGCTGATAATGTGTTTGTTTCCCGGACTGTTTATGCTCGGCCTGGTGCTGGCGAGGCCCTCAACCAACCTGATCGGGCTCAGCGTGGCCATTCAGCTGCCTGGTTTTATCGGACTCAGCCATCACTATGTGCCGAACCTGATTGTGACGCTGAACGCGGGCGTTTCCACCCTGACCGGAATCATTATCGCTGTGGCTCTCTCTGCCATTATCAGAAATAAGCGGCCGTCGTGGATAGCCCGACGCGCGGTTTCAATGGGCGTAAGGGATTTGCTGGGGTTTATTAAAGCAGTGGAACGAAATTCGTCCTCTCTGCTGATGCGCCAGCATTTTATTATTCGTATGCTGGACAGGGTTAACGTCATTCTGCCGCGTAAACGCCTCGATCCCGATGCTGAACTGACCGCGGGCGGCGATCTGATCGCTGAAACATGGATTGGCGCCAACTGCTATGACTTTTATGCGCGTTACCACAGCGAGCTACAGCTGCATCAGATTGACAGCGGCCAGATGTTTCATGAGCTGAGTCTGTATCTGCGGCGGAAAATGAAAGTTTTACACACCCGCCCGCATCAGGATTTACTGCATGAGCTTAACGAACTGCTGGTAAAGCTGGAAAAGCTTTCCCTCAGTAATCCAGCCATCTTTGCCGCTATGGTGCATGTGTTCAATATTCGCGTCTCGCTGTATCCACACCAGCGCTGGCTCTGATATTGACCTGCACCTGCACCTGCGGCAGAGGCCCGCTGGCGGCGAGGTGATGAAAGCATAGCCGTTACTTCTTCTGCCGCTTTTGCTCCAGCTCCAACAGCTGTTCCGGCGTGACCGCCGGATAGCTTTGCGCGCCCTGCGGTACTTCATGCACCGCCGGGATCGGCACCAGCGGGCCAAGAAAGCGCGGCTCACGCTTCATAATATACAGGTCGGCCAGCGCACCAAGACGGGCGGCCACCTCACGCGCGCGTACCGTCAGCATATTTTTCGGCGAAGGCACGGCGTAGCACTGCGCCTGAATCCCCATATGCAGAGCGATAAACAGCGCGCGTTCGCAGTGGAAGCGTTGGGTAATAATAATAAAATCGTTAGTATCAAAAACCTTGCGGGTGCGCACAATCGAATCGAGGGTACGAAAACCGGCATAGTCCAGCACAATATCGGCAGGATTGACCCCGGCGGCGATCAGATCGCGACGCATAGTCATCGGCTCGTTATAGCTCTGCAGTGCGTTATCGCCGCTCAGCAGCAGATAATTGACCTTGCCGCTGTTATAGGCGTTGAGCGCGCCCTGGATGCGATAGTAGTAATATTGATTCAGTACGCCGGTACGATAATATTTGGCGGTGCCCAGCACCACGCCCACCTGACGATGCGGCAGCGAGGTCAGATCGTCATAAACCCACGGGGCCGTTTTCCAGGCAATCCAGCGATCGAGGCCGAGCGCGGTCAGGATCATCAACAGCAGGATGATAATCAGACCATATGTCATGCGTTTCAACATGTTCGGCGTAGCTCAGGATGGGGCGGAAAGAATGCTTCAAGGCTACTTGAGGCGCTAACGTGAAGCAAGCGCGCGCCGGTCGGGCGCGGCTTTTTTAAGCAATCTCCGCCGCTGAGCGGGCGGAGACCGTCACTTAGATGGAGGTACGACGATAGTTGCGATACTGCGGCAGCCAGAAGTTATTGGCGATAGCCTTGGACAGCACATCTTCCGAAGAGACAACCGCAACGCCCGCCAGCTGCGCCGCCTTGCCGACCGCCATAGCGATCACTTTCGATACGCCCTGAATATCTTTAATTTCCGGCAGTACCGGGCCTTCGCCTTCGTTCACCAGCGGCGAGCAGTCCGCCAGCGCGCGGCTGGCCGCCATCAGCATGCTGTCGGTCACGCGCGTAGCGCCGGAGGCGATCACGCCCAGACCTATGCCTGGGAAAATATAGGAGTTATTGCACTGGGCAATCGAATAGGTTTTGCCCTGCCAGGTGACCGGTGCAAAAGGGCTGCCGGTAGCGACCAGCGCCGCGCCGTCGGTCCAGCTGATAAGATCGGCCGGAGTGGCCTCCACCCGCGACGTTGGGTTGGAAAGCGGCATCACGATCGGACGCGCGCAGTGCTGATGCATCTCGCGGATAATCTCTTCGCTGAACAGGCCCGGCTGGCCCGATACGCCAATCAAAATATCCGGTTTGGCATTGCGCACCACGTCCATCAGCGAGATAGCGTCGCTGGGCAGATTCCAGTCGCTGAGGCGTTCGCTTTTCTGCACCAGTTTGCTCTGGAAGCCGAGCAGGTTCGGCAGTTTATCGGTCAGCAGGCCGAAGCGGTCAACCATAAAGACTTTGGCGCGCGCCTCTTCATCGCTTAAGCCTTCCGATTTCATCTGGGCGATAATCTGTTCGGCGATGCCGCAGCCCGCAGAGCCCGCGCCGAGGAACACCACGTTTTGATCGCACAGGCGGTTGCCGGCCGCGCGGCTGGCGGCGATCAGCGTGCCAAGCGTGACCGCGGCGGTGCCCTGAATATCATCATTAAAGCAGCACAGCTGATCGCGATAGCGTTCCAGCAGCGGCATGGCATTTTTCTGCGCGAAATCTTCAAACTGCAGCAGCACGTTCGGCCAGCGGCTGCGTACCGCCTGGATAAACTCATCGACAAAGCGATCATACTCTTCGCCGGTAATACGCGGATGACGCCAGCCCATATAGAGCGGATCGTTCAGCAGCTGCTGATTGTTGGTGCCGACATCCAGCACTACCGGCAGGGTGTAGGCCGGACTAATACCACCGCAGGCGGTATACAGCGACAGCTTGCCGATAGGGATCCCCATGCCGCCGATGCCCTGATCGCCGAGGCCGAGAATACGTTCGCCGTCGGTTACCACAATCACTTTCACGTTCTGCTTGGTGGCGTTCTGCAGCATATCTTCAATGCTGGCGCGGTTGGGATAAGAGATAAACAGACCGCGGGCGCGCCGATAGATTTCCGAGAAATGTTCGCAGGCGGCGCCGACCGTCGGGGTGTAAATAATCGGCATCATCTCTTCCAGATGATTGTCGAGCAGGCGATAGAACAGCGTTTCGTTGGTGTCCTGAATATTGCGCAGGTAGACGTGCTTATCGTTATTGTTTTTAAAATCCTGGAACTGACGCCAGGCACGCTTCGCCTGTTCCTCAATGGTTTCCACGGTTTCCGGCAGCAGGCCGTTGAGGTTAAAGTCGTTGCGCTCTTCGATAGTAAAGGCGCTGCCTTTGTTCAGTAGGGGAAATTCCAGCAGAATCGGACCAGCGTAGGGGATATAAAGCGGACGTTTACTCTCGTAATCGAGTTCCATGCGGTGTTTGCTCCGGTTTCTGGCACGTTCTCTTTGGGGAAGTGGCCAGTATTTTTATGATGATAAGGGGTGCCACGATCCTAAGAAAATTCACGCAGAAGTACAGCTTTTGTTAACTTTCGATAACAAAAGCTGACACTTTTCGCCAGGCGTTACGCTTTTTGTAGCGTAACGGCGTGTAAAGTACCGCAGCCCAGCGCCTGGAGGGTGGCGGCGGTAGCGGGCTGCTGCCGTAGTTGCGCATCGGGATGTTCCGCCAGCACGGCGCGGACGATCTGCTGGCAGCTTTCGCCATGCATATTCAGCAGGATCAGCGCCGCCTGCAGCGGAGGCAGGCTGGGGTTAAAGGCCGCATTTTCGATATAGCCGCCGTGATAAATCGCGCCGCTGGCGCTTTCCAGCGCGACGCCGCTATGCGCCTGGCTGTAGGGCGCATGGCTGCGGTTGGCCGCCGCGATGGCTGCCTGAGCCAACGCGTCGCCCGTTGGCGCATAGCCGTGGTCAACCTCATCCATTACCAGCGTGGTAATATGCAAATCGCGTGGGCCAAAGGCGTCCGGCAGATAGTCGGCCAGCGTCGCGACCGGACGGCCAGGCAAACTGATGCGCAGCGCCGTGCCGCTGTTCAGCTCGTTCATAAACTGGCGGCAGTGGCCGCAGGGCGTATAGTTCACCGTGATGATTTGCAGGCCGCTTTCGCCACGCAGCCAGGCATGGGCGACCGCGCTCTGTTCAGCATGTACCGTCTGCTGCATCGTGGCGCCGCTAAATTCCATATTGGCGCCGAAATACCAGCGTCCGCTATTGCCGCGCGCGACGGCACCCACGTTAAACCGCGACAGCGGCGTAACGGCGCAGGCGGCAGCCAGCGGCAGCAGCGCCAGCGCTAAGGCGTCAGCGTCCATTCCGCTCTGCCGACACAAATCGTTGACCTGGTCGGGCGTAAAAAAGGCGGCAAAATCTTCAGCGTCAAGGATGGGAAGAAGCGCGGCCTGGAGTTCAGCCGCTAAGTCGGCAAAGGCCGGACGAAAACGTGGATGCATTGCATGACTCTTATAAAAGGGGGTAACCCAAATTGTAAAGCACCGACAAGGGGTTATATGTGATCTGTGTCGCTATGGCAATGCAATGTATGAAATGAAATTATAATTTGCGCGATCTCTCGCAACTTTTAACCCAAAAGGGCCAGCAGCACCGGAAAAAGAAACGGCGCCAGCAGCGAGGTGATGATGCCGCAGATCACCAGCGCCAGCGAACTGAACGCGCCTTCCTGATAGTCCATTTCGGCGCAGCGCGCCGTGCCAAGCGCGTGCGAAGCGCTGCCGATCGCCAGTCCGCGTGCGGCTTTGGTTTTAATCCGCAGCAGATTAAGCAGCATATGGCCGAATACCGCGCCCAGTACGCCCGCTATCAGCACGCAGATAGCGCTAATCGCCGGGATTCCATGCAGCGAGGCGGAAACCGCCATTGCAATCGGCGTGGTGACCGATTTCGGCATAATGGTGGCGGCAATTTCCGGCGTTGCGCCAAGCCACAGGGCGATAGCGGTGCCGGAAACCATAGCGGTTATGCTGCCGATAAAGCAGACGCCGATAATCGATTTCCAGCGGGCACGAATCTGATGTATTTGTTCATACAGCGGCAGCGCCAGCGCGACGACCGAAGGCTGTAACAGGCTATTCAGGATTTCGCTGCCCCGAAAGTAACGCGCGTAGGGCATATTGATCAGCAGCAGCAGAGGAATAATCACCGCCATTGAGATCAGCAGCGGATTAAACAGCGAAATTTTTACCCGCGCCGCCAGCCAGCGGGCGGAAAAAAACACCGCCAGCGTCAGCGGCAGCGACCACCACATATCACTCATTTTTTTCCCCAACGATGGGCTTGCTGTGCAGGCGATGCGAGCTGTAGCCGACGATGGTTAATACCAGCATAGTGCTGACTACGCAGGAAACCATGACAGGCCCGAACTGGGCGATGAGAATATCGGTGTAGTTCATGACGCCGACGCTGATCGGCACAAACAGCAGCGCCATGTAGCGGATGATCAGGTAACAGCCAGGCTTAACCCACTTCACCGGGACAATTTGAAATCCCAGCAGCAGAAAGAGGATCAGCATCCCGATAATACTGCCGGGGATCACGATGGGCAGCAGGGATGAGATGCCGATACCGGCATAGAGACAAAGATAAATAATGATGAAGGCGCGCAGATAGCGCCAGCAGGCAGACAGCACGACAGACATGGCAGACTCCTGTGGTTAGCGCCAATAATCATACGCTGAAACCCCTATTCGTGCTACCGGTCACATTTATCCGCCAGGGCAAAAAAAACTCACCAAACCGCGGAACCTTAAAAGAGGAGCAAGGTGCCTGCGACGGTACTTCTGGCCAACGACCAACCATATCAGGGCGACGGTAATTCCGGCAAACGAGCAACTATGCCTGTAACGGGAGTTCCTACAAACGAGCAACCATGTCAGGGCGACGGGCGTCCCGGCAGAAGAGTAAAGCGTCCCGCGCCACGGAAGGCGCGGGCCGAGCTGTCAGGGATGACGTTTTTTGCGTCTTTACGATCGGCCGGGACGCCCGGCGCAGACACCTGACGTGGCTTTTAACGCGCCCCACGCGCCCCGAAATGAGGAGCGGGCATCAATAGCCGTTAACGCTCCCCATAGCGGGGAGCGGACATCGGGCTTATTTTACCGGCATACCAGGCTGTGCGCCGTCCGCGCCGAGGATAAACAGATCTTTACCGCCGGGGCCTGCTGACAGCACCATGCCTTCCGATACGCCAAAGCGCATTTTGCGCGGCGCCAGGTTAGCAACGACAATGGTATGGCGGCCAACCAGCACCGACGGGTCCGGGTAAGCGGCGCGGATACCTGAGAAGATCTGACGCGTTTCGCCGCCCAAATCCAGCTCCAGACGCAGCAGCTTATCGGAACCTTCAACCAGCTCGGCGGTTTTGATCAGCGCCACGCGCATATCCACTTTGGCAAAGTCGTCGATGGTAATGGTATCCGCGATCGGATCGTCCGCCAGCGGGCCGGTTGCCGCCGGTTTTGCTGCGGCAGCGGCATCTTCTTTCGATGCTTCGATCAGCCCGTTAATCTTCGGCATCTCAATACGGCTGTAGAGCGCTTTAAACGGAGCGACCTCATGATCCAGCAGCGGAGTCGCGATCGCATCCCACTGCAGCTCGGTTTTCAGGAAGGCTTCCACGCGCTCGCTTAAGGAGGGCAGAACCGGCTTCAGCCAGGTCATCAGCACGCGGAACAGGTTAATGCCCATGGTGCAGATCGCCTGCAGATCGGCATCGCGGCCTTCCTGCTTCGCCACCACCCACGGCGCCTGCTCATCAACATAGCGGTTAGCCACGTCCGCCAGCGCCATGATTTCACGGATCGCACGACCATATTCGCGGCTGAGCCAGGCGTTGCCAATGCTTTCAGCGGCATCGGTAAAGGTTTTATACAGCGCCGGATCGGCCAGATGGTCCGCCAGTTTGCCGTTGAAACGTTTGGCGATAAAGCCAGCGTTGCGCGAAGCCAGGTTAACCACTTTATTGACAATATCGGCATTAACGCGCTGGACGAAATCCTCCAGGTTAAGGTCAATATCATCGATGCGTGAAGAGAGCTTGGCCGCGTAGTAATAGCGCAGGCTGTCGGCATCCAGATGCTCAAGCCAGGTGCTGGCCTTAATAAAGGTGCCGCGCGATTTGGACATCTTGGCGCCGTTTACCGTCACGTAGCCGTGAACAAACAGATTGTTCGGCTTGCGGAAATTGCTGCCTTCCAGCATTGCCGGCCAGAACAGGCTGTGGAAGTAAACAATATCCTTACCGATAAAGTGATACAGCTCGGTGGTGGAATCTTTCTGCCAGTACTCGTCAAAGTCCAGGTCGCTGCGCTTATCGCACAGGTTTTTGAACGAGCCCATATAGCCGATGGGCGCATCCAGCCAGACGTAGAAATATTTGCCCGGCGCGCCCGGAATTTCAAAGCCGAAGTAGGGCGCATCGCGGGAGATGTCCCACTGCTGCAGGCCAGATTCAAACCATTCCTGCATTTTATTCGCGACCTGCTCCTGCAGCGCGCCGGAGCGGGTCCAGGCCTGCAGCATCTCGCTGAAGGAGGGCAGATCGAAGAAGAAATGCTCAGAATCGCGCATCACCGGCGTCGCGCCGGAAACCACCGATTTCGGATCGATCAGTTCGGTCGGGCTATAGGTCGAGCCGCAAACTTCGCAGTTATCGCCGTACTGGTCCGGCGCTTTACACTTCGGACAGCTGCCTTTGACAAAGCGATCCGGCAGGAACATGCCTTTTTCCGGATCGAACAGCTGTGAAATGGTGCGGTTTTTAATAAACCCGTTCTCTTTTAAACGGGTATAGATAAGCTCCGATAACTCGCGGTTCTCATCGCTGTGCGTAGAATGATAGTTATCGTAGCTGATGTTAAAGCCAGCGAAATCTTTCTGATGCGCCTGACTCATCTCAGTAATCATCTGCTCAGGCGTTATTCCCATCTGCTGCGCTTTCAGCATAATCGGAGTGCCATGCGCGTCGTCGGCACAAATGAACCAAACCTGATTGCCGCGCATTCGCTGGTAACGGACCCAAATATCAGCCTGAATGTGCTCCAGCATATGGCCGAGATGGATGGGGCCATTAGCGTACGGCAGAGCGCACGTTACCATTATTTTTTTCGCGACTTGAGTCATAGCGGGACTTATTTCTTTTGGTTAAAAAGGGCCTTAGATGGTAACCGAAAGCCCGACCTGACGTAAACAAACGGATTTCGCGCATTGACAGACAAATACGATTTGGACGGGCTTCTGGTATGCTTAGAAACATCAACTTATGGCCGGGAAGCGTTCGTTATCGGGACAGGCGGCAGACCGGACATAAAATAACCTGAACCACAAGGAGAAGGGATGAGTTTACAATCCCACGGGGCTTTTTCGCCCGACACGCTGCGCGCCATGACCGCCGGCGTATTGACCACTTTTGAACATCCGACGCTGAAGCATAACCTCACCGCGCTGAAGGCGCTGCACCATGTCGCGTTAATGGACGACAGGCTGCATATTGAAATTAAAATGCCGTTTGCCTGGGGCAGCGGATTTGCCGCGTTAAAAGAACAAACCAGCGCCGACCTGCTGCGTATTACCGGCGCGCAGGCGATTGACTGGCGGTTAAGCCACGATATCGCCACCCTGAAGCGCGTAAAAAACCAGCCGGGCGTTAGCGGCGTGAAAAATATTATTGCCGTTAGCTCAGGTAAAGGCGGCGTCGGAAAATCCAGCACCGCGGTAAATATGGCGCTGGCGCTGGCAGCTGAGGGCGCCAGAGTCGGGATTCTGGATGCCGATATTTATGGCCCATCGGTGCCGACCATGCTGGGAACCGAAGATCAGCGCCCCTCTTCGCCGGACGGCAAGCATATGGCGCCGATTATGGTGCATGGCCTGGCCACTAACTCGATTGGCTATCTGGTTACCGAAGATAACGCGATGGTGTGGCGCGGCCCGATGGCCAGCAAGGCGCTGATGCAGCTGCTTAATGAAACGCTGTGGCCGGAGCTGGATTACCTGATTCTGGATATGCCGCCGGGCACCGGCGATATTCAGCTGACGCTGGCGCAAAACGTTCCGGTAACCGGCGCGCTGGTGGTGACGACGCCGCAGGATGTCGCGTTGATCGATGCGCGCAAAGGGATCGTCATGTTTGAAAAGGTCGAAGTGCCGGTGCTGGGCGTGGTGGAAAACATGAGCATGCATATTTGCAGCAACTGCGGCCATCACGAAGCGATTTTCGGCAGCGGCGGGGCGGAGATGCTGGCGGAAAAATATCATACCCGTCTGCTGGGCCAGCTGCCGCTGCATATTACGCTGCGTGAAGATCTCGATGCCGGCCAGCCCACGGTCATTCGCCGCCCGGACAGTGAGTTCGCCGAGACTTATCGCCAGCTGGCGGGCGCGGTGGCGGCTGAGCTTTACTGGCAGGGAGAGATTATCCCTGGCGAAATCGCCTTCCGCGCCCTGTAACCTTTACAGCGCCTGTAGATAGAGTTCCCGTACCTGCTCACGCGTAGCGGTACGGGGATTGGCTGGCGCGCAGGGATCGGCCAGCGCCTTATCCAGCCAGCCCTCAATATCGCTCTCCTTAATACCTAACTGGCGAAAGCCGGAAGGGATCCCGACCTGTCCGGCAAGCTGGCGCAGCGCCTGAATCGCGGCGTGGCTGGCGGCCTCGTCGTCCATTGCGGAAGTATCGACGCCCAGCGCAGCGGCGATGCGGGCGAAGCGGGCCACGCTGGCGGAGCGGTTAAATGCCGCCACCACCGGCAGCAGAATCGCATTGCAGACGCCGTGCGGAAGATCGTGGGTGGCGCCCGGCTGATGCGCCAGCGCATGCACCAGACCTAACCCCGCGCTGTTAAAGGCCATGCCCGCCAGATATTGCGCACAGGCCATCATCTCCCGCGCCTCACGATTCTGACCTTCTGCAACCGCAACCGGCAGCCAGCGGCGGATCAGCGCGATCGCCTCCAGCGCTGAGGGATCGGTCAGCACATGCGCGCCCAGAGAAACATAAGCTTCCAGCGCGTGCGTCAGCGCATCCATACCGGTTGCCGCCGTGATATCGGGCGGAATACCCAGCATAACCGCCGGATCGTCAACGGCAATATCGGGGATCAGGTGGCTGTCGATAATCACCTGCTTAATCTGGCGGGCGCTGTCGGTGATCACCGCGTTGCTGGTGGCTTCGGCAGCGGTGCCGGCGGTGGTATTAATCGCGACCAGCGGCACGCCGGGCTGGCGCACCTTGCCGACGCCCGCGTAATCCACCGACCGGCCCGGATTGGCGGTAAGGATTTTAATCGCTTTGGCGGTATCAATCGGGCTGCCGCCGCCAAAAGCGATCAGAAAATCGCACTGCTGCGCATGAAAGGCGGCAATGCCGGCCTGCACCTGCTCTTCGGTAGGATTCGGCGCTACGCCGGTAAACAGGGCGTAAGGAATAGCCTGTTGCTGCAGGCTTTCGGTCAGGCTGCGGGTTAAACCCAGCCCGGCCAGCTGCGCATCGGTAACAATCAATGCCTTGCCCCAGTTTTTTTGCGCCAGCAGCCGCGCCATATCGGCAATCGCCTCATAGCCGTGCAGGCTGATGCCCGGTAATGCCAGTTGAAAGCTCATGTTTATCTCCATTAATATCTAAAACCTGCCTGCGCCGGAACGCCCGGCGCGACGGTCTGAAATGCGTCATACGACTGATAGAGATAAAACTAGCGGGGCGAGCCTGGGGAAACCTTCCCGCTACGGCCACCGGTTCAGACACGCTGGCATTGACAGTAAGAAACGGCCCTGAAAGCTCACGCTTTTCGCTTGTTAAACAAATTAATTGAATATTATCAATAAGTTAAATTTAGTTTCCTGCTCTGCGCAGCGTCGCCGCTTTTTGATAATGCATTAGCACGTAGCGCCCCTGTTCGCTTTCGCCTTCAGAAACGATTTGCCAGCCGTGATGCAGATAAAATTGCCGGGCGTGCTTATTCGCCAGCAGACACTTTAACGCGCCGGTAGAAGTAAAACGCTCCTGTATCGCCTGCAGCAGCGCACTGCCGACGCCGCGCCCCTGATACTGCGGATCGATAAACAGGCTGTGCAGAAAATTGTCGTTTTCCAGCCAGGCGGCAAAACCCAGCCGGTGGCCATGCTCTTCGGCAACCAGTACCTTTTCGCCTAATACCACCCGATCAAAATCTTCCAGCTGCCAGCCGTCGGGATCAAGCCACGTCCAGCTTGCCTGACGCGAGGCAAGAAATAGCGTGCGCAAAAAAGGGCGGTCGGCTTCGGTAAAAGGTCGTATCTGCATGAGTTCTCCTTATGCTCAGCGCTGAAGCAGCAGCTGTTAATAAAATTAGCATGATTAACGGCAGAAGGACGGAGCAGGGGAGCGAATAGGGAAGTCAGGTACAACCGCCCCGGCGTCGGGGCGGCTGGGTAACAGGCGATCAGACCACGCCGGGCGGCATGGCATGCGCGGTATTTGGCGGCGCGTCGCCCTGATATTTTTCAATCTCCAGCTGCGCCATATGGCCGCAGTTGCCCTGCGCCAGCATGGAGGTGCCAATATCTACGGTCAGGCAGTTCACATTGCCGTTGCGGCACAGCGTGCCGGGCTGGGCAGGCTCGGCGGGATCGTACCAGGCGCCTTCGCTGATACGCACTACGCCGGGACGAATATCCGCCGTAACCACCGCGCCGACCAGAATCTGACCGCGAGCGTTAAAGGCGCGAACCAGATCGCCGCTGCGAATTTCGCGCCGGGCGGCATCCTGCGGATTGATCAGAATTTCCTCGCGGTTGGCGACGGCATGTTTCTCGCGCAGCGGAGTATTATCCAGCTGTGAATGCAGCCGCAGGGCGGGATGCGCGGTGTTGAGCGACAGCGGCCAGCGTTCAGCCAGTTCGCTGCCGTGCCACTCCTGCGGCACCAGCCAGCCGGGCAGCCCCGGACAATCGGGATACTGCATGGCGGCGATGCGCTGCGAGAAGATTTCAATCTTGCCGGAAGGCGTACCCAGCGGATTAAGCAGCGGGTCGGCGCGAAAATCCGCAAAGCGCACCCACTGTTTATTGGCTTCAGGGATCGGAAAACGGATATAGCTGTTCGACTGCCAGAACATAGCGAACGGCGGCAGCGCCACGCCTGCGGTGCGCGCCTGGCCTTTCATATTGTCGTACATCGCTTTCAGCCACAGCATCTCATCCCGGCCTTCGGTAAAGGCCTGCTCTACGCCGAGGCGCGCCGCTATCGCCCGGAAAATATCAAAGTCGTTGCGTGCCTGATGCTGTGGCGCAACGCACTGACGCATCGGGAAAACATACAGCTGGGAATAGTCGCCGCCCAACTCCAGATCGTTGCGTTCATAGCTGGTGGTGCAGGGCAGCACAATATCAGCGTGCTTAGCGGTAGCCGTCCAGTATGGCTCCTGCACCACGATGGTTTCCGGCCGCCGCCACGCCTGCAGCAGATTATTGGTGTCCTGGTGATGATGAAAAGGATTACCGCCCGCGACGTAGACCATTTTTACGTCCGGATAGGTCACCTGACGGCCGTTAAAAGGGATCGTCTTGCCGGGGTTCGCCAGGCAGTCTGCGATGCGCGCCACCGGAATCGGCGCGGGTGCGTTTTTGGGCGCGTCGCCCGCGCTGATGCCGGCAATAATACCGCCGCGCGCCGTCGGGCTGCCGCCGGAAGAGTAGTGGTAACTAAAGCCGAAACCGCCGCCCGGCAGACCAATCTGGCCCAGCATCGCCGCCAGCGTAACCAACAGCCAGTGCGGCTGCTCGCCGTGCTGCTGACGTTGAATACCCCAGCCGGCCATGATCATGGTGCGCTTTTGCGCCATTTCACGCGCCAGCTGACGAAGGGTATCCGCCCCGATGCCGCAGATCCCGCTGGCCCATTCCGCATTTTTCACCACGCCGTCATCTTCGCCCAGCAGGCTGGCGCGGAAGCGATCGAAACCGACGGTGTAACGCTGCAGAAAGGCCGCATCGTACAATTGCTCGCTGAGCAAGGTGTGGGCGATGCCCAGCATCATTGCGCTGTCGGTATAGGCGTGCGGCGCGATCCACTGGGCGTTCAGCTGTTTTGCCCCTGGCTGATGAATCGGATCGATGGTAATGACCCTGACGCCTTTATCTGCCAGCCGGGCAAAACCCTCCAGGCCCACGTGATCCGGCACGTTCCAGCTGTTTTTCAGCGTGGTTTGGGGATTACAGCCCCACAGAATCACCAGTTCGCTGTGCTCCAGCACGTTGGGCCAGCTGGTTTGCTGCTCATAAACCTCCATCGAACCAACCACATGCGACATAATCACCTGGGCTGCGCCGGTAGAATAGTCGCCGCTATAGCTGAGAAAGCCGCCGGACAGGTTCATCAGACGATGCAGCAGGGCGCGGCAGTTGTGCAGCATACCGGTGCTTTTCCAGCCATAGGAGCCGGCGTAAATAGCAGAAGGCCCGTAATTTTGCTGCAGGCGTTGTATTTCCGCGCTAACCAGCGCGATCGCCTTATCCCAGCTGACCGCGACCCACTCATCGCATCCGCGCCGTTCAGGATGGCTGCCGGGCCCGTTTTCCAGCCAGCTTTTACGCACCATCGGCGTTTTGATGCGGTTCGGCGCATAAACCTGCCAGGGAGCCATAGTTATCAGTTCGTTCGGCGCCGGATCGTCAGAGACCGGCTGTACGCCAGTCATACGCCCCTCTTCAACGATCGCTTCAAAAGCGCCCCAGTGCGCGGCGGTCAGAATGCCCTTTTGCGCCGGGCGCAGGGCGGTAAACTGCGGCAGCGCCTGGCTGATAGCCTTAGCCAGCGCGGTTTTGCTGTAGCCGAAATGCAGCGCGCCGGCGGCCAGCAAGCCGCTGCCCGCCTGTAAAAAACGTCGGCGGGACCAGCCGGAGGTAAGATTTTTTTTCATTTTTCGCTTTCCTCTGTATTCGCCATATCGCTGGCATGTTTCTGCGCGTACTGGGTCAGCAGGCGCAGCTGCTCCTCATCCAGCGAGGTGCGCGGCGCCATCCCTTTCATCACGCCAATCCACTGATTCGCTGTGAAATGATTCAGCGCGGTCAGGCCGTGACAGCCGGTACAGTTGGCTGACATCAGCCCGGCGGCGTACTGCCAGATTTTCTGCTGGTCTTCGATCAGGATTTTTTTCGGCAGCCAAAAGGTGAGTGAAACCTGATTCCACTGCTGGCCGGTTTCGCTGTCGGTCTGCGTGCTGAGTACGCTGACTTTCTCTGCCGCGCTATCAGCCAGTACCGCGCTCATAATGCGTTTTCCCGGCGCTGCATAGATAGCGCCGGGCACATCCTGCTGCTGCCAGCCGTTAAGGCGCGCCTGCAGCTGTTCTCCGTCGCGCTGTAGCACGGTGATTTCGCTGGAAGGGAACAGCGTGCCGTCAGGCTGGTCGGAATCGGGGGCGAGGCGGAAAGGCTGGGTAGCGACGGCGTATAGCCGGGTCGCCTGCGCCGGGGTATGGGCGGCGGCGGTTAGCAGCTGCGTGGCGCCGCTGGCGTTGCTGGCGCTCATATCCGGCAGAATATGGGCGACGCCGCGGTGGCAGTCGATACAGGTCTGGCCTTCACGAATTGCCACGGGATGCGCTTTACGCGCTTCCGGCCGCTGAGCCAGCACATCCATTGCGTCAAAGCTGTGACAGCTGCGACAGGTGGCTGAATCGTTGGCCTTCATGGTTTTCCAGACCGATTCTGCCATGGTGAGCTTATGGGCGTTATATTTCTCTTCGCTATCGATTTTGCCGCTGATTTCACCGACCACATCCTTCAGCGCGCCCATTTTTGTCAGCATATAATCAACCGGCTGAGGCGGAACATGGCAGTCGGCGCACTCTGCACGGATACCCGCTGGATTTTGAAAGTGGATGCTGCCCTGATATTCCGCCAGCGGACGCTGCATGCTGTGGCATGAAACACAAAATTCGCTGTCGCTGGTCTTATGCATTATCGTGACGCTGCCAGCCAATACCACAACGCCGACTATCGCTCCCAGCAATAACAGCCCCATAATCCGCCAGCTTTTAAGCCATGCAAAGCTTAAAAACCGCCTGTTCCTCGCCATGTAACCTCCTGGTTTATTATTATTTAAACGTCGTGCCCGTTAAAAAAAAGCAGGTTTGTATACCTCTAAATAAGTAGGTGCGGGTTGTGCAGTATCAAAAAAAGCGGGCTTTGGCGGAATGAATAACCGGAAGGGTGATGAAGATAGCGGAGCGCAGCGCTAATCTCTTTCTTAGTTACACTATACTAAAGAGGAAGAAAAACGCGCCGCATGCAGCAACGGTAACGCCATAATACAAAACCGTTCGGCCTGCTGTGCAGGTCCGAACGGGGAATATCTTTAATAAAGCTGCCGGAAAGGCATTTGGCATTGTCCGGGCGGCCGTTACTGCCCTAAATCCCGCAGCTTTTTACCGGCCATCAGGTTCTTCTCAATATGTTCCAGCGTGACGTTTTTCGTTTCCGGGATCAGCCAGAAAGTAATCGCGATAAACGCCACATTAAAGCCGGTATATAACCAGAAGGTGCCTGCAGCGCCAATGGTATCCAGCAGCGTCAGGAACGTCGCGCCAATAATCATATTGGCCACCCAGTTAGTAGTGGTGGAGCAGGTGATGCCAAAATCCCGGCATTTCAGCGGCTGGATTTCCGAGCAGAGGATCCAGACGACCGGCGCGGCGCTCATGGCATAGCCCGCAATGCACATCATGGTCATCCCAACCGAAAGCCACGACAGACCGGAAGTGATTTCGCCTTTCCCGGCCTGCATCAGGCAGTAGCCCAGCACCAGCGTAGCAAAGGCCATAACCGAAAAGCCAATTTTCAGCACCGGCTTTCTGCCCGCCTTATCCACGGTAAACACCGCGATCAGCGTTGCCAGCATAAAGGTTAACCCAACCACCACCGTCGCCATCATCTGCTGTTGCGTATTGCTAAAGCCCGCCATTTTAAAAATCTGCGGCGCGTAATACATAATGATGTTCATGCCGGTAAACTGCTGCATCGCCTGTAGCAGCATGCCCAGGAATACCGCCCGGCGTACGTTGCTGTTGCGCTTAAACAGCGTCCAGCCGCCCTGTTTCATCTGCAGGCTTTGACGGATCTCATTAAGCTCGGCGCGGGCTTTATCGGAGGTATCGCGCAGCATCCGCAGCACTTCTTCCGCTTCGATATGTAAGCCTTTCGCCGCCAGCCAGCGCGGACTGTTAGGCAGAAAAATCACCAGACCGAATAATACCACCGCCGGTAGCGCCAGAATGCCCAGCATGGCGCGCCAGTTGCCGCTGTAGCTCAGCGCGGTATCGGACAGAAACGCCAGCAGGATGCCAAAAGTGATCATCAGCTGATACATGCTGATCATTTTGCCGCGAATATGCTCGCTGGCCATTTCAGAAAGGTAGAGCGGGGCGGTATAAGAGGCGATGCCAACCGCTACGCCCAGCACCACGCGCGCCGCCAGCAGCGCCTCAAGACTGTTGGCAAAAGCGGAGCCCAGCGAGCCAAGAATAAATAACACTGCGCCAGCCATCAGGCTGTATTTGCGCCCCAGGCGGGAAGAGACCCAGCCGTTACAGATCGCACCCAGCGCCGCGCCGAGCATCATACTGCTGACGACCCACTCCTGTTGGTGGCTGGACAGGGAAAAATGGTGAGTAATAAAGGGTAAAGCGCCGGCAATCACGCCAATATCCAGCCCAAACAGCAGGCCAGCCAGCGCGGCGGAAAAAGAGATAAACAGATTCATTCGACGCACCTTGCGTCTGTGCATATCGTTTATATCTAAATTACTGTTAACGTAAGACATTTTACCGCTCCAGATTAATATGCTGCACTATAAGGCAACATACAAAATTCTGTATAGCGGGCGTAATGTTAAATGGTCCATAGAGATGGATATTCTTGCTGCCGGCGGGGTTTTTGTGATGCATGTCTCGCTTTGTACGTGGGTTGCGTTGCTTAAATAATAAGCGGTTGTTAACCCACCAGCCTGCCGGAAGCGATAAAACAGCAATGAAAAGGCTTAGCGCTAACCGCTGATGCTGGAGTTTTATGCGATAAATTTGATTCTGAGCGGCGATAAGTATGGTTATCTTATGCTACCTTAGTGAAATAAATTATCATTTGCAGGAAACAACATGAAATATACCACCCTGGTACTTAGCGCCTTATTTATCACTGCTTCAGCCAACGCCAATAACGTGCAGCAAGCAGCGCCAGACGCCCAGCCGCTGGAAAAGGTTGCGCCTTATCCGCAGGCGGAAAAAGGGCAGATCAGGCACGTTATTATTCTGCCGCAGCAGGCGCATGAAGATCTGTATAAGGTTGAGCTGTTGCCAGGTAAAACGCTAAAAGTAGACTGTAACCGCCAGATGTTTGGTGCGGATATTGAGAAGAAAACCCTGGAAGGCTGGGGCTATGACTATATTGTCATCAACAAACTTAGCCCTCTGGCTTCGACGCGAAAGATGTGTATTGATAATGCGACCCATCAGGAATTTGTTGTCGCCAATACCGGCACAGAAGGCATGCTGCGTTACAACAGTAAGCTGCCAATCGTGGTTTACGCGCCAGCCGATGTAGAAGTGAAATATCGCCTGTGGCAGGCGGATAGCGCCGTCAGCGAGGCGGTTGCGCAATAATCAGAGTTGGCGGCCTGTCGTCAGCGACACCGCCCTTATAAAAAGAGCGAACATGAAAAAAAGTATCATGTTGTTGGTCGCGCTGACGGTGGCAGGATGTAGTCGTCAGCCTGCACCACAGGAAAATTCTCCGGCGGTTGGGATGCCGAATCCGGCCTCGGTTTACTGCATTCAACAATCGGGTACGCTGGAAAGGGGGCAAACCGCGGACGGCGAGATCAACTATTGTCATCTACCCAGCGGCGAGCGCATTGAAGAGTGGACGCTGTTCCGACGCGATCGTCCGTAATATCAGCGGCAAGGTTTTCAACGCTGAAAACCTTGCTAATTTATCAGAGATACCGGCGAAAATTTTTTTGGCAAATTAGGAATTTTCTTTTACGTGACGCAAATCCACGCTTACCATTAATTCTTTTTCATCGCTGATTATATGGACTTGCAATGCGTTATCCTCGCCTCCTTCTACCGCTAATTCTGACCCTGGCTGGCTGTAGCAGCAAACCGACGCCGACCCCGCCGCAAAGCGGTAACCCCTTTCTGGAAGAAGGTGGATTTTTACTTAAGCCCGCTCATGAAATTCATCCGTTAAATGGCGATTTCGCCGGTAATCCGGCGGCCGAACGTTTTATCGATAAAATGGTGCAGGAACATGGCTTTAATCGTCAGCAGCTGCATGACGTGCTGGCGCAGGCGAAACGCCTGGACTGGGTGCTGCGCCTGATGGAGCGTCAGGCCCCAGGCTATCAGCCGCCTTCCGGGCCGAATGGCGCCTGGATTCGCTATCGCAATAAATTTATCACGCCAGATAACGTGCAGAACGGCGTAGCGTTCTGGAATCAATATCAGGATGCGCTGCAGCGGGCGCAGCGGGAATATGGCGTTCCGCCGGAAATTATGGTCGGCATTATCGGCGTGGAAACCCGCTGGGGCCGCGTAATGGGCAAAACCCGTATTATCGATGCGCTGGCTACGCTCTCATTTGCCTATCCCCGCCGGGCTGAATTTTTCACCAGCGAGCTGGAAACCTTCCTGCTGATGGCGCGTAAAGAGCAACAGGACCCGCTCGACCTGCGCGGTTCTTATGCCGGCGCGATGGGATACGGGCAGTTTATGCCTTCGTCCGAAAAACAGTACGCGGTAGATTTTAACGATGATGGCCACATTAATCTTTGGGATCCGGTTGATGCCATCGGCAGCGTAGCGAACTATTTTAAACAGCATGGCTGGCAGCCGGATGAAACCGTGGCAGTACCGGCCAGCGGCCAGGCGCCGGGGCTGGAAAACGGCTTTAAGACCCGCTACAGCATATCCAGCCTGGCGGCAGCGGGCCTGCGCCCGCAAACGTCTATTAACGGCAATCCGCAGGTTAGTCTGCTGCGCTTTGATATGGGCAAGTATTACCAGTACTGGTACGGCCTGCCGAACTTCTACGTGATTACGCGCTATAACCACAGTAATCACTATGCGATGGCGGTGTGGCAGCTGGGCGAGGCGGTAGGGCTGGCGCGGCAGTAAAGATAAGGTAATAAGACGATTAAAGCCGCAGCGTTTACCGCTGCGGCTTTAGCCTCAGGCTCTTTTTCTTCCCTGCGCGGGATCGGGAAGTGCTTTCATTGTCTGCCGTTTCCCGGCAGGCAGCGGCAATAGCTTCCCGGCTTTTATCCGTCAATGCACTTCCCATTACCACACAGCCGGAGCTGAAGGCTTACTTGCGCAACGCCTTCACCTGGTCGGCAGTAATGTTCGCTGGTTGACCACCCCAGGTCACACGCAGGTAATTTACCAATTCTGCCACCTCTGCATCACTCAGGCGTCCGCCAAAGGCCGGCATACTCTGCATGCTTTCACCGTTGGGGAATTGTTGTACCGGCAGGCCGTCCAGTATTGAGACGATCAGGTTCCTGCCGTCCGGTTGCCGCAGTGTGGCGTTATTACGCATCGCCACCGATACATGCGGTTTACCCTCGCCCTCACGCGCATGACAGCCGGAGCATTGGTCCAGATAAATCATGCGTCCGGTATCACTGCCCGATCCTGTTTTCACCGCCGCCACTGCCGCCGGAGGCTGGTCGCCCATCAGGTAAGTCATCAGTGCTTGCTGGTCTGGCGGTGTCAGATGACGGGTACTGAGATCCTCCACCATATGCATTTCACTGAAGACAGAGCCTTGGGTTGCAAGGCCGGTACTGAGAAAACGGCTGATCTCCTGCGGCTGCCAGCCGCGTTGTGCCAGGCCCTGTGGAGTAATATCCGGTGCCATATAGCGCCCAACCACGCCGCCCTGCATCGGTTTGTCGAGATCCATCTGTCCCAGCACACCACGTGGTGTGTGACACTCCCCGCAGTGTCCCAGGACGTCGGCCAAATAGCGTCCACGTTGCCATTGCGCAGAATTACCCTGCGAGCTGGCAGGCAGCGGCTGCGAGCTGCGGAACAGCAGGTTCCAGCCAATCAGCGCCATGCGCTGGTTGAATGGGAACGGCATGGCATTTTCCTGAACCGCAACATCAACTGCCGGGCGTGTCATCAGATAAGCGTAAATATCATCAGAGTCCTGGCGCGAAATACCCTTATAGGAAGTGTAAGGCATCGCCGGATAGAGATGACGGCCACCCGGAGCCACTCCCTGGGTCAGCGCCAGGAAAAAGTCATCTTTGGTCCAGCGGCCGATACCGTGATCGGCCGACGGCGTCAGGTTGCTGCCGTAGAGGGTACCGAACGGCGTTTCCAGCGGATAACCGCCAGCCAATGGTGCGCCGCCGTTGGCGGTGTGGCAGGCGCTGCAGTCAGCAGCCTGGGCCAGATAGCGGCCATGGGTGATCTGCCCGGCGCTGGCGGTAACCTTCTGCACCGGGCCGTCGTAGCGGCGGTTCTCCCGCCACCATAGCAGGGCGATAACGACGATCGCGATCAGGAGGATCAACAGGGCGAGACGTTTTTTCATTATGCCGTCTCCTTCAGCAGGCCCGGCGTTTTCAGCACCACATCGCGCACCGCCTCGTAGTAGCGTACATAACCGGTACAGCGGCAGATATGGCTGTCCAGCGCCTGCTCAATGGCGCTTTCCAGCTGTTCACGGGCGATGGGTTCACGTTTGAGCTTTTCCATGAAGATCGTCGCGGCATTGACAAAGCCTGGCGTACAGTAGCCACACTGGAAGCTGTAGTGTTCCAGAAAAGCCTGCTGTACCGGAGAAAGCTCCACCACTTCACCTTGCTCATCCAGCCGGGCATGGCCTTCTACGGTGCGCACTTTCCTGCCGTTAAAAAAATGGGCGCCGGTGATGCAGGTACGTACCTCTTCGCTGGTGCCATCCGGATTATCAACAATAACGACACAGGCATGGCAGATCCCCTGACCACAACCGAGGCGCGATCCGGTCAGATCGAGATATTCGTGCAGGAAATCAATCATCATCAACCCTTCCGGCACCTCAATGGAGCTATATTGCTTATTGTTGACGGTCAGGGAAACTGGACGGTTTTTAATGCTCATTGTAATACCTCACGAATATTTTCTGCACGAACGGGTAAATCACGGAAACGATGGCCGGTGGCGTCGGCAATGGCGTTAACCAGTGCGGCTACTACCGGGATCATCACGACTTCGGCCATGCCTTTTGGCGGATCGGTTTCCGACAGCGCAGGCAGGATGTCGCTGGTTTGATTCCATACCGCCACATCGCTGGCATGCGGCAGGTGGTAACGGTTGAAATTCCAGGTACCGTTGCCCGGCCCCTCTTCGTACAGCGGTAAATATTCGTGCAGCGCATGGCCTATTCCCATCGCCAACCCGCCCTGTAACTGGCCGGAAACCAGTTCCGGCACAATCAAATTGCCACATTCCATAATCGAGTGATGGTTCAGCAATTCCACCTTGCCGGTAGCGATCTCTACCGCCACCTCCGCCAGCGTGCCGACGGCGCTATAGTAGGTAACCGCCGCATTATTACGTTGAACCGGCGGGTAATAGACCTGGGTACGTGCCTGCGTTACAAACTCGCCACCGCCATGACGCAGCGCCAGACCATCAACCGGCAACCGTTCAGACTGGCCGTTCAGCCTGAAATCCGCCTCTGCCCACTGCCAGCGGTTAAACACATGTACCGTCGCGCCTGTTACGCCGCCCATCTGCCAGGCTTTCCTGGTTAGCTGTTCAAGGCTCAGCACTGACATTCCCGCCGCCGTCAGGCCACCTTCAACCCAGCGCGCATCCTCGCGGCGTACTACCAGCGGCGCTGCCTGGCCGCCGCCAATACCGGCCTGCCACAACGCCATCGCCGCTGGCCACAGGCCGTGATTGAAGATCAGCCGCGCCGCTTCGCGGGTACTGTGCGAGAAATAAAAGGCCGAGTTGCTGGCGCTGGATGGCGAACAGTAGGAAGGTGTCCAGTTAGGGTTGGTTTGCAGCTTGTCCTGTTCGTCCTGTGACATCAGGTAAGGATCGCCACTGGTGACCATTGGCAATACCGACCAGTCAATGACGGAGAAATGCGCCTCGTCGGCCGGTTTTCCCAGCCACTGCGCGCACAGCACCGACTGCGAAGTTGACATACCGGTACCCATTTCCGCGCCGCTATGGTGCAGCATAATGCGCCCGTCCTCACTCAACTCCACCCGGGCAAACGAGGTTTCCGCTCCGGTGCCGAAGTCTTTCTGCACACAGGCGAAGCCAACGCCATAGCGTTTACCTGGATGGTGGCGCTCAAACTCAGCCTTGCGTTCAGCACGCCTGAGCCATATCTCATGCTGCGCCGCTTTCTCCAGCACCTCGTCAACGCGAATGGCGCCGGCCGGGATCGCCCCCTGGGTATTTTTCATGCCCGATTTCAGCGCGTTGCGCAAACGAAATGCGATCGGGTCGATCTTCAGCTCGGCGGCCATTTCGTCGATCATCATCTCGGTGGCAGCCATACTTTGCAGCGTACCGTAACCACGCGCGGAACCGGCATCGATCGCGCGCGATGCCAGACCGACCGACGACAGATCGCTTTGCGGAAAGTAGTAAATCGACTGGGCGGCAGTGGCGGCGACCATCACCACCGAAGGGGTAAAGTTACTGCGACCACCGCCATCTGCGGTCATCTCAGCCTGGAATGACTGTAGCATACCGGTCTGGCGATTCACTGCGATGCGGTAATGCATATCAAAAGAATGGCGTTTCAGTGCGGTCTGAAACTGCTCAAAACGGTCGTTGGCCAGGCGTACCGGGTATCCGTCGCCATACATTGCCGCTATCGCGCCGTAATAGGGGAAATTACAGTGATCTTTCGAACCGTAACCCACGGTGTAGCATGGGTGCAGGATCAGTTGTTGCACTGGCGGATTGCGTTTGGCCAGCATAAGCGGCATCGCTTCGGCCACTTCCTGCGGCGACTGGGTCGGCACCACCAGATGCAGCGTTTGCGTTGCGCTATCGAACCAGCCGTTGGCGTTGTCCGGCTCCAGCGCTGATGTATCGATCGACTGCGTGGTATAACGACGCGACATGACCAGCCAGTCGGCCGGTGGCTTATCCAGCTTGTCGGCGATCGTGCCTGCATAGAACATGCCTTCCTGATCCAGCTTGCCGCCCTCGCGTCCTTCCGGCCATACCGGCAGATGTTTTTTCATTGACACAGGGAAGAGAGGCGTGTCCTTCAGGCTGGAAAAACGATCGTCGTCGAACGGTTGCTCGCCGCCCACCCGCACATAGCGGAAGCTACCCCAGGGATCACGCTCCAGCGGGCCGGTTACCGTACCGTATTTGATGGTTTCCTCGCGGAATTTCAGCTTGTCTTTAGCGAAACGGAAACGGGCGAAATCATGATAGATCAAGATCGCTACCGCCTGGCCGAGATAAGCCGGGGTTTTGCCGGCGGGCAACAGCATATCATCGCCGTAGAAGGCCGGGAAAGCCAGCCCATCGCGCGCCAGATCTTCCGCCGTCACCAGCCGGTCTGGCTGTAGATCATCACCCAGCAGCGACAGATCGACGCCCTCAAACAGTCGATCGGCCTTAGTAACACGCAGGATAAAGGCGTGTGCCTGTTTCTGCGGCCAGTGAGGCATATCCACCACGCGAATATCGCGGGCGAATACTTTTTGTCCCATCACCTTGGCACGACCGTCAATGCGAAAGCGCACGCGTTTGGTATGCGGATCCCAATTCGGCGACTGGAGAATTTTTTGTTCGAACAACGCAGCGTAGGCATGGCTGTACAGTGGCGCGAGGTACACGGATACCCCTGCTATTACGGCGCTTCTGATAAAACGGCGTCGCGATGGGTTGAAATTGCTCATAGAACATCCTTTACATCTTTATAGTTGTTGTACGCTTGTGTAATTGTTGCGCAAGGCGATTTTTTATTGCGCAAACGCTTGTAGCCTTAATCCTGGGGCGCGCAATCATATCCTTATGTCATCAAAATATGTAATAATTAACTTCTCATTTTCAAAAAAATAACAAATAAACCTGTGTAATCGGTTTGGATAAAAGTTAGTTGCGCAAACATGGATCAGAAACATGACGACAGGCATTCTTATTGCCGCAGCCGGATGCGGGAAACGTTTTATTCAGGCGGGTAGCCTGGGTAACAAGTTAAATGCTGAATTTGTCGATGCGGCCGGACAGAGACGTTCAGTATTTGCACATACCTTGCATCAGGCTCTGGCGTCCGGCCTGCCGATACGGGTAGTGACTCGACCAGATAATCTGCCGGTATGGCAGCTATGTACCGCTTATCGGGTACCGGTTACTCTGCTGGACAGCAACGGGCTGGGAGACTCTATCGCCGCTGGCGTTGCCGCCACACCACAATGGCAGGGCTGGCTAATCCATCTGGCGGATATGCCGTTCGTCACGCCAGATATTTTCCTGCAGGTTGCGGCAGCGCTGAAGGATCACGCAATAGTGCGTCCCTGTTTTGGTCAACAGCCGGGCCACCCGGTTGGTTTCTCGGCGTTACTGCGCAAAAAACTTTGCGGGTTGCGTGGGGACAATGGTGCGAGAGTATTACTGCGCGATGAAGAGGTTCACCTACTGCCCTTTGATCAATTAAGCGTGGTGCAGGATATTGATCTTCCGTCACAGTTACCGGTTAGTGAGTAAATTTAGCGATGCAACATCTTGATATGACCGTGATCGGTCAGGCAACAGGCTGGCTGAAACAGCAGCCGGTATGGCTGTGTACCGTACTGAGTACCTATGGTTCTTCACCTCGTTCACCGGGCGCGCTGATGGCAGCGACGCGTGACGGGCGCTACAGCGGTTCTCTCTCCGGGGGATGCGTTGAGGAGGATTTTCTACGTCGTATTGCTGCCGGAGAATATCAGACGGCCAGCCAGGTTATCCGTTATGGAGAAGGCGGTCTGGCACCCGACGTGGCGCTGCCCTGCGGTGGGGTACTGGATGTGCTGATTGAATATCTGCCAGCCGGCGACGCCAGCATCGCTTACCTTACATGCCACGCTGACGCGCTTGATGGCCATTATGCCCTGATCAAACGGCTGACGCTGCCCGAAGCCTGTCACAGCCTTGAGAAGTGTGGATTCGTTAGTGCCACTCAGGTCGAACGCAGGCAAGAGCAGATCATCCTGCATCTTGCCGCTGCGCCACGGTTACTTATTGCCGGACTGTCCAGCGTCGCACTTTACTGCGCCGAGTTCGCCGTTGCTCTGGGTTTTGAGGTAGTGGTATGCGAGAACCGCCCGGAAGTACTGGAGAATTTTGCCGCCGGACTGAAACCCGATGTGATATTGCTGCGTCAGTTTCCGGCCAGGTACATTGAAGAGAGGGGATGCCATAGCAATACCGCCATTGTGGCGCTGACCCACGATCCCCGTATGGATGATTTGACCCTGATGGAAGCTATCCACACGCCAGCATTTTATATCGGCGCAATGGGATCCGAACGGAACAGCATACGGCGGCGACAGCGTCTACAGCAGATAGCTGAATTTACCGAACAGGAACTGGCGCGTATCCACGCGCCAATAGGCCTGCCGATTGGCAGCAAAACCCCAGCAGAGATCGCGCTGGCGGTGTTGGCGGCGATTGTGCAACATAAAAACAGCATCCTGTCCGCCAGCCCAACCGTCATGAATGGGGCTGAGGAAGCCTGGGTGAATGACTCCAACAGCGAACGTCTTTATGAATCCCGGAATAAGCTGACGCCGGAGGAACTTCGGCTGATGGCTGCAAACTGATCTTCCTCTGTAGACCGTTAAATTATAACAACTGGCATGCGCATAACGGTCTGAAAATGTGTTCTCCACGTGAATACCGTGATGCCGTATTAGCGGTTAATTAACCGAGTCCGTTTTAGCAGGGGCAAATCCAGTAAGGAAGGTACTTCGCGAGTTTCTAAGGCGATGAGGAAGTTTTTCAAGACAGCAAAATTTCCTTTTGGCATAAAACTACCTACCTGGGTTGGTGGCTACACACCGTGGACAGCAGAGCGGCGAATGGTCGCAAAAATTAGCACTTTCGTAGGGCGAACTATCCCCCTGGTAGGCGAGGTGATTTTACTTGCCGATGTATCGCAGATCACATACTGCTCAATACGTGACTACAACCGCATAGCGCGGGGTAACGATAAATTATGGTAGACGACATTGAACAACGTGTTTTTGCTTTGGCAAGACGCTACAACGGCGTTTATCTGTTCAATAACGAAAAAAAGCAGAGGTTGTTAACGCCGGATACCGATTTTGATACCGATATGCAGTTAGATGTTGGTGAAGCCGAAGATTTGATGGATGAGTTTTTCAAAGAATTCCAGGTTGAACGTGGCAGCTTTAAGATCGAAACGTATTACCCTGATGAACCTTTTTCATGGAATCCATGCAAGAAAACGGAACCTGTACCCGTTCCAGATTTCACTATCGGTATGCTGATCGAATCAGCTAAAGCCAGGAAATGGTTGTACGATTAATCGCAAAGAGCTTAATACATGGCTGTACCAGTACATTTATTTTTAACCGATGACGGCGGCGCAATGATCCGTGGCTCTTCTGATGTACAAGACCGTGAAGGAAGTGTCGAGCTACGAGGTTTGCACCACAGCTTAACTATTCCTACAGACCCAATGACAGGAAAAGTTACCGGGACACGTCAGCATTCACCATTGCAGTTTACCAAAGAGCTTGATAGCGCTTCTCCGTATCACTTCAAGGCGGCTGCCACAGGTCAGACGCTTAAATCTGCTGAGTTCCGTTTCTACCATATCAACCACGCATGCCTGGAGGCGGAGTATTACCGGATCACGCTGGAAAATGTCAAAGTGATTTCTGTCAGCCCTGTTATGCACGATACGCGAGGCTGTCCGGGTACTGGTCACATGGAAGAGGTGGCGCTGAACTACGAGAAGATCATCCATCTGTACAAAGACGGCAATTTGTTAGCACATGACGCCTGGAACGAGCGCCCCACGGCATAATGAAAAGGGGACGTTTGCCCCCCTGTAGTGTTAACGACTATTCTTTCACCCTCTGTAGCCACATCATTACTCAAAAGAGCAAGCCGAACCAAATGAATATGGACGCCAGACTACAGCCGGGACACTCCGGCTTTTTTGCTTCTTAAACAGGTATGCCGTAGTAGTGATAAAGGGCATTTGTCAGCAAAACAGGGGTGGCACTCGCAGCGATTTTGAGCGAACCAGCATAATTATCCGCAGGTGCCACACAACCTGCCACACATCGCCCCCAAAGGGCCGCTTTTGCCGTTTACAAGAGTTCCCGCTGGCATTATCCTGCTCAGGGATTAATGGAACGCATTAATCGCAACTGATTGATTTTTTAAATGACTCGGGGTGCCCTTCTTTGTGAAGGCTGAGAAATACCCGTATTACCTGATCTGGATAATGCCAGCGTAGGGAAGTCAGATGCCCGACCGGCATTGCCTTCTTGATCGCCGGCCAGGAGCATTATGAAACAGCCTGACCTGCCTGATAACGCGCCTGTCGCGCACTCTCTCTCCCTGTTCCGCCAGCGCGCGCCGCTGATCCACTGTATGACTAACGACGTGGTGCAATCCTTCACCGCTAACGTGTTGCTGGCGCTGCGGGCCTCGCCCGCGATGGTTATCGATGCCGAAGAAGCGGCGCAGTTCAGCGCTATCGCCGATGCGCTGTTAATTAACGTCGGAACGCTGACCCAGCCGCGCGCCGCTGCGATGCTGGCGGCAGTCAACGCCGCCAACGCAGCCGGTACCCCCTGGACGCTCGATCCTGTGGCGGTAGGCGCGCTGCGTTTGCGCAGCGAATTCTGCCAGCGGCTGCTGACGCTGCGGCCCGCCGCCGTTCGCGGCAACGCCTCTGAAATCCTCGCGCTGGCGCTACAGCAGGGCGGCGGACGCGGCGTGGATACGCAGCACACGACGGAATCAGCGCTTTCTGCCGCCCGGCAGCTGGCGCAGCGCTACGCTACCATTGTGGCGATCACCGGCGAGGTGGATTACGTCACCGACGGCGAGCGTACGCTGCGAATTCCGGGCGGTTCGCCGCTGATGACGCGCGTGGTCGGCACAGGCTGCGCGCTCTCGGCGGTCGTCGCCGGCTTTGCGGCGCTGCCGGGCGATCGGCTGCTGCATATTGCCAGCGCCTGCCGGATTATCTCCTGCGCCGGAGCCCACGCGGCGGCGGCGGTTAACGGGCCGGGCAGCTTTATTCCTGCCTTTCTCGACGGGCTGTGGAATCTGAACGAGGAGGCGCTGGCATGATGCGCATTAACGCTTTAACTATTGCCGGTACCGATCCCAGCGGCGGCGCCGGTATCCAGGCGGATCTGAAAACCTTCTCCGCGCTGGGCGCTTATGGCACCAGCGTGATTACCGCGCTGGTGGCGCAAAATACCCGCGGCGTGCAGTCGGTTTACCGTATTGAACCTGACTTTGTTGCCGCACAGCTGGATTCCGTATTAAGCGATGTGCGCATTGATAGCGTCAAAATCGGCATGCTGGCGGAAAGCGATATTGTCGAGGCGGTGGCGGAAAGGCTTAGCCGCGCCGCTATTCCCTGGGTGGTGCTGGATACGGTCATGCTGGCGAAAAGCGGCGATGCGCTGCTGTCGCCGCAGGCGGTAGCAACGCTGCGTCAGCGGCTGCTGCCGCAGGTTTCATTAATTACGCCCAACCTGCCGGAGGCGGCGGCGCTGCTGGATACCCATCATGCATGTGATGAGGCGGAAATGAAGCAGCAGGGCAGAGCGCTGCTGGAACTGGGCTGTGCGGCGGTGCTGATCAAGGGCGGCCACCTCAGCGATGCCGAAAGCCCGGACTGGCTGTTTACCCGCGACGGCGAGCAGCGCTTTACCGCGCCGCGCATCGCAACGCGCAATACGCACGGCACCGGCTGCACGCTCTCTTCGGCGCTGGCCGCGTTACGTCCGCGTCACGGCGACTGGGGCAGCACCATTGCGGCGGCCAAAACCTGGCTGCAGGGCGCGCTGGAACAGGCTGATACGCTGCAGGTGGGAAACGGTATCGGGCCAGTGCATCATTTTTACCGCTGGTGGTAAGGCGTAAGGTAATACGTATATTTCTGAAAAATGGAGTCAGCAGTTTGCGTTAGCGACTGAAAGGACGTCAGTCTGTGGCGGGTCGCCGGGCGGTCTGAAAACTGCCCGGCCAGTAAAGCCTTGCCTCAACCTTACAGGAGCAAACATGACGGACATCGTACAGTTATTGGGCAAAGAAGCGGATAGCCTTTTGCAACATCGCTGCATGACCATTCCAGCGGAAAGCCTTTACCTGCCGGGCGCGGATTATATCGATCGGGTCATGATCGATAACAATCGTCCTCCTGCGGTGCTGCGTAATATGCAGACGCTGTATAACTCTGGTCGCCTGGCGGGCACCGGCTATCTTTCTATCCTGCCGGTCGATCAGGGCGTAGAGCATTCCGCCGGTGCCTCTTTTGCCGCTAATCCGCGCTATTTCGATCCGAAAAACATCGTTGAGCTGGCTATTGAGGCGGGCTGTAACTGCGTGGCCTCAACCTATGGCGTGCTGGCGGCAGTATCCCGCCGCTACGCGCACAAGATCCCGTTTATGGTAAAGCTGAACCATAACGAAACCCTGAGCTATCCGGCGCAGTACGATCAAACCCTGTATGCCAGCGTCGAGCAGGCGTTTAATCTGGGCGCGGTAGCCGTCGGCGCAACCATTTACTTTGGATCAGAACAGTCTCGCCGTCAGATTGAGGAAATTTCCGCCGCCTTTGAGCGCGCGCATGAACTGGGAATGGTTACCGTGCTTTGGGCCTATCTGCGCAATGACGCCTTTAAAAAAGAGGGTGTGGATTACCACGTCAGCGCCGATCTTTCCGGCCAGGCCAACCATCTGGCCGCGACCATTGGCGCGGATATTGTAAAACAGAAAATGGCGGAAAATAACGGCGGCTACAATATGGTGAAATTTGGCCATACCGATGAACGGGTTTACAGCAAGCTGACCAGTGAAAACCCCATCGATCTGGTGCGCTATCAGCTGGCTAACTGCTATATGGGCCGCGCGGGATTAATTAACTCAGGCGGCGCATCGGCGGGCGAAACCGATACCGCTGAATCGGTTCGCACGGCGGTGATCAATAAACGCGCGGGCGGTATGGGCCTGATTTTAGGCCGTAAAGCGTTTAAGAAATCAATGAAGGATGGCGTGGCGTTAATCAATGCGGTGCAGGACGTCTATTTAGCAAAAGATATTACTATCGCCTGACTTTTAGCGGGGGCGGCTCTGCGCCGCCCTGTTAGCCGTCACGCCTGTTCAAACCATGCGCTGTTTTGCTCGGCGACAGGCGTAATAGAAGAAATTATCTCCTGCAGATGCCGACGCATCGCCTGTTCAGCGCCGTCGGCATCTTTATTGCGCAACGTACTGAGGATCTCCTCATGCTGTTCAATCAGGCTCTCCGGCGGCGAAACCTTGCTAAGCGTTAAAAAGCGCACGCGATCCATGCTAGCCTTGATATTTTCTACCGTTTCCCACGCCAGCTCGCAGTGAATACTTTGTGCAATCAACAGATGAAACTCATCGTCCAGCATTAAAAAAGCCTGCACGTCGTGGCGCTGCGCCGCCATTTTTTGTAGCTGAAGGTTATGTTCCAGCGCCATTAACGCGGCGGGCGCCGCTTCCATTGCCGCCCGGCGCACCACGGCGATTTCTACCGCTTCACGAATAAACCGGCCGTCTGCCACGCGCTGCGCGGAGATTTTACGGACAAAGGTGCCACGCTGCGGCAGAATTTGTACCAGCCCGGCCTCCGCCAGTTTGATAAAAGCTTCCCGGACCGGCTGGCGCGAAACGTTAAAACGTGAAGAGACCTCTTTTTCCGACAGCAGCGAACCGGGAGGGATGACGCAGGTCACAATATCCTGACGCAAAAATCGATAAATCTGTTGATTAACCGGCTCGTTGGCGGTGATGGTGTAGGTTATTGACATACGACAACTTTCCTGGACGGCTGGACGCGAAAGCCTTCAGTCTAAACAGCCCGTTAGCTCCGCGCCAGCCCTTTTGTCAAAGGAACAATTAATAGCTGGCGATCAGCTGTTTAACCGTTTCTTTGGCACCAGACCGCAGCAGCTGCTGATAAAAATCGAGCACCCGCGCGGTAAACTGCGTATTAGCAGGCAGATCGTCGCCGAACACCTTTTTCAGCGAGAGCAGGGCGGCAATACGCGCTTCGCCTTCCGCACTTTCGCTGACGCGCTGCGCCAGCGCCTCTTTTAACGGATCGTTAATTTCAATCGGGTTGCCCTGTTCATCAACGCCGCCAACATAGCGGATCCAGCCCGCTACCCCCAGCGCCAGCAGATCGAAACGGCTATGGTGCGCCAGATGCCAGCGAATACTGTCGAGCCAGCGCTGCGGCAGCTTTTGCGTACCGTCAGCAGCGATTTGCCAGGTGCGGTGCTTAATGGCGCGGTTTTGATAGCGTGCAATTAGCGAATCGGCGTAGGCGACCAGGTCAATCTCTTTGGTGCGCAGCGTCGGGGCCTGTTCCGCCAGCATCAACGTACGGGCGGCGCGCAGGAAATCGTCATCTTCCATACAGTCACTGATATGCTGATAGCCCGCCAGATAGCCGAGATAAGCCAGGAATGAGTGGCTGCCGTTAAGCATACGCAGCTTCATCTCCTCGAACGGCAGCACGTCATCCACCAGCTCCGCGCCGGCTTTTTCCCAGGCGGGGCGGCCATTGACAAAATTATCTTCAATCACCCACTGAAAAAAGGGTTCGCACTGGACGGCAACCGGATCGTAGCAGCCCAGCTTTTCGCCCAGCGCATCCAGCGCTTCCTGCGTCATCGCCGGAACAATGCGATCGACCATGGTGGAGGGGAAGGTCAGATGGTGGCGGATATAGTCCGCTAACCCGGCATCCTGTTTCTCCGCCAGCTGTAAAATCACATTGCGCGTCACGTGGCCGTTTTCCGACATATTATCGCAGGACATTACGCTGAACGGCGGCAGGCCACCATCGCGGCGGCGCTTAACGGCGGCCAGAATCACGCCGGGCAGCGACTGCGGCGCATCCGGATGGGCAATATCATGCTGAATTGCCGGATGTTCAAGGTTAAGCTGGCCGGTAGCCGGATGATGACAGTAGCCTTTCTCGGTAACGGTCATTGAGACGATAGCAATCTCCGGCTGACACATAGCCGCAATCACCGCGTCGATGCCATCGGTACGTGCATTCACGGCGGCGGTAATCACCCCCACCGCGCGCGACGTTTTACCGCTGTCCGCCATCTCAGTTACGGTATACAGATAATCCTGCTGGCGCAGCGATGCCATCAGATGACTGGTACTGTGCAGATTGATTGCGCACTCGATATAGCCCCAGTCGCTGTGCTGCTCGCGTGCCAGTCGGTCGGCGCATACCGCCTGATGGGCGCGATGAAAAGCGCCAAAGCCGATATGCAGAATGCGCGCGCGCAGGCGGGAACGATCGTAATCGGGAATTAAAACATCGTCTGCCAGTGTCTCAACGGATAGCATAAGAAAATCCTTCTTACTTAACGTAAAAGGCGCGCCAGGCGCGCCGGAAGTGTTTATACAGAAACGGGTTTGCTGGTGGCCTTCGGGCTTTTTATGACGAAAAGCACCAGCATCGCGCCAAGCCCGGCAACCACGCCAGCCAGTATGAAAGCGCTGTCGAATTTGCCGGTATGCTGCACAATAAAGCCGGTGACGATCGGGCCGATAATCCCGGACAGGCTGCCAATCAAATGGATAAAGCCGCTGATCCCGCCGACGCGGCTTTTATGCACCACATCCTGAATAATCGCCCAGTAAATAGCGCCGGTGATGTACAGGAAGAAGATCGACACGGACATCAGCAATACCGCGGAAACTACCCCTTCTACCGTACCGGCCAGCGCCACACAAAGAGCGGCAGCCAGTAACGCGACCACCAGCACAATTTTTCGTGACAGCAGCAGCCGACCGGTGATGTTAAAAATCTTATCGGAGATCCAGCCGCCCAGCGCCAGGCCGATAAAACCGACAATCCACGGGATTACGGTGGTCATGCTCATCGATTTAATGTCCAGGCCGTGCGCCTGCACCAGATAAGCCGGGAACCAGCTCAGGAAGAAGAACAGAATGTAGTTGTAACAGAAGAAGGCAAAGGCGGTAACCAGGATAATCGGCTGACGCAGGTAGTAGCTTAGCCCGTGCGCGGCCTGAGTCAGATCGGCCTCTTCGCCCGGCTGTTGCTCTTTCAGTTGATCGATTAAGGCGCGCTCTTCGGCTGAGACACGTTTGCTGCGTGCCGGATTATCAGCGGCGATGAAAAACCAGATCACCATCCAGACAATGCCGATCGAACAGATAATGACAAACGCCAGTCGCCAGCCGAATGCCAGCGCCAGATAGCCGATAATCGGCCCGGCCACCGCGCCGCCGAGCGGCGAACCCGCGCTCAGAAAGCCCATCGCGGTTGCCGCCTGTTTTTTCGGGAACCAGCCGTTAATCGCCTTGTTGGCGGAGGCGCAGATCGGGCCTTCCGCCATGCCGAACAGCACACGCAGGATCAGCATCGACCAAAAGCCGGTAGCGACGGCGGTCAGGCCGCAGAACAGCGACCACATGCCTACCGCCAGGCCCAACACCAGCGTTGGGCCATATTTGTCGGTCGCCAGACCGCCAATAAAATTAAACAGGGCATAGCCGAAAAAGAAGCTGCCGAAAATCAGGCCGAACTGCTCGGCGTTCAGCATCAAATCTTTTTCAATCATCGGTACGGTGAGGGAAAGCGCTACGCGATCGAGGTAGTTGATCATGTAGACCAGAAACAGCAGAAGTACTATGGTCCAACGCAAATTCTTGAACATGGTATCTCCGTAATTATTTGATAGTTATAATAATTTATGGAAGGGCGGCCGTACCGCCCAACCCCTGGCTTATTCAACAGATAAAATAACTTTGCAGCAGGTGCGGGGATCTTTTTCAAACAGCGTCATGGCCTGCTCAATTTCGGTAAGCGGTAAATAATGCGTGACCAGCTTTTCCGGCTGGATAGCGCCGCGCTCAATCCATTCAATAACCTGCGCAAAGCGATGGCTGTTTAGCCGCGAGGTAAACAGCGACAGCTCTTTACTGGTCAGGCTTTGCTGCGTCAGCGTGCAGGGCTCGGCAGAGAAACCCAGCAGGCCAATGCGCGCCGCCGGCGAGGCCAGCGCCGCCGCTTCCGCCAGAATCGACGGATGGCAGGCAGCATCAATAATCAACGTCGGCTGTACGCCTTCCAGCTGGGCCGCCAGCGGCACGTCGCTATTATTAAAGATCGCGTCCGCGCCGCTTTGTTGCGCTAATGCCAGCCGCTCCGGCAGACGATCGACCACCAACACCTGCTGCACGCCATAAACACCCTTCAGCACCTGAATCGCCGTCAGGCCCATCGGACCCGCGCCGTATACCAGAGCGATATCCTGCGCGGTGGGCTGCAGAAAAGCGGTGATATTGGCGGCAATGGTAAAAGGCTCAATCAGGCTGGCCAGCTTGTCGGGAATGCTGTCCGGCACGCGGTAAGCATTGCGGGCTGGCGCAACGGCATATTCGCTAAAGCCGCCGTCGCGATGCACGCCAATAACCTGCAGCTCACGGCAGACGTTAGGACGTCCTACCGAGCAGGGATAGCAGTGGCCGCAGCTCACCACCGGATCGACCGCCACGCGTTCGCCGATGCGTCCGGCATCAACGCCGGCGCCGACGGCGTCGATCACGCCAAAAAATTCATGGCCAATAACGCGCGGATAGCGCGCAAAGGGGTTATGGCCGTGCCAGATATGCACGTCTGAGCCGCAAATGCTGGCGTAGCGAACTTTTATCCGCACTTCGCCTGCGACAGGTTCCGGTAACGCGCGCTGCTGCAGTTGCAGTTCGCCGGGCTGTTCGATAACCACACTTTTCATCATCATTTCCTTACCAGTTCCATAAAGTGCCATCTTCAAGACGGGCGACCGGCAGATAGGCGGGCTCGTATGGGTATTTCGCCGCCAGCTTCTCATTGAACTCAATGCCCAGGCCTGGCTTATCGCCCGGATGCATATAGCCGTTATCGAAGGTCCAGCTGTGCGGGAAGACTTCCAGCATCTGCGCGGAATAACCCATATATTCCTGCACGCCGAAGTTTGGCACCCACAGATCGAAATGCAGCGCCGCCGCCATGCAGATCGGCGACAGATCGGACGGGCCGTGCGATCCGGTGCGTACCTGATACAGCGAGGCGAAATCAGCGATGCGGCGCATACCGGTGATGCCGCCCGCATGGGTAATGGTGGTGCGGATATAATCGATCAGCTGTTCTTCGATCAGCTGCTTGCAATCCCAGATACTGTTAAATACTTCGCCCACGGCGATCGGCGTAACGGTATGCTGGCGGATCAGACGGAAGCACTCCTGATTTTCCGCAGGCGTTGGATCTTCCATCCAGAACAGGCGGTAATCTTCGATGCGCTTGCCGAAGCGCGCCGCTTCGATCGGCGTCAGACGATGGTGCATGTCATGCAGCAGATGCTCATCGAAGCCAAAGCGCTCGCGCACGGCGGCAAACAGTTTGGGCGTAAAGTCGAGGTATTTTTCACTGGACCACAGCTGCTCTTCCGGCCAGTCGCCTTTGGTGGCGGGCTCATAGGCCAGACCTTTGCCTTTCGCCATGCCGTAGGTGGTTTTCATGCCCGGCACGCCGCACTGAACGCGAATGGCCTTAAAGCCCATCTCTTTATGGCGCGCATAGTCATCCAGCACTTCATCAATACTGTGGCCGGTGGTATGGCAGTACACCATAACGCCGGTACGCGACGCGCCGCCCAGCAGCTGATAGAGCGGCATATTGGCGGCTTTGGCTTTGATGTCCCACAGCGCCATATCGACGGCAGAAATGGCGGACATGGTGACCGGGCCGCGCCGCCAGTAGGCTCCCTTGTAAAAGAACTGCCATATATCTTCAATTCGGTGCGCGTCGCGGCCAATCAGCTGCGGACAGATATGATCTTTCAGATAAGAGGCGACCGGCAGCTCGCGGCCGTTGAGCGTGGCGTCGCCAATGCCGGTAATCCCTTCATCGGTGGTGATTTTCAGCGTGACAAAGTTCCTGCCTGGACAGGTAACAAAGACTTCAGCGTTAACAATTTTCATTTTTCTGGCCTTTATAGCGTCTTCAGGTGAGCGAAATTTAAGCTCCGTCGTACTACCATACAAGTAGCGATTAGCAGGAGTTCGATCGGGATCACACTGTTTCGCGCTCTCTGGCTACGCTGAGAAAAATATTGTTCCGGGCGCTATCCCTGTTATTTACCTGGCGCATCCTTAAAACTGCAGTTTTGGACAGAATTATCATTACCGATCTATATTATTAACGTTTGTATTTATACAATTTTTATAAAAAGGAAAGCCTGTAAATTTTCATAATTATTCCGCAGGCGCTGAGTAAAGCCAGCCGCAGAAAGTTAAATAAGCTATGTCCTAAAAAATGACAAGCAGCAAATATATTAGGTTTAAAGGTTAATGGAAAAGTTTAGTTCGTTAATTATTATTTTATATATTATTAAATTGGATATTTTAATTTTTTGCAAAAAATGGCAGTGAATTAAAATGCCGTGAAATTAGCCTCTCATTTAAAGTTGAACTATGAATAATCATTCCGGCGTTTTCGTTAATTCCGTTGAGAGCAGCCCGCTCCGCCCACGACAAGAATCAACCATAAATTGCGCCAGCTGTAGCGCTGCTGGCGCTGTCTGTCTGTTAAGCTTATCGCACAGCGCAGCCGTTTCAGAAGAAGCCAGCCATTACTCTGAGCACCTGCATGATAACGCTATGAGTCAACTTCGCTTTCAAATGGGTAGCAGCGTTGATGCGCAAATAAAAAACATTAATAATTTTATTCTGGCCCGTACCGGCTGTCATGGGCAGGAATATCCAGGCTTTCTTACTTTAAATCAGGCAAATCGCTGGATGCTAACCAAACCGATGGGAAGCGTTTTTGTGATTTATGCAAAAGGCAAGATAAGAGGTAAGGAGTACTGCCATTTTCTTAATGCCGTACGTGCGGTAAACATGGTATATGTGGATTTCCAGACTAACCGGGGAGGCAGAATAACAGGACGAGGAAGAAGTTATCCGCCTTATCCGGGCAGCCTGGGGCCTGCTACTTCCACAGCGCCTTTTGTCGGCATTATTACGCAAGAAACCGCCTCCGGGGGATCGCATTTACATGCCGCCCGACAGCCAGGCAGTTTTGAACCTGATACGCTTTCATTAAGGGTTTCCGCTTTTATAAAATTTTAAAAGGCGGCCTCTCTGGCGTTTAACAGACAGAGAGGCGGGCCTGAGTTATTGAGCGGCTTAACGCGGCCACGTTTCGACTTGTCACGCCATAACGCAGCAGAATAACCGCGTTCGTTACGGCGTTTAATGCTGTTGCCAGTCCTGGTATTCGCCCTGCCGTTTGGCGGGGGCGGTTTCCGGCAGAAGCGTAATGCCGATTAAAGAAAGCAGGCCGAGCACAATCATATAAATCGCCAGGCCGCCGTAGTGACCGCCGCTCATCTGCAAAATTTTAATCGCCGTCAGGCCAAGAATACCGCCGCCGATTAGCGAGCCGGTCTGCCAAATCAGGGCAATTCCGCTACAGCGAATGTGTGAAGGGAACAGCTCTGGAAACCAGGCGGCCTGCGGGGCATAACACATGCTGTGACCGAGTGTCAGCACCAGGATCATCGCCAGCTGCGTCAGCCAGCCGTTGCCGGTTTGCAGCGCCATAAACCAGGGAACAATGGCCAGCGTCAGCAATAGCGTGCCCATAAAGTAGACGCGCCGGCGGCCAATCCGATCGGACAGATGCCCCATCAGCGGAATAGCGATAATCTCCAGCAGCACCGCAACAATCATGGTTTGCATCAGCAGATTGGCATCCAGCTGATTGGCCTTGCCCCACGCCAGCACAATCACGGTAAACATACCGAACGCGCCTGCCTCCAGCAGTTTCGCCAGTACGCCGTAACAAACAATACCGGGATAATCGCGCACCACTTCTTTAAGCGGTCGTGATTCTGCCGCTTTGGTTTCACGGATTTTGGCGAAAACTGGCGATTCATCAATGCGCAGACGGATAAACATGCCGAGCACCACCAGCACGGCGCTTAACAGGAAAGGAATGCGCCAGCCCCAGGCCATCATACTTTCGGCAGAAAGCGTGGCGTTGAGCAAGGCAAACAGCGCCAGCGGCAGTAAAAAGCCGGTCGGCGCGCCTATCTGCACCCAGCTGGCGAAAAAGCCTCTGCGGCTCGGTTCGGCATATTCTGCCGTCATCAGCACCGCGCCTGCCTGCTCGCCGCCGACGCCGAACCCCTGAATAATGCGGATAATAATCAGCAGAGTGGGCGCCCAAAGGCCGATTTTGTCATAGGTGGGCAGCAGCCCAATGCAGAAGGTACCGAGCCCGACCAGCAGGATAGTAATTACCAGCGCTTTTTTGCGGCCAACTTTATCGCCTATATGACCAAAAATGATGCCGCCCAGCGGACGCGCCAGGAAGCCAACGGCATAGGTGGCAAAAGCGGCGAGCGTACCGATCAGTGGATCGGTGGCAGGAAAAAACAGCGGGCCAAAGAACAGTACGGCGGCGGTACCGTAGGCAAAAAAATCATAATATTCGGCGGCGGTTCCTATGGCTGAAGCGGTAGCAACGCGGCGTATTACCGCAGTATGGCTGGCCGGCGTCGCCGCAGCCTGCGTGTGTATATCGGTCATAGTTTTTCCTGATGCAACGGTAAACCAGGGTTGGCTGACTACCATACCAGTGCCAATGGGAAATGCCGCGACCAGGATCACGTTGGTAGAATTTCGAGCGATTTATCCATAACCGCCTGTCAGAAAAGAATAAATTTTTAACCAACAGGCCGGAAGAGGTGAGAGACGTCAGGAAAGCAGTTCACACTGCGGCGGTAAACGGCAGGCCAGCGCGCCAGGGATAACCTCAATGTGAAACTCGGTGCCGCTGAGCGGTTCGCCGTCGAGGTTAAAGGTCATCTCGTTGGGTGAGGAAATTTTCAGCCAGGGTAGCGTAGCGGAAATAATATTTGGATTCTGTTCGTCGCTAGTTAAAGAGTGCAGCAGCGTGGAAAGCAGCTCTTGCGAATTGACGATGCTCAGATCCAGTAAACCATCGTTAATTAACGCCCGGGGACAAAGACGCTGTCCGCCGCCCGCCTGACGTCCATTGCCGATGCCAATCGCCAGCGCGTCGCCGTACCAGGTAAAATCGGGACCGCTGATTGCGCAGCTATCCGCCTTCAGCGTATCCATGCGCATCAGGCCATGAATAAAATAGGAGACGCCGCCCAGCGCTGATTTCAGCTTTTCCGGCGTTTCGGTAGTAATACGCGTGCCAAATCCGCCCGTCGCCATATTAATGAAATAACGATCCTGATTAACGCGCGCCAGGTCAATATTGACCGTTTTGCCCGCAATCGCCAGCTGCAGCGCCGCCTGCGGATCTTCAGGAATACCGGCGCTGGTTGCGAAGTCGTTGGCGGTGCCCAGCGGTAAAATACCCAAAATCGGCCGGGAGGATGGCGTAATGTTAATCAGGGCATTCGCCAGTTCATTAATGGTGCCATCACCGCCGCCCGCTACCACGGTAGCTGCACGCAGCGCAATGGCTTCCTGCAGATAACGTTCGCTGTCGCCCGGCTCCCAGGTCACGCGGACTTCAATGGGATAACCTTCGGCGCGCAGCGTGGCGATTGCCGCCCGCAGCGCCTCGTTTCCCGCACCTTTTCCATTCAGGATCACCAGTGTTAAAGCCTGTTTTTCCATGCTATTTCCCCTGGCAGCATATTTCGCAGTAAGAGTGAGATTGATGACAATGTGTCGGCGCGGCCTACCTTTTGGGTTGGTCACGCGTTTTTGTCAGAGTGTTTTTATAGCACAGAAGAGGAAAAAATCGCGCGCCCAGGTGGGCTTTAAGCGCGACACGCAAAGAAAAACCCGCACGGGGGAGCCGGGCGGGCGAATGAGGTGGTTCCTGGTATAGACTGCCGTTTCTTTTTGCTCGTTTTAGCAAGCGCGATGTTAGCGTCAAACCGTGTCGGCTAATGTGATCAAATTCTAAAAACTGTCACGGCAGGTCATTAAACATTCAATCGTTCGCATCCGTTAGCGATGCCGATGCAGTAACAAAAGCAAGGGAGTGGGATTGAGTTATCCTGGATTGCCCCGCGTTTGCGTCGCGACATACAGCAGGGATCGCAGGCATATTCACCTCAGGCCTGAAACAGGCGCTGACTGGCAAATACGGGGCCAGCAGAAAGTTATTTTCTAAAGAATATGTATAGCACAACAGGAATTGAAATAATTACAAAAGTACCAGAATATTCCGGGAAAAAGATGCCTGAAAGATAGGCCACCAGTGCTACGATTCCTATCATTAAATAGGTAGCTAACTCTACCCATATATCCTGTAAAATTTTCTTTATCAGGTTCATGATAAAAGATCTTCAATCATTTTGAACAGTTGTTCTGCATTACGTGGCCTACCATATCCGAGATACTTCTTTATGCCAGGCTCAACAAGAAAATACAACCCATCAACATGATAGTAACGCAGAATTTGATAAAATTCTGGGTCTGGTTTTTCTAGTCTGTACGCTGCCTGCATACGTTTATGCAAGAGACCATAATGCTCTAATAAACTTATGGACCTGCATGCTTCAACCGCCCGTCAATGGCTTCCTGCTGTCGGACTGGGCGGGTGCAGAGCCGCACTAACACTATGCATCCGTGACCCGCACAAAGAAGAGAAGGTGACAGCGATAAACGCAGCACCGGTACAAAGGCCGGATGCGGAAAGTAGCGGGCAAATGGCCTGGAAAACTGCTGAAGCCGATGACTGTCTCTCTATTCTGTTGAACATTAGAATCGACGTGGCAGATCAGATAATTGTAAGTTACGATGAAAAACTGGAGATGCTTTATTATTTTATCGAGCCGATTCTTTCAGATAGTATGTCTAAAGTAATATTAAAGAAATATACAACTATGGACGAACTGGTAGACGAAATTCGCAGGAGTTATAATGTTTAACTCACTGATTTATTTTGTTTTAACTTACGTGGTGTTTCCTGCAATCATTTTATTTTTCGGTTTTTTATGGCTATATTTATTCCCTGAATATTGGGCCGGTTAATGCTTGTTACCGTAATTATTGTGATATGGCAATTCCCGCGCATAACAGCAAAGTTCGGGAAGTAAGATTAAAAAAGTATATAAAACTCTGCCTTGTAGGGTTGGTCGATAAAAACATTTCAATGGAAAAACAGGCTGAATGCCTGTTTTTTATCTTTTGTCGATAAAAAACCGGACTTACAGCCCGGCTGTGTTAGTTGCTGTTACGCCGCCGTTTTTGCTTCATTAATTTGCGCCGGAGGCGCTAACCTCCGCGTGCGGATTACGCGTGGTGGTGCCGTTAAGATTACGCATCAGCAGGGCAAAATTCAGATCTATCTCTTCCGGCACCGGCAGCCAGACGATATGGCCATTACCCGGCGCGACCTCAATCGGCTGGCCTTTACTGTTTTCCAGCGCCGTCAGGGTAAAGTGCAGATTACCGGCGGGCGTCATCAGCTCCAGGCTGTCGCCAGAGGAAAACTTATTTTTCACATCCACCTGCGCCAGACCGCCGCGCCGTTCGCCGGTAAACTCGCCGACAAACTGCTGACGCTCAGAAATCGAGTAGCCGTAATCATAGTTTTGATAGCTGTCATGCGTATGGCGGCGCAGGAAACCTTCGGTATAGCCGCGGTGTGCCAGGCCTTCCAGCGTCGCCAGCAGCGTGGGATCGAACGGCTTGCCAGCGGCAGCGTCGTCAATGGCGCGACGATAAACCTGCGCGGTACGGGCGCAGTAGTAGAACGATTTGGTGCGTCCTTCTATCTTCAGCGAGTGGACGCCCATCCGCGTCAGACGTTCGACGTGCGCCACGGCGCGCAGATCTTTGGAGTTCATAATATAGGTGCCGTGCTCATCCTCAAACGCGGTCATATACTCGCCGGGGCGCATCGCCTCTTCGATCATAAATACTTTATCGGTCGGCTGACCGGCGCCGAGCGTCGGCGTAACATCCTGCACCGGAATCGGTTCATACTGATGCACAATATTGCCGATCTCATCCTCTTTGCCTTCCTGAACTTTATATTCCCAGCGGCAGGCGTTGGTGCAGGTTCCCTGATTGGGATCGCGTTTGTTGATATAGCCGGAAAGCAGGCAGCGCCCGGAATAGGCCATGCACAGCGCGCCGTGCACAAAGATCTCCAGCTCCATCTCCGGCACCTGCTGACGGATCTCTTCAATCTCTTCCAGCGACAGTTCGCGTGACAGAATGACGCGCGACAGGCCCATCTGCTGCCAGAATTTCACCGTCGCCCAATTAACCGCGTTGGCCTGTACCGACAGATGAATCGGCATAGCGGGGAAAGCTTCGCGCACCATCATAATCAGGCCAGGATCGGACATAATCAGCGCGTCCGGCTGCATATCAATCACCGGCTGTAGATCGCGGATAAAGGTTTTCAGCTTGGCGTTATGCGGGGCGATATTGACCACTACATAAAACTTTTTGCCCAGCGCGTGCGCTTCCTGAATGCCCAGCGCCAGATTCTGATGGTTAAATTCGTTGTTGCGCACGCGCAGGCTGTAGCGTGGCTGGCCGGCGTACACTGCATCAGCGCCATAGGCGAAGGCGTAGCGCATATTTTTCAGCGTACCGGCCGGAGAGAGGAGTTCCGGTTTAAACATAATATTCTCAGTCTGATGTCAGGTCAGATATTGCGGACGGGCACAGCAAAAATTGATGGCCCGTTAAAAGGTGAGGAATTCTAAGCGGCTGAACCAGGGATGTAAATTGCGCTAGATCAAGCGACACTCATCCGCCTCCCAGCGGTAGCCCATCCCGTATACGGCGCGAATAAAGGGCTGGTCGGCATCCAGCGCTTCCAGCTTGCGGCGGAGATTTTTGATATGGCTGTCAATGGTGCGATCGGTCACCACGCGGTAATCGTCATACAGATGATTTAACAGCTGCTCACGCGAAAAGACTTTGCCGGGCTCCTGCGCCAGCGTTTTCAGCAGGCGAAACTCGGCGGGCGTCAGATCGAGCGCTTTCCCCGCCCAGCTGGCCTGAAAACGCATTTCATCCACCACCAGCGGCGAAGGCGGCGCGATTTCTTCCGGCGGGCGCTGACAGCGGCGCAGAATGGTTTTTACTCGCGCCACCACTTCACGCGGGCTGAAGGGCTTACAGATATAATCATCCGCGCCAATCTCCAGCCCCAGCAGCCGGTCGATCTCTTCGATTTTTGCGGTGACCATCACGATCGGCAGATCGGAGAAGCGGCGTAGCTCACGGCAGACGGAAAGACCATCCAGGCCGGGCAGCATCAAATCCAGCAGGATCAGATTCGGCGGCGTGTGCTTCACAAACGCAACAACCTCATCCCCGCGCGCCAGATGATGGGTGCGGTAATTGGCCGCCTGCAGATAGTCAATCATCAGCTGAGCGATCTTCGGTTCATCTTCCACGATCAGGATAAGGGGCATGTTAAATTCGGTCATGGCTGGCTATTCAAAGTTTATCGTGCGGCAATTCTACTCTGATTTGCAGCCCACCTAAATCAGAGTGATCGGCTGACATCGTCCCGCCATGCGCTTCGACAATATTTCGACAGATCGCCAGGCCCAGCCCGGAGCCGCCGCTGGCGCGATTCCGCGAGCCTTCGGTGCGGTAAAAGCGCTCAAAAATTTGTTCACGCTGCGCGTCGGCGACGCCCGGCGCGGAATCATCAATCAGCAGCTGCCAGCGATCCGCCGAACTCTGCAGCGTCATTTTTACCGTTCCGCCTGGGTCGGTATAGCGCAGACTGTTTTCCAGCAGATTGGTGAACAGCTGAATAAGCCGATCGGGATCGCCAAAGAAGGGTGCCTGTTCCGGCAGCTGCAGCTGCAGGGTCAGCGCATGGCTGGCGTAGCGGGCGCGGAAATTACCGGCGACCAGCTCCAGCAGCGCCGCCAGATCGGTCGGGCTTTTGCGGTAGGCGAGAGCGCCCTCATCCGACAGCGACAGCTGATGTAAATCATCAACCAGCTTGGTTAGCGTGGCGACCTCCATCAGTAGCGAACTGACCGCCTCAGGCGTCAGCTTGCGCACGCCATCCTGCATGGCTTCCAGCTCGCCGCGCAGGATCGCCAGCGGCGTGCGCAGCTCGTGGGAAATATCCGCCATAAAGGCGCGGCGCATACTTTCGTTTTTTTCCAGCGAGCTGGCAAGGCGGTTGAAGTCCTGCGCCAGCCGTCCCAGTTCATCCTGGCTGCTTACCGCCACCCGGCTGGTGAAATGGCCTGCCGCCAGCTGGTGGGTGCCCGCGACCAGCCGTTTAACCGGGGCCAGCAGCCCGCGCGACATCAGCCAGGTGACCGCCGCCGCCAGCAGCGTCGATAGCCCAACGATGAGCCAGCTGGTGCGTCGCTGCTGCTGATCGAAATGAATGTCGGCGCTGCGCGTCAGGCGCTCCGGCGGCGAACCAATGACCCAGCCGACAACATGGCCGCTGTCGGTAGTAATGGTGCGCCGGATCCCCTCCTGCGGCACTGGCGAATGCGGGCCGATCAGCACATGATAGCGCTGGTCGATAATCCAGAACTGCGTGCGCCAGCCGTGCGGCGGCAGATTATTATTGGTATCGGGATTCTGCTCCAGCGAGCGCAGGATAGAAAACATCAGCCGGTTATTATTGCGCAAAAACTCCCAGCTGCCGTGCTGCTGATACTGGTCCGCCAGCGCCTCGCTCAGCAGCGTCAGCCGCTGTTCATTGCCGCGTTTGATGTAATCAATAAAGCCATGTTCAAAGCTGAGGCGTACGCCCCAGTGCATGGTGATCAGCACCAGCATGCAGGTGGAAAAAATGGCGCAAAACAGCTTCGCGCTGATGCCAAAACGTAGTTTATCCATTAACGCGACGATCTCCCGCGGCCCAGCGCCGCATTTTTACTCGACTCTTTTGGCACGCGCCAGAAAACCAGCGCCGGCAGCGTAATCGCCAGCGCCACGCAAAGCCAGGTATAAATAAAGGTTTCATGCGCCATTTCGCTGTCGATAGCGGCGTGATGGCCAAACGCCCCCAGCAGCAGGCCAGCGATGGTGACGCCGATACTCATCGCCAGCTGCATAATCATCGACAGCAGGCTGTTGCCGCTGGAGGCGAGATTATCCGGCAGCTCTTTTAACGTCAGCGTATTCATTGAAGAGAAGCGAATGGCGTTCACCATGCCCTGAAAAAACAGCACTATCGGCAGCGCCCAGACCCAGCCCATCAGCGCCACCAGCGGAAACAGCAGCACCACCGCCGCCAGCGCTAAGGTCGAGCCCACCAGCACATTACGGTAGCCAAAGCGGTTAACGATCTGCACCACGATGCGCTTCATGCCCATATTGCCGAGCACCATCGGGATCATCATCAGGCCTGCGTGAAACGGGCTGTAGCCCAGGCCCAGCTGTAAAAATAGCGGCGTCATAAACGGCAGCATTCCGCTGCCGATACGCCCGGTCAGGCTGCCCAGCAGGCCGACCGAGTAGGTGCGGTTGGCAAACAGCTTCAGGCTGAACAGCGCGTTTTCATTGCCGCGCGCGTGCATCAGATAAAACAGCAGCGAGAAGACGCCCGCCAGGATCAGCAGCCCCATCACCAGCGGCGAATTGCCGGAGCCGTGCTGGCCGTCCAGCGCCAGCGTCAGCGTCGCCATGCCCGCCGCCAGCAGCAGAAAACCGGAAAAATCGAAGCGGCGCGTCTGCATGGAGTAGTTAGGCATCAGGGTAATGGTCGCCAGCGCGCCCAGAATGCCGACCGGCAGATTGATCAGGAAAATCCAGTGCCAGCTGGCATATTCCACCAGCACGCCGCCCAGCGCCGGGCCGACCAGCGGACCAATCTGTCCCGGTAGCGTCACAAAGGTCATGGCCGCCATATATTGCTCACGCGGCACGATTTTCATTACCGTCAGACGGCCCACCGGCACCAGCATCGCGCCGCCGAAGCCCTGCAGCACGCGGGCCAGCACCAGCTGATCCAGCGATCCGGCCACCGCGCAGAACAGTGAACCCAGGCTAAACAGCACGATGGCGGCAAAAAAGATATTGCGTACGCCAAAGCGGTCCGCCAGCCAGCCGCTGAGCGGCAGGGTCACCGCCACCGTCAGCACATAGGAAACCACTACCGAATGCATCTGCAGCGGATCGACGCCTAAATCACGCGCCATTGAGGGCAGGGCGGTGTTAACGATGGTGGTGTCCAGCGTCTGCATAAAAAAGCCAATGGCAACGATCCACAGTTGCCAGCGTACCGATGCAGATTGCCCATTCTTCATAGTTCGCCCCTGTTATGCATTAAGCCCGGCGGCCGGTTAACCGGTGGCCGTCAGCGGTTTTTTCTGTCGACGCAGCTTGTCCATATAAAGATAAACCACCGGCGTGGTATACAGCGTTAACAGCTGGCTCATCACCAGGCCGCCGACGATGGTAATGCCCAGCGGCTGACGCAGCTCCGCGCCATCGCCGCTGGTCAGCACCAGCGGCAGCGCGCCCAGCAAGGCGGCCAGCGTGGTCATCAGTATCGGCCGAAAGCGCAGCAGCGACGCCTGGAAGATCGCCTCGCGCGCGCTCAGGTTGCCGTTGCGCTGCGCCTCCAGCGCAAAGTCCACCATCATAATGGCGTTCTTCTTCACGATACCGATCAGCAGCATAATGCCGATCAGCGCAATCAGGCTGAAAGGCGCACCAAACAGCTCCAGCGCCAGCAGCGCGCCAACGCCCGCCGAAGGCAGGGTGGAGAGAATAGTCAGCGGATGAACATAGCTCTCATACAGGATCCCCAACACAATATAGACCGTGGCGATAGCCGCAACGATCAGCCACAGCTGGCTGTTCTGCGTCTCTTTAAACACCTGAGCGGTACCGGCAAAGCTGCCGCGCACGCTGGACGGCACGCCCAGCACCGTCATGGTGCGCTCAATCGCCTCTGACGCCTGCGACAGCGAAACGCCTTCCGGCAGGTTAAAGGCGATGGTGGAGGCTGCCGACAGCCCCTGATGGTTTACCGAGAGCGGCGCATTGGCCGGCTGCCAGCGGGCAAACCACGACAGTGGAACCGGCTTGCCGTCGCTGTTAACCAAAAACATCTGATCCAGCGCGCTAATATCCTGGGTATAGCGCGGATCTACCTCCATCACCACTTTGTACTGATTAAGCGGCTGGTAAATGGTCGAAATCTGACGCTGACCAAAGGCGTTATTCAGCAGGGCGTTAGCGTCGGAAACATCAATGCCCAACCGCGCCATACTTTGCCGATCGTAGGTCAGCGCCATCTCGGCGCCTTTGTCCTGCTGATCGGAACTGACGTCGGCCAGCTCCGGCAGCTTGCTGAACGCCGCGCGGATTTTCGGCTCCCAGTTACGCAGGTCGCTTAAATTATCCGACAGCAGCGTGTACTGATAGCTGGCGTTGGCCTCACGTCCGCCGACGCGAATATCCTGCACCGGCATCAGAAACAGGCTGGCGCCCGGCTCCTTCGCCAGCTTAACGCGCAGCCGGGCGATCACCTGTTGGGCGCTTTCGCTGCGCTCAGAGAGCGGCTTCAGGGAGATAAACATCGAGCCGCTGTTGGTGCGCGAACCGCCGGTAAAGCCGGTCACGTTATCCACCGCCGGATCTTCGCGAATAATCCGCATAAAGTCGGCCAGCTTGCCGCGCATTGCCTGGAAAGAGATGCTCTGATCGGCCGAGATAAAGCCCATCAGGCGGCCGGTATCCTGTTCCGGGAAAAAGGTTTTCGGAATGGTGATATAGAGATAAATCGTCAGGCCGATGGTGGCCAGCAGCAGCAGCAGCGCCCAGCGCGCCCGGGCCAGCACCCAGTGCAGCGAACGGCCATAGCCGCGCTGCAGGCCCAGCAGTAGACGGTTAAAACCGCGGATGCGTGGCTGGCTGCCGGCGCGTTCCGCCTTTAACAGCCAGGCGCACATCATTGGCGTCAGGGTGATAGAAATCACCAGCGAGATCATAATCGCCACCGACAGGGTAACGGCAAATTCACGGAACAGCCGTCCCACCAGCCCGCCCATTAGCAGCAGCGGAATAAACACCGCCACCAGCGAGATGCTCATCGACAATACGGTAAAGCCCACTTCGCGCACGCCCTGCAGCGCCGCCTGCAGCGGTTTCATTCCCGCTTCGATATGGCGGGAAATATTCTCCAGCACCACAATGGCGTCATCCACCACAAAGCCGGTGGCGATGGTCAGCGCCATTAGCGACAGGTTATTGAGGCTGAAGCCGCACAGGTACATGGCGGCAAAGGTGCCAATCAGCGAGACCGGCACCGCCACCGCCGGGATCAGGGTGGCGCGCCCGGAGCGCAGGAACAGAAATACCACCAGAATCACCAGCGCCACGGCAATCACCAGCGACTGCTCCACCTCTTCCAGCGAGGCGCGAATGGTCGGCGATCGATCCTGCGCCACCGCCAGATTGACGGCGGCGGGAATAATTTCATGCAGCTCCGGCAGTTCGGCGCGAATGCGGTCAACGGTCTGAATAACGTTAGCGTCAGCGGTTTTGCGGATCACCAGCAGCACCGCCGGTTTGGCGTTGGTCATCCCGGCGTTGCGCACATCCTGCACCGAGTCGGTGACGGTAGCGACATCCGCCAGACGCACCGCCGCGCCATTATTGTAATGCACCACCAGCGGCTGATATTCCGCCGCGGTTTTCAGCTCATCATTGGTTCTGAGCTGCCAGCGCTGGCCGTTGTTTTCTATCGCCCCCTGCGGACGGCGCACGTTGGCGTTGGCGATTGCCTGGCGTACCGCATCCAGCGAGACGCCCTGATTAAACAACGCCTGCGGATTCAGCTGCACCCGCACCGCCGGCAGCGAGCTGCCGCCAACCGTCACGTCGCCGACGCCTTCGATCTGCGACAGCTTCTGCGACAGCTGCGTTGAGGCGTAGTCATACAGCTGGCCGGGCGTCCAGTCGTCGGAGGTCAGCGTCATAATCATAATCGGCGCATCGGACGGGTTCGCCTTGCGCCAGCTGGGACGGCTCGGCATGCCGCTGGGCAACAGGCTTTGCGCCGCGTTAATCGCCGCCTGCACATCGCGCGCCGCGCCGTTAATATCGCGATCGTAATCGAACACCATAATAATGCGCGTGCTGCCCAGCGAGCTGGTGGAGGTCATTTCGCTGACGCCGGCGATGCGCCCCAGCGAGCGTTCCAGCGGCGTCGCCACCGACGACGCCATAGTTTCCGGCGACGCGCCCGGCAACGAGGCGCTGATCATAATCACCGGGAAATCAACCTGCGGCAGCGGCGACACCGGCAGCAGGCGAAAACCGAGAATGCCGACCAGCGCAATCGAGAGCGTCAGCAGACAGGTAGCAACCGGACGGTAGATAAACAGCGCAAAAAACTTCACGACTGCGTCTCCCCGCGCTGCCAACGGCGACGCGTATAGTGCGCCAGACGATCGAACAGCAGGTAAATCACCGGCGTGGTGAACAGCGTCAGGATCTGGCTAAGGATCAGCCCGCCGACCATCGCGATGCCGAGCGGACGACGCAGCTCCGCGCCGACGCCGGTACTCAGCATCAGCGGCAGCGCGCCCAGCAGCGCCGCCAGCGTGGTCATCAGAATCGGACGGAAGCGCAGCAGACAGGCCTGATAGATCGCATCATACGGCGTTTTGCCCTGTTCACGTTCGGCGGCAAGGGCAAAGTCGATCATCATGATGGCGTTTTTCTTCACGATGCCGATCAGCAGAATAATGCCGATAATCGCGATCACATCCAGTTCGTGGCCGCTCAGCAGCAGCGCCAGCAGCGCGCCGACCCCGGCGGTAGGCAACGTCGAAAGAATGGTAATCGGATGGATAAAGCTCTCATACAGCACGCCGAGCACGATATACATCGCCACGATGGCCGCCACAATCAGCCACACCGTGCTGCCCAGCGCCGCCTGGAACGCCAGCGTGCTGCCCTGGAAGCGGGTCATAATCTCCGACGGCATCGCCAGATCTTTTTCCGCTACGCTGATGGCCTGCACCGCTTCGCCCAGCGAATAGCCGCTGTTGAGATTGAACGAGAAGGTGGTGGAGGGGAACTGATCGAGATGGTTAATCGTCAGCGCGCCATGCTGCTGTTCAACCTGGGCAAGGGTGCTGAGCGGCACCGCGCCGCCGTCGCTGGTGGCGATGCGAATGGCCTCCAGCGCCTGCAGGCCCGGCGCGTTTTGTGTATCCTGCTCCAGCACCACGCGATACTGATTGGCCTGGGTGTAGATGGTTGAAATCAGCCGCTGGCCGAAAGCGTTATACAGCGCGTTATCAATATCGCTCATGCTGATGCCGAGGCGGCTGGCGCTGTCGCGGTCGACTTTGATATACGCCTCCAGCCCTTTATCCTGCCAGTCGCTGCTGACATCCTTCAGCTGCGGCAGCGTACGCAGGCGCGCCAACAGCTGCGGTACCCACTGGCTTAGCGACTCCAGCGAGCCGGTTTGCAGCGTAAACTGATACTGCGTGCGGCTCAGCTGGGTATCGATGGTTAAATCCTGCACCGGCTGCAGCCACAGCGTTACGCCCGGCACGCGCGCCACCGCGCTTTGCAGACGTTCAACCACCGCCGGGATACGATCGTCACGCGCATCCAGCGGCTTCAGGTTAATCTGCACGCGCGCGCTGTTCAGCGCCGGATTGGTGCCGTCAACGCCGACAAAAGAGGTCACGCTCTGCACCGCCGGATCGCGCTCAATAATCGAGGCGACATCGCGCGTGCGCTGCGCCATGCTGGCGTAAGAGACGCTTTGCGGCGCCTGCAGCGTGCCCTGAATAATGCCGTTATCCTGCAGCGGGAAGAAGCCTTTCGGGATGACGACCCACAGCAGTAGCGTCAGGACCAGCGTGCCCAGCGCCACGCTTAGCGTGAGCCACGGATGGTTTAACACGCGGGTAAGAAAACGACCGTAGACGGCGATAATACGCTCAAACATCGCTTCGCTGGCGCGGGAAAAGCGGTTCTGTCGGCGCAGCGATTCCGCGTTTAGCATGCGCGCGCACATCATCGGCGTTAGCGTCAGCGAGACGATGGCGGAAATCAAAATCGCCACCGCCAGCGTGACGGCAAACTCGCGGAACAGACGCCCGACAATATCGCCCATAAACAGCAGCGGGATCAGCACCGCGATCAGCGAGAAGGTGAGAGAGATAATGGTAAAGCCAATCTCACCGGCGCCTTTCAGCGTGGCCGCTAACGGTTTTTCCCCCTGTTCGATATAGCGGGAAATGTTCTCGATCACCACAATCGCATCGTCCACCACAAAGCCGGTAGCGATGGTTAGCGCCATCAGCGTCAGGTTATTGACCGAGAAGCCCAGCAGATAAAGCACCGCAAAGGTGCCGATCAGCGACAGCGGCACCGCCACCGCCGGAATAATGGTGGCGGGGACGTTGCGCAGAAACAGATAGATAATCATGACCACCAGCGCCAGTGCCAGCAGCAGTTCCAGCTGCACGTCATGCACCGAGGCGCGGATATTGGTGGTGCGGTCGGAAAGCAGCTTCACCTCGACCGATTTCGGCAGCGAGGCGGTCAGCTCCGGCAGCAGGCTGCGGATATTGTCGGCGGTGGCGATGATATTCGCCCCAGGCTGCCGCTGTACGTTCAGCACAATGGCCTGCTGGCGATTGGCCCATGCGCCAAGCCAGCTGTTTTCCGCGCCCTGTTCGACGGTGGCGACATCGCCCAGCCGCACCGGCGCGTTATTGCTGTAAGCGACAATCAGCTGACGATAATCTTCCGCCGACTGCATCTGGTCGTTGGCCGACAGGGTAATTGAGCGCTCCGGCCCGTCGAGGCTGCCTTTCGCCGAGTTGACGTTGGCGTTAGCGATAGCGGTGCGCACCGTTTCGCTGTCGAGGCCGAGCGAAGCCAGCGCCTGCGCATTCATTTTTACGCGTACCGCCGGACGCTGTCCGCCCGACAGCGTGACCAGGCCTACGCCGCTAACCTGAGAAATTTTCTGGGCGATGCGGGTTTCCACCATATCCTGCACCTGGATCATCGGCATACTGGTGGTGGTGACCGCCAGCGTCATAATCGGCGGATCGGCGGGATTGACCTTGCTGTAAACCGGCGGATTAGGTAAATCGCTCGGCAGCAGGTTGGTGGCGGAGTTAATCGCCGCCTGAACTTCCTGCTCGGCGACATCCAGCGGCAGCGTAAGCTGAAACTGTAAGGTGACTACCGATGCGCCGCCTGAACTCTGCGATGACATCTGTTGCAGGCCGGACATCTGGCCAAACTGGCGCTCCAGCGGCGCGGTAATCGCCGAGGTGACCACATCGGGGCTGGCGCCGGGATAGAGCGTCACCACCTGAATGGTGGGGTAATCCACTTCCGGCAGCGCGGAAACCGGCAAAAAGCGATAGCCCAGAATACCGGCCAGCAGAATAGCGACCATCAACAGCGTGGTGGCGACCGGGCGCAGAATAAAGTGGCGGGACGGGCCGCCGGTGGCATTAGGAGGCATAACCTGCATCAGGCGCGATCTCCTTTAGCGCGCGCGGGCTGGGTCGCTTTATCGCTGCTGAGCTGCGTTGACTGCGGCGCCACGATTTCAACTTTCGCCCCTTCGGTCAGGCGATCCAGCCCGTCGGTAACGACGCGCTCTCCGGCATCCAGCCCGGCGCTAATCACCACTTTTTCGCTATCCTGCAGCCCCGGCTTGACGCTTTTCTTACTCACTTTATTCTCACTGTTAACCACCCAGACGAAATTGCCTTCGCTGCCCATCTGCAACGCGGCGACAGGGATAACCACCGCGTCGTGCAGCGTATCGACCTTCAGACGCGCATTGACAAACTGATTGGGGAACAGGCGATCGTCTTCATTGCTGAAGCGGGCCTTCAGCTTGATGGTGCCGGTCGTGGCGTCAATCTGGTTATCCAGGCTAAGCAGCTCGCCCTGCGTCAGCAACGTATCGTTGCTGCGATTCCAGGCCTCAACCATCAGCGGCTGGCCCGCTTTCTGCGCCTGCAGAATCGCCTGAATGGTATTTTCCGGCAGGCTAAACAGCACATCGATCGGATGCGTTTGCGTCAGCACCACCAGTCCGGTGCTGTCGCCGCTGGTAATATAGTTGCCGACATCGACCTGCTTAAGGCCGACGCGTCCGGCAATCGGCGCGGTAATGCGGCTATAGCTCAGATTAAGCTCGGCGCTGGCTACGCTGCCTTCATCCGCCTTGATCGTGCCCTGGGTTTCACTCACCAGCGACCGCTGGGTATCCAGCTCCTGCTGGGAAACCAGGTTGGTATTCGCCAGTTTTTGATAGCGCGCCAGATCGCGCTGGGCGTTAGCCAGCGTCGCCTTATCGCGCGCCAGCTGCCCCTGCGCCTGGGTCAGCGCCACCTGGTAAGGACGCGGATCGATCTCCGCCAGCAGCTGGCCCGCCTCGACCTGTTGTCCTTCCTGAAAATGAATCGCCATCAGCTGGCCGTCAACGCGGCTGCGCACCGTAACCGTATTGGCGGCGGTTACGGTGCCAAGGCCGGAAAAATATTGCGGTACGCTTTGCGTCTGCGCGGTGGCGGCCTGAACCGGCGCCAGCGGCATATTACGTCGGCCGCCTTTGCCGCGCTGCTGCTGTTGAGAAGAGTTCGCCGCGCCGTCGCCATCGCCTTTAGGCCACAAAAAATAACCGGCAACGGCGACCAGCGCGATAAGGATCAATAACAGGATATTTTTAGAGTTGGGGCGTGAGGCATTCATTGTTGTGTATTGCTCTCCGGCGGTGTAATCAACGGTTCCAGGCGGGTCAGTAAGGCCATCTCCCGCAAAGTTATCCAGTGTAAGTATCGAACAGGATAAAAAAATGGAGGAATTAAGAATAACTGTAAGGCGCCTGTAAGGCTGACGTAAGTATCCGCGATCTTGGCGAATGTGACAAATCAGAGCAGGGCAACAGAAAGCGATACAGAAGCACAGATGTTTGCTACGCTCATCAACAGGTTGGCAATACATTAATTCAGGAGAACAATGATGAACCAGATTGAAACCCGTCAGCTTGGGCGCAGCGGCATTGAAGTTCCTGCACTTACCTTTGGCGGCAACGTTTTTGGCTGGACCGTGGATCAAAACACCTCTTTCTCACTGCTGGATGCGCTGGTGGAAAAAGGGCTGTGGTTCATTGATACCGCTGATGTGTATTCACGCTGGGCGCCGGGCAACAAGGGGGGAGAATCGGAAATCATCATTGGTAACTGGCTGAAAAAAACCGGCAAGCGCGACAAAATTGTTTTGGCCACCAAAGTCGGCATGGAACTGACGCCGGAGAAAACCGGGCTGGCGGCGAAATATATTCGTCAGGCGGTAGAAGACTCTCTGCGTCGCCTGCAAACCGACTATATCGATCTCTATCAGGCGCATCGCGATGATGATCAAACCCCGCTGGAAGAGACGTTAAAAGCGTTCGACGATCTGATCAAGGAAGGCAAAGTGCGCGCTATCGGCGCGTCTAACTATTCTGCGGCCCGTCTGACACAAGCGCTGAAGGTTAGCGAAGAGCACGGTCTGGCGCGTTATGAAACCCTGCAGCCGGAGTATAACCTCTACGATCGGCAGGAATATGAAAGCGGCCTGGAGCAGGTAGCCACAGAAAACGGCCTCGGCGTCATTAACTACTATTCGCTGGCCAGCGGCTTTTTAAGCGGTAAATATCGCCGTCCGGAGGATGCCAGCAAGAGTAAGCGCGGGCAGGGCGTGGTAGATAAATACCTGAACGAGCGCGGGCTGCGCATTCTGCAGGCGCTGGATGAGGTTTCTCAGGCGCGCGGCATTACGCCGACGCAGGTTGCGCTGGCATGGCAAATCGTCCGTCCGGGGATTACCGCGCCAATCGTTAGCGCCACTTCACTGGAGCAGCTGAATGAGCTGGTGAAAGCGGCGCAGCTGCGGCTGAATCTGGATGAAGTGGAAAAACTAACGCAGGCCAGCCAGTACTAAGCCAGCCTGTTAAAAAAGCGCCTGCGGGCGCTTTTTTTTATTACGATGGATTGCAAGCCGGGTTAACCCTTGCGGATTAACCCGGAGGCGGCGTCAGGCAAACATAACCTGCGCCCAACGGGCCAGCCCGGCGGTTACCGAGCCGAAATCATCGCCGGAAGCCAGCGGAATGGTCGGCAGCTGCTGTTGCAGCGCCTGGCGTAACAGCGGTGAGCGGGCGCTGCCGCCGGTCAGGTAGATAATATCCGGCGTGGTGCCGCTGGTGTCCAGCGCCAGCTTTACCTGTTCCTGAATGCGATCCAGCGGTGCGGCGATGGCCGCTTCCAGCCCTTTGCTACCGATTTCGGTGCTGAGCCCGGCCTCGACAAACGCCAGCGCGGCGGTGGTTTCAGCCTGGTCGGAAAGCGCAATTTTACTCTCTTCCGCCGCCCGAACCAGCCGATAGCTGAGGCGCTGCTGCCAGACTTTCAGCAGGCGCTGTACTTTTTCCGGCTGACGCGCATCGCGTATCAGATCCTGCAGCAGCTTGCGGCAGGCGGCTGAGTAAAAGTCGCTTTGCGCCGGAACATCATTGATCGCGACTGCGTTCCACCAGGGAAGCGCAGGAAGGGCGGTGCCTTTTTGCGTTTCCCCGCCCAGCCCCAGCAGCGGCATCAGCTCTTTATAGGCCAGCGCAATATCCAGGTCGTTACCGCCGACGCGACAGCCGCTGTGTCCCAGCAGGCTGCTGGTGCGATCGGCGCGGTTGTGCCACTGCGGGCCCATCAACAGCATACTGCAGTCGGTGGTGCCCCCGCCAATATCCACCACCAGCACCCGCTTTTCTTCCTGCAGCGTGGCTTCAAAGTCGAGTCCCGCCGCCACCGGCTCAAACTGAAAGATCACGTCGCGAAAGCCGGCGCGGCTGGCGGCGCGCGCAAGAATGCCCTGCGCCTGACGGTTGGCCTCTTCGCCGCCCAGCCCCTGGAAGTTAACCGGGCGCCCAATGACCGCCTGATCAATGGCGCTATCCAGCTGCTGCCCGGCGGTTTGGCGAATATGCAGCATCGTGGCGCAAACCAGATCTTCAAACAGGGCAATCTGCTGCGGCTTCAGGCCGCTGGCGCCAAGAAAGGATTTAGGGGATTTAACAAACCAGACTTCTTCAGAGTCGGTCATATACTGCGCCAGCGCATCCAGACCAAAGTGAACGCTGCCGGGCGTTACTTCAATATCCTCATCGCGGTTGAAGGCGATAGCGCGCCGCAGCAGCGCCTGGTTTTCCGCCTCCGGCGTGGGCACCTGATGATGGCGGAACAGCCATTCGCTGATCGCTTCGCGGGTAGGCCCGCACAGCATAGAGGGCAGATAAGGAGAATCCTTTTCCAGTTTAAGCAGCCGCGGCGCGCCATTTTCCACCACGGCCACGGAACAGTTAGCCGTTCCGTAATCAAAACCGATAAACATAGAGTCTCCCCCTTGAGAAAAAAAGGGGGAGACTTTACCCGAGCCGATCGGGGCTGGCAAATGTTTCGCACGTTGCGGATTAACCCGCCGCCGGACGGTTACTTAATGGCGAACAAGCTGTTTTGCGGCAGGTTGCTCAATAAACCGCTTATTCAAACGCTTGAGCGCCCGGCTGCAGCTGTTTTAGCAGATCCGTGCGCGTCCAGGGTCTTTCCAGTCCGGCAATGTCGGCGGAGAAGTGTTCAAGGAAGTTTTGCGTGGTGGCGATGCGTCCGTGGCCGATAATAATGAGCGGCAGCACCAGTGCGGCGCTCACCTGCGGCAGGGAAAAACCTTTCAGCTGCGTGTTGCGCTGGCTTATCAGGAACAGCGTGCTGAGAATAAAGCCCAGCAGCAAACCACTGGCGACTTCGCTTTTCGAGTGGGCGTGCAGTACCAGACGTGAAGCGCCCACCAGCAGCGGCACCATATAACCTATCGTCACCGCCGCGCCGCGCCAGAACGCAGGCAGACGGCCCGACAACAGCCACAGCATTACCGGCCAGAAGGTCGCCGACATCGCACTGTGTCCGCTAAATCCGGTGAAGTTAAAGCGGGCGCTGCCGATGCCAAATCCCATAAACAGGATTTTCGATACGCTGACCACCAGACCCGCCAGCCCAAACGCCAGCAGCCAACACCAGACCGTGCGCCGGTCGTTACTTTTCCACGGCAGGATCAGGGCGATAAGGATTGCTGTGGGGATCAGCAACATGCTGTCGCCAAAATAGGTAATTGTTCTCCAGGACATAGCCAACCTTTCTGTTTACGAATATGCCTTTCGCCGCCTGGCGGAAAGGGGCGTCGCTACGCTGCCACGAAAAAGTGAGAGCTGGATCGCAGGTAGCAGTTTATCGGCGAAATGCGGCCGCGCCAAAGGAGAAAGTCTGAAAAGCAGGCGTTCCGCGCAGCGCTTCGACACCCTGCAGCGGACAGGCCGCTTTTTTCTGGCATCAAACCTGCGATCTCCCTATAATTGCCGCCAGTTAATCCTCTCAATATCTGACTGAACGCTAAGGATGATGTTTCGACATCGCCTGGTGCCACGTCATACAGTTATCAGGTCTTTAATTTTATGACTGACAAGTCCCACCAATGCGTCATTGTAGGTATCGCAGGCGCATCCGCATCAGGAAAAAGTTTAATTGCCAGCACGCTGTATCGTGAAATCCGCGATCGGGTTGGCGATGAGCATATCGGCGTGATTCCTGAAGACAGTTATTACAAAGACCAAAGCCACCTTACTATGGAAGAGCGGATTAAAACGAACTATGACCATCCCAGCGCGATGGATCATGATTTGCTGCTGCAGCATTTGCAGGCCCTGAAAGCGGGCCAGCAGATTGAATTGCCGGTTTACAGCTACGTTGAACATACCCGCACGCAGGAAACCATTCATCTGAAGCCGAAAAAGGTGATTATTCTTGAAGGGATCCTGCTGTTAACCGATGCCCGCCTGCGTGAAGAGATGAATTTCTCGATCTTTGTGGATACGCCGCTGGATATTTGCCTGATGCGCCGCATGAAGCGCGACGTTAACGAGCGCGGTCGCTCAATGGATTCGGTGATGGCGCAGTATCAAAAAACCGTGCGTCCGATGTTTCTGCAGTTTATCGACCCCTCCAAGCAGTATGCCGACATTATTGTGCCGCGCGGGGGTAAAAACCGCATCGCCATCGATATTCTGAAAGCGAAAATCAACCAGTTCTTTGAGTAAGCCCGTCAGCACGCTAAGGAAAAGGAGCAATCGGCGATGAGATTATGCGACCGTGATATTGAAGCCTGGCTTGATAACGGCAAGCTGGCGATTACCCCGCGTCCGCCGGTAGAGCGCATTAACGGCGCGACCGTTGATGTGCGGCTGGGCAATCAGTTTCGTACTTTTCGTGGGCATACCGCCGCCTTTATCGATTTAAGCGGCCCTAAACAGGAAGTCAGCGCCGCGCTCGATCGCGTGATGAGCGATGAGATCGTGCTGCCGGAAGGCGAGGCGTTTTATCTGCATCCGGGCGAACTGGCGCTGGCCGTAACCCTGGAGTCGGTTACGCTGCCTGACGATCTGGTCGGCTGGCTTGATGGCCGTTCGTCGCTGGCGCGTCTGGGCTTAATGGTGCACGTGACCGCGCACCGTATCGATCCCGGCTGGCAGGGCCGGATCGTGCTGGAGTTCTATAATTCAGGTAAGCTGCCGTTGGCTTTGCGTCCCGGTATGCTCATTGGTGCGCTAAGCTTTGAACCGCTGTCCGGTCCCGCTGCCCGCCCGTATAACCGTCGTGAAGATGCTAAATACAAAGGGCAGCAGGGCGCGGACGCCAGTCGCATCGATAAAGACTAACGGCCTGAACAGGGGATGGGATGAGACGATTAATTACCACGCTGGCTATTTTATTCGTCGTGATAGTGGCGGGAATGACAGCGCTGGTACTGCTGGTTAATCCCAACGATTTTCGCAACTATATGGTGCAGCAGGTTGAGCAGCGTAGCGGCTATCAGCTGCGCCTGGAGGGCGATTTACGCTGGCACGTCTGGCCACAGCTTAGCATTCTCGCTGGCCGCATGTCGGTCACGGCCCCCGGCGCGCAGCAGCCGATGGTGATGGCCGAAAACATGCGGCTTGATGTCCATCTCCTTCCTTTATTGTCGCATCAGCTTAGCGTGAAGCAGGTGATGCTGAAAAACGCGGTGATCCGCCTGACGCCGGACAGCAAAGCCCGGCAGCCTGCCGACGCGCCAGTGGGGCCGACGGACTCAACGCCGCCGGAACCGGTAAAAGGCTGGACGTTCGATATTAATAATCTCGAAGTGGCCGACAGCCTGTTAATCTGGCAGCCGCCGCAGGGCGAAGAGATTAACTTCCGCGATCTTAACCTTTCTCTGACGCAGGACAGCCGCCGCGAGGCGACGCTATCGCTGGCGACGCGGGTTAGCCGCGATCAGCGTGAGCTGCAGCTGTCGCTGGATGGCGAAATGAGCGTGGCGGATTATCCGCAGCGCGTGAACGGCACGGTGAAATCGCTGAGCTGGCAGCTACAGGGGCCGGGCTTGCCGGCGACGGGGTTGCAGGGCAAAGGCAGCCTGCAGGCGGAGTGGCTGGACGACAGCCAGCGCTTTTTGCTGCAGAACGTGGCCCTGACGCTGGGCGACAGCCAGCTGAACGGCGTTATTCGCGGCAAGCTCGGCAACGCGCCGACGATCGATATTGATATGCGCTCGCCGCATCTCGATCTGGATGCGCTTTCCGGCCTTAACGCACAAACAACCGCCGCGCCCGCTGCGCCCGCGCTTACCGCCAACAGCCGTCCGCCGGTGATCGCCGAGCCGGCCAGCTATCTTGACCATCCACTGAACAGCCTAAGCGCGGCGCTGAAACTCCAGGTCGATACGCTGCGCTGGCACGGTATGGATATGCAGCAGGTAGCGCTGGATGCCCAAAACCAGCAGGGCAAAATCGCGCTAAATACCCTGAGCGGCCGGGTAGGCGCGGGTTCTTTCTCGTTACCCGGCAGCTTAAATCTGCGTCAGCAGTCGGTAGAAGTGGCGCTGCGTCCGGCGCTGCAGAATATCGCGCTGGCGCCGTTGCTGCAGGCTTTCGCTCTGCCGCCAACGCTGGACGGTCAGCTGACGTTAACCGGCAATCTGAGCGGAGACGGGCTGAGCGTTGAGGATTTCCATCAACGCTGGCGCGGCGAGGCTGAGGTGGAGCTGGCTTCAGCGCGCATTATCGGCATGAATTTCCAGCAGCTGGTTCAGCGGGCCGTCGCCCGTAATAGCAATCGGGTCAGCAGCGGGGATGAAACGGGCAACAGTAACGAAACCCGTCTTGATAAACTGCAGGCGCAGGCAACATTAAAGGATGGCCTTATTGCGCTGAAAAACCTGCAGGGCGGCGCGTCCGGCTTCCGGCTGGGCGGAGCAGGGCAGATAGATATGCTGCGCCGCCAGTGCGATATTAACTTTGGCGTGCAGGTCACCAGCGGCTGGAAAGGGGACAACGCCCTTATCGCCACGCTGCAGCAGACGGCGGTTCCGCTGCATATTTACGGCGGCTGGGATAATCTGCAATACAATCTGCAGGTGGATCAGCTGCTGCGCCAGAAGCTGGAGAGCGAAATTAAATCGCGCCTGGATGACTGGTCGCAGCGTAATCAGAAAACTGCGGCGCCGGTAAAACAAGCGCATTAATCAGCGCCTGCCCGCGCCGGTAGTGTTTACGTCTCGTAATCCGGCTCGCGCTGATAAAGCGGGATAATCTGCACCTTATGCACGCGGTGGCTTTCCACTTCTAAGGTGCGGATAAGCCAGTCGCCGAGCTGCAGCTCTTCGCCCGCCTGGGGAACATGCTGCAGCTGATCCATCAGCAGGCCGGCAATGGTGTGATAATCGCGCTTCTCATTGAGCGGCAGTTCGATATACATCACCAGATCCTCCAGCGGCATATGCCCGTTGGCTATCCAGCTGCCGTCCTCTTTCTGACGAATATCATAACGCGCGTCCAGCTCCTTGCTTTCATTCGGTAAATTACCGGCGATGGTTTCCATTACGTCACTCAGGGTAACCACGCCTTCCACTGAACCAAACTCATCCACCACAAACGCGAAATGGGTGCGGGCGCTGCGGAACTGTTCCAGCGCCAGCAGCAGCGTAAGCTGTTCCGGGAAAATAAGCGGCTGACGGATTAAGGCGCGCAGATCGAGAGAGTTATGATGCAAAGACTGATGCAAAAGATCGATGATATGCACCACGCCAAGCGGCTCGCTACCGTTTTCGGTAATTAACAGTCTGGTGTGCTGGTTGCGGTCCAGCTGCGCCATTATTTCTGCCGGGCTGTCGCTCAGGTCAATATGATCAATATCGTGGCGGGAGGTCATAATGCTGCTGACGCTGCGTTGCGCCATACCCATTACCCGCACCACCATCTGGCGTTCCTGCTTATTAAATACTGCATCCTGTTCACCGGCGTCCCCCACCAGCGAGGAGGTTTCCGCATCCAGCTCCGCCTCCGCGTGCTGGCCGCGCAGCAGATGCAGCACCGCCTCGGCGGTACGTTTGCGCAGCGGTATCGTCGATGAGAGAAAACGCCGACGATTAAACTGCGATAGCTGATTAAGGAACTCAATTAAGATAGAGAAGCCAATGGCCGCATACAGATAGCCTTTAGGAATATGGAAGCCGAACCCTTCAGCAATCAGGCTAAAGCCGATCATCAGCAGGAAGCTCAGGCAGAGGATCACAATCGTTGGATGGCCGTTAATAAAGCGGGTTAACGGCTTGCTGGCCAGGATCATCAGGCAGATAGCGATAGCCACCGCCGCCATCATCACCAGCAGGTGATCCACCATCCCGACGGCGGTAATCACCGCATCCAGCGAGAAAACCGCGTCCAGCACTACGATTTGTGCCACCACCGGCCAGAAACGCGCGCCGTGCTTCTGCGGCTTATCATCGCTGTCGCGGCCTTCCAGCCGCTCGTTTAGCTCCATCGTGGCCTTAAACAGCAGAAATAGTCCGCCGATCAGCATAATCAGATCGCGGGCGCTGAAGGCGTGAGCGAATAGCGTAAACAGCGGTCGCGTAAGCCCGGCTAACCATGCAATCGAGGCCAGCAGCACCACACGCATAAGCAGCGCCAGCAGCAGGCCGGTCACTCTGGCGCGATCGCGCTGCGCGGCAGGCAGCTTTTCCGCCAGAATGGCAATAAAGATCAAATTATCGATACCCAGTACCAGCTCAAGCACAATTAACGTAACCAGCCCGGCCCAGATTGACGGATCTGCGATCCATTCCATACCCTGTTTTCACCTTTTATGGTTTATTTACCTGAAAGATGATGGGATCTGAATAATGAAAACGCAATGCTACCTGAGATAAATCCTAAATAAAAAAAGTGCGGGCCTTATTTCACGCCGATTATGCATATATTAGCGCGCGATCTTATTGGAATTTTGCTGGCCGGAGGGGAGGAGCGCTTATTAACATTTGCTGCAGAAATAAACGTTATTTGTTTGCTTCACGGAATAGAAGTTATTATCAAGCCGGAATTATCTGGAAAAGAAAGAAAGTCTCTTATGGCTTAACTGCTTGAAATAAAACGATTATTTTTTATATTCTTTAGTCTTATTCTGAAAGTGCTCTGGATCTGCTTTCCTGTGCTTGTCACAACCAGTCAATAGTATAAAAATCTAGCCATAACTTATGTGATCGGACCGAGATAATTGATGCGGTTCCTTCTGCTGCGTTCAGATAAAAGAGCTGTCTCTGGCTTTATGTACCCTATAAAAGCTAACCGATCTCTGCGCCTCAAATAGCACTGTTTCTGATTTAACAGCATTGGTAGCTGAAAGCCAGGGGCGGTAGCGTGCTTAAACTCTGACGAACAGTTTCAAATAGAGACGTCAAGAGTAATTTATAAATTTCTGTTGTTTTAAGACTAATGCTAATTAAATACGACAGAATAGCGTATGCCATCTTAAAACCTGATTCAGGCCTTATTGCCGGGAACTCAGGAAAAATTAATACCGATACGGTCAGCACGCTGGCCATTAATGATCGAACTGCAGGACGGCGGGCCGCGTCTGTTTTTACCGGGCGTTGACGGAGCGGCTTTCGCAGCAGGGACATTTATGCATAAAACGAGGGGCAAACATCTCATGACGGAACAGCAATAGTTAGGGCAGATTGGTCGTGAATTGACGTTTATTCATGAACTTTTTTTTGCGGCGAGACACACCGCTTTAGACAATAAATCAGCAATAGCGATGATAATTCAATGATGAAAACGAAACTAAAGTTGGCTCCGTTACTGGTGTCAATCTCACTTATCAGTGGCTGTACTGTAGTCCCAGGGCAAAATGTTTCCACCAGCGGTAAAGATGTCATTAAGCAGCAGGATGCGGATTATGACCTCGATAAAATGGTCAATGTCTTTCCTCTTACCCCGATGCTGATAGAGCAGCTGCGCCGTAAACCGATCGTCGCGCAGCCGAATCCGCTGCTCGATCAGGAAGTCGCTAACTATGAGTACCGTATCGGCGTTGGCGATGTGCTGAGCGTAACCGTTTGGGATCACCCGGAGCTGACCACCCCTGCCGGTCAGTACCGCAGCGCCAGCGATACCGGCAACTGGGTGCATTCAGACGGCACCATTTATTATCCTTATATCGGTAAGGTGAAAGTAGCCGGGAAAACCATCCAGCAGGTGCGCAGCGAAATGCAAAGCCGCCTGGCCAGCTACATCGAAAGCCCGCAGGTAGATGTCAATATCGCCGCCTTCCGGTCGCAAAAGGTTTACGTCACCGGGGAAGTCGGTACATCCGGTAAACAGGAAATCACCAACATTCCGTTGACCGTGCTGGATGCCATCAATACCGCAGGCGGGATGGCCGCAGATGCCGACTGGCGTAACGTTATCCTCACCCATAATGGCCGTGAGCAGCGTATTTCTCTGCAGGCGCTGATGCAAAACGGCGACCTGACGCAAAACCGGCTGCTCTATCCGGGCGATATTCTGTACGTGCCGCGTAATGACGATCTGAAAGTGTTTGTGATGGGCGAAGTGACCCGCCAGCAGACCCTGAAAATGGATCGCAGCGGCATGACCCTGACGGAAGCGTTAGGCAATGCGGAAGGTCTGAATCAGGAAGTGTCCAATGCGACCGGCGTGTTCGTTATTCGTCCGAACCGCGAGCAGGGCGGCAAGATCGCCAATGTCTATCAGCTGAATACCTCTGATGCGACCGCGATGGTGCTGGGTACGGAATTCCAGCTGCAGCCGTATGACATTGTCTACGTCACCGCAACGCCGCTTACCCGCTGGAACCGCGTGATTAATCAGCTGGTGCCTACCATCAACAGCATTCGTTACGGCATCGACTCAACGAAAGATATTAAAACCTGGTGATGAATATGTTTAATTCAATTCTCATCGTCTGCGTGGGCAATATCTGCCGTTCGCCAACCAGCGAGCGGTTATTAAAACGCTATTGCCCGGATGTGAAAGTTGAATCGGCAGGGTTAGGCGCTCTGGTGAACTATCCGGCAGATGAAAACGCCATCAAAGTCGCAGAGCAATATAACCTCTCGCTGGAGGGGCACCGTGCACGCAAAATCACTTCAGCCATGTGCAGAGAAAACGATCTGATCCTGGTGATGGAAAAACAGCATATCAATGACATCAGCAATATCGCCCCGGAAGTTCGCGGCAAAACCATGCTGTTTGGTCATTGGTGCAACGGTCGTGAAATCCCGGATCCATATCGAAAAAGTATAGAGGCTTTTGAATCTGTATACCTTTTATTGGATGACGCCGCTCAGAAATGGGCCCACGCATTAAATCGATAATCAGGCATAATAATGGTCAATAAAAAATCAGATAGCTCGCAGAAAATTGCAGATGCCAAAGATGAAATCGATGTAGCCCGTTTATACGGTTCAATTATCGATCATCGCTGGCTCATTATTGGCGTAACCGCGCTATTCGCAGTAATAGGTGTTATTTATTCCATTCTGGCAACGCCGATTTATCGGGCCGATGCGCTGGTACAGGTTGAACAGAATCAGGGTAGCCTGGTCATGACTCAGCTCTCGAATCTGATGCCGGATACCAAACCCGCTTCAGATGCGCAGATTGGACTGATTATGTCCAGGATGGTGCTGGGTAAAACCATCGAAGATCTTAATCTGCAAACTACCGTCGCGCCGAAATATCTGCCGATCGTTGGTGCTGGCTGGGCGCGCCTGATGGGCAACGACGATAAAAAGCTCGCGGTTTCTCGTCTGGAGCTGCCGCCTGAACTGATCGGCGCACAGCTGGAGCTGGTTATCGGTGACAACAACACCTTTACCCTTTCCAGTGACGACGGCGAACTGGTGAAAGGCAAAGTAGGGCAGTATGTAGGGCAGGGCAAGGTCAAAATCCTGGTCTCTGACACCAATGCCGCCGCTGGCGACAGCTTTATCATCCAGAAAAATGGCTACCTGCCGACCTACAATGATTTGGTTGGCCGTCTGAGCGTGGTCGATCAGGGTAAAGATACCGGCGTGCTGGCGTTAACCCTGAACGGTTCCGATCCGCAGCTGACGCAGGACACCCTGCGCGCCATTACGGAAAACTACCTGCTGCAAAACGTCGAGCGTAAATCTGAGGAAGCGCAAAAGAGCCTCGATTTCATCGACCGTCAGCTGCCGGAAGTGCGCCAGAAACTGGATGACGCTGAGAACAAGCTGAACGCGTTCCGCCAGCAAAACGATTCGGTGGATCTGACGCTGGAAGCCAAGTCGATGCTGGATACCATGGTTAACGTGGATAACCAGCTGAACGAACTGACCTTCCGTGAAGCGGAAATCTCCAAGCTTTATACCAAAGAGCACCCGGCCTATCGTACGCTGTTAGAAAAGCGTAAAACGCTGGTGGATGAGAAAAAATCGCTTGAGAGCAAAGTTTCAGTACTGCCGCGCACTCAGCAGGAGATCATTCGTCTGACGCGTGATGTTGATGCAGGCCAGGCGGTGTTCATGCAGCTGCTGAATAAACAGCAAGAGCTGAGCATTAACAAAGCCAGTACCGTAGGTAACGTGCGCATCGTTGACTCGGCGCTGGTGCTGAATAAGCCGATCGCTCCGCGCTCTGCCATTATCATCGCCGTTTCTCTGGTGCTGGGCCTGCTGGTTTCCACCATTTACGTGCTGATGAAAACCATTCTGATTCGCGGCATCGAAAGCCCGGAACAGCTGGAAAACAGCGGTATCAACGTTTATGCCAGCATTCCGATCTCCGAATGGCAGCAGCAGCGTGACCGTAAGCTGGCGCTGCTGAGCAAAGATAAGGGCAGCAAAAAAGCGCTGCGCGGCGGCGAACTGCTGGCGCTGGCGAATCCTGCTGACCTGGCGATTGAGGCGGTACGCAGCCTGCGCACCACCATGCACTTCGCGATGCTGGATGCGGCTAACAATATTGTCATGATTTCCGGCAGCAGCCCGGATATTGGTAAAACCTTTATCAGTACCAACCTGGCCGCAGTCGTCGCGCAGTCAGGCCAGCGCGTGCTGTTTATCGATGGCGATATGCGTAAAGGCTATTCCCACGAGCTGTTTAATACCGATAACCGTCACGGCCTGTCTGACCTGCTGTCAAATCAGGCGACGCTGGAGCAGGCGATTCGTCCGACTAACGTCAGCGGACTCGACTTTATTCCGCGCGGTCAGCTGCCGCCTAACCCGTCTGAGCTGCTGATGAGCCAGAAATTCATCGACCTGATGGCCAACGTGCAGAAACAGTACGATATTGTCGTTATCGATACGCCGCCGATTCTGGCGGTGACCGATGCGGCCATTATCGGCATGCAGGCCGGCACCAATATGGTGGTGGCAGGGTTTGAAAAATCGACGGTGAAAGAGATCGAAGTCAGCGTACGTCGCTTTGAGCAGAACGGTATTGAAATTAAAGGCGCCATTCTGAACCTGGTCGTCAAAAAGGCCGCCAGCGCCTACGGCTACGGCTATTACCACTATAGCTACGAATCAACCAAGCCGTAAAAACGAGAGTGCCAGCCGTTCGCGGCTGGCCTTTTAAGGTTTTTAAAACGAATCCATTGAGACTGATGTTATGACTGAGTCTACGCCTTTAATCAGCGTCGTTATTCCTACCTATAATCGTGCCGACATCATTTTAAAAACCCTAAACAGCGTTTTAAATCAAACCTGGCGTCATATTGAAGTGTTCGTGGTGGATGATGCTTCCACGGATAATACCGCTGAGGTGATGGCGGGCGTTAAGGATGAACGCGTACAGTTTATCCAGCTGGCGCAAAACAGCAGCGGCACGCGTCCGCGTAACGAAGGCATTGAGCGCAGCAGCGGCGAATTTATCGCCTTGCTCGATTCCGATGACGAATGGGTGCCGGAAAAGCTGGAAAAACAGCTGGCATATTTACGTCAGCAGCCGGGTAAAAGCCGCGTTTGTATGACGGCTAAATATAATAAGCGTCCTGAGGGGATGCACCTGCGGCGTAATAAAGACCTCAAAAAATATGCCTCAATTATGGAATTCCTGCTGCTGGGCAACGATTTTCAGACCAGTACGCTACTGCTGGACGCCGCGATTGCCAAACAAACCCAGTTTGACTCTGCGCTGCGCAAACATCAGGACTGGGATTTTGCCCTGCGCCTGCAGGAGAGAGGGGCAAGCTTTTATTATCTCGATCTGCCGCTGACAATTTATGACGATTCTGACTCTACCGCGCGTATCTCTTCCGACGGCAAGCGCGATAAATCGTTAATCTGGCTGGAAAGCATTAAAAAGCGCGTACCCAGCTATATCTGGTTCGGGTTTTACGCAAAGATTATCGCCGATAGCTATTTGCTCTCTAATGAAAAATCGAAAGGCATTGCTATCTATTTGAAATTGCTGCTGTCGAGAAAAATTAAATTCAGCCATTTTATGGCGATGATGAACGAAAGGTTTAAAAAGTTAGCCACTATTACCGCGAAACGTATTGTTCCGGGGAAGTGATTTAAAACAGCAATTGGAATGGCGAAAATATAATGAAATTTTTATCCATGAAGGTAGGCATAAGGAAGAATCGCTATCTCTATTTCGATCCGCATATGACCTTTATGCTGTTCTTATTTATGATGCTGCTGATGATGGCGGTGGCATTAGTCAAAGAGTCAGTAATGAAGCCGTACTTTTTCTCGGATCAGATCACCATCTTTAGCTTTATGAAGTTTACCTACAGCTTCGGCCCTGGAAACTCTTACGGCAGCACAGCTTACTTTTATAAACTGTTAGGATTTGAACAAAGCTCGATCGTATTTGCGTTGATTTCAGCCGTTATTATCATCAGTACCTTTGTTTTTATCTTCATCAGGGTACGCGGCGGTTCGATGAATATTTTCGATATCGGCGTTTTTTTGTTTTTCTGCTTTTCTTCAATGATTAACCTGACGTGGCAGAGTAAAGATTTTATCGTATTTTTGATGATGATGCCGTTGCTCATCACCTTTGCGAATCGTACTGCCGGGCTATTAATATGGACCTGCTTTGCCATATTCTACGCCTATTACTTCAGGACATACTGGTTCCTGTTTCTGCTGGAATTTTATGGCCTGCTGTTAATGTCGCGCTATGTTCACAAAGGAAAATGGATATTTATCCTGTGTCTGCTTTCGCTGCTGGTGCTGGCGTTTGGCTTCCAGTATGGCTTAGGCATCGACGTAGATAACTTTCGTAATGAGGTAAATGAACACCGACTGGACAGCCAGGGCGACGGCAGCAATACGCTAATTCGACCCTGGTTCCCGGCGGGTAACCCGTTATTTGGGTGGTTAAACGTCAGCCTGACGTGGGTAACGTTCTTTTTCCCGTTTCCGCTGATTTTAATGCTGTCGCCTTATTATGTGGTTATTTCGGCGTTTATTATTCTGATGTACAAAAAAATATGGCAGACGCTGAATGCCGCCTTGCAGGACAGAACTTATCCGTTGGTGGTGTTATTTTCGCTGGCCATTATCTCATATACGGTGATTCAAAGCCTGTTTGAGCCTGACTATGGCAGCTATTTGCGTCACCTGTCGCCGTTTTATCCGTTAATGTTTTACGTTTATTTAAGTTTCGGGAAATTCAAAAAGGAAGAATAAATGAAAATCCTCCATGCTGCTGAGACAATAAAAGGTGGCGTTGCCACAGTTTTAAAGCAACTCGTCGCGGCACAACAGGATGATAAGGGCAGTTATCAAATCCAGTGCCTGATCCCGGCGGATCAGGCGGGAGAACTGGATACGGCACGCGCAGAAAACGTGGTGAAATGGCAGCGTAAGGGCAGGTCGGTCGGTGCGCTATTCTCGTTTACCGCTGCTTTTTGCCGCACGGTACTTAAATTCAAGCCTGACGTGGTGCATCTTCATAGTTCGTTTGCCGGCGTTATTGGCCGTGCCTGTTTGCTGTTGCTTTGGCCCGTTGTGCGTCCGAAAGTGGTCTACTGTCCGCATGCATTTAGCTTCCTGATGCAGACCAGCAACGGCAAGAAAAAGATCTATTCGTTTATCGAAAAAGCGCTGCTGCCGATGACTGACGCCATTATTTGCGTCAGCCAGTATGAAGCTGACCAGGCAAAGGCGCACGGCATTCGCGCTGATAAACTGGTGGTTATTCATAACGGCGTCGCAGAGCGGCATATCGTTAAGGCGGAAACGCTAAATGACCCGCGCATTAACGTGCTGTTCGTTGGGCGTTTCGATTACCAGAAAGGCTACGATATTTTACTTAATGCCATGAAGCGTAATCAAAATCCTAATATTCATTTGACGCTGATTGGCGACAGCGTGCACAGCGCCGAAAAAATTGAAAAGCTGCCGGAAGCGGAATATACCGGATGGCTTAAGGCAAGCCAGATGGAACCTTATTTTATCGCCGCGGATGTACTGGTCATTCCCAGCCGCTGGGAAGGGTTCGCCATGGTGCCGCTGGAGGCAATGAGTTATTCAGTACCCATTATTGCCAGTGATGCCACCTCTCTGCCGGAAGTCGTTATTAATAATGAAACGGGCTACCTGTTTAAAAACGGAGACGCTGATTCCTTACTTTCTGTTTTAAACCGCCTGGATAAATCTGATTTGAGTGAAAAGGGGCGAAAAGGAAATCAATTATTTACCAATAATTTTACTTCGCAGGCTATGATAGCCAAAACGCATGGTTTATATGCCGACATACTGAAACGTTGAACACCAATTAACTACAGCGAGGTCTAAGACATGTCTTCAATCATGCATGAATTAGGCAGGGATGATAATAAAATGATGACGGCGAGTGGATTTCGTACCCGTACTAACGCGTCGATTATTTCCATAATACAGCGTTTCTCTGACATTTTTGTGATGTTCACGGGGCTGTATATTTTAGCGCGCATTGAATCCCAGCCTATTTCATCATCCTGGTGGCTACTTTCACTTACCGCTCTGGTATTATTCCAGATGATTGGCGGTATTACTGAGTTTTATCGCTCATGGCGCGGCGTGAGTTTCGCCCACGAGCTACAGCTTATTCTGCAAAACTGGGCCCTGAGTATTTTAATTACCGCTGGCGTGATGTCTTTTACCAGCGATCTGGACCTCAACTTCAAAGCGTATCTGTTGTGGTTTGGCATTGTGGCGATTGGGTTTATTGCCTGCCGCCTGGCGATTCGTTACTTCGCCCGTATTATCCGCAAGCTGGGATACAATACGCGCAATATCGCCATTGTCGGAAATATGCCCATTGGCGTTTCCCTTGCTAATAGTTTCATTAACGCTCCCTGGATGGGTATGAACGTTGTCGGGCTTTATTCTGACGTTGCTAATGAATCTCGTAGTAATGCCGGCAATATTAACTACTGCGGTAATCTGGAGCAGCTGTTGGTTGATGCCCGTGAAGGGAAGCTGGATAAAATTTACATCGCGATGGCAATGTCGGAAGAAACGGCGATTCGCGACCTGGTGGGTAAACTTTCTGATACCACCTGTTCGGTAATGCTTATCCCTGATATTTTCACCTTTAATATTCTGCAGTCGCGTACGGAAGAAATTAACGGCGTACCGGTGGTGCCGCTGTTTGAAACGCCGATGAATGGCATCAATATGGTGCTGAAACGTATCGAAGATATTGTGGTTTCATCCTGCATCCTGCTATTTATTTCTCCTGCGCTGTTGACCATTGCCGCGCTGGTGAAATTCACCTCGCCGGGTCCGGTTATTTTCCGCCAGGTCCGTTACGGCATGGACGGTAAGCCGATTAAAGTGTGGAAGTTCCGCTCTATGTCAGTGATGGAGAACGGCGCTACGGTTACGCAGGCGACCAAAGGCGATGCGCGTATTACACCGATTGGCCGTATTTTGCGCTCAACCTCGCTTGATGAGCTGCCACAGTTTATCAACGTATTGAAAGGCGATATGTCCATCGTCGGGCCGCGTCCGCATGCCGTTGCGCATAACGAACAGTACCGCTCTATTATTCAGGGCTATATGCTGCGCCATAAGGTGAAACCGGGCATTACCGGCTGGGCACAAATTAATGGCTGGCGTGGTGAAACCGATACGCTGGAAAAAATGGAAAAACGCGTTGAGTTCGATCTGCAATATATCCGTGACTGGAGCGTGTGGCTTGATATGCGCATTATTTTTCTGACTCTCTTTAAAGGCTTTATCAGCAAAACCGCTTACTAAGCGTGGCGGATAAGAGAGCAGCCTGATAGGAACCGCATCCCGTTCGGGGTGCGGTTTGTAGTCTTATCATAGTGAAAGCGGACTTCACTCCTGCTTAGACGTGGATTATGAGCTTAAAAGAAAAAACGGTAAAAGGGGCCAAATGGTCTGCCTTGTCGACGCTGTCGACCATTGGCATTGGCTTCCTGCAAATGACGCTGTTGGCGAGGCTAATCGATACCCATCAGTTCGGTTTGCTCACTATCGCCATGGTCGTTATTTTGCTGGCGGATACGCTTTCCGACTTCGGTTTGTCGAATTCGATTATCCAGCGCAAGGAAATTTCTGAAGCTGAACTTTCAACGCTCTACTGGATCAATATTTTTATTGGTCTGACGGTGTTTGCGGTGGTGTTTAGCTGCAGCGGCTTGATCAGCGGCTGGTTAAAACAGCCGGATCTTAAGCTGCTGATCCAGGTATTATCCATCGCCTTTCTGATTATTCCCCACGGACAGCAGTTCCGTGCGCTGCTGCAGAAAGAACTGGAATTCCCAAAAATTGGTTTAACCGAAACGCTGGCCGTTACCATTGGCTTTATCGTTACCATGGTCGCCGCGTGGATTAAACCTCAGGCGATAACCGCTATCTGGGGTTATCTGGCGATGGTAACGGTACGCACCGTGATGTTTTCCTGGTACGGGCGTAAAACCTATAAGCCACGCTTTCATTTCTCCTTTCGTACCATTAAATCCAACCTGAAGTTTGGTGCTTATCTCACCGCGGATAGCCTGGTTAACCAGCTGAACTCCAACGTGGCGACGGCGGTATTGTCACGTACGCTGGGGGCGGCAATCACCGGCGGTTACAACCTGGCGTATAACGTTGCGGTGATGCCGCCGACCAAACTGAACCCCATTATTACTCGCGTGCTGTTTCCTGCTTTTGCAAAAATCCAGGACGATCAGCAAAAGCTGCGGGAAAACTTCTATAAATTACTCTCTCTGGTTGGGCTGCTTAACTTTCCTGCGCTGTTAGGGCTGTTGGTGGTGGCGGAAAACTTTGTGCTGTTTATGTTCGGTGAAAAATGGCGCTTCATTACCCCGATTCTGCAGGTATTGTGCGTTGTCGGTCTGCTGCGTTCGATTGGTAATCCGATCGGTTCGCTATTGATGGCGAAAGCACGCGTTGATATTAGCTTTAAGTTTAACGTGGTGAAGTTGTTTTTATTTATTCCGGCTATTTGGTTCGGGGCAAAAATGGGCGGCGGCTTTGGCGCCTCGCTGGGATTTTTAGCGGTGCAGGTACTTAATACCTGGCTGAGTTACTTTATCCTGATTCGTCCGGTTTTAGGCTCAAGTTATAAGCAATATTTGTACAGTATCTGGATGCCGTTCCGCATGGCGCTGCCGACGTTAGCGGTGTCATATATTATCGGATTCTTCTTCTCGACTTCGGTTGCGCTTCCAGTACTCTTGTCCGCCCAGATTATTTCGGGAGGGCTGGTTTTCCTGATAGCGATATTAATCAGCCGCGATCCACTAATTTTAGAAATGAAAAATCATCTGTTTAAAAACCCAAAACTTCGTCGAATCTTAAGAGCGGAAAACTAATCATGCACCATATGGATAAACTTAAAAACACCCTGTCAGTTATTGATGCCGTTGTTCCTCCCGGCAGCAAGGTTGTTTATCTCGATATACCTCTGCATCTTAATGTCGGAGACCTGTTAATTTATAAGGGTACAGAGCAGTTCTTTAAAGAGCGTAAATATCAGGTGCTGGCACGACGTACCGATAAGACCAGTATGAAATGGTTATCAGAAAACCGTAATCTGCCAAAAGATGTGATCCTGCTGATGCACGGCGGCGGTAACTTTGGCGATTTGTACGGTCATCACCAGCGCCTGCGCGAAGCGGTCGTGGAGCGTTTTCCGCATCATAAAATTGTCTATATGCCGCAGACGGTCCATTTTAAAGACCAGTCTAAAATGCTGCAGTCGGCCCAGATTATTCGTCAGCATAAGAACCTGACGATTTTCTGCCGCGATGAGCGCAGCAAGAAAATTCTTGAAGAGCACTTTTGCAAAGATGTACGTCTGTGCCCGGATATGGCCCACGCTTTGTGGAACGTCTTCCCGAAACAGTCTGCTAATCATATCCAGCGTGAAACGCTGTGGATGATTCGTAAAGATATTGAAGAGACGAAGGTAGACGGCCTGCCGGGTATGCCTGGGCCGGAAGGCTATGAAGACTGGGAAGATATTTGCACCGAGCAAGATCGTTCCCGCACCCGCGTTTACCTCAACTTTGAGCGGGTAAACCGCACGCTGAATACGCGCCTGTTTAATACGCCGCAGAAGTGGAGCGACTATACCGACACGCTGGTTAATCGCGTTAACTCTTACTTTATGGCGCACGATACGGTAGTGACCTCACGGATGCACGGGCATATTTTATGCTGCCTGCTGGGGGTGAAGACCAAACTGCTGGACAACTCCTACGGTAAGAATTCAGGCTACTACGCTTCCTGGACAAAAGATGTCCCTGACTGTGAGTTGATTACTTTATGATTGAAGAGCCAACGATTCCTAAACTTTCCATCATTATTCCTGTTTATAACGTACTGGATTATGTTCAGGAAGCTGTTGATTCAATTCTTACGCAGTCTGTACAGCCCTGGGAAGTCATTATTGTCGATGACGGATCGACGGATGGCTCCGGCGACCTGGTAGAGACCCTGTATGGCTCGCATCCGCTGGTAAAGATTATTCATACCGCCAACGGCGGGCTGGGTGAGGCACGCAATACCGGCACGCGTGCCGCTACCGGTGATTACATCTATTACTTTGACTCGGATGACGTTTCCGTTGATGGGCTGATCGAGCGGTTTTATGAAACGCTGGAGCAGCATCCCGATATGAGTATCTTTGCTTTCTCTGCGGAGTCGTTTGCAGATCCGATAGCAAAAAGTAAAGGGGGAGAGCAGTCGCAGCAGGTGCGGCTGATCTCCTATCGCCGCCGCATGGAGCGCGTTTTTTCCAGCGGTGAACAGGCTTTTAATACCCTGTCGGAAACCAACGCCTTTATTCCCAACGCGTGGCTCTATATTTTTGCGCGTAAATTACAGACGCAGCACCAGCTCTTTTTCCTGCCGATTATTCATGAGGACGAAGAGTTTACGCCGCGCCTGTTTTTTGTGGCGGGTAAAACCTGCGTGACGGACAGCGTTTACTTTCAGCGACGTATTCGTATTGGTTCTATTATGCAAAGCTCGCGCTCAGAGAAAAACGCCATTGGCTATCTCCGGGCCTGCGATGCTCTGGAAGGATTAATGCAGCACACCGCTGAAAAGGAGAGCGGGAAGAACCTGCGTGCGCGGATCGTTAAAAACATCCTGAACGTTATTGGCGTGGCGAAGGGTTCCGAGGTGAAGTTCAGCGCGAAATCACAGCAAGAGCTGGAAGCGTTCATCTCACGCTACCGCAATCTGGACATCACGCTGGCGGAAAACAACTACTTTGCCTGGCGAGTATTTAACTTTGCCTTAAAGCGGTTAAAAATCCGCGCCTCTTGACCCGCGCATGCGCGAAAGCCTTATCGCGCCGCTAAGCTAAACGACAAGCCTCAGCCAACATCGCTGAGGCTTTTTTTAGGCTGGCTTCACCACTTTTTGCGTGGCTAAATTTAACCACGGGGATTCAGGCGCGTTGCCAAGCGCGACGTATACCGCATTGTTATCGACGCTGACGTTTTTACCGGCATGTTTACTGCGCTGATTCAGGGCCGAGTTAATCGCGGAGAGCTGCGCGCTGGTATAAGAGAAGTTGCTGCGGATACCGATATTTCCCTCTACGCACCAGCTAATATCCGGCGCGCTACCGTTACTGTAAACCAGCGGCATTGACCGATCCGCAGTAGCCATATTATTGGTCACCAGCAGCGACTGCTTAATCCCGCTCAGCTCGGCAAAGCGCTCCGCCTCGCTGACGCGCGTATTCTGAATACTAAGATTATCCACGTTAGGCAGTTTAAAGGCGGTCGTCGCACCGTTATAGGTATCGCCATTTATCGCAATGGTTCCGCCTGAGCCTTTCACCACTTCCATGCCTTTCCCTGTGCCGTTGAGCTGGTGATAGCAGTTATTGCTGATAATAGTGACATTCTTATTGGTGGTGATTTGCGCCGCCCGCGAAAATCCCTGGGTATCGAGGTTATTAATACGGAAGCTCTTCGGCTGGTTAAGTAACAGCGCGGTATTGGTGCGTGCGCCTTCATTAATCATGCTGCCCGACAGCGTCACGTCATGATCGCCGGTTTGGGTGGCAATGGCGAAGCCGTAGGCTTTGGTGCCTTTGGCAATCAGCACGGTGCTGTCGATATTAACGCCTTCGTTAAAATTGACCACGGCAATGGCCGCTTTGATGGGCCGCCAGGCGTTGCCGTTCAGAATATCCGGGCTGTTGCTGTAACGGATGGTATTTTTAACGTTGATATTTTTACATTGAATATAAGCTTCGCCCCACCAGGTCGCGCCGCCCATTGAAATATTCCCGATCGAGACGCCGCCATTAATATTTTCCATCGCGAAGTGACGACGGAAGCTGCCCTTCGCCATATTATTCGCCATGATAATGTCTTTATGATCGAAATCGCGCAGATGCTTACGTGCGCCGGGCAGGCCTTCCGCATGAAACGCCAGGCGGGCATCTTCGCCAGCCTTACAGTAAGCATGGTTGCCGGTCATAATCGTGCCGGAGCCCCAGATAGTTACCGCATCGCCCCGATCCTCGCCCAGTTTGGAATGCAGGTCGCGCATGCCGGTTCCGGCACCCAGACACTCTAAAAACCAGTTATTGGTAATTTTAGTACCGTAAGCGCCAAAGCCGGCCGGGGCAATAACCGACTGCAACATGCGGTAAAAATAGCAGTTAGAAACTTCGCAATAGTTAGCGGAAATCATAATTCCGCCCTGACGTCCGCCGGTTTCGCTTTTTAATAGCATCGGATTATCTAATACCATGCCGTGAATTTGCGTCGCGTCAGCTTTCAGCTCCAGTAGAAATTCATTACCCATATTGCCTAATGGGGTAATTATGCCGTTCCCCCGGCCTTCAATAATTTGGTTTTTTACCGTGAGCTCAATGGATTTATTTATACTGACCGGCGTATCAATAGTCAGGTATTTTTTATCTGCCACCAGCTGTTGAAAGGCGGCGTAATTATCGACCGGGCCATTACCGCGATGAATATCATTACGAATTTTAGCCCAGGAGGTAGAGGCGTGATCGAGAATGATACCCGGCGCGCCATTGATCTTACCGGAGGCGCTGTCCGGCGCTGGCGGCGGGGCGGATACAGGGGCCGCATTGGCGCGCGTCAGGCTACCGAGCGTGCCTATGGCGGCGGCGGAGGCCAATATTTTGGTTAACGCCTTACGTCGCGAGTGGATACGTTCTTCACTGGCTTTTTCATTAATGCTCATCTCTGACCCTTTTTAGAATGATAACGCCAGGTTTCATTATTCATCTAAGCCAGACAATTGGAAGACGTAATATTTAAAATCAGATAAAAGAAAACGCTTTTTTACACTTGCGATCAGTCGCCTGATTTTTATCGGATTAATCTCAGCGAATAATGCTTGCCGTAATAAAATAAGTTGATTAGGCCGTTGAGGATTTATTGCAGCTCAGGAACTTTCCGACGGTGTTTGATTTATTCAACGCCATAACGGCGTGCTGCTTAATTGTTGGTTTCTTTAACGCTATGCTAATGAAAATTTTCAGATTAAGATTATACTTAATGATTGCCTCTTTATTGCATAATCGCTGAATGTCTTCACATCATTATATGGAAAAAATATGACCAAGCTTAAAGCAGTTATCCCCGTTGCGGGTCTCGGTATGCATATGCTCCCTGCTACAAAAGCCATTCCTAAAGAGATGCTGCCTATCGTAGATAAGCCGATGATTCAATACATTGTTGATGAAGTCGTCAGGTCGGGTATCAAGGAAATCGTTCTGGTCACGCATGCGTCAAAGAACGCGGTGGAAAACCATTTTGATACCACCTATGAGCTTGAAGCGCTGCTGGAACAGCGAGTGAAGCGACAGCTGCTCAGTGAAGTACAGTCAATTTGCCCGCCGGGCGTGACTATCATGAACGTACGTCAGGCGCAACCGCTGGGGCTTGGCCACTCGGTACTGTGCGCCCGTCCGATGATCGGCGACAATCCTTTTGTCGTTGTACTGCCCGATATTATTATGGATGATTCTACCGCTGACCACCTGCGTTATAATCTCGCCGCGATGGTCGCACGCTTTGAAGATACCGGACGCAGCCAGGTGCTGGCGAAACATATGTCTGGTGCCGATCTGTCAGAATATTCAGTGATCTCGACGCAAGAGCCGCTGGAGAATGAAGGCAGCGTCAGCGCTATTACCGGTTTCGTTGAAAAGCCTGAGCATCCTGAAACGCTACATTCCGATCTGGCCGCCGTAGGACGTTACGTTCTGTCGGCTGATATTTGGGCTGAGCTTGAAAAAACCGAACCGGGCGCCTGGGGCCGTATTCAGCTGACGGATGCTATTGCCAGCCTGAGCCAGAAAAAGCCGGTTGATGCCTGCCTGATGACCGGTAATAGCTTCGACTGCGGTCGTAAGCTGGGATATATGCAGGCTTTTGTCAGCTATGGCCTGCGTAGCAATCAGCAGGGCGCGGCCTTCCGCGAGACCATTAAGCAATTATTGGCGAAATAATTCCTCACTATGACACGCCGCGCCTGTGCGCGGCATTAAAGGAGTTCACATGGCTATTTTGGTAACGGGCGGAGCGGGATACATCGGCTCTCATACGGTGTTGGCGCTGTTGCAGCGCGGCGACGACGTTGTGGTAATGGACAACCTCAGTAATGCTTCGCGGGAATCGATCAACCGCGTTGAGAAACTGGCCGGAAAGAAAGCCACCTTTGTTGAGGGCGACATCCTCGATCGCGCCTGCCTGCGCGATATTTTTGCCAGCAACGCTATTAGCGCCGTTATCCATTTCGCCGGGTTAAAAGCCGTTGGCGAATCGACCCGTAAACCGCTGGAATACTACGACAATAACGTTTCGGGTACGGTTGTGCTGCTGGAAGAGATGCGTAACGCCGGCATCTATAATTTCATTTTTAGTTCTTCCGCGACCGTTTATGGCGCCAATGCGCCGGTGCCTTACGTTGAGACCACGCCCATCGGCGGTACTACCAGCCCTTACGGCACCTCAAAGCTGATGGTTGAGCAAATCATGCAGGATTACGCTAAGGCGGACAGCCAGTTTACCGCGATCGCGCTGCGCTATTTCAATCCGGTGGGCGCCCATGAGTCTGGCGAAATCGGTGAAGATCCCAACGGCATTCCCAATAACCTGCTGCCTTACATTGCTCAGGTCGCTATTGGCCGTCTTGATAAGCTCGGAATTTTTGGGGCTGACTATTCCACTAAAGACGGCACCGGCGTGCGTGACTATATTCACGTGGTCGATCTGGCGGAGGGCCATTTAAAAGCGTTGGATCATCTGGCGCAGCTGCAGGGCTATAAGGCGTATAACCTGGGCGCCGGTAAAGGCTATTCGGTGATGGAGATGGTGCAGGCGTTTGAAAAAGCCTCCGGCAAACCGGTTCCCTATGACATTAAACCGCGTCGCGATGGCGATTTAGCGGCATTCTGGGCCGATGCTACGCTGGCGGATAAAGAACTGAACTGGCGTGTGTCGCGCGGTATCGATGAAATGATGCGTGATACCTGGAACTGGCAGTCAAAAAACCCTAACGGTTATCGTTAAGATAAAGTTGCTCTAATGTTTTTTGCCGCGCAGCGCGTCGGAGCGCCCCTGTTAAAAGAGGGTTACGGCAGGCAACAAAGTAAATAGTAACGATGGCTTCTGGCAACAGAAGCCTTTTCTGTTTCAGACAATAGCTTAACAATAGTTAAACGAAAGCATAATTAGTGCAGCAGATTGTCAGGATAAACGCGCATCGTCTGGCGTAATAAACAAGATATATCGTATTCGATATGATAACAGCGACATGAGCTGATATTTTGAGCGTTTTGCTTGCTTTACAAGCAATCAGGGCGGGCAAGGATATTAACCGCATAAGTCAACGGTCAAACAGGCAATTTTATACTTGTCTGTGTACGGCGATAGTACGAGAATCGTAAACTATTAGCGCACGGTTACATCTGTTTTTGTTAGCGTAGCGAGAAAAAATTACCGTGTCGCTCACACAGGCTATGCTTGTTTGAGTCCTGAACCGCTGAAGCATCTGGTTGCTTAAAGCCAGGGGCGGTAGCGTGGACATTTTCAGGTAACTGTGATCAATTTCAATACTGGTGCAAACATGCAAGAAATCGTGCTTGTTTTTCTGGGAGCGCTGGCGCTGCTTTTTATCTCTCGCAAGATTGCTAAAAAAGTAGGGCTGGTAGATAAACCTAACGCGCGGAAACATCATAACGGCCATATACCGCTGGTCGGCGGGGTATCGGTTTATCTTTCCCTGTGGATTATCTACCTTATGCAGCCCAACTGGCTGCCTGACTTCAACATCTATATGGTTTGCGCCACCATGCTTATTGTCGTCGGTGTGCTGGACGATAAGCTGGATCTCCCTGTTATGCCGCGTATGGCGTTACAGGCGCTGGTAGCCAGCATCATGATGTACAACGGCCTCTATCTCTATTCATTAGGGAATATCCTGTTTGGCTACGAGCTGGTACTGGGCATCGCCGGCTATGCGGTAACGCTGCTGGCGGTGGTCGGCGCGATTAACGCCTTTAATATGGTCGATGGCATTGATGGCCTGCTGGGTGCGCTTTCATCCGTTACCTTTGGCGCGCTGGCCGTGGTGTTCTGGATGGGTAACCGGGATGATATGGCGCTGTGGTGCCTGTGCCTGATGGTTGCCTGCCTGCCTTATATTCTGCTGAACCTGGGCATTCCCTGGGGGCGCAAGTTTAAGGTTTTTATGGGCGATGCCGGCAGTACGCTGATTGGCTTTACCGTTATCTGGCTGCTGATTATCGCAACCCAGGGCGATGAGGCGGTAATGCGCCCGGTCACCGCGCTGTGGCTGATCGCCGTTCCCCTGATGGATATGCTGCGCGTGATGACAGGACGCATCAGAAGAGGGGACAGTCCCTTCAAGCCGGACCGGGAGCATTTGCATCATGTGTTGCTGCGGGTAGGGTTTAGTGGACGGCAGGCGTTATTGGTAATGACGGGGGCGGCGTTATCGTTGAGTACTATCGGTATTTTGCTGGACGCGATGCGTATCCCTGAATTCTGGATCATAGTTTTATATATGATTACTTTTTGCTCTTTTATTATCAGCCTGCGAGCAATGGAGAGAGCAAGGCTTCATTTATATGATTTTTAATGTGTAGCCAGAGCGTTTAAATCGAGAAATATAAAGCGAGATTTTTTTACAATAGGGCAGAGTCTCTGATTAACTTATAGCATAATATGATATAACGCATTGAATATCTCTGTAGAGACTAGCTTAAGCGGCTCATTATCTACAAGAACAGTAAACGATGACTAAATTACATAATGGAAAAAAACGGAATTATTATGCTTGTATTATGGGATTATCGGAGCGGATTTTATAAGGCATCATAACAGCGCCATGAAAAAAGGTTCCATATTTTATATAAATCTTTTGAATGAAAATCAAACTAATGAGTCTTATTATGGAAAATAAAGTTATATTTATTGGTGCTTCAGGTTTTGTCGGAACACGTTTGATTGAGACAGCTCTTTCGCAGTTTGAAATAAGCAACTTTGATAAAAACCAGAGCCATTTTTATCCTGATTTAACGCAAATTGGCGATGTTCGCGATCAAGGCTCTTTAGATAAAGCGCTCATTGGGCAAAAAACAGTAGTTCTGCTTGCGGCTGAACATAGAGACGATGTTAGTCCTACTTCTTTATACTATGATGTTAATGTTCAAGGGACAAAAAACGTTATAGATGCAATGAAGAAAAGCAATGTTAATAATATTATTTTTACTAGTTCCGTTGCTATATATGGTTTAAATAAAATAAATCCAAACGAAAATCATCCGCATGATCCATTCAATCACTATGGAAAGAGTAAATGGCAAGCGGAAGAGGTTCTGCGTAAATGGTACAATGAGTCGCCCGAAGAGCGTTCGCTGACGATTATTAGACCTACTGTTATTTTCGGCGAGCGTAACAGAGGAAACGTTTATAATTTGCTGAAGCAAATTTCAGGCGGTAAATTTGCCATGGTTGGTCCTGGCAAAAATTATAAGTCTATGGCGTATGTAGGAAATATCGTCGAGTTTATCAAATATAAGCTGGAAAATATTACCCAAAGCTATGAGGTATATAATTACGTTGACAAGCCTGATTTGAATATGAATGAGTTGGCAGCCGAGGTTGAAAAAAGCCTGAATAAAAAGATCCCCTCAGTTCATATCCCCTATCCGGTAGGAATGCTTGGCGGCTATTGTTTCGATATACTCAGTAAGCTTACAGGTAACAAATACGCAATCAGTTCAGTTCGCGTTAAGAAATTCTGTGCAACAACTCAGTTTGATGCCACCAAAGTGCATAGTTCCGGCTTTAAGCCGCCGTATACTCTACAGCAGGGACTGGACCGGACTCTACAATATGAGTTTGTAGCAGATAAAAAAGATGATATTACTTTCATTTCAGAATAATAGTACTTATAGCCCAATCATAAATATAATTTTACGCACAGGATGTTTACAGGGTAAATCAAGCCATAAATTATATTATGGCCACTAATAATTAGAATAAAGTTGTCACATCATGCTGATGTAAATTAATGAAGGGTACAGAGGTGAATTTAGTCAGAACATCTATACTTAGTTTTATCGCTACGCTTGTTAAAATGATTGCTGGGTTGATAATAAATAAAGCCATTGCATTATTTATCGGCCCTGGCGGCCTTGCTGTTATTGGCCAGTTCCAGAATGTATCTACATTGATACAGACTGTAGCGCAGGGAGGAATCAATGCTGGCGTAACGAAATATACGGCGGAATTTAACGCTGAAGAGGCCCGTATTAAACAGTTATGGAGCACCGCAATAAAACTTACGGTGACGTTCACAACTATCGTTAGCATTGTGCTGTTAATAAGCTCAAAGCAAATTTCTTACTATGTATTTAACACAACTGATAATTACTTTATCTTTATAATATTCGCATTTACCTTACTTTTATTTACGGTTAATCAATTATTACTATCGATTTTAAATGGGCTTAAGCAAATAAAAACGTTTATAACAATAAACATTGCCCAAAGTGTTTGTAGCTTACTATTCACTTCTCTTTTAATTTATCTGTACCATTTAGAGGGAGCGCTGGTAGCTCTGGTTACAAATCAATCGATAGTTTTTGTCATTTTGCTATGGAAACTGCGTAATCATAATATTATCTCATTGGAAAAGTTTAAAGATAAATGGCAACCCGCGCAAGCCAAGGTTTTATTTAAATATTCATTAATGGCATTGGTCACTGCCTGTAGCTTGCCTTTATCGCAGATTGTGGTCCGTGATTATATTGCGAATACTCTGTCCTGGAAATATGCGGGCTACTGGCAGGCGATGACATATATATCTACGACTTATCTTACTGTTATTACAGTAGCGCTAGCCACTTATTATTTGCCAAGGCTTTCAGAAATAAGCGATAAGCTGGAGCTAAAAAGAGAGATATATAATGGCTATAAACTTATAATTCCTTTTGTCAGTATCTTGGCCTTCGCTGTTTATATGTTAAGAGATTTAGCTCTGTGGTTGTTATTTACTCCTGAATTTAAACCCATGTTTGTACTATTTAAATGGCAAATGGTTGGAGATGTAATAAAAATAGCGGCATGGCTAATAAGCTATTTAATGCTTGCTAAAGCGATGACTAAAACCTTTATTATTACTGAAATCCTGTTTGCAATTAGCTTTAGCGGATTGTCGATCTTCTTTCTAAATGTATTTGGTTTTGTTGGTTTAAGCTATGCATTTGCAGCTAACTATTTTTTATATTTTGTTGCAATGATTATTTTAATGCGAAAACATTTTTATTGAGGTCGTAACATGGTTATCCTTGTAACGGGTGGCGCTGGTTTTATCGGATCTGCGGTAATTAGACATATAATAAAAAACACTAACGATACCGTAGTGAATCTCGATAAGCTAACCTATGCAGGTAATTTAGTATCATTAAATGATGTACAGGGAAACGACAGATATTTTTTTGAAAAGATTGATATTTGCGATCGGCATGCATTGGAAAATTGTTTTCTGAAGCATCAGCCAGATGCAATTATGCATCTGGCTGCAGAGTCTCATGTTGACCGTTCGATCGATGGACCAGCAGCTTTTATTGAGACCAATATTATTGGCACTTATAATCTGCTTGAATCGGCCAGAGCATATTGGATGACCCTACCAAGCGCGAAAAAAGTGAACTTCCGCTTCCATCATATTTCCACAGATGAAGTTTTTGGTGACTTGTCAGGGACAAACGATCTTTTTACTGAAACAACGCCCTATGCGCCATCCAGTCCCTACTCAGCATCTAAAGCTTCAAGCGATCATCTTGTTCGTGCATGGCATCGTACTTATCAATTACCTACCATAATAACTAACTGCTCGAATAACTACGGCCCATACCATTTTCCAGAAAAACTGATTCCGCTGGTTATTTTAAATGTGCTTGAGGGTAAACCACTCCCTGTATATGGGGACGGCCTGCAAATTCGCGATTGGCTGTTTGTCGAGGATCATGCCAGAGCCTTGTATACCGTAGTAACAAAAGGATTACCTGGCGAAACCTATAATATTGGCGGATTGAATGAAAAAACCAATATTGAAGTGGTTCAAACAATATGCGATCTAATTGAAGAGCTGGTGCCCGTCAAACCCAAAGGCGTCAAGCTGTACCGTGATTTGATCACCTACGTCAAAGATCGTCCTGGACATGATTTAAGATATGCTATTGATTCTGCGAAAATTACCAGAGAGTTAGGGTGGAAACCTGAAGAAACTTTTGAGTCTGGCATTCGTAAGACCGTTGTTTGGTACTTGAATAATAGAGTCTGGTGGACGCATATATTAGACGGAACTTATAATTTAGAGCAATTAGGGGTAAATGAATAATAATGAAAGGAATAATTCTCGCAGGTGGATCGGGAACACGGCTCTACCCTATAACTATGGGTGTATCTAAGCAGCTTCTTCCTGTTTATGATAAGCCAATGATTTACTATCCATTATCGGTTCTGATGCTTGCTAAAATCAAAGATATTCTTATCATAACTACACCCGAAGATAATGACAGCTTTAAAAGATTGCTGGGTGACGGCTCAAAATTTGGTATCAATTTAGAATATGCTATTCAACCAAGCCCCGATGGTTTAGCGCAGGCATTTATTATCGGTGAAAAATTTCTTGGTGATGATTCTGTCTGTCTGGTCTTGGGAGATAACATATTTTATGGACAGGGTTTTTCACCTATGCTGCAGCAAGCGGCTTCAATAGAGAACGGCGCGACAGTATTCGGCTATAAAGTTAAGGACGCTGAAAGGTTTGGCGTGGTAGAATTTGATGGAAATTCAAATGTTATTTCAATTGAGGAAAAGCCGAGTAATCCGCGCTCTGAATATGCTGTTACCGGATTATATTTTTACGATAACCAGGTAGTAGATATCGCTAAGCAGATAAAACCTTCAGCACGTGGCGAACTTGAAATTACTTCTATAAATAAAGAGTACCTCAAACGCAAACAACTTCGCGTTCAATTACTCGGCCGTGGATTTGCCTGGCTGGACACGGGAACCTACGAAAGTTTACTTGATGCTGGTCAGTTTGTAGCGACTATTGAACAGAGGCAGGGTAATAAGATTGCATGTCTCGAAGAAATAGCATACATCAACGGCTGGCTATCTAAAGAGAGCCTTTTAAAGTTGGCTGAGGCATTAAAGAAAAATTCTTATGGGCAATATTTGTTTGAGGTATGTAAGTAATGTCTCTCATTAACATGATTGAATTTAATGTGCTGGGAGATGAACGTGGACATCTGATAGCGCTTGAGCAGCATAAAAATATCCCTTTCGACATCAAGCGTGTTTATTATATATATGGCCTGGAGCAGGAACGCCCAAGAGGATTCCATGCTCATAAAGCACTTCGTCAGCTCGCGGTATGTATATCAGGTTCATGCGAGATATTAATTGATGATGGAGCGCAAAAAAAGGTCGTTACTTTAGAAAGACCCATGCAGGGTTTGCTAATTGAACCGATGCAATGGCATGTAATGAGTAACTTTTCTTCAGATTGTATATTCATGGTGCTGGCAAGTGAGCATTATGATGAAAGCGACTATATTCGTAACTATGAAGAATTCCTGAGGGCTCTTTGAGATGATTCATCCACTTAGCGATGTAAAATCAAAAAATATCGGTTCAGAAACCCGGGTTTGGCAATTTGCCGTTATTCTTGAGAATGCCAGTATCGGTAGAAATTGCAATATTTGCGCTCATAGCCTTATTGAAAATGATGTAGTTATTGGCGATAACGTGACTGTTAAGTCAGGTGTATATCTTTGGGACGGGATTACCGTAGAGGATAATGTTTTTATCGGTCCTTGCGTGGCATTTGCAAATGACAAGTACCCGCGCTCTAAGCAACATCCCTCTGAGTTCGTAAAAACGTTAATTAAGGAAGGCGCATCGCTGGGTGCGAATGCGACTATTCTTCCCGGGATCGTTATTGGAAAAAAAGCGATGGTAGGGGCGGGTGCTGTAGTTACAAAAGACGTGCCTGATTATGCCGTGGTTGTGGGTAATCCTGCCAGAATAGTAAAATATATGAGCGAGTAGTAAACATGATTCCTTTCCTTGATCTCAAAAAAATTAATCAACAACACGCTGAAGAACTTAAAAATGCCTGTAGCCGCGTAATTGATTCGGGCTGGTATATCATGGGAAATGAGCTGAAAGAGTTTGAAGCTAATTTCGTAAATTATACCGGCTCACGCTACTGTCTTGGCGTAGCAAATGGCCTTGATGCCCTGCTATTAGTATTACGAGCCTGGAAGGAATTAGGCAAACTTAATGCCGGTGATGAAGTTATTGTTCCTTCGAATACCTATATTGCTTCTATTTTAGCTATCTCAGAAAACGATCTGGTTCCGGTACTTGTCGAACCTGATACCAACACTTTTAACCTGACTGCTGATAGTATCAAAAAGGCTATTACGCCGCGTACGCGAGCCATCCTGCCAGTCCACCTTTACGGGCAAATCTGTCCGATGGATGAGATTATGGCTCTGGCTAACGACGCTAATTTGTTGGTGCTTGAAGACTGCGCTCAATCTCATGGTGCCACTCTCTCAGGCAAACAAGCCGGATCGTGGGGACACGCGGGTGCGTTTAGTTTTTATCCAGGTAAAAACCTTGGCGCTCTCGGTGACGCTGGCGCTGTGGTAACTGACGATGCTGATTTGTATAGCGCTATATCTGCGCTAAGGAATTATGGTTCCCATGAAAAATACAAAAACATATATCAGGGCGTAAATAGCCGACTCGATGAGATCCAGGCTGCTATGCTTAGCGTTAAATTAAATCATTTGGATAATGAAACTGAAATTCGGCGACGTATAGCCAATACTTATCTGAAAAAAATAAACAATCCTCATATTATCTTGCCGCAAGTGATTGATGACAAAAGTCACGTTTGGCATTTATTTGTTGTGAAAACCAAGGTCAGAAAAGAGTTACAGAGTTACCTTGATGAGAATGGCATACAAACTTTAATTCATTATCCCATTCCTCCTCATAAGCAAAAAGCTTATGCTGACTGGAACGAGTTATCATATCCAATAAGTGAAAGGCTGCATCAAGAGGTTATTAGCCTTCCAATAGGATCTCATCTGACAGATGCGGATATTGATAAAATAATCAATACAATTAATGCATTCTTATATAATTAATTACCTTTAGGTGTACTAGTGAGAATTTTATTAGTTGGTGAGTTTTCTGGCGTCCATAATCAACTGATGGAGCAACTAAAAAAAGAAGGTCATGAATGTGATCTGCTATCTGATGGTGACGGATGGAAGGGGTTCACTAGTACTCTTTCACTACCTAAACGGGATAAATTAACCGGGGTTGAGAAGCTTCTTTACCCCGCTTTAGATTTTATTGGCCTCGCGGGAATTAGAAACTATTTAAACAGCCAGCAATTTCTTGATTCGATAGGAGATTATGATGTTATACAACTGATAAATCCGGTTGCTGTAAAAGCTTTTGGTGCCTTAGGGAATTTGCTTCTTATCAGAAAATTAATAAAAAAAGCTCCACGGTTATATCTTTGTGCTCTCGGAGGAGACTTTAACGTTGAACGTTTCTATTTGACAAAGACATTAAAATATACTCCCTGGAGTAATTTTTCTTTTAAAAGAGCCTTTCATTACTATCAGAATATTTCTTTCTTTTTTCCAATGTATTTAATATTACATTATTATACATTACGGAATGTAAAGAAAATAATTCCGGGCCTTTATGAATACAAGCAAGCCTACATAAACAATAGTAAATGCACAGAAATTATTAATCTGCCAATAAACTGTGAAGCCTATAAATATCAGGAAACAAAAATAAATAGCCCTTTAAAAATATTTTATAGCAAAAAACCGCATATAGGGGATTACTATAAGAAGGGATATCAATATTTCGATGAGGCTTTGCAAATATTGAAAGCGAAGGATGTTGCTTTTGAATTAGTTACCGCAAATGGTATACCTTTTGAAGAATATAAACAGTTATTGTCTGACTGTGATATTCTCCTCGATCAGACATTATCCTACGATCGTGGGATGTCAGGCGTTATAGGTATGGCTAATGGCATGATTACATTTAGCGGTAATGAATCAGCTGTAGAAGCTTATTACAGGAAAACTATTCCTTGCATTAATGCAGAGCCAGATTCACAGAAAATATCCAGCCAGCTTGAGGATATTATAGTAAACTATCCTGACTATGTTCATTTGCGTGAAGAGTCTAAGAAATTCGTCAAAGAAACCCATTCAGTTGATATTATAGTCGCTAAATATCTAAAGGTATGGTCTGAATAATGATTTTCTTTTTACTGATGCTGTCATCGACAGTACTTCTTACCATATCGCGCCACAGAATTACGTGTTATTATTGGATCTTTCTTGCATTGGTCTCGGCGTTCAGGTTTGAGGTTGGTACCGATTATCCAAACTATGTAAATTTATACTACGATATAAAGGCAGGCTATCAAAGCTATTTACATTTAGAGCCATTCCATTTAATTTTAAATAAGTTGGCTTTTTATCTTAACTTTGGCCCGCAATTTATATTTTTTATTTACTCTATACTGACTACTTTCCTGTTTGCTCTATTTTACTATAAGACATCTAAAATCTATAAAGGCTTAAATGCAAAAATGGTATTTGCATTATGTACTATTTTATATGTCGGTAATTATTATTTCCTTACTTTAAACAGTATCCGCTCCTGTCTTGCTGCTGCCATTTATGTAATGAGCTTATACTGTTTTTTAAAAGGAAGGCGTCTTTTAATGCTTTTGTTACTTATTATCGGCAGCACTATTCATTTTAGCATTATACCTATAGCACTAATCACTGTATTTTTACTTAAGTTTATTTTCCCAGTTAAAAAAATCACGTTTTTTATTTTTGCTGCTATTTTAATTACAAACCCAATAAGTATAGTTAAATACATTTTCGTAACCTATAAGCTAATGTATTATAATTATTTTTTATCGAATACATTTGCTGTGCCTGCTACTTTTATTGGTCAGATGTCAGCATATGGTGGGGTTTTATTGGCCTTAATCTTCTATTCATTTTTTACGCGTTATATACGTATAGAAGATAAAAAATTGAAAGCTATTTTCCAGCTTTCAATTTTGTTGTTTATTGCCTTTAGAATATTTTCCAGTGAATTGTTCGTGTTTGCTCGGATGTCTCGCTATTTTTCACCAGTTTTGTATTTTTTTACAGCCTTAGCCATAACGTATTATCTGCAATTAAAAGTTCGGCCTGCCTTCAGGGCAGCATCTTTATTTTGTGTTGTGCTTATATTAGTTGTTTCAAACATTATTATGTTTATGCCGAGAGGTTTGGGTGATGCATCATATGGCAATTACAAAATTAATTATTGTATCAACACGATGAGTGTCTGCGATATACCGATTTCTACAATGGATTGAGATAATTTTTTAATCTTACACTCAAATAATAATTCTGGTGCGATATGTTTTATATTTTGGTAGATGATATTCTGAAAGCGAAATTTTTCCTTGCATTTGCCCGCCTGGATAACGTTATCTTTCTGACAAATAAGCTTTCTTGTTTCATTTATTTAAAAATGAAATCCAAAAGAAAGGTTTACTTCCTCAAGAAAATTTCTGGCGACCATGTCAATATTGGCGTAGATGTCAGCAGGCTGGAAATGACCATTTCGGTTCTGAATGGCAGGCAATCAGTTGCCAGTGCCATAGCCAATTATCAGCAAGTATATGCTTCATTAATAAATAAACTAAAATCAAAAGTGAGTAGCAACGATACGGTAGTATTGTTTAATGGCAACCATGCATCTGCAATCGCTACGGCAGATTTTTTTAAGAATTTTAATGCCAAAACACTTTATGCAGAAATCAGTAATTTACCGGGCAAAATGATCTTTGATCCCCATGGAGTTAACGCGCAATCAATTCTCTATACCCGGCCTGAAATCCTGGATACTTTGCCAGCGGTATCTGATGAAAAACATTATTCATGGGTTGCTCGATATATTGATTATAAGAATAACCCAATACCGCAATCTAAAATTAACCTCAAAATTTATTCTGTAATCGCTATTGATGACTTTTTATCCAGATTATTTTCTTTTTTCATTCGGGAAGATTCGTTAACTTTAAATAAAAAGGTTAATATGTTTTTGGATAAATATAAATCGAAAAAAATTCTGGCCGAGAGTGTAATTGCCGACCTCGATTGCAATTATGTCTTTTTCCCTACGCAAGTCACTTCAGATACACAGCTAAGGATAAATAGTGAAATTGATAATGCCGCTGCGATAAAAAAAATTATCGAGGTGGAAAAGGGTAAAAATATCTATGTGAAAATTCATCCTGCCGAGTCTAACATTGCGATAATGAACTTTTTTAAGCAGCTTGCACATGAAGGGAAGATCACTCTTGTCAATAACAATACGGTAAAGCTGATTAGAAATGCACGGAAAGTTTATACTATAAATTCTACTGTAGGCCTTGAGAGCCTTATTTTAGGTAAGGATTTAGTCGTGCTTGGTCGAGCCATTTACAGTAATTTCAATTCATCGCGGATAAGGCAATATATTCATATTTATCTAATGGATTTAGATTACTTCGGAGAGAATGAAATAACTCCTTCTCATATTAATAAATTAAAAAAATTAACAGAGCTTTAATACATGTACGATTATCTGATTGTGGGTTCTGGCTTGTATGGTTCTATTTTCGCTCATGAAGCACACAAGCTTGGAAAAAAAGTTAAAGTCATTGAGAAAAGAGAACATGTCGGTGGTAACGTTTACTGCGAGCAAATTGAAGGGATAAATGTCCATAAATATGGCGCTCACATTTTCCACACCAGCGATAAAGCTATTTGGGAATATGTGAATTCTTTCGTCGAATTTAATCGTTATACAAACTCTCCAATGGCCTTATCTAAGGGCAAGATATATAATCTTCCCTTTAATATGAACACCTTTAACCAGCTCTGGGGAACGATTACGCCACAAGAGGCTAAAGCGAAAATATCCCAACAGAGCGCTGAGCTTTCAGGCAAAGAACCGACTAATCTTGAAGAACAGGCGATATCCTTGATCGGCAGGGATATATATGAAACTTTGATTAAAGAGTATACGGAAAAGCAGTGGGGCAGAAAATGTAAAGACTTACCTGCATTCATTATTCGCCGTCTGCCGGTAAGATTTAGTTATGATAATAACTATTTTAATGATACCTATCAGGGCATTCCAGTAGGTGGTTATAATAAGCTAATCAACGCATTACTTGAAGGTATAGAAATTGAAACCAGTGTCGATTATTTTGATGAAAGAGAAGCGTGGGATGCGTTAGCGGAAAAAATAATCTATACGGGCCCTATTGATCGCTTTTTTGATTATAAATTTGGTGCGCTCGATTATCGATCGTTGAGATTTGAAACGGAAGTAATCGATTCTGATAATTATCAGGGCAACGCTGTTGTTAACTACATTGACAAAAAATATGACTTTACTCGTATAATTGAACATAAATTTTTTGAATTTGGTACTCAAGCTAAAACTGTTATCACACGCGAGTATCCTAAAGAATACGCTAAGGGCGATGAGTACTATTATCCTGTCAATGACGATAAAAACATGAAAATTTATAAACAGTATTATGAATTGTCAAAGCTTAAAGAGAACATAATATTTGGCGGACGATTAGCCGAGTACAAATACTACGATATGCATCAGGTGATTAAATCTGCTCTGCATACTTTCAAAAGTCAGGTAGGCGCTGGTGATGAATAAAAAGGTTATCGCAGTAATTGTTACTTATAACCGGAAAGAGTTGCTCAAAAAAGTTATTGATGCTGTCGCTAACCAAAGTTATCCGTTGGAAAAAGTACTTATAATAGATAATAATAGCAGCGACGGCACCTGTGAATATATTGATGGGCAGCTTAATGACATTATTGAATATAAAAATACCGGCGGTAATTTAGGCGGGGCGGGTGGTTTTCACTTCGGGTTCCAAGAGGCGGAAAAATATAAGTATGACTACCTTTGGCTGATGGATGATGATTTAATGCCTGCTCATGACTGCCTTGCGTTATTATTGCGGGATAATGTAACAGGCATCGCGCAACCAGTAAGGTATAACCTTGATGAATCAGTAGCGGAGCTTTCTCCCCTTACTTATGATATGTCCAGCCCTTTTAAGCTAAATCCAAAGGGTATCGCAATCAAGGACTATTTAAGAGAGAATAAACCTGTCGATAACCTTATAGATATCGAGGCTATTCCCTTTGAAGGGCCGTTGATAGCAAGATCGGTAGTAGAGAAAATTGGCTTTCCCGATCCGCGCTTTTTCATATTTTGCGATGATATTGAATATGCAATTAAAGCGAAGAGAGCAGGCATAAAAATCCAGTGTAACTTAAAGGCTAAAGCCTATCGTTTGTTAATCAATAATCAAGAAAACGATCTATTGTCATGGAAAGGCTACTTTATGTTACGAAATATTTTTTACCTTCATAAAAAATATGGCCTTAATATTTTGGTTAGAAATAAACCAATAGCGCTTGCCTTAGGTTATGCCGCCACCTGTGCAATAAAAAGGCAATTTTCGCAATTCAGGATAATCTGGCGTGCCTTCTGGGATTCAGGTAGTTTAAATAATACTGAACAATTTAAGCCTGGGGCTAAAAAGTAGTTTAAGGCATAATCTGTTTAACTATTGTATCAATCATAAGTTAACTTAAAGACATATTTAATCCGCGCTAAGCGCGGTGACCACACCTGACAGGAGTAAATAATGTCCAAGCAACAGATCGGCGTTGTAGGTATGGCAGTGATGGGCCGTAACCTGGCACTTAACATTGAGAGCCGCGGCTACACTGTATCTATCTTCAACCGTTCTCGGGAAAAAACTGATGAAGTTATCGCCGAAAATCCGGGCAAAAAACTCGCGCCTTATTACAGCATCGAAGAGTTTGTTGATTCGCTGGAAAAACCGCGCCGTATCCTGCTGATGGTGCAGGCGGGCGAAGCGACTGATAAAACTATCGCCTCACTGACGCCGCATCTGGATAAAGGCGATATTCTGATCGACGGTGGTAACACCTTCTATAAAGACACCATTCGCCGTAACAAAGAGCTTTCTGAGCAAGGCTTCAACTTTATCGGTACCGGCGTTTCCGGTGGCGAAGAGGGCGCGCTGAAAGGGCCTTCCATTATGCCTGGCGGTCAGAAAGAAGCTTACGAGCTGGTTGCGCCGATTCTGGACAAAATCGCCGCGCGTGCCGAAGGCGAGGCTTGCGTCACCTATATCGGTCCGGACGGCGCCGGTCACTATGTGAAGATGGTGCATAACGGCATTGAGTATGGCGATATGCAGCTGATTGCTGAAGCTTACTCACTGCTGAAAAACGCCCTGGGCCTGAGCAACGAAGATCTGGCGAAGACCTTCAGCGAGTGGAACGAAGGCGAGCTGAGCAGCTACCTGATCGACATCACCAAAGACATCTTCACTAAAAAAGATGAAGAGGGTAACTACCTGGTTGATGTGATTCTGGATGAAGCAGCGAACAAAGGCACCGGTAAGTGGACCAGCCAGAGCTCTCTGGATCTTGGCGAGCCGCTGTCGCTGATCACCGAATCCGTTTTTGCCCGCTACCTCTCTTCTCTGAAAACCCAGCGCGTTGCTGCTGCCAAAGTGTTAAGCGGCCCGGCTGCTCAGACGTTCAGCGGCGATAAAGCGGAATTTATCGAGAAAGTGCGTCGCGCGCTCTATCTGGGTAAAATCGTCTCTTATGCGCAGGGCTTCTCACAGCTGAAAGCGGCTTCCAGTGAGTACAGCTGGGATCTGAACTACGGCGAAATCGCTAAAATCTTCCGTGCTGGCTGCATCATTCGCGCGCAGTTCCTGCAGAAAATCACCGATGCCTACAAAGATACGCCGGATATTGCTAACCTGCTGCTGGCGCCTTACTTCAAAAATATCGCCGATGAGTATCAGCAGGCGCTGCGCGACGTGGTGGCCTATGCGGTGCAGAACGGTATCCCAACTCCGACCTTCTCCGCGGCAATCGCCTACTATGACAGCTACCGTTCTGCGGTGCTGCCGGCGAACCTGATCCAGGCGCAGCGTGACTACTTCGGCGCGCATACCTATAAGCGTACCGACAAAGACGGCGTCTTCCACACTGAGTGGCTGGACTGATCCGTTTTGCTTAAAAAACCTCCCACGGGGAGGTTTTTTTTTGTTTTCAGATAACTCTTTACCCATCCTTTTGCTATTGTTTTCTTCCTGGCGTTTATCATTTCGATTTTTAATTAATCAGTTGGACATACCAGAAACATGAACCAAGAAAATAAAACAACTACGGATCAGTCTTTACTTCGTCAGACCTTTTATAACAATGATGATGAGCTTGACCTGCTGGATGTTATGGCTCAGCTGTGGGGCGGTAAAAAGAGCATTATTGCCACCGTGATCCTGTTTCTGTTACTGGCTGCAGTTTATATCTTCTTTGCCAAAGAAAAATGGACGTCGGAAGCGATCGTTACCCAGCCCAGCGCGGGCCAGGTCGCAAACTACAACGCCGCGCTTAACGTTCTTTATTCTCAGTTTCCTCAGGATAAGCCCGGCGTGGCGGAGCTGCAGCATCAGCTCTTTAACCGCTTTAGCGCGTCCGCCTACGCGCTTTCCGGCGCTCTGCAGAATCTGGATGAGCCGCTGGATTTAAAAATCTCCCCCGTTACCGCAGGCCAGCCTGACCCGCTAAGCGTTAAGTTCACCGCGCAAACGGCGCAAGAGGCGCAGGCGCAGGTTACGCATTTTATTAAGCTGGTGAATAACGAAGTGGTGGCTGATTACGGCACGGATATTAAGCGTAATATGGCGGTGAAAACACGTGAGCTAAACGACTCGCTGACCTCACAGCTGAAGGTGGCGGAAGATAAAAAACAGCAGCGTATCGAAGCGTTAAAACAGGCGCTGAAGGTGGCTGAAGGCTCTGGCATTACCACTTCGCAGCTGACTCAGGCGGAATTTTTATCGGATGATACGCTCTATCTGCTGGGCACGAAGGCGCTTTCCTCATCGATTGCTAACGAAGCGACCAGACCGTTGCCGCTGGATGATAGCTATTACGCTACCCAGCGCGCGTTGCGGTTGATTAAAGACCTGAAAATCCAGGTCGATAACCTGCAGTCCTTCCGCTATATCATGGAACCTGATTTGCCTGTCCGTCGCGACAGTCCGAAGCGCGGCCTGACGCTGGTGCTGGCGGTGCTGCTGGGCGGGGTGGTTGGCTCTGCGGTGGTACTGGGGCGCAATATGGCCTCGACTTACCGACAGCGCAAACCGTCTGTCTGATAAAAAAACCGGCCTGAGCCGGGTTTTTTGTATTACGCCTTATGGCGCGCGCGCAGATTATTGATAATCGCGCTCAGGTCGAGATCCTGATCCTGTAACAGTACCAGCAGGTGATAGAGCAGGTCAGAGGCTTCGTTCGTCAGCTCATGGCGATCGTTAACCGTGGCGGCCAGCGCGGTCTCGACGCCTTCTTCGCCCACTTTCTGCGCAATGCGCTTGGTGCCGCTGGCGTAAAGCCTGGCGGTATAAGAGCTGTCGGGATCGGCCTGCTTGCGCTCCGCCAGCAGCTGTTCCAGCTGATAAAGAAACGTCCAGTCTGCTGCTGCGGGAGAAAAACAGCTGGAGGTGCCAAGATGACAGGTTGGGCCAACCGGCTGCGCCAGCACCAGTAGCGTATCGTTATCGCAGTCGGGCGTTACGCTAACCACGTTCAGGAAATGACCGGAGGTCTCGCCTTTGGTCCACAGGCGCTGTTTGGTACGCGACCAGAAAGTCACTTTCTGTTCGCGCAGTGTTTTTTCCAGCGCTTCAGGATTCATATAGCCGTGCATTAATACTTCGCCGGATACCTGATGTTGGACAATAACCGGCATCATGCCGCCGGTTTTTTCCCAGTCCAGACGGGAAAGCTGCTGTTGTGTTAACACGGGCGAATCTCCACACCTTGTTCAATCAGGAACCGTTTCAGGTCTCCGATATTAATAATTTGCTTATGAAATACCGAGGCGGCCAGCGCGCCGTCGACGTTAGCGTCACGGAAGGCTTCCAGGAAATGCGGCATAGTGCCTGCGCCGCCGGAGGCGATAAGCGGTACTTTGCATACTTCGCGAACTTTCTGCAGCTGAATCAAATCATAGCCGTTACGCACGCCGTCCTGATTCATCATATTCAGCACGATCTCGCCTGCGCCGCGCTTCTGCACTTCCTGTACCCAGTCCAGCGTCTCCCACTGCGTAACCCGGGTGCGTTTTTCATCGCCGGTATACTGATTAACCTGATATTTCCCGCTCTGCTCGTCATACCAGGTATCGATGCCCACCACCATACACTGCACGCCAAAGCGATCCGCCAGGCGCGTAATCAGTTCAGGATCGGCCAGCGCCGGCGAGTTAATGGAGATCTTGTCCGCGCCGAAGGTGAGAATGCGGGCCGCGTCTTCGGCGCTTTTAATGCCGCCAGCCACGCAAAACGGAATATCGATCACCTCTGCGACGCGCGCCACCCAGCTTTTATCCACCACGCGACCGTCGCTGGAAGCGGTAATATCATAAAATACCAGTTCGTCCGCGCCTTCTTCAGCGTAGCGCTGCGCCAGCGGCACAATATCACCGATGATTTCGTGATTGCGAAACTGTACCCCTTTAACCACCTGCCCATCACGCACATCAAGACAGGGAATTATCCGTTTTGCCAGCATGAAATGGCCTCCGAAACCGTAAATTTATCTTCCAGCAGGGCGCGTCCAACAATTACGCCCTGTGCGCCGCTGTTGCGCAGGGCGGCAATGTCAGCCAGCGAGCCGATGCCGCCGGAAGACTGAAAAGCCACCTGCGGAAAACGCGCGGCAACTTCCTGATAGAGCGAGACGTTTGAGCCGCTCAGCGTGCCGTCGCGTGAAATATCCGTGCAGAGCACATGCTGCAGGCCGTAAGGCAGAAACTGCCCGATAACCTGTTCCAGCGTGACGCCTGCCGCTTCCTGCCAGCCGCTGATCGCCACCTCTTTCCGGTTATTGGTATCGATACGCACGTCCAGCGCCAGCACCATCGCCTCAGGGCCAAACTCGTTAAACCAGCGCTGCACCTCTTCCGGCTGTTTCACCGCCGTCGAGCCAACCACCACACGCGATGCGCCCGCTTCCAGCAGCGCGGCGACGTCGTCACGGCTGCGAATGCCGCCGCCAACCTGCACCGGAACCTCAACGCCCGCCAGCAGCTTTTTTAACAGAGCCAGCTGACGCGCCGCCGGATCTTTCGCCCCGGTCAAATCGACCAGGTGCAGCAGCTGCGCGCCCTGACGCTGATAGTCCTGCAGACGCGGCAGCGGATCGCTGCCGTAATCGCGCTGCTGACCGTAATCTCCCTGATGCAGACGCACCACGTTGCCATCAATCAAATCTAATGCCGGGATAATCATCCTTACATCTCCAGGAAGTTTTTCAACAGCTGCGCGCCCGCTTTGCCGGAACGCTCAGGATGGAACTGGACGCCGTAGAAATTATCTTTCTGTACCGCAGCGGTAAACGGCTGGCCATAGTCGCACTGGGCGATGGTATAGGGGTTAACCGGCATCGCATAGCTGTGGACGAAATAGAACCAGCTCTCTTCTTCGATGCCGCGAAACAGGTGGTGGCCCGCCTGCGGCGTGACGCGGTTCCAGCCCATATGCGGCAGCGGCAGGCCGCGGTCTTTCATCAGCTCCACCGGCTGGTCAATAATCCCTAAGGTTTCCACGCCGCCGTTTTCGTCGCTGCCGCTGCCGAGCAGCTGCATTCCCAGGCAAATCCCTAAGGTGGGCTGCGTACAGGCTTTAATCAGCTCCACCAGCTCACGTTGCCGCAGCTGATCCATCGCCGCCTGGGCAGTGCCGACGCCCGGCAGAAAAAGCTTGTCCGCCTGCAGAACAACATCCGCCTCGCGGCTGACCTGCGGCTGATAGCCCAGGCGTTGAATGGCTGCTTTTACCGACGAGAGGTTGGCGCAGCCGGTATCCAGGATCACCACGTTCATTACAGCACTCCTTTCGAGCTCGGCAGGGTGTTGCCTTCCACACGAATCGCCTGGCGCAGCGTACGGCCAAAGGCTTTAAACAGGCTCTCTACGCGGTGATGATCGTTTTTGCCTTTGGTTTTCAGGTGCAGCGTGCTGGCCATAGAATAGGAGAGCGAGCGGAAGAAATGCTCCACCATCTCCGTACTCAGATCGCCGACGCGCTGATAGTTAAACTCCGCCCTGAACTCCAGGTGCGGACGGCCGGAAATATCCAGCGCGCAGCGCGCCAGGCACTCATCCATCGGCAGCACAAAACCAAAGCGCCCAATGCCGCGCTTGTCGCCCAGCGCCTTCAGCAGCGCTTCTCCCAGCGCCAGGCCGGTATCTTCTACCGTGTGGTGATCGTCGATATAAAGATCGCCTTTCACCTCAACGTTCATGCGCAGGCCGCCATGCGTGGCGATCTGGTCCAGCATATGATCGAAGAAGCCGACGCCGGTGTTGATCTTGCTGCCGCCTTCGCGATCCAGCCAGACTTCGATGTCAATCTGCGTCTCTTTGGTATTGCGGTTTACCTTCGCGTAGCGATCGCGCTGCGTCAGCTTCTGGCTGATGGCGTTCCAGTCCAGGCCGTCCTGGCTGTAGCGTAAGCCCTGAATGCCCAGGTTCTGCGCCAGCTCAATATCGGTTGCGCGATCGCCGATCACATAGCTGTGAGCCTTGTCCAGCATGCCTTCCGCCAGCCAGGCTTCCACCATTTGGTTTTTGGCTTACGGCAGTCGCAGTTATCTGCCGGCAGGTGCGGACAGATCAGCACCTCGGCAAAGCGCACGCCCTGCGAGGTTAAAATCTGCATCATCAGATTATGCGGGCCGTCAAAATCGGCCTGGGGGAAACTGGCGGTGCCAAGACCGTCCTGGTTGGTGATCATCACCAGCTGGTAGCCAGCCTTCTGCAGCGCCAGCAGCGCCGGGATCACATCCGGCTCGAACGCCAGCTTCTCCATGCGATCCACCTGGAAATCCTGCGGCGGTTCGCTGATAAGGGTGCCGTCGCGATCGATAAAAAGGATTTTCTGACTCATGCTTGCTCCACAATGCCGGCAGCGCCGGGTAAGGCTTTCAGTGCGGCGATCAGGCGCTCGCACTCGTTTCGGGTGCCGATGGAAATGCGCAGGCATCCGGCAAGGCCCGGGTTTTTGTTCTGGTCTCGCAGGATGATGCCCCGATCCCACAGCGATTTAAATACCGTCGCGGAATCGGTAAAGCGCACCAGAATATAGTTGGTTTCGCTGGGAAATACCTGCTCCACGCAGGAAAGCGACGCCAGCGCGGTTGCCAGCCAGGCGCGGTTAGCGTTTAGCTCAGCCACATGCTGGCGCATCAGCGTAACGCCTTCGTCGCTCAGCGCCTGCGCGGCAATATCAGCCACCGGCGTGGATAGCGGGTAGGGCGCAATCACCTTTAGCAGCAGCTCGATTACCGCCGCGTTCGCCAGCGTAAAGCCGCAGCGCAGGCCCGCCAGCGCAAAAGCTTTTGACAGGGTGCGCAGCACGACCAGATGCGGATATTCAGCAATCCAGCCTGCCAGCGTCGCCTGCGGACAAAATTCGATATAGGCCTCGTCGGCGACCACCAGGGCTTTGCCGCGCGTCATCTCCAGCAGCTGACGAATAGCTTCCGGGTCAATCAGATTGCCGGTCGGATTATTCGGGCTGCACATATATACCAGCTTCACGCCGTCCAGCGCGGCGGCGATGGCGGGCAGATTCAGCTGCCAGTCAGCCAGCGCAGGCACGGTGCGATATTCCACGCCGATGGTTTCGGCACTGACGCTGTACATGCCATAGGTGGGCGGACAGAACAGGATGGCGTCCTGGCCTGGCTCGCAGAAGGCGCGGATCAGCAGCTCAATACCTTCATCTGCGCCACGGCTCACCAGCACCTGATCCGGGGCCAGTCCGGCATAGGCGGCGTAGCGTTCAATCACCTGCTGCGGCTGGCATTCCGGATAGCGATTCAGGCTGTTTTGCGTCATTTCAAACGGGACCGGCAGCGGATATTCGTTGGCGTTCAGCCAGACGTCGCCGTTGCCGCCGAGACGACGTGCCGACTGATAAGGCGTCAGCGCCCGCACGTTAGCACGCGCTAATTCAACGATATTCAGGCTCATGCTTGCTCCTTCAGCGCGGCAACCCGCAGCGTAACGGCATTTTTATGGGCGATAAGCTGCTCGGCGGCGGCCAGCGTCTCAATGGTCGGGGCCAGATTCAGGAAACCCTGCGGCGTGAGTTCCTGCACCGTCATGCGCTTTTGAAAATCGGCCAGGCCGAGGCTGGAGCAGGTGGCGGTGTAGCCGTAGGTCGGCAGAACGTGGTTAGTACCGGAAGCGTAATCGCCTGCGGACTCCGGCGACCAGTCGCCGAGAAACACCGAACCGGCGCTGGTGATCTGCTCCACCAGCTCGCGCGGCTGGCGCGTCTGAATAATCAGATGTTCCGGTCCGTAGCGGTTGGAAATCTCCACGCACTGTTGCAGATCGCGCGCGACGATCAGCCGGCTGCTGGCTAATGCCTGACGTGCGGTGGCGGCGCGCGGCAGCTGTTCCAGCTGGGCGTCAACCGCCTGTGCGACGGCCTGGGCCAGGCGGCGCGACGGCGTCAGCAGGATCACCTGTGAATCGGGGCCGTGTTCCGCCTGCGACAGCAAATCAGAGGCGACAAAAGCGGGCGTGGCGTCGTCATCGGCGATAACCAGCACCTCGGACGGACCGGCTGGCATATCGATCGCCGCGCCATCAAGACGCTGGCTCACCTGGCGCTTGGCTTCGGTAACCCAGACGTTGCCAGGGCCAAAAATCTTATCAACTTTCGGCACCGATTCGGTGCCGAAGGCGAGAGCGGCGATAGCCTGCGCGCCGCCGACCTGAAACACTTCCTGCACGCCGCACAGCTGCGCGGCGTAGAGAATTTCATCGGCAATCGGCGGCGGCGAACAAAGCACCACGCGCGCGCAGCCAGCGATGCGCGCCGGCGTCGCCAGCATCAGCACGGTAGAGAACAGCGGCGCTGAACCGCCGGGAATATAGAGGCCCACCGAACGGATCGGACGGGTCACCTGCTGACAGCGCACGCCGGGCTGGGTTTCAATATCTACCGCAGGCAGCTGCTGGGCGCGGTGAAAGGTTTCGATGTTCGCCACCGCGACCGCCATCGCCTGCTTCACGCTATCATCGAGCCGTGCAGCCGCTTCGGCAATCCGGGCCGCGCTGACGCGCAGCTCATCAACCTGGGTTTTATCGAAGGCCGCGCTATACTCACGCAGCGCGGCGTCGCCCGCTTCGCTGACGCGTGCAAGGATAGATCGCACCGTTTGCGTAATATTATCGGAAGCGGAAATCGCCGGACGCATCAGCAGCGCCTGCTGCTGCGCCTCGTCGCACTGCTGCCAGTCTGTAAGCGTGTCAAAGCGGCTCATGGCATTACTCCATCATCTTCTCAATTGGCAACACCAGAATGGAACTGGCACCCAGCGCCTTTAATTTTTCCATGGTTTCCCAGAACAGCGTTTCGCTGCTGACCATGTGCATCGCCAGACGGCTTTGATCGCCCGCCAGCGGCAGCACCGTCGGACGCTCAGCGCCCGGCAGCAGCGCAATCACTTCTTCCAGCCGCTCGCTCGGCGCGTGCAGCATAATGTATTTCGACTCACGCGCTTTAATGACGCCCTGAATACGCGTCATCAGCTTGTCCACCAGCTCCTGCTTCGCCGCCGACAGCTCGCCGTCACGCTGGATAAGCACCGCTTTCGAGCGATAAATCACTTCCACTTCACGCAGGCCGTTGGCTTCCAGCGTGGCGCCGGTAGAAACCAGATCGCAGATCGCATCGGCCAGACCGGCGCGCGGCGCGACTTCAACGGAGCCATTCAGCAGACAGGATTTAAAGGCGACGCCCTGTTTATCAAGATACTGTTTCAGCAGGTGAGGGTAGGAGGTGGCGATGCGCGAGTTTTGCAGGCACTGAACGCCGGTATATTCATCATCAACCGGCATCGCCAGCGACAGACGGCAGCCGCCGAAATCGAGGCGACGCAGGGTAAAGTAGCGCGGATCTTCACCCTGCGCGCGGCGGGTCAGCAGTTCTTCTTCCAGCACGTTTTCGCCAATAATGCCGAGATCTACCACGCCGTCCATCACCAGACCGGGAATATCATCATCACGCACGCGCAAAATATCGATAGGCATATTTTCAGCGAAGGCGATCAGGCGCTGTTGTTGCAGGTTAATTTTAATGCCGCAGCGCGCCAGAAGCTCGCGTGATTCATCGCTTAAACGGCCAGATTTTTGCATAGCTATGCGTAAACGGGTGTTATCTAACATCTCTCCAGTCCTCATGTCATTTATCCGGTCTGTTGCAGTCAGCCAAAAAAAAGCCCCCGGAAGACGATCTTCCGGGGGCCATTTGCGCTCTGCACCACTGGAAGATCCTAAACGTCTTCCAGCACACATCGCCTGAAAGACTAGTCAGGATGATGGTGGTGATGATGGTTGAACTGAACGCGTGTCATAATTTCTCTGCATGTATATTCATTTGCCTGTCGGTTAACCTAGCGGAGATAACGCGCATTGGCAACCGTTTTTTCACCGGCCAGGAAAATCTCTTTTTGCGCGCCGGAAGATTGTCACGCTGCGAGGCGTGACGTAGCCTTATTGAATCAAGCTGAAGCATCAGGAGCAGAAATGAAAAAAGTCGCGATTGTAGGTCTGGGATGGCTGGGGATGCCGCTGGCAACGGCGTTAACGGCGCGCGGCTGGCAGGTAACCGGCAGTAAAACCACGCCGGACGGCGTCGAGGCGGCGCGCATGTGCGGGATCGCCAGCTGTCAGCTACTGCTGACCCCGGAGCTGGAATGTGATGCGGATGCGCTGGCGGCGCTGCTGTCGGTGGATGCGCTGGTGTTAACCTTACCGGCCAGCCGGACGGCAGAAGGCGGCGAAAATTACCTGCGTGCGGTGCAAAACCTGGTCGATAGCGCGCTGGCGTTTAACGTGCCGCGCATTATCTTCACCAGTTCAACGTCGGTTTACGGCAACGGCGCGGGCGTGCTGAAAGAGCATAGCCCGCTGCAACCGGTGACCGCCGCCGGACAAACGCTGGTGGAGCTGGAGAACTGGCTGCACGATCTGCCGGGCACCTCGGTCGATATTCTGCGTCTTTCCGGGCTGGTGGGGCCGCAGCGTCATCCGGGACGCTTCCTTGCCGGTAAAACCGACCTGCCGGACGGCGAACAGGGGGTGAATCTGGTGCATCTGGACGATGTGGTGGCGGCGATTACTCTGCTGCTGCAAACGCCGAAAGGCGGCCATATCTATAACCTTAGCGCGCCGGCGCATCCGGCTCGTCAGCAGTTTTATCCGGCGGCGGCCCAGCAGCTGGGATTAACGCCGCCGACCTTTGCCGCCGACGGCAATAAAAACGGCAAAATTATCGATGGCAATAAAATCTGCGATGAGCTGGGTTTTGAGTACCGTTATCCCGATCCGGCGACCATGCCGTTGGGTTAACCCACCGACGGTTACACGCCAAGCCGATCGCGCAGCGCATACCAGGCGGCGCCGACGGCGGTCAGCGGCACTTTAAAACGCCGCCCGCCGGGGAAGGGCAGATGCGGCAGGCGGGCGAACGCATCGAAGCGTTCGGCGTCGCCGCGTAGCGTTTCTGCCACCAGCTTGCCCGCCAGATGGGTAAAGGTGACGCCGTGTCCGCTGTCGCCCTGAATGTAATAAACCTGCTTATCCAGCCGCCCCAGCTGCGGCATGCGCGACAGCGTCAGCAAAAAGTTGCCGCTCCAGCAGTGGCTCAGCTTAACATTTTGCAGCTGCGGAAACGTTTTCAGCAGCTTGGGCCGGATCAGCGCGGCGATATTTTGCGGTTCACGTGCGCCGTAGACCACGCCGCCGCCGTACAGCAGCCGGTTATCCGCGGTTAAGCGGAAATAGTCCAGCAGGTAGTTACAATCCTCGACGCAGTAATTATCCGGCAGCAGCGACAGCGCCCGATCCGCGCTGAGAGGTTCGGTGGTGACGATCTGTGAGCCGCAGGGCATGCTTTTACGGCTCAGACGCGGCTCCAGCTCCGGCGCAAGATAGGCGTTACCGGCAAAAATAACAAATTTAGCGCTTACGTCGCCACGCGCGGTTTTAACCAGATTGGGTGCGCCGTAAATCACTTTTTCGACCGCCGACTGTTCATAAATCCGCCCGCCGTGACGGCGTATCGCTTCCGCTTCGCCCAGCGCCAGATTTAACGGATGCAGATGACCGCCGCGCCGATCCAGCAGCCCGCCGACATAGCGCTCGGTAGCGATGGCGCGCCGGATGCCGCGCTCATCCAGCAGCTCCAGCTGATGGTTGCCGTAGCGCTCCCACAGACGCTGCTGCGTGCGCAGGTGCTCCATCTGGCGCGCGTTCAGCGCGGCGAAAATGCCGCCGGGACGATAGTCGCAGTCAATGGCGTAGCGATCGATACGATCGCGAATAATATCGGCGCCCTCAAACATCATACTGCCCAGCATTCGCGCCGCGTCTGCGCCGTAGCGCTGCTCAATCACGTTAATATCGCGGCTGTAGGAGTTCACCACCTGGCCACCGTTGCGTCCGCTGGCGCCGTAGCCGACGCGCGCCGCCTCCAGCACCACCACCTCATAGCCCGCTTCGGTTAAAAACAGCGCTGAAGAGAGACCGGTAAATCCGGCGCCGATAATGCACACATCGCACTGTACCGAGCCATTCAGCTGCGGCCAGGGCTGATGCGGATTAACCGTTGCGGCGTAATAGCTATCCACATAATTCACTGCGGTCTCCTTAGGCGCTAAAAATTAGCGGGCGTGTGGGCGCTGACAATACGACAGACCCGATTTGAGGTATTACTGAAGCTGTGCGGCTGGCCGGTATCGATAACGTAACTTTGACCGGCATACAGCTGATAGCGCTGCCCGCTGATGGTCAGGGTGATTTCGCCCTCCAGCAGCGTGCCGGTCTCCTCGCCCGGATGGCGAATTTTTTCGCCGGTGGTCGATCCCGGCTGATAGGTTTCCAGCAGCATCGCCAGATTATGACTGGCGCTGCCGTTATGGATAAGCTTCAGTGAGACGCCCTGGCTGCCAATATCAATCAGTTCATGCGGCTCGATAACGATTTTCGGCGGCGTATTTTTTACCGTCTCCGAGAAAAATTCCGACAGCGACAGCCCGTAAACCGTTAGCAGCTTTTGCAGCGTACTGACGGCCGGGCTGACCTTATCCTGTTCAATGGTGCTGATGGCGCTGTGCGTCAGACCGGCGAGCTCAGCAACGCGCCGCTGCGACAAACCTAACTCTTGCCGGATTTGAGACAGACGTCGTCCGGGGGCGAGAGTGGCTTCGTTCATAGCCGTTTTTCCTTGCGATATTGATGACAGGCGTGGATAAATGCCGCAAACAGCCGCGATGAGGCGTCGGAATCCTGGTAGCGCCATTCCGGGTGCCACTGAACGCCAATGGCAAACGGATGGTCGGGAACGCTGACGGCTTCAATCACGCCATCTTCCGCGGTTGCCTCAGCCTGCAGCCGGGGGCCGACATCCTGAATGCCCTGCTTATGCAGCGAATTAACCTGTAGCGACGCGACGCCGCCCAGCAGACGCGCCAGCTGGCCGTCGGCCGTCAGCTGGATAGGATGCGCTGGCGCATATTGCTCTGCCAGAGGCGCATCGGTGTCGGCACAATGCCGCACCTTTTCACTGGGCAGCTGACGGTTTAGCGTGCCGCCAGCGGCCACGACCAGCTCCTGCATGCCACGGCAGATCGCCAGTAGCGGAAGCCGCAACTTCAGCGCCTGCGGGATCAGCGCCAGCGTCAGCTCATCGCGCCCCGGATCGGCCTTTTCCTCTTCTCCTGACGCGCCATAGCGCCAGGGCTCAATATTGCTGGGGCTGCCGGATAACAGCAGGCCGTCAAGCAGCCCCAGCGTACGCTGGGCAATGGCCTCGCCCAGCCCAGGCCGGTGGGGCAGAGCGATGGCAACGCCGCCGGCATCCATAATCGCATCGAGATATTTTTGATAAAGCACCCAGGCGGGATGCCCCTCTTTTACCGTATGGCACATCACCACGCCGATCAGCGGCTTGTCCATTATTCTTTCCACATCTTGTTTCTCCGGCTGGCAATTATTTCTGACAAAACTGCCCCGAACGCCCTGATTTGCACGCCCCGCAGCAGACTGCTGATTAGCTGGAGGCGAAGAATGCAGGCGCTTTGCGGCCACGCACCTCTGTTTTCAATCTAGTCAGGCTTTGTTCAATATTCAAACCACCCTGTAACATTTGCACACTTTTTGACTTATGACTATGTTCTAAATATGGCCGTTATTTTGAGCAGCAGGCATAACCCTTCTAAAACGGTAAATGGCGGGTGGGATCATGACAAACCTGGTAGAAGTAGAAGACTTCACAAGACATAGTGAAGAGATGCGAACCAGCGCGTTCCAGAATGAGATAAAAACCTATCTGGAACGCCATCCTGAAACGCAATATGTCGATATTCTTCTTAACGATCTAAACGGTATTTTTCGCGGTAAACGTATTCCGATAGGCAGCCTGGCGAAACTGGAAAAGGGCTGTTACTTTCCGGCCTCGGTATTCGCGATGGATATTCTGGGCAATACCGTCGAGCAGGCAGGATTAGGCCAGGCGCTGGGCGAGCCGGATAATATCTGTACGCCCGTTGAGGGTACGCTGGTTCCTTCCGCTTCCGATCCCGACCGCATCGCGCAGCTGCTGCTGACCATGCGTAATCAAGATGGCACTCCCTTTGACGTTGAACCCCGTAATGTGCTTAACAATCTCTGGCAGCGCTTGCGCAACCGGGGACTGTTTCCGGTGGTAGCGGTAGAGCTGGAGTTCTATCTGGTCGATAAACAACGCGACCATGAAGGCTATATTCAGCCGCCCTGTACGCCCGGCAGCGATGAACGCAGTATGCAAAGCCAGGTCTATTCCGTCGATAATCTTGACCATTTCTCCCAAGTGCTGGGCGATATCGATCGGCTGGCGCAGCTGCAGGGCATACCTACCGACGGCGCGCTGGCGGAAGCTTCGCCCGGACAGTTCGAAATCAACCTGCGGCATACGCGTAACGTGCTGAGCGCCTGCGATCATGCGCTCCAGCTTAAGCGGCTGATCCGCCAGGTAGCGGAAAACCACGGTATGACCGCCACCTTTATGGCGAAACCGTATGAAGAGTACGCCGGCAGCGGAATGCATGTGCATGTCAGTATGCTGGACGCCGCCGACCATAACGCCTTTGCCTGCGATGACGACAGCGACTCGCCGCTGCTGAAGCGGGCGCTGGCCGGGATGATCGATCTGATGCCCGCCTCGATGGCGCTGCTTGCGCCGAACGTTAATGCCTATCGCCGCTTTTGCCCGGAATCCTGGGTGCCGCTGCAGGCTTCATGGGGACATAACAACCGCACCGTCGCGCTGCGCATTCCCTGCGGCGATATTGAAAACCGCCGCGTTGAATATCGCGTTGCCGGGGCCGATGCCAATCCCTGGCTGGTGATGTCCGCTATTTTCGCCGGGATTTTACACGGGCTGGATAATGCGCTGGCGCTACCGGCGCCGGTGACCGGCAACGGACATCAAGCGGAGGGTTCGCCGCTGCCGGTACGGCAGAGCGAAGCGCTGGATCGGTTTGCCCGCAGCCGTGCGCTGCAGGAACTGCTGGGCGAACGCTTTAGCTTTGTCTGGCACTGCTGCAAACATCACGAGCTGATGCAGTTTGAACGGCTGATTACCGCGACAGAAATTGACTGGATGTTAAAAAACGCCTGAGGTGATCATGATGCAAACCAATCAACAGTGGCAGGCGCGGCGCGAGGCGGCGGTCACGCCTGGCGTCGGCAACTCGCTACAGGTGTATATCGCCAAAGCGCGCAACGCCGAGCTGTGGGATGTCGAAGGGCGACGCTATATCGATTTCGCTGCGGGTATTGCGGTATTAAATACCGGCCATAATCACCCGGATGTGATGCGTGCGGTACAGGCGCAGCTGGAATGCTTTATCCATCCCTGCTTTCAGGTCACGCCCTACGGCAGTTATGTTGAGCTGGCGGAAAAGCTGAATGCGCTGGTGCCCATTGCCGGGCCGACGCAAACGCTGCTGATGTCGACCGGCGCCGAAGCGGTAGAAAACGCGATAAAGGTGGCGCGTATCGCCACCGGTCGCTCCGGCGTGATCGCCTTTCGCGGCGGCTTTCATGGACGTACGCTATTGGGGATGGCGCTGACCGGTAAAGTGCAGCCTTATAAAAAAGGGTATGGGCCTTTTCCGGGCGGCATCTTTCATGCTCCCTATCCCGCCAGCTATCTGGGCATCAGCGAAAGCCAGGCGCTGGGCGCGCTGCAGGGCATTTTTGCTGCTGACGTTTCCCCGGATGATGTGGCGGCCATTATTATTGAACCGGTACAGGGCGAGGGCGGATTTTACGCCGCTTCGCCCAACTTTATGCGCCAGCTGCGCCAGCTCTGCGACGAGCACGGCATTGTGCTGATCGCCGATGAGATCCAGAGCGGATTCTGCCGCACCGGCAAAACCTTCGCCATCGAGCACAGCGGCGTCGAGCCTGATTTGATTACTATGGCGAAAAGCCTGGCCGGCGGCTTCCCGCTGTCGGCGGTGGTCGGTCGCGCGTCGCTGATGCAAAAAGCGCAGGCGGGCGGGCTGGGCGGCACCTACGCCGGCTCGCCGATGGGCGTTGCCGCGGCGCTGGCGGTGGTGGAGATTATCGAACGCGAGCAGCTTAACCGGCGCGCGCAGCAGCAGGGCGAACAGGTGGTGGCCTTCTTGCAGCAGCTGGCGGCGCAGTACGACTGCATCGGCGATATCCGTCATCTTGGGGCGATGATCGCCATAGAGCTGGTGGAAGAGGGCGATGCGCAACGTCCGGCGAAGGCGCTTACCCAGGCGCTGGTGCAGGAAGCGGGGCGTCAGGGGCTGGTGCTGCTTGCCTGTGGCGTGCGGGCCAACGTTATCCGCTTTCTGATCCCGTTAACGGCGGAAAAAGAAATTGTATCTGAAGGTCTCAACATCTTGTCATCCTCCCTCCAGGTAGTGCAGAATATGCGCCCTGCAAAATAGAGAAATAACCGGCGCTTTACGCGTCGGTTATTTTTTTGCATTTAATCAGGCTAATCCATACAAGAGGCCGGCCAACGTGCCGGATAGATACACGTAACACGTTTACCGTGTGGTTTAAAGGAAAACAAGATGGGGCAACTCGTTAACTTCTCACTGGCTTTCGCTGGTGTTCGACTTCGTGATGATTATGGCGCGATCGGCAGCCTTACCGACGCTTCTTCCCTCACGCCTCTGAAGAATCTTTCTCGCATAGCGCGAAGTTTCCCTGTGGTTCGCCCCAATCAGGCCGCCGCTATGGGGGGACTAAACCATGACGCATAATACCCATACCGCACAGCCGCGCGCGCAGCTGAAAAAAACGCTGACCTTATTACCGGTGGTGATGATTGGTCTGGCCTACATGCAGCCGATGACGCTGTTTGATACTTTCGGTATCGTTTCCGGGCTGACCGACGGTCACGTCGCCACCGCCTACGCCTTTGCGTTGGTTGCGATCCTGTTTACGGCGCTGAGCTACGGTAAGCTGGTACACCGCTTCCCATCAGCAGGCTCCGCTTATACCTACGCACAGAAAACCATCAGCCCGCACGTCGGCTTTATGGTTGGCTGGTCATCGCTGCTTGATTATCTGTTTATGCCGATGATCAACATCCTGCTGGCTAAAATTTATTTCGAAGCGCTGGTGCCGGATCTGCCATCCTGGATCTTCGTGGTGCTGCTGGTTGGCTTTATGACGCTGACTAACCTGCGCGGCATTAAAACTGTGGCAAACTTCAACAGCCTGATCGTGGTGCTGCAGGTCGCGGTAATGATCGTGCTAACGGGCATGGTGATTTACGGCGTCGCACACGGCGAAGGGGCGGGCACGCTGGTTAGCAGCCGTCCGTTCTGGTCGGAGAATGCGCACGTGGTGCCGATGATCACCGGTGCAACCATCCTTTGCTTCTCGTTCCTGGGCTTCGACGGCATCAGTTCGCTTTCCGAAGAGACCAAAGATGCAGAGCGCGTTATTCCTAAAGCCATTTTCCTGACGGCGCTGGTAGGCGGCATCATCTTTATCGTGGTCTCTTACTTCCTGCAGCTCTATTTCCCGGATATTTCGCGCTTTAAGGATCCTGACGCCTCGCAGCCGGAAATCATGCTGTACGTGGCGGGTAAAACCTTCCAGTTCGGTATTCTGATTTTCTCCTGCATTACGGTGCTGGCTTCCGGCATGGCGGCGCATGCGGGCGTAAGCCGACTGATGTATGTAATGGGACGCGACGGCGTGTTCCCGGAGCGCTTCTTCGGCTACGTACATCCGAAATGGCGCACCCCGGCGCTGAACGTGCTGCTGGTTGGCGCCATTGCGCTGCTGGCGATCCGCTTTGACCTGGTGACGGCGACGGCGCTGATTAACTTCGGCGCGCTGGTGGCCTTTACCTTCGTTAACCTGTCGGTCATCGCGCAGTTCTGGATCCGCGAAAAGCGTCGCCAGACGCTGATGGACAATATCCGCTATCTGCTGCTGCCGCTGTGCGGCGCGCTGACGGTAGGGGCGCTCTGGGTTAACCTGGAAGAGAGCTCAATGGTGCTGGGGCTGATTTGGGCCGCGGTCGGGATTATTTATCTCGCCGCTGTAACCCGCAGCTTCCGTAATCCGGTGCCGCAGTACAGCGAAGAATCTCTCTGATTCAGCCATTGACGATAAAACGCCTGTGCTCCCTTTAAGAGCAGGGTGCTAAGGCCAGACGAAAGTCTGGCCTTTTTTACTGGCATGACTATCAGCATGACGCCTTTCGCCGACGCGAGCGCAATGCTTAACCGTCGGGCTTTCCGACCCCGCTGACTCAGACAAAAGCCCTTGTAACCGGCCGCGCGCCTGGTTACCCTGCGCCAGCAATTTCTGCCTGAATCAATGGAGTTGGCAATGTTTAAAAAAGTAGTGGTAAGCAGCGGTCTTGCGCTGATGCTGGCAACGGGAGCGGCGCAGGCTATCGAAGGCAGCGTTGATGTGGGTGAACATTACACCAACCTGAACGTTGGGCTGGGCACCACTTCCCCTGGCCTGAGCCTGTCCGGCAACTGGATGCGCAGCGACCATGACGGCGACGTTTCCGGTCTGCGTCTGGGCTATAACGTAGAAGTCGGTTCTGTTTTCCTGTCGCCCGGCATTAAAGCGATGTGGATCGATCCGGAAGACGGTAAAGATGGTTTTGCCGCCGCCGTAGGCGCTGGCGTCAGCATTCCGGTGACTAAGATGATCGGCCTGTACGGTGAATATTACTATTCACCGGAAGCCTTTACCGATCATCTTGACAGCTATCAGGAAGCGTCCGGCGGCATTAGCTTTACGCCGATTTCGCTGCTGAACGTGCGCGTTGGCTATAAATATGCCGAGCTGAACAATAAAGGCGATCGTAAAGATAACGTGCTGGCTGACGGCCCTTATATCGGCGCCTCGCTGCGCTTCTGATGCCTTAGCGAAACACAGAAAAAAGCCGTCCATCAGGACGGCTTTTTTTATGAAACCAGCTCGCGTGCGTAGTCGTACAGCGCCTTTAGCTGCGCTAATTTTTCGTTATCTCCGTCGTGCAGGCTAGCCAGCGACTCCAGCTCCAGCAGGAAGGATTCAATGCGCTCGCTGTTTAAAACCTCACGGCGATGCTGTAGCCAGCGCTGCTGCTCGCTGTCGTCGAGCGTGCCGGGAAAATTACGCGCACGATAGCGAAACAGCAGCTGGGCGATGCGGTCATCGTTGAAGGTCAGGTCGAGCGCGGGCAAATTAACGGGCGCGGTTTGCTGAATAATGTTCATCGCCGCTTTGTCGGCATCGCTGAAAAAGCCGTTATACAGCCGGGCATCGACATCCTGCGAGGGGGTAAAGGGCTCCGCTTCGGCATACAGCGCAACCACCTTTTCGCGGATCTCGGTATGCTGGCGCAGCTGCGCCAGATTATTCAGGCAGCGCTGGCGATCGATGCCAAGCCGTCCGGCATCCTCCGGGCGCAGCGTGTTAGCAGGTGCCAGTACCGGGCATTTATTGATATGCACCAGTTTAATCGGCACGGCGGCATCATCGCCCAGCTGCTGGCGCGGCGTATAAAGGCGCTGGCGCAACGCATCGGCGTCCAGCTCCAGCAGCGGCGTAATATCGCCGGCCAGGTCGCAAACGATCAGCGCATTACGATTTTCCGGATGCCAGGCCAGCGGCGCAATCCAGCTGGTGTTACCGCGCAGCGCGCCAAACATGCCGGAAATATGCATCAGCGGCTTCATTTGCGGAATATCAATCAGCGTATTGATTTTCTGTTTGGTGCGGTGGCTGAAGAGGTAATCAAACAGCTTCGGCTGTTTGGTTTTTACCAGCTTCGCCATAGCAATGGTGGCATACACGTCCGACATCGCATCATGCGCCTGGCTATGTTCCACGCCGTTGGCCTGCGTTAGCTGTTCCAGCTTAAAGCTCGGCAAGCCATCCTCGTTTTCCGGCCAGATAATGCCTTCCGGGCGCAGCGCATAGCAGGCGCGCATCACATCCAACAGATCCCAGCGCGAATTGCCGTTTTGCCAGCTCCAGGCGTAGGGATCGTAGAAGTTGCGATAGAAAATATTGCGCGTCACTTCATCATCGAAGCGCACGTTGTTATAGCCCACCACGCAGGTGTTTTCGACGGTAAAAATTTCATGAATGCGCCGTGCGAATTCCGCTTCCTTAACGCCGCGCGCCCGTGCCAGCTGTGGCGTAATGCCGGTAATCATCACCGCTTCCGGCTGCGGCAGATAATCGTCGGCGGGCTGGCAATAAAACACTTCCGGTTCGCCGATAATATTGAAATCCATATCGGTGCGGATCCCGGCAAACTGCGCCGGCCGATCCAGCGCCGGGCTTTTACCGAAGGTTTCGTAATCATGAAAGAGGAAGGTAGGCTGCTTTTGTTTGTCCGTCACTGTTTTTGATTGCCTTTGTTTGTTTGCTTAATGACTTGTATTTTCATGTATTTTTACGATTTTTTGTTTTCATTTGTTCGCCTGCGTTCGGCTTTGTTTTCATTGGTACACTTGGCAATGAGTACATAATTAGCTTTTATTTGAGTATCAAAAACTATTATGGCTATCAGCGATACGAAGCTACGTTCTCTTTATGGTAAACCATATTCAGGCCCGGCAGAAATAACGGATTCAGACGGTCTTGACCTGCGCATTACGCCAAAGGGCGTTATTAGTTTTCTTCCGTTACCGTTGGGAGGGTAAGCAGCACCGGTTGGGGCTGGGGCGTTATCCTGCCATGACATTACGCGACGCCCGGAATAAAGCCGCAGACCTCAAAGAGTACCTGGATCGGGGGATAAATCCGCGTGCGATGGTGAACGCCAGCGCGATCAAAGCCAAGCCGACCGTTAAAGACTGCCTGAACTATTGGGAAGAAAATTATGTGCGCGTGGCGCTGCGCCCAAAAACGCAAGCGCTATACACCTCGACCGTATTAAAGCACATGCGCGGTGCTTTTGCCGGGGTTCCTATTGAGGATATTCCGGTGCGGCTGCGCGTCCCGGCGATATGAATTTGTAAGCAACTCCGCCCGCCTTTTTCACTTCAGCGACGAGGTGCTTTTCGATGAGACTTTCGCGTGTGTATGTCATGAAAAAATCCCCCAAACGCCGAGCCAAAACAGGAGGCATAGCGCGAAACACAACGTACTGTATCGCATCAGTTTTTCCCCGTTTGTGACAGGCGCAGCTTATGCATCAGGCAGAAGTCGCTACGTTTTTCGCTCCAGTGCTGGTTAACCGGCGGTGGCTGCCTGTTGACGTGCTGCGCCCGGTCGCTATCGGCGCTGTCCAGCGCGACCTGCTGCAGCTGTGGACGGAGGCGCGGGAGCGGTTTAAACAGGGCGGAATTCAGTTCCGCGATGCGGAGCGACTCGGCGTAGCCGTACACGATTAAGGATGCATGGCTGGAAACTGTCGAGGCCTGGCTTGATACGCCCGATCTGATAACTGATGACATTCCGCGAAACATGTCACATCCCGGCGTTTTGTTTACCGGGGGCATGGTAAGTGTTAACGTGTTGGTTGTTTTATATACAACACGTTGTTTTAAAACAGGCTTTATCTTAACAGGGAGCGTTATATGGATACAGAGTTACAATTTGCCGTATCGCCGGTGCAGCTGGCGACTGTGCTGGCCGACCG
>NZ_NWUO01000004.1 GCF_002895925.1 Mixta theicola | reverse complement strand
GCTTTATTGTAGGTGGGCCAGTTGGTGATTTTGAACTTTTGCTTTGCCACGGAACGGTCTGCGTTGTCGGGAAGATACGTGATCTGATCCTTCAACTCAGCAAAAGTTCGATTTATTCAACAAAGCCCTAAAGAACTATACCTCACAAAAGCGTAGCGAACATTTCCGCGAAAAAACCGCCGGTGCTTAAGTACGGCCCTTTTCAAGGCCGTTTGCGGCCCCCGGCTTAATATGGCTGACGCGCTTATTTTCTGTTATCCCGCAACGGCCTCTTATCTTATTTTATTTAAAAATATCAGGCAGGATATTTATTACCCTTCCTCCCGTTAACTTATCCACTCACGGTTAAACATCTTTTTATAGGTAAACGTTAAATACTCAATTATTTTCTCTGAATGCTGTTTTTAATCAATATCAGACAGACAACAAATACAGGTCGTTTTTTTCGGATTTGATTACGTAGGGTATTTAACATTGTCGGGAGAAGATATTTTTATCAGAAAAATAAATCCCACCGGCTGTTGCATTCAAATGGAGAGAATATAGCGCTATTGCGCATCAGAATCGCTGCATAATTAGAGACAATTCTCACATTGATAGATTATGTGGGCGGCTATAATGCTACGCTAAAGAAATGCACTAATAAATATTATTACTTATGGAATTTTTAATATCACTCAGGATTAATTATGATTAACACTGTGTTTATTGTTGATGATCACCCTTTTATCTGTTCAGGCATTAAGGCTTATTTACGTGCTAATGGCTATACCGTGGCTGGCGTCGCGCAGGATGGCATTTCGGTGATTGCGGACGTTGGCCTGCATCGCCCCGACCTGGTCATTATGGATCTCAATATCCCCGGCAGAGAGGGCATGCAGGTCATTGAAAGCCTGAAAAGAATTAATGCGCAGCAGAAAATCATCGTGTTAACCGCCTCCGAAAGCGAGTTCCATATGCAGCGCTGCCTGCTGTTGGGCGTTGATGGCTACCTGTGTAAAAACCATGATATTACTCAGCTGCTACAGGCGATTCGCAGCATAGATAAAGGCATAAAGTTTTATCCCTGCTCGCATAATATAGAAGTAAAAACGCTGCATCCAGAAAGTGAAAAATTAATGTCGCTTTCCCGCCGCGAGCTAATGGTACTCAGGAAGCTGGCAGCAGGTTATTCCAATAAAGAAATAGCCTTACAGCTTTCACTTAGCAATAAAACTATCAGCACTTATAAAATTAAAATATTGCGCAAACTGGGTATTAAAAGCGTGGTTGATATTAATGAAGTCGCTAAAAGAAACTATCTGGTTTAGCCTGTTAGCAGCGTACAAAGATGTTCTTAATATTTACGATAAAACGTGCGCTATGAGCGCTGCAAATTTAACCCGAGCGGGCAGCCTGTTATGCCGCCCCGCTCGTGGTTTAGCTGTGGTGAGCCAGCTGCTGAGCGACGGGATGCCAAAAGTCAGTTACCGCACCTTCGCCGCCAGTTAGCGGATCGAACTGTGGTAACGGTACGCGTTTGATAGCACTGCGGGACTGTTCCAGAATATTTTTGTCGTCACGCTGCGTATCAGGCTCCATCCCAGCCGGATAAGCACCAACGGTAAAGAAATCCTCACTGGCCGCAATCTGCTGATGACCCACACCCGCCGGAATAAGTACCGCATCGCCTGCCCGCAGCGTTACCATACGCCCGCTTTCTCCGCCAAACAGCACTTCAGCCCAGCCCGCCCCAACGCCCAGCAGTTCATGACAGTTGGAGTGATAATGCGTATAGGGAAAGATGGCCGAGCGCCAGCGTGGCGGCCAGTGGTTTGCCGCAAAACGCTGTTCGAACCAGGCCGCAATGTCTTCGATATCATTCGGCACCATGCGCGGATAAATAATCAACGGCAGCGGATTGTTCGGAATACCGTTCGAAGGCATAGCCAACATAAGATGCTGCGGGTTATTGGACGCCCCCGCAAACAGAGTGCCTGCCGCAAATGACATCATTGCCATAAGACTGCACGATGAGGGAAACATACTACGCCTCCTGTTGGTCGTAATGTTAATTAATTGTGGCAAAAGCCAGTAACTTTGCAATAGTAAGAATAGCTTCCGCTTCACAAAAATCTTTTATTTTCAATACTTAACTCAAATTTCCGTTCAACACGGAGTACCGTGACGTTTTTTACGCCCCACCAGGCGTACGTTAACGAACGGTAAACAACTGTTATAGCTTTTTTGCTAAAATCTGTTTCTGTCATCCTTGCTAATCTCATGGTTTAATTTCACCCTCGTTGGCTTCAATGAAGAGGTAAAACAATGGATGCCATCAAACAAATCCTGCTGCACGAAATCGATACGCTAAACCGTGAAGAGCTACGCGATAATAAGCCGCGCTTTAGCTTTAACTTTCTGAAAACGCATCCCGGCCTGTGGCTAACGATGTATGTCTGTTACGGTCTGTGCGTTGCGCTGATTTTTACTACCGATTATCTCGGCTGGCCCGCTTTTTGGGGCGCAACCGCGTTTGTGCTGCTGATGAGCTTTTTGATGCTGCTGGATATTAATCCTAAGTATCGCTTTGAAGATATTGATACGCTGGATCTGCGCGTTTGCTATAACGGCGAATGGTATTACGTACGTACCCTGTCAGACGCGGCGGTAAACGATATTCTTAATCATCCTTCCACGCCGGAACACGTTAAGACAGGAATGCGTAAGCTGCTGTCGCTGAAAGGCGAAGTCGATTTTTACGATGTATATCATCTGGCCTGGGGCAATAAGTCCGCCGCCTCCGTCTGATGCCGATTCGCCGCCGTTACATCATGGCGGCAATCAAACCGCCCAGTATGGCCACGGCCGCTTCCTGCGTGCTGTCCCACGGCCAGGAAGTGTTAAAGCGGAAATAATTGGCATATTGCTGTCCCGATGAAAACATGCTGCCCGGCGCGATACTGATGTTATGTTCCAGCGCGCGGTAGTAAAGCTGCGTCGCGTTAACCTGCCCCGGTAGTTCAATCCACAAAAAGTAGCCGCCGCGCGAATCGTTGATTTTGGCCCCGTAAGGCAAATGACGCTTAAGCGACTGGCGGGCAAGATTTTTACGCTGTTCCAGCACCTGACGCAGCTTACGCAGATGGCTGTCATAGCTGCGGTTACCGAGATAATTCGCCAGCGCCAGCTGCATCGGCGCGCTGGTAGAAAGCGTACTCATTAGCTGCAGGCGCTGAATGCGCTGCGCCTGTTTCCCTGCCGCTACCCAGCCTACGCGAAAGCCCGCCACTAAATTTTTGGAAAAGGATGAGCAGTGCAGCACGCTGCCGTGACGATCGAACGCTTTTGCCGGCAACGGCTTATCGGCCCCGAAGTAAAGTTCGCTGTAAACGTCATCCTCGATCAGCGCCACCTGATGCGCCGCCAGCAGCGCAACCAGCGCTCTTTTTTTCTCCCGGCTCAGGGTAAAACCTACCGGATTCTGCTGGTTAGTCATTAGCCAGCAGGCTTTAACCGGCCAGCGCTTTAACGCCTGCTCCAGCTCGTTTAAATCCATGCCGTGCTGAGGATCGGTAGCGATGGCCACCGCTTTCAGCTTTAAACGTTCAATGGCCTGCAGCGCGCCGTAAAAGGTCGGATTTTCTACCACCACCCAATCACCCGGTTCGGTGACGGCCTGCAGGCTCAGGCTGAGCGCCTCCATCGCGCCGTTAGTAATGACAATCTCATCCGGCGAGACGGTAATGCCCTGCTGAGCGTAGCGACGAGCCAGCGTCTTACGCAGCGCTTCGTTGCCCGGCGGCAGATTATTAATGGCGTCGCCCGGCGTCAGGCTATGGGAAACGTTATTCAGCGCGCGCATTAGCTGCCGCTGCGGAAAAAGCTCCGGATCGGGAAAGGCGGAGCCGAACGGGATAATCAGCGGATCGCGGCAGGCCTGTAATACATCGAAAATAAAAGAGTTTATATCAACCGCTTCCGCCAGCTGCACTTTCTGATGGTTAACCGGCTGGCTAAGAAATTCGGCGCGCGGCGCGACATAATAGCCGGACTGCGGTCGCGAAACGATAGTGCCCTGGCTTTCCAGCACCTGATAAGCATGCATCACCGTCATCAGGCTCATGCCGCTCAGGCTAACCTGATCGCGCAGCGAAGGGAGCTTTTCGCCCGGCTGCCAGACTTCGGCATCAATTTGCGCCTGGATTTGCTCCACCAGCTGAAGGTATTTCGCCATAAACTGTTACAGGTCTCGGAAAGTTAAAGAACAACTATTATAGTTTTTCCGGCGCGCGGCGGATACGCCAGCCGCCCTTTTTCTCAATACCAGGCAGCCTCAGGCGACGGTTGAGGAATTTTTAGTTTTAATATATTCCTTCAGCTCATGGATGCGCTCAGGTGGAATCGGTTTCCCCAGCAGATAGCCCTGCAGGCTGTTACAGCCAAGATTGGTTAAAAAAGCCTGCTGCTCCGGCGTCTCTACCCCTTCCGCCACCACCTTGAGGTTAAGCGACTGCGCCAGCGCCACGATCGCGGACACGATGGTAGCGTCCCCGCTGTTTTCGCTAAGTTCGTTTACAAAGGCGCGATCGATTTTCAGCTCGCTGGCGGGCAGACGTTTCAGATAAAGCAGGCTGGAGTAGCCGGTGCCAAAGTCATCAATTGAGGCATTTACGCCGAGGTCGGTCAGCGCAGTCAGAATGCGCACGCTTTCATCGGGATTGCGCATCGCGGTGGTTTCCGTGACTTCCAGCGTCAGCAGATTCGGCGGGATCTGGTGTTTTTCCAGCGCCATCACAACGGTATCCACCAGGCTATTCTGCTCAAACTGCAGCGCCGACAGGTTCACCGCTACCGACCAGTTTTTATGTCCCTGTTCATGCCATTCATGTAGCTGTCGGCAGGCTTCGTTAATTACCCAGTTGCCGACGTTAATAATCAGGCCGCTTTTTTCCGCCAGCGGCAGGAAAATATCCGGCGACAGCAGGCTGTGCTGCGGATGCTGCCAGCGCAGCAGCGCTTCAAACCCGACAATCGGCCCGCTTGGCGCGGCATATTTCGGCTGATAGAACAGCCGCAGCTCATTATTATCCAGCGCCAGCCATAAATCGCTGAGCAGCTGTAGCTGGTTTTGCGCAATGGTATTCATCGAAGGCTGAAAGAAGTGATAGCCGTTGCGCCCGTTGTTTTTGGTGTGATACATGGCGGCATCGGCGTTAAACATTAGCTCACGTTCATCAACGCCATCCCCCGGATACACCACAATGCCGATGCTGACCGACACGAGCAGCTCGTAATGTGAAATGTTAAAAGGCTTTTCTATCAGCTTAACCAGCGCATCTGCGGTAACCGCGGCATCGTTCGGTTCATTAATTTCCATCAGCAGCACAAACTCATCGCCGCCCAGCCGCGCCAGCGTATAGTGCCCGCTGATATTCGTCGTCATACGTTCGGTCAGCGCGACCAGCAGCCTGTCGCCGATATGATGGCCAAAAGCGTCATTGACCGCCTTGAAGCCATCAAGATCCATAAACATCAGGGCAAAACGGGAGTTTTCTCGCGTTGCCTTATTAATCGCCTGATTGAGACGATCCTCCAGCAGAATACGGTTCGGCAAACGCGTCAGGTTATCCTGCACGGCCAATTGCGCCAGCTCGCGGTTAGCCTCCGCCAGCGAAGAGACCAGCATTGACGTACGCGCCTGCAGGCGCGCATCCAGCATCGAAACCAACAGCGTAATGCCAAGTATAGAGAGCGATACCACCGTCACCAGAATCGCCAGCCAGTCGCTATCGACGCCGTGGCGCATCATATGGCCCTGGGCGGAAAAACTGGCGGCGGCCATTCCGGTATAGTGCATACCGGCAATAGCAAACCCCATCACCACCGCCGCGCCCGCACGCAGCAGCGCCAGCCGGCCAGCGCCTTTACGCAGCCGAAACGCCAGCCACAGCGCGGTGCCTGACGCCAGCAAAGCGATGACCACCGAAAGGGCCACCCAGCGCCAGTTCCAGATAATGCCCGGCTCAAACATCAGCGCGGCCATGCCGGTGTAGTGCATCGCCGCCACGCCGCTGCCCAACACCAATGCGCCATAGCTTAAGCGCGGCCAGCGAAGCTCACCGTAGCAGACGATCCACAGCGCAAATACCGAAGCGGCGATAGCAATAATCATCGACAGCAGCGTTAGTGGGCCGTTGTAGCTCATCATCATCGACATATTCATCGCCAGCATGCCGATAAAGTGCATCGCCCAGATGCCGACGCCCATGGCGAACCCACCGCCCAGCAGCCAAACCAGAGCCGCTCTGCCGGTACTGTTTACCACCCGGCCAGCCATATCCAGCGCAGTATACGAGGCCAGAAAAGCCACGATTATCGAGACGATAATCATCACTGCATCGTAAGAAGTTACCAACATAGAACTACCCGCCAGTTAACGCCTGCAGCAGGCGCGAAAATTAAAAAAGCAATAGCAAGCGATACACGGTTTGCAATGGCTAAATTATCGGCATGATTGGCCCAATACTTATCGCCATCTCCATAAATAAAAGAGATTGTCGGGAACAATAAAATTATTCTTAGCCGGAACATCGCACTGCCCAACGCGGGGGTTGTTCAGCCTGAAGCATAAAACTCATAAGTATTACTTTTGTTTATTTTGGAGTTCAGGACGTTCGTTTTATACGCTCGTGACAGATCTTTGTTATTTCCCTGCTAAAACAAAGGTTATATAACGGCATCTTTTTTAGGGTTAACCGAGTCAGTATATTTTATAAAAAAGCGGCGTCCCTTAATTGCCACAAGAAAATAGCACTGATAAAGCTTTTCGGGTAGATGTTACAGCGCGAGATCTTCCGGCTGTCGCCTGAAAGGGCTGCCTAAGGCGTGGGCTGCGGCTTAAAGAGTGCGGGTACATCCGCTGTAGTAAAAGCTTAACCGTCTGGTTACCGCATTGCTGAGGCTTGCTATAGAGTAAAAATAACTAATATAAACAGCTTAAGCGCGAATAACTCCCAGGGGTTATATTGAAATTCATCAGGGGAGTAGCGAAAAGGAAAAGAGGAGAAACAAGGGCGCGCCAAAAACGGCAAGCCGGGATTTAAACAGAACGGCTCAATGTCTTATTAATTAATAACTCTTTTCCATTAAAAATATAAATCTGTGCGCTCTGCACTAAAGGCAGCACCTTTATTAACCACACAGAACATGCCGCCGGTTGGAAATTCAACCGACGGTGTGATTTTGGCATTCTGATTAGAGGGCGGTCGCGGCGATATGACCCTGACGCATTTGATACTGTTTCAGCAGGCGCTTGATAAGCAAGGTACCCAGCAGGCCGCATACCGCGGCGATGGTCAGCCAGACGCCAGGCATCGCCTTATCGCCGGTGGCATGAATAAGGTAGCTGGAGATCGCTGGCGTAAAGCCGCCAAACAGCGCGGTCGCCAGACTGTAGGCCAGCGAGAAGCCGCAGGCGCGCACTTCAGCGGGCATTACCTCGGCCAGGTAGACTACCATCGCGCCGTTATAGCTGGCATAAAGAAAAGAGAGCCACAGCTCCGCCTCCAGCAGATGGGTGAAGGAAGGCGATCCCACCAGCCAGCGCAATACCGGCCAGGCGGTCAGCATCATTAACAGCGTAAAGGTGATTAATAATGGACGACGGCCAACCCGATCGGAAAGCGCGCCCATCAGCGGCAGCCAGATCAGGTTAGACAGACCGATGCACAGCGTGACGAGAAAGCTTTGTTTGTCGCTCATCATTAGCACGGTTTTGCCAAAGGTTGGGGTAAAGGCGGTGATCATATAAAACATTACGGTGGTAGTAACCACCATCAGCATACCCGCCAGCACCAGCGCCCAGTTACTGGCGACCGTACGCATAATGGCGCGCATCGAGGGATGCTGCTTACGCTGGCTGAAGGCTTCGGTTTCTTCCATCATACGACGGATCCAGAACAGAAATGGCACAATCAGGCAGCCCGCCACAAACGGAATGCGCCAGCCCCATTCGGTAACCTGCTGCGGCGCTAACAGATGATTGAGCAGCAGGCCAAGCAGCGCAGCGAAAATCACCGCAACCTGTTGGCTACCGGACTGCCAGCTGACGTAAAAGCCTTTACGTCCTTTCGGCGCAACTTCACTGAGATAAACGGACACGCCGCCCAGCTCGACGCCAGCGGAAAAGCCCTGCAGTAAACGTCCCAACAGGATCAGCAGCGGCGCGGCGGCACCAAGCGTGGCGTAGCCCGGCACGCAGGCGATGGTTAGCGTGCCCAGCGCCATCAGACCCAGGGTTAGCAGCAGGCCTTTACGCCGTCCGTGATGATCGATATAGGCGCCTAAAACGATCGCTCCGAGCGGACGCATCAGGAATCCAGCACCGAACGTCATTAATGTCAGCATTAGCGAGGCGAATGGGTTATCACCCGGAAAGAATGTTTTGGCGATAGCGCTGGCATAATAGCCAAACACCATAAAATCATACATTTCGAGAAAATTGCCGCTGGTTACGCTAAAGATAGTTTTGACAGCGCTGCGGCGGGAACTTTGTAAATCTGTAACTGAATTCATACTGGCTTCCTTGTGTTTTTCCCCCTTTTAGCCCGATTCTTACCGGCATAACGTGATTCCCCTCACCATTTCAGTTTACAAAACCATCAGTTTAGTAACTATTAATTAACAATATAGAGAATGGCCTATTTTGCTCTGTAAAACGCGCTTTTTAATGGTGATTATTCATATTTACTAATATTTGTTCGCATTTTCCCGCTACGTTTTTTTTCAACCCAGACAGTGACTTGGCTGATATGAATAGTTACAGGCCTCGACAATGCGTGAGTTTCTCCTAGCCTTGATAGTGAATTTTCTTTAAATGCATCAGGAGGAAACATGGCAGACCAGAATAAAATGCAGAATCCTCTCACCCAGTATTACACCGGTGAATACCCGAAACAGCGTCAGCCCTCCCCAGGCATCCAGCAGGACATGCAGCCGGTGCCGGACTGCGGCGAAAAAAGCTATCGCGGCAGACAGCGTCTGGAAGGACGCAAGGCGCTGGTAACCGGCGCTGATTCCGGTATTGGCCGCGCTGCCGCTATTGCCTATGCGCGCGAAGGCGCCGATGTGGCCATCAACTATCTGCCCGCTGAACAGCGTGACGCGGAAGAAGTGGCCAACCATATCCGCGAGGCGGGCCGTAAAGTTGTATTAATCCCAGGCGACATCAGTGAAGAAACGTTTTGTAAGCAGCTGGTAGCCCAGGCACATAAAGACCTGGGCGGGCTGGATATTCTGGCGCTGGTGGCCGGTAAACAGGTGGCGGTTGAACAAATTGCCGAGCTAACAACCGAGCAGTTCCGTAAAACCTATGAGACCAATGTGTTCTCGCTGTTCTGGATCACTCAGGCGGCAATCCCACTGCTGCCGGAAGGCGCGTCGATTATTACTACCTCATCGATTCAGGCTTATCAGCCCAGCCCGCATCTGCTGGATTACTCTTCTACCAAGGCGGCTATTCTTGCCTATACGCGTGCGCTGGCGAAACAGGTAGCGGAGAAAGGCATTCGCGTTAACAGCGTGGCGCCAGGGCCAGTCTGGACTGCGCTGCAGATCTCAGGCGGCCAGACGCAGGAGAAACTGCCTGAGTTTGGTAAGCAGACGCCGATGAAGCGTGCCGGTCAGCCAGCTGAGCTGGCGGGCGTTTATGTTTATCTGGCATCGCAGGAATCAAGCTACGTCACGGCGGAAGTGCATGGCGTAACCGGTGGCGAACACCTGGGTTAACGTTTTATTAGTCAGCACACTGGGGTTTCGGCTCCAGCGTCGCCAGCCAGATACCAAATGCCGCAACGCTATCCGCTGCGGCATTTTTTTGCATACGAGGAAATAAATAGCTTGCGCGGCAGGCTTAACGCTTCAGGGATATTAACTCAGATTAATTGGCTAACCGGGGCGAGAAAAGAGTAAATTTACCGGGGCATAGCGCCCCGGCTGGTTATTTCTGAGCAGATTCCATGCCCATCAGGCCAATCTTCAGATAACCTGCACCGCGTAAGGCATCCATCGCGCCCATCAACGTTTCATAATCCACAGACTTATCCGCCTGGAAAAAGATGGTGGTATCTTTATTGCCTTCCGTCTGCGCATTCAGTACGTCGATCAGCTTATCTTTGGTTACCGCTTCGTTGCCGATATACATCTGCTTATCTTCTTTAATCGAAAGATAAACCGGTTTCTCCGGACGCGGCTGCGGCGCGCTGGTTGAGGCGGGTAAGTTAACCCTGACATCTACCGTGGCCAGCGGCGCGGCTACCATGAAAATAATCAGCAGCACCAACATCACGTCGATAAACGGCGTCACGTTGATCTCATGCATTTCGCCGTTACTGTCTAAGTCGTCATTTAACCGCATCGCCATAACGCTTAACCTACCCGCAGTTTATGTGCATTCTGTACCGGCTGCGCACCGCTGTTGCTGCGCGCCAGGTCAAGATCGCGGCTTTGCAGCAGCAGCACCTGCGCGGCCACATCGCCCAGGCCCGCTTTATAGCTGGCGATCATGCGCGCAAAGATATTATAGGACACCACCGCCGGGATCGCGGCAATCAGGCCGATGGCGGTCGCCAGCAGAGCTTCAGCGATGCCCGGCGCGACGACCGCCAGGTTGGTCGTCTGAGTTTGGGCGATGCCGATAAAGCTATTCATGATGCCCCATACCGTGCCGAACAGGCCGATAAAGGGAGCAACGGAACCGATAGTCGCCAGGAAGCCGTTGCCGCGACCGGCATAGCGGCTGATGGCCGCTACGCGACGTTCCAGACGGAAGCCGGTACGCTCTTTAATGCCTTCGTTATCGTCGGAACCCACCGAAAGCTCCAGCTCGTTCTGCGCTTCCTGCAGCAGCACAGCGCTCTGGCTACGCGCGTGAAAACTGTCGCTTAGCTCAGCGGCCTGACGCAGTGAACGCGCCTCCGCCAGCGTCTGCTGTTCCTGTTTCAAACGCCGACGCGCCGACGTCAGTTCGGTAAATTTGCCGAAGAAGATGGTCCAGGTGACAACGGACGCCAGAAGCAGCCCGATCATTACCGCTTTTACTACGATGTCCGCATGTTCATACATGCCCCAGACAGAGAGATCCGTCTGCATCAGTTCATTGGTCACCACGCTATTTCTCCAACCTTAAGATGAGTCATTCAAACAGTTCGGAATGATACCAAAACAAGGGCGAATTGATACTAGTTCTCATTACTATTTACAAAGATTTCTCGACCTTTCCCCATCAGCCGGGCGGGACGCCGGTATGATGTAAACGGTTAGTTTTTAAACTGTGACGCTGCGTATAAATTTATTAAAACATGGTTTTAATTATGTGATGCGATTCATCCAATTTATGCACGCCAATTTTCCACCCGCGCAATTTATCTATAGTGAATCAGCCCTGCTGGCATCTGACCTTTGCCCTTCCCTCTTTCAGACCAGAAACCGGGCCCCCTTTAGGCGCAGGAGATCGTCATATGAAAATGAAAAAACTGTTGCTGGCGTTGTCGCTGGCATCCACCGCGCTGTTTGCTTCCACCGTCGCCTCGGCAAAGGTGCTGAAAGTGGCGGAAGTCCAGCCTGCCGGTTATCCCACTGTCGTTGCACTTGAACATATGGGGGAAAAGCTGAAGCAGGCAACCGATGGTCGGCTGGAGATGCGGGTTTATGCTGGCGGCACGCTTGGCGATGAGGAGCAAACGCTACAGCAGGTGCAGATCGGCGCGGTGGATATGATTCGCGTCTCGCTGGCGCCGGTCTCCACTCTCGCGCCGGAAACCGGCGTGCTGACGTTGCCTTATATCTTCCGTGATGAAGCGCATATGCATCACGTGCTGGACGGCGAACCAGGCAAATCGATTATCGATAAGTTTGATAAAGATCCCAGGGCGCGCATGGTATTTCTCGGCTGGACCGACGCAGGCGTGCGCAACATGATCACTAAAAAGCCGGTGACAAAGCCGGACGATCTGAAAGGCATGAAAATTCGCGTACAGAACAGCGCTATTTCGCTGGCGACGCTGAAGGCGATGGGCGCGAATCCTGTCGCGATGGGCGTTAGCGAAGTGTTCAGCGCGATGCAAACCGGGGTGGTGGACGGTACGGAAAACAACCCGCCAACCTTTGTCGCCCACAATTATATGCCGGTGGCGAAGTATTACACCCTGACCGGGCACTTTATCCAGCCGGAAATGATCCTGTTCTCTAAACTTTCCTGGGACAAACTTTCAGCTGAGGATCAGGCGCTGCTACGCAAGCTGGGCAAAGAAGCCCAGGAAGATGAACGCAAGCTATGGGCTGAATATAACCAGCAATCGCTGGATAAAATGAAAGCGGGCGGCGTGACGTTCCAGCAGATCGATCGCGATTACTTTATGAAGGCGACGCAGCCGGTCCGCGATCAATACGGTAAAGAGTATCAGGATCTGATGCAGCAAATCGCTGCGGTGAAATAACCCTCTTCTGCGCCACGCCTCTTCGTGGCGCCGCTAATCAGGTAACGCACTATGTCTGCCTATTCACGTTTGATGGATGCGGTCTATCTGCTGTGTATGACGATCGCCGCAATGGCTTTGCTGATAATGGTGGCGGTGATCCCCATCGGCATTTTTGCTCGCTATGTGATGAACGATGCTCTCTCCTGGCCGGAGCCGGTCGCCATTGTCTGTATGATTATTTTTACCTTTATCGGCGCGCCGGTAGGTTTCCGGGCGGGAACCCATATCTGCGTATCGATGGTGACCGATCGTTTGTCGCCGCGCGGACAAAAAATAGCGGCGCTGATAAGCAATCTGCTGATGCTGGCCGCCTGCCTGATTATTTTCCAGGCAAGCTATGCGCTGTGCGAAGCGATGTGGTTCCAGCCGCAGGCCTCGCTGCCCGCCGTCACGTTTGGTCAGATGTATCTGCCTATTCCGGTCGGCGCGCTGCTGACTATTCTGTTTGTGATTGAACGCCTGCTGTACGGCGATCAGTCCGAGCGCCCGCTGGTCAGCCTCGGCGGCACCCACTGATTCGGAGCTTATGATGGACGCACTGATCCTGATTGGCAGTATGATGATCCTGTTGCTGATTGGCTTTCCGGTCGCTTTTGCCGTCGGCCTCAGCGCTTTTATCGGCGCCTGGTGGATCGATCTGCCGCTGGAGGCGGTGGTTATCCAGATTACCAACGGCGTTAATAAATTCTCGCTGCTGACTATCCCGTTTTTTATTCTGGCCGGGGCGATTATGGCCGAAGGCGGCATCGCCCGACGGCTGGTTAACTTCGCCTATATTTTTGTCGGCTTTATCCGCGGCGGGCTATCGCTGGTGAATATTGTCGCCTCGACCTTTTTCGGCGCGATTTCCGGTTCATCGGTGGCGGATACCGCCTCCATCGGCTCGGTGATGATCCCGCAAATGGCAGAGAAAGGCTATCCGCGCGATTTTGCCGCTGCGGTAACCGCCAGCGGATCGGTACAGGCGGTGCTGACGCCGCCCAGCCATAACTCGGTTATCTATTCGCTGGCTACCGGCGGCGTGGTAACCATCTCCTCGCTGTTTGTCGCCGGTATTTTTCCCGGCCTGCTGCTGGGGCTGTGCCTGATGGTGATGTGCCTTGGTTTTGCGCGCAAGCGCGGCTATCCGCGCGGTGAACGCATCCCCTTCCGTCAGGCGCTGAAGATCTTTTTTGACGCCTTCTGGGGCCTGTTTACCGTGGTGATTATCCTCGGCGGCATTCTCTCCGGTATTTTTACCGCCTCGGAGTCGGCGGCTATCGCCTGCCTGTGGGCCTTTTTCGTCACTATGTTTATCTACCGCGACTTTAAATGGAATCAGCTGCATATCCTGCTATTCCGCACTATTAAAACCGTCACCATCGTCATGGTGCTGATCGCTTTCGCCTCCGGCTTTGGTGCGGTAATGACCTTTATGCAGCTGCCGCAGCTTATCACCGAGTTTTTCACCAGCGTCTCCGATAATAAATATGTCATTTTGATGTGTATAAATCTTTTGCTGCTGGTGGTTGGCACGCTGATGGATATGGCGCCGATTATTCTGATCCTGACGCCGGTGCTGCTGCCGGTAACCACGGCGCTGGGCGTCGATCCGGTACACTTCGGCATGATCATGATGATCAATCTCGGTATCGGCCTGATTACGCCGCCGGTGGGCTCGGTGCTGTTTGTCGCCAGCGCGGTCGGCAAGCAGAAGATCGAGCTGGTTGTGAAGGCGATGCTGCCGTTTTACTGCCTGCTGTTTGTGGTGCTGCTGCTGATTACCTATGTCCCGGCTATTTCCCTGTGGCTGCCGCATGTTATGGGCGTGATGTAACCCTGGCCTCGTTTTTAGCGCAAAAGGCCGACTGCCGCAGCGATAAGAAGCGGCATCGCACGGCGGGCGACGGCGGAAAATTGCTCCGCCGCCGCCCGCCTTTTCGTCTCTATCTGGCCACTGTCTGATAGTGGCAAATCGCTCTCAACCCCGGCCGGCTAAACGTGGTAAGTTAACGCCTCACTACAGGTTAGGCAGGACCGCTTGCAGCATGTCGAAAAAAAATATTGAAACCACACTGATTAGCGCCGGAAGAAAACCACGTTACACCCAGGGCTCCGTTAATAGCGTTATTCAGCGCGCCTCTTCACTGGTATTTGCTACCGTTGCCGATAAAAAACGCGCCATCGCCGGGCGGGCGCAGGGCGAGCTGTTTTATGGCCGTCGCGGTACGCTGACGCATTTCTCCTTACAGGAAGCGATGTGCGAGCTGGAAGGCGGCGCGGGCTGCGCGCTTTATCCCTGCGGCGCGGCGGCGGTATCCAATGCGATTCTTGCGTTTGTCGAGGCGGGCGACGAGGTGCTGATGGCCGGTTCGGTCTATGAGCCCACTCAGGACTTCTGTAATAAGATCCTCGCTAAGCTTGGCGTGACCACGCGCTATTTCGATCACCTGGCGGGCGCTGAAATTGCCGATCTGGTGCAGCCCAATACCAAAGTCGTTTTTCTCGAATCCCCCGCGTCGATCACGATGGAAGTACAGGATGTGCCCGCTATCGTACAGGCGGTGCGCAGCAAAGCGCCTGAGGCGATTATTATCCTGGATAATACCTGGGCTGCCGGTTTGCTGTTTCGTCCGCTGGATCACGGCGTGGATATTTCTGTTCAGGCGGGCACCAAATATCTGGTGGGGCATTCTGATGCGATGATCGGTACCGCCGTCAGCAATGCGCGCTGCTGGGATCGCCTGCGTGAAAACTCATATCTGATGGGGCAAATGGTGGATGCTGATACCGCTTACGTCACCAGTCGCGGCCTGCGCACGCTGGCGGTACGTCTGCGTCAGCATGAGGAAAGTGCGCTGGCGGTAGCCAACTGGCTGGCGGCGCGTCCAGAAGTGGCGCGCATAAACCATCCGGCGCTGGCGCAGTGCCCCGGACATCAGGCCTGGAAGCGCGATTTTAGCGGCAGCAGCGGCCTGTTTTCCTTTGTGCTGACGCAAAAACTAAGCGATGAAAAGCTGGCACAATTTCTCGATGGTTTTCGCCACTTCAGCATGGCTTACTCCTGGGGCGGATTCGAGTCGCTGATTCTGGCCAGTCAACCGGAAGAGCTGGCGGCGATTCGCCCGGTTAACGGCGTGGATTTTAGCGGGACGCTGGTACGTTTGCATATTGGCCTGGAGCATATCAACGATTTGATTGACGATTTGGCCGCCGGTTTTGCGCGTATCGCCCAACCATAAGCGTTAAAAGTCACGCTAACCTTAAACAGACACTTAACGGGCTGCCCTCTGTTATTTCTCAGACAGGATGCAGGCGCCCCTTTGCAGTTACACTTAAGCGATTACCACAGTCAACGAGGAAGCACATGGGTGTGATACATGAGATTGTTCAGGCGCTATGGCATCAGGATTTTGCCGCGCTGGCCAATCCAGATGTGGTTTGGATCGTTTACGGCATTATGTTTCTTACGCTGTTTCTGGAGAATGGCCTGCTGCCCGCCTCTTTCCTGCCGGGCGATAGCCTGCTGCTGTTGGCGGGCGCGATGATTGCCAAAGGCGTGATGGACTTTATCCCCACGATGGTGATCCTGACCACCGCCGCCAGCCTCGGCTGCTGGCTGAGCTATCTGCAGGGCCGCTGGCTGGGCAATACCCGGCTGGTAAAAGGCTGGCTGATGCATCTGCCCGCGCAGTATCATCAGCGCGCCTGGCATCTGTTTAACCGCCACGGCCTGATGGCGCTGCTGGTGGGCCGTTTTCTGGCGTTTGTGCGCACGCTGCTGCCGACGATGGCCGGTATCTCCGGCCTGCAAAACGGGCGCTTTCAGCTGTTTAACTGGCTGAGCGGCCTGCTGTGGGTGACGATTATGACCGCCTTTGGCTACGGCATTAGCCAGGTGCCTTTTATTAAGCGCCATGAAGACCAGGTAATGGCGATTCTGATTATTTTACCCGTCGCCCTGCTGTTCCTGGGCCTGGCGGGCAGCGTTGCCCTTATCTGGAAAAAGCGCCGTCAGCGCGCCTGATTTTTTGCGGCAGGCGGGCCCGTTATCCCGCCAGCCGCATCCGTGTGATCTCTTCACCCGGCGTGACGCCGAAGTAGCGTTTAAACTCGCGCGAGAACTGCGAGGCGCTTTCATAACCCACCTTCATCGCCGCCGCGCTGGCCTTTAATCCCTCCTGCAGCATCATATTGCGCGCCTGATGCAGCCGATAGGTTTTCAGGTATTGCAGCGGCGAGGTGCTGGTTACCGCCTTAAAGTTATGATGAAACGCCGAGACGCTCATATTCACCTCCGCCGCCAGCAGCTCCACGCTAAGGCTATCGGTATAGCAGCTCTCAATGCGCCGCAGCGCCCGCGCTATCTGGCTGAACTGGGTGTGTCGGCTGACCAGCGACAGTAGCGCGCCGCCGCAGGGACCGGTCAGCACGTAATAAAGGATTTCCCGCACGATTTGCGGCCCAAGCACGCGCGCATCCCGGTCTTTGCGCATCACGTCCAGCAGCCGCTCGGTCGCACACAGCAGCTCTTCAGAGAGAAAGGCGGAGTGAATGCCCTGATTCAGCGGCCTGGGCTGGAAGCTTTCATCATTATTGAGTTCGATCAGCAGATCCTGCAGCTTTGGCATATCCACATGCAGCATCATGCCCGCCAGCGGGTTTTCCGGCGTCGCAAAGGTTTCGCATTCAAACGGCAGCGGGACGGTTAGCATCAGATATTTGCTGGCATCGTAGTTAAAGATAGCGGTGCCGATATAGCCCACTTTTTTGCCCTGAAACAGAATAATGATGCCGGGTCGGTACATTACCGGCGTGCGGCCCCAGGTTTGATCAGCATAAAGCAGCTGCACCTCTGGCAGTTCAGGCAAGGCGGCGCGTCCGGCTTTACGCAGCTGAATCACTTTTTGCGCCAGGGTGGCGCAGATCGCTTCCCGATCCATTTTTTCTACTCGCGTTGATTAACCCACCGGCAGTCTGCCCGCAGTCAGTAAAATTCTCCAGCCGTCTGGAGAAACAGGCAAGTTTCCTGCAGAAATAAGCATTAGGCTTTTCCATAATGACCACAGGCGGTTCAGCCGCCACAGTATATCTCGACTAGACTTAAGCGCTATCGGGTCCAATTAACCAGTAAGGAGAAGTTATGGCAGACCAACCGATTATTAAACTGCGTGACGGCAATATGATGCCGCAGCTGGGGCTGGGCGTCTGGCAGGCCAGCGTAGAGGAAGCGCGTAACGCGGCGCTGAAGGCGCTTGAAGTTGGCTATCGTTCGATCGATACCGCCGCCATTTATGAAAATGAGGAAGGAGTAGGTCAGGCGCTGCAGCAAACGGACGTGGCACGTGAGAATATCTTTGTGACCACCAAACTGTGGAATGAGGATCAGCTGAACTGGCAGCAGGCGATAGAAAGCAGCCTGAAAAAATTGCAGTTGGAGTATGTCGATCTTTACCTGATGCACTGGCCCTGCCCGGAAAAGGATAATTACGTTAAGGCCTGGCAAGGGATGATTGAGCTGCAGCAGCAGGGCCTGACGAAAAGCATCGGCGTCTGTAATTTCCAGGAGAAGCACCTGAAACGGTTAATTGATGAAACGGGCGTTACGCCGGTGATTAATCAGGTGGAGCTGCATCCGATGCTACAGCAGCGCGAGCTGCATGCCTGGAACGCCATGCACCAGATTCAAACTGAATCCTGGAGCCCGCTGGCGCAGGGCGGCAAAGGCGTTTTCGATCGGGATGTGATTAAGCAACTGGCGAAAAAATATGGCAAGACGCCGGCGCAGGTGGTGATCCGCTGGCATCTGGACAGCGGTTTGGTGGTGATCCCGAAATCCGTGACGCCATCGCGCATTGAAGAGAATTTCCACGTGTTTGATTTCCGGCTGGAGAAAACGGAGATCAGCGAAATCGCTAAGATGGATAGCGGTACGCGGCTGGGACCGCACCCGGATGAGCTGAACTAAGGGTTATTGATTTAGCGGCTGGTTCTGGTGGCAGTCGCGGTTGGTTCTGGCGCTTCCGCAGAGAGACCGGGCCGATCGTAAAGACGCAAACTACGTCATCCCTGACAGCTCGGCCCGCGCCGTCCATGGCGCGGGACGCTTTACTCTTCTGCCCGCTCTCCCTGCGTTTTAGCTTTAGCCATCGCTTTTAGTAGCGTCCGTTCACGCCTGGACTATTACCTCAATAGTTTTAAAAGACGGGCTGGATAAGCGCATCGCGCGCTTAGCCGCCCTGCCCCGGCTGCACCAGCAGCTGTCCCGCCGTACCGCGATCCGCCATCTCCAGCGTCTGGCTGTAATAAACAAACGGGAAATGCTCAGAGGAAGGCTGATTAAAGGCCACCAGCAGTTCCACTTCGCCATCAATCCAAACGGTATCTTTCCAGCCGCGATCTTCGCCAAACGGCTGCGCGCCGTTAACGCTTTTCACTAAAAAGGCCACGCCCTGAATATGAAACGCCTGCGGCGTATCGGCATGGACGATCCAGCGCTCGTAGCTGCCCTGCTGCGCCTGAATATCGATACGCGACATATCCCACAGCGCGCCGTTAATGCCCGGCTGCGCATCTCCCAGACGCAGCTCGCGCGTGCGGACCGGCGTGCCGTCGAGTAGCTGATCGGCCAGCAGGCGCATCGGCAGATTATCCGTCACCAGCGGCAGCAGGCCGGTAGGCCGCAACGTCAAAATCAGCGTGGAGATTAAAATGCTGGAGGGTTCAAACAGGCCGCGCAGGCGATCCATAATGCCCGCCGCCACGCCTGCGGTAATCGAAACCTCTTCGCCCTGCGACATATCCAGCAGCACTTCGCGCCGCTCGCCAGGTGCCAGCGAAAGCTGTTGTACCGCCACCGGCGCGGGCAAAAAGCCCTGATCGCTGGCAATCACGTGGAAAGGACGATTATCGCTGAGGATCATTTCATAACGTCGGGCGTTAGAAGCGTTCAGCAACCGCAGGCGCACCCAGCCGCGTGACACCTCAACAAACGGATTCCGCACGCCGTTGACCAGCAGCGTATCGCCTATCAATCCGCCGTTTTCAGGAGGGTTATAAACCGGCGCGCCAAAATTATCGAGGCGTTTGTCCTGAATAATCAGCGGAAAATCATCAACGCCGTAGTGTTTGGGGATCGGGAGCGATTTACTCACCTCATCCTCGATCAGCCACAGGCCCGCCAGACCGTTATAGACGTGCTGCGCCATGCGATTCGGCGTGCTGGCATGATACCAGCAGGTTGCGGCGCGCTGGCGTACCGGCAGTACCGGTGCCCAGTCCACGCCCGGCGACATCATCCGCGACGCTCCGCCGCTCAGCGCGCCCGGCACCTGCAGGCCGCCGACGCTCATCGCCACCGGCTCATTCAGCCGGTTATTGTAAATCAGCTTAACGTCATCGCCGCTCCAGACGCGCACCGTCGGCCCCAGATAGAGCCCGTTGATGCCCCATACCGGCACTTTGTTATTGTCGCCGGAAAAAGACCAGTGGCTGCGCTGCGCCGTAAGAAACAGCGGCTGCCCTCGGCGTGATTCCAGCAATGGCGGGATCGGTAATGGCGTTTCACCGCCTGCCGCCGCCTGTGCGTTAATCGGCAGTGCGCCCGCGCACAGGGCTATGCCCGAAGCCTGTATAAATTGACGTCGACTGAAAGACATAACGACTCCATAGCGGTGCGCGCGGCGCCAGGCTGACGCGGTCCGTTTTTATTGTTGTTCAGAGATTGCTGTGGGGCCACGGCTGTGGCCCGTATGAATTATACCTTGCCGTTGGCTTCCCGCTCGGCGACTTCAGCATCCAGCTCGTTAAGTTTAGCCTGCATCAGCTCACGACAGTGCGTAGCCAGCTTACGCACCGATTCTTTCTCAAAGGCGGCCACGTCTACCGGCGGCAGCATTTCGATAATCACCAGGCCGTTTTTCCAGCGGTTGAGCTTGATTTTATTGTGCGTCGTAGAGACGACGATCGGGATAATCGGCACGCCTGCGGCGACAGCGGCATGGAAAGCGCCGGTTTTAAACGGCAGCAGACCGCGTCCACGGCTGCGGGTCCCTTCCGGAAACATCCAGAAAGAGATGCGCTTTCTTTTAAACTCATCCACCACTTTACCAATGGTGGTGTGCGCCTTAGAGCGATTATCGCGGTCGATCAGCAGATTACCCGTCAGCCAGTAGAGCAGGCCGAAGAAAGGGACCCACAGCAGGCTTTTTTTACCCACCGTGACCGTTGACGGCTGCACGATGTTCGACGCAGTAATCATGTCGTAGTTGTTCTGGTGGTTGGCAATGTAGATCGCATTGCCGTAATTTTCAGCCCCTTCAGGCTTACGCATCTCAACCTTAACGCCAAACAGCGGCGCCAGTGAGCCAAACAGATGGCCAAACGTGGCGACATGACGTGGATTACGCGGCGAAAACAGGCACCAGATGCAGCCAAATACACAAACCAGAATTGAATAAATAATAACCAAAAAGACACGTAAAATTAGCAGCATAACGACCTCATTGTGGCTTCCGCCTAAGTATACCGGCTTTATATGAAAACACACCGGTATTGCACCGGAGCCGCACGGTAACGGGCGTCGCTCCGGATCCCCTGTGCTATCAGGCTTCGCTATCGTCAGAAACAGCGCGGGCTGGCGCATCCACCTCAACGCGGTCGATACGCTGCAGGCCACGCGGCAGCAGCGTGCCGCGCCGTCCGCGCTCGGCACGGAATTTCTGTAGCTCTTCCGGACGCAGCGTCAGCTTACGTTTGCCCACATACAGCGTGATCGCGCTGCCCGGCGGCAGCAGATACAGCCAGGCAAGACGGTCTTCGCCGCTGCTGGCCTGCGCCGACGGAATGGAAATAATCTTGTTCCCCTTGCCTTTCGACAGCTGCGGCAGATCGCCCACCGGGAACATCAGCATTCGGCCCGCCGCGGTAATCGCCAGCAGCATGTCGTCATCGCTATAAATCGCCATCGGCGTCATTACCCTGGCGTTTTCCGGCAGCGTAAGCAGCGCTTTACCGGCGCGGTTGCGCGATACCAGATCGGCAAAGGTGCAGACAAAACCGTAGCCCGCATCAGACGCCATCAGCAGGCGCTGATCTTCCGCCTCCATCAGCACCTGTTCCATCACCGCGCCCGGCGGCGGCGTGAGCTTGCCGGTTAGCGGCTCGCCCTGGCTGCGCGCTGAAGGCAGCGTGGAAGGATCCAGCGTATAGCTGCGGCCGGTCGAATCGACAAAGGCGACCGGCTGATTGCTTTTTCCACGGGCGGCGGCCAGATAGCTATCGCCAGCCTTGTAGCTTAATCCGGCAGGATCGATGTCATGTCCTTTAGCGCTGCGCACCCAGCCCATTTGCGACAGAACAACCGTCACCGGCTCTGAAGGCACCAGCTCGTTTTCACTGATTGCTTTCGCCTCTTCGCGTTCGTGCAGCGGCGAACGGCGTTCATCGCCATAGGCTTCGCTATCCTCCTGCAGCTCTTTCTTCAGCAGCGTATTCATTCGACGCTCTGAAGCCAGCGTGGCCTGCAGCCGATCGCGCTCTTTTTCCAGCTCGTTCTGCTCGCCGCGAATTTTCATCTCTTCCAGCTTCGCCAGATGGCGCAGCTTTAATTCAAGGATCGCTTCCGCCTGGGTTTCACTGATGTCGAAACGCGACATCAGCACCGGCTTCGGCTGATCTTCGCTGCGGATAATCTCGATCACTTCATCGATATTGAGGAAAGCGACCAGCAGACCTGCAAGAATATGCAGACGCTTCAAGACTTTATCGAGACGATACTGCAGACGACGGCGTACCGTATCGCGACGGAACACCAGCCATTCGCTGAGGATCTCCAGCAGGTTTTTCACCGCCGGGCGGTTATCCAGCCCGATCATGTTCAGGTTAATGCGGTAGCTTTTTTCCAGATCGGTGGTGGCGAACAGATGGTTCATTACCTGATCGAGATCGACGCGGTTTGAACGCGGCACCAGCACCAGACGCGTTGGGTTCTCGTGATCGGATTCATCACGCAGATCTTCAACCATCGGCAGCTTTTTATTGCGCATCTGCGCGGCGATCTGCTCCAGCACGCGCGCGCCGGAAACCTGATGCGGCAGCGCGGTGATCACCACTTCGCCATCTTCTTTTTTCCATACCGCCCGCTGGCGTACCGATCCGCGACCGTTTTGGTAGATCTTACGGATCTCGGCGCGCGGCGTGATAATCTCCGCTTCGGTCGGGAAATCCGGCCCCTGCACAATATCCAGCAGATCGTCCAGGCTGGTCTGTGGATTATCAATCAGCGCCATGGTCGCCTGCGCCACTTCACGCAGGTTATGCGGCGGAATATCGGTCGCCATACCTACGGCGATGCCGGTCGTGCCGTTCAGCAAAATATTCGGCAGGCGCGCCGGCAGCATTTTCGGCTCGTTTAACGTGCCGTCAAAGTTAGGTACGAAATCAACCGTGCCCTGCCCCAGCTCGCCCAGCAACACTTCGGCGTAGCGCGAAAGGCGTGATTCGGTATAACGCATGGCGGCGAAGGATTTCGGATCGTCCGGCGCGCCCCAGTTCCCCTGCCCGTCCACCAGTGGATAGCGATAGGAGAACGGCTGCGCCATTAATACCATCGCTTCGTAGCAGGCGCTGTCGCCGTGCGGATGGTATTTACCCAGCACATCACCCACGGTACGCGCCGATTTTTTGAATTTTGCGCTGGCGTTCAGGCCCAGCTCCGACATCGCATAGACGATACGGCGCTGCACCGGCTTCAGGCCATCGCCAATATAGGGAAGCGCCCTGTCCATGATGACGTACATGGAATAGTTCAGGTACGCATTCTCAGTAAATTTATGCAGGGCAAGACGCTCTGCACCATCCTGCGTCAAGTCACTCATTATGATTCCTCACGTTGCGGCGGGCGTCAGCGCGCCGCGTGGCGATCTGTTTGGCGAGGATAGTACCTTATCTGATGCGGCGATGTCACAGTTTAGTCACGGTTGCGGCGGCGCATTATCGACGGTGAGCGGCTGACGGGATTCAACTATTTTCTTTCATATTTTTTGCTGATTATTGCGCTGAGCGCAAAAGTGTTATGTTCAAACGTACATTTTTCTTTACCTGTGGCGCACGTAAACTGGCTTCATAATTTTCAACGGAGCGACAAAAATAATGAGCAAGATTTTAATAGTTGATGCGGGTAAACAATTTGCCCACTCGAAAGGTGAACTGAACCACACGATGACCGAAGTGGCAGCAGCCTTTTTACGCGATGGAGGCCACGAGGTACAGGTTACGCGTATTGATGACGGCTACGATATTCAGCAGGAAGTGCAGAAGTATCTTGATCATGACGTGGTGATTTATCAGATGCCGGGCTGGTGGATGGGCGAGCCGTGGATCCTGAAAAAATATATTGATGAAGTGTTTACCGAAGGTCACGGTTCGCTGTACGCCAGCGATGGCCGTACCCGCGCTGACGCCAGCAAGAAATATGGTTCCGGCGGTCTGCTGCAAGGCAAGAAATATATGCTGTCGTTGACCTGGAACGCGCCGTTAGAAGCCTTTACCGATCCGCAGCAGTTCTTTGAAGGCGTGGGCGTGGACGGGCTTTATCTCCATTTCCATAAGGCTAACCAGTTTCTGGGTATGGAAGGTCTGCCTACCTTTATCTGTAATGACGTAATTAAACAGCCTGACGTACCGCGTGATATTGAACGCTACCGTGAGCACCTGGCCAGAATCTTTGCTTAACTTAAAGCTCTGAAACTTTTGCCGGGAATCTATTATGCTGACAGTTGTAGCTGAAATTTGCGTTAAGCCTGGCCGCCGTGAGGCGGTGCTGGCAGCCATTCACCATCTGACACCGATCGTTTTAGAGGAAGAAGGCTGTCGCAAATATCAGGCGCTGGTCGATCATCAGGCACAGGTGCCGTGGAAGCAGAATCTGCCCAACTCCATTTTTATGCTGGAATACTGGACGTCGCTGCGCCATCTGGAACAGCATCAGCAGCAGCCGCATATGGAAGCCCATCGCGAACGTATTAAAGATGATGTGCTGGATGTGAAGATCTTTGTGATGGAACAACCGGCGGACGCCGTGCCAGATTCCGCTGTACTGTAAGCGTGATATAAATAGCGGCACCTAAATTAAAACCGCCCGGCCATCGTCAGATGCCCAGGCGGTTTTTTATCGCCGATTGGCGGCGCAAAAGCAGCGTGAGGTTTACACCTCGATCTCTGCCTTATCACCTTTTTCCTGTAGCCAGTTACGGCGATCTTCAGAACGCTTTTTAGCCAGCAGCATATCCATCATCGCCAGCGTCTGTTCAATGTTCTCTTCATCTATAGTGAGCTGAACCAGGCGACGCGTATTCGGATCAAGCGTCGTTTCGCGCAGCTGCATTGGGTTCATCTCGCCCAATCCTTTAAAACGCTGAACGTTCGGCTTGCCTTTTTTACGCTTCAGCTGCTCCAGCACGCCATCTTTCTCTTCCTCATCCAGCGCGTACCACACTTCTTTACCCAAATCGATGCGGTAAAGCGGCGGCATCGCCACATAAACGTGGCCGCCTTTTACCAGCGAGCGGAAGTGTTTAACAAACAGCGCGCACAGCAGCGTGGCGATATGCAGGCCGTCCGAATCCGCATCCGCCAGGATACAGATCTTGCCGTAGCGCAGCTGGCTGAGATCTTCGCTGTCCGGGTCGATCCCGATGGCGACGGAAATATCATGCACTTCCTGGGAGGCCAGCACTTCGTCCGACGAGACTTCCCAGGTATTCAGGATCTTACCTTTCAGCGGCATAATCGCCTGATATTCGCGGTCGCGCGCCTGCTTGGCGGATCCGCCTGCGGAATCCCCCTCCACCAGAAACAGCTCGGTTTTGCTCAGATCCTGGGTGGTACAATCGGCCAGCTTGCCGGGCAGCGCCGGACCGCTGGTGAGCTTTTTACGCACCACTTTTTTGGCCGCGCGCATACGGCGCTGAGCGCTGGAGATAGCCAGTTCCGCCAGCTGTTCTGCCGCCTGCACGTTCTGGTTAAGCCACAGGCTGAAGGCATCCTTGACGACGCCGGAAACAAACGCCGCGCACTGGCGTGAAGAGAGACGCTCTTTAGTCTGGCCGGCAAACTGCGGGTCCTGCATTTTTACCGACAGGACGTAAGCGCAGCGATCCCAAATATCTTCCGCCGACAGCTTAACGCCGCGCGGCAGAATATTGCGGTATTCGCAAAAATCGCGCATCGCATCCAGCAGGCCCTGACGCAGACCGTTAACGTGCGTGCCGCCCTGCATGGTCGGGATCAGGTTGACGTAGCTTTCCGTCAGCAGCTCGCCGCCTTCCGGCAGCCACAGCAGCGCCCAATCCACCGCTTCGACGTCGCCCGCGAAACTGCCGACAAACGGCGTTTCCGGCAGCGTGATCAGGCCGTTTACCGCCTCGCTCAGATAATCGGTGAGGCCATCCAGATAGCGCCAGCTCTGCTCGGTGTTATTGACTTTATCTTTGAAAACGATCTCAACGCCGGGGCAAAGTACCGCTTTCGCCTTCAGCAGATGCGACAGGCGTGTAACGGAGAAGCGCGGACTGTCGAAGAAGCTGCCGTCCGGCCAGAAACGCACGCGTGTGCCGGTATTGCGTTTGGCGACCGTACCGGTAACGGACAGATCCTGCACTTTATCGCCGTTTTCAAAGGCCATATCGTACACTTCGCCGTTACGTCGTACCGTGACTTCCACGCGTTTTGACAGGGCGTTAACCACTGAAATACCGACGCCGTGCAGACCGCCGGAAAACTGATAGTTTTTGTTGGAAAATTTGCCGCCGGCATGAAGGCGGCAGAAGATCAGCTCAACCGCCGGAACGCCCTCTTCCGGGTGAATATCGACCGGCATACCGCGCCCGTCATCGATCACTTCCAGTGACTGATCGGCGTGTAGAATCACTTCCACGCGTTTTGCATGGCCGGCCAACGCTTCATCAACACTGTTATCGATAACCTCCTGTCCCAGGTGGTTAGGGCGCGAGGTATCGGTGTACATTCCCGGACGACGACGAACGGGTTCGAGGCCGCTGAGCACCTCAATGTCTTTAGCGTTATAGCTGGATTGAGTCATCGTATCGTTCTGAATTGGTGGGTGAAAAAAGAGTTATACGATCCCGCGGCATCAGGCGCGATTCAGACCGATAAAGTCAAGAATCGAAGGGAAAAAGCGTTCGAATCCGGTGAAAGCGTGATTGCCGCCCTCTTCGACCGTCTGGCGACAGGCCTGGTAGTAATCCAGTGCCTGACGATAATCGAGCACCTCATCACCCGTCTGCTGCAGTAGCCAAAGCAAATCCGGCGACACAAGCGGGTCAATCTGCATGACCTTCAGATCGTAAATGTGGCGAGACTCTAACACATATTTTTGGCCGGTGTATGGATTCTCGTTGGCGCCAAGATAATTGAGCAACAGGTCGAAAGGACGTACCGCCGGGTTGATAACCACCGCCGGTAGCGTAAAGCACTGCGACAGCCAGGTGGCGTAATAGCCGCCGAGCGATGAGCCCACAATGCCCAGCGGTTCGCCGGCGCGCGCCATTACGAGCTCCTCCAGCATTTGCGCCGCCTCGCCCGGAAAGGCAGGCAGCTGCGGCACCAGCATCGTTACGTCCGGATGATGCGTCGTCAGCCAGCGCTGCAGCAGTGTCGCCTTCGCCGAAGCGGGAGAGCTGTTGAAACCGTGCAGATAGAGCAGCGTCGCCATACTCAGTAACCTTCGGAATCAAGATTGGGCGTAAAAGCGCGCGTTGAGAGACGCTGAACCTGCGTTTGCACCGCGCCGCTGTCGTCCAGCTCCAGCCAGCGCCAGCCCGGCGCGACGGCATCAATCGTAAAGTTGGTGCAGTGCGGCTTGAACTGAACGCAGGTTGAAGGCGTGGCTAATAAACGTCGTCCATGCCAGTCCACATCCATTTCCTGATGAATATGGCCGCAAATAAGCGTTTTCGCCTGCGGGTAAGACTGAAGCACGGCGTCAAGCGCATGCGAATTGCGCAGGCTATGCTGATCCAGCCAGGAACAGCCCGACGGCAGCGGATGATGATGCAGCAGTACCAGCGTATGACGTTCGGCGCTCTGCGCCAGGGTTTTTTCCAGCCAGTCGAGCTGATAGTCGCTAAGCATCCCGTGCGGCACGCCCGCGACCTGGCTGTCGAGCAGCACCAGCTGCCAGCGTTCGCCCAACAATACCTGTTTCGCCTCAGCAATGCCTGACTGCGCCAGCGTGTCGTACATGGTGGGCTGAAAATCGTGATTGCCCGGCAGCCAGACGCAGGGCGCCGGCAGACGCGCAATACCCTCAGCAAAGTGCTGATAGGCTTCAGGCGAGTGGTCCTGCGCCAGATCGCCGGTGGCGATAATCAGGTCGATCGGCCGCTGCTCAGCCTCGATGGCTTCCAGCACCGCATTAAAACTGGCCCAGGTATTAACGCCCAGCAGCGTTTCGTGTCTGCCTGAAAAAAGGTGGGTATCCGTGATTTGTAATATCCTGATATTGGCCCCACTCACCACAGGAAGTTTTAGCAGGCTATCCAAAAAATGTCCTTAATCTCCACGCCATATCAAGGTTATTGCCGCTTACCAGGCCGGAACGGCCATGGCACCGTGCGACAGACAATAACGCAGCCAGTCAGCAAGAAACTGGTTGATTTGATGCTTTTCATCACGCTGGTGCAATTTTTTATTCGGGTAATCATAACGCGCTTTAAAACGATAGATCTGCTGTGTTGAACACACTTCAGCAACCATCGCATCGTGATATAGCCTGACAGACATTGAAGGCAGACTCCAGTAACTAACGGCAGGCGCGGTTTGCCGAATCTCAACCAACGTGGTGTAGCGCGTAGATTCAATAATGGTAATGTTGTAGCTGGCGCCGTTTACCTGATAGGTCACCGAGGCCCCCGCTTCATCATTGCGCGGCAGCAGACGACGCAGCTGGGCGAAGTTCGTTTCGCTCAACCGCATCATTTCGGGAAAATCAGGGACGTAGCGCTTGATCATGTTGGATTCCACTCTTTTCGCAATTTCTCATAGTGCAGCATCAGCCATTGCAGAGCGATGACGGAGGCCGCGTTGTCAATTTTCCCCTCTTCCACCCAGCGGTAAGCCTGTTCGCGGCTCACCACATGAACAAGAATATCCTCATTCTCTTCCTCCAGGCCGTGGTATCCTTGCGCCACGCTGGCATCCACTTCTCCCACCAGTACCGACAGGCGCTCGCTGGTGCCGCCTGGGCTGGCCAGGTAATTCATTACCGGCTGTACGCGTTTAACCGTCAAACCCGCTTCTTCTATCGCCTCGCGGCGCACCACCTGCTCAACGCTTTCGCCAGGCTCAATAATGCCGGCCACTAATTCCAGTAGCCAGGGCGTTGGGCTGGTATCATAAGCGGGCATACGGATCTGTTCGATCAGTACCACTTCATCACGCTGGGGATCATAGGGTAGCAGGACTGCGGCATGTCCGCGCTCAAAAACTTCGCGCACGACTTCGTTACTCATTTCACCGTTAAACAGGCGGTGACGGAAGCGATAGCGAACTAAAGAAAAAAACCCTTCATACAATGGCTCGCGTGCAATAATTTCTACATCGTTTTTGCTGAAAGTCACAGGGTAATTTGTATTTTTAACCATAAAGCCGGTGTCCCTATAATGGTGGGCGCGGTGCACGGTTTCAACCAGACTCCGCCCAGGAGGGTGGTTCTTTCTGAATTATTTACGTAAATTAACGGAAGATGGCACGTTCAGCCAACTTATCAATCTGGCACACTCTGCTAGAATCGGCGCATATTTTTTTAGCTTATGTCAGCGCTACCATAGCAACTTTGCTGCACTACAAGGAATGCAAATGAAGAAACTGCTCCCTTTACTTATTGGCCTGAGCCTGGGCGGCTTCAGCGTGGCTAGTCAGGCGGAGAACCTGCTGCAGATTTATCAACAGGCCCGATTGACTAACCCTGATTTGCGCAGCTCTGCGGCGGACCGTGACGCGGCATTTGAAAAGATTAACGAAGCCCGTAGTCCGTTACTGCCTCAGCTGGGCCTTGGCGCCGATTATACCTATAACAGCGGCTACCGCGACGCGCGTGATACCCATTCGAATACCACCAGCGGTTCGCTGCAGTTAACGCAAACCCTGTTCGATATGAGCAAATGGCGCGCGCTGACGCTGCAGGAAAAAACGGCTGGCGTACAGGATGTCAGCTATCAGGCCGCTCAGCAGAACCTGATCCTGAATACCGCGACGGCCTATTTTAATGTGTTACGCGCCATCGACGCGCTTTCCTATATTGAGGCGCAGAAACAGTCCATCTATCGTCAGCTCGATCAAACCACGCAGCGTTTTAACGTAGGCCTGGTCGCCATCACCGACGTGCAAAACGCCCGCGCGCAGTATGACAACGTGCTGGCCAGTGAAGTCTCAGCGCGTAATGAGCTGGATAACATGGTAGAAACGCTGCGTCAGGTCACCGGCAACTACTACCCAACGCTGGCTTCGCTGAATATCGACCGTTTCCGCACCGATAAGCCGCAGCCGGTTAGCGCGCTGCTGAAAGAGGCGGAAAGCCGCAACCTGAACCTGTTATCCGCGCGTCTGTCGCAGGACCTGGCGCGTGAACAGATCCGCTATTATGAATCGGGCCATATGCCGACGCTGGATTTAAACGCTTCTACCGGCCTGTCTAACAATAAATATGGCGGCAGCCGCGCTACGCAGAACGACGCCATTACGGGTTCTAACCAGGTTGGTTTGAGCTTTAACCTGCCGTTATACAGCGGCGGCGCGGTGAACTCTCAGGTGAAACAGGCGCAGTATTCCTTCGTTAGCGCCAGCGAACAGCTGGAAAGCGCGCATCGCTCCGCAGTTCAGACCGTGCGTTCTTCCTTTAATAACGTTAACGCCTCTATCAGCAGCATCGACGCCTACAAGCAGGCGGTAGTGTCTGCTCAAAGCTCTCTGGATGCGATGGAAGCCGGTTATCAGGTTGGTACGCGCACCATCGTTGATGTGCTGGATGCCACTACTACCCTGTACAACGCCAAGCAGCAGCTTTCCGATGCCCGTTATGATTATCTGATTAATCAGCTGAACATTAAATCCGCGCTCGGTACGCTGAACGAACAGGATCTGATGGGGCTTAACGCCAGCCTGGGCAAAGAAATACCGACCTCGCCTGAAACGGTAGCGCCAGAAAATCCGCAGCAGGATGCGGCAGCCGATCGGGGAACGAATATGCAGGCGGCGGCCAGCCAGAACGGCGAAGGTTCTGCAGCGGCGGCTCGTCCCGCAGCGGCGCGTCAAAGCGGCAATCCGTTTAGCCATTAAGGTTTAAAATCGGCCACGAAGTTTGCTAATTTCGTGGCCGTAGCCCTTCTTTTGCACCCATTTCTTTGCTGTTTTGATCCCTTCTCGCATTTGAACGTATAGCTACGTAAAGATACAGGCACAGCGCTGACTGTTGCTTCATTTTTAATCCGGTTTCACCTATTCTTTGCGCTACCTTTGGGCAGAGGACTATTCCATGAAAAGGACAAAAAACATTAATCGCGACGCCTTCCGTAAGAGCTGGCGCGCTCGTCATCTGACGCCGGTGGCGTTGGCCGTTACCGCCGTTTTTATGCTGGCCGGCTGTGAACAGGCAGACGAAACGGTTTCTCTTTATCAAAACGCCGATGACTGTACTAAAGCCAATCCTGGCCAGAGCGAACAATGCACTACCGCTTACCATAACGCGCTGAAAGAGGCGGAAAAAACCGCGCCTAAATATGCTTCGCGTGAAGACTGCGTAGCCGAATTTGGCGAGGCCCAGTGCCAGCAGGCTCCGGCTCAGGCTGGCACCAATGCGGAAACGCATCAGAGCGGCAGCTTTTGGATGCCGTTGATGGCGGGTTATATGATGGGCCGCATGATGGGCGGCGGCGCAGGTTTTGCCGCGCAGCCGTTGTTTAGCTCGAAAAACCCGGCCAGCCCGATGAACGGTAAGTTCGTTGACGCCAGCGGCCGCAACTACGGCACCGCGACGCCGGGCCGAACCATGACGGTGCCGAAAACGGCGCTGGCTCCGAAACCGGCAACCACCAACACCGTTACGCGCGGCGGCTTTGGTGAAACCGTGGCGAAACAGACCAGCATGCAGCGCAGCAGCGCTACCGGCACCAGCCGCCGCTCGCTGGGGGGCTAACGCCTGATGAAACGCATTGCTATTGCAGAGCGTCCTGACTGGCGCGCCCGTGCTTCCGAATACGGCTTTGGTTTTCATACTATGTATGACGAGCCGTACTGGTGTGAGGATGCTTATTATCAGTTTACCCTGGCGCAAATCGATTACCTGGAAGAAACCACCGCTGAACTGCATCAGATGTGCTTACAGGTGGTGGATAAGGTGGTTAACAGCGAGGAGCTGCTGGCTAAATTCCGTATTCCCAAACATACGTGGGATTTTGTTCGCACCTCGTGGAAAACGTCGCAGCCATCGCTCTATTCACGTCTCGATTTGGCCTGGGGCGGCAGCGGCGACGCTAAGCTGTTAGAAAACAATGCCGATACGCCAACATCGCTGTATGAAGCCGCTTTCTTTCAGTGGCTGTGGCTGGAAGATCAGCTTAACGCGGGCAAACTGCCGGCAGGCAGCGATCAGTTCAACAGCCTGCAGGAAAAACTGATCGAGCGTTTCGCCGTGTTGCATCAACAGCATGGCTTTAGCCTGCTGCACTTCACCTGCTATCGGGACAGCGAAGAAGACCGCGGTACGGTGCAGTATCTGCAGGATTGCGCCAGCGAGGCGGGGCTGCCGAGCGAATTCTTATTTATTGATGATATTGGGCTGGGCGAGAAAGGCCAGTTTACCGATCTCAACGATCGGGTAATCAGTAATCTGTTTAAGCTCTATCCGTGGGAATTTATGCTGCGCGAGATCTTCTCAACCAAGCTGAATGATGCCGGCGTGCGCTGGCTGGAGCCAGCCTGGAAGAGCATTCTTTCTAATAAAGCGCTGCTGCCTGTGCTTTGGCAGATGTTCCCTAATCACCCTAACCTGCTGCCAGCTTACTTTGCTGAAGATAATGTGCCCGCCATGGATAAATACGTGGTAAAGCCGCTCTTTTCCCGTGAAGGCGCCAATATCCGCATTATGGAAAAAGGGCAGGAAATTGCCCGCGTTGATGGCCCGTATGGCGAAGAAGGGATGATTGTGCAGCAGTTTCATCCGCTGGCGCAGTTTGGCGACAGCTACACGCTGATCGGCAGTTGGCTGGTGGACGATCAGCCTGCAGGCATTGGCCTGCGTGAGGATCGTGCGTTAATCACTCAGGATCTGTCGCGCTTCTACCCGCACGCTTTCATTGAATAACTGAAACGGGCAGTCAACGGCTGCCCTTTTTATCATCCGGGTTTACCCTACCTGTACGGATAACATACTCAGCGCGGACATGACGATGCCGTCTACCGGCACGGTAACAGCCTCGTCTGGCTGACGTGAGCCTAATATATACAACAGCGGCAGATAATGCTCCGGCGTTGGATTAGCAAGCACTGCGTCCTGATGCTGCATAAAATTCACCAGCGGGTGTTCTGCAGCCGACCCCTGCCAGCTCAGGTTATCGCGCACATACTGGTTAAAAGCGCGGGCCCACGGATACGCATCGCCATCATCCTGCCAGCGCGCCATGCGCAGGTTATGCACCACATTCCCGCTGGCAACTATCATCACTCCCTGCTCACGCAGCGTCGCCAGCTTTTGCCCCAGCTGAAAGTGCCAGGCTGCAGGTTGCGTACCGTCAATGCTCAGCTGCACCACTGGTATATCCGCAGCCGGATACATTTTGATTAAGACGCCCCACGACCCGTGATCCAGTCCCCAGTTATGATCCAGATGCACATCTGGCGACGTCAGTATCTCTGCAATCTTTTGCGCCAGCGCAGGCGAACCGGGTGCAGCATAACGTGTATCAAACAGCGCCTGCGGAAAGCCGCCGAAATCATGAATCGTTCGCGGATTTTTCATGGCGGTAACCGCTGTCCCACGCGTATACCAGTGGGCAGAGATAGCCAGAATAGCCTGCGGTCTCGGCAGCTTTTCGCCCAGCTCACGCCAGGTTCGGGTATAGTTATTCTCTTCCAGCACGTTCATTGGGCTACCGTGTCCCAAAAACAGAGCGGGCATGCGTAATGGGTTCATAGCATCCTCAACAGGCTGTGGTTCGGCTGAGAAATACCTTACGCGCTTTAGCTGGCTAATGCTGGCGGATAAGCATGACAAACATATTCAAAATTTTTGATTGCTAAGCAGACAAAACTTTACCTGCTACCCTCTCGCTTTTTGTCAGAATTTAAATAGTCTGGATAAGAATTATTATCATTAGAGGGTCTGTCATGTCGGTTCCTTTACTTCTGACTATTTTGGCTGGCGCAGCGACTTTTATTGGCGCGTTTTTAGGCGTAACAGGACAGAAACCATCCAACCGTATGCTGGCCTTTGCGCTGGGATTTGCTGCCGGCATTATGCTGTTAATTTCCCTGATGGAGATGCTGCCTGCTGCGTTGGGTACGCCAGGTATGACGCCATTGTCAGGCTATGGAATGTTTCTGTTGGGCCTGCTCGGTTATTTCGCTCTCGATCGTCTGCTGCCCCATCAGCATCCGCAGGATTTAATGGTTGCCAACCAGCAGCCGCGCAGTCTGCGACGCACCGCAATTTTACTGACGCTGGGCATCAGCCTGCATAACTTCCCGGAAGGCATTGCTACTTTTGTTACCGCCAGCAGCGATCTGGAACTGGGGCTGGGCATTGCCTTAGCGGTGGCTATTCATAATATTCCGGAAGGCCTGGCCGTTGCCGGTCCAATGTATGCTGCGACCGGCTCGAAAGCACACGCGCTGTTCTGGGCCGGTATTTCCGGTATGGCGGAAATTTTTGGCGGCGTGCTGGCATTCTGGCTGCTCGGCCCGGCCCTTTCACCGGTGCTGATTGCGGTAATTATGGCGGCAGTCGCCGGTATTATGGTTGCGCTATCCGTTGATGAATTGATGCCGCTGGCGCGTGATATTGATCCACACAGTAACCCTAGCTATGGAGTTTTATGCGGTATGACGGTGATGGGTTTTAGCCTGACGCTGCTGCAAACCAGCGGTATCGGCTAATGATCTTTATCTGAAATTAATCACACAGGCAATGATATATCAACGACATAGTTCAACCGTGACATTTTCAAGACCTGTCTGCTACTTTTACTTCCTGCCGCTTCGTAAACTCCCGCCATCTCTGGTTAATGACGGGATTATTATGTTGGTTCAAGGCGCCATTCTTTGTCTGGCTCTGAATATATATCATGAAGCACGCGGGGAACCGCTAAAAGGGCAGATAGCCGTAGCATCGGTAACGATGAATCGTGCCAATTGGGACGTTACGCAAATTTGCCCGGTTGTTTACGCGCCAAAACAGTTTTCATGGACTCACTTAAAAAAGGACGCGTTCAGCTATCCAGCCAATAGCGATAAAAGCTGGCAGCGGGCACAACAGATAGCTCACCAGATCGTTAACGGCGAGCTTTCTGATGTGACTAACGGCGCAACTTATTATCATAATCAAAAGGTAACGCCTGCCTGGCGAAGCGCATTTTCGCAAACCGCAGCCATTGGCAACCATATCTTTTATGCCAAGCGATAAAAAAAGCCGGGATTATCCCGGCTTTTTTATTGCTGATAGCGGCAGCGCGTTTTAGCTTGCCTGGCGCGTGACATGACCGCGACGATAAGCGATCAAATCTTCAATCGTCACCAGCGGCATATTATGCTGTCTGGCGAAGATGATAGCTTCTGGCGCATGGGCCATGGTGCCGTCGTCGTTAGTCAGTTCGCACAGTACGCCTGCCGGTTTAAAACCCGCCAGGGTAACCAGATCAATTGTCGCTTCGGTATGGCCGCCGCGCGTCAATACGCCGCCGTCACGCGCGCGCAGAGGGAAGATATGACCCGGCCGATTTAAGTCGCTGGGACGGGCGTTATCGGCAATGGCGGTACGAATGGTGGTAAGGCGATCCTGCGCCGAAACGCCGGTAGTCACCCCCTGAGCGGCCTCAATGGTAACGGTAAAACCGGTACCAAAAGCGCTGGTATTGTTTTCTACCATCATCGGCAGATCCAGCTGCTGGCGGAGCTGTTCAGTAATGCACAGGCAGACGATGCCGCTGCCGTGACGAATGGTTAAAGCCATTTGCTCAACGGTCATGGTTTCCGCCGCGAAAATCATATCAGCTTCATTTTCACGGTTTTCGTCATCCAGTACCATTACACCACGGCCTTCGCGTAAAGCGGCGATGGCGCGTTCTACACGCTGTTCCGGCGTGCCAAATTCAGAAAGTAGCGTCTGATTCATGGTAAATAAACCTTATCAATATTGTGGTTACCAGAATCAGGGCGTGCTTGAGGAGTGCATAAAAATAACGCGAGGCGAGCCTGGGCCCGACAGAACCGTTATCCTCTCCCATCCGGACTTTAACCGTCGGCCCCGGAATTACACCGGATCTGCTGACCTTCCAGTCGTAAAACTGGAAGCGCTCGCGGGCTTTCAGCTATTGCTGATTTACCGCCGGTGGGGAATTTCGCCCCGCCCTGAGAATAAGCGAATTTACTATAGCGCCAAACATCTTCTCCGGCAACGAACAATAGCAGCATATGCTCATGCAACTACCATTTTAGGTTTAACCTTTTCCAGACAGGCATTACACTTAAGTTAACTTTGTTGCGACCAGGAAACGGCCATGATTGACCCGAAAAAAATTGAACAACTTGCTCGTCAGGTACATGAAGCGATGCCCAAAGGCATTCGTGAATTTGGCGATGACGTTGAGAAGAAAATTCGCCAGGTCCTGCAGGCGCAGCTGACGCGTATGGATCTGGTAAACCGCGAAGAGTTTGATGTACAGACGCAGGTACTGCTACGTACCCGTGAAAAGTTGGCGGTGCTGGAGCAGCGGCTGGCGGCCCTGGAAAGCCAGGGCGGAAATGCGTCCGGCGCTTCGGTAACGGCCGAGCAGGCAACGCAGACAAATACGGTCTCCGCGCCGCCAACATCGCCTGCTACAGACGACGTGGTTAAAACAGAAAACCCGAACGGCTAACCATATCGGCAGGCTACATTTCCTTAGCCTGCCATTTCCGTATATTGCTCGCGCTTATGAACGAATCCGCTTGATGATATTGGTGGTAGAAATACCGTCCTCAAAATTCAGCACGCGCACTTCCCCTCCGTTAGCCCAGACCTCTTCGCTACCGGCAATCTCTTCCGGTTTATAGTCGCCGCCTTTCACCAACAGATCGGGCAGAACACCCGCAATCAGTCGTTGTGGCGTATCTTCTTCAAAAGAAACCACCCAATCAACCGACTCCAGCGCCCCCAGCACAATCATCCGATTTTCCAGCGGATTGACCGGACGGCTGTCGCCTTTCAGGCGTCGGGTTGACGCATCGCTGTTAACTGCCACAATCAGGCGATCGCCCAGCTTACGCGCATTCGATAAGTAAGAGACGTGGCCGGCGTGCAGAATGTCAAATACGCCGTTGGTCATGACCACTTTTTCGCCGCGCTGACGCGCCAATGCTACCGCTTCCTTCAGCTGTGCTTCATTCATAATACCGAAGCCGCTTTCCGGGCGCGCATGGATGGCGTTTTCCAGCTCAACCGGCGATACGGTTGAGGTGCCCAGTTTGCCCACCACCACACCAGCCGCTGCATTAGCCAGGAAACAGGCGGCTTCAAGATCGTCGCCTGCCGCCAGCGAGGCGGCCAGCACGCCAATCACGGTATCGCCTGCGCCGGTAACATCATAAACTTCCTGCGCCTGCGTGGGTAAATGCAGCGGGGCTTTCCCCGGCTGCAGCAGCGTCATGCCGTTCTCAGAGCGGGTCACCAGCAGCGCCGACAGTTCATAGTCCGCCACCAGCTGCATGCCACGCTCAATGATCTGCGCCTCATCCTGACATTTACCAACAACGGCTTCGAACTCGGACAGATTCGGCGTCAGCAGCGTCGCGCCACGGTAGCGTTCAAACTCAGTGCCTTTAGGATCCACCAGCACCGGCACGTTCGCCGCGCGCGCCAGCTGGATCATCTGCTGTACGCTGGCCAACGCCCCTTTAGCGTAATCGGACAGCACCAGCGCCCCGGACTGCGGCAGCGCCGCGGCAATACGCTGATGAAGCGGCTCAGGATCGATACCGTCAAATCTGTCTTCAAAATCAAGACGAATTAACTGTTGGTTACGGGAAAGGACACGCAGTTTAGTAATAGTAGGATGCGTAGGCAGCGCCACAAAATCGCATTTTACATTAACGTTTTGCAGGCTGATGCCCAGCGCACGGGCGGCATCATCGATACCCGTCAGGCCGATAAGACGCGACGACGCGCCCAGCGCGGCGATGTTCATCGCTACGTTAGCCGCTCCGCCAGGACGCTCTTCGACATTGTCCACTTTCACTACCGGCACCGGCGCTTCCGGTGAAATACGGCTGGTAGGGCCGTACCAGTAGCGATCCAGCATCACATCGCCGACGACCAGCACTTCTGCACGGCTAAATTCGGGCAGTGTCACTTTCATTGCAGAGACTCCAGACTACAGTAAAAATATTGCGCGCGATAATAACACAGCTATGTTTAAACGCTGATCCGCCCATAACGGTTCTTTCAGCGCTCAGCTGGCAAGGTTTGCAGCCAGCGCTGCCAGCTATCCTGAACCACCTGCCGCTCGCGCATAAAAGATTCTATCGTAACGTGCCCGGCCTGCTCCTGCAGCGCCAGATGATGAAGCTCATCGCGCAACGTAACGTAGGCCTGCGTTAACGCTTCCGCTTCCTGTTGCGTTATTTTGCCGTGCCGCGCCAGCAGTTCCAGTATCCGTACGTTATCAGACCACCCCGTCAGCTTAGGCTCCTGCGCTGCATAACGCAGCACCAGATACTGCGTAATAAATTCAATATCGGTAATGCCGCCCTCGTCCGCTTTAATATCCCAGCGGCCTTTATGCTTATGGCTCAGGTGAGCATACATTTTTTCGCGCATTTCGCGCACTTCCGTTTGCAGCGTTGCGGCATCGCGCGGCAAGCAGAGGATTTGACGGCGGATGGTTTCAAAGCGCTGGCTTAGCGTCGGCTCGCCATAAACGATTCGGGCTCTGACCAGCGCCTGATGCTCCCACGTCCAGGCATCGTTACGCTGATACTCCTCAAAGGCATCCAGCGTGCTCACCAGCATTCCGGCCGATCCGGAAGGCCGTAAGCGCGCATCCACTTCATACAGAATCCCGGATGAGGTACGCGTGCTGAACAGGTGCATTACCCGCTGCGCCAGGCGTAAATAAAACTGGCGGCCATCAATAGCGCGCTCGCCATCGGTAAGCGAATCAAGCGGGCAATCATGCAAAAAAACCAGATCAAGATCGGAGCTGTAACCCAGCTCCCAGCCGCCCAGCTTGCCATAGCCGACCACGGCGAAGCCGCGATCGCCCTGCTGCAGATGCGATGGCCGACCATAGCGTTGCTCCATCATATTCCACGCCTGCTGCACTACCGCCTGAATAATCGCCTCAGCCAGCCAGGTTAAGTGATCGCTCACTTTCATTACCGGCAGCGTTCCCGCTATATCCGCCGCCGCGATGCGCAGCTGCTGTACCTGCTTAAACTGACGCAGCGCCTCCAGCTGCTGTTCTTCATCATCTTCAGGAATACGCAGCAGATACTGGCGCAGTTCATCACGATAGGCATCCGTTGCGGTGGGCTGATAAAGCGTGGCGGGATCGAGCAGCTCATCCAACAGCAGCGGATAGCGAGCCAGCTGGCTGGCGATCATTGGCGAGGCGGCGCACAGAAGAATAAGCTGCTTTAGCGCGCCGGGTGATTCCGTCAGCAGTTCAAGATAGGTTGTCCGCGTCACGACGCCCAGCAGTAATGGAATCAACCGCTGTAGAGTGGTATCCGCATCGGCACGGGCGCAAACCTCATACAGCAAACGCGGCATCAGCTGATCGAGCGCCAGCCGCCCTCGCGGGCCGATGGTGCGTTTATCCACATCGTGACGAAACTCATTCAGCGTGCGCGAAAGATTCTGTCGGCCCGGTTCATCATGATGGGCCAGCAAAGCCTGCAGGTCGCTTTGCTCAAGCTTATCAAGCCAAAGCTCGGCCATGCCCTGATTTTCATTTTCTTCCGCGCTGTCCGGCGTATCCTCACCGATCAGCTCATTAAAAATAAGCCGCACCTGCGCCATCTGATTTTCCAGCGCCTGTTGCAATGCCGCCCACTCTTCAAAGCCCATCGCCCAGGCGAGTCGCGCCTGGTTTAACGCATCTGTCGGCAGCGTTTGCGTTTGCTCATCGGCAATGCTCTGTAGCAGATTCTCTACCCGACGTAAAAACAGGTAGGCTGCACGCAGCGCGCTGACCTGCGGCTGCGTCAATAAATTCAGATCTTCAATGGCGGAGAGCGTTGGCAACAGCGCACGCTGCTGAAGCGTGCGCTCACGTCCGCCGCGGATAAGCTGGAATACCTGAACAATAAACTCGCTTTCGCGAATCCCACCGGCCCCCAGCTTGATATTATCTTTCAGGCCACGCCGACGCACTTCACGCGCAATCATGCCTTTCATATTGCGCAGCGATTGAATAACGCTGAAATCGATGTAGCGGCGATAGATAAAAGGACGCAGCATCTGCTGCAATTCCTGGCTCCAGCGATCTTCACTGTTGCCCATCAGACGCGCCTTCACCATCGCATAACGTTCCCAGTCGCGTCCCTGTTCCTGGTAATAATCCTCCAGCGCCGCGAAGCTGAGAACCAGCGGCCCGCTGTCGCCGAAAGGTCGCAGCCGCATATCGACCCGATAGACAAAGCCATCCGCCGTCGGCTGATCGAGCACTTTGATCAACCGCTGTCCCAGTCGGGTAAAAAACTGCGCGTTGTCCAGCTCACGTCGCCCGCCGCGGGTCGAGCCGTTTTCCGGCCAAACAAAAATCAGATCAATATCGGAAGAGAAATTCAGCTCGCCACCGCCTAATTTGCCCATACCAAGGATCAGCAGCGGTTGCGGTTCACCCGCCGCGTTGCACGGGGTGCCGAAATCGTCACAGCAGGCCTGCCACAGCCAGTCACGCGCGGCGACAATCAGCGTTTCGGCCAGCGCGCTTAGCTGCTGAAGCGTGGCTTGCGTAGCACTTTCACCCGTGGTCTGCATCCAGGCAATACGTACCATCATCTGCCGCCGGAACAAACGCAGCTGACGCATCAGCGCCGTTTCATCCGTCACCGTTTGCAGCTGCTCATTGAGCCAGTCGGTATAGTGTTGCCATTCATCCGGCTGCGGGGCCTGCTGCGTTAGCTGCTGCCACCATTCCGGATGCTGTTGCAGGCTATCCGCAACAAAATCACTGAAGGCCAGCACGGCCTGCTGCTGCAGACTCAGTGACGCAAGCGTACGATCCAGCCGTTCCGCCGTTTTCTCTGCCTGTTGCTGCAGCAGGTCGGGCAGCGGTCCGGTTAAGGTTGGCAGCATAGCTTCTCCCTGAAAAATGATCAGATGTTGCCGTTAAGCCAAAATGCCGGCTGCTTAAGCGCCTGGCGGCACAGCAAATCCAGTTCGTGATAGCGATCTGCCTGAATAGCCTGCGCCAGCTGCTGCCAGGGCAGTAACCAGTTTTCTACGTCATGCTGAGGATAAGCCCCTGCCAGCAGACGAACGGCCAATAGCTGACGTGACAGACGCGCCCGTTTATCCAGATACTCGTTATGCTGGCGTATCGTCGTGAATGTTTCCTTCAGATCGGCTGCCACGCGGCCCAGCATAATATCAGCGAAGCGCTTAAAAGAGCTCTGTAGCCGGGCGGCGTTCTTCGGCTCGATAAAGGGACGCCAGCCGGCGTTAATCAACCAGCCGGAAAAGGTAAGCTGGGCATCCAGCCATTGCGGACTGTAACAAAAGGCTGGCGCGGCAGGCTGTTCATCTTCCAGCGTTTCAATCAGACCGGTCAGTTTTTGACGCAGCGAACCGCTGGCCTTACGCGGCACCAGCGCGCCGAACAGCGAAAAGACCTGTCGTACGGTCTCCAGCGCTTCCAGAATCGCCTCCTGAGCCACCGATTCGCCGCGCAGCCATAGCTCCTCATGATACTGCCATTGCTTCAGCGCCAGCGTTAGTGCCGCCTGCATCCCCTCTTCCACCGTGGCTTTGGGTTTAACCTGCAGAATCGGCAGCGGACGCACTGGCTGCTGCGGTTTTCCCTGTGCCAGCCAATAACCGCGCGCCGCTTTGCTCAGGCTACCGAGGCGTAACCCTTCCGCTTTGCCCAATTCAGCGGCAAGCGCCAGCACATCAGCCAGCTCGCCCTGTTTCAACTCCAGTTCGATTTCCTGTAACGGCTCGCTGAATTCGCCAGCGCTAACCTCACCGCGATCCAGAGCGACCTCTATTTGGCTGTTTCCCCAGGTGACCAGCCAGCGTTCACGATTGAAATGCGTGGTAAACAGCGGCCTGAGCTGCTGCTGTAACGCATTGAGATCGCAACCTTCAGGCCAGATCTCCGCGGGCAGGCGCGCAATGTCCAGCTCTGGCTGGGTTAACTCAACGTTGTATTCAGGGCGTTGATGCAGGCCGCCGATCGTCTGGCCGGCAATTTTTAGCGTCATCTCATATTTTTCGCCGATGCCGCGGATGCGCAGGCCCATATCCCAGCGGCGTAGCTGGTTATCTGGCGTTTCATAATAGATGTTGGTCAGGGCCAGCGGCGCACTGTATTGATGAGGCCAGGCTGCCAGCTGGCTGCCAAGTCGATCCGCCGCCTGCGGCGTTGCAATGAACTTTAACTCGATTTCAATGGTCATAATTTTTCATTCAATCTTTCACTGGCGCAGATTTCAGGAATAAACCGAAGAGTAATGCAGATAACCTGCTGCTGTCTCTGCTTTATTATGCTTTCGCGAGCTTTGCCGCATCAGCCTGAGACCAGGATAGTTCTCATTCAGATTTTTACGTAGCCTATCCAGACTGTGCCCTAAAATTTTTCCGGAACAGATGAAAAAACGATACCGAATGAAAAAATCACATTTTATTGGTCTGACTTTGCTGGCTTTCAGCGTTACTGCCCCCGCCCACGCCGAAGAAAAACGGTATATTTCCGATGAATTATCTACCTGGGTTCGTAGCGGTCCGGGCGATCAATATCGCCTGGTCGGCAAACTGAACGCGGGTGAGCAGGTCTCCCTGCTGCAAACTAATAATGATACCCATTACGGCCAGATCCGTGATGCAGAAGGTAAAACCAACTGGATCCCGCTGGCGCAGCTGAGCATCGAGCCCAGCCTGCGTACGCGCGTGCCGCAGCTTGAGCAGCAGGTAAAAGATCTGACCGATAAGCTGGCTAATATCGACGGTAGCTGGAACCAGCGCACGGCGGATATGCAGAAAAAAGTGGCGGCCAGCGATACCGTGATTAACGGTCTGAAGGATGAAAATCAGCAGCTGCGAAACCAGCTGATCGTGGCGCAGAAAAAGGTTAGTGCCGCTAACGTGCAGCTTGATGATAAGCAGCGCACCATCATTATGCAGTGGTTTATGTATGGCGGTGGCGTAGCGGGCGTGGGTTTACTGCTGGGCCTGCTGTTGCCGCATATGATCCCACGACGTAAGCAGAATAATCGCTGGATGAACTAGCAAGCCGCCGCGCTTTCTTTTGATAACGACGATCGCAGCAGGGCTAATCACGCGCCCTGCTGCTGTCATGTCCGTAATTTTGCTATTGTTGTGCCAGAATATTCTTTCCGGGCATCGCTTTTTGCCGGTCTGGAAGATTGGCGTCGGCACGCCTGATGATTAATTTGCTGAACTCTGGAGAAAACCCCTGGTGAAAATATACCTTGTCGGCGGCGCGGTTCGCGATGGTTTGCTGAAGTTGCCGGTCAAAGACAAAGATTGGGTGGTTGTAGGCGCCACGCCTGAAATGATGCTGGAGCAGGGATACCAGCAGGTAGGGCGCGATTTTCCGGTCTTTCTGCATCCCACAAGCCGGGAAGAATATGCATTAGCACGCACCGAACGTAAATCGGGCAGCGGCTATACCGGCTTCGTTACCTGGTCCGCGCCTGATGTCACCCTGGAACAGGATCTACAGCGGCGTGACCTGACGATTAATGCCATCGCGCAGGATGAGGCCGGCAATTATCTCGATCCTTATCAGGGCCGGTTAGATCTTGAAAAACGTCTGCTGCGCCATGTCTCCGCTGCCTTTATTGAAGATCCGCTGCGCGTTTTACGCGTTGCGCGCTTTGCCGCCCGCTATGCTCATTTAAGTTTCCGCATTGCGGATGAAACTATGGCGTTGATGCGCGCCATGACCGTCAGCGGCGAGCTGGCGCATTTAACCGCCGAACGCGTCTGGAAAGAGACGGAAAATGCGCTGTGTACGTCTAATCCACACGTCTATTTTCAGGTGCTACGCGATTGCGGCGCGCTGGCGGTACTGTTCCCGGAAATCGATCGGCTTTTCGGCGTACCGGCACCGGCCAAATGGCATCCGGAAATTGATACCGGCATTCATACGCTGATGACCGTCGCTATCGCGGCTCAGCTGACGCCGGAAGTTGATGTGCGCTTCGCCACGCTTTGTCATGATGTAGGGAAAGGGCTAACGCCGCCGGAAAAATGGCCCAGCCATCCGGGCCACGGCGCAGCTGGCGTGCCGCTGGTGGAAAATATTTGCCGTCGTCTGCGCGTCCCGAATCATATTCGCGATCTGGCAGTTCTGGTGGCGGAGTTTCATGATGTGGTGCATTCCATTGAAAAACAGACAGCGGATCGGCTGGTCGCCCTGTTCGATCGTATGGATGCCTGGCGTAAGCCGCAGCGCATTAACCAGCTGGCGCAAACCAGCGAGGCGGATGCCCGTGGACGAGCCGGATGGGAAAACAATGCGTATCCGCAGGGAAACTATCTGAAAGAAGCGTTCCGTATCGTTCAGGCGGTTCCGACTAAAGCCGTTATTGATGCCGGATTTAAAGGTGCGAAGGTGCGTGAGGAGCTTACTCGTCGCCGCATTGAGGCGCTGGAACAGTGGCAGGGAAATCAGGAACGGTAGTCTTGGAACATAAAAAAGGAGGCGTAGACGCCTCCTTTTTTTCGTGCTGTCTACGGCGTTACACAAACACCATATAAACGGCAGCCGCTACGATAAAGCGGTAGATGGCAAAAGGCACGAAAGAGATACGTTTGATGATATGCAGGAACAGCTTGATGGCAGTCAGCGCCACGATAAAGGCGGTAACAAAGCCCACCGCGAACATCGGCAGATCTTCCAGCGTCAGGAATCCCATGCTTTTATACAGATCCAGCACGGTAGCGCCCATCATCATCGGTACGGCAAGAATAAAAGAGAATTCAGAAGCCGCATAGCGACTCACGCCCATCAGCATGCCACCGGAAATGGTCGCGCCCGAACGGGAAAAGCCAGGCCAGAGAGCCAGGCACTGAAAGCAGCCGATCATAAACGCCTGCAGATACGTAATATCATCAATCCCCACCGCCTTTGGCTGTTTCGGCTTGAAGAATTCCGCCGCCAGCAGCAGCACGCCGCCGACGATTAACGCATACATCACGTTAACAGGGTTAAACAGCGTTTTGATTTGATCGTGAAAGATCAGGCCGATCGCGACCGCCGGGATCATACCCAACAGAATATGAATCAGAGTGAGATGCCCGGTTCCCAGGCCTTCATGCTTAACTTCGCCAAAATGGATGCCGATTAAGCCGAACAGCCGCCGCCAGAACATACAGACCACGGCAAGAATGGAGCCAAGCTGAATTACAACTTCAAACGTTTCTGCTTTATCTCCATCAAAGCCCAGCAGATGTCCAACAATGATCATATGCCCCGTGGATGAAACTGGAAGAAACTCCGTCAATCCTTCAACAATACCAAGGATTGCAGCCACCCAAAGCTGATGAATATCTGCCATCAAATGTCCTCTACCCTAATGTTTGAACCATTAAAAAAAGCGGACGTCAGGAACGTAGCCGCCAGAAAATGCGCTAACTCAGCGTAACGCCGCGTTTTTGACAGCCATAATGTGGTTCGGTTTCATTGTGATAGCAATCACATTACATCTATTTCGGAATTGTCCCCGCTAGCGCTGACGCGTTCCACGCTCGATGATAACGCCAACCTGTGTCGCCTGCGCGACGGCGCCAGGTTTGCTGAGCTTAATGCGTACCCACGGGCAGGCAAAACGGGTCAGCAGCAGTGTGGCCACTTCTTCCGCCACCCGCTCGACCAGCGCAAAACGTCCCTGTTCGACATGCTCAACAATCGCAGAAGCAACGTCAGCGTAGCTAAGACAATCATTAACATCATCGCTGGCCGCCGCTTTACGGTTATCCCATGCCAGTTCGACATCGAAAACCAGCTTTTGCTGGATGGTCTGTTCCCAGTCGTAAACGCCAATCGTGGTGATCACCGACAGCTGTTCAATAAATACGATATCCATGATGACAATCTCTGTTTTTACGTTAACCGGATACCACTTCCGGCGAATTATGCGTATTATCCACAGATGTTGAGAATAAAACGACCCTTACGAAACGGAACGGTGTTATGAGTGCAATCGCGCTTGGTATGATTATTTTCGCGTATCTGTGCGGATCCATTTCCAGCGCGATTTTAGTTTGCCGGCTCGCAGGCCTTCCCGATCCACGCCATAACGGCTCCGGTAATCCCGGCGCCACGAATGTGCTGAGGATTGGCGGCAAAGGCGCAGCGGCCGCCGTACTGGTATTTGACGTTCTCAAAGGCATGTTGCCCGTCTGGCTTGCCTGGGCGTTAGGCATTTCACCCATTTACCTTGGCCTGACCGCCATTGCCGCCTGCCTGGGACACATCTATCCGGTGTTCTTCCGTTTTCGCGGCGGTAAAGGGGTCGCAACTGCCTTTGGCGCCATCGCGCCTATCGGCTGGGATCTGACCGGCCTGATGACCGGCACCTGGCTACTCACCGTCCTGCTAAGCGGTTATTCCTCATTAGGCGCTATCGTCAGCGCGCTAATCGCTCCTTTCTATGTCTGGTGGTTTAAACCACAGTTCACCTTTCCGGTTGCGATGCTTTCCTGTCTGATTCTGTTACGCCATCACGATAATATTCAAAGATTATGGCGCGGACAGGAAACGAAAATATGGAAAAAGAAAAATAAAAAATAAGTTGAATACATTTTAGCCAACTTTTTCGCATGCAAAGCGTTATGATTTCCGCCACATACTTTGCCTGTCTGTTACAGGAAAAGAGTAGTGTCTGAGATTTTTCGCCGTGAAAAATTATTAACATTACAATTACGATGCTTATATCCTCTTACGGCTCATGGCTTTTTGCGGATATATTTTTAATGCCTTCTATAGCAATTGTATAAATGGCATGTCTTTGCTGGAAAACCAATAACTGCTAACCCGATGCTATTAATTCTCATCAGGCATTTGTCATGTCAGATTATGGTCAGGAAAGCAAAGACACCACCCTTGTTAGGTTTATCACTCCTTTTTTTATGCAACATACTAGGTCACTTCATCTCAGGATGAATATTCAACGGAAGAAAATAAGAGGACAAAAATAATGAGAGAGCTAGCTCAAAGCGAGGTTTTAGCGGTCAGCGGCGGCGGTTTTATCGCCCAGATTGGCGGAATAATTGGCGATTATATTGGCGACATGCTTTATGGTTTTGTCCCGGATATGGTAATAAATATCCCTTTCTTAGGCGAGTTAGATATTAAAAACTATTTTCCAAATCTTGGCGGCGAAGTAGGCAAAGGTATCGGGGCACAAATAGGCGGTGGCATCGAGTTTATTGGTAGCCGTATTCCACTGGTTGGTGGCCTGATAAATAAAATCTTGGGTAACTAAAGCATTAAATTAAAGATGCTGTTTCTTTTTTAGCAACAGCATCTTTAAAGATAATTACGCGATGGCCGGCAGTTCAGCCAGCGGCCAGCGTGGACGAACGCTAACGCCAAGTTCACCGCGCGTACCGCCTTTTAAACGCACCATGCCAGCATAGGCGATCATCGCTCCGTTATCGGTACAAAATTCAGGCCGTGCGTAAAACGCCTCGCCGCCTCGCGCCTGCATCACTTCAGCCAGCTTCGCGCGCAGCGTACGGTTAGCGCTGACGCCGCCAGCCATCACCAGACGTTTAAATCCGGTTTGATCCAGGGCCCGCTTACATTTAATCGCCAGGGTATCAACGACCGCATCCTCAAAAGCGCGGGCAATATCAGCATGCGTCTGCGCATCATTGCTGTGCTCGCGGATCGTATTCGCTGCAAAGGTTTTGAGGCCGGAAAAGCTAAAGTCCAGGCCAGGCCGATCGGTCATTGGACGTGGGAAGGTGAAGCGGCCGGGCGTGCCCTGCTGCGCCATGCGCGACAGCATCGGTCCGCCAGGATAATCCAGCCCAAGCAGCTTAGCGGTTTTATCAAAAGCTTCACCGGCAGCATCATCAATCGATTCACCCAACAGCGTATATTCACCGATGCCGGTTACGCCGATCAGCTGCGTATGTCCGCCCGAAACCAACAGCGCAACAAAAGGAAACGCCGGCGGATTATCTTCCAGCATCGGCGCAAGCAGATGCCCTTCCATATGATGTACCGGCACGGCGGGAACCTGCCAGGCAAACGCCAGCGAGCGGCCGATTGTCGCGCCGACTAATAAGGCGCCAACCAGGCCAGGACCTGCGGTATAGGCCACCGCATCAATATCTTTGCCCTGCAGACCAGCCTCTTTCAGCGCTGCCTGAATTAACGGCACCGTTTTACGCACATGATCGCGCGAAGCCAGTTCCGGCACCACCCCGCCATAATCGGCATGGACTTTCACCTGACTATAGAGTTGATTAGCGAGCAAACCGGCCTCATCGTCATAAATGGCAATGCCGGTTTCATCACAGGATGTTTCAATACCCAGAACGCGCATGGTTGCTTTACCTCTCAGTTGCGGCGCGCAGTGTATCACAGCCATTCAGCACTCCGACGCGATTTTCTGGAACGATCGCCGGTTTTGTGAGCGGAAAATGAAAAAATAGTGAACGCTGTTCTGCGCTATACGGTATACTCCTCCGCCTGCAAAAAACCGGCAGCCGCCAGGGCTCTGTTGGTTTGAAAAGCGCAATGTTGCTTTACAACGCAGCCGCGATTGTTGTAAAATTCCGCACCATTTTGAAATGAGCTGACGCTGACGTCAGCAAAAGACCGAATTTATCGAGGTGAGAGTTACATGCCGGTAATTAAAGTACGTGAAAACGAGCCGTTCGACGTAGCACTGCGTCGCTTCAAGCGTTCCTGCGAAAAAGCAGGCGTTCTGGCTGAAGTTCGTCGTCGTGAGTTTTATGAAAAACCGACTACCGAACGTAAGCGCGCTAAAGCGTCTGCTGTTAAGCGTCATGCCAAGAAACTGGCTCGCGAAAACGCACGCCGCACTCGTCTGTACTAATTTCCTGCGGAGGCTTCGCGCTTCCACCGCGTGTTAAGCGCAGACAGAGTCAAGTTAGAGGCCGTGCTTTCCGGAAGGAAGCGCGGCTTATTTTCGTTTATGAGCGAAGAAAACGGGGCTTATGGCCGGACGAATTCCACGCGTTTTTATTAATGACTTACTTGCCCGCACGGACATTGTGGATCTTATTGATGCCCGCGTTAAGCTGAAAAAACAGGGTAAGAATTTCCACGCGTGCTGTCCTTTCCATAACGAAAAAACCCCTTCCTTCACCGTTAACGGTGAGAAACAGTTCTATCACTGCTTTGGCTGTGGCGCCCACGGCAATGCCATCGATTTCCTGATGAATTACGATCGCCTGGAATTTGTCGAAAGCATTGAAGAATTGGCGACACAACACGGACTGGAAGTGCCCTATGAAGCGGGCAGCGGTCCCAGCCAGCTGGAACGTCATCAGCGTCAAAGTTTATATCAGCTAATGACGGGACTGGCCGATTTCTATCAACAGGCGCTGACTCAGCCATCGGCAGCCGCAGCACGCACGTATCTCAACCAACGCGGATTAAGCGATGAGGTTATCGCGCATTTTGCTATCGGCTTCGCTCCGCCCGGCTGGGATAATGCCCTGAAGCGCTTTGGCCGCGATCCTGACGATCGCCAGTCGCTGACCGATGCGGGCATGCTGGTCACTAACGATCAGGGCCGCAGCTACGATCGCTTCCGCGACCGCGTGATGTTTCCCATCCGCGATAAGCGTGGCCGCGTTATTGGCTTCGGTGGACGCGTATTAGGTGACGGCACGCCAAAATATCTGAACTCGCCGGAAACCGATATTTTTCACAAAGGCCGCCAGCTGTATGGCCTGTATGAAGCGCAAAAGCAGCATCCTGAACCGGCAAAGCTGTTAGTGGTTGAAGGATATATGGATGTGGTGGCGCTGGCGCAGTTTGGCATTGATTATGCCGTTGCTTCATTAGGCACCTCAACGACCGCCGACCATATCCAGCTGCTGTTTCGCAGCACCGATACCGTGGTTTGCTGTTATGACGGCGATCGGGCCGGCCGTGAAGCGGCCTGGCGTGCATTAGAAACCGCGCTGCCTTACATGAATGACGGACGTCAGCTACGCTTTATGTTTCTGCCTGACGAAGAAGACCCGGACACGCTGATACGTAAAGAGGGCAAAACGGCCTTTGAGGCGCGGATGGAACAGGCAATGCCGCTCTCCAGCTTCCTGTTTGATACGCTGCTGCCGCAGGTCGATTTGAGTACCCGCGACGGTCGGACGCGTTTAAGCACGCTGGCGCTGCCGTTGATTAGTCAGATACCGGGCGAAACGTTGCGGATTTATCTGCGTCAGGAGCTGGGTAATATGCTCGGCATTCTGGATGACAGCCAGCTGGAAAAGCTGCTGCCCAAACAGGCCGAAAGCGGCATCCAGCCTGCGGCTCCCCAGCTAAAACGCACAACTATGCGTATACTTGTGGGGCTGCTGGTACAGAATCCGCGACTGGCGGCGATGGTGCCCTCATTACAGGGGCTGGAACAGCTAAACATGCCGGGTTTACCGCTTTTTATGGAGCTGGTAAAGAGTTGCACCGCAAACCCTGGCCTGACCACTGGCCAGCTACTAGAGTTATATCGCGGCACAAATTTTAGCCAGCACCTTGAAACTCTGGCGACATGGAACCACATGATCGTTGATGAAGAAGTAGAGGCAATGTTCCAGGACTCCCTGGCAAAAATGTATGACTCCGCTTTGGAGCAGCGGCTGGAAGCCCTGATCGCGCGCTCCAGAACGCATGGCCTTAGCCCTGAGGAGCGAGAAGAAGTCCGCTCATTAAGCCAGGCGCTGGCAAAGAAATAGCTATTAGCGATCGCGCCAGTATTAAGAGACGTACTGGCGCAGCCGACGCATTTCATCCTGCCCGATGCGGTGAGGATGTGTTGTTCAGGTCGGCGTGCAAAAGGATAAGCATGACAGTCTCGACAGTAAATTTCAGCGGCTTAAGTGCCGATTTATACTCAGGCAGACCCTGACAGCCGCTACGAGGGCAGCGGCAATAATCCAAACGCCCCCACTGTTATTGTTGGCCCTTATAGCCGACCCGACACCAATCAAATTAACAGAAGTGTGGATACCGTCTTATGGAGCAAAACCCGCAGTCACAGCTTAAGCTACTTGTCACCCGTGGTAAGGAGCAAGGCTATCTGACCTATGCCGAGGTCAATGACCATCTGCCGGAAGATATCGTCGACTCCGATCAGATCGAAGACATCATCCAGATGATCAACGACATGGGCATTCAGGTGGTAGAAGAAGCGCCTGATGCCGATGATCTGATGCTGAACGAAAACAGCGCCGACACGGATGAAGATGCGGCTGAAGCGGCAGCTCAAGTGTTATCCAGCGTAGAATCTGAAATCGGACGCACCACCGATCCTGTCCGCATGTATATGCGTGAAATGGGTACCGTAGAACTTCTGACGCGCGAAGGCGAAATTGACATCGCCAAACGTATAGAAGACGGTATTAACCAGGTGCAGTGTTCCGTAGCCGAATATCCGGAAGCGATTACCTATCTGCTGGAACAGTACGATCGCGTTGAAGCGGGCGAATCACGCCTCTCTGACCTGATCACTGGCTTTGTCGATCCTAACGCAGAAGAAGATCTGGCGCCGACCGCTACGCATGTTGGCTCTGAGCTGTCTGAAGAAGAGCGCGCCGATGAAGATGACGAAGATGAGGAAGATGACAGCGACAGCAGCGATGATGACAACAGCATCGATCCTGAACTGGCGCGTGAAAAATTCATCGAGCTGCGCGATCAATATGAAGCGACGCGTCTGACGATCAAAGCGAAGGGTCGTAGCCACGCGGATGCGATTGAAGAGATCCAGAAGCTGTCAGAAGTGTTTAAACAGTTCCGTCTGGTGCCGAAGCAGTTTGACTATCTGGTCAACAACATGCGTGAAATGATGGAGCGCGTGCGTACGCAAGAGCGCATCATCATGAAGCTGTGCGTTGAACTGTGCAAAATGCCGAAGAAAAACTTCATTACGCTGTTTACCGGTAATGAAACCAGCCCAACCTGGTTCCAGGCGGCGCTGGCGATGAACAAACCCTGGTCTGAAAAGCTGCGCGACGTTGAAGAAGATGTGCAGCGCAGCATGCAAAAGCTAATGCAGATTGAGGAAGAGACCGGCCTGACGATTGAACAGGTGAAAGACATCAACCGTCGTATGTCGATCGGCGAAGCGAAAGCGCGTCGGGCGAAAAAAGAGATGGTTGAAGCGAACCTGCGTCTGGTAATTTCTATCGCTAAGAAATATACCAACCGTGGCCTGCAGTTCCTCGATCTGATTCAGGAAGGCAATATCGGCCTGATGAAGGCGGTGGATAAGTTTGAATATCGCCGTGGCTATAAGTTCTCAACTTACGCCACCTGGTGGATCCGTCAGGCGATCACCCGCTCTATCGCGGATCAGGCGCGCACCATCCGTATTCCGGTGCATATGATTGAGACCATTAACAAGCTCAACCGTATCTCACGCCAGATGCTGCAGGAGATGGGCCGTGAACCGACGCCGGAAGAGCTGGCTGAGCGCATGCTGATGCCGGAAGATAAAATCCGTAAAGTGCTGAAAATCGCTAAAGAGCCGATCTCAATGGAGACGCCGATTGGTGATGATGAAGATTCGCATCTGGGTGATTTTATCGAAGACACCACGCTGGAGTTGCCGCTGGACTCCGCCACATCAGAAAGCCTGCGTTCAGCGACGCATGACGTTCTGGCTGGTCTGACCGCGCGTGAAGCGAAAGTGCTGCGTATGCGTTTCGGTATCGATATGAACACCGATCATACGCTGGAAGAAGTCGGCAAACAGTTTGACGTTACCCGTGAGCGTATTCGTCAGATTGAAGCGAAAGCGCTGCGTAAGCTGCGTCATCCGAGCCGTTCTGAAGTGCTGCGTAGCTTCCTGGACGACTAAGCAAGCTGACGGCAAAAAAGGCTTCCCATCGGGAGGCCTTTTTTATTGGCTACGGGAGCGCTACTGGCGCAATAATTATCGTCCACGTATCGCCAGCGCATGCTCCAGCTCCTGATAGGCTTCCGTCAGTTTCTCCTGCGTCGTACGGTTAAGCCCGCTGGGATTCGGTAATACCCATATTTCCGTTTCCCCCACGGTTATCGCCTGCTTGCCCCACTCCACCTTGCTCTGGCGAAACGCCTTTTTAAACGCGTCCTTGCCCAGCACGGCCAGCGCCGCTGGCTGATAGCGTTCTATTTTTTCAATCAACATCCTGCCGCCTTCACGCAGCTCTTCTGTTGAAAGCTCGCTGGCCTCCTTTGTCGGTCTTTCTACCAGCATGGTGATACCGCAGCGGGTATCCAGCAGTTGCAGCTCTTCTTCCGGCTTTAGCTGACGCCCGGTAAAACCGGCCAGCCAGAGCGTTTTCCAGAAACGGTTGCCAGAATAGGCAAAGTGATAACCGGTATGAGCCGAAGATTTGCCCGGATTGATGCCGCAGAACACCACCCGCAGGCCAGGCGCAATAATATCGGTAATGTTATGTTCACTCATCCCTGCTCTCCTGTTATTCGTTAATACCCGGTTATTGTGGCTCATTATTAACAACCGGGCACATACCATTTTGCGACGCATCCTGTTGTATCGCCGTCGGTAAAAGAAACGAAGGTTTTTCAAACGATTAAATTGCTGCAAAAAGCGCCAACCGGTTAGCGATTGCTGGATTGCCCTGGCAAGTTACTTTATAATCCTGCCCCACAGGCCCCTTAGCTCAGTGGTTAGAGCAGGCGACTCATAATCGCTTGGTCGCTGGTTCAAGTCCAGCAGGGGCCACCAGATTTTAGCTTTGAATTCAGTCATTTAAGCCACCTTTCAAGGGTGGCTTTTTTGTTGGCGATTTTTGAGCGGCGATGAAATGGCGATGGATTTTTACCGCCACTCGCTCTAGCCGCTTTACCACGGCACCTACGATGTGTCGTGCCAGGACTCTTCCCGGCGCGAGTTCAGCGTGCCGCGAAAGTCTGCGCTGCGGGCGCGAATGGTCACCCAGCCTTACCAGTTCACGCCAGGCAGCGTTTTTCACCTGATGGAGCCGGATTTAAATCAGGAAATTTACGGTCTGCCGGAGTATCTGTCCGCCATTCCGTCCATTCTGGTGAACGAGTCGGCCACTCTGTTCCACCGGAAGTATTACCTTAACGGCAGCCACGTGGCTTCATCATGTATGTAAACGACCCGGAACAAAGCCAGGAAAATGTGGACAGCATGTGCCAGGCGATGCGCGAAAGGCCCTGGAAACTCCCGAAACCTGTTTATATATTTGCCGAGCGGAAAAAAGGAAGGTATCCGATAATCCCGCTGTCAGAAGTCGCGGCAAAGGATCAATTCCTGAATAACAAGAACGTGTCACGGGATAATATGATGGCTGCGCACGCCTGGAGGAGTTAAACAGCTGGCTGGGTGAAATACTGATCCGGCTCAATCCGTACAGCCAGGATGGCGATAATGAATAAGCGCCTGCGGACGCTTATTCATTTTCCCAGCCAACGCCCGGCCTTTGCGGAATCTATCAGCAACTGGATAGTAAGCGAGTCTTGTGCATCGCCGTAGTCAGGAAAATAATGTTCAAAGTCGATATCTTTTGGCTCGATGCCGAACTGCTCCGTGTATTGTTCCATCAGGTCGTAGGCGTCCAGCGGATCCATGCAAAAATCATTATTCAGATCAGTGTCAGGCTTCAGCCTGAAACGCCGGAACGTAAAAATGCTGGGGGCATTGTATTTTTCAACCAGAGCAAATATTGCCTTCTCTGTATCGTCTACCACAGCTTATCCTCCTTCTGAGCAATCCGGTTATACCGCACCGTCGCCTCATAAGTTATCTGCGCCACATCTGCCGCCAGCACAAACCAACCGATCACAGGTATAGTCCGGCCCGTAAACGTTGCCAGTCTCAATGTCATAATTTTTTTAATACGGAAAGGGTTCACCGGGGTAGGCGAATGAATCCATGTAGGCAGCCTAAAAGGCAGCATTGTATCTTTCAGAATTTTGCGGGAGTACTGGGAAGCATAGCTGGTCCCTTTGGTCGCGCCTTTAAATTTACCACTGACCTGCACCTGGTTGGCTCCACTGTAAACTGCTGCGGCAGCAATTTGTAGCGGTCAACTAAAACTGGCCGCCGCTTTAGCGTTTTTCCAGAACCATTTTTCTCGCAGAGTTGCCATTGTGGCGATGCTCCCCGCCCCGTCGGCCCCATGAATGATGCTGTGAAGTTCTGTTACCGTGCGGTTTGCTGCCCTCATCAGGCAAAGCCTGGGCGAGAAAAAACTAAACCACGCGAATTCCCGCCGGCATCACGCGCTCCGCTGCCAGCAGGACGCTCTCGCTGGCATCGTCTGTCTCCGCACACAGCAACATACATTCCGATACTTCGCCGCGCATTTTAGCCTTTGCCAGATTGCACAGCACCACTACCTGTTTCCCCAGCAGCTCGTCTTCGCGGTAGTACGGCACCAGGCTGGTCACGGTCTGCAGCGTACGGCCGCCGACATCAATCTGCGCGATGTACAGCTTGTCGGCGTTCTCGTGGCGTTTCACCGCAGTGATCGTTCCGGTGCGGATGTCCAGTTTGGCGAAATCATCGTAAGCAACAGTTTGCATTTTTCTCTCTCCGGTAAAATTTTTAGTAAAAGCTATCATATTTTTTCCACCATCCAATATCATGCTGACATAAATGCCATACTCATCACTCTTTTCGCAGGGAAAATGCCTGCGGTTAGCGTAAATAAAACACCGGATATTTACTGAAAACAGATGCATGCACCTAAGCTTGCTTTACAATGGGTTTGCGCATACGGGGCTACGTCAGATAAGGAAAAAAATGGCAACGTTAAAAGATATTGCAACCGAAGCAGGCGTCTCGCTGGCCACTGTCTCACGGGTATTGAACGACGATCCCACCCTGAACGTTAAAGAAGAAACCAAGCATCGTATCCTGGAGATCGCCGAAAAGCTGGAGTACAAAACCAGCAGCTCGCGCAAAACCCAGATGCACGCGGACGGCCATCACCATATCCTGGCGCTCTACAGCTATCAGCAAGAGCTGGAAATCAATGATCCGTACTACCTTGCCATTCGTCACGGTATCGAGATGCAGTGCGAGAAGCTGGGGATTGAGCTCACCAACTGCTATCTCAACAATACGCAGCCGGATCTGAAAAAGATCACCGGCGTGCTGATTGTCGGCAAGCCCTCGCAGGCGATTCGCGACGCCGCCACCTCGCTTAGCGACAATATCTGTTTTATCGATTTCCACGAGCCTGACAGCGAGTATGACGCCGTGGATATCGACCTTGTGCGTATCGCCAAAGAGGTGATCAATTTCTTTATCGCCCAGGGTGCCACCCGCATCGGCTTTATCGGCGGTGAAGACGAACCCGGCAAAGCGGATATTCGTGAGGCGGCGTTCGTCGAGTATGGTCACCTTAAAGGCGTAGTGTCCGATGCCGATATCTGGCGGGGCGGCTTTTCCAGCTCGTCAGGCTACGAACTGGCAAAAACCATGCTGGCGAAAGGAGACTACCCAGGCGCGTTGTTTGTTGCCTCGGACTCTATCGCCATCGGCGTGCTGCGCGCCATCCACGAGCATGGCCTGGCTATCCCGCAGGATATTTCGCTGATCAGCGTTAACGATATTCCGACCGCCCGCTTCACCTTTCCGCCGCTCTCCACCGTGCGCATCCATTCAGAAATGATGGGCAGCCAGGGCGTAAATCTGCTGGTTGAAAAAGCCCGCGACGGACGCGCTCTGCCGCTGAACGTCTTTGTTCCGAGCAAGCTCAAGCTGCGCGGCACCACCCGCTAACACTGCCCACCGCCGGACAGCCCTTGCGGCCTGTCCGCCCACCGCTGTTCTCCCTTCGCCTTCGTCCCGCCGCGACGACGCTCATTTTGTGATCGAGTTAAAGTAAATGTGATTCGCCCGTTTTGTTTAGTAAAAATTTTACTAAAATGCACAGCAACAACTCAGATCCGTTCAGGGAGGCGATATGAATCGCTGGGAAAACCTTCAACTCACTCATGAAAACCGGCTGCCGCCGCGCGCGTACTTCTTCTCATACGACTCGACGACTCAGGCACGGACCTTCGCCCGTGAAATCAGCAGCCGCTTTATGTCTCTAAGCGGACAATGGAATTTTCACTTTTTCAGCAACCCGTTGCTGGTGCCTGAGGAATTTAACTCGCAGTACATCAACGACTGGGGGCAAATTACCGTGCCTGGCATGTGGCAGATGGAAGGCCACGGACAGCTGCAATATACCGATGAAGGTTTCCCGTTCCCGATTGATGTTCCCCATGTGCCGACCGACAACCCAACCGGTGCCTATCAACGTATCTTCACCCTCGGCGAGGGCTGGCAGGGTAAGCAAACCCTTATTAAATTCGACGGCGTAGAAACCTATTTCGAAGTGTACGTTAACGGCCAGTACATCGGCTTTAGCAAAGGCAGCCGTCTGACGGCGGAGTTCGATATCAGCGCGGCGGTGAAAACCGGTGATAACCTGCTATGCGTGCGGGTTATGCAGTGGGCAGACTCCACCTATATTGAAGATCAGGATATGTGGTGGTCGGCAGGCATCTTCCGCGATGTTTACCTGGTAGGGAAAAACCCGCTGCACGTGCAGGATTTCACCCTGCGCACCGATTTTAACGACGACTACCGCGATGCCACTCTCTCCTGCAAGCTGGTACTGGAGAATCTCGCCGCGCAGCCTGACATCGCCACGCTGGAATATACCCTGTTCGACGGCGATCGCCCGCTGTATCAGGGGAAAACCGAGCGTCTGACGGTAGACCAGCAGGCGCAAGCCCACTTCGCCATTGATGTGAAAGCGCCGCAGCAGTGGTCAGCGGAAACGCCCTATCTTTATCAGCTGATAATGACGCTGAAAAACGCAGCGGGCGAGATTCTGGAAGTGATCCCGCAGCGCGTAGGCTTTCGCGACATCAAAGTGCGCGACGGGCTGTTCTATATCAATAACCATTACGTCATGCTGCACGGCGTGAACCGACACGATAACGATCATCTGAAAGGGCGCGCGTCGGCATGGACCGCGTGGAAAAAGATCTGCTGCTGATGAAGCAGCACAACATCAACTCGGTACGTACCGCCCACTACCCTAACGATCCCCGCTTCTACGAGCTGTGCGATATTTACGGCCTGTTCGTGATGGCGGAAACTGATGTTGAATCTCATGGTTTCGCCAACGTCGGCAACTTAAGCCGCATTACCGACGACCCGGCCTGGGAACATATCTATGTTGAGCGCATCGTGCGCCATATCCATGCGCAGAAAAACCATCCATCAATTATCATCTGGTCGCTGGGCAATGAATCCGGCTACGGCTGCAATATCCGCGCGATGTACCACGCCACTAAGGCATTAGACGACACCCGCCTGGTGCATTACGAAGAGGACCGCGACGCCGAGGTAGTGGATATTATCTCCACCATGTATACCCGCGTGCCGCTGATGAACGAGTTCGGCGAGTATCCGCACGCCAGGCCGCGCATTATCTGCGAATATGCTCATGCGATGGGCAACGGCCCCGGCGGGCTGACCGAATACCAGAACGTCTTTTACCAGCATGACAGTATCCAGGGCCATTACGTGTGGGAGTGGTGCGACCACGGTATTCAGGCAACCGATGACAACGGAGCCGTGTGGTACAGGTATGGCGGCGATTACGGCGACTATCCGAACAACTACAACTTCTGCCTCGACGGGCTGATTTACTCCGACCAGACGCCGGGGCCGGGCCTTAGGGAATACAAACAGGTCATCGCGCCGGTAAAAGTCCGTGCCACGAATATCACCTGCGGCGAACTGCACGTTGATAACAAGCTGTGGTTCTCAACGATGGATGACTACACCCTGCATGTTGAAGTCCGCGCTGAAGGCGAAACGCTGTCCAGCGAGCGGCTGAAGGTTCGCGACCTGGCGCCGAACAGCGGCCGTGATGTGCGGATTACGCTGCCAGAGCTCGACGAACGTGAAGCGTTCGTCAATGTGATGGTGACAAAAGACTCCCGCACGCCGTACAGCGAGGCCAACCACGCTATCGCTGTGTATCAGTTCCCGTTAAAAGCACAAACGGCCGCCAGAACGCCACCGATCGGCATCAGCGCCACGCCGCTGACAATTGCCGATGAGCGCCTGAGTTACACCCTCACCGGCCACAACTTTCGCATAGTGTTTTCCAAAGTCAGCGGCAAGCTGACCCAATGGCAGGTGAACGGCATTGAGCAGGTGACCCGCGAGCCGAAGATTAACTTCTTCAAGCCGATGATTGATAACCATAAACAGGAATACGAAGGATGGTGGCAACCGTCGCACCTGCAAATCATGCAAGAGCATCTGCGCGAGTTCCGCGCCGAGCCCCAGGGCGACACCGTCATAATCACCACCCGCAGCCTGATTGCGCCGCCAGTGTTTGATTTTGGCATGCGCTGCACCTATCGCTGGCAGATAACGCCGCAGGGACATATCAACGTAGAGCTGCAGGGCGAGCGCTACGGCGACTACCCGCATATTGTGCCTTGCATTGGTTTTATGCTGGGCATCAACGGCGAATTCGGGCAGGTGAACTACTACGGTCGCGGTCCGGGGGAAAACTATGCCGACAGCCAGCAGTGCAACATTATCGACGTCTGGCGTACCACCGTGGACGAGATGTTCGAAAACTATCCGTTCCCGCAGAACAACGGCAACCGTCAGCACGTTCGCTGGGCCTCGTTTACCAGCCGCCACGGCAACGGCCTGCTGGTCGTGCCGCGTCAGCCGATTAACATCAGTGCCTGGCACTATACGGCGGAAAACCTGCAGACTGCCCAGCACTGCAACGAACTGAAGCGAAGCGACGATATCACGTTAAATCTCGACGACCAGCTGCTCGGCCTCGGCTCCAACTCCTGGGGCAGCGAGGTGCTGGATAGCTGGCGCGTCTGGCTCAAACCGTTCAACTATGGCTTTACGCTGCTGCCGCTGGAAGGTGGATGCAGTACCTCGCAGGTGCAGGCGTCGCACGTTTTCGGCACCGATTTCTTTTCCCCCGTTTCGCACAGCGAGGCTGAAAATGCGAATTCTCGATAATTTAGAGCAGTTTAAGCAGATTTATCACAGTGGACGCAAGTGGCAGCGCTGCGTGGAAGCCATCAACAATATCGACAATATCCGTCCGGGCGTGGCGCACTCCATTGGCGATTCGCTCTCGTATCGCGTAGAAAACGGCAGCACCACCGATACGCTGTTCGTCGGCCATCGCCGCTACTTTGAGGTGCATTACTACCTACAGGGACAGCAGAAAATTGAGTTCGCGCCCAAGACGCAGCTGCAGATGGCGGAGCGCTACCGCGACGAAACCGACAGGGAATATCTGCAGGGCAGCGGTGACACCGTGCAGGTGCACGAAGGACAAATGATTGTCTGCGACAACAGCGAGGCATACCGCTTTATCTGTGATTCTCCGGTTAAAAAAGTGGTTCTGAGAGTCACGATTGAAGACGGTTATTTTTTAAACAAGTAATCACAGCATTATACAGAACGGAAGGGCAGCGGAAATATCGCTGACCTTCTGATTGCCAGCTCCCTGGGAGCTCATGATTTTTCGGAGGACTTATGTCCGAATCATTTCGCGCCAAAATAGGTAAATTCGCCTTGCTTTCTATGGCGTTCACCGCAGTGTTTAACGTACGCAATATCGTTAACAATAACATTGAGCTAGGGCTCAGTTCTGCGCCCATCTTTCTGTTCGCCACGGTGGTGTACTTTATTCCTTTCGTGTTTATTATCGCCGAGTTCGTCTCCGCCAATAAAAACTCCGAATCCGGGATGTATGCCTGGCTGAAGCAGCCGTTAGGCACGCGCACCGCATATTTAGGATCGTTTCTTTACTGGTTCGTGAATCTGTTCTTCTTTATTTCGCTGTTGCCAAACGTGGTGGCTTACGCCTCCTACGCCATCATGGGATATGCCATTCCCTTTTCCCCGATGGTCAGCTCGGTGCTTTCGATTCTGCTGTTCGCCATGGCGACCCATATCTCCACTAAAGGGGCGACATGGCTGGGTAAAATTTCCGAATGCGTCGCCTACGGCGTCTTTGCGCTGTTCGCCATTTATGTCATCGGTGCCTTTACCGCCCTGGGGGCCGGCCACGTTCCGGCGCAGCCGATCACCCTTACCGCGATGGAACCGACCATCAACTGGGCAACGCTTGGCATCATGTGCTGGATTTTTCAGGCCGCTGGCGGCGCGGAGACCGTTGCGGCTTACCTGAACGATATCAAAGGCGGACAGAAAGCCTTTATTAAGGTCATCATCTCAGCCGGGGTGCTGATTGGCGGGATGTACGCGTTGGGTTCGCTGTTGGTTAACGTCTTCGTCGCGCGCGAAAACCTGACCTATGCTGGCGGGATGGTGGAGATCTTCACCGGCCTGGGGAGCTATTTCCATATCTCCGAAATCCTGATGGGCCGCTTTGTTGGCATTATCCTGTTCATCGCCATCTTTGGCAGCATGATGATGTGGACCGCCGCGCCGGTAAAAATTCACTTCTCGGAAATTCCAAAGGGTATCTACGGGCCAAAAACAACCGAGCTTAACGCCCACGGCGTGCCGGTACGCGCCGCGTGGTGGCAGTTCCTCTTTGTGTTTATTATGCTGATTATCAATGGCTTTGGTTCAGAAAGCGTTCAGCAGATGATGAATACGGCAATTAACCTGACCGCGGGTACCGCAATGCTGCCGCCGCTGTTCATCATGGTGGCTTACTTCGTCTTTCGCTGGAAACACGACGACACGCCGCGCGATTTCCGTATGGGTTCAAAAGCTGTCGGCATGAGTGTGGTATCGATGCTTATCGTGATTTTTGTAATCAGTATGACGGCCTCCGCTTTCCCGCCGGGCGTTGACCTGGTTAACGCCTTCTTTATCAATGTCTTTATGACCGCAGTCTTCTCAGGCCTGGCGTGGTGGTGGATCACCCGCTTTGAGAAAAAACAACAGAAACGTTCGTTAGCGAGCCAGACCGCCGTACCTGACGTCATAAAATAAGTTTTCCGGTTTCCCGTCAGCTTCTCCTGTCGCTGGCGGGTTTTTTATGGCGGGTATTTACGAACCTGTAAAAGAAATTCTGTGATCGAGTTAAAGCAAACAAATTTCACTGATTTTATTTACTAAAATATTTACTAAAATGCATATTGATAATTAACCGCCTCTATCCTGCAAACAACCCATCCCCCTTCAGCTACTCCCTGAGGGAGATTGTGTGGAGATGTGTTATGTCTGATACCAAACGTAATACCATCGGTAAGTTTGGCCTGCTCTCACTGACCTTTGCCGCCGTTTATAGTTTTAACAACGTAATCAATAACAATATCGAACTGGGGTTGGCGACAGCGCCCATGTTCTTTCTGGCCACCCTGTTCTACTTCATTCCCTTCTGTTTAATCATCGCCGAATTCGTGTCGCTGAATAAAAACTCGGAAGCTGGCGTATATGCCTGGGTGAAAAGCTCGCTCGGCGGTCGCTGGGCGTTTATCACCGCCTACACCTACTGGTTTGTGAACCTGTTCTTTTTTACCTCGCTGCTGCCGCGCGTTATTGCCTACGCATCCTATGCCTTCCTTGGCTATGAATATATCCTCACGCCGTTCGCCACCACGGTGCTGAGCATGGTGCTGTTCGCCTTCTCGACGTGGGTATCGACCAACGGCGCGAAAATGCTGGGGCCGATTACCTCTGTCACCTCCACGCTGATGCTGCTGCTGACCCTCTCCTATATTTTGCTGGCGGGCGCGGCGCTGGCGGGCGGTATCCAGCCTGCGGATCCGATCACCGTCGAGGCGATGATCCCGAATTTCAACTGGGCGTTCCTCGGCATCACCACATGGATCTTCATGGCCGCAGGCGGCGCGGAGTCCGTCGCGGTGTACGTTAATGATGTCAAAGGCGGTTCGAAGTCGTTTGTGAAGGTGATCATCCTCGCCGGGATCTTCATCGGCGTGCTCTACTCCATCTCTTCAGTGCTGATTAACGTTTTCGTCCACAGTAAGGAACTGAAATACACTGGCGGTTCGGTTCAGGTGTTTCACGGCCTGGCGGCATACTTCGGGCTGCCAGAAGCGTTGATGAACCGCTTCGTAGGCCTGGTCTCCTTTACCGCCATGTTTGGTTCGCTGCTGATGTGGACCGCCACGCCGGTAAAAATCTTCTTCTCGGAAATCCCGTCCGGCATTTTCGGTGAGAAGACCGTCGAACTGAATGAGAACGGCGTCCCGGCACGCGCGGCATGGATCCAGTATTTTATCGTCATTCCGCTGATGATCGTCCCGACTATGGGTTCCAACACGGTGCAGGATCTGATGAACACCATCATCAACATGACCGCCGCCGCCTCGATGCTGCCGCCGTTGTTTATCATGCTGGCCTATCTCAACCTGCGCATAAAGCTCGATCATCTGCCGCGTGATTTCACTATGGGCTCGCGCCGCACCGGGATTATCATCGTGTCGATGCTGATTGTCATTTTCACCATCGGCTTTATCGCCTCAACCTTCCCGTCCGGCGCTAACATTCTGACGATCGTTTTCTATAACGTCGGCGGTATTGTTCTTTTCCTCGGCTTCGCCTGGTGGAAATACAGTAAATATATCAACGGGCTCTCTCAGGAAGAGCAGCAGATTGAAGCTTCACCTGCGTCACAGATGCATTAAGGCAGGGATACCGATAACCTATCTCGCTGACGCCGCTGGCCTGCGCATTGCTGCTGAGCGTGTCTGCATACAACGCGACGGCGGCAGCTGGCAGCCCTATTTGCTACGGGGGCCAGGCTGCTCTGTTGTGTCCATTCTCAATCCTTCGAAATAGGCCCACAGGCGAGCTTTTTATCGCGCAATGATTGCAAGCCACTGCGTAGATAATGACGCGGTATGGGTGAAAGCTTGTAAACGAAGAAGTGAATAAATAGCCATTGTGACGCGCGCTAGCTGAAGGATTATTTATTAATCGAAGCAATTACCTTATCCTTACACAATCCTTCCATATGTAATGGAAGCGCCCAGCAAGTAATCGATAATTTCAGAGATTAGAGCCACATGAAGGAAGATTTACGTTTAGCTTTAGGCTCAACTGTTGAGCCTGTTCATGCTCCATTGCTGAGCCTGAGCGATCTCAATCATCTCAAAGAATGCCTGCGTCTTGAAGTTATTAGCCGTGACGGTAAAAAGCCGTTCAGTTGGGGAAAAGCTTTACACCGCTGCATTACAAGTCCTACTCGCCGCTTTTACTTCTGGTGGCGTATCGCCTCCTGGCTTCATCATAATAAAACCGGCTACTGGAAGAAAAAGGCCAGGAAGATTAATCAGCGCCTGTGCCTCCGCTACGGGATTGATATTGCCCTGGACGCCAGAATTGGCGCAGGAATGAAAATTAACCACGGCTATGGCATCGTGATTCGCCCGGAATGCGTTATCGGTAAAAACCTAAACATACGCCACGGGGTGACGATTGGCAGGAAAACGAATGGGGACTGCAACGGCTTAACAGTCATAGGCGACAACGTGGATATTGGCGCTCAGGTCTGCATCATCGGGGACGTAAAGATCGGGAATGATGTGATGATTGGGGCTGCGTCATTTATCAATAAAGATATACCTGACGATACGCTGGCTTATAACGCTAAAGAGACCAGGTTCGTTATGCGTACTCCATCAGCCCCTGCTGAAGTTATGCAGTAATTCCGCACCACATTCCATATAAGCAAGCCGCTCATTGAGCGGCTTTTTTGTATGGGTTTACGTTCCTGTGACAGCTGGCTTTTAGCGGCCAGCGCCGTGGCTTGCTGGCCAGTTGTATGGGCGGCGCAAAATACCGCCGCTTATTACCTCTGTTTAGCCGATTGAAAAATGCGCAGCGGCGTAAGATGCCCCTCAGAAAAGAAACGTGTCCGCCGGAGTTTGTATGTCTGAGAAAGATCCTGTTGTTGAACGCCTGTCGCTGGAGCTGCTGGCTCTGCGTCAAATCGTCCAGATGCTGATTACATTCGGCAATGTCCCCACCGGCGGCAAGCTGAACAAATATCTGGAAAGCCTGGCAAATGAAGTTGAACATCGTAACGGTCGGGAAGCGAACAAGGCTATCGCCGATGTGATTCGTACCTATATCCGTTCTTAATACCGAACCTATATCTGATTCTGACCCCGCAGCAGTGCAGGTTAGCTGCTGCGGTTTTTTCTGAGGAAGGTTACGCCAGCGGCAACAGGCTGTCGTCCCCCTGAATTTTCATCACACCATGAGCACCCAAAATGATCTCGCTAATGCTGGTCAACAGCGTAAGCCCGCTGGTCAGCCAAAGCGGGTATCGTGATCGACAATTACCACACGGTAGCCATGACCCTCTTCATCCTGTTTAATGATAAGAATCGCTGGTTAGTCGCTGATTCCCTGTAAGGATGAACTATGCAAAATGCCACCCCTGTTCGAAAATCTACTCTGCTCGCTTCTCTTGACTGGCTGGAACACGCTTTTTTGCCTGCGGGAATGGCGCCGCCAGAAGAAACCGCCTGTGGTCATCAGCGGCACACTTCCACGGTGATAATGTCTGAAGAAGCTTTCCCGCGGAAACAGTGCGAAGCGGACGGCGTTATCGCAACTGATTCGCGCCCGGTCGCCGTTTATACGGCGGATTGCCTGCCGGTGCTGATTGCCGATACGCGTCGCCATCATGTTGCAGCGGTACATGCGGGATTAAAGGGGGCGTTGGCAGGCGTACTGCCTCAGGCGGTGAATCGGTTATTTGATTTAGGTGCTACGCCTGAAAGCCTGTTTGTGGCGATTGGCCCGGCGATTGCGCCCTGCTGCTACGAGCTTGGACAGGATATGTTGAGCACCATAACCACTAATCCGCGCGTTACCGCGCCGCAGTGGTCTGCTACGCAGCCGGTTAACCCACATGCGGTTCGCCTGCAGGCCCAGGCAACGAGTAAGGGGATCTGGTTTGATCTTCCGGCGTTAGGGCGGCAAATGCTGCTGGATATGAAAATACCGGCAGCGCAAATAGATGTGCTGCCGGTATGTACTTACTGCAACGCTGAGCCGCAATCCAGCTATCGACGGAACTCGCATTTTTCTGACGGTTACGCCTTACGCTATTCCTGGATCCAGCGCCGGGCATAACGGTTGCCCTTTAATGCGTTAAACAGGCGTAGCGGTCAGGTTTATTGCGCGGCGATACCCCCCCGGAAAGCCCATTCAGGATCGTGACAGCAAATCATTACTGTATTTAAAGAGCTCGCTATCAGAACGCAGCCCCAGTTTCCTTAACGCCGACTGTTTTTGTCCGCTTACGGTTTTGCGGCTGCGTTTAAATTTGACGGCGATTTGAGAAACGCTCATGCCGTTAAGAAAACAGCGAATAACTTCCACCTCCCGCGGGCTGAGCAACTTTACCTTTTCATACAGCGTGCCCTTTTGATTATTCCCCGCCAGCGGATTTCTCAAATCTTCATGGATAACGTATAGATCTTCAATTTCATAGGCCATATCGCGCGAAAGCCAGTTACGCCCCTGACCGACCTGACGAATCGCCTGGATCATTTCGCTCATGTCCTGACTTTTACCAATAAAACCTTTCACGCCCGCATTAAGCACCATTTTTACCACCGCCGGGCTCTCCATCGCTGAGGAGATAAGGATATTTAACCGGGGATAATGATTACGTAACTGCTTGATCAATGCCAGGCCATCCAGTTCCTTTTCGCCTAATAAGAAATCAAGGACTAACACATCCAGCTGCAAATCCGGCAGTTCGGTAAACAGCTGTTGGCTGGAGCCAAAAGCGTTGATTAACATCATATCCGGCTCGGCGTTAATACAAATCTCAAACGCCGTGCGAATCATAGGATGATCGTCCAGTAGCGCTACCCGTAAAGGCCGGGCGATCGTTTTCGTCATCTCTTCACTCCTTGAATCATTACCGATGAGTATGCGCATAAATTAATATTTTACGCGCCGCCTGGGGCCGCGCGTAAAAGGTTGGGCCAGATTTTTATTAATATCTATCGTTACCGTCTTCGTTATTAAAGGCGTTTTCTATCCTTTCCCTGATCGAGCCGACGCGCATAACAATAACGAGATAGATTAATTTTCAACCCCCTACTCTCAGCTTACCGTGCGGGCGCTACGCCCTAAACAAGGTATGGAGACCTGAGACAATTCCTGATACTTTTAGCATAAAAATAAACGTACTGATAGCCTGTTTCACCAGCACGGCCGCAGGTTGGCATGAAAAAAAATCGTCTCTACTTAATACAAGAAATGTCTCAAAATAAATACCAGGCGATGAAGACACTATGTTTTATGCAGGAAAAAACCTATCATCCTCAGTAAAGTCGCAAATAAAAAACCATCCCGCATAAGAAGTTACTTCCCGCCAATTTTTATTTTTTTGCAACATAAAAAATTCAGGACGACGCTAATGATAAAAAGGAATTTATATTTTTACCTTGTTTTATTTATTATTAATTTTTCTGTCCTTGCTCAATTGCCGCAATTAGAACTGCAGGTGCATACGGACATTGTGCTGCCGCCCAAAGAAGAACTTAAAGAATTAAACACTATTAATTATCCACGGCGGCTGCGTGTCGGCGTGCCGGGCTCGCCACGTCCACCCATTTACAACAATATGGAGCCGGGGAAACTAGCCGGTATTTCTGCTGACTATCTTGCCGCCCTACAAAGGATGCTGGACGTTGAACTACAAATTATTCCCTACGCTACGCCAGCGGAAGCGATTCAAGCTCTCAGAAATCAGCAGCTGGATATGCTGGCCTTTTATAACCCTCATCTACACGGCACCGAGGGGATTATCGCTACCCCGCCCTGGCTGCTGGATCGTCCGATTATCGCCCAAAAAGATCGCGCCCTGGTTAACCTTAACAGCGCCCTACAGCCGGTGCTGGCCTGGGCAGAAGCCCCGGAATTTAGCCCGCAGCTGGAACGCTACTTTCCTAACGCGCGGCTAAAACATTATCGTGATGCGGAACTGGCGCTGGGCGCCGTCGCCTTCGGTCAGGCTGACGCCATGTGGGGCAGCGCCGCCAGCATCGAATTTATGCGACGCTATGGTTACAGCGCACGAATTAACCTGAGCGCCAGCCGTTCCATTCCTGATATGAACCTCTCTTTTGGCGTGGCCGCGACACAACCGCAGCTGGCTAAAGCGATTAATATCGCGCTGCAGCATATTCCGCTGGCGGGCCGCCTGCGCATCGCCACCAACTGGGGGATCGACTCTACCTTTGTGCTTAAAGCCAATCCGCTGATGCTCAATGCAAAAGATGAGATCTGGCTGCGACAACATCCGGTTATTCCCGTGGTGCCAAACTGGACTGTCGCCCCGCTTTTAATGATCAATGATGATAATCAGCCTACCGGGATTGAAGCTGAGCTTTTGCAGCTGATTAGTGAACGAACCGGCGTTAAATTCGCTTACCCCAAACCTTACGCCGCCAGAGATAATAATATCCTCGCGCTTCGGCTGGCCGAACTGGAACCGGAACGTCCCGATCCCAACCTTATTTATTCGCGTCCTTATATCGTCACGCCGTGGGTTTTGGTGCAGAAAAATAATGACGATCCGGCCTGGTCCCTGTCGACGCAGCCGGAGAAGAAATTAGCGCTTGAAAAACGCAGCCCAATGCATGAGTGGGTACAACAACGTTATCCCGGACATAATATTCGCCTGGTGGAAAACGCGCAGCAGGCCTTTGAGCTGGTGGCGAAAGGTGAAGTTGACGCCATTATCCAACCTAAGCTCATTGCCGACTATCAGCTAAATAATCACTATGCTGGTCATCTTAAAATCAGCCGAACTCTGGGCGATAAGCCAGCGCGTTTTGTTATGGCTACGCAGCCTGAAAATCTGGAGTTAATGCATATTATTGATAAAGCCCTGCTGGATATTTCGCGGGAAACGCAGGAGAAGATCGTACTGCACTGGCAAAACGCCCATCACGTCGATAACAATAATTACTGGCAATATTACCGCAGCACCATTATTAAAATCACTTTGGGGATCGGTCTGCTTACGCTGCTGGTGCTGCTCTGGAACCGGCATTTGCAGCGCATTATCCGCGAGCGCACCCGCGCAGAACAGACGCTAAAAAACCAGTTAACTTTTACCAATACGCTGTTTGATGAGTCTCCGGTAGTGATGTATGTCCGCGACCGGCAGATGCGCCTGCTGCACTGCAATAAAGCTTACGTTGACTTCCTGCATATTCCGCGTGAACAGCTGCTGGGCACGGCGCTTGACGCGCTGCCGGCGGGGTTTGCAACAGAACCGAATTTTCAGGAAATTTACGAACAGACCTTTCTGGAAGGAAAACCCCTGGTACAAGACCTTAAGCTGCATTATCAGGGGCGCGACTATTATACGCTGCACTGGGCGCTGCCCTATCACGATCATGCGGATAATATTGTGGGCATTATTGGCGGCTGGCTGGATATTACCGAGCGCTATGAACTGCTTACGGCGCTGGAAAAGGCCAAGGAAGAAGCCGATCGCGCGAATGAATTTAAAAGCCGCTTTCTGGCGAATACCAGCCATGATATTCGCACCCAGCTGCATGCCATTATTGGCCTGCTGGAGCTGGAAATGCGTCGTTCGCAACAGTCGCTCGGGCCGAATATCAGCGCCGCCTATGAATCCGCCACCGCGCTGCAAAATCTGATCGGCAATGTGCTGGATTTATCTAAAATCGAATCCGGAATTTTTGAGCCTGAACCGACGCCCACGAATCTGGTGACGATCGTGGAACAGCTGTTTACCCTGTTTCACAGTAAGGCCGAGGCGCGCGGCCTGGCATTTTACAAGCTAATCAGGGTAGAGCATCCCTGCGTGCTGATTGATGCCACTATGTTTAATCAGATCGTCGCTAATTTAGTCAGTAACGCGCTGAAATTTACGCATGCGGGTAACGTGGAAATCGCACTGTATCAGCAGCCAGACGCCGCCGAATTGGCGAATAAGCGCGGCAGCTATATCCTGAAGGTGAGCGATACCGGCTGCGGCATTAGCCCTCACGAATTGCATAAAATCTTCGATCCCTTTGTCCAGGCAGGCGATCGGCAAAGCCAGCAGGCGGGGACCGGTCTTGGCCTGAGCATTTGCCGCCATCTGGCGCATCTGCTGGGCGGGGAAATCAGCGTAGAGAGCGAGTCTGGCGCAGGTTCCGTATTTACCTTTAGCTTCCATGCGCCGCTCTGTGAGGAGACCACGGCGGCCAGCGTGACAAACGGGCAGCACGGCGACAGCAACGTCAGGCGCATTCTGATCGTGGAAGATCATGCCCCGAATCGTCTGCTGCTGGCCCAGCAGCTGAAGTATCTTGGCCATCAGGTTATCGAAACGGAGCGGGCCAGCCAGGCGCTGGCACGTTGGGAACAGCAGAGAAGCACTATCGATTTAATCATTACCGACTGCAATATTCCCGATATGGATGGTTTTACCTTCACCCGTACCCTGCGTCAGCGTGAAGCGGAACTGGGCCTTCAGCCGGTGCCGATCGTCGGCCTGACCGCTTCGGCAGAAAAAACTATCCAGCAACGCTGCGTTGACGCCGGCATGAATTGCTGCCTGTTTAAACCGGCCAATATCGAAACCCTGAACAGCTTTATCTCTACGTCCATCCCGCCGAGCGCGCCGCCAGTGCCTGGCAACGGTCTGCTTGAACAGCTGATCGATGCCGATCCTGAAGCCTGCGCCAGGCTGATCGAAAGCGCGATTGATAGCCATCGCCAGCTGGTCGCGCAGCTGCAGCAATGCCAGCAGCATGCGGACATCGTTACCCTGGCGCATACGCTAAAAGGCGGGGCGCGCCTGCTTAACGTCGGCCGGCTGGAAAAGCTGTGCGAGCAGCTGGAAAACAGCGAAAGCGATGATGCCCAGCTTGATGAGCTGCGTCAGGATATTGTTAATGAAGTTCAGGTGCTGGAAGCAACGCTGCTGGCCCGGCTGCGATCGTTAAACCTGCCCTGACCGGTCTTCAGGCTCCGTTGTTTTTAACGCCTGCCCCGCTTGTCGGGCAGGCGTTTTGCTTCAGCCACGCTGCTTTTTTGATACATCTCACAGCCTGACCCGCTGCTGCTTTTCTTTCCTGCCGTGAACGCTACAGTCAACTCATCCGACCACGCAACAATAAATTAACATTCAGGTGAGCAGCTTTATGTCGATCACGCCATCGCTTTTCGATCCGCTCGATCTTGGCTTTACCCAACTAAAAAATCGCTTTTTGATGGGATCGATGCATACCGGTCTCGAAGAATGGCCTGACGGCGCGGTGCGGCTGGCCGCATTTTATGCCGAGCGTGCCGCAGGCGGCGTAGCTTTAATGGTTACCGGCGGCATTGCGCCTTCCCCGGAAGGCGTCGTCGTCGCAGGCGGCTCGGTACTGAATTCTGCAACGCAGCTGGCGCATCACCGAATCATCACCGACGCGGTTCACCAGCACGATGGAAAGATCGCCCTGCAGATCCTGCATGCCGGCCGCTACAGCTATCAGCCCGCGCTGGTGGCGCCCTCGCCGTTGCAGGCTCCCATCAATCCTTTTATGCCGCAGGCACTGAGCCATGAGGCCATTTTGCAGCTGATTGAGGACTTTGTGCGCTGCGCGGCGCTGGCGCAGCAGGCGGGCTATGACGGCGTTGAAATCATGGGTTCGGAAGGCTATTTGATTAATCAGTTCCTTACGCTACGCACCAATCAGCGCAGCGACGAATGGGGCGGCGACTTCGCGCATCGTATGCGTTTTGCCGTACGCATTGTGCAGGCGGTGCGCGCCGCGACCGGAGCGGACTTCATTATTATTTACCGGCTGTCGATGCTCGATCTGGTGCCGGACGGTAATACGCTGGAAGAGACGATTCAGCTGGCGCAGGCTATCGAAGCAGCGGGCGCCACGCTGATCAATAGCGGCATCGGCTGGCATGAGGCGCGTATTCCTACCATCGCCACCTCGGTGCCTCGCGCCGCTTTCGGCTGGGTTACCCGCATGCTGCGACAGCATGTGACGCTGCCGCTTATCGCCACCAACCGTATCAACCAGCCGGAAGTTGCGCAGCTGCTGCTGAATGAGGGCTGTGCGGATATGGTCTCTATGGCGCGCCCTTTTCTCGCGGATGCCGCCTTTGTGGCAAAGGCGCAGGCCAACCGCGCCGCCGCGATCAATACCTGCATCGGCTGCAATCAGGCCTGCCTCGATCAAATCTTTGCGGGCAAAGTCACCTCCTGTCTGGTTAACCCGCGCGCCTGTCATGAAACGCTGATGCCGGTAATACCCGCCAGCAAGCAAAAAAAGCTGGCGGTGGTTGGCGCGGGTCCGGCCGGTCTGGCGTTTGCGGTAAATGCCGCCATGCGCGGCCATCAGGTCACGCTGTTTGAGGCCGCCAACGCGATCGGCGGTCAGTTTAACGTGGCGCGCCAGATCCCCGGTAAAGAGGAGTTTAATGAAACGCTGCGTTACTACCGTACTCAGCTGTTGCGCTATAAGGTAGAGATCCGCATAAACTGTCGGGCCGAAGTGGAAATGCTGCGCGATTTTGATGAAGTGGTATTGGCGAGCGGCATCGTGCCGCGCACGCCGATGTTTACAGGCATATCGCATAGCAAGGTGCTGAGCTATCTGGATGTGCTGCGTGATAAAAAGCCGGTCGGCCCACGCGTCGCTATTATCGGCGCTGGCGGTATCGGCTTCGATACCGCCAGCTATCTCAGCCACAGCGATCATGCCAGCAGCCTGAATATTGATGCCTTTTGTCAGGAATGGGGGATCGACAAAAGCCTGCAGCGGCGCGGCGGATTAACGGCACCGCAGCCTGTCGGCAGCCCGCGTCAGATCTGGCTGCTGCAGCGCAAAGCGGGCAAGCCGGGCGCCGGACTGGGGAAAACCACCGGCTGGATCCACCGCAGCAGCCTGCTGGCGCGCGGCGTAGAGATGTGGGGCAATGTGCAATATCAGCGCATTGATGACGAGGGGCTGCATATTCTGCGCGACGGCCAGCCGCTCACGCTGCCGGTTGATAATGTGATTATCTGCGCCGGTCAGGAGCCTAACCGGGCGCTGGCTGCGCCGCTGCAGGCGGCAGGTAAGCCGGTGCATATTATCGGCGGCGCGGATGTGGCGCTGGAACTGGATGCGCGCCGCGCCATCGCGCAAGGAACTGAACTGGCGCTGGCGATTTAATCAACGCAGTTCAGGCTGCGGGGAAGCCCGGCTAATCTCAACGCAGTTTCACCGATCGCAGCACCACAAATTTGTTATTTGACGCAACGGTGGTGCAGTTGCCAAACAGCTTTTTCATCTTGCGATAGTAGTCCAGATGGCGATTGCCCACGATGCGCAGCTCGCCGCCATACTGCAGGCAACGGCGCGCGTCACGGAACATCTGCCAGGCGATATGATCGGTAATCGCGCTCTGCTGATGGAAAGGCGGATTACACAGCACCGCATGCAGGCGATCGGCCGGAAAGCCGCTCAGCGCGTTATTCACCTGAAAGTGGCTGCGCGCCATATCCTGCGGGCGGTTAAGCTCAACGTTCATGCGGCTGGAGGCGATCGCCATCGAGGATTCATCAATAAAATGCACCTCCGCCTGCGGATTCATTTCCAGCGCCAGCAGGCCAATCACGCCGTTGCCGCAGCCGAGATCGACGATCTCGCCCGCGATATTATCCGGCAGATGCTGCATAAAGAAACGCGCGCCAATGTCCAGCCCGCTGCGGGAGAAAACGTTGGCATGATTGTGTATCTGATACGCGGTGCCATCCAGCGGCCAGCTCAGGGTTTCCGCCTGCGGCTTCAGTGCCGGATCCGTAAAGGTGCTGTAAACCAGGCGCGCTTTTTTCCACGCCAGCGAGGTTTTCGTTGGGCCAAGAATACGTTCAAACAGCTGCAGCGTAGAGGTATGGATCTCTTTCGCGCGCGCGCCGGCAATAATGACCGTTTCCGGCGTCACCACCTCACGCAGTTGACGCAGCTGATGCTCCAGCAGCGCCAGCGTACGGGGAATTTTAATCAGCACGCAGGCGGGCGCGGCGGGCAGCGGCGCCATGCTGTCAAGCAGGATAACCCGATCCTCATCCAGCTGATTATCGCGCAGGTTTTGACGCGTCGCCTGCTGGCTAATCCATGAGTCGTTAATGCTGTAGAGCGGACGATCCAGCGCGCAGGCGAGCGCGCCGAAGCTGTCGTTAAACACCAGCAGCGGCCCCTGCTCCGGCGCAGGCAGCGTTTGCTGCAGCAGATACTCATCGGCCGAATCCCACGCCTGCAGCGGGTTTTCCTCCTGCATACGCGGGAAGCGGTGTAAGGTCAGCGTGCGTTGGCTCAGTTCTAATTGGCTCATGGATTCCTCGGCGTGGTACTATTGCGCATCTTTTCGCCCCGAAAGCGGGGGCGCAGTATACTGCCTTTTTATTCGAGTCGCGTCATGTCGTCGTTAATTTATCTGCAGGGCTATCCCGAAACGCTGCTGCGCCAGGTTCAGGATCTTATCGATCGGCAACGCCTTGGCGAGGTGTTGCAACAGCGCTATCCCGCAATGCACAGCATCACCAGCGACAAAGCGCTGTATGACTATACGCTGGCGCTAAAAAACCGCTATTTACGCAACGCCGCGCCGCTCAATAAAGTGATCTATGACAGCAAAATCCGCGTGATAAAACATGCGCTTGGCCTGCATACCGCGGTGTCGCAGGTGCAGGGCGGCAAGCTGAAAGCCCGCGCGGAGATTCGCGTTGCGACGCTGTTCCGCCAGGCGCCGGAAGCTTTTCTGCGGATGATCGTGGTGCATGAGCTGGCGCATATCAAAGAGAAAGAGCACAACAAAGCTTTTTACCAGCTCTGCTGTTATATGGAGCCGGACTATCATCAGCTGGAGTTTGATACCCGACTGTGGCTGACTCATCAGGCGCTGTCAGGCAACGCCGGTTAAATAAAATCTTTCGCCTTTCTAATCAGGCTGGTTTTGGTTAACACGCCGAGATATTTGCGATCCTGCGGGTTATTTAATACCGGCAGGCGTTCCAGCGTGACCTGTGCAAAGGCTTCCCAACCTTCGCGGATCGTCTGATTGCGGAACACGCAGGGAAACTGTGCGTCCATCACCAGAATAACCGGCGAATCGAGCGTAATTTCACGGTCAAGAATTTTTCGGGAAATATCGTGAATCGAGACCACGCCGAGAAAATGGCCCAGGTCATTAATCACATAGACATAGCGCTCTTTTTTTAGCGAGCTGACCGCCAGCGCGCGCCCTACCGACTCATGCGGCTGTAAAGCAGCGCCGGGCACAATAAGCTGCTCGATAATGCTGTTATCAAAATCCAGCTTGGCGTCAGCGCGATTAAAATGCTGCGTCACCACCGGATAGGTGCTGGCGGCCTGCAAACGCCAGGCGACCATCGCTGCCAGCACGGTAGCGATCATGATCGGAAACAGCAGGCTGCTGTTGAGCGTCATTTCCAGCGCCATCAACATCGCCATCAGCGGCGCCTGACTGACCGCAGCCAGCACCGCGCCCATGCCCACTACCGCAAACAGTAGCGTATTGCTAACCGGCAGCCCGGCCTGTAGCGCCAGCGTGGCGATAATCACTCCCAGCAGCGCGCCCACCAGCAGCGAGGGCGTAAACAGCCCGCCCACCGCGTTCGAGCCCACCGACAGCGCCGTGGCGCTCATTTTTAACACCAGCAGCAGTAACAGCGTGGGCAGCAGATAATGTCCGGCCATAATCTTCACAATCACTTCATACCCGTTGCCAAGAATATCGGTAGAGACCAGCGCCAGCGCCCCCACCAGCAGGCCTCCTAATCCAAGACGCAGCGGCAGCGACTGAATATAAGAGAACAGCTGCCTGCTACGGCCAATCATTCTAATCAGCAGCCAGCCGAGCAGGCCGGACAACAGGCCAATCGCGACCGTCAACAGCAGCGTAGTCGGATCCAGCTGAAACCGTACGTCGGCAAAGGGATAAAGCGCATTGCGCAGCCCCAGCGACCACATGGTCATTACCGCCGTCGCCGCCGCAATAATCAGCGGGATCAGCCGCTGCAGCGCCGTGATGCCAAAGGCGATCTCCGCAACGAAAATCGCCGAGGCCAGCGGCGCATGATAAACCGAGGCCAGCCCGGCGGCGGCGGCCATCGCCACGATTTCACTGTTATTAATAGCGACAGATTTAAAGCAAAAACGCCCCATCAGGCTGCCGCACAGCGCGGAAAGCTGCACCATCGGCCCTTCTTTACCGATAGAAGCGCCGCTGCCGATACTGGCAATCGATGAGAGCGCACGAAACAGCGAGGTTCTGGTTGGCACCGCGTCCAGCCGGGCGTTAATAACGTCCAGATAGTCGGTTTTACTGGTTTGCTGACGTTCCAGGCTGATGGCATAGCGCAGAAAAAAACCGGCGATCGCCCCGCCCAGCCCCACGATCAGCGGCCAGCAATACCAGGGCCAGACGGTCATCGCCACGGTAATATCGCGATCGGTATGAAACAGTAACTGATTAATCAGCTCAATCAGATGACGAAAGCCCAGCGTTACCAGCGATGCCGCACAGCCTACCGGGATCGCGACCAAAATAGTGGTCCAGTTAAGAACATGTTTAACGCTCACATCGCATCCTTCTGTTACGGTTCCTGCATCCGGAAAAGAGGCCATCATATTGGAAGGCGGATCGCAGGATCAAATCAGCAACCGCGCTTTGCCGTGGCGCAACCAAACGCGCATGCTACTCTGCTCTTCTTCACTCAGGATCGGGAGTTGGAATTTTTATGATTCGCTTCGCTATTGTAGGCACTAACTGGATTACCCGGCAGTTTGTCGAGGCCGCCCATCAAACCGGCAAAATGACGCTGACCGCCATTTACTCGCGCACGCTGGAACAGGCGCTGGCTTTCGCTAAAGAGTGTCCGGCCGAGCATCTGTTTATTTCACTGGAGCAGATGGCGGCCTGTGCTGAGATCGATGCGGTTTATATCGCCAGCCCTAACGCCCTGCACTGCGAGCAGGCGCAGCTGTTTATGCGTCATAAAAAGCATGTGATGTGTGAAAAACCGCTGGCCTCTAACCTGCAGGAAGCTGAGCAAATGATCGCCTGCGCCGCTGAAAATCAAGTGGTACTGTTTGAGGCGTTTAAAACCGCCTGCCTGCCGGGTTTTCAGGTTATCCGGCAGGCCCTGCCGCAGCTTGGCAGGCTGCGTAAAGTGCTGTTCAACTACTGCCAGTACTCTTCCCGCTATCCGCGTTATCTGAACGGCGAACAACCCAATACTTTCGATCCTCGCTGGTCCAACGGCTCGATTATGGATATTGGCTATTACTGTCTGGCCAGCGCGCTGGCGCTGTGGGGCGAGCCTCAGCGGGTTCAGGCGCAGGCCACGCTGCTGGAGAGCGGCGTTGATGCGCACGGTTCGGTGATCATGCACTACGGCGATTTTGACGTCACGCTGCTGCATTCAAAAGTCAGCGACTCGCACGTTCCCAGCGAAATTCAGGGCGAAGCGGGATCGCTGGTGATAGAAAAGCTGTCTGAAGTGCAGCGCATTACCCTTATCCCGCGCGGCGGCACAGCGCAGGATCTGACGCCAGCGCAGCACAGTAATACGATGCGCTATGAAGCGGAGCAGTTCGCCGGGCGGATCGCTGAGCGGCAAATTGAGCATCCTGGGCTGGCGCTGGCACGCAGCACGGCGCGCCTGCTGACTGAAATCCGGCGCCAGACCGGCGTCGTTTTTCCAGCTGATAAAGAAAACCGAGCCAGCTAGTGTAAATATTTCAAAAAATTACACTGAACGCGTTGCTTATTGCCCTGCGTCCTTCTATCTTTCCCTGCAGCAAAGGGGAGTAACTTGTTAGCCGATCGATCGTCATTACGATGCGTTACGCATCCGGTCATCGGGCAACCCGGAATTTTTTCTGCGTTGTAAGTGAGACCTTGCCGGAAGGCGGGGCTTTGCTTGCAGTAAACAGCACGGCTGACCTCTTCCGACGTTGGCCGTTTTTGTTTACTGACAGGATATTTTTATGCAAACCGTTGGCACACCGTTACTCTGGGGCAGCTTTGCCGTTGTCGTGCTGCTCATGCTGGCGATTGATCTCTTTTTACAGGGACGGCGCGGCGCGCAGACCATGACGCTTAAGCAAGCGGCGGCCTGGTCGCTGATCTGGGTTTCTGTTTCCCTGCTTTTTGCCACCGCTTTTTGGTGGTATCTCGATGGCGCTGTCGGCCGTGAAATGGCGAATACGCAAACCATGGCGTTTTTGACCGGCTATGTGCTGGAAAAAGCGCTGGCCGTGGATAACGTTTTTGTCTGGCTGATGCTGTTCGGTTATTTCGCCGTGCCGGCGGCCTGGCAGCGCCGGGTGCTGATTTATGGCGTGCTGGGCGCGATTGTGCTGCGTACCATTATGATTTTTGCCGGCAGCTGGCTGGTCACCCAGTTTAGCTGGATCCTTTATCTGTTCGGCGCCTTCCTGCTGCTTACCGGGCTCAAAATGGCGTTCAGCAAAGCGGATAATGAAAATTCAGTGGGCGATAAACCGGTTGTGCGCTGGCTGCGCAGCCATTTACGCATGACGGATAAACTTGAAGGCGAGAAGTTTTTCGTTCGCCGCAACGGCCTGCTGTACGCTACGCCGCTGCTGCTGGTGCTGATTATGGTGGAGCTGAGCGACATAATCTTCGCTGTTGACAGTATTCCGGCTATTTTTGCCGTTACCACCGATCCCTTTATTGTGCTGACGTCTAACCTGTTCGCGATCCTCGGCCTGCGCGCCATGTACTTTCTGCTGGCGAGCGTGGCGGAGCGCTTCTCAATGCTGAAGTATGGCCTGGCGATTGTGCTGGTGTTTATCGGTATCAAGATGCTGATGGTCAATATCTGGCATATTCCGGTTGCGATCTCGCTGGGCGTGGTTGGGACCATTCTTGGCCTGACGCTACTGATCAATGCCTGGGTTAATCACCGAAACGATCGCCATAAAATAAGCAAAACAGAGTAACAAAGTAATATGCTGCGGGGCGCTTAGCGTCCCGTTGAATATTCCGCTTATATAAAATTAAACAATTGTAATCACTGTCACAATTCCAATAAACAGAAACAAAAAAATTCGATCCCACCCTAATAGCCATAATTTCTGCTTTTCCTGTTATCGCATTTCTTTATACTCCCCCAGGCAAACACTCATGCCGTTCGTGGTCCGATAAGGCAACGGCGGCCACAATAACTATTAATGGTTCTGATGATGGAAAAAAGTTCTTCCACGCTGATTGCGCGCCTGCTGGGCGGCAGTCTGGTAAAACAAATTATGGTTGGCCTGGTGGCCGGTATTGCGCTCGCCTGGTTCTCAAAAGATATGGCGCTGGCGGTGGGTCTGCTTGGCTCGCTGTTTGTGAGCGCGCTGAAGGCGGTAGCGCCGATGCTGGTGCTGCTGCTGGTCATTGCTTCGATTGCTAATCACAAGCAGGGGCAAAAAAGTAATATCCGCCCGATTATCTTCCTCTATATTCTGAGCACGTTCTTTGCGGCAGTGGTCGCTGTGGTTTGCAGTTACCTCTATCCACAGGTGCTGACCCTGAGCGCGGCACAAACGGAAATCACCCCGCCGTCCGGCATCAGTGAGGTATTAAACGGTCTGCTGATGAGCATGGTGGCTAATCCGATTGATGCTCTCATGCATGCCAACTATATCGGCATCCTGGTCTGGGCAGTGGGTTTAGGCATCGCCTTCCGCCACAGCAGCGATACCACTAAACAGCTGCTAAACGACGCTTCCAACGCGGTCACCTGGATGGTGCGCATAGTGATCCGCTGCGCGCCGCTGGGTATTTTTGGCCTGGTCGCCTCGATTCTGGCCTCTACCGGCTTCTCCGCGCTGTGGGATTATGCCCATCTGCTTATCCTGCTGATTGGCTGTATGTTGCTGATGGCGCTGGTATTTAACCCGATTCTGGCCTGGTGGAAAATCCGTCGTAATCCTTATCCGCTGGTGTTTACCTGCCTGCGTGAAAGTGGCGTAACCGCTTTCTTTACCCGCAGTTCGGCGGCCAATATCCCGGTGAATATGGCGTTGGCGAAAAAGCTGAATCTGGATGAAGATACCTACTCGGTTTCCATTCCGCTGGGCGCAACCATCAGTATGGCAGGCGCTGCCATCACTATTACCGTGCTGACGCTGGCGGCGGTGAATACGCTGGGTATTCATGTTGACGTGCCGACCGCCGTGCTGCTCAGTCTGGTCGCTTCGCTGTGCGCCTGTGGCGCATCCGGCGTGGCGGGCGGCTCGCTGCTGCTGATCCCGGTGGCGTGTAATATGTTTGGTATTCCTAATGATGTCGCCATGCAGGTGGTCGCGGTGGGCTTTATTATCGGCGTACTGCAGGATTCGGCGGAAACCGCGCTGAACTCCTCCACCGATATTCTGTTTACCGCGGCGGTTTGTCAGGCGGAAGAGCAGCGCACGGCAACGAAGAGCCTTAGCTAACCGCTTGTGGCTACAGCGTAAACAAGTGCGATTACAGAGGTGGCCGTTGGGTCGCCTCTTTCGTTGGGGCGCCTCTGACTTTAGGTCGCTGGGGCGTTCTGCCGTTGGGTCGCCTCTTAAGAAGACCAGGTGTCCGCGCCGGGAGGCCAGGCCGATCGTAAAGACGCAAACAGCGTCATCCCTGACAGCTCGGCCCGCGCCGTCCATGGCGCGGGACGCTTTACTCTTCTGCCTGGCCTTCCGTCGCCTTAGCTTCAGCTGTTTGAGGCGACCCCAGTCAGGCAACCTCGTCGCTTTTTATGACTTACAGCGTGACATCATTTTTAAAGATCGCCCGTTCGCGAAGATCGTTGCATTGATTGTTGGGCTGACTTGCAGCGTAATGCCGCTTTTACAGATCGCCCGTTCGCGAAGACCGTTGCATTAATTGTTGGGCTGGCTCACAGCGTGACCCCGCTTTTAAAGATCGCCAGCTCGCGGAAGTCGTTGCGCTCATTATTGGTAAGCCTGCCGTTAGCCACCTCAACGATATAGTCAACAAAGCGCTCCAGCAGCGCCTCCATCGGCGTATCCAGCACCAGCGGACCGGCGTTAAAATCGATCCAGTGCGGCTTGCGTTCCGCCAGTTCGCTATTGGTGGCAATTTTTACCGTTGGCACAAACCCGCCGTAGGGCGTGCCGCGCCCGGTGGTAAACAGCACCATATGACAGCCCGCTCCCGCCAGCGCGCTGGTGGCGACCGCATCGTTGCCCGGTGCGCTCAGCAGATTCAGCCCCGGCTGACGCAGACGCTCGCCATACTTCAGCACATCCACTACCTGGCTCTGCCCGGCTTTTTGCGTACAGCCCAGCGATTTCTCTTCCAGCGTCGTAATGCCGCCCGCCTTATTGCCCGGCGACGGGTTTTCATAAATCGGCTGCTGATGGGCAATAAAGTAACGTTTGAAGTCGTTAATCATCGCTACCGTTTTTTCAAATGTCGCCTCGTCGCGACAGCGGCTCATCAGGATCCGTTCGGCGCCAAACATCTCCGGCACCTCGGTGAGGACGGTGGTGCCGCCGTTAGCGATCGTCCGATCGGAAAAGCGTCCCAGCAGCGGATTGGCGGTAATGCCAGAGAAGCCGTCTGAGCCGCCGCATTCCAGACCGAATTTCAACTCGCTCAGCCTTCCCGGCTGGCGCCGATCGTGGCGCATCGTTTGATAAAGCTGATGCAGGCGTTCCAGCCCCGCCTCGACCTCATCCTGCTGCTGCTGGCAGATCATAAAACTGACGCGATCGCTGTCGTAGCCGCCCAGCGTATCGCGAAACGCATCAACCTGATTGTTCTCGCAGCCCAGGCCAATCACCAGCACCGCGCCGGCATTCGGATGACGCACCATATTTTGCAGCATGGTGCGGGTATTCTCATGATCCTGACCGAGCTGTGAACAGCCGAAGGGATGGCTGAACAGATGGACGCCATCGATACCGGCGGCATCGTCGCTTTCACGCAAAAAGCGCTGCAGGATCTGACGTGCAATGCCGTTGACGCAGCCGACGGTCGGCAATATCCACAGCTCATTACGAATGCCAACCTCGCCGTTAGCGCGGCGGTAAACCTGTACTTCACGATCGGCGGCCTGCGGCGGCAGCGTAATAAAATCGGGCTGGTATTGATATTCGTCCAGATCGCTGAGATTGGTACGCGCATTTTGCGCATGAACATGCTCGCCTGCGGCGATCGGCTGCGTGGCGTGGCCGATCGGCAATCCATACTTGATCACGTGCTCATCGACGGCGATCGAGCGCAGCGCAAACTTATGGCCGCGAGCTACCGGCTGACGCAACGTGACGGTAACGTCATCCAGCGTCAGCGCGCTACCTTCATCCAGATCGCTGAGCGCAACGGCGACGTTATCGCGCGGCGCTATTTTAATCGCTTGTTGCATAGCCGGTATTCCTCATTGTGGTAATGCTGCCCGCATGCCGTGAGCGGTAATATTTTGCAGGTGTTGAGTAACGGCATCGACCAGACCAGGCTGCTGACTGAGATCGCACTGCCAGTGCTGCTTATCGCTCAGCACCGCAGTAACCAACTGCTGCAGCGAGATTGCGCCCTGCGCCTGCTGCGGCCAAAGCGTGGCAAAAAGATCCAGCCACTGCGCGTCATCCTGTAGTGGATAACGCTCGCCGTTGCGCTCGCCGCGGTAATAAGCGATCAGCGCCGCCAGCGCAAAAGTGATGCGCGTTGCCCACCGGCCGCTCTGCTGATATTCCGTCAGCAGCTGCGGCAGCAGACGCGTGCGGAATTTAGTCATGCTATTTAACGCAATCGCCGAAAGCTGATGGCGGATAAAAGGGTTACGGAAACGCCCCAGCACCGCATCCGCAAAGCGCTGAAGATCGTCAGCAGGCAGATCCAGCGTTGGGATTATCTCTTCACGCAGCATGGCGTCGATAAAATGTACGATGCGGTTATCGTTCATCGCCTCGCCGACGGTATCCAGCCCGGAAAGCCAGGCCACCGGCACCATCGCCGTATGCGCGCCGTTAAGGATCGCCACCTTTTGCGCTTTCCACGGCTTAATATCCTCTACCAGCCGGATATTAAGCGGCAGCGCCGACAGCCGTAGCTCATCGGCAACCTGCTGCGGTCCCTGAATAATGAACTGGTAAAAAACCTCGCCCGCCACCAGCAGCGGATCGCGATAGCCAAGCGCAGTAAATAGCGCCTCAGCCTCTGCCGCCGGATAGCCGGGAACGATGCGATCCACCAGCGTATTGCAGAAAATATTGTGCTGCTTAACCCAGGCGCTGAACGCCGCCGGCAGCTGCCAGCAATCGGCATAGCGCAATACCAGCTCACGCAGCGCGTCGCCGTTATTATCGATCAGCTCGCAGGGCAGAATAATCCAGCCCTTATCCGCCGCGCCGGAAAAATGCTGCCAGCGCGCCCATAGCAGCTGGGCCACTTTGCCGGGAAACGAGCGTGCCGGCCGATCGTCCAGCCGATCGTCGGCGTTAAAGGCGATTCCCGCCTCGGTGGTATTGGAGAACATAAAGCGAATATGCGCGTCCTGCGCCAGCGCAATAAAGTCGTCAAACTGCCGATACGGCTGAATTTCCCGGTTCACCGAGCGGATTAGGCGTGGCTCGCTCACCACCTCCCCTTGCGCATTCAACCCGCGGAGCAGCACGGTATAAAGCCCGTCCTGATGGTTAAGCGTATAATCGACCTGACGACTGCCCGGCCTGACAACCGTTACGCCCGCATCCAGATCGCTATGGGCGTTAAGTAAATCGATCTGCCAGTCGATAAACGCGCGCAGAAAATTACCTTCGCCAAACTGGATGATGCGGGTGGGGTAGTGCGCTCCGGGAAAATTTTTGCGATTCAGCGTTTGCATGGAATTTCTCCGGATTAAAGCTCAATGCCAAAATAGTCGCGGGCGTTATTGAAGCAGATGTTTTTCACCATCCCGCCCAGCAAATCAATATCCGCAGGCGCTTCGCCGTTTTCAACCCAGCGACCGATCATCTGGCACAGCAGACGACGGAAATATTCATGGCGCGTATAAGAAAGGAAGCTGCGGCTGTCGGTTAACATGCCGACAAAGCGGCTCAGCAGGCCGATCTGCGCCAGCTGGGTCATCTGGCGCTGCATGCCGTCCAGCTGATCGTTAAACCACCACGCGGAGCCAAACTGCATTTTTCCCGGCTCGCCTTCGCCCTGGAAATTCCCGGCCATCGTTGCCAGCACTTCGTTGTCGCGCGGATTAAGGCAGTAAAGAATGGTTTTCGGCAGCGCATTATTGCGGTTTTGCGCATCGAGCAGGCGCGCCAGTGGTTCAGCCAGCGGACGGTCATTAATAGAATCGAAGCCTACGTCCGGCCCCAGCAGCTGCAGCTGACGACGGTTATTATTGCGCAGCGCGCCGATATGATATTGCTGCACCCAGCCGCGACGGGCGTACTCTGCGCCCAGCCATACCAGCACCGCCGTTTTAAACTGCGCCATTTCCTGTTCCGAAGGCCGGGTTCCCTGGAGACGACGCGCCAGAATTTCATCCAGCGTGGCATCGTCCGCTTCGGCAAACAGCACCACATCCAGCGCATGATCGGAAACCTTACAGCCGTGCGCGGCAAAGTGATCGAGGCGCTTGCTTAGCGCACGGCGTAAATCATCAAAGCGGCGAATATCGGTATCTGCTACCGCACCAAGCTGCTGCATATAGTCGGCAAAGCCTTCGGCTTCGATATTAAACGCTTTGTCAGGACGCCAGCTCGGCAGCACCTTAATGGTAAAGCTGTCATCCTGCGCCAGACGCTGATGATGCTGTAAATTGTCTACCGGATCATCGGTGGTGCCCACCATGCGCACGTTCATCTGCTGCATGATACCGCGCGCGCTAAAGTCATCCTGCGCCAATAGCGCATTACACTCATCCCAGATGCGATCGGCGGTTTTTTCCGACAGCAGCACGTTGGTGATGCCAAACGGGCGGCGCAGTTCAAGATGCGTCCAGTGGTAGAGCGGATTGCCGATGGTATGCGGAACGGTGCGCGCCCAGGCGTTAAATTTCTCGCGGTCGTCGGCATCGCCGGTACAGAGCGCTTCCGGCACGCCGTTAGCGCGCATGGCACGCCATTTATAGTGATCGCCCTTCAGCCAGACATCGTACAGGTTGCTAAAGCGGTAGTTGTCTGCAATCTGCTGCGGCGGCAGGTGGCAATGATAATCAAAGATCGGTTGATCGGCCGCGTAGTCATGGTACAGGCGGCGGGAAAACTCACTCTCCAGCAAAAAATCTTCGGTCATAAAACGGGACATTCCGATCTCCTTTTACATGAACGTTATCGATGCGTTCACCTGATGGCAGAAAAGTTATCATACCAATTTAAGCAACCGCAGTGATTATTTTGCGATACAGCTCACAAACCAGACAACTTCGCGCCCCTTATTTGGCGGTCAACTGCCTTGCCAGCCGGTAATCGCCTGAATTACCTTGGTTTTAAGTATCACATATTACAAAAATGGTTTTTGTGATGGCATTCAACTTTTAAATCGGTATGACAAGTTATCGTCTGCCGTTCAGATTTTGATGAGCAGAAATTTCTTTCACAGGTAAGGAATGGAAAAGGGCAAAGGCAGGGTTTTGCTCCCGGATGCTTTCTGTTCGCAGTTGACTGCGACAGACCCGCAATAAAAAACAGCGGCACGGCCGCCAACAGAACTGGAAGAGGTATGACATGCGTAAAATAAAAGGGCTACGCTGGTATATGATCGGTCTGGTGACCATCGGTACCGTGCTGGGTTACCTGACGCGTAACGCCATTGCCGTAGCCGCGCCGACTCTTGAAGCACAGCTGCATATCACCACCCAGCAATACTCTTATATCGTGGCCGCCTACTCCGCCTGCTATACCGTTATGCAGCCGGTGGCCGGTTATATTCTTGACGTCCTCGGCACTAAAATTGGCTATGCGGTGTTTGCGATTATGTGGGCGATATTCTGTGCCGCAACCGCGCTGGCGGGCAGCTGGGGCGGGCTGGCGATTGCGCGCGCTGCCGTCGGCGCCGCCGAAGCGGCCATGATCCCCGCCGGTCTGAAGGCCAGCAGTGAATGGTTTCCGGCCAAAGAGCGCTCCGTTGCGGTGGGCTATTTTAACGTCGGTTCCTCTATTGGCGCGATGGTCGCGCCGCCGCTGGTGGTATGGGCCATCGTCGCCCACAGCTGGCAAATGGCGTTTATCATTACCGGTGTACTCAGCATGATCTGGGCGCTTTGCTGGCTGGTGTTTTATAAGCACCCTAAACAGCAGAAAAAACTCAGCGATGAAGAACGCGCCTATATCCTTTCCGGTCAGGAAGCGCACCACCAGATCGACAACGGCAAGAAAATGAGCGCCGGTCAGATCCTGCGTAACCGCCAGTTTTGGGGCATCGCCCTGCCTCGCTTTCTGGCGGAGCCGGCATGGGGCACCTTCAATGCCTGGATCCCGCTGTTTATGTTTAAGGTTTACGGCTTTAACCTGAAAGAGATCGCCATGTTTGCCTGGATGCCGATGCTATTTGCCGATCTGGGCTGCATTGTCGGCGGCTATCTGCCCCCGCTGTTTCAACGGCTGTTTGGCGTTAACCTGATTGTTTCACGCAAGCTGGTGGTGACGATGGGCGCGGTCCTGATGATCGCTCCCGGCACCATCGGCCTGTTTACCAGCCCTTACGTGGCGATTGGCCTGCTGTGCGTTGGCGGCTTTGCTCATCAGGCGCTTTCCGGCGCGCTGATTACGCTCTCTTCTGATGTTTTTGGTCGTAATGAAGTCGCCACGGCTAACGGACTGACCGGCATGGCCGCCTGGACCGCCAGCACCATGTTTGCGCTGGTGGTCGGCGCGCTGGCCGATACGCTGGGTTTCAGCCCGCTGTTTGCCGCGCTGGCGGTGTTCGATCTGCTGGGCGCGGTGGTTATCTGGACGGTGCTGAAAAACCAACCGGCCGCCGAACTGGAGCAAGCACCGACGGCACCAGCCGCCGAGCCGGTACGCAGCTAGCTTCCCTCAGGGCGGGCATCAGCGAATGCCCGCCTGTTTTATTCCCTTCTGCTTGTTTGCTGACGAACTGCGCATTTCCATCCCCCCGATCGCCACAGTGATTGGCCTTAACGGCGGTAAGTGGTATAACAACTTACCGACTCCATCTGCAGGGAACAGACCTATGGAAATCAGCGAACCGCGTCGTCTTTATCAACAGCTGGCCGCAGAGTTAAAAAATCGCATTGAAACCGGTCAGTATCAGCCAGGCGATAAGCTGCCTGCAGAACGACTGATAGCGGAAGAGATGCAGGTCAGCCGCACCGTCGTGCGTGAGGCGATTATTATGCTGGAGGTGGAAGGCTACGTCGAAGTGCGCAAAGGTTCCGGTATTCATGTTATTTCCAGCCAGCAAAACCCGCGGGTTATAACTAACAGCCAGCTGGAGTTTGCTAATTTTGGCCCTTTCGAGCTGTTACAGGCGCGTCAGCTTATTGAAAGTAACGTGGCGGAATTCGCCGCTACGCGCGTCACGCGACAGGACATTGTGCAACTGATGGAAATCCAGCAGGAGGCGCGCAAAGAAGATCACTTCCGCGATTCCGAATGGGATATGCGCTTTCACGTACAAATTGCCATGGCGACGCAAAACAGCGCGCTGGCGGCTATCGTCGAGAAAATGTGGCTGCACCGTATGCATAACCCTTACTGGCTGAAACTGCATGAGCACATTGACGAGCGAGCCATCGGCAGCTGGTGCAACGACCACGATATGATCCTGAAAGCCTTAATGCGCAAAGATCCGGCCGCCGCCAAGCTGGCGATGTGGCAACATCTGGAAAATACCCGTCAGATGTTATTTAACGCCACGACCGACGATTTTGAATTCAACGTTGACCGTTACATGTTTGCTGAAAACCCGGTTATCCTGCCCAATACCTCTTCTTCCCGCTAAAAAAGGACGCTTTGGATAACAAAGCGTCTAAAGTCAGCTAAGTTACTTTAGTGTCAGCCAGTGTAAAGCTCCTTTCTGCTAATGATTTTCAACGGTAAAACTCTCAGTCAGAAGTAACTTTCCCTGTCTCGTAAAGGTGGATTTTGTTACAGTTATCTGCCTTTTCTTACCCTTTCGCGGCGGGAAAGAAGAATGCATCGTTTTTACAGCCCATACAGGCAAAAGACGATCGCCCGGCCTGCGGTAGCGGCGACTACAATTAACAAAAACTGCCAGCCTGCCCTCCCGGCCTCTTTATTGATGAGCCAGTGTTAACAATGAAGTTCAGGAATAATGAATGGATATTTTAAAAGCGCTGTTGCAAGCATTATGGCAACAAGATTTTGAGACCCTGGCCGATCCGACGCTGGTCTGGGCAATTTATGGCGTACTGTTTATGATTTTGTTTCTGGAGAATGGCCTGCTTCCCGCCGCCTTTCTTCCCGGCGATAGCCTGCTTATTCTGGTCGGCGTCCTGATTGCCAAAGGCACCATGAATTTTCCGCTTACCCTGTTTATCCTGACGACCGCGGCCAGCCTTGGCTGCTGGGTTAGCTATATTCAGGGACGATGGCTGGGCAATACGCCCACCGTGCAAAACTGGCTATCCCATTTGCCCGCGCAATATCATCAACGGGCCCATCAAATGTTTCATCGCCACGGCCTCTCCGCGCTGTTAATTGGCCGCTTTATCGCTTTCGTACGCACGCTGCTGCCTACCATCGCCGGCCTTTCCGGCCTGAGCAGTACCCGCTTTCAGTTCTTTAACTGGATGAGCGGCTTCATATGGGTGTTGATTCTGACGGTCATGGGTTTTGCGCTGGGTAAAACGCCGATTTTCCGCCGTTATGAAGATGAACTGATGTTCTGCCTGATGCTGTTGCCGCTGGTGCTGCTGGTGGTTGGCCTGGTGGGATCGTTGGTGGTGCTGTGGCGCAAACGGAACGGTAACGGCAAGCAAAAAGGTCAACCATAATGCAATGGTTACAGCCTGTTTTACGCCAGCCGCTGCGCTGGCTGCTGGTCGGGTTGTTGGCGATTATCACCTTTGCCCTGCTGCCAGCGCTGTTTCGCCATGAAAATGCCCTGCAAATCCGCGTTGCCGAACAGGGCGTTAGTTTGCCGGATGGCTTTTATGTCTGGCAGCGCCTTAACGCGCAGGGCATTCAGGTGAAAAGCATCACGCCCGCACAGGACTCGCTGGTACTGCGCTTTGAGTCGCAGGAGCAGAGCCTGGCGGCCCAGCGCGCCCTGCTTAAAATTCTGCCGCATGGTTTTAATATTGCCCAGCTGGAAAACAGCAGCGGCTGGCTGAATAAAATCTCGCTGCGTTCGCAATCCGTTGGCTAACCCCGCCGCGTAGCGCGATTTCTCTTCCCGAACACGCTTTCTTCAGCAACACTTTTGAGCTTTCCGTAAAGAGTGTCTATTCTTACAAAAGGTTATGAGGCGGCATGGCTGCCAGCCTCATACCTGCTGCATCTTTACCGTTCACAGGGAACGGCTGAATTTAACAATGGAAGGTCATGATCGGATGAAATTTCGCACCTCGCTTTTTCTGGCTCTTTTTTCCCTTTCCGGCTTTACCCAGGCCGCTGGCGTACTCTGTTTGCAGAAAGAGAAAAATATTGAGCGAGAAATTGCCTATGCAAAACAGCATGATAATCAACGCCGGGTGAACGGCCTCGAACGCGCTCTGACGGAAGTACGCGCCAGCTGCACTGATGAAAAGCTAAAAGCGGCTCATCAGGAAAACATTAACGCGAAAAAGCGGGAAGTAGCAGAGCGAGAACAAGATTTAAAAGATGCCGAGGAGGATGGCGATAAGAAAAAAATCGCTAAACGCCAACAAAAATTACAGGAAGAGCGTGAAGAGCTTAAAGCGCTTCAGTCTGCTGCCTGGTAACCCATTTACAGCGTACATGCCTGCGAATAAAGGAGTGTTTCATGTCAACAGATACTACGTCAGAACACCTGCGCGCCGAACTGAAGAACCTGGCGGATACGCTGGAAGAAGTGCTTAGCCATTCCACCGATAAATCAAAATCAGAACTGGATAAGTTGCGTAGCAAAGCGCGTGCCGCGCTGGATGAGTCGCGCCTGCGTCTCGGTGAAACCGGCGATCGTCTGTCACAGACCACCCGTGAAGCGGTTAGCCACGCCGATGATTATGTGCGTGAAAATCCCTGGCACGGCGTAGGTATTGGCGCAGCCATCGGGCTGGCCATCGGCATGCTGATTTCGCGTCGTTAATTATGGCCGATTCTCAGCAGAGCCACGGCCCAGGCAAAGGGGTCATAAACATCGGACAGCGTCTCGTCACAACGCTGGTTAGCATGGTAGAAACCCGTGTGCGCCTTGCTGTGGTCGAGCTGGAAGAGGAAAAGGCTAATCTGATACAGATGCTGTTGATGATTGGCCTGACGATGCTGTTCACCGCGTTTGGCCTGATGAGCCTGATGGTATTAATTATCTGGGCGGTTGATGCGCAGTATCGCCTGACAGCCATTGGCATTACTACTGCCGTGCTGTTTGTGCTGGCGCTTATTTTTGGCCTTTGGACGCTGCGTAAGTCACGTAAATCCACGCTGCTTCACCATACGCGGAAAGAGCTCTCCTCCGATCGTCAAATGCTGGAGGACCGTCACCCATGAATCGTGCTGACCGTGAACAACGTAAAGCGGATCTGTTAATCACTATTCACCAGCAGCGCCTCGATCTTAGTATGGCGCGTCGGGAATGGCTGTTGGAAACCGCCCGTTACGATCGCGGTTGGATGACGCTGCTTAGTCTGCGTAGCTATCTGGCTATCGGTAGCAGCGCGTTAGCGATCTGGTCGGTGCGCAATCCCAACTTTTTGATGCGTTGGGCGAAGCGCGGTCTGGGTGCATGGAGTACCTGGCGGCTGATAAAAGCGAATCTGCCGCACAGGAATTAGCGCCTCCTCTGATTGCCTGCGTATCGCGCAGGCAATCTATATCAATTTTCCTGAACTACTTTGACAGTTTATCTCGCTTACAAAACTTCCCTCGCCCACTTATTATCCTCCTCAGTTACCGAGAGCAGCGACTAATCGCCTGCAATCACGCTATTTAACCGCTCAGGCGTCTTTCGCCTGGGGCAAAACAGCACTGGGGAAAACCATGAAAAAATTCGAAGATATTGGCCTGTTGGCGGCGCGTATTTTACTGCCGATCCTGTTTATCGTTTCTGGCTGGGGCAAAATTACCGGCTATGACGGAACCGCGCATTATATGCAGGCAATGGGCGTTCCGGCGTTTATTCTGCCGCTGGTGATATTGCTTGAGCTGGGCGGCGGGTTGGCGATCCTGTTCGGCTTCCTGACGCGTTTTACCGCGCTGTTTACCGCTGTCTTTACGCTGCTGACCGCTTTTCTGTTCCACAGCAATTTCGCTGAAGGCGTTAACTCAATTATGTTTATGAAAAATCTGTCGATCGCAGGCGGCCTGCTGCTGCTGGGGATCAGCGGTCCTGGCGCTTACAGCATCGATCGCCTGCTTGGGAAAAAATGGTAAGCGATAGCTATACTTCATCATCTACGGGCGAGAATGGTTTCATTCTCGCCCCTTTCATTTTGGAGGCTTTATGGGACAACTGGTTGATGGCGTCTGGCAGGATACCTGGTATGACACCAAATCGAACGGCGGCCGCTTTAAGCGCTCCGAGTCCGCGTTTCGTAACTGGGTTACCGCTGACGGCAGCGCGGGCCCAACCGGCAAGGCGGGGTTTACCGCCGGGCGCGATCGCTATCATCTGTATGTATCGCTCGCCTGCCCGTGGGCGCATCGCACGCTGTTAATGCGTCAGTTAAAAGGGCTGGAGCAGATGATTTCGGTTTCGGTGGTGCATCCGCTGATGCTGGAGAATGGCTGGACGTTCGCTACCGATTTTCCAGCAGCAACCGGCGATACGCTTTATCAGCATGATTTCCTCTATCAGCTTTATCTACATGCCGACGCGGACTATAGCGGCCGGGTGACGGTGCCGGTACTGTGGGATAAGCAGCAGCAGACCATCGTTAGCAATGAATCCGCCGACATCATTCGTATGCTTAATTCCGCTTTTGACGCCGTCGGCGCACGCGCCGGGGACTATTATCCCGTTGCCCTGCGCGCGGAGATCGATGAGCTGAACGGCTGGATCTACGATACGGTTAATAACGGCGTTTATAAATCGGGCTTCGCTACCTCACAGGCGGCTTATGACGAAGCCGTAGAGGCGCTGTTTCGTTCGCTGAATCGTCTGGAGCAGATACTTGGCCAGCATCGCTGGCTGACCGGCGATCGGCTTACCGAAGCGGATCTGCGGTTGTGGACCACGCTGGTGCGCTTCGATCCGGTGTATGCCACCCATTTTAAATGCGACAGGCATCGCATCGGCGACTATCTCAATCTGAACGGATTTTTACGTGATATCTGGCAAATGCCGGGCATCGCCGGGACGGTAAATCTGCAACATATCCGCCATCACTATTATTGCAGTCATAAAACCATTAACCCCAGCGGCGTTATTTCCATAGGGCCGGCCTTTGACTGGGATGAGCCGCACGGGCGTGACGAACGCTTTTCCTGACCCGCAACTGACACGAGTTACGGGATTAATAACAAAGTCGTCTGTCAGATAGAGATTCCCTGGGCGACCATCCCGCGAGGCGCTCTGGCGGCTCATGCCGCTACGGCCTCATTGCGATGTTTCCCCTAAAATCTGGCCTGCCGGTTACCCTTTTTTAGCTAACAGACGCGGGATTTCACGCAGGCACCAGGCTTTAGCCTCGCCCATGCTGTCGCGCCGCCAGGCCATAATAATATCAATTTCCTGCGTGTTTTCAGGGCTGACCACGCGCAAACGGCCTTCGGCAATATCCTGCTCCACCAGCGGATAAGGCATACTTGCCACGCCCAGCCCCGCCAGCAAGGCGCGGCGCTTATCGTCTATGCTGCTGAGCGTCAAACGCTGCTGCTTATCCAGTAACTGAACCGTCAGTACCGGTCTTTCACGAGCGGTATCCGCCACCGCAATACCGCGATATTTTACGCGCGTCGTTTCAGAAAGCGGCTCCGGCTCCTGATGAATCGGATGATCCGGGCTGGCAACGATAACATTCATAACGCTATATAATTTGCGGGTGTTGATCTCGGTTGAGGCGCGAAAATGCAGATCCGGCGCCACGACAATATCTGCCCGTCCCTGTTCCAGCCGCTCCCAGGCTCCCGCCAGCACCTCGGTAATTAGCGAGATTTGCGTATTGGCCTTTTCCGACAGCTTTTCCACCAGCGGAAACAGCATTTCGGTGGGCACCAGCGCCTCGGTAACGATGGTCAGATGGGTTTCCCAGCCGCGCGCCAGCGCTTCCGCATCGGTGGTTAGCTTATCGGCCGCTTCCAGCAGCACCCGGCCGCGTTCCAGCAGCATACGACCAACGTTAGTGAATTTAGTGCGGTGACCAGAGCGATCAAACAGCACCACGTCCAACTCTTCTTCCAGTTTTTGCATGGTGTAGCTGAGTGCGGAAGGCACGCGGCCCAGTTCGTCAGCGGCCGCAGCAAAGCTGCCGCGCCGATCGATAGCGTCCATCACGCGTAGTGCTTCCAAAGTCAGGGCCCGATCTTTTGCCATAGCGCGTCTCTGTCAGTAATTTTGAATATGCCAGGCAGATTAACTGGCTAACAATCCGCCGTCCAGATATTTACCATAGAAACCTGACAGGTGACCTGGCGGCATAAACAGGCGCTGATGGGGGTAATCTAACAATGATGACATCACGCACCGCGCAACAGTGTGGTCAGGCCGATTACGGCTGGCTGCAGGCGCGTTATACATTTTCTTTTGGCCACTATTTTGATCCAAAACTTCTGGGCTATGCCTCGCTGCGGGTATTGAATCAGGAAGTGCTCGCCCCTGGCGCCGCTTTCCAGCCGCGTACCTATCCACCTGTGGATATTCTTAACCTGATCCTGCGGGGCGAAGCGGAATACCGCGATAGCGAAGGCAACTACTGTCGCGCGGGCGATGGCGACGTCCTGCTGCTGTCAACGCAGACGGGGGTGGCCTGGAGCGAGCTGAACGTAAACCGGGATGCCCCGCTGACGCGTATCCAGCTCTGGCTGGACGCCTGTCCGGATCGCGAAAACCCGCTGGTGCAACAGCTGCCGCTGACGCTGGATCGGCCCCACCAGCTGATCGCTTCGCCCGATGGCGAAAAAGGCAGTCTGCAGGTGCGTCAGCAGGTTTGGATCCATCACATCACGCTGGAACCAGGGCAAGAATGGCAACAGCCGCTACAAGGCTCGCGCGCCTGGCTACAGTCGATTCACGGTCAATTTCAGGCGCTGTCGGCCAACGGCGAACGGGAAGAGTTGGGCTGCGGCGACGGCGCTTTTATCCGCGATGAAACCAGCATCCGCCTGCAGGCGCAAACGCCGCTACGCGCGCTGGTCGTTGATTTGATGAGCTAACGAAAAAGCGGGGCGACGCAGATGTCGCCCCTGACAGGATTATTTCAGGATGGTAAAGGCGGTAGTGACGTGCTTCACGCCGCTTACCCGACTGGCGATATCCGCCGCCGCACTGGCTTCCTGCTGCGTAACCAGCCCCAGCAGGAACACTTCGCCGTTTTCAGTGGTGACCTTCACGTTAGAGGATTTCACCCGATCGCTGCCCAACAGCTGTGAGCGCACTTTGGTAGTGATCCAGGTATCGGAAGAGGCGGTGCCCAGCGTAACTTTCGGCCCCTGGCGAATTTCGTTATAAACCTCCGTTGCGCCATCCACGCCCATCGTAATTTGTTTCGCGCGATCCGCAACTTCCGCGCTCGGCGCCTGGCCGGTCAGCAGCACTTTGCCCTGATAGGCGGTGGCTACGATATGCGCATCATTTTTTATTTGCTGATCTTTCGCCAGCGCGTTGCTGACGCGCAGTTCCAGCGTGCCGTCATCCACCTGGGTTCCTACGGTACGCGGATCGGTTGCGCTCTTGGTCGCCACCGCCGCGCTGCCGACCACGACGGCGGCGCAGCCCTGTAATAACAGGGCGGCAAAGATCACTGCCAGTGCAGATAATACCTTCATTACATCTCCTTGTTTATTCCTGGTGAGGAAACAGAGTGTTATCAATCAAATCACACAGACAGTTCACGGTAAGCATATGCATTTCATGAATTCTGGCGCTTCTGTGTGATGGGATGCGAATCTCTACATCCTGCGGGCCCAGCAGTCCAGCCAGCTCGCCGCCATCATAGCCGGTCAGGGCAATAATCGTCATATCACGCGTGACCGCCGCTTCTACCGCCTTAACAATATCACGGCTGTTACCGCGCGTAGAGATCGCCAGCAGCACATCCCCCGTCTGGCCCAGCGCCCGGACTTGCTTAGCATAAACCTCGACATGCAGCCGATCGTCGCTAATCGCGGTCAACAGAATATTGTCCGCGCTTAGCGCCAGCGCCGGCAGACTGGGACGCTCTGCTTCATAACGGTTAATCATACTGGCGGCAAAATGCTGAGCATTCGCCGCCGAGGTGCCGTTGCCGCAGCAGAGGATCTTGTTGCCGTTCAGCAGCGATTGCACCATGGTCATTGCCGCGCGGGAAATGGCATCGGGTAACGCCTCCGCTGCGGCTATCTGCGTCTGTATACTTTCCGTAAAACAGGCTTTTATTCTTTCCAGCACACTACCACCTGGTTCTAAATGTGGGCTTGAAACGCATCGGGCAGCCACGTTAGCTGCTGCCCGGTAATGGCGACGATGTCGAAACGACAGTCTACCGTATCAAAACTGGCATTGCGCGCCGCCAGCCACAGGGCGGCGCTGCGTAACAGTTTCTGTTGTTTGCGCCAGGTAACGCTGGCTGCCGCGCCGCCAAAACGCGCGTCGCGCCGATAGCGTACCTCGACAAACACCCACTGTCGCCCGTCACGCATAATTAAATCCAGCTCGCCAACGCGATAACGCACGTTGGCGGCTACAAATACCAGCCCCGCCTGCTCCAGATGACGACGCGCTATCAGCTCATAGCGCGCGCCTTTTAGCTGACGACTTAGCTGGCCGGGACCACCTGTCCCTGACGATACTGGCTCCATATCAACTTCCTGTTGATAACACAATTTTCTGTGGCGCTCAGCTGACCGGTATTGCCATCGATACGGAAACCGGACATTTGACGCATTTCGCTAAAGTGGTTAGCCAGCGTCCAGGCGTCAATGCCCATCGCATACAGGCGAACCAGCGAGAAATCATTATTAAAGCTGCGCGCCGCCTGCTGCATCAGCCCCGGATTAGCGCCCGACAGCAGCGGAATATCGCTAAACTGCAGCCCTTCCATCTCCAGACGGAAGTCAGGACCGGCACCGGCCTGGAAGCTGCGCGAACTGGCATACAGCGCCACGTTGCTGCGGCTGCTGATGCGCATGGCGATCATCGGCTTAATCAACTGCAGCTCACCCTGCGTGGCGACGATATAAACCGCATCCACCGCGCCGCCGCTGGCGGCGGTTTCAGGCGGCGTGCTGCTCTGCGGCGCCGGGATGGTCAGGCCAGCAATAGTGACGCCCTGCGGCTCACTGACCGGCGGCGTCACTGGCGTACCGCTCAGGCTTATGCCCGCGCCGCTGTTGATGCCCTGCTTCAGATCCGCGGCGGAACCGAACCCTTGTTGCAGCACCGTGCTGCCGCCCAGCGTTTGCCATTCCTGCGCAAAGGCTTTGCTGACGCGATCGCCCAGCGAGCTACGCGGCACCAGCAGCAGCGGCATGCGTTTGCCCTGCTGCCAGATATGATGCGCAGCATCCCGCGCTTCGTCTTCAGGAGAAAGCGCAAAGTAGCAAAGATTCGGATGGTTCTGGATTTTTTCCGGCTCATTAAGCGCCAGCACATTCAGCGGCGTGGAGGAGTCCGCCAGCTGCTGCACGTTATCCTTCAGCAACGGCCCAACCACCAGCGTCGCGCCGTCCTGCTGAGCCTGGGCTATTATCTGCTGAATCGGCTGCGAACTGGTGTCATACACTTTCACTTCGGCATTGCTGGCTGGCGCAGTAGTGGCGCTGGCCGCAGGCGGTGCGGCGGGCGGCGATGAGTCAGGGTCAGCCGGCGCGGCGGAGGGGCTGACTACCGCATCCGTATTCGCAGCCTGCGGCTGAGCGCTGCCATTTGCCGGTTCGGCGCTGTTGTTCGCGCTGTTGCTCGCAGGCTCGGCGCTGTTTTGCGCGCCGTCGCTGGGTAACGCCACCGGATTTTGCGCGCTGCCGACGGCAGGCGACGGTTGCGTATTCAGCAGGCCGTTTTTCGCATCGTTAAAGCCCTTCTGGATAGCGCTGGCGAAAACCTGCGCCTGGCCGCTCAACGGCAGCAGCAGCGCGATTTTACCGGTAGAAGCGGGCTGGAAGTTCTGCACCTGCCCGAGCGCCGTCGGCGGCGTTTTTGCCGCCGGGTTTTGCGGATAACGCATCTGCCAGTCGCTGATGCCCGCTTTCAGCATATCGGGATCGGTACGGTTCGCCTTGTAAACATTGAGCAAGTCGAGCCAGCCCTGCAGCGTATTTTCATCCGCATTAATTACCAGGCTGCTCATCTGCTCCGGCGGCAGCTGCGTCAGCGTCTGCCAGGTGGCATCGATATTATCCTGATGCGCTTTATCGGTTAACAGCGGCTCCTGCGCGATCAGCATGCGCACCAGATCCAGCGAAGGTCGCCCCTGATTAGCGGCAATCTTCATGCCGTAGTAGCGCTGCTGCTGATCTTTCGACATGGAAGAAGGATTAAGCTTCGCCAGAATCGCCTGCGCGCTGGGGAAATCCTGACTGCCGAGACGCAGCTGGGCGGTCAGCAGCTGTAGCTCCTGACGCTGCGTGTCGCTTAGCTGCTGCGGCAGCTGGGTGATTTGCTGGTATGCCTGGGGATACTTCCCTTCGTTAAGCAGTGCACGTATCGCAAGTAATTGCCAGTCAGCCTTGTTATCATCTGGGCTTTGCTGTACCTGCTGCAGGTAATAGCTGGATGTGCCCGTTGCCGGCCCCTGAATATTTACCGAGGGAGCCTGCGGCGTCTGGCCGGTACAGGCTGCCAGAATTAGCCCGGCCAGGAGAACAGGCACGAAGCGCCCTGCTTTTTTTCGAACGACTTTTGAAGGAAGCATACTGTATCCAGTAAGTTTTTTTCAGGATGCTCAATATTAAATCGGCAATTCGGATGAAACAATGAAACAACACGATCGGGCAGAGATTTCTGCCAGCACGCTCTATATTGTACCCACCCCGATAGGCAACCTGGGCGATATCACCCAGCGGGCGCTGGCGGTGCTTGCAAGCGTCGATCTGGTGGCTGCGGAAGATACACGTCATACCGGACTGTTGCTACAACATTTCGCCATCAATGCGCGACTGTTCGCATTACACGATCATAATGAGCAGCAAAAAGCGGAACTGCTGCTGACGAAACTGCAGGAAGGCCAGAGCATTGCGCTGGTTTCCGATGCGGGTACGCCATTAATCAACGATCCTGGCTATCATCTGGTGCGCCGCTGTCGCGAAGCGGGCATCCGCGTGGTGCCGCTGCCTGGCCCCTGCGCCGCTATTGCCGCCCTTAGCGCCGCCGGTTTGCCCTCCGACCGCTTTTGCTATGAGGGCTTTTTACCAGCCAAAAGCAAAGCGCGCTGCGATACGCTGCGCGCGCTGGCTCAGGAACCGCGCACGCTGATTTTTTATGAATCAACCCATCGTCTGCTTGATAGTCTGCGCGATATGGTCAGCGAACTGGGCGCGGATCGCTATGTAGTGCTGGCGCGCGAGATCACCAAAACCTGGGAATCGATCCACGGCGCGCCGGTAGCGGAGCTGCTCGCCTGGATTGAAGAGGACGAGAACCGTCGTAAAGGCGAAATGGTGCTGATTGTCGAAGGCCACCATGCTGATGAAGAGGCGCTGCCGATCGAAGCGCTGCGCACCCTGGCGCTACTGCAAAAAGAGCTGCCGTTAAAGAAAGCGGCGGCGCTGACGGCGGAGATTCACGGCGTGAAGAAAAACGCGCTATATAAATATGCGCTTGAGCAGCAGGAAGAGTAAATCAACCGGCCCGGATGCGGCTCCGGGCCAGATATTTTCATAAGGACGCGTTTTTTCGTTGCACTGGCCATAACGCGCCGCCCGGTGAGGAACAACGCGGTTTTGTCGTTATCGCCAGGCTCATCAAGCTTCGGCGGGCAACAGCAGGCGCGTTGCCGAGCCGCAAACGGTAATTTTGTCTTTAACCACTTTTTTCATCGCATCCATACCGACGCGCATGTAATAGCGCGGATCGTTGCCCTGCGGGTTTTCGGCAAACCACTCTTTCACGGCGGCGGCGAAGGCGATTTTTAGTTCTGTCGCCACGTTCACTTTGCAGACGCCAAGCTCAATGGCGCGACGGACATATTCATCCGGCACATCGCTTGCGCCGTGCAGCACCAGCGGGACATCCACCACTTCGCGGATTTCCGCCAGGCGCTGAAAGTCGATTTTTGGCCGTTTGGCGTAGAGGCCGTGGGCGGTGCCGATAGCGACCGCAAGGCTGTCGACGCCCGTCAGTTCAACAAAACGCTTCGCCTCCTGCGGGTCGGTCAAAAAGGCGCTTTCCGCATCCACGCTCATGTCATCTTCCACCCCGCCAAGACGGCCCAGCTCGGCCTCAACGCTGCAGTCGTGCAGATGACAAAAATCGACCACCGATTTCACCAGCTTAACGTTCTCTTCAAAGGGCAGATGGCTGCCATCTATCATTGCGCTGCGCACGCCCGCGTGAACCTTACGGCGAATATCTTCCAGCGACTCATGATGATCGAGATGCAGCGCCAGCGGCATGTCGTAGCTGACGGAGTAGGCGCTGCACAGGGCATAAATCTCTTCAAGAGCGATATGTTTAAAGGTGCCCGGCGTACCGGCGAGGATCACCGGCGATCGCATCTCGCTGCAGACTTCAAGGATCGCCTGGATCGTTTCGGCGTTATGGATGTTAAACGCAGGGATCGCATAGCCTTTTGCCTGCGCATCCTGCAGAAGATATTTGGTTGAGATAATGCTCATGTTGCGATCCTCTTATGCCTGCCATGGATGAATAACAACGCCCTGCACCACACGATTTACCGTGCCGCTGGCGGACGGGTTATCTGGCGTATTGCCCACGCTGATGGATTGCGTCAGGGCAAACACCTGCGCATACATCAGGAAACAGAAGGCCAGCTCAATATCCAAAAAGTGACGGGAAGGCGGCAGCAGGATATGCGAGCCGGCTTCGATGACGGCGTCGGTATCGGCGGAGATAGCCACGACGCGCATCGCCTGCCCGTCGCGGCGCAGTTCCGCCAGCAGGTCGAGATCGTACTGGCGGGTATAGGGATGACTGGAAACGAACATCACCACCAGCGTTTCGCTATCCACCAGCGATTTCGGTCCGTGGCGGAAGCCAGTAGAGGAGTCGTAAAACGCGGCCAGTTTCCCCGCCGTCAGCTCCAGCACCTTCAGAGCAGATTCGCGCGCCACGCCCTGCAGGCCGCCGCTGCCGAGGTAAACGAGCCGTTTCCAGGGCGCGTTGCCAAATACGCCGTCGCTGAAATCGCCCAGAGAACTAATGATCCCCTGGCAGCGATCGGCTACGTCGCGAAAGGTGCTGCTGTTGATCGCCTCCGGCGCGAACACCGCAAGGCAGCTTGCCATCATGGCGGTAATGCTGCTGGTCATCGCAAACGCGCGGTCGTGCGTTTCAGCAGGCATCAGCAGCGCAAAGGCGTTATCGCTGTTAACCGCGTTTTGATACAGGCTGCCCGCTTCGTTGCAGGTTATCGAAAGATGGTAGCACTCCGATACAAACTGATTGGCCAGCTCAACGGCAGCCACGCTTTCAGGGCTGTTGCCGGAGCGGGCAAAAGAGACCAGCAGCAGCGGGTGCGCCGGGTTCAGGTAATCCACAGGATTGGTCACCAGATCCGTGGTCGGCACCGCGCTAAAATTTTTACCGGTATGGCGGGAAAGCCACGGCGCGATGATATCGCCGATAAACGCGGAGGTACCCGCGCCGGTCAGAACGATGCGCAGATCGTTTTTGCGCAGCAGCGGAGTAAGAAAAGCATCGATCGCCGGTCGGCAGCGGTCAATATTGGTGAGCGAACGGATCCAGCTGGCGGGCTGCTGGCGAATCTCTTCTTCTGTCCAGGTGCCGGTTACGGCGGTGGAAGGGGTGTAGGTTTCTGGCATAACTCAATCCTTGGTCGGGTGAATTCCACTTCAGACGCTGACAAACGGGGTCGCCATCTTTCGTTTCGTTTCACTTGTTCACTTAAGCAGTTAAATAAAATCTATAGAAAAGAAACCGAAAGTTCAATGAAAGAAAGTGAAATAAAACGAAAACTGAGAGGATGCGCGGGGAACATAATCTAACCAATTAATATATAAAGATTTAGTTTTTATCTGCGTAAATAAGGCAGGTTTTTCGAAAGAAAAAGAAAGGCCTTACGGCTTAACGTCGCAGGCCAGGGTTACGCACAATTCCGCTGCGCATCGCCGCGATAACGCCCTCTTCGATGCGTAGCTGGTGATCATCCAGCCAGCCACGTTCGGTAAGCAGACGTCGTGCGCGCAATAGCGTGCTTATATTCCTTCCTCTATGGACGCTTCTTCACGACAGCGTCCCAGTTCATCCACCAGGCTCGTCAGGCCGCGGTGACCGCACTCCAGCGCCTGCAGACGGAACGCTTCGCTGCTCAGCCCTTCACGCTCCAGCACCATCTCCAGCAGCAGCTGCAGATTCGTCCCGGTAATCACCTCGCCTCCTGGTTTTTGCATCGCCAGCTGGGAAGCCACGCGAAACGGCGTACCGCCCAGCAGATCGGTGAGAAACACAATATCGTGCTTAGCGTCCAGCTCGCGCATCGCCTGCTCCAGCTGCGAAGTCAGCAGCGCGGTGGTGGAGGTTTCCGGAAAGTCGATGGCGATAAACTGCTCCTGCTCGCCGAGGACCTGCTTCATCGCCTTTTCCAGACCGCTGGCAAATCCGCCATGGCCCGTCAAAATGATACCTAACATTGCAAACCTCGCTTTTTACAGGAAATGACAGAATTTGCCGACAACGCCCAGCAAAACCGTAAGGCCGATCAAACGTAACGGACTCCAGCCGCGGCGCACCAGCCAATACATGGTCAGGGTGTAGACCAGCGGCAGAAACGCGGGCATTAGCTTATCGATAACATCCGTTTGCAGTTTCACCACCGCATCGCCTGCGGTAATTTCCAGCGTCGTGTTAAGGCGCACATAGGTGGCAACCAGCGCGCCGATAACCATCATTCCGACCACAGACGCCGCATGACCTACTTTTTTGGTATTGGCTTTAATCAAGGGGATCGCCGCCACGCCCATGCGGTAAGCATAATGCGCCATGCCAAAACGCAGGCCGAGATGCACGATGTTAAACAGCACAATAAACACCACCGCGCCAAGGATAGATCCCTGAAGCGCCAGACTTGCGCCGATACCGCCGCAAATCGGCAGCAGCGTTAGCCAGAACATGGCGTCGCCGATACCGCCGAGCGGCGCGCCTACGGCGATTTTGGTGCTCTGAATGCTGTTTACATCCTGCTTGGAACGCTCCATCGCAAGAATAATGCCGATGACGAAGGTCACCAGAAACGGATGGGTATTAAAGAACCCCATATGGCCTTTCATGGCGCGGGCTAAATCGCGCGGGTTGGTGTGGATCTTTTTCAGCGCCGGCAGGAGGCCATATAGCCAGCCGGAAGCCTGCATACGTTCATAGTTGAAGGAAGCCTGCAGCAGCATTGAGCGCCAGGCCACGCGGTTGATATCCTTTTTCGTCAGTTCCGCACCCACTTTTTGATCTTCATAGACGTTTTCATTCACGCCGGTAAGCAGCGTCTCTTCCGTATCGGAGACGTTTGGCAGAACAGTTTGATTAGATGCCATCTTCGAATTCCTCTTTCTGGGCCACAGACGCAGTCGGTTCAGGTGATTTACGCAGCAGGTCGATCAGCGCCATCGCCAGCGCGGCGGCGGCAATGGCCAGCACCGGCAGTTTGAGCCAGGCGGCAGCCACGAAGCCGATGATGAAGTAAGGGATGTAGACATTCTTCATCATGATTTTCAGCAGTACGGCGAAACCGATGGCAGGCATAATGCCGCCCGCAACGCCCAGACCGTCAATCAGGCGCTCCGGCAGCACATCAATCGCCGTTTTCGCATGTTCCGCGCCGAAGTAAATCGGCAAGAACGCGCACAGGAAGTAGAAGCCGCCCAGCGCCAGCAATGCCAGATAGTTAACGCGCTCAATGCCTCGCGTATCGGCATTGGCCGCCATGCGGTCGCAGCGGGACATTACGCCGGACATTATCGAAAACAGGAAGGTGATGCCCATCTGCACCGCTACGGCGAACGGGACGGCGACGCCAACGGCGACATCAGGCTTCACGCCGGTTGTAATCGCAAACGTGGCGCCGACGATGGTGCCGATAATGACATTTGGCGGCTGCGCGCCCGCCAGCGGGGCCAGCCCCATCCAGACCAGCTCCAGCGTACCGCCGGTGAGAATACCGGTATGCAGATCGCCCAGGATCAGGCCGACCAGCGGCCCCAGCACAACAGGACGGTGCATATGCGTTAATCCGTTGAACATATCGAGGCCGGCAATAAAGGCGAGGACACCCAACGCAAAAGCTTGCAACAGGCTGATTTCCACTGTGAATCCCTCAGATTAGTTTAAAGAGTTCCAGGGCGGGCTCAGTCGGGACGCCCTGAACGAAGCACTTCACCCCGGCGGCCTTCAGGCCGTTAAATGCAGCGATGTCTCCAGCGTCGACGGAAACCGTTTTGGCAACCTGCTGTTTGCCATCGGCGTAGTGCATATTCCCTACGTTGATACGGCTGACGGGAACGCCGCCCTCAACCAGCCGAAGAAAGTCTGCTGGCGTTTTACAGACCAGCAAGATTTTTTGCCGATCGGCGGCGCGGTGGATATTGTCGATAACTTTTTGCACCGACCAGAAACGTACGGCAATCCCTTCGGCCAGTACCATTTCCATCAGATTTTGCTGGACCGAATCTTCAGCCACCTCATCATTCGCGACCAACACCAGATTTGCCCCGGCAAATCCGACCCACTGAACGCCCACTTGTCCGTGAATCAGACGTTCATCGATACGGCTTAAAACGATGTTTGGCATAGCGTTTTCCTTTTCGTTGTTATGCGTTACAGGAGGTCATACCCGCACAGGCGGCGTGGTACTGACGCAAGATGTCCTGGATGTGGTCGATAATGAGTTCTCGCGGCGCTGCATTAAGCGTCCCGGCGCGAACTTTTACATATTGCAGCGGCAGATACTGGCTGATCAGCGGCAGTGGAATCGGCTCATCGGCCAGGTTTTGCACCAGTCGCGCAAAAACCTCGTCGATTTGGCTATCCGGCCAGTAGTAGCGCACGCGGTCGGAGTAGCTATAGCCGCGCGCCAGCCGACGCGCGTGGCCGTCGCCGTGGTAGTGGCTTTGCCAGTATTCCGGGCGATCGAGCATGACGCTTTCCAGCACGTGACGCAGGCCGGAACAGGCTTTGGCGGGCAGCAGCTCCTCTTCCATTGCCGCCAGCGAAAACAGCGCTTCGCGCAGCGCAAAGGTGAGCGCCGGGCCAACTTTTAAAATGGCGAAATGGTCTTTTACCAGCTGGCGCAACGCCTGCGGCGTCTGGTAGTCGGTGGAGTGCGCTTCAAATACCAGCGTGTCATACGCTGCTACCATCGCACTCAGCGCCGCGGCTTTTTGCGGCTGATAGTCGATAACATGGGTGTGGTCGAACTCGACGCCCGGCTGAACCACCAGCCCGATGATGCGCGGCCAGATAGCGTTTAGCCCGTGTTTTTCGAAAGCGTGGCGGTGCGCTTCCAGCGTGGCGCGCGCTGCATCGGGCGTGGTAACTTCCAGCTCCGCCAGCGTCTCGTGCGCCCCGCCGGGCACCGGCACCTCGGTGCCGATGACATACACCAGATCCGACTCGCCAAAGTGTTCGCGGCAGGCGGCTTCAGCGACTTTCGCCAGCCGCGCCGCGCGTTCAGCAACGATTTCATCGGTTAACGGCACCGGATCATCCCCGCACGACATGCTGCAATCGAGGTGGATTTTCTTAAAGCCCGCCGCGACATAGGATTTAATCAGCTCATCTGCGTTAGCCATTGCCTCGGCTGCCGGCAGATGCTGCCAGCGGTTGGGGCCTAAATGGTCTCCGCCGAGGATAAGCTGAGACTGTGGAAAGCCGAGTGAGTCGGCAAGGCCGCAGACGAAGCCGCGAAAATCGGCCGGCGTCATGCCGGTATAGCCGCCGAACTGATCAACCTGGTTAGACGTTGCCTCAATCAATAGCGGCGTGCGCCCGGCATGGGCATAGCGAATTGCTGCTTCAAGTACCAGTGGATGCGCGGAGCAAACGGCGTAAATCCCGTTCGTTTTTCCCCGCTTATGTTGCTCCGCCATTTCTGTCAGATGTTTCACTTTCCTCTCCATTTCGGATGGCAATGACCACTACCTTTCGTTTTGTTTCATTTGATACTGCATCATGGCGTCATAAAAATAAAACGAAAGGCAATGGTTTTCCGATCTGTTTCACAAAAGAAGCATAGTGAAACTATTTATTGTGATTTAAGCGGATTTATAAGGTGCCGGCAGGGTTGCATTCCGGTAGAAGAAAAGCCTTAATATGTAAAAAGAAATGAAACGAAAGTTTTAATTAAAGGACCTTTTTATGAGCAGCAGCGACTCCTCCGCAGAAAAGCGTGTTCCCGGTACCAGCGAAAGGCGCGAGCACATCATTCAGCGGCTGCGGCAGCAGGGAAGCGTTCAGGTTAACGATCTGTCCGCCCTGTTCGGCGTCTCGACGGTGACTATCCGTAACGATCTGGCGTTTCTTGAAAAACAGGGCATCGCCGTGCGCGCCTACGGCGGCGCGCTGATTTGCGATAGCAATACGCCGGGCAGCGAACCTTCGGTAGAGGATAAAAGCGCGTTGAATACCGCGGTGAAGCGTAGCATCGCGCAGGCGGCGGCGGCGCTGGTTCAGCCGGGGCACCGTATCATTCTCGACTCAGGCACGACAACGTACGAAATTGCCTGCCTGCTGCGCCAGCATACGGATGTGATTGCCATGACTAACGGCATGAATGTCGCCAACGCGCTGCTGGAAGCCGAAGGCGTGGAACTGCTGATGACCGGCGGCCACCTGCGCCGTCAGTCCCTGTCGTTTTACGGCGATCGCGCAGAGCAATCTTTGCAGAACTACCATTTCGATATGCTGTTTCTCGGCGTCGATGCTATCGATCTCGATCGCGGGGTGAGCACGCACAATGAAGACGAAGCGCGGCTCAACCGCCGCATGTGCGAAGTGGCGGAACGGATTATTGTCGTGACCGATTCCACGAAATTTAACCGCTCAAGCCTGCATAAAATCATTGATACACAGCGCATCGATATGATTATCGTTGATGAGGGGATCCCGGCGGAAAGCCTGGAGGGATTACGTAAAAACGGAATCGATGTTGTTTTGGTTCAGTTGAAGTAGCGAAGAGTGACAGCGGCGCTTAAAACCTCTATACTTCGCGCCGAAGCTGACCAGACAGTCGCCGCTTTGTCGCCGTCCCCTTTCGGGGGAGACGGGCAGAGGGGAGGAAAGTCCGGGCTCCATAGGGCAGGGTGCCAGGTAACGCCTGGGAGGCGCAAGCCTACGACCAGTGCAACAGAGAGCAAACCGCCGATGGCTCATTCGTGAGCACAGGTAAGGGTGAAAGGGTGCGGTAAGAGCGCACCGCGCGGCTGGCAACAGTTCGTGGCACGGTAAACTCCACCCGGAGCAAGGCCAAATAGGGGTTCACAAGGTACGGCCCGTACTGAACCCGGGTAGGCTGCTTGAGCCAGTGAGCGATTGCTGGCCTAGATGAATGACTGTCCAAGACAGAACCCGGCTTACCGGTCAGCTTCACTCTTTATAAAACCCCGCTTCGGCGGGGTTTTTGCTTTGCGCGACGGCGAACCAATGCGTGGATCTTACAGGCGGCTCAGGCAATCCAGCGCCACGCTTTTAAAGCTGGCGAAGTCGCTGCTGTCGCGCAGACGCGTCATGGCGCGCTCGCGCATAAAGGTGACAAACAGATCGTAGATCGCCATCGCTTCCTCATAGTCATCTTTGCTGATGGCTAACAGGAAAATGACATAGGCGGTTTCTTCGCCCCAGACGATGCCCTGCGGCGCCAGCACGGTGTACACCACGCTTTTTTTGCCAGCAGCCCCAGCGAGTGCGGCAGCGCAATCCCCTCCCCCAGCATGGTGCTGAGAATCGCTTCGCGCTCCTCAACCGAAGGATAAAACGTCTCGTCCACAAAGCCTTCCTGCTCCAGCTGCTGACACAGCAGACGAAACAGCTGCGCCTGCTCCATCGGCCGATCGATAATGCAAAAATGGCGCGCGTCGAAAAACCGTTCCAGCATGTAAGGTTTGGTACGGTCTACCAGCACCTGTTTCCCCAGCTGTTCCAGCTGATAGTCGGTAGGAAAAGGCGACATCACCACCACCGGTTTGCCCTTCTCGCTGAGCCGGACGGTGGAGATAACAAAATCCTCCTCAATGCTTTCCTGCATCTCATATTCACGCAGCGAAATGATGCACGTCACGACGATTTGCGGATACTTACGCAGCAGCATTGCCTGGATCATGCGTATGGTTGAATTGCCGGTATCGCATACCAGCATCACCTGAGGATGACGCTGATAGCCCACGTTATAATGGCGCTCCAGCCCAACGCCGATATGCAGCACCAGAAACCCGATCTCGTTTTCACTGATCACGTACGGCGTATATTTACTCCAGCTGGAAACCGCCGCCAGCGTCACGTCATACGCCATCGGATAGTGCTGCTTGATATTGGTCAACAGCGGATTCGGAATGGTTATCTGGTAGCGGACGCGGGTAATCATGGTTTTGATATGCGTCAGCAGATCGGCGCGCAGCTGCTGGTCGTCCTGCAGGTTATAGTTGTAGTGGGTGTTGATATAGCTGAGGATATAGTCCACCAGCGAATCGCCGTCGTCGGCGCTGATCGCGCTGGGCGCTATCTCCTCTACCCGCCGGGCGGCAATATTCAGGCGCAGCCAGGCCTCTTCCGCAGGCGCAATCACCTTACCGGTAATCGGGCGCATCAGGTTGATAATATGGCGAGCCGCCGCCTGAACATCGCCGTCCACCTCGTCGGCGCTGAAATCGGAAAGCGGATAGCCTTCGCTAATGCGGCGCACCGCGACCGCGCAGTAAAGGCGCAGGTAAAGCTCGCCTTCGTCGGTCATGCGAATATTAAAGCGCGCGAAGCAATGCAGCAGCAGCGGCTGAAGCGTTAGCAGCATGCCGCTGTTGAGCGCTTCCATCTGCAGCAGCGGGTTTTCACTATTTTCCTGAGCAATTTGATACAGCAGATCGGTCAGACAGGTGCGGATCGCCATTTCGCTGCCGAACAGCTTCATACCATAGCGTGGGCGCGCCTCAATGGTCAGCTGATAGCGGTTGAGCCACTCCCTGACTTCCGCCATATCGCTTTGCAGCGTGGCGCGGCTGACAAACCACTCTTCCGCCAGATCTTCCAGCTTGATGGCCCAGGCCGAGGTCAAAAAGCGCGTCAGCAGATAATGAATACGCTCCGTCGAGGTACGGGGAACACGCAGATGAGCTGGCGACTGCTGAGTCAGGCGCTGATAGCGGGCCGGATCGAGAATACGCAGCTGATACCCTTCGCCGCGGCAGAGTACAAACAGCGCGCCGTGATCGGCCAGCATCTCGTTAAGCATGTTAATATCGGTGCGCACGGTGCGCGTGGAAACCGCAAAACGGCGCGCCAGCTCATCCTGCGGCAGCGTCTCTTTTTGCAACGTATCAAATAACTGAGCCAGTCGCTGGTTTGGAAATCTCACGGCAGCTCTCCCCTGTTGGCAGCGCATCGGCGCGGCAAATTATCTCATCATCATGGCATTATCACCATCTGTGACGGCGCGCCAATTGCGGTGTAATCATCGCTAAAACGCAGCTTCCCGCTGTCGCTGTCAATATAAAAACGCGTAATATTATCGCTACGCTGATTTAGCACATAAAGCGTTTTGCCATCCTCTGACAGCGTCAGCGTGCGCGGGTAGTCACCGCGCGTCCAGACATTTTCGATCGGCGTCAGCGTCCCGTTCGGCTCAATCCGGAAATGCCCAATGCTGTTATGCAGGCGGTTAAGCACATACAGATGCTTGCCGCGCTGGTCTATCGCCAGACCGGCGGCAAAGCTGGTGCCTTTATAGCCCGGCGGTAAAGACGATACCGTCGCGCCCTCGGTCAGCGTGCCGTGCTGCGTATCAAGCCGATAATGGGTAAGGGTCGACGCCTCTTCATTTATCAAATAAAGCGCTTTGCCATCCGGCGTAAAGACAAAGTGTCGCGGACCCGCGCCCGCAGAGGAAGCGGCCAGCCACGGCGGCGTATTCGGCATCAGCTTGCCCTGCTCGCTTAGCCGATACTGATAAATTCGATCTAACCCTAAGTCGGTGCTGAATACGTAGCGCCCGTGCGGATCGCTGGCGATCATGTGGGCATGCGGCCCATCATGGTCGCTGCTGGCAAAGCTGCCCTCAACGGCGGCCTGCGGCTGTGCGGCGCCAGGCGTGCCCTGATGCTGCTGATGGTCGCTGGCCTGCTCCAGCCCGCCGTCCGCGCGTACCGGCAGTACGGCAACAGAACCGCTAACATAGTTAGCCACCAGCAAATGTCTGCCGTCCGGCGTCAGCGTGAGATAAACCGGACCGCTGCCTGCTGAGCTCACCTGATTAATTTCTGTCAGGCTGCCATCCTCCGCCAGGCGATAGGCCACGATAATCCCTGGATCGCTTTCGCTGGCGGCGTACAGCACTTTTTTCTGTGCGTTAGCCGTGAGCTGTGCGGCGTTATGCAGCTGGCTCACCTGGGTTTTGTCGCTCAGAGCGCCGTCCGGCGCAATCCTGAAACGATACACGCCCTCGCCGTGCGGCTGATAGGTTCCTACAAACGCATAAGGAGCTGCCGTAGCCAGCGGCGCAACGCCAAACAATGCCATAGATAACGCGGTAATCAAATGTTTTCGCATAATTTTATCCCGGATTATAGTACCGTTACGCCGCCTCTGCCGGGGCGTTAGCCCAACAGCTTTTTCGTTATCGCCAGCAGCGTCCTGACATCTTCAGGCCGCGTATCGCCAGAGGCTTTATCGATAATAGAGCTGTAGATATGCGGAATGATTTTGCTGACGCCCGCGTCCAGCGCAATCTGTAAAATCGCCTCATAGTTGTCCAGATCGATGCCGCCGGTCGGCTCCAGCCAGAAATCGTGCTCGGCACAGGCCTGCGCAACCGCGGTAAACTCATCTCTCGCCTTCAGGCCGCCCATTGGGAAATATTTAATCGAGCTGCCGCCCATATCTTTCAGCATGGCGATGGCGGTTTCGACCGGCACGATGGCATCTGCCGCCTGGGCGCTTAGCGGTCCGGTGGAGATTTTTACTTTGCCTGGCGTACCGGTAGGCGATACCAGGCCGTTGACCACGGTTTGCTGCTGTCCCAGCAGGGCGCGGCTGGTGGCTACGCCGGTAAATACCTGATTAACGTGCTGCGGCTGTACCTCACGGGAAATCTCGCTAACCATCGCCGACTGACGCGGATCGCCCGCTCCCAGCCCAACGGAAAGCGCGTTATCAATCAGCGCGGCATACTGGCGCATATCGTCGACGGCGCTCTCCACGCTGGCGTAGTTTTTCGATAACACGCCAACCAGCACATGGCCTTCAGCCGCCTGCCAAATGGCCTGCGCGTTATCTTTTGATCCTGCCAGAACATTCAGGCAAACCCGGTGATGATAAAAATTAGGCGTCAGCGTCATGCTTGTTTCTCTCCTGTGAGTAAAGCCTTAATGCTAAGGAAAATGGTGTTCAGCTGCTCCGGCGTTACGCTGCGCACGTCAGCCTCGACGATGCCTTCATTGGCCTTGTAGCCACGGAAGTAGATCGCGACCGCGCCGTTTTTCAGCGCCTGTACCAGCTCGCCGGTAGTCTGACCGATGGCCGCCTCGTCAAAATGAATCTCCGCACGGGCAATATCGCGCCCGGCGGCGTCCCACACGACGCGTGCGCTAACGCCATCCAGCCCGTTCAGGCTGTTGATAAAGGGCGTCATTTTTTCTACCATCTGCGCGCCGCTCTCTTTTTCCCGCGTCAGATAGTTTTCAATAGCCTGCGTCAGGCCAAGAATGCCCTCTTTCCCGACTTTCATCGCCCGGCCAATGCCCGACGACTGACGCTTAACCCACTCGACGTATTGATGTTTTCCCACCACCAGCCCGCTGGTCGGCCCTTCGATCGCTTTAGCGCCGCTATAGATCACCAGATCGGCGCCGCACTGGTAGTAGCGCTGCAAATCTTCTTCCGCTGCGGCATCAACAATTAGCGGGACATTATGTTTCCGCGCCACGACGGCCGCCTGCTCAACGCTCAGATGGCTTTTTTGTACGCAGTGATGCGATTTGATATACAGAATGGCCGCCGTTTGCGGCGTAATCGCCGCAGATAGCTGCTCGGCGGAGCATTCATTGGCGTATCCCGCCTCCACCAGACGACCGCCGCCCAGCGTAACCATGGTGCCCACCGGCGCGCCAAAATTAACGTTATGCCCTTTAGGCAACACAATATCGTGCGGCACCGTCAGCGGCGCGCCGTGTAAATTATCCAGCAGCCAGGCGTTATCTTTAACAATCACCGCCGCCACCGACTGGGCGATGCCTGCGGAAGCGCAGGAGACCACCAGCGCATTTTCCGCGCCGAGCAGATTAGCTATATAGGCGCCGGTTTTATCTACCAGATCTTTCATTTCAAAATAGTGGTTCAGGCCATATTTCACCGTATCCACCACGTCTGCCGATGGCGTAGAAACGCCAAGGATCGTCATGCGCCCGGAGGCGTTGATCACCTGTTTCAGACTATATTTTTCATAAATCGAAGACATTTTTTGCTTTCCCTTCCTCGGTAACCTTCCACTGTCCGGCAACGACCGCCGCCAGCGGGATAAAATGCTGCTGGCCCTGTACGGTTTCACCTTCTGAATCCAGCAGCGGGCGTACCTCATTGCTAAGCGTAAAGAGGGTAAGATCGGCATCAAAGCCCGGCTCCAGCCGCCCTTTATGCTGCAGGCGCAGACCGTCCGCCGCTTTCCAGGTGACGCAGTCGATAATCTGCGGCAGCGTCATGCCGATGCTGAAGAACTTCGACATAACGTGTGCCAGGCTCTTCACCGGACCATCAATGCGGTTACGGCAATAAATATCGGAGCTGATGGTATCGGGCAGAATGCCCTGGGCGATGGCGCGACGCGCAACCTCAAAGCTGAAGCTGGCGCTGCCGTGGCCGACGTCCAGACGTACTCCGCGCTGCAGCGCTTTTTTCACCGCCAGTCGCAGCTCGCCTTCCGGCGTCAAAATACGGTTCGGCTTGCCGTTATAGCAGTGGGTTATAATATCGCCAGCGGTAAGCTGTTCGGCGATTTCATCCAGATTCGGCGGATTATTGCCGATGTGCACCATCAGCGGCAGGCCGCCGTTTTCCTGCTGGATCTCTTTTGCCAGCTGCAGCGGCCGGATGCCATTTCCCCCCACCACGCTGCTGCTGATCCGCGCCTTAATACCGATGATAAAACCCGGCAGACGCTGCAGCGCAGCGCGCACGGCAGGCTTATCTATCTGCTTCAGGTCGGCCAACTCATTTTGCGTGACGATACCGGTACGGGCGATATTAAGCAGCGCATAGACCTGCGTTTGCGCCTTACGCGTCAGCTGCCAGAGATCATCGACGTCAGCCGCGCCGGTACTGCCGGCATCGACGACGGTGGTCACGCCGGTCGCGACGCCAATTTTGTCCGCCTCATCGTGATAAATCGGCGATTTGGGATAGCAGTGAACGTGCGAATCAATCCAGCCGGCGCTGAGATAAACGGTGCCGTCCAGCAGCCGTTCATCTTTTGCTTCTCCTGATACCTGACCAACGGCAACGATTTTTCCATCCTGAATGGCGATATCGACCAGCCGTTCATCAACCAGCCGGGCGCGGCGAATAATCAGATCGAACATGAGAACTCCTTCTGGCGGGCCTGCCAGAGCGGCAAGCCCGCTGTGGTTTACAGCGCTACCGGGAAAATAGCGCCCAGCACCATTGCGCCAAGAATCGCGCCGCCGGTGATCGGTTTATTCCACAGGTAAAACAGCAGCGCGCCGGCCAGCGAGCCAAGACCGATTGGAATAGACGCGCCCATCGCGGACAGGATGATTAACGGCCCCAGAAAGCGTCCGGAGGTATTACCTGCTCCCATCATGACGTCTGCGCCATAGGTGGAATCGCTCTGGTTGATAGTAAATTTACGCGCCAGAATAATGACGTAGCCAATCGCCAGGCCGATAATCAGGCCGGTAGCCAGCGAGGCGGCAAAGTTAGCCACGGGAAAGATGATGCCCGCACCGAGCAGCAGCGCCGGAACGCCCAGCCCGACGCCGGTCTGAATGGCGCCGCCAATATCCAGAATGCCGACCAGCGAGCCTTCAATAATGCGGGCGAACAGAAAGCTGGCGCCAAAGGCGGCAACCGCGCCGTACGCGCCGGTTTCCATGCCGGCACGCAGCATGGAAACAAAGGCGACTTCGTTAAAGGCGCCGATGCCGTACAGGTAATACATATGGGTACCGGCGAATACGCCGGCGGAAAGCAGGCCAACAAAGATCGGGAATGACCAGTCGGCGTACCAAAATCCACTTTTAGTCTCGTTCATCGTATGCTCCCGGTTATTTTCCGCTCAGGCCGTTATGGATCATCTCAAGCCAGCCCGGCACGCCCATCTGGAACGATTCCAGTAGTTTCATATCGAAACCGCGGAAGAAACCGCTCAGCACAAACAGCAGAACAATCGAGACCATCATGACTTTGGTGACTTTGTTCCAGCCGCTTTCTTCCACGCCTTTACCAATCAGGATGCCCAGCACCAGGCCCGGTACGGCGTTGCCCATAATCAGCTGCGCCAGGCCGCCGAAAATCGTGGCCCAAAAGCCTGATTTTTTACCGGCGTCAATCGCCGCCAGCCAGAAAATTACCGGCATTACCGTGTTAACCAGCAGATTGGCTGCCGGAACCAATACCTTGACCGCCGTCACCTGTAGCGCTTCAGGCACCGCCGAAGCGGTTGAATTCAGGAAGGCCACCACAAACATGCCGATGATGCCGCAGGCAATCGCCATTTTTTTCGGATCGTGCAGCGTTTCGGCGACGTTGCGGTTTTTGATCATCAACGCTGCCGCGCCCCAGTTAGGGATAATGCGGTGGTCAACATCCTGAGTAAAAGAACCGGCTGCCACGGAGGAAGCCCATGCGTTAAAGAAGAAGCCGAGGCCAAAGGAGAAGTGAGAGGCGGGATCGCCTTCACAGGAGTTAAGTTCGCCCAGTGTACGAAATGCGCCCATGCCTTGAGAGGTTGGCGCATGGAACATACGCGCGGCACCTGCGCCGACGCCCACGCCGACCAGCCCCCCAATCACCAGCGACTTAAGCAAAATAATTAAAAACATCAGTCTTTCCTTATGTCTTATCGCCTAACGTTTTTATTGTGCGATCGTAAATTCCACCTTGTCGGTATCAATCACGGTCACGTTAACGGTAATTTCCAGCTCCACGCTGTAACTCCGTCGCTCACGCGGCAGAAAGAAGAACAGAAACTTTTCTTTTCTGACGCTCTGCTGCGCACGGACAACTTTTACGTCCTGTGGCTCGATGCGCAGCAAAACTTTCTGGGTGGACTGCAGCACCTTGTGCTGCACGTGGCTAAGCGCATCGGCAAAGGCTCTGCTTTGCGTATCGCCTTTGCCGCTGACCAGAACCGAAGTGGTGAATTGCTGTTTCATGTTTAGCTGCCGTACTTTTTATTCCAGGCCAGCACCAGCTTCTCGCCCAACTCCTCTTTATCCATAAAGCCAAACCCCAGCACGTTGGCGCCTTCGTTAATAGCAGTCACGCCTTCATCAATAGAGCGCATACCGTGTTTGGCCTTATAGCCATATTTGTTTTGCGCCGTGATCGCGCCCGCACCGCCGCTGCCGCAGAAAGAGATGCCGAAATCGGCATTTTCCGCCTTCATCACATCGCCAAGTTTCATATCCGCCGCGACGCCAGGCACCACTACCGCGCGCCCGCCCGCTTTTTCGATCCCGGCCGCAACTTTTTGTCCTTTACCTAAACGATCGCCAATAACTACGGTTACCATATTGCGTTCCTTCTTTTGGGGTTGCTAACTGCTGGCGGGCCTCGGCCTGCCGTTGTTTAATTGGATTTCGCCACTTCAAAGTGGACCGAAAGCAGCCATGCTTCTTCGCGCGGCAGGTTGCCGAACAGATCGACCACCTGCTGTGCCAGACGCATTGATTCAGGAGAAATATCCTCAAACAGTTCGGCTTCAACTTCCGGCAGCGGCTCACCGGTTAATGAGCGCAGCGCCATAGCGCGTACGTGAGAGGCCAACATTTGTTGCTGTACCTCATTGGGATAAATAGCCTCCGCGATAAAGAGCTGGTCTATTTGTTTCTTTACCCGTTCGGCCAGCGCATCAATTTCTGTATCGCTGGCCGGCTTTTGCACCGCACTGTTATTCACCTTTCCCACTCCTGATTACCTGAATTTCCATTTGTTTCGCGTTGAAAACAAAGTAGCGCTATCCTCTGCGGGTTTGTAGTCCGACTTTTTCCGCCTCAAAGTGGAAATAACAGCGCATCAGGTGCGCAAGGTCGCAAAAAGATTATTTTGTGCGAAATAAGGGCAAAAGAAACCCCTTTCATGCAGAGAATAACGCGCATTTACGCAAAAAGCAGGAATAAACAGGGGAAGCGGCACAGAAAGAAAAAGGCTATTTTTTCAGGAATAAGGAAAAGATATGAATAACGTTGGCGGTAAATGTTTAAACGCGGTTCATTATTAGTTAACAAGTTGAATAATTAGAATGCTTACCGGGAGCAATAAAAGAATCGGGCACGCTATTGTGCCCGTTTTTTATAATTAGCCATTATTGCCCGGCGATGCTCATTTCCGGCAGTAGTACGGAGCCGCACTGAATATTACTGCGCGTTTCAATATCGTTGCCAACGGTCACAATATTACGCCACATATCTTTCAGGTTGCCGGCAATGGTGATTTCGCTTACCGGATACTGGATTTCGCCGTTTTCGACCCAGAATCCCGCCGCGCCGCGTGAATAGTCGCCGGTGATGCCGCTTACGCCTTGTCCCATAAGCTCAGTAACGACCAGGCCCTTGCCCATTTGTTTGAGCAGGTCGTCAAAGCTGCTGCCCTGGCCGGCGATACGCCAGTTATGTATGCCGCCCGCATGACCGGTGCTTTGCAGCCCCAGCTTACGCGCGGCGTAGCTGGTCAGCAGCCAGGTTTGCAGCACGCCAGCCTTCACAATTTCACGATCCTGAGTACGCACGCCTTCGCTATCGAACGGTGTGGAAGCCAACCCTTTTAACAGGTGCGGCTGTTCTTCAATAGTTAACCATTCCGGCAGGATCTGGGTGCCCAGCGCATCCAGCAGGAACGTTGATTTACGATAAACGCTGCTGCCGCTGATCGCGCCGACCAGATGCCCAAACAGGCCGGTCGCCACTTCCGCCGCAAAAATTACCGGCGCTTTCATTGTCGGCAGCTTACGCGGCGCCAGGCGCGACAGCGTACGGCGCGCGCATTCTTGCCCAACCCACTCCGGCGACTGAAGATCGTCTAAGGCGCGGCCAATAGTATAGGCGTAATCACGTTCCATATCGCCTTCCGCTTCCGCGATCACGCAGCTGGAGAGCGAATGTCGGCTGGAGCAATAGCTTTGCAGCATGCCGTGGCTGTTGCCAAAAACTTTGATCCCGACGTGACTGTTGAAGCTGCCGCCTTCGGTATTGGTAATGCGCTTATCCGCCTGCAGCGAAGCCTGCTCCGCACGCGCCGCCAGTTCGATCGCTTTGTCAGGATCGATCTCCCACGGATGGAAAAGATCGAGATCCGGCGCCTCAAAGGCCAGCAGCTCGCGATCGGCCATGCCGGCATACGGATCGGGTGAAGTGTAACGGGCAATATCAACCGCCGCCTGCACGGTGCGTTTGATCGCGTCGGGGCTAAGATCGGTAGAAGAGGCGCTGCCCTTGCGGTTTTGATAGTAGACGGTAATACCCAGCGCACCATCGCTGTTAAACTCAACGTTTTCTACCTCACCATAACGGGTACTGACGCCAATACCCGTGGTTTTACTGACCGCTACCTCAGCGCCGTCGGTACCTGCTTTCGCCAGCTCCAGCGCCTGGGCTACTGCCTGCTCCAGCACTTTACGTTGTTCTGCAACCTGAGTGAGTATTTTCATTGATCTACCATAATATGATGAGTACGGTCTGCCCGCGCTGGCAGCCAGCCATTGCAAGGCAACGCGCGAGTTGTATCCTTATCTGGAGTCTAACAGAGTCAGAGAACAATTTCGCAGTAGCCGCGTAACCTGTTAGCATTAGCCTCTTTTTCAGGAGCCTGATAATGACGAAACACCCCGAAGAGTGGCTCGACGACGTACCGGATAATCAAGAAGAAGAAGATGAAGAGATTATCTGGGTCAGTAAGAGTGAGATTAAACGTGATGCCGAGGAGCTGAAGCGACTCGGTGCGGAGATGGTCGATTTAGGGAAAAACGCTCTCGATCGCCTGCCGCTGGACGAGGAGCTACGCGACGCGATAGAGCTGGCGCAGCGCATCAAGAAAGAGGGCCGCCGCCGTCAGCTGCAGCTGATTGGCAAGCTGCTGCGCGCGCGCGATCCCGATCCGATCTACCAGGCGCTGGATAAGCTGAAAAACCGGCATAACCAGCAGGTTGCGCTGTTTCATAAACTGGAAGCGATGCGCGATCGTCTGGTGGAACAGGGCGATGACGCGATGCCTGAAGTGCTGAGTCTCTATCCACACGCCGATCGCCAACAGCTGCGTAGCATGATCCGCAACGCGCAAAAAGAGAAGGCCGCCAACAAGCCGCCGAAATCGTATCGTCAGATCTTCCAGTATCTGCGCGAACTGGCCGAAACAGCTTAAGTTATCGACCCCGCAGTAACGGCGCTACGCTCTTTCTCTCTGAGCGTAGCGCTGGCTTCCCGCTGCCCTACCCCGCCACGCTTTCACGCACTTAATAACGCCAGATTAAACATGCGTTTCCCAAGCGGTAATTTACATACCGGGGCAGCGCGGTAGCTTAAGAAAGCGGATTAATTATAAAAAGGGAATTTTATGGCGCTGTATGGAAAGTTTGTTATTAATGAGGCGCAGTTTGCACCGCTTATTATGTACGGTGTTGGGACTTTTATGGCGTTCTCCGGCGATCAAAACTGTCGCAACCAGAGTAGTTGTATAAGCGTGCCTGATAAAGGCCCTTTGCCTCCGGGAAAATATTGGATTGTGGATCGGCCGCGTGGCGGTAAATTAGGACAACTATGGCTAAGCATAAAAGATAATATGACTTTTATGATGAAGCATTCGTTAAATCACAACGAATGGTTTGCCCTGTATCGCGATGACACAAACATTGACGACTTTACCTGGGTTAGCGGGGTTAAACGCGGGCTCTTTCGGCTGCATCCTCTTGGCCCTTCACAAACACCTAAGGGCTGTATCACTTTTCAACATCATTCTGATTTTATGATGTTACGAAATGCCCTTCTTAACACCAGCACCGTTCCGATTAACACTACGGGACTACACGCATACGGCTACATTAATGTAGTAACAATATAGGGAAGATAGCGATGTCAGCGCAGAAACGTAAAATAATAAACCTTATTTTTCGCTACCTCTGTAAAACGCTTCTTTTTATTATTCTGCTCTTGCTGATGATCGCCTGTATAAGTTTGATCCCGGTAACTGAAAAAATCCGAGCCTTTTTACTTTATATGGCCGATTTTTTTGCTATGGAACATCCGGATGACGCATGGTCAACCATGGTCTTTATAATGAGTATTGTTCTGACCATTATCGCCCACCAACTTGTTCTGTTCGGGTGGCGGCTGTTTCAAAGAGTTCCGCGCCGCTAACGGCGCGGTTTGCTTGTAACGTCCTGTTACTTCGCTAAACGTTCCAGCAGTTTCTGATGAATACCGCCAAAGCCGCCGTTGCTCATAACCAGGATGGTATCGCCCGGATGCGCATGTTTAGCAATTAATTCAACCAGCGCATCAATATCGGCGCTCCAGAAAGCGGGTTGGATACAGGCATCCGCCACTTCCGCGACCTGCCAGGGAATATGATGCGGCTGGAACAGAAATACCTCATCGGCACGTCCCAGCGCAGGCGCGAGATCCTCTTTGCTGACGCCAAGCTTCATGGTATTAGAGCGCGGCTCCAGCACGGCAAGGATACGGGCGGTGCCGCCAACTTTGCTGCGCAGCGCGGCCAGCGTCGCCAGAATCGCCGTAGGATGATGGGCAAAGTCGTCATAGACTTTAACGCCGTTGGCTTCGCCGCGTAGCTCCAGACGACGGCGCGCGTTGATAAACTCATCCAGCGCGCGTCCGGCATCTTCCGGCTTCACGCCAACGTGGCGCGCGGCGGCAATGGCCATCAGACCGTTATGCATGTTGTGTTCGCCCACCAGCGACCAGTTCACTTCCGCTACGCGTTCGCCATTCAGCCAGGCTTCCCAACGTGAGGCGTCCGGCGTCAGTTTTTTCGCCTGCCAGCGACCGTTCTCTCCTACCGTTTCCTGCTCGCTCCAGCATCCCATCGCCATCACCTGTTTCAGGTGGGTATCGTGTTCCGGCAACAGGATTTTGCCAGAGCCCGGCACAATACGAACCAGATGATGGAACTGCTTCTGAATAGCACGCAGATCGTCAAAAATATCGGCATGATCGAATTCAAGGTTATTCAGAATAAGCGTGCGCGGGCAATAGTGTACAAACTTGGAGCGCTTATCGAAAAAGGCGCAGTCATATTCGTCAGCCTCGATCACGAAGAATGGGCTTTTTCCTAAAGTTGCGGATACTGAGAAATTTCCCGGCACGCCACCGATAACAAAACCCGGCTCCAGCCCGCAGGCCTGTAAAATCCACGCTGTCATGCCCGCGGTGGTGGTTTTTCCATGCGTTCCCGCAACGGCGATCACCCAGCGGTCGCGCAAGACAAAATCATGCAGCCACTGCGGCCCGGACATATAGGGAATGTTGCGCTCCAGCACCGCTTCAACGCAGGCGTTACCACGCGTCATCGCGTTGCCGATAATCACTAAATCGGGCGCGGGATCGAGCTGGCTGGCATCGTAACCCTGAATTAAATCAATGCCTTGATTCTCCAGCAGCACGCTCATTGGCGGATAAACGTTGGCGTCAGAGCCGGTGACTTCATGGCCCATCGCACGTGCCAGCATTGCCAGCCCGCCCATAAAAGTGCCACAGATACCAAGGATATGAATACGCATAAAAGGTCCGTTTTCGAAAAAGTTTCGAGGCACAGTGTAGCGCCGAGCGGCGCGGGAAGAAACGGATTTGACCTATGGCCTTTATAGTTCATTCCGTTAAACTGCGATGGCATACGTTGCAGCTTTGTACCCTATGCTGCGACTCCAACGTAGATTCAGGGATTGTGTTATGAAAACATTAGGCGAATTTATCGTCGAGAAGCAACACGACTTTCCGCATGCCACAGGTGAACTGACGGCGCTGATCTCCGCTATTAAGCTCGGCGCTAAAATTATCCATCGTGATATTAATAAAGCCGGGCTGGTTGATATTCTGGGCGCCAGCGGCGTTGAAAACGTTCAGGGCGAACAACAGATGAAGCTCGATCTGTTTGCCAATGAAAAACTCAAGGCGGCGTTGAAAGCGCGCGGCATCGTTGCCGGCATCGCGTCTGAAGAAGAAGACGAAATTGTCATCTTTGAAGGTGTGGAAAACGGTAAGTATGTCGTTTTAATGGACCCGCTGGATGGCTCGTCGAATATCGATGTAAACGTTTCTGTCGGTACGATTTTTTCTATCTACCGCCGCGTGACGCCGCCCGGTACGCCAGTGACCGAAGCGGACTTTATGCAGCCGGGCAATAAGCAGGTCGCTGCCGGTTATGTCGTTTACGGCTCCTCAACCATGCTGGTTTATACCACTGGCTGCGGCGTACATGCCTTTACTTACGATCCTTCGCTGGGCGTATTTTGTCTGAGTCAGGAACGTATGACGTTCCCGAAGCAGGGCTACACCTACTCCATTAACGAAGGCAACTATATTCGTTTCCCGCAGGGCGTGAAGAAATACCTGAAATTCTGTCAGGAAGAGGATAAAGCGACCCATCGTCCTTACACCTCGCGTTATATCGGCTCTTTAGTGGCGGATTTCCACCGTAACCTGCTAAAGGGCGGCATCTATCTTTATCCCAGCACTGCGAGCCACCCCAGCGGTAAGCTGCGTCTGTTGTATGAGTGCAACCCAATGGCCTTCCTTGCCGAGCAGGCGGGCGGTAAAGCCAGCGACGGTAAAAACCGGATCCTTGATCTGCAGCCGGAAGCGCTGCATCAGCGTTGCCCGTTCTTTGTCGGCAACGACGCGATGGTTGAGGATGTGGAGCGCTTTATGCGCGAATATCCAGACGCGAATCATGCTTAAGAGATAAACGAGGCCGCCTGCATAACGGGCGGCCTCTTTCGTTATGGGCCGACGCGCACGCCGGACCGTACGCTTACTTCGCGATGTTCACCCGGAACTGCGACATGCTGCTGACCAGCTGACGCGACTGCTCCTCCAGCGACTGCGTGGCCGTCGCTGCCTGCTCCACTAACGCAGCATTTTGCTGCGCCACATCATCCATTTGATTAATGGCCTGATTCACCTGCTCGATACCATAACTCTGGTCCAGTGACGCGCCAGAGATCTCTTTCATCAGTTCGGTAACGTGCTTCACTTCTGTCGCGATAGCATTCATGGTTTCGCCGGCTCGCTGCGCCATTTCGCTCCCCTCTTTTACCCGGCCCTGCGACTCGCTAATCAGCTGTCGAATCTCTTTTGCCGCTTCCGCGCTGCGCTGCGCCAGGTTGCGGACCTCGCTCGCGACGACGGCGAAGCCGCGACCCTGCTCACCGGCGCGCGCCGCCTCTACCGAGGCGTTTAGCGCCAGGATATTGGTCTGGAAAGCGATGCCATCAATAACGCTGAGAATATCGGCAATATGGCTGGCACTTTCGGCGATTTCCTGCATCTTCCCGGTAACGCAGCTAACCACGTCCGCACCCGTTGCGGCGGTGGTGGAAACGTTGCGCGCCAGCTGGTGAGCCTGCTGCGCATTGTCAGCGTTCAGCTTCACCGTTACGGTCAATTTTTCCATGCTGCCCGCCGTTTGCTCAAGCGACGATGCAGTCTCTTCCGTACGCTGTGACAGATTAAGATTGCCCAACGATAGTTCCCGGCTGCCAACGTCGATTTTCTGCGATGCGTCCAGTACCCGACTGACCGAATCGAGAAGCCCCCGCTGCATTTTCCTCATCGCATCAATTAAGCGTCCCAGTTCGTTACGCCCCATATTCGGTATCGACTGCGTCAGATCGCCAATAGCAATATGCTCCAGCTGTTCAATAGCCTGATTCAGCGGCTTTAGCAGCACGGCTTTTAATGTAAACCAGGCGGTAACCAGCAGCGTCAGGGTTAACAGGCAGCAAAGCGTAATGCTGACCTTCATAAATAGCTCGTTTTTCCTCGCCTCCTCCAGATGCATATCGCTGATTTGGTAAGCATCCTGGGTGAATGTCTCTAACGCCTGCTGATAGCCGCCGGTAGAAGAGGTAAGCGCATGTCCCAGCAGCTGGTAATAGGCTTCGGTATCCTTATTTTCCAGCGCGCGTAGTAAAGGATGTATCCCTTGCTGCATATAGCTTTGGTAACTGGTCGCAACCATTGCCAGCAAAGCTTTACTTTTTTCGGTATCGAGACGGCTGTTAATAACCCTGTCCATCGTCTTTTGCGCTTGCTGGACGTAATTGACTACGCGAGCAATATTCTTTTCCGCTTCCGGCATTCTGTCGATGACGATTTGATGAACCGCCGTAGCCGCCGTTGCACGGGCCCGAAACAGATAACTGTTGCTTTCATAAAGCGGATCCAGTATTTCTCTGTCGACATAGTCAATTTCCTCCAGAAAGTTATTTGATTTTTGCACCGCATTAAGGCCAATAAAACTGACGATCAGCAATAGCATAGCGACTGCGGTAAGCAAGCAAATTAATGCCGTGCGTACAGATATATTTTTCAACATGCGCGATTTTTCCCTGAAAATAAAAAAGGCTAAGGTCCTTTGCCTGAAGATTATAATAAATGACTCATCTTCATTATAAATATCGGCATATTTAATAAACGCTATAACTGATATAATTTATTAGTTTGATAGCTAATTATATTTATTGAAGTTTATTCGCGCTTTGCGCCATTCCTTCTCGCCTCTGCCCGCGCCCGTTGTTATAGTAATTTTTCCTTTCTGTCTGGTCAGGGAGCGTCAGATGACAGCTTTTGCCTCGATATTTATTTTACTGGTTCTCGGTGGATTGAGTTTGTTGGTTCACAATACCGCAGTTACCCTTTCCGTCGCGGCGCTGCTGGTGATTAAACTAACGCCGTTATCTCAATTTTTTCCCTATATAGAAAAGCAGGGGCTGACCGTAGGGATCGTTATTCTTACCGTTGGCGTGCTGTCGCCGCTGGTCAGCGGTTCCCTGCCGCCCGGCACGCTGCTGAAATCTTTTCTCGACTGGAAATCGCTGCTGGCGATTGTGGTAGGGATCGTGGTTTCCTGGCTTGGCGGGCGCGGAGTAACGCTGATGAGTAGCCAGCCAACCATTGTCGGCGGCCTGCTGATTGGTACCATTATCGGCGTTTCCCTGTTTCGCGGCGTGCCGGTGGGTCCGCTGATCGCCGCCGGACTGGTTTCACTGTTTATTTTCAATAAATAACCGCGGCTGGAGCATTCCGAAAGCGGAAAAAGGGGGCATACTTTCATTGCCAGTTGGCTATAATAGCCGTCACTCAACTTATGATGAATGAAGGAAAGCGAGATGAGTTTGAACCTGGTTCCTGCCGGTAAAGACCTGCCAGAAGATATTTATGTCATTATCGAGATCCCGGCCAATGCCGATCCGATTAAATATGAAGTAGATAAAGAGTCTGGCGCGCTGTTTGTTGACCGCTTTATGTCAACGGCCATGTTCTATCCGTGTAACTACGGTTATATCAACCACACGCTGTCTCTGGACGGCGACCCGGTTGACGTACTGGTGCCGACGCCGTATCCGCTGCAGCCGGGTTCAGTCATCCGCTGCCGTCCGGTTGGCGTACTGAAAATGACCGACGAATCGGGTGAAGATGCGAAGCTGGTTGCTGTACCGCACACCAAGCTGTCTAAAGAATACGATCACATTAAAGATGTGAACGATCTGCCGGAACTGCTGCGTGCCCAGATTACCCATTTCTTTGAACACTACAAAGATCTGGAAAAAGGCAAATGGGTTAAAGTTGACGGTTGGGATAACGCGGAAGCGGCTAAAGAAGAGATTCGTACCTCTTTCGAACGTGCAGCGAAGAAGTAATGCCCATCGGGTGAGCGCTGTCTCACTACCATGCTCAAAAAACACCGCCCAAAAGGGCGGTGTTTTTTATGGGCCACGGTAAGCCAGTTCCTGATTGCTCAATGCCGTCTCCGCCCAGCGTCATTGAGTATGTATCTGCTTTCTGTTTTTTTGATTGCACTAACAGAATTTGATTATTAAATGGCACTATCGTTGGGGCTGGAGGCCTTTTGTTTAAGATGTTTTGATAATTTTCTTTTTCTAAAACAGGGAGTGTCTTATGGCTTTGCAAGGAAAGTTTGTTATCAATGACGCAGATTTTTCTCCATTAATGTTCTACGGAGTTGGAACATTTATGGCTTTTTCCGGGACGGGCCCTTACCGTAATCATGGGCATGTGCAATGATTCCCAAAAAGGTCGCTCTGTTTCTTGCCATCTTAATTGCCTGCGCCCTATCTGTTCCATATGAACCATTAACCGACCTGCTGGCTGGTAGTATGAGCCTGGATACAGCGATAAAAATTTCAGAAACCGTGCTGGGTGAAGCTTATCCGGAACCCTTTGAATTTATTGATAGTATGATAACCACAGCGCTGAATATCGCGGTGAGCATGATTATCTATTTACTTGTGATAAAAGTATTCTGCCACGTCAAAAAATCATAATGTGGCATGAATAACAGCCGGAACGGTTATGGCATCAACACGAATATTGCCCCCTTTTTCAGAAGGCAACAGATAAGGCCACCTCCAAAGGAGGTGGCCTTTTATTCACCTGACGAGGCTTCATCCCGCAGCAGCCAGTCGCCGCCGGGGATGTGCGTCAGTCCTGCTACCGAACGTTGATAAACGTACAGCCAGGCGCTACCGTACGGCGTCTGAATCAGCTGGCGCTTATATTCGCCGCCGCGGGTTCGAAGCGCGTCCAGTTCAGCTAACGTACTGGCATCAATCCGGTAAACCTCGCCATACACGGAGCCCTCTCCCGGCACGACGCCTGGATAAAGTCCGATGTTGTAAAGATCGTAGCCCTCAATCTGATGATCGCCGAGCCACTGCGCGTTTGTCATCCAGTGACTGTTTCCCTGTTTGCGCCGTAAAGTGCCATAAACCATTATTCGCATTGCTAAAACTCAAACTGATAGAGCAAATCGAGTGCCTGGTCGACGCCGGACACTGCTTCCAAATAGAGCTTAGGCATCAGGCGATAACGCAGGGTTAAGGTCGCCAGTGAATCAAAGATACCCACTCCATATTTTACTTGTAGACCCGGCAGAACATAACCGCTGACCTGAACCTGCTGACTATCACCAACGCCGGCAGTATCAAGAGCAAGATTGCTAACGCCAAAGGTCTCGCCGATTTTACCCACAATTTGCCCACTTTGTGCAACCCCTAAACCAACAAGGGCGGAAGTCAGCGCGTTACTGTCGCCATCCGTATCCAGCCCCTGCCCGCGCAGCAGGTAAGAAAGGGCTTCCTGTTGCGACATCGCCGGATCGGAGAAAATCTCCGCTTTCGGCTCATCCGCCAGCCCGGTCACGCGTAACCCGGCGGTCACGTCATCCTCGGTAGCCTCCGGATTGCGAATGGCTTCCAGGTTGATGTAAGGCTGATCCGGCGGGCCGGCAAACTGCAGCTCGCCTTTACGCACCAGCAAATCCTGTCCGTAGGCGTGGAAGCGACCGGACGGAATATTGATCTGACCGTTAAGGCCCAGCCCGCGCTTATCCTGTACCAGCTTCAGATCGCCGTTCAGCTTCGCCTTCAGGCCAAAAGCGCTGAGGCGGACATCGTCGCCCACGTGAATAATCAGGTTACTGTTAATCGGGATCGCCGCCGTTTGCGCGGTTACCGGCTTCAGGTTTTCATCCAGCAGCACTTCATCAGAAGAGACGCCGGTGGCGCTCTCCGGCATCTCCTGAACGATAATACGCGCCCAGGGCACATCTACCTTACCGTCGAGCGTAAAGGCGATGGGCGATGCATCGAACGTCAGGTCCGGCGAAACGTCCATGCGCACCATCGGCGGTACGGTCACCCGTACGCGATCGCCGCGTGCGGCAATATGGGCGCGCCAGTTGTTCAGCTGGCTCCAGTCGGCATTGCCGTCAAGGTTAATCTGCCCGCGCGCGGTTTGGATCAGGCCCTGCAGCGTTGAGCTCATCCCGTTAAACGCCATAGTCAGGTTGGCGCTGGACAGATCAACCGGCATAAAGCTGCCTTCCACATCCACGTTACGTAAGCCCAGCTGGCCATACACCAGCGGTTTTTGCAGGTTACCGCCAAGTCGCAGGCTGCTGTTGAGCATGCCCGTTACCTGCTCGCCGCGCATCAGCGCCGGATTAAACAGCGCCAGCGACAGATTGTTGATATTGATATTACCGGACAGGTTGCGCCGGTTCTGCGGATCGCTAATCTGAACGTTGCCGTCAAATTGACCATTGTTGGCAATGCGCAGCAGCCAGTCCAGCTGCGCCTTACCGTCGCGCAGCGCGGCATTAAGGTTCAGGGTATCGAAGGCGATCGGCAGCGCGTTGCCCTGCACATCCTGCGTTACCTTAACGCCATTGCCCTTCAGCGCTAGCCGTCCGGTGGGCAGTGAACCGTCGCTGTGCCAGCTCACATCGGCATCACCGCTGAATATGCCCACCAGCTGCGTCTCTTTCGGCAGGAAGGGCTTAATCATCGCCAGGTCGAAGCGGTTTAGCGCCACGCGCGCATGGCCGTCCGGCCCTGCCTCAATCGGCTGCGGCACGCACAGCTGCGCGTTCGGATTGCGCCAGCAGTGCGCGCCAATCGTTGCGGTTTGGCGCGCGTTCTGATAATCGATGGCGATGGCGCGGGTCAGTCGCCATTCGCCTACCGGCGTATCGAAGAAGGTATTATTCAGCGTGCCCTGCCAGCGCTGCTGTTGCCGATCGAAACTGCCGTTCAGCGCCAGCTGGCCGGAAACCGGATCGCCGTTAACGCTGAGCTTCAGCTGGTGTTTGCGCTCATTGCCGTCCGCATTTAGCGTCAGCTGATTAATCGTCAGCGACGCCTGTTTCAGCCGTTCAATGCGCAGCTGCAGCTTACCTGCCACCTGGTCGCTCGATTTTACATCGCCATCCAGCCGCACGCGGGCGATAGACAGCTCCTGCCAACGCAGGCCGGTGGCGGTAACATCGGCCAGCAGCTGCGGCGCCTGTAGCGTACCGCGCGCTTTAATGATCCCTTTCGCCACGCCGCCCAGGCCAGGCAGCGCGTTGTCCAGATGCGGCGCATCAATGTTAGCGTCCAGATTAAGCGCGTCGCCCAGCTCGCCTTTAAGATTGATATTGTTACGTCCCAGCACCAGCTTAACGCCGGGAATATTCCACTGGTTATAGCTGTTGCCGTACAGCGTGCCGTCTGCCGAGACTGCATTCTGCCGCACCTTACCGCGCAGCTTTAACTCCGGCACGCGCATCTGCCAGCTACCGCCATACAGACTGCCGCGCGTGGTGATTTTACCGTCCAGCGTGGCGGGCCAGTCAGGATATTGCCGGGCGGTATCGATCCCGCTCAGCGTGAGCTCGCTGCGCCAGCTGATTGCCTTGCTCCAGTCCACCAGGCCGCTAAGATCGACATGGCCTTTCAACGCTGATAAACGCAGCTTATCAAGGCTAAACTGTTCGATATTGCCCTTACCATCCAGCGCCAGATCGGCTGGCGGAATGGCTTCGCCCTTCAGGGCGGTGCGCAGCGACATCACGTAGTCGGTCGCCTTACCGCTGAAGCTGAAATCCAGGTTATCCGCCTGATACTGCGTTGCGCCGCTGAGCGGCCAGCGCAGCTGCGGACTGGTCAGCTTTAGCTGCAGCGGCAGGCCGACGGTTGCCAGCTCGGTTTGCCCTGTCAGTTGCGCATTTAGCGGGCCGGAGAGATTGAGCCCCAGCTGAAGCTGCTGACGCATGGCGCCGCCGAGCGTCATTTTGATCTTCTCACCTTTCAGCGGCTCGACGTTTAACGCGCCGTTCAGGTTGAGGTCTACCGGCCAGTTATCGGCAAGCCGCGCCTGTCCACTGGCTTTAAGCTGCCCCTGCGGCGAATCAATATCCAGCGTTTGCAGCTGCAGCAGACGATCCTGCGTTTTCGCCTTCAGCAGTAAACGGTTTATCGCCAGCTCGGTATCGCCGGTGATGCGTAGCTGCTCGCCGACGATCTCCTGCACCTCAATATCCAGCGGCAGCCGGAAATCTGGCATGGTCGCCAGCAGCGGCCGATCGAACATCGCCTTCAGCGTTTCCCCCAGCGGCTTCTCCTGCGCCTGCGGCTGCTGGATTTTGGGCTGCACCACCTGTTCATTGGCTACCTGCGCCGCCTTCGGCAGGGCGATAAGCAGGCTTTGAATATGCGTCGGGGTTAAGGTAAGCGCCCGCTCCTGCCAGTGCAGGCCGGTAGAGAAATCGAGCAGGGAAATCGCGGTGTTATCGATTTTGAGATTAATATTATGCAGGCTGAGATGACGCAGCGTAATGGGATAAGGCGTGCTGAACTCGCCGCTGCTGCTCTCTTCTTGCGGCGGCGGCTCGCTGGCTGGCGTCATTTTGCTGCTATCGACTACCACATTCAGATCCTTCAGCCCAAGATCGTTAACGCAGAACGCGGAGTTTTTCAGGCAGCCCAGCTGCACCGCCAGATGAAACTCGCCGGCGTTAACCGTTACGCCAGGCATTTCATACCGCACGCCTTTTAACGTCAGGTTGCGCCAGCCGCCGTCCACCTGCTGAATAGATAATCCCGGCACCCAACGCGCCGCGCCGTTCAGCAGTAAATGCAGGCCGGGCGTGGTGCCTACCAGCAGCAGCACGCCGCCGGCCAGCACCGCTAACAAGATCAAAATCCCAATCAGGACCTTTTTCCATAGCTTCATAGTTCAGGCCCCAGTCCGATGTAAAACTGCAATCCGTGTTCCTCTTTATCCCCAACGGGCCGCGCCAGGTCGAACTTAATCGGCCCGACCGGCGATGCCCAACGCACGCCGATACCGGCGCCGGTTTTAAAGTTGCTTTGCTTGATATCGTTCACCGCTTCGCCGGAATCAACGAATACCGCGCCCCACCATTTGCCGGTGACATTGTATTGATACTCCAGCGAGCCGGTCGCCAGTTTCGACGCACCGGTCAGCTTGCCGTCATCATCGCGCGGAGAGATGCCTTTATATTTGTAGCCACGAATACTGCGATCGCCCCCGGCGAAGAAGCGCAGGTCGGGCGGCACTTTTTCAAAATCGTTGGTTTCGATCCAGCCAAGGTTGCCGCGCGCCACAAAGCGATGCCGATCCGCCAGCGTGCGGATCCAGACGTTTTGCGCCTGTAAAACGAGGAAATCGACATCCGATCCCCATGTGGTATCGGAAATATCAACCGAATAGCGTTGAGAATCGCCCCAGGTTGGCATCAGCCCGCCGCGCGAGCGGGTACGGTTAACGCTGACGCCGGGATAGATCAGCATGGTGGTATTGGTGACGTTCGCCTGGGTAAAGTGATCCAGGCTCCAACGCAGGTTAATGGCTTTTTGCCAGCCGGAGCTGTTATCCCAGTAGCGCGACAGGGCCAGCGTGGTGGAGTCAGCTTTAGTATCGTTCAAATCGGTGCGCTTCAGGCCGCCCTGAATCAGATAATACTGTTCCAGCGGACTCTTCAGCAGCGGCACTTTATAGCTAAAATCGAGCTGCTGCTCAGGTGCGGAAATATTGGCGCTGGTGGTCAGGCTGTGCCCGCGCGAATTCACCCACGGCTTACGCCAGGTCGTCTTCAGGCGTGGCCCGACGTCGGTAGAGTAGCCGATCCCGGTTTCAATGGTGTTTTCGGTGCGCGGCGAGACCACGCCGCTGAGCGGTAACACTTTATCCGCCGTGGTTTTATCAAACTCCGGCGCCACGACCACCGAATTAAACCAGCCGGTGGCCGACAGGCGACGGTTCAGCTCGGCCAGATCGCGTGAGCTGTAGTAATCGCCTTTGTGGAACGGCACCAGATTTTGCAGATATTCATCCCGGATCTGCGATCCTTCAAAGGTCACGTCGCCAAAGCGATAGCGCTTGCCGCTGTCATAGTCGAGATCCCAGAAAGCTTCGCGTCGCTCTACGGAAACGCCCAGCTGGCTTTGCTTAAAATCACCGTCAAAATAGCCGTTGCGCAGCGCCAGATTGGTAAAGCCTTTTTTAAAGCTCTCATACTTGCCGTGATTAAGAATGGTGCCGTTTTGGGGACGCCCTTCTTTCACCCACTGCTGATACTCCGCATCATTACGCGCATCGCCGCGCAAAATGATGGTACTGCCGGCGATTTTTACCGGCTCGCCTGCGGAAACGTGAGCAATCAGCACCGGTCTGCCGCCGTTTGCCGGGGCTGGACGGCTTTCAAACTCAATATCAGGCTCATAGTAGCCCAGCGCACGTAGCCCTTCTTCGATGGCTTTTTTAACACGTGCGCGAAAACGGCCGTCAGCGGTCACTTCATCGGTATCGATGGTAGAAAGACTTGCCCTGACGTTTTTCTGGAGATCCCCGGTTAACCCTTCAAGCTGTAGGCGAATATTCGCGGCCTGAGCGCCAGGCGCGGCAATCAGCAAACAGGCTATGCAATAGACATGAAATCGTGGCACGCTTACTCCTGTTAATGTTGCCGAATCCCCTTTTTATTCAGGGGACAAATAACATCGCGAACCAACGGGCGCTAATGTCGACGTCGAGTTTGGTTAACAGCATAGCTTTCGCCCTGCCGTTGCGGCTATGCGCATGACAGATAAAAAAGCGACGCTAAAGCAAATTTTGCCATTATTGTCGGTAAAGCCGCGCTGCGTTACAACCAACAATACTGATTCTTCGCACGCTGGCGGCGAATACTGCTGTTTTGATGCGCCGGGAATGCCCGCTTATTTATTAAACAAGATGGCGCAGTAACAGCGCTGGCGGGCTGAGCTGAGCTACTGCTATAATCGTCAACGGCCGCTTACGCGGCTGTTGTCATCCCTTTCTGCCCCGACCTGCGTGTCGAACCGGCGCAGACATTTTTGGCACGGATAGCTCAGCATAACCGGAAAGTCACAGTGATGCCGCATCGCGCGCTGCCCAGGCCAAAAATGACAAGTATCAAAAACCAACGGAATCTTTATGTTAGATAGCTTGCTTGTCATACTCGTGCTGATTGCGATCAGCGCCTTCTTTTCACTGTCAGAAATATCGCTGGCGGCCGCGCGTAAAATTAAACTTAAATTGCTGGCCGATGACGGGAATATCAACGCGCAGCGCGTGCTGAAAATGCAGGAAACGCCAGGTATGTTCTTTACCGTGGTGCAAATTGGCCTGAACGCCGTCGCTATTCTTGGCGGTATCGTCGGCGACTCCGCCTTTTCCCCCTCTTTTCAAACCCTGTTCGATGGCCTGGTTTCTCCTGAGCTGGCGGAGCAGCTGAGCTTTATCTGTTCCTTCACCCTGGTGACCAGCCTGTTTATTCTGTTTGCCGACCTGACGCCGAAGCGTATTGGGATGATCTCGCCGGAAGCTATCGCGCTGCGCATCATTAATCCCATGCGCTTCTGTCTGCTGCTGTTCCGCCCGATGGTGTGGTTCTTCAACGGCATGGCCAATATGATTTTCCGCCTGTTCAAAATCCCGATGGTGCGTAAAGACGATATTACCTCTGACGATATTTATGCCGTGGTGGAAGCCGGCGCGCTGGCGGGCGTGCTGCGCAAACAGGAGCATGAGCTGATCGAGAACGTGTTCGAGCTGGAATCGCGTACGGTGCCGTCCTCCATGACCTCGCGCGAAAACATTATTTGGTTCGATCTGCATGAAGAAGAAAGCAGCCTGAAAGAGAAGATTGCGCTTCATCCCCACTCGAAGTTTTTAGTCTGTAACGGCGATATTGACCATATCGTGGGCTACGTCGATTCAAAAGAGCTGCTGCTGCGCGTGCTGGGTAATCAGAGTATGGCCCTGAATAGCGGCCTGCAGATCCGTTCTGCGCTAATCGTACCTGATACCCTGACGCTTTCTGAAGCCCTGGAAAGTTTCAAAACCGCCGGTGAAGACTTTGCGGTCATCATGAATGAATACGCGCTGGTGGTGGGCATCATTACGCTGAACGATGTGATGACCACGCTGATGGGCGATCTGGTGGGTCAGGGGCTGGAAGAGCAGATCGTCGCCCGTGATGAAAACTCATGGCTGGTCGAAGGCGGCACGCCAATCGATGATGTGATGCGCGTGCTGGATATTAATGAGTTTCCGCAGTCCGGCAACTATGAAACCATCGGCGGCTTTATGATGTATATGCTGCGTAAAATCCCCAAGCGCACCGATTTCGTTAAGTTCGCGGGCTATAAGTTTGAAGTGGTTGATATTGATAGCTATCGCATCGATCAGCTGTTGGTAACGCGTATCGATGAGCGTCCGGCGAGCCTGACGATAAGTAAAGAAGTGGAAGAATAAAAAAGAACTATCTGGTCAGGCGGCGGTTGTATACCGCCAGATAGCATAAGGGCGCGTTAATCGCGCCCTGTTTTATTACTGATACTCTGCCTGCAGTCGAAGCACCTGGCGGTTTACTTCCGACATTACGCTAAAATGCTGTTTATCCTTAACGCGCGGAACGAGGATTTTGCCTTTATCAAACTCGAACGCGCCGACATCTTTGATGTAAATCCTTCCTTTAAACAACGTTTTAACGTATTTGGCGATCTGGAAGGGATTATAACGCTGAAAAATCTTCATGTTGCTTTCAACTCCTGAAAAATTAATACGCTTCGCCGTTGCCAAAATCGGTACGAGCCCTTGAAGCGCAAAGTGCCGATAAAATATAGATCATCGTCCGTTACCTGTGTTCCTAAAATTAAATTTTTTTACTGATTTGACACAACATTACAGGACACTCTGTTAGCACCGTCACATAAAGCAGTATAAACCTTCTGCCTGAGGTAATTTGTGCAGTCTGCCGCAAAGCTGGCAGGTCGATGAGACAGCAGCATAATGGCTGCTTATTATTTCAAAAACATGACTAAGTGGTCGGATCACCTGCCGAAGTGGAGAAAATAATGACACGCGCCCCGCTCGCCCTTGCATTTAGCCTGCTGCTGCCTTTCGCCGGCAGCGCCCATGACTTCGTTAACGGCCAGCGCGTCGCGCCGGTAAGCATCAGCGATAAAGGAGAACTTAACTATCAACAGGATAAGTTTAGCTATCGGGCGTGGAATAGCGCGCAGCTAATCGGTAAAGTGCGCGTGGTGCAACATATTGCCGGGCGTTCATCAGCTAAAGAGCAAAATGCAGCGCTGGTGGAAGCGATAAAACAGGCGCATCTGCCACCGGATCGCTATCAAACCACCACCATTATCAATACGGATGATGCCATTCCCGGCACCGGTATGTTTGTGCGCAGCAGCATTGAAAGTAATAAGAAACAGTATCCCTGGTCACAGTTTATTGTCGACAGCAACGGCACCGCGAAAAGAGCCTGGCAGCTGGAAGATGGCGGATCCGCCGTCGTGGTGTTAGATAAAAATGGCAGGGTGCATTTTGCGAAAGATGGCGCGCTGACATCGGAAGAAACGCAGCAGGTTATTGCCCTGCTGCATCAACTGCTTAAATAAATCCGCCTCAAAAAATAGAGACGCGAAAGCCGGGATTAAGGAAAGATTCGCGCGGCGTATAGTCCAGCGAGCGCCCTTTCCAGTCATGAACATGGGCGCCTGCGGCCAAAGCAACCGCATGTCCGGCCGCGGTATCCCAGCTGTTGGTGGGCCCAAAGCGCGGATAGAGCTGGGCCTTGCCTTCCGCGACCAGGCAAAATTTTAGCGATGAGCCAATGGCTACCGTCTGATGCTCGCCCAGCTGCTTCAGATATTCCTTCAGCTCATCGCCATCCTGATGGGAACGGCTAACGACTACCAACGGCGGGCGCGCATCACGGATTTTAATCTGCGTTTTTTGCCCGCGCTCTTCTTTCCAGGCTTTGCCTTCCGCTGCGGAATACATTACGCCCAGCACCGGCGCATACACCACGCCAAGCACCGGTTTGCCCCGATCGATCAGCGCGATATTCACGGTAAATTCACCGTTACGTTTAATGAATTCTTTGGTGCCGTCCAGCGGATCGACCAGCCAATATTGCTGCCAGTGCTGACGCACTTCCCAGCCAGGCGGATCCTCTTCGGAAACAATCGGCACCTCAGGCGTGAGCTGCTGCAAACCCCGAATAATCACGCCGTGCGCTGCAATATCGGCAGCGGTCACGGGCGAGTCGTCAGATTTGTGAGAAACGTCGAGCGGAGCCTCGCCATTGTAAACATTCATAATGGCGTCGCCCGCTTCGCGCGCCAGCTGGCAGATTTGCTCTAACATTTTTCACCTCTTTGTCGATGACCGCAGTAAGCCTGACGTTAGCGTCGGGACTTACGTTAATTGATCATGCTATTTAATCATAGCAGCTGGCGTTCAGATGCCGCGGTAAGCGGCGGTCAGCCAGGCGCACTCGCAGATCGTTTAGTTATCAATAGCATAATTCACGCGTCACTGTCATTACCCTTACCATAGGGCAACCCCTGGCTCATTGCCGCATACCTTAATAAAGGATGATTTATCTGTTCGCTGTCACAAATCTATACGATGAAACATAACGTTTGCAGATTAATTTGAGAAGTTTGTAGCGATTACTTTCAGGAGGAAAAAATGATTAAGGGCACTGCGCTTCTGGTTATGGCAACGGTTTCGATTCCGCTTTCCGCCGCGACGGTGGATTTTCGCATTATGGAAACCACCGATCTGCACAGCAATATGATGGACTTCGATTATTACAAGGATAAGCCCAGCGATAAATTTGGTCTGGTGCGTACCGCTACGCTCATCGCTGCGGCACGCGCGGAAGTAAAAAACAGCGTGCTGGTAGATAACGGCGACGTGATACAGGGCAGCCCGCTTGGCGATTATATGGCCGCTAAAGGGCTGAAACCGGGTGAAACGCATCCGGTTTATCAGGCCATGAATACGCTGGGCTACAGCGTCGGCAATCTGGGCAATCATGAATTTAACTACGGCCTGGACTATCTGCAGCGGGCGCTGGCGGGGGCGCATTTCCCCTATATCAACGCCAATATTATTGATACGGCAACCGGTAAACCGCGCTTTACGCCCTGGCTGATAAAGCCGGAAAAAGTGACCGGGCGGGATGGGAAAACCTATACGCTTAACGTTGGCTATATCGGTTTTGTTCCACCGCAAATTATGGTGTGGGACCGGGCTAACCTGCAGGGCAAAATAACGGTTGATGATATAACCGAAACCGCCCGTCGCTGGGTGCCGGTCATGCGTCAGCAGGGCGCGGACGTGGTGGTTGCCGTCGCGCATTCCGGTTTATCCAGCGCGCCTTATCAGGCGCTGGCGGAAAACTCCGTGTGGTATCTCAGCAAAGTGCCGGGCATCGACGCCATTATGTTTGGCCATGCGCATGCGGTATTTCCCAGCGCTGATTTCGCCGCCATTCCCGGCGCGGATCTTAAACAGGGCACGCTTAACGGTATTCCGGCGGTGATGCCGGGCATGTGGGGCAATCATCTTGGCATCGTGGATTTGACGCTTAATAACGATCAGGGACAATGGAAAGTCGCTCAGGCACGCGCCGAGGCGCGCCCGATTTATGATAAGACGGCGAAAAAATCGCTGGCGCAGGAAGATAGCGCCCTGGTTCAGGTGCTGGCCGATGCCCATCGCGCCACGCGCGATTTTGTCGCGCAGCCGATCGGCAAATCGGCAGAGGTGATGTACAGCTATCTGTCGCTGGTGCAGGACGATCCTACGGTGCAAATTGTGAATAATGCGCAGCGCGCCTACGTTGAGCATTTTATCCAGGGCGATCCCGATCTGGCTAACTTACCGGTACTTTCTGCTGCCGCGCCTTTTAAAGCGGGCGGACGTAAAAACGATCCGGCCAGCTATGTGGAAGTGGAGAAAGGCCAGCTAACGTTTCGTAATGCTGCCGATCTTTATCTTTATCCCAATACGCTGGTAGTGATGAAAGTAAACGGCGAGCAGGTGAAACAGTGGCTGGAATGTTCTGCCGGGCAGTTTAATCAGATTGATCCGCAACAGCGACAGCCACAGGCGCTGATTAACTGGAACTACCGCACCTATAATTTTGATGTGATTGATGGAGTGAACTACCAGATCGATGTGACGCAGCCAGCCCGCTATGATGAAGAATGCCGGTTAATTCATCCGCAGGCTTCGCGCATTAAACATCTAACCTGGCAGGGTAAGCCCATCAAGGACGACGCAACTTTCCTGATAGCGACCAATAACTATCGCGCATGGGGCGGTAAGTTCGCCGGAACAGGAGAAAAATATATCGCTTTCGCCGCACCGGATGAGAACCGCTCGATCGTTTCGGCGTGGATTAGCGCGCAAACTAAGGCGCAGGGTGAAGTACATCCGCAGGCGGATAACAACTGGCGACTGGCTCCGATTCAGAGCGCGGTTCCGCTGGATATACGTTTTGAAACTTCACCTTCATCAAAAGCCGCAGAATTTATCTCCCATTATGGTCATTATCCGTTGAAATATATTAACCAGGATGCAAATGGCTTTGCCATTTATCGTATCGACTTGCAGAAATAATAAAAAAAGCCAGCAGGCGCTGGCTTTTCATTATTGTTGACATTCATAGCGAATGACTTAAAGCAGGATGAGATTTTAATTTACCTGATTGAAATAATCCGTGTCATCTGCGTAAACAGTCCGCCGGAAAATTAACAGGCTACCCAAACGGGCTTATTTATTTCCGAACAGCTGCTTAATGGCGCTGAGCCCATTATCTACGATACTGACTATACCGTTGCCGATGTCGCTAATCGCCCCGGTAACGTTCAGCTCCAGAAGCTTACCAATGCCTCCGCCCAGCAGCGTACCTGCTTCTGTTGCATTGGTTACCAGACCGCCCAGAGCGGTACCTTTGTCGATAATGCCACCGATAGCGGCGCCAATATCCATACCAATTTTATCGAACACGCCAAACAGGCCGCCGGCGATTTGCTCCATTTCCTTATCATTTAACTGACGCATAATACTCCCTCTTGTTATGTGTAGGTTGGTATAATAAATCCTTACAATTAAGGCAACGAGAGTATAGTGAAAATCAATTTATCAAAGCAACAACCTGGCAGTCAGATTAAGGACATATATAGATAAACAAAAATAAAAGCATCGCAGGAAATATTTAATGAAAAATATCTTCACATAATAAAAAAGGCAAATAATTAATCCCATTTGCCCTTTTATTATTTAGATAAAATTAGTTAGATAATGTCTAATAATTCCACTTCGAATACCAGAGTGCTAAACGGCGGAATTGAAGCGCCCGCGCCGCGCTCGCCGTAGGCCAGATTATGTGGAATGGTCAGCTCCCATTTGGAACCCACCGGCATCAGCGTCAGCGCTTCAATCCAGCCGGCAATCACGCCGCTTACCGGAAATTCCGCTGGCTCGCCACGGGCAACCGAGCTATCAAATACCGTGCCGTCGATCAGCTTACCGGTATAGTGAACGCGTACATGATCCTGACGAGAAGGAATCGGGCCGGTACCCTGATTGATGACGCGGAACTGCAGCCCGGATTCGGTGCTGTTCACCCCTTCGCGCTGGCCGTTTTCCTGCAGATACGTCTGACCTTCCGCCGCCATCGCCTGCTGACGTTCACGGCGCACGGCATCGGCACGCTCATGTACTTCGCGCAGCGCGCGATGTACCACATCAACCGGTACAGCTGGCGCGTTCCCTTCCAGCGCATCACGCAGGCCCGCCACCATCGCTTCCGGCAGTAATCCCTGCAGGCCAGAGTCCAGCAGCTGCTGCCCTACCTGCAAACCAATACCGTAACTCGCCTGCGCTTCAAGGCTGTCAAAAGAAGGGGTTGTCATATTTTATCCTTTCACCAATAAATCAAAAGAAGACGCAGCATAACAGCCTGCGTTGCAGGGGTAAAATATGCATTCTTCCGATGACTTTTTGTAATGAAAAGGAAACAATAACGCTATCGCAATTTTTATAACCCAGACAGGCACTTTGCGTCTTTTTTGCCCATACTGCATCGGGGAAAGCAACGGCGACGCGCACGAGGTGTCGGAGGTAATATTATGCAAAAGGCCCCCCATTCTGGCATCCGCTTATGGCTGTCCCGCCTCTGGCATCTGCCGGATCGCATTAGCTGGATGCAACCGCTGCCGCCAGCGCATCGGCGCGGCATTATACTGGCGCTTATCGTTGTGCTGTTGGCTTTTCTCTGGCCCGTCTCAGCGCCGCGCGACAGTACGCCGCGCCCGGTCAATGATAATGACGGCAAAGAAGTGCCGCTACAGGCGGAAATTTATAATAACTCGCCAGCAACGCAGCCGGTGCCGGATAAAGATCGGTGGCGCAGCTATGAGATCGCCGCAGGCCAAACGCTGGCTCAGCTATTCCGCGATAATAATTTACAGGTGAATGACGTTTTCGCGATGGCGCGCGTTGAAGGCGATGATAAGCCGCTAAGCAGCCTGCACAGCGGACAGCAGATAAAAATTCGCCAGGACAGTAATGGCGTGGTGACCGGGCTTACGGTAGAAGGCGATAACGGTCCGGTGCTGTTTACCCGCCAGCCGGACGGCTCTTTTCTGCGGGCGCAATAAACAGCGCCACAGACTAAGGCAGATAAATACGCCAAACAAAAATGCCGGCCCAGGGCCGGCATTTTCATGTTACTGAAATAACTTATTCAGCAACTACGTTCACGTTCAGCTTAGCAAACACTTCGCTGTGAACCTGGAAGCTCACTTCGTGTTCACCAGTGGTACGCAGAACGCCGTTCGGCAGGCGAACTTCGCTCTTCGCCACTTCAACGCCAGCTGCAGTTACAGCGTCAGCGATGTCACGGGTACCGATAGAACCGAACAGTTTGCCTTCGTCACCCGCTTTAGAAGCGATGGTTACGGTGCCCAGTGCGTTAATGCTTTCAGCACGAGCGTTGGCTGCTGCCAGAACGTCAGCCAGTTTGGCTTCCAGTTCAGCACGGCGAGTTTCGAAGAACTCAACGTTTTTCTTGGTTGCCGGCACAGCTTTGCCCTGCGGAACCAGGAAGTTACGAGCGTAGCCCGCTTTAACGTTGACCTGATCGCCCAGGCCGCCCAGGTTTGCTACTTTATCAAGCAGAATAACTTGCATTACCTTATCCTCTCAAAGTCGATAATTGGACAGTGGCCGATTACTGATGACGATCAGTGTACGGCAGCAAAGACAGGTAGCGCGCGCGCTTGATAGCACGAGCCAGCTGACGCTGGTATTTAGCGCGAGTACCGGTGATACGGCTCGGTACAATCTTACCGCTTTCAGTGATGTAGTTTTTCAGCGTAGCGATATCTTTGTAGTCGATCTCTTGAACGCCTTCCGCGGTGAAACGGCAGAACTTGCGACGACGGAAATAACGTGCCATTTGGCTAGTCTCCAGAATCTATCAATTCAATCTGCTCGGCATGCAGCACAATTTTACTGAGGCCATTGCGCCCTTGATGGCTGCAAATAAAGCCTTCAACGGTAAGCTGCGTGCCGACCGTTATATGTTGAGTAATCACCTGATGCGCCTGACCGCTAATAATCACGGGCATACGGCACCAGGCCTGCCGGAAGAATCCGGCCTCTTCCTGCTGCGAGCGATGCTCAAGCACCAGCTGGCAGTGTGGAATCCCTGACGGACTTATTTTTTGCAACGGTGTCCGACACACAGTGCCAGACAAACGCAGCCGGTTCGCCGTCACGGTCGATTACTCTTCAGAATCCCCGGCATCTGCATCGTCAGAGGTTTCGTTAGCGAAATCTTCACGACGCTCACGGCGCTCGTCTTTCGCTTTAACCATCGGAGATGCTTCGGTTACTGCGTTTTTGGTACGCATAACCATGCTGCGGATAACGGCGTCGTTGAAGCGGAAGTTAGTTTCCAGCTCATCGATCACTTCCTGCGGCGCTTCAACGTTCATCAGAACGTAATGGGCTTTGTGCAGTTTGTTGATCGGGTAAGCCAGCTGACGGCGACCCCAGTCTTCCAGACGGTGAATCTTACCTTCTGCACCAGTGATGGCACCAGTGTAGCGCTCGATCATGCCCGGAACCTGTTCGCTCTGGTCAGGATGAACCATAAAGACGATTTCGTAATGACGCATCGAATTTGCTCCTTACGGATTATTCAGCCTCCTGTCAGGGTCAGCCGTGGCCCATGGAAGCAAGGAACGTTTTAAGTGTACGGCTGAAAAATTGACGCGTAATCATACTGGCCCGGCGAGGGAAACTCAAGCGGGAATCACGGAAAAAACGCGCCGGGCCGAGGCGGTAGCCAATAATGGCCTCAGGCCTGCGCGCTTAGTCTGTACTATCAACAGGATGCGAAAAACGTCACCAGCGCGGCCAACGCCTGCGGCGTTATTTTGTGCCCGACTTCCGGCTCGGTTAGCCAGGTAAGCTGCCGATCAAGCTGTGCGCTGGCCAGCGCCTGGACCAGCCGCTGAGTTTCTGCCGCGGGTACGACCTCATCCGCTTCGCCATGCCACAGCAACAGCGGGCGATCCGCCAGCCGGGTTAGCTGACGGCTGGGATCGTAATCGGCGAGCGGCGCCAGACGGCGCGCCAGTTCCGCCTGTTCTTCTGACGTCCGAGCCTGCAGCGGCGGGAACAGCGTCTGGCTTAGCGACATAAAATAACCCGAACCCATCAAACAGGCGACGCGATTGATATGCGGGTAGCGCGCCATTGCGCCCAGCGCGGTCATGCCGCCCATTGAGGCGCCCGCCACGCCGAAGCGGCCGTCGGCAATTAATCCTCGCGCCCGTAGCGCGGCTTCCAGCTGCGGCAGCTCATCGATATTGCTGCGCAAAATATCCCAGAAATGGGCCAGCCGGTATGCGCTGTCGCCGCGATAGCGGGAGCCATGCTCATCGGCATCCGGCATGATAACGCGAAAACCTGCCTGCGCCAGCGCCACGGCAGCCCAGGCGTAAACCTCTTTGGAAGAGAGATAGCCATGCCAGAACAGCACCGTGGGCAAGGCGACATCGCGCAGGCCAGCGGGCGCCGCATGCAGACATTCAATGCCGCTAAACGATTCGGTCACGATATCGATCATTTTGCCCGCAACTTTTTGTTCTGCCATCACTTTCATCTTCTCACGTCCTTTTTAAAAAATAGCCTTTGATTATAAAGTATTACGTTAGCTCTTTATTGGCCTTGAAAAAAAAGATCCTTTTCCTTGCGGTTTGCAGGGTAAAAATCCGCCGTTTTTGGCCGTTTAACGAGATCCCAAAATATTATCAAAAGGTAAAAACTCATGAAGCGTCTCTCACTCAGCCGCGCCAGTCTGGGCGTCAAGCTGTCTGTCATGACCTCTTTGAGCGTGGCCGTACTTTTTTTCATCCTCACGCTCACTTTAAGTAATAATGCTGCAAAACAGCTGCAGGCATTAACGCTGGAAAATATGCAAAACCAGGTGGCGGGTATTGGCGATATGGCCGGTATGTTTAACGCCACGCTGAGTGAAGAAGTTGCGAGCTATACCAACCTGTTTCAAAGCTTCCTGCCGAAAGATTTCAGCCGGGATGAAAGCTCACGTATCACGGTAGGCAATTTTTCTACCCCAACCTTACGCGCCGGTTTGAACACGCTGAATCTGGATGAAACCGTCGTTGATAACTTTTTGGCGCGTACCGGCGCAATTTCAACGATCTTCGTGCGTGACGGTGATAACTACGTGCGTATTGCCACCTCACTGCGCAAGGAAGACGGCACGCGCGCGATGGGAACCCAGCTCGATCGCCAAAGCCCGGCCTTTGCCCAAATCAATAAGGGTGCAGCGTATCGCGGCCTGGCCGCCCTGTTTGGCAAACGCTATATCACTCAGTATCAGCCGGTAAAAGATGCCAGCGGTACGGTCGTTGGTATTCTGTTTGTTGGCGTAGAGATTGGCAAACAGGTCGCGCTGATGCGCGATAAAGTGCTGAGTAAAACGTTTAGCGATACCGGCCGTTTTATGGTGATGAACGGCGCAGCAGGCGGTTCGCGCGGCCTCTGGCTGTTCCACCCGCAGGAGGAAGGGAAAATGGCGCGCTGGTCGCCGGAAGTCATGCAACAGCTCGTCACGCAGCAAAGCGGTACGCTGGAAACCTTGCAGGACGGCGAGCCGCGTATCGTTGCCTGGCAGCGTCTGCCCGGCTGGAACTGGATCATCCTTGGCGACGTGGATAAAAATAGCCTGCTGGCGCCTATTACCTCTGCCCGCAATACTTTCCTGCTGCTTGGGCTGGGGCTGGTGATGCTGTTTGCCATTGGTTTTGTGGTGATCGCCCGCCGCTGGGTCAGCGTACCGCTACAGCAGGTGATTCATCTGGCCGAACAGTATGCGGACGGCAACCTGCAGGCAACGCTGCAAACAGAGCGTAAAGATGAGGTGGGCCAGCTGATTACCGCCATTAACGGCATCGGCGATGGGCTTGAGCGTATCGTCTCTCAGGTACGCGCCGCCGCGCAGGATATTAGCCAGGGCACCGACGCGATTGTCGTGAGCAGTGAAAATATCAGCGAGCAAATTACCCGCCAGGCCAGTAGCGTGGAAGAAACCTCTGCCAGCATGGAACAGCTGGGCGCTACCGTCGGCCAGAATGCAGAAAACGTCGCCCAGGCGCTGCAGCTGGTGGCGGAAGCCGCGAGCGCGGTGCAGCATGGCGGCGAAACGGTCGCGCATTCGGTAAATACCATGTCGGCGATTAAGGTCTCTTCGCAGAGTATCGCTGATATTACTCAGGTGATTGAATCCATTGCCTTCCAGACCAATATCCTGGCGCTTAACGCGGCGGTGGAAGCCGCACGCGCAGGTGAACATGGTAAAGGATTTGCGGTCGTTGCGGCTGAAGTCCGCGCTCTGGCAAGCCGCAGCGCGCAGGCAGCGAAAGAGATCGATGCGCTGATTACTAACTCAATCAGCAGCGTAAATCAGGGGCATACGCTTTCTGAACAGACGCGCAGCGCAATGGACAATATTGTTTCCCGGATTGAGCAGGTTAAGGCCCTGATAGGTGAAATTAATATCGCCTCTCAGGAGCAGTCCGCCGGCATTGGCCAGGTCAATATTGCGATGACGCAGATTGGCCAGGCGACGCAGCAAAATACCGGGCTGGTTGCTCAGTCAGAAGAGACCGCTCAGGAGCTAAGTAAAAAAGGCCATCATTTAACCGAGCTGGTGAGTGTTTTTACCCTGAAAGGCTAACGGAACAGAGGGGATCGCATACACTTTAGCGATCCTTCTACCGTGAGGAATTTACGATGCGTTATTTGCCTTTACTGTTATTAACTCTGACTCTAAGCGCATGTAGTACGCTGCGTTCAAAGCCGGAAGCGCCGCCTGCGCCAACGCAACAGGCGCAGGAGATTAGCCGGGCGCAAACCGCTAACCTGCCAAGACTGGGCAGCATTACCAGCTCCACGCGCGGTTCGCCGGACGATGCCCAGCGCAAGATAGCGCAAAAAGCCAATCAGGCTGGCGCAACCTATTATCAAATAGTCGCGCTCAGCGAAACGGTGATGCCTGGAATGTGGTACGCCTCAGCAGTGCTGTATGGCCCCGCCGCCTCAGCTACCGGTAGCACGCAGCAGTAAGCGTTCGCCAACAGCTTCAGCGATGGGCGTGGCACCGCGCGTATCCAAATGCTGACGGCACCAGGCATCCGCCAGCGGCGGTTCCAGCGTCGTCAGCAGCTGCTGGCCGGTCGCTAATAACAACAGCTGGCTGGCAATCTCCCGCGCCTGCGCCTCCTGAGGCTTACGCAGACGCAGCCTGAGCTGACGCCAACGACTATCGAAATGGCGGTTAAGCCCTTTAACGCCATCAAACTGAGCAGCCAGCATCTCTGTTACCGCTGGCTGCTTTCTAAGCACCCGCAGCACATCCAGACACATCACATTACCGGCGCCTTCCCAGATACTGTTTACCGGCGCTTCGCGATACAAACGCGGCAGCTCGCTCTCTTCGCAGTAGCCGATACCGCCTAACGCCTCCATCGCCTGCGCAATAAACGGCGTAGCGTTTTTACAGATTTCAAACTTTGCGGCAGAGGTAAACAGACGCGCATAAGCGCGCTGCTGCTCATCCGCCGGTTGCGACCAGGCGTGAGCAATGCGCATTAACAGGGCCGTCTGCCCTTCCAGCTGGAGCGCTTGTTGGCACAGCAACTGACGCATCAGCGGTTGCTCAACCAGCGTTTTTCCCATCACCTGACGCTGATGCGCATGGTAGAGCGCGACAGAAAAGGCGCGACGCATCAGACTGTGGCTACCCAGCGCACAGTCGAAACGGGTATAGCCGCCCATTTTTAGAATCTGACGGACGCCCTCGCCCTCCTCGCCCAGCAGCCAGCCGATTGCGCCGTCGAACTCCACTTCACTGCTGGCGTTAGACCGATTGCCCAGCTTATCTTTCAGGCGCTCAATGCGTACCGCGTTGCGCGTGCCGTCCGGCAGCAGGCGCGGCAGGAAAAAACAGCTGATGCCGCCCGGCGCCTGCGCCAGCACCAGATGCGCATCGCTTTGCGGCACGGAAAAAAACCATTTATGCCCAACCAGGCGCCAGGCTTCGCCGCTGGCGCGCGCCGCAATCGGTTCGGCGCGCGTGGTATTACTGAGAACATCGGTACCGCCCTGCTTTTCCGTCATGCCCATACCGATCAGCAGGCCGCGCTTTTGCGGCGCGGGCTGTAGGTGCGCATCGTAACGATCGCTCAATAACGGCGGCAGCCAGTCGGCAAATAACGGCGGCAGGCTGGCCTGCAGCAGCGGCGTCGCGCCAAAGGTCATGGTGAGAGGACAGAGCGTGCCGGATTCCACCTGTCCATGCAGGATAAAACGCGCGGCGCGGGCAACGAACGCGCCTGAGCGCGCATCTGCCTGCCAGGGCAGATTATGGACGCGGTTAGCGCACAGCCCCTGCATCAGTAAATGCCAGGCCGGATGAAAACGTAAATCGTCCAGCCGTTCGCCGCGCGCGTCGTAACGCAATAGCTCCGGTGGAAAAGCATTCGCCAGCCTTCCCAGCTCCAGCGACTCGCTGCTGCCAAGCTGCTGCCCCACCGATGCCAGCAGCTCCAGATCCCACTCCGCGTCAAAGCGCACCACGGCTTCACGCAGGGGCGTATCGGAAAGAAACAGGTTGCTATTGCTAAGAGGACGAGGCTGATTAAAAACGGTATGGGTAACAGACATAACCGGGGATCTCCACGCGGAAAGCCCGATTAGCCAACGGCCAGGGCTTCTGAATTATCCTGCAGTAGATTAATTATGCAGAAAGCCGCAGAAAATGCCCGCAGTCAGAGAGGATATTCGGGGCGCTCATCACGCCCCTGCTATATCAGCCGCGACGCTGCCGCACCGCTTCAAACAGGCAGATACCGGTCGCCACCGAAACGTTCAGCGAAGAGACGCTGCCCGCCATCGGCAGTTTAATCAAATCATCGCAGTGCTCGCGCGTCAGACGGCGCATGCCTTCGCCTTCAGCACCCATCACCAACGCCAGCGGGCCGGCCATTTTGCTTTCCCATATTTCATGGGTCGCTTCACCCGCAGTGCCGATAATCCAGACATGGTACTCCTGCAGCAGGCGCATGGTGCGCGCCAGGTTGGTAACCCGAATCAGCGGGACGTTTTCCGCCGCGCCGCAGGCGACCTTTTTCGCCGTCGCGTTAAGCTGCGCCGAGCGATCTTTCGGGACGATAACCGCATGAACGCCAGCGGCATCCGCGCTGCGCAGGCAGGCGCCAAGGTTATGAGGATCGGTGACGCCATCCAGGATCAACAGCAGCGGCGATTCGATCGACGCCAGCAGATCCGGCAGATCGCCTTCCTGATATTGCCTTCCCGGTTTGACCTGCGCCACGATGCCCTGATGCACCGCGCCTTCTGTTTTACTGTCGAGCCACTGGCGCGTAGCAACCTGAACCATAATCCCCTGCGCTTCCAGCGCAGAAATCAGCGGCTGCAGACGGCGATCGTCGCGGCCTTTCAGGATCCAGACCTGTTGGAAACGTTGCGGATCGCGCTCTAAAAGCGCCTGTACGGCGTGAATGCCGAAAATTACTTCACTCATGTTTTATCCGATGCTGGTTACGGGCGGCCCTGCCGCCCTTTGGCCCGCGGCGCGACAGGGTTCACCTGTTACCGCTTATGCCTCTTTTTTCTTCGCTGCACGCTTTGCTTTGGTTGCGGCGGCGATTTTACGCGTTTTTTCCGACGGTTTTTGCGCTTTTTTCTCGCCTTTAGGCTTCGCGGTTTTCTTTTCGCCGCGGAACGCTGCATCCGGCTCGAAATTGGCGTTTTTACGCATTTCACGGCGGCGCTTGTTATGGCTACCGGAGACGCCTTTCTTCGCCTTATCGCGCGCGGTTTTGCCTTCGTTGCGCGGGCCGCGCTGGCTGGAAATCAGCGCAAAGTCGATTTTACGCTCGTCCATATGTACCGCCTCTACGCGTACTTCAACGGTGTCGCCGAGACGGTAGGTGCGTCCGCCCGATTCGCCAATCAGCCGCTGCCCTACGGCGTCAAAGCGGTAATAATCATTATCCAGCGTGGACACATGCACCAGTCCATCGATAAACAGATCGTTCAGACGGACGAAGAAACCAAAGCCGGTTACGCTGGCAATCACGCCGGTAAAGGTATTACCAACCTGATCCTGCATAAAGTCACACTTCAGCCAGTCAGCCACGTCACGCGTGGCTTCATCGGCACGGCGTTCGGTTAATGAACAGTGCAGGCCCAGCTGCAGCATCTGCTGCATTTCATAGTGATAGCCGCCGGTGGGCGTGCTGTTGCCCTGCAGCGTACCCTGCTGTTGCGCCAGCAGATACTTAATCGCCCGGTGCAGCAACAGATCGGGATAGCGGCGGATCGGCGACGTAAAGTGCGCATAGGAGGCCAGCGCCAGGCCGAAGTGACCACGGTTTTCCGGATCATAAACCGCCTGCTTCATGGAGCGCAGCAGCATGGTTTGCAGCATTTCGTGATCGGGACGATCGGCGATGGTTTCCAGCAGTTCGGCATAGTCCAGCGGCTGCGGCTTGTTGCCGCCCGGCAGCGACAGGCCCAGTTCGGCCAGTACCGAGCGGAAACTTTTAATGCTTTCATCGCTGGGGCGATCGTGATCGCGGAACAGCGCAGGCTCGTTATGTTTCTCAACAAAACGCGCCGAGGCGATGTTGGCGAGGATCATGCACTCTTCAATCAGCTTATGCGCATCATTGCGTACGGTACGTTCCACGCGCTCAATACGGCGCTCGGCATTGAAAATAAACTTGGCCTCTTCCGTCTCGAAAGAGATGCCGCCGCGCTGCTCACGTGCTTTTTCCAGCACCTGATACATACGATGCAGCTCTTCGAGATGGTTAACCAGCGGCGCATACTGTTCGCGCAGTTCCGGGTTGCCCTGCAAAATCGACCAGACTTTGGTGTAAGTCAGGCGCGCATGGGAATTCATCACCGCTTCATAGTGCTTATAGCCGGTCAGCTTGCCGCTGGCGGAGATGGTCATTTCGCAGACCATGCACAGACGATCCACCTGCGGGTTCAGTGAACAAAGGCCGTTAGAGAGCACTTCCGGCAGCATCGGGACGACCTGCGACGGGAAATAAACCGAGGTGCCGCGGTTATGCGCTTCGTTGTCCAGCGGCGTACCGGGACGTACGTAATAGCTGACGTCGGCAATTGCGACCCACAGGCGCCAGCCGCCGCCGCGTTTTTTCTCACAGTACACGGCATCGTCAAAGTCGCGGGCGTCTTCGCCGTCGATGGTGACCAGCGGCAGCTGGCGTAAATCAACGCGCCCCTGCTTCGCTTCTTCCGGTACTTCTTCACGCAGCTTAGCGACCTGCTCTTCCACTTCAGCCGGCCAGACGTGAGGAATTTCGTGCGTGCGCAGCGCCATATCGACCGCCAGACCGGTGCCCATATTGTCGCCCAGCACTTCGATAATCTTACCAATAGCCTTGGTGCGACGCGTCGGACGCTGTACCAGCTCCACCACCACCACAAAGCCCATGCGCGCATTCATGATCTCTTCTGGCGGGATCAGAATATCAAAGCTCAGACGGCTGTCATCCGGCACCACGAAGCCAACGCCGGCTTCGGTAAAGTAGCGCCCGACAATCTGGCTGTTACGCGGCTCAAGCACGCGTACTACGCGCGCCTCACGGCGACCTTTACGATCGGCGCCCAGCGGCTGCGCCAGAATTACGTCACCATGCATGCAGAACTTCATCTGCTCGGCGGAGAGATAAAGATCGTCCTTTTGCCCTTCAACGCGCAGGAAGCCGTAGCCATCGCGATGACCAATGACTTTACCGCGCAGCAGATCGAGACGTTCGGGCAGGACATAACATTGACGACGGGTGAACACCAGCTGGCCATCACGTTCCATGGCGCGCAGGCGGCGGCGCAGCGCTTCAAGCTGCTCTTCGCCACTGATATTCATTTCAGCAGCCAGCTCTTCACGGCTGGCCGGTTTTTCACGTTTTTCTAAATGGGCGAGGATAAATTCGCGACTGGGAATAGGATTTTCGTATTTTTCAGCTTCTCTTTCCTGAAAAGGATCTTTTGACATAGCGGCTCCTCCGTTGTCAGTAGCCGGTCAGCGTGGGTATTCCAGGCTCCGGCAACAAAATTTTATAAAGCGGATGGTTATCCTTCACCAGGTCGGCCAACGTGTAGTTGTCCAGCTCACGCAGAAATTGTTCGGTGGCGGCATTCAGCGCCTGACGTAGACGGCAGGCGGGCGTGATGGCGCAAGCATCGCAATTCACCAGCTGTAGCGGCTCCATTTGCCGGACAACATGCCCAACAATAATTTCTGTAGCGGGTTTTCCGAGGCGAATGCCGCCGTTTTTACCACGGACGGCGGCCACATAGCCCAGACGACTCAGCTGGTTAATGATTTTGACCATATGATTACGTGACACGCCGTAGGTGTCGGTAACCTGAGTAATATTAGTCATCTGTCCGGCCGGTAACGACGCCATGTAAATCAGCGCACGCAGGCCAAAATCGGTAAAACTCGTCAGTTGCACAATAACCTCGGTGAATTTCCGGTGTATTTCATCCGTTTAGCATAATTATTATCTAATGATGATAAACCAGCCCATAAGATTCAGGGCAATTTTTTAAGCAAGCCGGATTGCAGGGAAAAGCGGTAAGCAAAAAGGACGGGAATAAAGCGCGGTGCGTCTGCAGTAAGCCAGAAGATAAAGGCCGGACAGCGTCCGGCCTTTTGCATAATCAGGCGTCAAACGGATGACGCAGGATCATCGTTTCGCTGCGATCCGGGCCGGTAGAAATAATATCCACCGGTACGTCCGTCAGCTCTTCAACACGTTTGATATAATCACGTGCCGCCTGCGGCAGCGCGTCAACGGATTTCGCGCCAAAAGTGCTTTCGCTCCAGCCCGGCAGGGTTTCATAGATCGGCTCAATGCCTTCCCAGCCTTCTGCTGCCAGCGGCGTTGTCGTGACTTCACGACCGTCCGGCATACGGTAGCCCGTGCAGATTTTAACTTCTTTCAGGCCGTCCAGCACGTCCAGTTTGGTCATGCAGAAGCCAGACAGCGAGTTAATCTGCACCGCACGGCGCACGGCAACCACGTCCAGCCAGCCGGTACGGCGACGACGTCCGGTGGTGGCGCCGAACTCGTTGCCTTTTTCACACAGGAATTCCCCGGTTTCATCAAACAGCTCGGTCGGGAACGGACCTGCGCCGACGCGGGTTGAATAGGCTTTGATAATACCCAGCACATAGTCCACGTAGCGCGGGCCAATACCGGAGCCGGTGGCTACGCCGCCTGCGGTAGTGTTGGAAGAGGTCACGTACGGATAGGTACCGTGATCGATATCCAGCAGCGTACCCTGAGCGCCTTCAAACATAATCAGATCGCCACGCTTGCGCGCGTTATCCAGCAGATCGGAAACATCAACCACCATGCCGGTCAGAATATCAGCGACTTCCAGCACATCTTTCAGCACGGTGTCATAGTCGACCGCGTCTGTTTTGTAGTAATGCACCAGCTGGAAGTTATAGAAATCAACGATCTCTTTCAGCTTCGCGGCGAAGGTCTCTTTATTAAACAGATCGCCTACGCGCAGGCCGCGACGGGCAACTTTATCTTCATAAGCGGGACCGATGCCGCGACCGGTGGTGCCGATCGCCTTCGCGCCGCGCGCTTTTTCGCGCGCCTGGTCCATCGCAACATGGTATTGCAGGATGAGCGGGCAGGCTTCAGAAAGTAACAGACGTTCACGTACCGGGACGCCACGTTCTTCCAGCCCTTTCATCTCTTTCATCAGCGCAGCCGGAGACAGCACAACACCGTTGCCGATGATGCTGGTGACGTTTTCACGCAGGATACCAGAGGGAATTAAGTGGAGAACGGTTTTTTCACCGTTGATGACAAGCGTATGACCCGCATTATGGCCGCCTTGATAGCGCACAACGTATTTAGCGCGCTCTGTCAGAAGGTCAACAATCTTACCTTTGCCTTCGTCACCCCATTGGGTGCCCAGTACGACAACGTTCTTACCCATTTTTTTGAAACCACCGATTGCTTAAAAATGGATTCTACCACCATGATTTTTCACTTTCAGCACTTTTAGCATACGATTGCGCAGTTTTTTGCGGATGATTACGTCAGGCATTCCCTGCCATTTTGGCTCTGTCAGAAGCCTTTCCTGGATATGGCATCAGCTGCCGCCGTGAACACTCAACATGTAGTAGACCACCGCACCGGCGACCACAATCCCACCGCCGAAACGATGCAACAGACGATCCGGTAATTGTGTCATCGCCAGGATCATACGCCGCCAAACACGCGGCCATAGCATCGGCCCAAGGCCTTCTAATACCAGCACTAACGCCAGCGCCATCCATATGGTCGTATTCATTATTTCTCAATAGCAAACGGGCAGAAGCAGGCGATTATGCACACTGGCACAGAATCAGTAAATACGGGGTTGGCTGAAGCGGAAGTAAAAAGCGTGACGGGATATATCACGCCTTTAGCCGGTGGCGTTCAGGAAATTAATCAACGATAACCCGCGCTCGTGACAAACCTTACACGCAAAGAAAAAAAGAGCCGACATCATGTCGGCTCTGTTCACAGGCTTAGCGGGTTGTGGCGCCGCCAGGCGATTTCATATAACGGAAGAAATCGCTGTCCGGGCTTAACACCATCACATCCTGATTGCTATTAAAGCTTTTTTCGTAGGCGCGCAGGCTACGGATAAAGGCATAGAAGCCGGGGTCCTGACTAAACGCATCGGCAAACAGCCTGGCCGTTTCGGCATCGCCTTCACCACGCGTGATCAACCCTTCACGCTGCGCTTCCGCCAGGGTGCGGGTTACCTGATAATCCGCCTGAGCACGCAGTTTTTCCGCCTCTTCCTGACCCTGCGAACGCTGGCTACGCGCTACCGCTTCACGCTCGGCACGCATACGGTTGTAAATGGCATCTGAAACCTCAGTTGGCAGGTTGATCTGCTTAATACGCACATCTACCACCTCAATACCTAATGCAGCCATGCTGTTCGGGTTAATTGATGGCTCGCTGCTTTTGGTTTCGCGTTCTACACGCGCTGCGGCATGAGCAATAGCATCATCCGCCGCCGGCGTCTGTACTTCATCGTCACGTCCGGCGCTGCCGGTGTTCAGCGCATCGCGCACGTCGGTGGTCAAACGCCCACGCGAATCGGTCACAATGTCTTTCACATCGAGACGGCCCATTTCAGAACGCAGGCGGTCGCTGAATTTACGCTTCAGCAATACCTCGGCCTGCGAAACGTCGCCGCCGCCGGTTGCCAGGTAGTAACGGCTGAAGTCGCTGATGCGCCATTTAATATAAGAATCCACAATCAGATCCTTTTTCTCTTTGGTCACAAAGCGATCGGCCTGGTTATCCATCGTCTGGATACGCGCGTCGAGCGTTTTAACCGATTCCAGGAATGGAATCTTGAAATGCAGGCCCGGCGCAAAGACCAGCGGCTTGTTTTCATCATCGCGCAGAACTTTGCCGAAACGCAGCACGATCCCGCGCTCACCTTCCTGTACCACAAACAATGACGCGTAAAGCACCACCAGCACAACGATAATTAATACGATTAATGGCTTACGCATCGCTTACTCTCTCCCTTCGCGCTGGGTGTCATTGCGCAGTGCGTTAGCACGGCGGCTTTGCATAATGTCGTCCTGCGAGAACGACGAACCGCTGCTGGCGCGATCGTTGCTGCCTGCAGCTGGCGGCAGACGCATCAGGCTGCTGCTCTCCTGGCTGCTGCGGGTGGAGCTGGTTGCGCCCTCGCCGCGCATCAGCTGATCCAGCGGCAGCACCATCAGGTTATTGTTATTACTGTTTACCAAAACCTTGCGCGTATTGCTCAGCACGCGTTCCATGGTTTCGATATACAAACGTTGTTTAGTGATTTCCGGCGCGGCTTTATATTCCGGCAGGATCTTAGCGAAACGCGCGACTTCACCCTGCGCTTCTAAAACGGTACGAGCTTTATACGCACGCGCCTCTTCCAGAATACGCTGCGCCTGACCGTTAGCACGCGGCTGAACCTCATTCGCATAGGCTTCCGCTTCGCGTACGTACTGCTCGCGGTTTTCACGGGCGGCAATCGCATCATCAAACGCGGCCTTCACTTCTTCTGGCGGACGCGCCGCCTGGAAGTTTACGTCCAGCACGGTAATACCCATGTTGTAAGGACGAATGGTCTCATCGATTTCGCGCTGCGTTTCGCTACGCACCACGGTACGCCCTTCGGTCAGAATACGATCCATGCTGGAACGGCCAATAACGCCGCGCAGCGCGCTGTCGGTCGCCTGACGCAGGCTGTCATCGGCACTGGTCACCGCAAACAGATAGCGCTCCGGATCGGTAACGCGATACTGCACGTTCATCTCTACGCGGACCACGTTTTCGTCCGACGTTAACATAACGCCGGAAGCAGCCAGTTCACGTACCGCTTCAACGTTAACGGCGCGAACCTGATCGATAAAGGTCGGTTTCCAGTTCAAGCCTGGCTCAACCAGATGGCTGAACTGACCAAAGCGCGTCACCACGCCACGTTCCGCTTCTTTAATGGTATAGAAGCCGCTGGCGGCCCAGATAACCACGGCCGCCACGACTACAATACCAACCAGCTTACCGCCGTTACCTGAGCTGCGTGAGTGATCGCCGCCCTTGTTGCCACCGCCCAGACCGCCAAGCTTTTTGCTCAGCTTACGGAAGATATCGTCGAGATCGGGAGGTCCCTGATCGCGTCCTCCTTTGTTACCCCCAGAGTTGCCGCCTTGATTATTGCTGCTTCCCCACGGGTCGCGGTCTTGTCCGTTATTCCCGGGCTGATTCCACGCCATGTTTATACTCCATTTATTGTGTGTGCGGTGGTATCCCAGTCCGGGATACGCCTCTCAGGCAACATCAGTCAAACAATATAATCCACCAGCGTCGGCTCCTGTTTACACAGGCGGCGCCAGTCAACAATTGGCATGCGTATCAACAGGCTTACGCTGCCATCTTCTTCATTCCATTCTTTCTCAATCGCCTGCAGCTGATAAAAACGGCTGCGCAGACGTCCCAGTTCGGGTGGCAGACGCAGCTGATGCTGCACGATTTCACCGGACAGCCGTTCGGTCAGCGCCTGAAACAGCAGCGGCAATCCCGCGCCCGTTTGGGCGGAGAGCCAGACCCGTACCGGTTGGTTTTCATCGTTGCGATCGATGCGCGGCTCAAAGCCGTCCAGCATATCGATCTTGTTCATTACCTGCAGCGCAGGAATCTCATCGGCTTCGATCTCTTCCAGCACGGTCACTACCGCTTCGATATTTTCATCGAGTCGCACATCGGCGGCATCGATGACATGCAGCAGCAGCGTTGCCTGGCGCGTTTCCTGCAGCGTCGCTTTAAACGCGGCGACCAGGTCATGCGGCAGATGACGAATAAAGCCTACCGTATCGGCCAGTACCACTTCCCCCACGTCGGCGACGTCAATACGACGCAGCGTCGGGTCGAGGGTGGCGAATAGCTGGTCGGCGGCGTAAACATTCGCAGAGGTAACGCTATTAAACAGCGTGGATTTTCCGGCGTTGGTATAGCCCACTAAAGAAACCGTCGGAATATCCGCCTTGGCTCGCGCCTGACGCCCCTGCTCGCGCTGTTTTTCTACGCGCTCCAGGCGCGACAAAATCTGGCTGATGCGATTACGCAGCAACCGACGGTCAGTTTCCAACTGGGTTTCACCCGGTCCGCGCAGGCCAATACCCCCTTTTTGACGTTCAAGGTGGGTCCAGCCACGAACCAGACGCGTGGCGAGATGGCGAAGCTGAGCCAGCTCTACCTGTAATTTACCTTCGTGAGTACGGGCGCGCTGGGCAAAAATATCCAGGATCAATCCCGTGCGGTCGATCACACGGCATTCGCACAGACGCTCAAGGTTACGTTCCTGAGCGGGAGATAAGGCATGATCGAATAACACCACTGACGCACCGGTGGCTTTCACCGCTTCAGCGATTTCGACAGCTTTACCTTCACCGACAAAATATTTGGGATGTGGCGCTTTGCGGCTACCGGTTATCACGCGCAGCGCTTCGACGCCTGAGGAAGAGACCAGCGTTTCAAATTCCTGCAGGTCTTCCGTCTCTTTGTCTTGCGAGAACCAGATGTGTACCAGTACGGCCTGCTCACCGGCATCATAACGGTCAAACAAGCTTAAACCTCTCTAATAGATTGACCAAAACGGGGAAGGTCATTAATGCTATCCCCGTTTTGGCAGAACGATGATAAGGCTTACTCAGCGCTGTCACCGTCTTGCTGTTGTGGCTGCGATTGCGCTGCCTGATTATTGCCGCCGTGATGATAGTTGCTACTGCCACCCGCATTGTTGCTATGGTGGGAGACTGCACGAGACGGGACAACGGTGGAGATAGCGTGCTTATACACCATCTGGCTTACCGTATTTTTCAACAAAATAACAAACTGATCGAAAGACTCAATTTGACCTTGCAGTTTGATACCATTCACCAAATAAATTGAAACCGGAACACGCTCGCGACGCAGTGCGTTCAGGAACGGGTCTTGTAATGATTGCCCCTTAGCCATTCTATCTTTTCCTTATATGCTTGTTGTTTATTACTGAGAACCCTACGGCTCTAAATACTGCGTAAAAAAATTTGCGCACGATAACGGTTCAATTGTACACATTCACCCAAGGTTCGCACCAAGAACCTGTAATACCTTGCCGAGAGCCAGCTCCGGATGTTCGCTGTCAAGCCAGTGAACATTCTGCCAGCCTCTTAGCCAGGTAATCTGGCGCTTGGCGAGTTGCCGGGTGGCGCAAACTCCCCGATAAACCATTTCGTCGTAATTAATTTCGCCTTCAAGATATGACCACATCTGGCGATAACCAACACAGCGAATGGAAGGCAAATCCGTATGCAAATCTCCTCGTGCAAACAGCGCACGCGCTTCCGCTTCAAAACCTGAAGCCAGCATTTGCTCAAAACGTAACGCAATACGCTGATGCAACAATTCACGGCTCGCCGGAGCGATAGCAAACTGAACCACATCGTAAGGCAAGGCCTCACCCGCAGTTTTTGTCAGTTCCGTTAAAGTTTTACCCGAAATGAAAAAAACTTCCAGTGCTCGCGAGAGTCTCTGGGGATCATTCGGATGAATACGAGCACCAGCAACGGGATCGATCTCACATAACTGACGGTGCAGAGTGTCCCAACCCTGTTCACGCGCCGCTTGCTCTATTCGTTCACGCACTTGTGGATTAGCCGAGGGCAACGGCGACAATCCTTCCAGTAACGCTTTGAAATAGAGCATGGTTCCACCAACAAGCAACGGAATTCGCCCTTTTGCGACGATTTCCGCCATTTCCGCCAGCGCATCGCGACGAAAGTCGGCAGCCGAGTAGGCTTCCAACGGATCGCGAATATCTAACAGACGATGAGGCGCCAACGCCAGCTCTTCCGCACCAGGCTTGGCAGTGCCAATATCCATACCACGATAAATCAGAGCTGAATCTACGCTAATCAGCTCGACCGGCAGCTGTTTACGCAGCGATATCGCTAACGCCGTCTTACCGGAAGCCGTGGGCCCCATCAAAAAAATCGCCTTAGGCCGGCCCGCCATTTCACTTTCACTCATGCTTCAGAGCGCTTAACGCCGTTTCTGTGTCGATCGGTTGTAATAAACCCGGAGGCGGCGATTTCAATAATACCGGACAGAGCCGTTCGACTTCCGCCAGCAGTGCAATCGCCTGCGAGTGATTCCAGGGCGTAAGCTCTACCTCAGCCTGACGCGCCAGCCATTGTGCAAGCTGGCCCGAAGAAGCTTCCTGCTGACGGGCGAGATAGCCTAACAGTTCTGGAATCAAGTTTTGTAAATTTTGTTGGCGCAATGGTAAAGGCACCGCGCGCAGAGTCACATGCTGTCCATCGCTTTGCAAATCAATACCGAACTGCTGCAATAATTCGGCCTGCTGCTGCATCGCCTGTCGCTCAGGCGGGGCTAACTTTAACCGCACAGGAATCAATAACGGCTGCGGTTTCAGGCCTTCCGGTCCCGGTTCCAGCTGCGCCTGGCGTAGCCAGCGCGCCGCGACGGGCAACGCGACTAATGCCAGCCCGCCCTGGCGCTCAACTACCGCATAGCAATCATGCAGAACGGTTAACAACCGTCCCAGGCTTTGGCTATGGGCGGGCAACGGTGCCTGGGCCGCAGCGCGCGGCGCGGCGGGCGTTACCTCCTCCGCCTGGAGCGCTGGCGTTTGCAGCAGCTGTTGATAAAGCGCGCCTTCACGTTTTTGATAACCCGGCTGCTGCTGCGGCCAGCCCGATGCGACGCCAGCCGCGCGCGCCGTCCCTCCAGCGGTGGAAGCGCGCGGAGTGGAACCTGCTGGCTGCCCGGACTGGCGATCCGCAGGCGAATCAGACTGACGCGGCGACGGCGTGCCGGCATCCTGCGTTGGCTGACGTAGCGCATCCGGCCCAGCGGGCGGCGGAGTGGAAAAGTGGTTGCCACCCGCCGCCGGACGATTTTCCGGCTGCCAGCGCGGCTGCGACACCGCCGTTAACGGCAGGCTTTCCGCCCCGCTTTCCTGTAAGGCGCAGATCACGCCCTGATAGATAAAATCATGTACCAGCCGCGACTGATGAAAACGCACCTCATGCTTGGCAGGATGCACGTTAACATCCACCTGGTGCGGATCGATATGCAGATAAAGCACATACGCGGGCTGATGTTCTCCGCTTATCTTTTCCTGGTAGGCCTGGCGAATCGCATGATTGATCAGCTTATCGCGCATCATGCGGCCATTCACATAACAGTATTGCAGCTCGCTTACCTGACGCGCGCCTGCCGGATCGGCGACCCAGCCGCGCAGAACCAAATCACCATGCTGCCACTCGATTTTCAGCGCATGTTCCATAAAGGTTGCGCCGCAAATCGCGCCCAGACGTCGCAGCTGCTGGCTTTCCTGCGTCGCCGCACGGTACTGACGCACCAGTTTGCCGTTATGCGTCAGGGAAATGGCAATATCAAAGCGCGCCAGCGCAATACGGCGCACCACTTCATCAATATGCGTGAATTCGGTTTTCTCGGTACGCAGGAACTTACGGCGGGCGGGCGTATTGTAAAAGAGATCGAGCACCTCCAGCGTCGTGCCGACCGGGTGCGCTGCCGGTTTTACCGTCACCGTCATATCCCGCCCTTCCGCATATGCCTGCCAGGCTTCACTCTGAGCGGCGGTGCGCGAGGTTAACGTCAGGCGTGAGACGGAGCTAATACTGGCCAGCGCCTCGCCGCGAAAGCCGAGGCTCATAATCGCTTCTAAATCATCCAGCGAGGTGATTTTACTGGTGGCGTGACGCGCCAGCGCCATAGCCAGTTCTGCTTTATCGATACCGCAGCCGTTATCACGTATGCGAATCAGCTTTGCGCCGCCTTTTTCTATATCAATATCAATGCGCGTGGCGCCGGCATCAAGGCTGTTCTCCACCAGTTCCTTAACCACCGACGCAGGACGTTCGACCACTTCACCGGCGGCAATCTGGTTAGCCAACTGAGGCGGCAGGATCTGAATGGGCATAGCGCAGTATCCTTAATCTGGCGGCAATGGCGCCAGCCTCCGCAGAGGCTGGCGAGAAACAAACGGCGCAGGGCGTACCGGGCTGGCGTTATCAGGAGGCGGGAATTTTTAGCGTTTGCCCCAGCATAACGTTAGTCGACTTCATATTATTGGCCTGCATAATAGCCTGAGCGCTGACGCCATAGTGTACCGCGATGGCGGTCAGCGAGTCACCACGCGCCACTTTATGACGCAGCGGACCACGGCCTGACGCTGCGCTTACCGTGCCATTGGTCGGCACTTTAAGCCGCTGCCCGACCCATACGCTCTGTTTTTTTAGGTTGTTCAGCTGCGCCAGCGCAGTCATCGAAACCCCGTAGTGCGCCGCAATGCCAGACAGCGTCTCGCCACGCTTTACCACATGACGCATGACAGGGCCGGTATAGCTTACCGATGAACTGGCGCTGTTCGCTTCTACTTCAACCGCCGTTGAAGGCGCCAACGGTCGGTTTTCCTGCTTTGGGACAGATTGTAGCGGGTGCGTCAGGAAATAGTTCCGCAGGCCACGGTAAATCGACCCGGCAATCTTCTCCTGATACGCGCTGCTGCCCAGCAGGCGCTCCTCGGCAGGGTTACTGATAAAACCCGTTTCAACCAGCAGTGAAGGAATATCCGGCGAGCGCAGCACGCCGAGGCTGGCATGTTCCGGTCGCCGCTTATGCAGCGATCCGACCTGCTGTAGCTGTTGAATAACCTTAGTCGCCGCATCATAACCCACGCGCTGTGAATGACCGAACTGCAGATCCAATACCGCCTGGCTCAGATAGGGATCCGCCTGGCTGTTTGCCAGCAAATCGCCCGCTCCGCCCAGCAGCTCCGACTGTTTCTCATGCTGCTCCAGCCAGTTGGCCATTTCACTGTTGGCACGCCGGTTTGACAGTACCCAAACCGAGGCGCCATGCGCGCTGCGGTTTGGTGCGGCATCGGCGTGAATCGAGACCAGCAGATTGGCGTTTTGCTTGCGCGCCACGTCGGAACGGCCCATTACCGAGATAAAATAGTCGCCATCGCGGGTTAGCACGCCTTTAAACATGGGATCGTCATTAAGCATGGCTTTCAGCTTACGGGCGATAGCGATGGTAACGTTTTTCTCTTTCAGACCGTTCATACCAATAGCGCCCGGATCCTGGCCGCCGTGTCCGGCATCGATGGCGACGATTACCGTATCGCTGGAAACGCTGTTGCTCTGGCCCGGCGCAACGCGGCTGTTGGTGTTGGACACCGCGGTTACCTGATTGCCGTCAAAGGGATTATGTGCCGGCTGAGCGGGCGCGGGCGCGATGGTGCTGACCGGCGCGCGCGTAACGCCGCCCGGCTTGCCGGTAATCGTAAATACCACCTTATAATCACTGCCGTTGCGCTGCGTTTTCGCGCGCGTTTTGCCCGGCTGCGTCAATTCAAAAACCAGGCGAATGCTCTGTTTATCTTTCGGCTGGCTGGTGCGGATGCGCTTGACCAGGTTATCGCCGCTAAAATTAAGCGGCAAACCTTTAATCACGCCGGACTGGCGAATATCCAACACGACGCGGTCCGGGTTATGCAACGGGAAAAAGCCATAGATAGGCTGCCCATTAAAGCTTAGCGTCACCGTTGCCTGACTGTCGCCGTTCGATACCTGAATATCAGACAGGTTGGCTGCCAGCGTGGTAGAGGATAACAGGCACAGCAGCATCAACAGCATAACCTTGATGCGTGCCATTATGCGGGATCCTTATGGTTTAGCAGCTGCGAGAGCAGGCGTTCTCCCAGCGGTGAATGGGCCGCCAGTTTCGCTTCTCGCGCCTGGTTTACGTAGCTTAAGGTCAGCGACAGATCGGGTTCAGGCAGCACGCCCGCGCCCTGCTGCGGCCACTCTACCAGGCAAATGGCATCGCCCGCGAAATAGTCGCGAATGCCCATAAATTCCAGCTCTTCCGGATCGGCCAGACGATAGAGATCAAAATGATAAACCGGCCGGGCAAGCTGCTGATAAGGTTCTACCAGCGTATAGGTTGGGCTTTTGACATTACCCTGGTGACCTAACGCCTGTAAAAAGCCGCGACTGAAGGTCGTTTTCCCGGCCCCTAAATCACCATAAAGATAGATGACCGCCGCGCTGTCGCAGGCGCGGGCCAGGTGGGCGCCCAGAGCGAGGGTTGCCGCCTCGTCAGGCAATGCGATAACACAGGTATTCATGCTTTATTGTTTAACATCTCAGGATTAACGAATTGATACAGCGCGGAAAACAGATCGGTAGCCAGCATACCGCGCGTGCCAAAGCGCGCTGCCACCGCGTCTGCCGCCGCGCCATGTACGACACAGCCCGCACAGGCAGCATCATACAGCGTCAGATGCTGGCCGCACAGTGCGCCAATAATGCCGGATAGCACATCGCCCATGCCGCCCGAGGCCATGCCGGCATTTCCTACATCGGCAAACGCCATTTCCCCGCTTTCGCTGGCGATAATGGTGCCCGCGCCTTTCAGAACCACCACGCCGCCATAACGTTTTACTAAGCGCTGAGCTGCAAGTAAGCGATCACTTTCAACTTCCGCCGTTTTCAGGTTCAACAAGCGCGCAGCTTCACCGGGATGGGGCGTAATGATGCGATTCTGACGTTTATCGGGATTGAATGCCAGCAGGTTGAGCGCGTCAGCATCCCACAGCATCGGTTTCTGAGAATTTTCTATCTGACTCAGCGCTTTTTTACCCCACTCTTTTTGGCCCAGCCCCGGCCCGATAACGATAATATCGGCCCATTCCAGCTGTTGCTGTAGCGCTTCATCGGTTAGCTCATCCACCATAATTTCCGGGCGAGTGCTAAGGACAGGAACAATATTATCTTTGTGGGTGAGTACTCGCACTAAGCCGGCGCCGGTGCGTAATGCGGCTTCTGCAGTCATGCGAATCGCCCCGGCCGTGCCGCGATCGCCGCCCACAATCAACAGGCGGCCCTGATCCCCTTTATGCGACGTCGGACGGCGCGGCTGTAGCCAACGGGTTAAGGCTTGCGCATCATAGCGCGCCATTGGTGCCTGCTGGCCGCTAAGCCACGTCTCCAGCCCCAGCGCGTGATAGTGCAGCTGTCCAACATAATCGCGCGCTTTGCCGGTTATCAGGCCAGGTTTAAGCGCAACCAAAGCCAGCGTAACGGCTGCTTCGATTACGGCTCCCGGCGCGCTGCCGTTGGCCGCGACCAAACCGGAAGGCATATCCACAGAAAATACCGGTGCCGGATGCCGGTTCGCCTTTTCAATCAGCCGATCGTAAGGCGCAGCGGGCATCCGATTCAGTCCGGTGCCGAGCAGCGCGTCAACGATAATATCCACCTGCTCCGGCCAGACGGCATCCGTCGCATGTATTTCACCGCCCGCCTCCAGCCAGCCGTTACGCGCGCTTTGCGCCTCTTCCGGCAGCGGATGGCTACTGTCACAGGCCAGCAGCGTGACCTGACATCCCGCCGCCTGCGCCAGTCGCGCGATAACATAGCCATCGCCGCCGTTATTACCGTGTCCACACAATATTAGCCAGTGCCTGGCGTGCGGCCACCGTTGGCAAACAGTATCAAAAGCGGCGCTACCGGCACGCAGCATCAGCTCATAAAGCGTAATCCCAAGATGATCGGCGCCTTCGGTTTCCAGCTGACGCAGCGCCTGCGCAGGCCAGACGGAGTGTGGTAAACTGCGGGCGTTTTTTCTCTCAATATGGTCAGTCATGTCACACCCTCTCGATCTTCAACAGCTTGCTCAGGATATAAAACAGTGGGGATTATCGCTCGGCTTTCAGCAGGTCGGCATTTGCGATACCGATCTCAGCCTGGAAGAGCCGCGTCTGCAGGCCTGGCTGGATAAGCAGTATCATGGCGAGATGGAATGGATGGCGCGGCATGGCATGATGCGCGCCCGCCCGCATGAACTGCTGCCCGGCACCCTGCGCGTAATTAGCGTGCGGATGAACTATTTACCGGCGAAAGCCGCCTTTGCCAGCACGCTAAAAAATCCCCGTCTGGGTTATGTCAGCCGCTACGCTTTAGGCCGCGACTATCACAAAGTATTGCGCAATCGACTGAAAAAGCTCGGCGATTTAATACGTGAGCGCTGCGAAGCGGTAAATTTCCGCCCGTTTGTTGATTCAGCACCGCTTCTGGAACGGCCGCTGGCGGCCAAAGCGGGTCTCGGCTGGACAGGTAAGCACTCACTTATCCTTAGCCGTGAGGCTGGCTCCTGGTTTTTCCTCGGCGAACTGCTGATCGATTTGCCGCTGCCGGTTGATCGTCCACAAGAGGAGCAGTGCGGCCGCTGCGTGGCCTGCATCACCACCTGTCCGACCGGTGCGATTGTTGAACCTTATGTGGTCGATGCACGCCGCTGTATCTCTTACCTGACGATTGAACTGGAAGGCGCGATCCCGGAAGCGTTTCGTCCGCTGATCGGCAACCGCATTTACGGCTGCGACGATTGTCAGCTGATTTGCCCGTGGAATCGTTTTGCTCAGTTAAGCGATGAGGATGACTTTAGCCCGCGTGCCGCGCTGCATGCACCGCCGCTAACGGAACTCTTTGCGTGGGATGAAGCGAAATTTTTGCGTATTACTGAAGGTTCGGCGATTCGCCGTATCGGACATTTACGCTGGCTGCGCAATATTGCGGTCGCGCTGGGCAATGCGCCCTGGGATGCGGAAAATATCGCTGCGCTTTCCAGCCGTTTAGGTGAAAACGCCATGCTGGATGAACATATTACCTGGGCGCTGGAACAGCAAAAGATTAAGCGGGCAGAGAATGCTATTGAAGTGCAGCGGCCACAGCAAAAACGCCTGGTGCGCGCTATTGAAAAAGGGCTGCCGCGTGATGCGTAACTGTTTATATAATCACCCACGGTAAGCTCACCGACTTTTCCACATGCTGTGCATAAAAATAAAAAGTCGTTGTCATTCAACTGAAACAGGAAGCGCAAGCGGTCTCGATAACAAATTGAAATCTTATCATAATTATATATTTCAGTTAGTTACCGTAATAATGTAAGTAAACAATAACGGCTCTGTGCGGCTGTAGATAAACATAGCCTGTGGATAAGTCTGTTTAAACCCATTTGGCGAAATGCGTTGTTCGCTTAGCTGACGCCGCTTACCGCTGTGGATAACATTTTGGCATCTCGCAGAAGAGGTAATGTTTTTACCGTAAGGATATTGATCAGCCTGCTGCCGTTAGTCGGCAACAAATTTCCCAGCAAATCCTGAATAAGGCCGTTAAAGATTAATCCGCGCCCTTCGCTGGTACTGAAGAGGGCACGGATTATGGACGCATTGTCAGGCAAATACAAGCCAATTTTTTGGCAAAAATTTAACCCGTCATTTCCCCGGTTTTCTCAGGCTGGAGGGACCTCTTCTCACGCTGAGGTCCTTCTGGTTACCAGCCCGCCTGTATCAATATAAAGGGGGCTGTCCTTAGTCATTACTTTTGGTTCTTCGCTGTGTCAGATACGGTCTCCATTTTTTTTCCTGCATCAGCCGTCGATTTGGCACTTCCCTTACCACTGAAAAGCCCCGGAATGCTTGATGATCCCATGCTGGTAACAATTGAGGTGTTCGGTTGAACAGCTGGCCATGCTGCCGTCGGTGAATGTGTGTTGCTTGCCGGGCTTGCTTTAAAAATTCCGGCAACGCCGGGCGTTGTCCCTAAAGCAGTCGTGTTTATCTCCGTCTTATGGGTATCTATTCCCGTGGCTTTAACAGCGACATCGCTTTTACTGCTGTTACCGGAAGAGGATTTAACAGACTGAACCGGCGCAGCTGGCGTTGATGAAGATAACCGACTCGGTTTACCGGCCTGAGTCACATCCGAGCGCGTGCCGCCGCCCGGTGCATTGGCGACTGGCTTCACGGAACCCGCTCCTGTAAATCCGCCCAGGGCTGATGATCCGCCAGGGCTGGTAATAATCGGCTTGCTCGGTATTACCGTTGGCCAGGTGTTAGCGGGCTGTGTCGGCGTTGTCGGTTTCGATGGTGTTACAGATGGTAGATCGGCACTGTCGGTTTTTTTCTTAGAAGGCATAACCGGAGCCAACGTAAAGGAGATATTCTTACCGGCCACTTTTTTATCTTCAGTAACGGTAGACATCTTATCCGCATCCGTATTCAGCTCGCCGTTCACTTCTCCTTTATTGATACCCACATTAATGGTGCTATGCTGAACCTCTTCGCGATAAATGGTATCAAGAGTATCAACGTAACCATTAACCATCGGCACTCCCTTGTAGTTCATGCCGCCGCCGCCTGTCGGCCCGACACCATAGCCTGTGTAGTGGTTTACTGAAGCACGGCATCAAAGCGATTTCATTCCGGTCTTTCCAGTCCTGGCTTAATAAACCGGACGCTTTTCCTGTTTCATTGCCACTAACGGTCCGATATGGCTTTTGAAGAATTTACACTGGGTAGATAAGGGGGTTGTATCGTTGAGCAAGCCCTGGTAAAACATTTCGCTTTGGCTGGGCAGCATCAGATATACGCTATTATATGCATCCCAGCCCCGCTGCTCCGCCAGAGAGATAACCTGTGAGAGTAAAGTCTCTCGCTCCGGCACCTGGAGATCCTGACATTGCTGCCTGAGGTAAACGCCGCCTGCAACAACGGCCGCCAGCTGGCTGACCTGACTTTCAGGCGATATAACGTTTACCGTCACGGGTTGTTCTGCTTTTTTTACTGAATTTTGGCAGCCGGTAAGCAGCAGAATTAACGCAGCGGTGCAATATAATCGTTTAATTAACATAATCTTCCTTAATTTAGTGGTTATTCTGCCGCGCCAGGCACCGGCCGTTGAATATGCCAGCCTACCAGCCAGAAAGGTTGTCCAGCTGATTCATGACCATTAATACTGAGGCGCTAAACGCTAAGGCTGGACCAAAAGGCAGAGCGGTATTCAGGCTTTTCTTAGCCAGCAAATTAAGCAGCACTATCATCAGCACCCCTAACGAAGAGGCCAGCAACAGTAACAAGGGCAACGCCTGCCATCCCAGCCAGGCGCCCAGCGCCGCGGTTAGCTTCAAATCGCCGTAGCCCATACACTGTTTGCCGGTGACGTGATTGGCAGACATCACAATCAGCCAAAGCACCGTATAACCCGCCACTGCACCGATGACCGCCGATGATAAAGGGACAAAGCGATCGTGCAGATTGAATAGCAGCCCGCTCCAGAGCAGGCTATAGGTCAGCCAGTCAGGTAACAGCCCGCAATCAAGATCGATAACGGTTAACGCCAGCAATAGCCAGCCAAACAGCAACACGCCACACAGCGTGACGCCCGGAGGGAAATAATATCCCGCCACCAGCGTCAGAACGAGCGATGCCGCTTCAACCGTCGGATACCGGCCACTAATCGCCTGACGACAATGACGACATTTCGCCTGTAATAACAGCCAGCTGATTAACGGAATATTATCGTGCCATGCCACCGTTTGTTGACAGCGTGGACAATGCGATGCCGGTAGCCATAAATTGAAGCGATGAATATCCTGTGGGCCGCCTGTCTCTGTAGAGGAGAGACGATCGGCCGCAGCGATCATCAACGGTACACGATAAATAATAACGTTAAGAAAACTGCCCACGCACAGGCCAATAATTGTCAGGCTACTCCACCCTAGCCACGGCGGCAGGCTCGCTGTCGATACCAGAAAAATATCGTCAAGCACCATCTATTTTGCCTGCCTGCACAACATGCTTTTCGCTTCACAGCTTAATATCAGCTTATTAATATGCACCAGATTGCTGTCACCCTTTACCGCAGCTAAATCGACCTCATCTACCTTGATAGCCTGGTCAGCCTGTAAATAAATTAAGAAGCGCATCAGCGGAAGAAATTCAACGGGTTCACTGCCGCCAATCAGCTCCAGCTGCTGCTCGTTCACCGGGCCGATAGTTAATTCTGGCTTATATTCTTTCAGCGCCTGCGTAACCCGCTGTACCAGGTTGCGATCCTCTGTTCCCTTTCCCGGAGAAATAAAATCAAATTGCGCTGCGTTATCAGCCATCCATAAATAATCCTGTACCGCCTTATTCATTTTCTCTTTTCCCTTTTGTTGATAATCCATCAATGGAGACAGTAATCCAAACCAGCACAGAATTAGTACGCCAGCAACAGCCAGCACCGCCAGGAGCACCTTTTCCCGTATTGAATAGTCACTCCAGCGCTGAAATAAACGTTGTTTCATCATTATTTACTCATGCAATAAGGAGGATTTATTACCACCGGTAACGCTTTGCTGATAAACAGGCTGGGCGTTCAACAAAGTGGAAAAAGCTTCCCATTCTTTTCCCTCAGCCGTTAATTGCAGTAAATTATCAGCCGCAGAATAGCGTAGCCGGCTAATTGTCACCTCAGGATGCAGGTTTCTGGCCTCAGCGATCTTTAGCATTACCTGTCTGAAATCAGAATGCGGACTATGATCCGCTTTGCTTTTCAGGCGCTGCATCAGATGAAAACGGGGATTACTGATTTTTTTCTGCGTATGGGTCAGCGCCTGATACAGGCGAATATTTTTTTCTTCCAGCCGGGCTGCCTGCTGCCAGTAATTCTGGCCGCTTAACAACAGTCCGATACAGATAGCCAGTAGCCCCGCCGCCGCTATGCCCGGCACGATCCGCCATCCCGGCAGTGTTTGCTTCCCGGCGATACGTAACGGTTTTTCCAGCAAATTAACGTGCGAATGCAATGAGTGATACGCCAGTATATCCAGCGTTTCACCGCGTACTTTATGTTGCCAACGCGCAGGCGGCGTAGCAGAAAACTCGTTGCCGTAAACATCAACCGGCACCTGGTCATAACCCGCTAACTGTACAAGCCAGCCCGCTTTTAGCACCAGACCGCGGTATTCATGCTGCCGAACAATGCAGCGCTGGTTATCATATAACAGACTCCAGCCCTCATCAGGCGCAACGGGTAAACAAAAGCTATCGGGTATAATACGATGCAATGGCAATAAGCCTTCAATAAACAACGTTTGCCATTGCTGTAGCTGCTGCTGGCTAATACCCAGCAGATAATAAGGCGATTTAAACGAGATCACTGTCCAGTGCAGATCCTCCACCGGGCCGATAATCTGCTCTTCAATCTGGTAAGGCAGCGCCTTCAGCATCTTTTTATTCAGCTTTGCCTTAACCATGAGCGGCAAAGCGGCGGGCAGGCAGATAACCATTTCGCCAGGCACCAGCAGAATGACCTCGGCATCGGCAGCGTACGTTTGTAACCTATTAAGCTGCGTCATATCCGTAAGTTCGCCGCTAACCGGCGCATCTCCCTGGGTCTGGTACAGCCATTCAACCCGCTCATTAACTGACAGGGAGGGTCTGATAAATAATTGGCCAGGCATCCAAAATTCCCTTTTGCGTTTGTTTTAATTAATTCCGCTTATGCCGTATTTACGCTGTTCAATATGAGTATCTTTTCCGTCATATTTTATTAATGAATGCAGCTCATAACGTTGTTCTTCCCGCATCGCCCACTGGCTGAGTAAAAAGTAATTACCGGTTAGCGTTAACAGCGGCATAATTTTCTCCGCTGATGACTGATTATTTTCCGTCAGCCAGGCGGTTATTGCTTCAGGCTTATCCCATCCTTGCGCGGGACGGCTTTGGATTAATGTTTTGGCTTTATCTATTGTTAGCTCACCGATAGTCAGCGCCGACAGCAGCGGAGCGCTGGCCTCCTCCAGAGCGTTAATATTAATTTTCAACGCTGTATCCGGCAGCACGCAGAGCCAAGGCTTTAATTGCTGGTAATGCGTCAGTTCAAGGTCTGGGATAATACGTAACTCGCTAATATCCATTATCGGGGGCAGCCTGTTTTTCCCATCAGCCTGCCCATCGACGCTGGCGAGCAAAGGCGCAGGATTAGCCCATTCCACCACTTTGTGCGTTAACCGCTGCGCTGCCTCGTTATCGAGTCCCGTTACGTACTTCACCAACTGTGTAAATACGGCAACGGAATTAGGCTCTTTCGCCTGCGGCATCGTGGTTTCCGCCGTTTTCTTTGCCGTTTTCGGCGGCGGCTCAACGGCTTTTGGCGGCGCTCCCACAACTTCGGCGCTGGCGTCAACCGGCTGAGATCCAGCCTGATGCGATACGCGTTGCAGCGCATTAAGATTAAAACAGCTATTTAAATCCCGCAGACGGTATTCAATTATCATGTCGTCAATCTTACCGGGCCGGTGTATCGCATTACTCGACGGCAGATGACCGGTCAGCTGGCTTAGAATAATAGCCTCATTGCCTGATAGCGCCCACTTCGCTTCGGTTTGCCACTGCAGCGTCTGATTTCTTACCAGCGCCCGCTGTAAGTCATCGCCGGTGACTACCGCGATGCCGGTAATTAACGCCATGATTAACAATGCCAGCAGCAGAGCGCTTCCCTTTTGGCGCGACATATTCATCCCTTACCGGTAGGTTTTACGATAATGCGACGATGAATCTCGCCGACGCCTGTCAGCCGGAGAGTAATCTTTACGCTGTCCGGCAAGGCGCTAAACATATTCCAGCGATCCGTTACTTTCCCATCCCGATAATAAGAAATGTGAAAGGATTCGGTATCGGTTAATAATGTGGTGATAGCAGGCGGCATATCTTCCCCCTGCTGCGGATAGCGCCAGCTTAATCTTTCCAGCCTGCCCTGCTTCAGCCGGTATGCCACTTCTTCAAGCTCGGTGCGCGGCAACAGCGCGCCGGGGTTGAGCCAGTTATGGCGCAGGAAATGCGCCTGCGTTTCCGCTAACAGCGCCTGCCTGGCGGCCGCTTCGCTCTCCGTCAGCTGGTTTCTCTGCGTTGCGGACACCATCGCCTGGCTAAAATCCCTTTCCAACAGGGTGACGGCAAACTGTAGCTGCGTGAACCGCGTTGACTGTTGCTTTATCGTCGCGCTGTTTAACAACACGCCGTGCATCACCTGCCAGCACATCAGGCTCAGGCCAGCGGTCAGCGCCAGAGCAATCAATATTTCCAACAGCGTAAAGCCGCGCTGCAGAGTTCGGCGGTATCGATTAGCGCTCGCCATGATTGCTGCTCACATAGGTTTGTAGGGCCGTCAGTGGTTTGTTTTGTTTTTTATCGTTACGGACTTCAACAACCAGGGCATTGATCTGCGGATCGGTTGTGTCGATGCTGCGCCAACGAACAAACCATTGGCGATCGGCCATAATGGTCTCTTCATGCCGCCAGTTGGCGCTGACGGCGGTGCGACTTTCGCTTAACGCCACCAGCTTGTTATCCGCCAGCCAGATCCCCAGCTGTTTCTGTTGCAGGTGGCTCAGCGTATTAGCCTGCTGGCTACCAATTCTCACCACGGCACTGGCGGAAACGGCAATAATAAAAATCGCTACCAGCACTTCTAATAATGTCATTCCCTTCTCTTTCATATTCATCCCGGCGTATCGGCAATTTGGCCTTCCGATTCAGCGATTATTCCCCGGTCGTTAATATGAATAACCGGTTGCACCGCCTGTGCCTGCCTGTCAGTAATATCCCGCAGATAAAAACGAAATGGCGTTACTTCCCCTCCGGGTAAAAACAGTACCTGAGGAGCAGCAGCGGGATCCGCCGACGTACCGGAATCGAAACGCTGCGTGTCCGTCAGCAGCGTTAGCTGAAAATCTGCGGGCAGCTGATGCCTGACGACATGCCTGCCGTAACTGGCCAGCTGCCAGTGATAGCCAGCAACCGGGCTTTGTTCCGTTTGTTGAAGTGAAGCTGCCGACTGGTTGCGCCGCAGCACCACAATCTCCCAGCCATCAGGCAGCAGGCGAAAGCCGTAAACATCTCCCGTAAGCTGCGCCTGCTGCGCCGTCTGCGCTATCCGGGTTTGAATCTTTTGGTATTCATCCTGACGCTGATGACCGTTGTGCGGGATAGAGAGCATCACCATCATGCTCGCCATTCCCACCAGCGCGATGACGCACAGCACTTCCAGCAGCGTGAATCCCCTGGCATATGCGCGATCAGTTCGAATTTTCATCAGGCCAGTTGCCGATAAACTGTTCCGGCTGCATTTCGCCGCCGGGACCGAATGAAAAAATATCGATCGCGCTATGTTCGCCCGGATTAAGCAGCTGATAGTCGTTACCCCAGGGATCCTGCGGCAGGCGGCGGATATAGCCTTCGGCACGGTAATTTTTGGGCAGCGGTTCGCTGGTCGGCTCTTTCACCAGCGCGTTAAGTCCTTGTTCGCTGGTGGGATAACGATAATTATCCAGCTTGTACATATCCAGCGCGTTTTCCAGCGTGGCAATATCGCTCCTGGCTTTTTGTATATCCGCCTTCTGTTTACTTCCCATCAGGCGTGGAATCGTCAGGCTGGCCAGCAAGCCTAAAATCACGATAACCACCATGATTTCCAGCAATGTAAAGCCGCGCTGCGCGCTGCGGTTTTGCTCCCTACGGCATTTCATGATTATTTCCTTATCCAATCATTTCATTCATTTGTAATACCGGCTGTAAAATCGCCAGGATAATAAACAGTACGATGCTGGCCATAGCGATCACTAATGCCGGCTCAAACAGGCCAAGCGCGAGAGTGATTTGTTGCGATAGCTGTTCTTCCTGCAAATCAGCCGAGCGCTCCAGCATTTCATCCAGCCTGCCGCTTTGCTCCCCTGCGGCAATCATTTGCAGCATCATGGGGGAAAAAAACTGGGTTTTTTGCAATGCCAGATAAAAACTTTCGCCCTCTCTGACTCTCTCCTCAGCCTGGCTTAGCAGCTGACGCGCATACTCATTGCTGATTACTGAAGCGCTAATGCGCATCGCATCCAGCAGCGGAACGGCGCTGCTGTTCAGAATGAACAGCGTACGCGCATAGCGCGCCGTATTAACCACGCGGATTAAACGGCCAATTATCGGCCAGCTTAAATGCTGTTGATGCCGTTTCAGCAATCGCCCAGGCTCTTTTAACCAGTAGCGGTTAGCAAGCGCGAGCAGCCCGATGGTTAATGCTATCCACACGCCCCAGGCGCGTAAAAAGTCGCTAATCAGAATCAGGATTTGCGTGGTCGCTGGCAGCGCCTGTTTCATGGTAATAAACTGCTCAACGACTTTCGGCACCACGGCGACAAGCAGTATCGTTACCACGCTGCAGGCAACCAGCGTTAACACCAGCGGATAGATAGTCGCCTGCATCAGCTGCCCTTTTAGCTTTTGCCGCTGCTCCTCGTAGACCGCCAGCCGCTGCAATACCAGCGGTAAATGGCCGGATAGCTCGCCGGCGGCGATCATCGCGCAATACATGCGATTAAACACCGCCGGAAAGGCGCCGAAGGCGGACGCCAGCGAATGCCCTTCGGTAATACTGTTTTTGAGCTGCTGAAAAAGGTGCCTGACCTCTTTTTTTTCACTCTGCTGCGCGACAGCCTGTAACGCCTGATCGAGCGGTAAGCTTGCCGCTACCAGCGTCGCCAGCTGACGCGTCGCAAGGGCAAGATCGCGGCTTGAGAGCCGTTTGCTCCGTTGAAAACGTCCGGCTTCCTGCTCCTTCAGCATGAGCACTACCAGACCTTTCTCACGCAGCTGCTGGCGGGCATCACGGACATTTTCCGCAACAAGTCTGCCCTGCTGCTGCTTACCTGCCGCCGTTAATACCTGATACTGATATGTCGCCACGTTACCTCTCCCTGGTTACGCGGGAGATCTCTTCCAGCGTGGTAATGCCGGATAGGACCTTTTCGAAGCCATCCTGACGCAGGCTGCTGCCGGTGCGATGCAGGTACGTTTCCATCTCCTGCTCGCTTTTCCCCTGTATCAATAAATCGCGCAGGGTGGCGTCGATAATAATCAGCTCATGAATGCCGGTACGCCCCCGATAGCCGGTCTGTTTGCAGTGTGGACATCCCACCGCCCGATACAGCATGAGCTGAGGATCCTGCTGCTGCAAAAGCGCGCGTTCCTGTTGCGTCGCGGGAGCCGACTGGCGGCATTCCGGGCACAGCGTGCGTACCAGACGCTGCGCCAAAACGCCCAGCAGCGAACTGGCTAATAAAAAAGGCTCAATGCCCATATCCTGCAGGCGCGTAAGCGCGCCGACGGCGGTGTTGGTATGCAGCGTGGAGAGCACCAAATGCCCGGTCATGGAAGCCTGAATCGCTACCTGTGCCGTTTCGCTATCACGGATTTCGCCGACCAGGACGACATCCGGATCCTGACGTAACAGCGCCCGCAGGCCACGAGCAAATGACATATCCACTTTGCTGTTTACCTGGGTTTGCGCGATGCCATCCAGTTCGTATTCCACCGGATCTTCAACGGTCATGATATTGCGATCGGTGCGGTCGATAGCGTTTAACGCGGCATAGAGCGTGGTGCTTTTCCCCGATCCTGTCGGCCCGGTTACCAGCACCAGACCGTGCGGCAGGGTGACCAGACTATTGACGCCTGCCAGACAGGCGGATGACATACCGCAATAGCGTAAATCAAGCTTAACGCTCTGCTTATCCAGTAAACGCATCACGACCCGCTCGCCGTATTGGGTGGGCAAGGTGGAAATACGCACATCTATCGCGCGGCCGCCGATGCGTAACGGAATACGTCCATCCTGAGGAATACGCTTCTCGGCAATATCCAGCTTTGCCATCACCTTAATACGCGACACCAGCAAAGCCGCAAGCTGACGCTGAGGCTCCAGCACATTGTGCAAGACGCCATCGATACGAAAGCGAATAAGCAGGCGTTTTTCAAACGGCTCGATATGCACATCCGACGCGCCCTCTTTCACCGCCTCACTCAGCATGGCATTGATCAAACGGATAATCGGCGCGTCGTCCTCGCTTTCCAGCAGGTCGCCGTTTACCGGCAGTTCCTCCGCCAGCGTATAAAAATCCAGCTCGTTGCCCATGCTGGCCATTACCTGACTCGCCTGCCCGGTCTGTTGATAGCATTCGGCCAGGCGCGTTTCAAATATCTCGGCTGATACCGGCAACAGGCGCTGCGCAGCAGGGAAACAGCGCTGGACTTCGATTAGCGTGCTAATAGCGCTACCTTCGCGATAAATAATTACCGCCTCGCTATCCTGCCAGCTCACCAGCGCGCCGTGTTGTCTGGCCCAGCCAAAGGGCACCAGGGTTTCATTTCTGTTCATCAGTATGCTTTCCATACTGGTTGAACTGCGCAATTTGCCCTGCTACCTGCTTAAACGTGAGGGATTTATCGTTCGCAGGCGCTAATTCAGTTAGCTCCGTCGGCAATGCCAGTGGCTGTTTGCGTTCAGGCTGAAGCGCCTCAAACTGCGCGAACTTATGCAACGTTTGCTGCCCGTAATTTTCACCGCTACGAATAATCGTAGGCCGAATAAACAGCAGCAGATTGCGCTTCACTTTTTTCGTCGTCGTGCTGCGGAATAATTCGCCAACAAGCGGAATATCGCCGAGCAGCGGCACTTTCGACTGCACATCGGATTGGGTAGTATCCAGAAGTCCGCCAACCACTACCGTTTCACCGCTGCCGACTAATACCGTATTGTTAATCGTTCGCGTATTAAAGGTGGCGCCCAGCCCTTCCGTCGCACTGTTAGAGGCATCTGCGACGCTGGAGACTTCCTGCTCTATTTTCAGCACCACCGAATCGCCCTGGTTAATTTGCGGCTTGACCTTAAGCTTGATACCGACATTTTTTCGTTCAACCGTATTGAAAATATTGTCGCTATTGGTGGTTTGCGATCCGGTTAGTACCGGCACTTCCTGCCCAACGTTAAATTCAGCTTCCATATTATCCAGCGTGACAATGCTCGGCGTCGCTAATATGTCGTTGTTACTGTTAGTCTTAAGCGCATTCAGCAATCCCGCCCAGTTATTATTGTGAAATCCAAGCGCCAGCCCGCTCATTCCCTTAATCACTTCCGCCAACGAATTGTTTTTCGCCAGGTTGATTGCCGAGCCGTTATTATCTGGAAAGTTAGTGCCGCCCCCATGTTTATTAAACCATTGCACGCCAAGATTCAGGCCTTCCGCATCCTGTAGCTCAACGATAATCGCCTCAACCAACACCTGCGCCCGGCGAATATCAAGACGCTCGATCACCTTTTTAAGTTCCGCCATCAGCGCCGGACTGGTGGTAATAATCAACGAGTTGGTTTGCTCATCAGCCTTAATGGTGGTGTTTTTCATTAGGGCCGGCTCGGCGGATTTCACGGTGTTAACGCCACCCTCAAGGCTGGCACTGACGCCGGAAAGAATTTCAGCCAGCGGCTTAGCCTGCGCGTACTTGAGATAAATAACCTGAGTATTGCCCTGCTGGTCATGGTATCGGTCCAGCTGATGAATGATATTAGAAATGTAATCGCGAGAGGTTTTACTCCCTGCGACTAACAGGCTGTTAGTGCGTTCATCAATAATGATACGGGGCTTATGCGCCACCGATCCTTCAGCGCCGGGGCCATCGCTAATCATTTTTTGCGCCAGCTGGCCGACGTCAGTGGCGGAGGCATGGTTCAGGGAAAACAGCGAGATACCATTATCTTCTTCGCGATCGACCTGCTCTAAAATTTCGATCAGCCGACGGGTTACCGTCATTTTTCCGGTTAATAACAGCGTATTGGATTGCTCAAAACTGCTGATTAATATTTCATTGTTTAAATTGATTTTGTTTAATGCCGGTACTATATCGCGCACCGCCATATGTTTCACCTGAACCACGCGGGTGACTAAGGCATCACCCGTACTGCTATTTTCATCTACAAAAAAAGCGCTTCCTTTTGCCAGCTGCGCAGGCACAACCTTAATAACGTCGTTACCCTCATCAATAACGCTGTAGCCATGCACATCCAGTACATTAAGAAAAAACTGGTAATATTGTTCAGGATCAAGGGATTCGTAACTGCGTACCGTCACGGTGCCTTTAACATTTGGCTGAATAATAATCGTTTTATTCAGCACCTTACTGACGGTATTAATAAACTCTTTAATATCGACGCTTTGAAAATTAACGCTATAGGATTCTGCGTAAACCGTCTGGCATCCCGCCATCGGCAACCATAAGTAAGCGATTATTTTTAGATATTTATAAATTTTCAATTGCAATCCCTGCATTTTAACTTATGTTCCCGACGCAATAATATCCGGGATGATACTTTTACATTGACACGTTACACGGCCGCTGCGCAAGGCTAATTAATCCATCAATAAAGCGGCACAATAGCCGCGGACATTAACTATTACCCGATCAGGGAAAATTCGTACTATGTTAATTATTCCATCTAATGAGTCAGAAACGCTATAGCTCTCTTCTTTCCCCTGGTAGTTGATAACGGCTATGTCTTTACTTTTATTATCCCCGCTCACCAGGCCAATCACGCGCGCGGCAACCTTTGCTGGCGGGCAAGACAGATAGAAGTCGTCGGTTAAATTATTAGCCGACAATGCATAGCGCTGACTCTTTTTTTGCTCTTCAGTTAATGTCGATGGACGATGCTGAGGTTTAAACATACCGGAAACGCTTTTCTGTAAGAGAAGCAGATCGTTATCTACCCGCGTCGGTACGCTTAGCTTTTGCTCGGCCAGCGCTTCATCATTGATAGTTTTACGCAGCTGATAGCGGTAATCGTTATAGCTGTTAAGCATCATTAATATTATAGCGCTAACACATAATGCGCTCGTTAAACAGGGAAACAGCCCATCAGGCGCTGAGCCGCGCAGATAATATAATTTCTGAATTAATCTTTTACCCACTCATTCAACCCATCTTTTCATCGTTTACGCAGGAAACAAAGCCCTGCCAGCATTCACCAACAGGGCTGGTATCATAAATTAACCTTACTTAACCCCATCTGGAACGTAGGAAGTATGAATAACGCTGGATGAATAATTCGGTACGCCCGGTTTTCCGCTAGCGCGCAAAACTTCTATTTTATCGCCAGGCTTAAATTTTACTTTGGCAGAAATAGCGATCTCACCAGGATTAGACGCCTTATCAACGGCAGAATGATAAGCTTTGCCTTTAAAGCTCTCTATTATATTTTCCCCGTTGAGGCGAACTATATAACGGTTAGCTTTGCGATAAAATTCTTCCTTCAATGTAACAGCAACCTTTCCGCTATCGGCGAAGGTGCTTACCATCACAACAGCATCATCTTCGTTATAGCGCACCTTATCGCTAATGATGAGTGTTTGCAGAGCGTTACCGTGGCTTCCCTTGTGCAGGGTTAAGAGATCGCCAGCTTTAAACTCAGCGGGGGTAAACTGATGAATGATGGTATTTACGCTATTACCATTTTCAATCTTGTAAGAGTAGTAAGCTTTACCGTTATCAACGGAGTAAACATATTGACCATTCAGCTTGATGACATAATGACTTTTCATGTCATTAACGGTGGTATACAGACGGGTTTCGCCTCCCTTCTGGTAATCAACCCAGGAGAGGATCGGGCCTTTAGACGTATCAGGAATAGCCAGGTCGATTGCTTCGACCATATTCTCCTCTGCCTTATCGTCTGGCTTAACGTCACTGGATAACGCCGAGGCTGCCGCATCGGCAATACGCCCGACATATTCAACCTGAGCGGTTAACGGCAGATTCTCCGTTGAGTGGCCTAACGTCCAGACAAAGATACCGCCATAGCCGTTTTTTGCCTGCCAGGCTGCGCGCGCAGATTATTTTCCTCGGTATCAACAAACCTGGCTTCTGGCCCCCACTGTTGGTTGATCGTGGCTCCTGCCAGTATTTTGCTTTTATCACCGATGGCGTTAGCATAGTTTTCCAGCGCTACCTGATAGCGGAAATTTTTACCCGCGTCATAGGTCATTACGTTGAAAAAATCGAACAGGCCTTTACTCTCTTTCAGCAGCTGAGTGACTTCACCGTGGTGTATAGAACGCTCTGGCTCGATGAAAGAACAGTATTCCATTACTGACGGATCGGCACAGTTTTCTGGATCGGCACCAACATGGTAAGTCGTCAGGCTAAGCAGTTTCTTATCGCCGACTAATTCACGCAGACGGGTAGTCAGCGCCAGCAGGTTCTGGTTTTCTTCTGCGGTTAAACGCTCGGCTTTTTCAAAGTCAAAGTCAATACCGTCCAGGTAGATATCGCCCGCGTACTGGTAATAACCTAAATTACAGGTTTGATCCCACTCCACCTGACGACATTCCCCAACGACCTCATCCAGTGTCATATTCTTTTTATAGACAGGGAAAGGTTTTTTCAGTAGGGAAGCCAGGCTCTGAGCAATCTTTTCGCGCTGTTCTGGGCTATCAAGATGGCTCCAGATGCCTTCATAAGTTTGCCCGCCGAATGCGACCATTATTTTTCTATCGGGATGATCGTATTTAAACGTCGTCCAGCTGACATAAGGCGTCGGTAGATAGTAAGCATCCCATGCCGGTATCGTTAAGGCATTCTCAGAGAAACTGAGCTTACCATCAGCTGCCCACTCACCGAAGGAGAGCAGGAAAGTATCGGCTTTGGACGCTGGTATCTTCTCTGTCAGTTCCGTTTCGCTATAGCTTGTCCACATGGTTAAATAACTTACGACACGATTTTCTGCTGCATGTGTCAAACCCACCTGCGCGGCAAAAAGCCCACCAACCAGCAGCGCCATTAATTTTTTATTCATTTCCTTCCCTTGAATTTATTAATCCCTGTAATGTTTAATGCGACCTACGCGCGTCTACTTCATATTAAGGAAAAAATAAAACATCATAAGCATACATAAAGAAATAACATCCCCAGTTATTAGTTCTGTAAAGCGCTATTTATGATCGATTATCCTGGTCTGGTCGTAGCCTGCCCAGGTATGACCCTGACGGGGATTGTCACTCACTAAAATAACGTATCCGTCTACGCCTCTCCACTCAAACAAACTTAAATAAAGATAAAATAAGATGCTTTATTTGCACAGGCGCCAGTTCCGACATCTTAAGCCTGTAGAGGGACGGTAATACTGTAACAAGATAAGGTTATACCGGTGCAAATATCTTGCCGCGTAGCTTTATGGATAATGAAAGCTTAGTTAAGAGTAACAGGCTCATTTAACAACGATATTTCCACGCTATCGCACCGCCCGCCCCTTTCTGTTGGTTCGCTACTGGCGATAACCTGCGATACGCGCAACCGAAACGACAGACATAAAAGCCGCTCGACAAACTGCGCCAGAAGGTTAAGTCAGAGCAATGAAGCTGCCTGCCCTTATCCTGCCATAGAAAATAGCCCTGGAAAATTAATACAGAGTAATAAAAGAGTTTTAAAAAAAGACAAATCCCTATAGTTACTTTAAAAAAAGATGCCAATATAAATAGCGTATGCTGACTTTGCTTATCAGAACAATACTTAAGTATAGGGCGCTGATAAATCTTTGCCAATAATATTAAGCATAACTTAATGGTTAACAACATAAATCCAGCCTGTCGGATTATTATAAACACAGCACAAACAAGAACATTATTATAAATTATTTGGAAGGAATACTTAAATCATGGGAATAAATTCAAGTAAGACATTTATTATAAACGGAACAGCTATCTTTCTACCTGAGCAAAGGACCATCGCCACACTCAATAAAGAAAAAAAGTTTATCCTTTATAATACGGCTTCACGCTGTTTATTAACGCTAATAGAAAATGCGGGACAGACCGTTTCGCATCAGCAACTGTATCAGGCTGGCTGGGAATATCATGGTAAAGATGCGACGCCGAATACGCTTTACCAGACCATCTCGGAGATACGTAAAAATTTTCAACTGGTCGGCCTTGAAAATATTATCTCCACCCAACCCCGTAGCGGCTGGATAATAAATAAAAGCGTGATTATTGTGGAAGTGAATGAAAAAGAGCCGCCTGAATTATCGGCGCAAACTAAGAAAGCTACGCAGCCGTTTTGGAAAGAGTTTACCCGCAAGATTTTTTCCCGGTAGGGCAACGCTATTTTTTTAACGCGCTGAAAGCTACCGTACCGTTTGCCGATGGCAACATTGCGCAAACGGTATTTTATTATGCATCGCCGTCAGGATAATGCCATTCCGCGTTGAACGGACAGCGGACAGAAGATCCATAAGGTTGGATTAGTCAAAGCGGATGAATAAAGCGCTCAGGACAATGCCTGACAGAAACATAACGACAATCAAACAGGGATGATAAGCGATTGAACAGCGGAGGGGGAAATAAGGGCAACGCGTGATGAAACTGGAGCGGGAAACGAGACTCGAACTCGCGACCCCGACCTTGGCAAGGTCGTGCTCTACCAACTGAGCTATTCCCGCATAATCTTTGTCTGGCAAGCTGCCGCTGGCTGCTTTCACTCACCTTAGTCACTTACTTTAGTAAGCTGCTGAAGATTCGTTCTGTTGCCGCCTGGTTGCAACTCGAAATCCCTGGTCAGGACTTCTCTGTTTTTCAAAATTTGGAGCGGGAAACGAGACTCGAACTCGCGACCCCGACCTTGGCAAGGTCGTGCTCTACCAACTGAGCTATTCCCGCATAATCTTTGTCTGGCAAGCTGCCGCTGGCTGCTTTCACTTATCTTAGTCACTTACTTTAGTAAACGTCTGAAGATTCGTTCGGTTGCCGCCTGGTTGCAACTCGAAATCCCTGGTCAGGACTTCTCTGTTTTTCAACAGTTTTCAAAATTTGGAGCGGGAAACGAGACTCGAACTCGCGACCCCGACCTTGGCAAGGTCGTGCTCTACCAACTGAGCTATTCCCGCATAATCTTCGTCTTGCAAGCTGCCGCTGGCTGCCTTCACTCACCTTAGTCACTTACTTTAGTAAGCTTCTGAGGATTCGTTCGGTTGCCGCCTGGTTGCAACTTGAAATCCTTGATTAGGACGTTCTGTTTTTCAACGCTTTTCAAATTTTGGAGCGGGAAACGAGACTCGAACTCGCGACCCCGACCTTGGCAAGGTCGTGCTCTACCAACTGAGCTATTCCCGCAATCGTAGCCGATTAAAAACTTCATCGGTACGGGGAGCGCATTATACGAGAAAACTTTTGCCCTGCAAGCCCTGGAGGGCAAAAATTTGCGCTTTCGATGCATTTGCTGATTTTAGCGGCAGAATGTCGTTTTTTTAGCCGCCCGTGCTGCTACAGCTGTAAAAAATGGCTGCGATAGTAAGCCAGTTCCGCGACCGACTCACGGATGTCATCCAGCGCCTGATGCGTTTCCGCTTTTTTAACGCCGGCCAGAATCTCAGGCTTCCAGCGCCGCGCCAGCTCTTTCAGCGTGCTGACATCCAGATAACGATAGTGGAAATACGCTTCCAACTCCGGCATATATTTGAACAGGAAGCGGCGATCCTGCCCAATGCTGTTGCCGCAAATCGGCGAAGCGTTAGCGGGCACCCACTGGCGCAGAAACGCCAGCGTGGCCAGTTCCGCCTCGCGATCGCCGTACTGACTCGCCTTGACGCGCTCCACCAGCCCGCTCTGCGTATGGGTGCGCACGTTCCAGTCATCCATCAGCGCCAGCTGTTCAGCGCTCTGATGCACCGCCAGCACCGGCCCTTCCGCCAGGATATTTAAGTTGGCATCGGTTACCAGCGTCGCAATTTCAATAATACGATCGCGTTCCGGATCCAGCCCGGTCATTTCCAGGTCGATCCAGATAAGGTTGTTTTCATTTCCGCTCATGGTTTTATCCCGCAGTTGGCAGTCTGGTTTATCTGGCTGAACGGGAACCGACCGCGCAAAGCCACTCCGCGTCGCTCGCCGTAATTCAGCCCAGGGTGTATCATAGACGTTTTGCCTGACAAGGCGAAACCGTCGGAATCCCTGTGAGGAAGAGTGAGTAAAAATAAACTGTCTAAAGGCCAGCAGCGTCGCGTCAACGCTAACCACGAACGTCGATTAAAACAGCGTGCGGATAAGCCTGAACCAGATGACAGCCTGTTTGGTGAAGCGCAGGATGGCATCGTCATTAGCCGCTTCGGCATGCATGCGGACGTTGAAGATAGCGCGGGAGAGGTTCACCGCTGCAATATCCGCCGCACCATTCGCTCTCTGGTTACCGGCGATCGCGTTCTCTGGCGTCCGGGCGTCGAAGGCGGCGCAACGGTAAAAGGCATTGTAGAAGCGGTACACGAGCGCCGTACGGTGCTTACGCGTCCTGACTTTTATGACGGCATCAAACCTATTGCGGCGAATATTGACCAGATCATTATTGTTTCCGCCATCGTGCCGGAGCTGTCGCTGAATATTATCGATCGTTACCTGGTCGCCAGTGAAACGCTCGGCATCGAGCCGTTGCTGGTACTGAATAAAACCGATCTGCTGGATGATGAAGGCCGCGCCTTTGTGGATAAGCAGATGGATATTTATCGGCATATCGGTTATCGCGTGCTGATGGTTTCCAGCTACGAAAAAGCGGGCCTTGCCGATCTTGAAGCCGCGCTAACCGGACGCATCAGTATCTTCGCCGGTCAGTCGGGCGTGGGGAAATCAAGCCTGCTTAACGCGCTGCTGGGTCTGGAGTTAATCGACCAAACGATCCTGACCAACGATGTCTCTGACGCCTCCGGCTTAGGCCAGCACACCACCACCGCCGCTCGCCTGTATCATTTCCCCCACGGTGGCGACGTGATCGATTCACCTGGCGTGCGCGAATTTGGTCTGTGGCATCTGGAGCCGGAACAAATCACCCAGGGTTTTGTCGAATTCCGTGAGTTTTTAGGCGGCTGCAAATTCCGTGACTGCAAGCATGATAACGATCCGGGCTGTGCAATCCGTGAAGCCGTAGAAAACGGGATCATTGATGAGTCCCGCTTCGAAAATTATCACCGTATTCTGGAGAGCATGGCGCAGGTAAAAACGCGTAAAAACTTCGGTAGCAGCGAAGACTAATGCTGCAGTTATGGCATCATCGACGCGTTAGCCTAAACGGGCTGTCGCTGCTACAATTCGCCCCCTTTTTCTTCAACGTCGTGTGATTAAGCCAGGAGGCTAACGTGTTGGATTCAATTAAACTCGGCCTGAATCATCTGCTCCCTAAAAAGTGGCTCACCGAGCTGGCTGGCTGGGCGGCCAGCAAGCGTGCCGGTTGGCTGACCAAAGCAGTGATTGATATTTTTGTCTGGTTCTACCGGGTCGATATGTCCGAAGCGCAAAAGCCGGACACCGCCAGCTATCGCACCTTTAATGACTTTTTTGTCCGCCCGCTGCGCGACGAAGCGCGTCCGATTGATGCCGATGCAAACCTGCTGGTTTTGCCGGCCGATGGCGCAATTAGCCAGCTGGGCCATATTGAAGGCGAAACTATTTTTCAGGCAAAGGGCCACGATTATTCACTGGAAGCGCTGCTGGCGGGCGATCGTCAGATGGCGGCTCAGTTCCGCGATGGTGAATTTGCCACCATCTATCTTGCGCCGCGTGATTATCACCGCGTGCATATGCCCTGCAACGGTATCCTGCGCGAAATGATTTACGTGCCGGGCGATCTCTATTCAGTGAATCCGCTAACCGCCCGCAATATTCCTAACCTGTTTGCCCGTAACGAACGCGTTATCTGCTATTTCGATACCGAATTTGGCCCGATGGTACAGATTCTGGTCGGCGCCACCATTGTCGGCAGTATTGAAACCGTATGGGCGGGCACCATTACGCCGCCGCGTGAAGGGGTAATTAAACGCTGGAGCTGGCCAGGCGCCGATGCGGAAGGCGCGGTTGTGCTGCTGAAAGGTCAGGAAATGGGTCGCTTTAAGCTCGGCTCTACCGTTATTAATCTGTTCGCACCGGATCGTATTAAGCTGGCGGAAAGCCTGGAGGCCGAAACCAAAACGCGTCTTGGCCAGCCGATGGCTATGGCGCTGCAGCGTACCGATGCGGAAACCGTTTTACATCATTCATAAGACTTTAGCGTGCGCCTGATCCTCTGTTTTATTTTCGTCTCTCTTTTTAGCCTGTCCGCCTTCGCCGCCAGCGTGCCTGACGCGGCGCAGGTGCGCCAGGAGCTGGAGCAGGCGAAATCCGCCAGGCCCACTCCCGCTCAGGCTGAACTGCTGCAAACGCTGGAATCGGCGTTAAGCTTTCTGAACGCGCGCGACGAGTCGCTGGAGCGGGCGAAGCAATATCAGCAGGTAATTGATGATTTTCCTAAGCTGGCGCGTGAACTGCGCCAGCAGATTGCCGGTTTGAATGATAGTGCGCGCTCGCTACGCAGCGGCATAAGCAGCGCTGAGCTGGATCAGGAGATCCTGCAAATCAGCAGCCAGCTGCTGGAAGAGGGACGCCAGGCGCAGCAGGAGCAGGATCGCGCCAGAGAGATCAGCGATTCACTGGGCCAGCTACCGCAACAGCAAACCGAAGCGCGACGTGCGCTAAGCGAAAGCGAGCGCGGTTTACAGGCGCCGTCCGCCGCGTCAGGCGCCCTTGCCCTGGCGCAAAATTATGCACGGCAGGCAGAGTCGGCGGCGTTAAAAGCTCACGTTGATGCGCTGGAGCTGGCGCAGCTGTCGGCGAATAATCGCCAGGAACTGGCGCGGATGCGCGCCGAAGTGCATCAGAAAAAAGCGGAGCAGCTGGACGATTACCTACAGGCGCTGCGCAATCAGTTAAACAGCCTGCGCCAGCACGAAGCGGAGCTGGCGCTGGCGCGTACGGAACGGCTGGCGGAAAACAGCGGCGATTTGCCCGCGTCGATCACCGAACAGTTTCACGTTAACCGCGAACTTTCCACCGCGCTGAATCAACAGGCGCAGCGCCTCGATCTGATTGCTTCCCAACAGCGTCAGGCCACCAATCAAACCATTCAGGTACGTCAGGCGCTCAGCACCATCCGCGAGCAGTCACAGTGGCTTGGCGCGTCTAATTTGCTCGGCGAGGCGCTGCGCGCGCAGGTAGCGCGCCTGCCGGAAATGCCTGGCTCGCAGCAGCTGGACGGTGAAATGGGACAGCTGCGCGTGCAGCGCCTGCATTATGAAGATCTACTGAACCAGCAACAGCAGCTGCGCCAGCTGAAGCAGGAAAACGGCGAACCGCTGACCAGTGAGCAAAACCGCATTCTGGACGCCCAGATAAAAACCCAGCGTGAACTGCTCAGCTCGCTGATCTCCGGCTGCGATACCTTGATTCTGGAAGTAACGAAGCTGAAGGTCGCGAACAGCCAGCTGGAAGATGCGCTGGGTGAAATTAAAGAAGCCACCCATCGCTACCTGTTCTGGACCGCCGACGTGAATCCGCTGAGCCTGAGCTATCCGCTGGAAGTAGCGCGTGACCTGACGCAGCTGCTATCGCTGGATACGCTGGGCCAGCTGGGCGGCGCATTGATGATGATGGTCACCAGCCGTGAAACCGTGCTGCCGATTCTGGGCGCGCTGCTGCTGGTTGGCTTCAGTATTAGCTCGCGTCGCCATTACAACGCTTTTCTGGCTCGCGCCGCCAGCCGCGTAGGCAAGGTGACGCAGGATCACTTCACCCTGACGCTGCGCACCGTTTTCTGGTCTATTCTGGTTGCCCTACCCTTACCGGTGCTGTGGGCCGCGTTCGGCTTTGGCCTGCAACATGCCTGGCCTTATCCGGTCGCGGTCGCCATTGGCGATGGCGTCACCGCCACGCTGCCGCTGCTGTGGGTCTTTATGATCAGCGCCGCCTTTGCGCGATCTAACGGGCTGTTTGTTATCCATTTCCGCTGGCCTCAGCTGCGGGTAGCGCGTGCGATGCGCTACTACTCGCTCTCTATCGGCCTGATTGTCCCGCTGATCATGCTGCTGATTACCTTCGCTAACCTGGAGGATCGCCAGTTTTCCGCCACGCTGGGACGTCTCTGTTTTATTCTTATCTGCGGCGCGCTGAGCCTGGTCACCGTCAGCCTGAAACGCGCCGGTATTCCGCTCTATCTGGATAGGGAAGGCAGCGGTGACAACGTTATTAACCGGATCTTCTGGAATATCCTGATCTGTATTCCGCTGGCGGCGGCGCTGGCCTCCTGCATCGGCTATCTGGCCACGGCCCAGGCGCTGCTGGCGCGGCTGGAGACCTCGGTTGCCATCTGGTTCCTGCTGCTGGTGATTTACCATATTATTCGTCGCTGGATGCTGATTCAGCGCCGCCGCATCGCCTTTGATCGTGCGCGCCAGCGTCGTGCTGAAATGCTGGCGCACCGCGCGCGCGGAGAAGAGGAAACCAGCGCACAAACGGCTGACGCCATAGAAATTGACGAACCGGTTATCGATCTGGACGCCATTAGCGCCCAGTCGCTGCGTCTGGTGCGTTCGATTCTGACGCTGATCGCCCTGCTTTCCGTGATTGTGCTGTGGTCTGAAATCCATTCGGCCTTCGCTTTCCTGGAAAATATTCGGCTATGGGACGTCAGCAGTACGGTTCAGGGCGTGGAAAGCCTGCATCCGATTACGCTTGGCTCAGTGCTGATTGCGATCCTGATTTTTATTATTACCACGCAGCTGGTACGTAATATGCCCGCCCTGCTGGAGCTGGCGCTGTTGCAGCATCTCAACCTGACGCCTGGCACCGGCTACGCCATCACTACGCTAACCAAGTACCTGCTGTTGCTGATTGGCGGCCTGATGGGCTTCTCAATGATCGGCATCGAGTGGTCTAAACTGCAGTGGCTGGTAGCGGCGCTGGGCGTGGGGCTGGGATTCGGCCTGCAGGAGATATTTGCCAATTTTATCTCCGGCCTGATTATCCTGTTTGAAAAGCCGATCCGCATTGGCGATACGGTCACCATCCGCGATCTGACCGGCAGCATTACGCGCATTAATACGCGCGCGACCACCATTACCGACTGGGATCGCAAAGAAATTATCGTGCCAAATAAGGCGTTTATTACCGAGCAGTTCGTTAACTGGTCGCTTTCCGATTCGGTAACGCGCGTAGTGCTTACCGTGCCGGCTCCGGCTGGCGTAGACAGCGAGCAGGTTACGGCAATTTTGCAACGCGCCTGTGAACGCTGTCACTATGTGCTGGATACGCCCGCGCCGGAAGTTTTCCTGGTGGATTTACAGCAGGGGATCCAACTGTTTGAGCTACGCATCCATGCGGCGGAGATGGGGCATCGTATGCCGCTGCGTCATGAGCTGCACCAGCTGATCCTGCAGGGCTTCCGCGAATATAATATTGAGATGCCGTTCCCGCCGTTCCAGGTACGTATGGAGACGGCGGCGAAGCGGAAGCCGGCCAGTAACGGCGCGCCCGCGTCGCATACCTTTAAATCAGGCGGGCTGTAGCGTTGATGGCTTTCCGGCAGGCCGTTAATCGTGTGCCTGCCGGCGGCGTTTAACAGCGATCAACCGGGAAAGCGATAACTTCGCTCAGCGAGTCCGCCTTCAGCGCCAGCATAACCAGGCGGTCAACGCCAAGCGCAACGCCGGAGCAGGCGGGCATACCGTGTTCCAGCGCGGCCAGCAGATTATTGTCAATCGGCTGCTGCACCAGGCCGCGCGCGGCGCGACGGCGGTTATCCTGTTCAAAGCGCTGGCGCTGCTCGCGCGCATCGGTCAGCTCACGGAAACCGTTCGCCAGCTCGATCCCTTTGAAATAGACTTCAAACCGCTCCGCTACGCGATGGTCCTCGGTGCTGATTTCCGCCAGTGCGGCCTGCGTCGCCGGGAAATGGTAGATAAAGGCGGGCTTATCCTGGCCAATCTTCGTTTCCACGCCCAGCATAAACAGCAGCTGCAGCAGCGTATCGCGATCCTCTTCGGCATTCGCCAAATCGCCCACGCCCAGCTTCTCGGCGACTTCACGCAGCTGCGCCTTATCGGCAGACAGCGGATCGATCTCAAGATGACGAATAAACGCCTGCTGATAAGAGAGCGATTCCGCCGGCTGGCACTCCAGCACCTGTTGCAGCAGATCGTCCACCTCATTCATCAGGCGATACATATCATAATGCGGGCGATACCACTCCAGCATAGTGAATTCCGGATTATGGTGGCGGCCCGCCTCTTCATTACGGAAGCTGCGACCCATCTGGTAAATCGGCCCGCTGCCCGCTGCCAGCAGACGCTTCATATGATATTCCGGGCTGGTCATTAACCAGAGATCTAACCCCTGCGAAGCGCCGGGCCCGACAAAGCGGGTCTGGAAGGTGACCAGATGAATATCGGTGACCGTTGCCTGACTCATCGCCGGGGTTTCCACCTCCAGTACGCCGCGATCGGCAAAGAAACGACGAATTTCCGCCAGTATTTTCGCGCGTTTCAACAGGTTAGAGATGGGTGCGCTCGGCTGCCAGCTTGCCGTCTCGCTCATGGCGTTTACTCCTCAGTCAAACAAGGGGATGCAGTCTACTCGTATCGTGGTTATCAGACAAATATCCGCTGGTAAAGCCAACAAATTTTATTCCGCCTGACCAGACTCGCTTTCCCACCGGAATACCTGAGTACGTCAATTTTGCGCCAACCGAGGTGACATATACTGCCTAACCCAAAAGGGTTACTCACATTCGACGGGAGGTCACCGTGCAGAGCATTCAGGCCGATTTAGTGATTGTCGGTGCGGGCGGCGCGGGTTTGCGAGCGGCGATTGCCGCTGCCGTTGCGCAACCGCAGTTATCCATCGCCCTTGTGTCAAAAGTCTATCCCATGCGTAGCCATACCGTGGCTGCCGAAGGGGGAGCCGCCGCCGTTACGCAACAGCATGACAGTTTCGATGCCCATTTCCACGATACGGTCGCCGGCGGCGACTGGCTGTGCGAACAGGATGTGGTGGATTACTTTGTGCAACACTGCCCGCAGGAAATGATCCAGCTGGAGCAGTGGGGCTGCCCGTGGAGCCGCAAAGACGACGGGACGGTTAACGTACGCCGCTTCGGCGGCATGAAAATTGAGCGTACCTGGTTTGCCGCCGATAAAACCGGCTTTCATATGCTGCATACGCTGTTTCAAACCTCGCTTAAATACCCGCAGATCCGCCGCTTTGATGAGCATTTTGTCCTGGATCTGCTGGTGGACGAGGGACGCGTCGGCGGGCTGGTGGCGCTGAATATGATGGAAGGCACGCTGGTGACGCTGCGCGCCAACGCCGTGATACTGGCAACGGGCGGAGCCGGGCGCGTTTACCGCTATAACACCAACGGCAGCATCGTTACCGGCGACGGTATGGGCATGGCGCTGCGTCACGGCGTTCCCCTGCGCGACATGGAGTTTGTGCAGTACCATCCAACCGGCCTGCCCGGCTCCGGCATTTTAATGACGGAAGGCTGTCGCGGTGAAGGCGGGATTCTGGTGAATAAGGATGGCTATCGCTATTTGCAGGATTATGGCCTGGGGCCGGAAACGCCGCCCGGCGCGCCCAAAAACAAATATATGGAACTGGGCCCGCGCGATAAAGTTTCGCAGGCGTTCTGGCATGAATGGCAGGCGGGCCGCACCCTTTCCAGCCCGCGTGGCGAAGTGGTCCATCTCGATCTGCGTCATCTCGGCGCAAAAAAACTGCATGAGCGGCTGCCTTTTATCTGTGAGCTGAGCAAAGCCTACGTCGGCGTCGATCCGGTTACCGCCCCGATTCCGGTACGCCCGACGGCGCATTACACTATGGGCGGCATTGAAACCGACGCGCGCGGCGAAACGCGCATCAACGGGCTGTTTGCCGCCGGTGAATGCGCCGCTATCGGCCTGCACGGCGCTAACCGGCTCGGCTCCAACTCGCTGGCGGAGCTGGTGGTCTTTGGTCGGCTGGCCGGCGAGCAGGCGGCGGAACGGGCACTGGAGCATCAGCCCGGCAGCGAACGGGCGTTAGCCGCGCAGGCGAAAGATGTGGAACAGCGCCTGCTGGCGCGCGTTAACCAGCCGGGCACGGAACGCTGGTCAGCGCTGCGTGACGAGATGGGCCGCAGCATGGAACAGGGCTGCGGTATCTATCGTACCCCGGCGCTGATGCAGCAAACTATCGATACGCTGGCGGATCTGAAAGAACGTTACCAGCGCCTGCATATCAACGATAGCAGCAGCGTTTACAATACTGAACTGCTTTACAGCCTTGAACTGGAACATAGCCTGAATGTGGCTGAGTGTATGGCGCATGCGGCTATGCATCGTAAAGAGTCGCGCGGCGCGCATCAGCGGCTGGATGAAGGTTGCCAACAGCGCGACGATAAAAACTTTCTGCATCATACGCTGACCTTTTTCAACGCCGACGGCGCGCCGCGCATTGAGACCTTCCCGGTCACGATTACCCGGCTGCCGCCCGCCCGGCGGCTGTATGGCGCACAGGCGGACGCCGCGCAGGCGCAGGCGCAGGAGGCGACTAATGAATAAGCAGCCAACCCTGAATATCATCGTCCAGCGCTATAACCCGGAACAGGACGCCGCACCGCACGATGAGCATTTTTCGGTGCCGTGGGATGAGCAAACTTCGCTGCTGGATGCGCTGGGCTATATCAAAGATAACCTGGCGCCGGAGCTGGCCTGGCGCTGGTCATGTCGCATGGCGATTTGCGGCTCCTGCGGCATGATGGTCAACGGTATCCCCAAACTCGCCTGTAAAACCTTTCTGCGCGATTACCCTGACGGCCTGCGCATCGCGCCGCTGGCTAACTTCCCGGTTGAGCGCGATTTGGTGGTGGATATGAGCCACTTTATCGAAAGCCTTGAGGCGGTTAAGCCGTACATTATTGGCAATCCACGCGTTCCGGCGCAGGGAGCAAACCGACAAACCCCGGCGCAGATGGCGCGCTATCATCAGTTTTCCGGCTGTATCAATTGCGGCCTGTGCTATGCAGCCTGCCCACAGTTTGCTCTTAATCCGCAGTTTATCGGCCCGGCGGTTATCGCCCTGGCGCATCGTTACAATCTGGACAGCCGCGATCGCGGTAAAGCCGAACGTATGCCGCTGTTAAACGGCGCTAACGGCGTCTGGCCCTGCACCTTTGTCGGCTTTTGCTCTGAGGTTTGCCCGAAGCGTGTCGATCCGGCGGCGGCTATCCAGCAGGGCAAGGTTGAAAGCGCAAAAGATTACCTGATTGCCCAACTAAAACCGCATTAAGGAGCTTTTGATGATAAGTAAACGCAAACCTTATCTGGCGCCGGTATCGGCCAGCTGGTGGCGGCAGCTGGCTTTTTATCGCTTTTATATGCTGCGCGAAGGCACCGCTATCCCCGCGCTGTGGTTTAGCCTGGAGCTGATTTTCGGCCTTTACGCCCTGAAGGGCGGCCCTGAATCCTGGGCGCGTTTTGTGGATTTTCTCCAGCATCCGGCGACGCTGCTGTTAAATCTGGTGACGCTGGCCGCCGCGCTGTTGCACAGCAAAACCTGGTTTGAGCTGGCGCCCAAAGCGGCCATCCTGATAGTCAAAGGTGAAAAGCTGAAGCCGCAGCCGATGATTATTGCCCTGTGGATCGTCACGCTGCTGGTGACGCTGGCAGCGCTGTGGCTGGCCCTGGCAATATAAGGAGGAAAAATGCAACAACCACAACGATCGGATGAACCGCTGTTTTGGGGACTATTTGGCGCGGGTGGCATGTGGGCAGCCGTAGTTTCGCCGGTTGCGGTCCTGCTGGCTGGCCTGCTGCTGCCGCTGGGCTGGTGGCCGAACGAGGCGCTAAGCTATGCGCGTATTCTGGAATTTGCCGCCAGTATCCCTGGGCGCGGGCTGATTTTCCTGGCTATCGTGCTGCCGCTGTGGTGCGCGCTGCATCGTCTGCATCATGGCGCGCACGATCTTCAGTTCAACATTCCCGCCAGCAAATGGTGGTTCTACGGGCTGGCGGCGATCCTTACGGTGATTGCCGCTATCGGCGTAGTAACGCTGTAAATCATCCCTTCAGTAAAGATAACATCAGCTGCGGCTGTTGGTTGGCCTGTACCAGCACCGCATTGCTGGCCTGCTGGATAATTTGCGCTTTGGTCAGATTACTGGCTTCCAGCGCATAATCCGCATCCATAATCCGACTGCGCGCGGCGGTAGTCGCCTGCGTCTGGGCGGTCAGCGACGCCTTAGTCGATTCCAGACTATTTATCGTACTGCCATACTCGCCCCGATAGCCACTAACGGTTTGCAGCGCTTTATCCAGCGCGCCCAGCGCTTTCGTCGCCTCATCTTTTGGATCAAGGCGGGTAGACGCCAGCCCCAACGATGCGCTATCGGAAGGGGTCGGAGCGATGGTTTTGGTTTGCAAATCGTCGCCAAAATTGGCGCTGGTCACAATTTGCGTGGGGGTGCTGACCTTTACCGGCTGCGTGGGCGTATAGGTTGGCGTCGGCATATTTCCCCAGCTCATTTTCGCGTTAAATGAACCGTTGCCCACCACCATTATCACCAGATCTTCAGTAACGTTATCAATGCGCACGCGCTCATTGGTATTGGCGCTGGAGACGCTGCCGTCATTAAAGCCACCGGTGGTCGCATCTTCATAACGATCGCCATCGCCGCTGTAGGTCAGGGTCATGCCGTTATAGCTTTGCGTGGCGCTGCCGTTCAGGCTGTAGGTGCTGCCACCCTGCGTCAGCATGGCATCATCATAGCTGGCGCCCGGCAAAAAGCCGTTCGCTTCGGTCATCACGCTGCTGTTGGCCTGCGCTGCGCTGGTAATGCCTTTACTGACCCATGTCGGATCGGGATCGCTGCCCTGTAACGGCGTGCCAACCAGATGTTTGCCATCACGGGTAAAAATCTGGATGTCATCGTCATAGGAGAGGGAGTTAATATCCATCACGACGTTCGTTGCGCCCGCCGGAATATAGGCCAGCGAGACCACGCCGGAAGTAAAACCATAGCTGGTGCCCGGCAGCGGAAACTTGCTGGTGGCCGGCGTAACGTCGCCCAGCATAACCGGCAGTTCCGCCACCGCCGGAGCCAGCGGATATTTACCGAATATTTCCGTATTGCCGGCGATCTGATCGATAGTGCTGCTAATTTGCTGGAACTCACCCTGCAGGCTTTGCCGATCGCTGTCCGATAACGCATCGTTCACCGAGCGGATCGCCAGCTCTTTAGCGCGGATCAGCAGCTGAGAAATAGAATCCAGCCCGCCGTCAGCGGTTTCTGACAGGCTTATCCCATCGTCCAGCCCGCGGCTAATAACGCTATCGGCACCGAGGTTGGCCGTCATACGGTTAGCAATAGCCTGACCGGCTGCATCATCTTTCGCATCATTAATTCGTAACCCTGATGAAAGACGCGCAATAGTCTGGCTAAGCTGTGAGGCACCCTTTGCCTGATTTTCCAGGACGTTGGCTGATAACAGATTAGTGTAAATGGTCGCCATGATAAGAAACTCTTCACTGACTGTTATTCGAATAGAAAGGTTATCGGCGAAGAAGCGAACGGCTTTAGCAGGTTTACATTGGCTTACCGCCAGGGCTGGCGGAAAAATTATTGCTGGCGCTGCGGACGCCGCAGCGGGGTGAATCGGTTAAACAACGGCTAACAGAGCAGGCAAGAGAGGCTGGTTGCCCGGTAGATCGGCTGATAGAGGTAGTACCGGACGGCGCTACGGCATCGTAAATGGGAAATTAAAGCCGCCGGGGAGCGTAAGGATTAACCGTGGCGGGCTGAAAATGTCGGTACGGAACAGCGTTCCGCACCGTTCAACTTACTGGGCGCCGCGCTGAATCGCCTGGCCGCCAGCTTCTACATCCTCGCCTACGCCACGCGTGGTATTACAAGCGGACAGCAGGGTAGAAAGAATCAAAGCGGAAAAGATAGCGACAATACTTTTCTTAGACATAGCCATTTCCTTGTTGGTTACAGTTGAAAGTACAGCAACTAAAGCATAGCCCGAAATTAACAGCTTGCTGGCGAGCTTAAAGGAAATGGCCTGCATTAAAAAAGCGCATCCGTGGAATGCGCTTTATAAAAGCTTATTTTACGCGAGATACGTATTCGCCAGAGCGAGTATCGACTTTGATCACTTCGCCGATCTGCACAAATAGCGGAACCTTTACGACCGCGCCGGTAGTCAGCGTTGCCGGTTTGCCGCCGGTACCTGCGGTATCGCCTTTCAGGCCTGGATCAGTATCAACAATCTCCAGCTCAACGAAATTCGGCGGCGTAACGGTAATCGGGCTACCGTTCCACAGGGTCACGATGCACTCGGCCTGCTCCAGCAGCCATTTTGCATTTTCACCTACGGCTTTCGCGTCAGCAGCCAGCTGTTCGAAAGTTTCGTTGTTCATAAAGTGCCAGAACTCACCGTCGTTATAGAGGTAAGTCAGGGACATATCTACCACGTCTGCGCCTTCGGCGGAGTCGGTAGATTTAAAAGTTTTTTCGATCAGCTTGCCGGTCAGCAAACGACGCATCTTAACGCGTGCGAACGCCTGACCTTTGCCCGGTTTAACAAACTCACTGAATTCGATGGCGTAAGGTTCACCTTCGAACATGATTTTGAGACCGTTGCGAAAATCGTTGCTAGAATAAGTCGCCATAAAGGCCCTCTACAATTAATACTGGTACTTAGCCAAAAAAATGGCACACATTGTAACCCTAAATACCCCATCCAGAGAAGATTGGTTGCAACAACTTGCAGACGTCATCACTGAACCCCATGAATTGCTACGCTTTTTAGCATTGGATCACCATCCGCAGCTGGCTGCCGGAGAGGATGCGCGCCGGCTTTTTGCCCTGCGCGTGCCGCGTGCGTTTGCGCAACGCATGAAAAAAGGCGATCCGCACGATCCCCTGCTGCTGCAGGTGATCACCGATCGCCAGGAATTTATTGATGCGCCTGGCTACAGTACCGATCCGCTGGATGAGCAGAGCAGCGTCGTGCCTGGCCTGCTGCATAAGTATAGAAACCGGGCGCTGCTGCTGGTAAAAGGCGGCTGCGCGGTGAACTGCCGCTACTGTTTCCGCCGTCATTTTCCTTATCAGGATAACCAGGGCAATAAGCGCAATTGGCAGCGGGCGCTGGACTATATTCGCGATCATCACGAGCTGGACGAGATCATTTTTTCCGGCGGCGATCCGCTGATGGCAAAAGATCATGAGCTGGACTGGCTGATCGGCGAACTGGAAGCGATCCCGCATTTAAAACGCCTGCGTATTCACAGCCGCCTGCCGGTGGTTATTCCCGCGCGGATTACCGAAGGTTTATGTCAGCGTCTGGCAAGCTCACGCCTGCAGGTGCTTATGGTGACCCATATTAATCATGCCCAGGAAATTGATAATGCGCTGCGCCACGGCATCACTATGCTGAAGCGCGCCGGCGTCACGATGCTAAACCAAAGCGTGCTGCTGCGCGGCATTAATGATGATGCGCACACGCTGGCGGCGCTCAGCAATGCGCTGTTTGATGCTGGGATCCTGCCATATTACCTGCACGTGCTGGATAAAGTTCAGGGCGCGGCGCACTTTTATGTTGCGGACGAGGCGGCGCGCGCCATTATGCGGCAGCTGCTGGCGCTGGTTTCCGGCTATCTGGTGCCAAAACTGGCGCGAGAAATCGGCGGCGAGCCGAGTAAAACGCCGCTCGATCTGCAGCTCAGGCAATCCTGAAGCGGCGTCCGGTAATAAAAGGCAGGACGGTCAACATGATGGTGAAAAATCATCAACCCGCGTCAGCGCTAAGGCATTATCGCGCGGCTCTGTGAATTAACAGGATATATCAGCAACAGAGCCACCATCCTGACGGCGAAGGCGCTGTTATCGGCAGAAAAACGGGGGCGGGGTAACAGCGTTAAGCCGGCAGCGTCACAGCAGGCACCGGCATAACGCTAAAATTTATGGCGGTTAAACAGAACTTACGGGCATTTATAGACCTGGCCGGTCATTTTGCTGTCGAGCGGGGCGAAGCTTGACCAGATATTTTGCGTAGGGCTGGTTGCGCCGTAAATCACGTTGCCGCCCATCTCCGCCGCCCGGTTGCGTAAATCATTCGCCGCGCCGCGCAGAGAGCTGTTTTCGCCGCCAGCGCCGCTCAGCCAGTTGCTCTGGCTACCGGTGATTTCACCCAAGAGCTGGCAGGTACTGCCCGGTTGCTGATCGGTAAAGGTGACGCGCTGGCCTGCCGCACTTAGATCTTTGGAGGTGCTACACCCCGCCAGCAGCAATGCTGCTGCAGAAAGCCCCAGCAAGACTTTAATCCGCATGTGATTCCTCATTTATTATCGTCAGTATCCGGTCTGAGCGTATCAGAAAAGAGAGCGTTGTCTTAAACATCCCTTGCCACAAACGTTCAGTATAAACCTGCGCGTTTACTTATACCTTTTTCAGCGGCAAAAGAAAAACCCCCTGCCATTTCTGCCAGGGGGTTTAGATAACCTAAGCCGTTGGGGGCAATTACATCATGCCGCCCATACCGCCCATGCCGCCCATACCGCCAGCAGCGCCTAAGTCACCTTTATCGTCTTTCGGCAGGTCGGTCACCATACATTCGGTGGTGATCATCAGGCCAGCGACAGAAGCAGCGTACTGCAGCGCAGAACGGGTCACTTTGGTCGGGTCCAGAATACCGAAGTCGATCATGTTGCCGTACTCTTCGGTAGCCGCGTTGTAACCATAGTTACCGTCGCCCGCTTTAACCATGTTAGCCACCACGGACGGCTCTTCACCGGCGTTGGAAACGATCTGACGCAGCGGTGATTCCATTGCGCGCAGCGCAACTTTGATACCGACGTTCTGATCTTCGTTCTGGCCAGTCAGCTCAGACAGTTTCGCCGCAACGCGCACCAGTGCAACACCGCCGCCAGCTACCACGCCTTCTTCCACCGCAGCACGGGTTGCGTGCAGGGCGTCTTCAACGCGTGCTTTTTTCTCTTTCATTTCAACTTCAGTTGCGGCACCCACTTTCAGTACGGCTACGCCGCCTGCCAGTTTCGCTACGCGCTCCTGCAGTTTTTCTTTGTCGTAGTCAGAGGTCGCTTCTTCGATCTGCTGACGGATCTGAGATACGCGGCCCTGGATAGCGCCTTCTTCACCCACGCCATCGATGATGATAGTGGTGTCTTTGTTGATCACTACGCGTTTTGCCTGGCCCAGGTCTTCCAGCGTTGCTTTTTCCAGCTCCATACCGATCTCTTCAGAGATAACGGTACCGCCAGTCAGGATAGCGATATCCTGCAGCATCGCTTTACGACGGTCGCCGAAGCCCGGTGCTTTAACCGCAGCAACTTTCACGATACCGCGCATGGTGTTAACCACCAGCGTTGCCAGCGCTTCGCCTTCAACGTCTTCAGCAACGATCAGCAGCGGCTTGCTGGCTTTCGCTACCGCTTCCAGTACCGGCAGCAGTTCGCGGATATTAGAAACTTTTTTATCAACCAGCAGGATGAACGGGCTGTCCAGCTCTACTGCGCCAGTTTCCGGCTTGTTGATGAAGTAAGGAGAGAGGTAGCCACGGTCGAACTGCATACCTTCAACCACGTCCAGCTCGTCCTGCAGGCCGGTGCCTTCTTCAACGGTGATAACGCCTTCTTTACCCACTTTTTCCATTGCCTGAGCAATCAGGGTACCGACAGTCTCATCGGAGTTAGCAGAAATAGTACCAACCTGAGCGATAGCTTTAGAGTCAGAGCAAGGTACAGACAGCGCTTTCAGCTCTTCAACTGCGGCGATAACGGCTTTATCGATACCGCGTTTCAGGTCCATCGGGTTCATGCCCGCGGCTACGGCTTTCAGGCCTTCGTTAACGATGGACTGAGCCAGTACGGTTGCGGTGGTGGTACCGTCGCCTGCGGTGTCATTCGCTTTAGAGGCAACTTCTTTCACCATCTGCGCACCCATATTTTCGAACTTGTCTTCCAGTTCGATTTCGCGTGCAACGGAGACGCCATCTTTAGTGATGGTCGGCGAACCGAAAGATTTATCCAGCACCACGTTACGGCCTTTCGGGCCCAGGGTAACTTTAACTGCGTCTGCCAGGATGTTCACGCCGCGCAGCATTTTTACGCGCGCGTCATTACCGAATTTTACGTCTTTAGCTGCCATTTGAAATTTCCCTTAAATTCGTATGTTCGATGTGGTTTTTGCCTAATCAGGCTTCAACGATTGCCAGAATGTCGCTTTCAGAGATAATCAGCACGTCTTCGTTGTCGATCTTCTCGGTTTTAGCGCCGTAACCTTCGTTAAAAATCACAACGTCGCCCACTTTCACATCCAGCGGCTTCACGCTGCCGTTTTCCAGGATGCGACCATTGCCCACAGCCAATACTTCGCCACGGGTAGATTTAGCCGCCGCGGAGCCGGTCAGAACGATGCCGCCAGCAGATTTGGATTCAACTTCTTTACGCTTGACGATAACGCGATCGTGCAATGGACGAATGTTCATTTGATAGCTCTCCTTTGAGAAGTCCAATCAGTCATTTTAGGGATGAATGCCGGGCTTATAGGCTTCCGGCCTCGTGGCTCAAGAGATAGGGACAGCCGCGATCGCTTTCAAGGGGCAACACAAAAAAAATTTTTGTTCAGGATGAATTTGCCGATACGGCTAACCGACGGAAGAAAAAAGAATGGCGGCTGATTGCCGCCATTCTCTGCGTGAAAAAATTTAGCGATCGTGGCGATCTTTATCATGGCCAATACGATCGCTCTCTTTGCGTTCGTATTCGCCTTCCATGGTGTAACCGCTGTCAGGGCCAGCGCCCGTCCCGCGCCAGACGCGCAGATGCGGCATCAGCTTCAACGTTAAATGTTTCTGTACCGGCGGCAGCAGTAATAGCAGGCCAAGTAAGTCGGTAAAGAATCCCGGCAGCAGCAGCAGGAAACCGGCGATGATCAGCGAAACGCTTTTGATCATCTCCGCCGCCGGGCTTTCACCCTGCGCCAGTTTCTGCTGCATCAGCATAAAGTTCTTCACGCCCTGATTTTTAACCAGCGATACGCCGATGGCGGAGGTAAAGATGACCAATAGCATCGTCAGCAGAACGCCCAGCACGTGCGCAACCTGAATAAACAGTGTGATTTCAATCCAGGCAAATAAAAACAGTATTAACAACGGTAACCAGCGCACCGTATTCTCCTTTCGTCGGGCCGTCACGCCTGCGGCGCAGCGGCGATATTCTTCGGTACTAACGCGTTCAACTCTCGTCGGCGCGTTTTACGTCACTGCAAACTATGACGCAGACAAGCTACAGAGATGGGTACGCAGGCGTTAAATTTCAACCAGTATGCAGGATTTTTCCCACCTGCGGCGATTCTGGGATTATGATCACAACATAACGCTGGCTCCGGGCCAGCTTTTCTTCGAATCGCGATCCGGGCTCAGATATTTGTGTCGCTTAAGCCTATGATTTTGCCGCCTGGCTGATAAGAGTCAACCTATCGGCGCTGGCTTAACCCGACACGATAAACACATCATCAATGATGTAACCGGCAGCATTAACAAGAAGGTTCCCATGGCAAATAACATTCGTATCGAAGAAGACCTGTTAGGCATGCGCGAAGTTCCGGCGGATGCGTATTACGGCGTTCATACTTTGCGTGCGATTGAAAATTTCTGTATCAGCAGCCATAAAATCAGCGACATTCCTGAATTTGTGCGCGGCATGGTAATGGTGAAAAAAGCGGCAGCGCTGGCCAATAAAGAGCTGCAAACCATCCCTCGTAATATTGCCAACGCCATTATTCAGGCCTGTGATGAGGTATTGAATAACGGCAAATGCATGGATCAGTTCCCGGTTGATGTCTACCAGGGGGGCGCAGGCACCTCGGTAAATATGAACACCAACGAGGTGCTGGCCAACATCGGGCTTGAACTGCTGGGGCATCAGAAAGGGGAGTATCAGTATCTGAACCCTAACGACCATGTCAACAAATGTCAGTCCACCAACGATGCTTATCCTACCGGCTTTCGTATCGCGGTTTACGCTTCCATTCTGAAACTGCTGGACGCGATCGCTCAGCTGGGCGACGGCTTTGAGCGTAAAGCGGCTGAGTTTGAAACTATCCTGAAGATGGGCCGCACGCAGCTACAGGATGCGGTGCCAATGACGCTGGGTCAGGAGTTTCATGCTTTCAACGTCCTGCTGAAAGAAGAGATTAAAAACATTACCCGCACCGCCGAACTGCTGCTGGAGGTCAACCTGGGCGCCACGGCAATCGGCACGCGCCTGAATACGCCCGATGGCTATCAGCAGCTGGCAGTAGAGAAACTGGCGGAGGTCAGCAATCTGCCGGTCACGCCTGCTGAAGACCTGATCGAAGCAACCTCTGACTGCGGCGCCTATGTCATGGTGCATTCGGCGCTAAAACGCCTGGCGGTAAAGCTGTCGAAAATCTGTAACGATTTGCGCCTGCTCTCTTCCGGCCCGCGCGCCGGCCTGAATGAGATCAACCTGCCGGAACTGCAGGCAGGTTCTTCTATTATGCCAGCCAAGGTGAACCCGGTGGTGCCGGAAGTGGTTAACCAGGTTTGCTTTAAAGTGATCGGCAACGATATCACCGTGACGATGGCCTCCGAGGCGGGTCAGCTCCAGCTTAACGTTATGGAGCCGGTTATCGGTCAGGCGATGTTTGAATCTATTCAGATCCTGACCAACGCCTGCTACAACCTGCTGGAAAAATGCGTTAACGGCATTACCGCCAACAAAGCGGTTTGCGAAGCGTATGTGTTTAATTCTATCGGCATCGTTACCTATCTCAATCCTTATATTGGTCACCATAACGGCGATATTGTCGGAAAAGTTTGTGCTGAAACCGGCAAAAGCGTCAGGGAAGTGGTGCTGGAGCGCGGGCTGCTGACCGAAGCCGAACTGGACGATATTTTTTCCGTATCGAACCTGATGCGCCCCGCCTATAAAGCAAAACGCTATACTGATGAAAATGAAAACTAAGCCCGACGCTTAATCTTTTACAGGCACGTCTGTTCCCTGAACAACGTGCTTTTTTATTGCCGCAGCATACAAATTATTTACTGCTTTTTATCATTATTGTAAGGAGTCACATTATGGTGGGATTAGAGCTGCTTATCGTCCTGCTGGCGATCTATCTGGGCGCCCGGCTGGGCGGTATCGGCATCGGCTTTGCAGGCGGTCTGGGCGTGCTGGTGTTGACGCTGCTGTGCCAGATGAAGCCGGGCGCCATTCCTTTCGACGTGATCGAAATTATTATGGCCGTGATTTCCGCCATTGCCGCGATGCAGGTGGCAGGCGGCATGGATTATCTGGTGAGCCTTGCTGAACGGCTGCTGCGTAAGCATCCCCGCTACGTTACTTTTCTCGCGCCGCTGGTCACCTATGGTATGACGCTGCTGGCGGGCACGGGCCATACCGCTTTCTCTACGCTGCCGGTTATCGCCGAAGTTGCCAAAGAGCAAGGTGTGCGCCCGTCGCGTCCGCTTTCCATCGCCGTCGTCGCCTCACAGATTGCGATTACCGCTTCGCCGATTTCCGCCGCCGTGGTCTATTTCGCCGGCATTCTTGAGCCGCGCGGCATTGATTATCTGGCGCTGCTGGCGGTAGCGATCCCTTCTACCATGGCGGCGATTTTCGTGGCGGCGCTGGTAACTAACTTTCTTGGTAAAGAACTGCAGGACGATCCGATTTACCAGGCGCGTCTGGCAAAAGGTGAAGTTACGCTGCGCGGCTCGCAGGTATTTGCAGAAAAGCCGGGCGCAAAACGCTCGGTGCTGCTGTTTCTTATTGGTATTGCGGCGGTGATGCTCTATGCCACCGCAATCAGCGAAAACGTTGGTCTGATCCAACATCCGCTGCTGCCGCGCAACGAAGCGATTGTGGTATTTATGCTGACTATCGCCACGCTGATCTGCCTGAGTTGTAAAATTGATACCAGCGCCATCCTCAGCGCCAGTACCTTTAAATCCGGCATGAGCGCCTGTATCTGCGTAATGGGCGTCGCCTGGCTGGGAGATACCTTTGTTAAAGGCCATATCAATGATATTCAATTGCTGGCCGGTGAGCTGCTGAATAATCATCCGTGGATGCTGGCGCTGGTACTGTTTTTTGCCTCTACCCTGCTCTATTCCCAGGCGGCGACCACCAAAGCCCTGATGCCCGCCGCGCTGATGCTGGGCGTCTCGCCAATAACTGCCGTGGCCTCTTTTGCTGCCGTTTCCGCGCTGTTTGTGCTGCCTACCTATCCAACCCTGCTGGCAGCGGTTGAGATGGATGACACCGGTTCGACGCGCATTGGCAAATTCGTCTTTAACCACTCGTTTCTGATCCCCGGCACGCTCGCGATTGTGCTGTCAGTGGCGTTTGGTTTCCTGTTCGGCCATCTGTTTTTATAAATCATGCGGCTAACCCGGCGCAGGCCGGGTTACCTCTGCTTACCGCCTGTTAAAAATATCCGCGCCGGCCCATGCTATGATTGCCCTTTTATTCTCAGGAGCGAGCCATGGCTTTATCTACCGCCGTCATTGTTCTTTGTACCGCACCCGACAGCTCAATCGCCGAACAGCTGGCCAATAAAGCGCTCTCGGCGCGGCTGGCCGCCTGCGTAACCGTCTTGCCAGGCGCCATCTCATATTATGTCTGGCAGGGCCAGCGCGAAGCTGCCCATGAAGTGCAGATGCTGCTTAAAAGCGACGTCACTCATCAGCAGGCATTAATCGATCTGCTGAAAGCGGAACATCCTTACGATACGCCCGAACTGCTGGTACTGCCGGTACAACATGGAGAGAGTGATTACCTGTCATGGCTCAGCGCATCGCTTCGTTAATATTATTGTTAGTTAGCGCCTTTCTGTGCCTGCCCGCCCAGGCCGGGCTGTTTGATAACGGTTCACAAAGCCGGTTTGTGCCGGTTAATGAGGCTTTTTCTTTTGATTTCAGCCAGCAGGGCGATCGGTTGACGCTGCGCTGGCAGGTCAAGCCTGGTTATTACCTGTACCGCCAGCAAATCAGCCTGACGGCAAAGCAGGCGAAACTGGCTCCGCTGCAGTTGCCGCAAGGCCAGCCGCATGAAGATGAGTTTTACGGCAAGAGTGAAATCTATCCGCAGGATTTGACGATTCCGGTAACGATTGCTGAAGCGGGCGATAACGCCAGCGTTACGCTGCGCTATCAGGGCTGCGCCGCGGCGGGCTTTTGCTATCCGCCGGAAACGCGTGAGATCCCGCTGGCGGCGGTAACGGTGGCGCTCGCTACGCCATCCGCTGCGGCGGCTCCCGTCAGCGCGGAAGCCGCCAGCCCGCTGCCCTTCTCGCCGCTGTGGGCGTTGCTGATTGGTATCGGCGTTGCCTTTACGCCATGCGTATTGCCAATGTATCCGCTGATCTCCGGCATTATTCTCGGCGGTAACCGTCAGCTGTCGCCCGGTCGCCTGCTGGCGCTGTCGATGGTTTACGTTCAGGGTATGGCGCTGACTTATACGCTGTTGGGAGTAGTGGTCGCCGCCGCAGGCTTACGTTTTCAGGCGGCGCTGCAACATCCTTATGTGCTGATCGCGCTTTCTCTGCTGTTTGTCCTGCTGGCGCTCTCCATGTTCGGCCTGTTTAGCCTGCAGCTGCCTGCCAGCCTGCAAACGCGCCTGACGCTCTGGAGCAATCGCCAACGCGGCGGCTCCCTGCCCGGCGTATTTCTGATGGGGGCGCTGGCTGGTTTAATCTGTTCGCCCTGCACCACCGCGCCGCTAAGCGCCATCCTGCTTTATATCGCCCAAAGCGGCAATTTGTTGGCGGGCGCAGGCACGCTGTGGCTGTACGCGTTTGGTATGGGTCTGCCGCTGATTGCCGTCACGCTGTTTGGCAATCGCCTGCTGCCGAAAAGCGGTCCGTGGATGCAGACGGTTAAAGAAGGATTTGGCTTCGTTATCCTGGCGCTGCCGGTCTTTCTGCTGGAGCGCATCATTGGCGACAGTTGGGGGCTGCGGCTCTGGAGCCTGCTGGCAGTCAGCTTTTTTGCCTGGGCATTTATTATCAGCCTGCAGGCGCGGCGCGGCTGGCTGCGCGTGGCGCAAATTATTCTGCTGCTGGCGGCGCTGGTCAGCGCGCAGCCGTTGCAGCAGTGGGCTTTTGGTACCGAAGCGACCGCTGCGCATACGGCTCTGGACTTCACCCGCGTTAGCAGCGTATCGCAGCTGGATGCGCAGCTACAGCAGGCGTCGGGCAAAATAACCATGTTGGATCTTTATGCCGACTGGTGCGTTGCCTGCAAAGAATTCAGCAAATATACCTTCAGCGATGCCGGGGTGCAGCAGGCGCTGACGCAGATCCAACTGCTGCAGGCGGACGTCACCGCCAACAGCCAGCAGGACAGCGCGCTATTGCAGCATTTACGGGTGCTGGGGCTGCCCACGATTCTGTTTTTTGACGCGCAGGGCACAGAAATCCCCGGCTCGCGTGTGACAGGCTATCTGGACGCCGCGGCCTTTCAGGCGCATTTGCAGAAACTGGCGCGGTAAACGACACTGGAGTCTGATTCAACCGATTTACCGCCAGAGAAATTTACAGGAGATCTCTTACGTGCAACGTGAACAGGTACTCGACCACGCACTAAACGTACTGGAACATAATGGTCTCGCGGGCACCTTCTCGCTGGAAGAACTGGCTGGTCAGGTCGCCGTTCCTTATGAACTATTGCAACGTTTCTGGCCCGACCGTGATGCATTGCTGTATGACGCGCTGCGCTATCATGGTCAACAGATCGATAGCTGGCGTCGGCAGCTCCTGCTGGATGACACGCTAAGCGCGGAGGAAAAACTGCTGGCTCGCTATAAGGTGCTGGAAGAATCAGTTGGCAACGGCCGCTTTCCGGGCTGTTTGTTTATTGCCGCCTGCAGTTTTTATCCGCAGGCGGAGCATCCGGTGCACCAGCTGGCCGAACAGCAAAAACGCGCCTCCTGGCAGTATACTCATGAACTGTTAACGATGCTGGGCACCGATAATCCGACGCTGGTCGCCGATCAGATGGAGCTGGTGCTGGAAGGCTGCCTGAGCAAGCTGTTGGTGAAACGTAATCAGCAGGATGTGGCGATCGCTCGCCGGCTGGCGGAAGATGTGCTGCATATCGCGCTCTGTCGTCGAAACGGCGCATTAACCTGACAATTTTTCGCCACGCTGCGCGAAAAGCAGGCGATCAACCGCATTTCCGTAACTTTTTCGTAGAAAGCCGTTGACGCTTATCAGCCTTTACGGTTTAATGCGCCCCGTTGCCCGGATAGCTCAGTCGGTAGAGCAGGGGATTGAAAATCCCCGTGTCCTTGGTTCGATTCCGAGTCCGGGCACCACTATTCAAAGCCGGTTGGTCAGATTTGCAAGATGCAGCGCTGACGGACATGAAGGCGAGCCAGTAAAAACACGATGTAACGCTGTTACTTGTTGTTGAAAGAAAGGCTCTTGAAAAACAGACTTGTTATCAACAGGTCTGTTTTTTCGCGTCTGCTATTTGAAAATAATCTTTTCAATATCACATAACGTAACTATTTGACGCCATTCCTGCAGCCGCACTCACTATATCAATTCGCTTTCCCGTATATTCCGCAGGCTGTCAACATTCTCATCAATATATTCCAGCGTCGATGTGACCTGCCCTCCATTCTCAATTGATGTAGTTCTCGTTCTTCTCATAACAGCAGTGAACATAGTATTTCTCCACTTCCCGGAGCGATCATTCCTTGATCAGGTCCGCTTGCTGCAAAGCTGACAGAATTAGCTCTGCTTCCTGGCTATTACTAAGGTTCAGCGTTGCGCTTTTTTGATTAAATATCCTGGAGAACTCTTTTTCTTCAAACCTGCCCGGCACCATATGAAGTCAAATCCAGTTACTGAACTAACCAGTGGCTGCTGGTTTCACCTGTAGTGGCGCACTGGATTTGGTCAGCGATGGGAGTTGCTGTAGGGAGCGGTGGTTATATTTTTCCCAAAACAGACGAGCACAAAGCCCCCAATGCTAAGTAAAAATCAATCTCAACTTTTGTGGTTGGGATTTTTTTATGCATTACGCTCCGGCCACGGCAGCCTGTATTCAGCCCCTGGGCACATAATTTTATATCCTGTGTAAAATGATATGTAACGGTTCGAATTTCGAGCTAAGCCGCTATTCCTTAATTTTCAGCTTATTTCCCGGAGCGCGCGCTGGGGCATAATGAGAAAAAATCGCACTGGCCGGTTAAGCCAGATAGCGCCGAAACCAGGCGATAGTGCGATCCCAGGCCAGCTCTGCCGCTTTACGATCGTAACGCGGCGTAGAATCGTTATGAAAACCATGATTCACCCCCGGATAGATCCAGGCCTCATATTTTTTCCCGGCGGTTTTTAGCGCCGCTTCATAAGTCGGCCAACCTGCGTTAATACGGGTGTCCAGCTCCGCATAGTGCAACAGCAGCGGCGCCTGAATACGTGCCACCTCCTCCGCTGGCGGCTGGCGACCATAAAAAGGCACCGCAGCCGCCAGTTCGGGATAAGCCACCGCGGCCGCATTCGCGACGCCGCCGCCATAGCAGAAACCGGTAATACCGACCTTTCCGTTGCCCTGCGGATGCTGCATCAAAAACTCAACGGCGGCGAAAAAATCATTCATCAGCTTCGTCTGATCGACCTGCTGTTGCAGCTCCCGCCCTTTATCATCATTTCCTGGATAGCCTCCCACCGAGCTTAATCCATCCGGCGCCAGCGCCATAAACCCCGCTTTTGCCACGCGCCGCGCGACATCTTCGATATAAGGATTCAGACCGCGGTTTTCATGCACCACAACCACCGCCGGTGTTTTCGCCTGAATGGCAGCCGGCCGCACAAAATAGCCTCTTACCGCCTGATGTCCATTGGGCGAAGGATAAGTAAGATATTCTGCATGAATATCAGGATCGGTAAACTCCACCTGCTCTGCCAGCGCATAGTCAGGGCTAAGCATTGAAAGCAGGCTGACAGCCGTCAGGCCGCCGATGGCATATTTCGCCGCCTGCGCAAGAAACTCACGCTTGCTTAACATGCCATGTGCGTAATGATCGTAAAGCTCCAGCAGCTCCTGCGGAAAATCTTTTGCGGTCAGACGTGCCATCTCAAACTCCTTCCGTCGGGTTTTGCTCACAATGTAAACAGCAGGGATGTAAAAAAGAAGTGTTATTTATGTTGCACTCGCCATTCGGGGCATCGTTAATGCAGCCTGGCGGCAGAAGTCATCAGGCTTAACAACGCTAACAGCGCGCTTGCCAGAAAAACATAGAACACAGGCGGTGAAAATCGATCGTCTTCAGCGGCCATACTCGGCCTGAAATCTTTTGCTTACACTGAGCGACATTTTGTTACGCAAAAAATTGCTAAATTAATACCCCTAAAAACTGTATCTAACAAAATTATAACTATTGTTACTTTCTGGGTAAGCAAATGGGCGAGACGCAAAAAACGCAATACATCGCAGATCTCATTGCGTGGATCGAAGATAACCTGACGGAAGAGCTCAATATCGATACCATCGCGCAAAAATCAGGCTATTCAAAATGGCATATGCAGCGGCTGTTTAAGGAGATGACCGGCCAAACCGTTGCCGCCTACGCGCGTAAAAGACGCCTTACCAAATCAGCAATGGCGCTGCGATTAACTCGCCTCTCACTGATTGATATTGCCGTACGCTACGGCTTCGATACGCAGCAAAATTTTACCCGCGCGTTTCGGCATCATTTCGCCCTGACGCCCCACGCTTATCGCTACGCTGATGAGCTTAATACGGCCGCCTTCCACGGCCGGTTTAACCCTCTGAGAAAAGAGGAGCGCCAGCCAGAACTGATTACGCTGCCCGATCGGGTGATATATGGCGAAAGTCAGCAGTATCAATGTTTATATGGCGACTTTGTCGAGGATAAACAGCAAATCCTTACGCAATATCTGTACGATTTTATTCGGGATAATAAGGGAAGCCGGGAGCAGGGTTATATTACGCTACAGTTTACGCCCTGCGCTCAACGCAAAGAATATCATACGGTTAGCCTGATGCGCGGGCTGGAACAGCGTGAAGGCGAATATTCCTTACAGGCTCAGCGCGATATTTTGCCGGGCGGCTTATGGTTGAAACTCGCCTTTCAGGCTCATCCATGTAATTTCAGTGGTTTTATTATTGAAGCTTATTATCGCCACCTGGCACAGCCCGGCCTGACGCGCCGCCCCGGCCAGGATTTTCTGACGCTCGATCTGGCCCGCTGCAGCACCGAACGGCTGGAAGGATATTTCTTTATCCCGGTTAATTTCCATCTGCCAAATACGGCTCCGCTGGTTTCTTAGGAAAGACGTAAATAATTAATTCTGCCGTCAGGCTTCTTTTATTTCGGGATATGTCCGGACATAGCATGCAACGCGTAATAATCAAGCGTAATACGTTCATTTTTTCTGCACGCCAGACGTCGATACAGGGTTATTTTTTGCCCAAAGATCAGTAAGAACTGCTATATAAAAAGCAGCGGATGATAATTCCTGCCAAAAAAATCGAAACTTGTAACGCTTATTCATATAAAATTTAACGCATCAGGATCATTTTGCTCACAGGAAGAGCAATATCAGGAACACCGCAAACCCGTACTTTATCTGCTGGTATACAACCAGGCTGGTTGTTTACTTTAGTTTATGGCAACACTCAAGAGGACTAAATTATGGGGAAAGAATCCTCATCTTTACGCGTGATACGGCTTCTCACCGTGTTATTCGCTGTGCTTTGCGGCGCGTATTTACTGATTGGCGGGCTTTGGCTCTCAACGATAGGCGGTAGCTGGTACTACGTTATTAGCGGCATTGCGATGCTGGTAACGGCGTTTCTGTTATATCGTCGTCACAGCGCCGCACTGGTGGTGTATGCTCTGCTGCTGCTCGGCACGTTAGTCTGGGCGGTATGGGAAGTCGGCTTCGACTTCTGGGCGCTGACGCCGCGTACCGACGTGTGGGTTATTTTCGGTATCTGGCTGCTGCTGCCGTTCGTATATCGCGGCATTACGCAGACTCATAACGGCAAAGCGGGCGCTTCCCTGGTAGGCCTAAGCCTGATTATCAGCGTTATTGCGCTGGTATGGGCGGTGTTCAACGATCCGCAGGAAATCAACGGCACGCTGCCAACCACACAACAAGCGGCACCGGCTGCGGCTGACAGCGCTATCCCACCGGGCGACTGGCCGGCCTATGGCCGCGATCAGGCAGGTACCCGTTATTCTCCGCTGACCCAAATCAACGAGAAGAACGTAAAAGACCTGCAGGTTGCCTGGACCTTCCGTACCGGCGATGTGAAAACGCCAAACGATCCGGGTGAAATCACCAATGAAGTGACGCCGATTAAAGTCCGCGACACGCTTTACCTGTGTACCGCACACCAGATTCTGTTTGCGCTGGATGCGACTACCGGTAAAGAGAAGTGGAAATTTGATCCAGGCCTTAAGCCAAACCCAACTTTCCAGCACGTAACCTGCCGTGGTGTTTCCTACCATGAAACGCCTGCCGCTGCCAATGCCGGTACTGCTGCGCCTGCGCTGTGCGCACGCCGCATTATCCTGCCGGTAAACGACGGTCGTCTGTTCGCGCTGGATGCCGAAACGGGTAAACGCTGTCCGGACTTCGCCAACAATGGCGAGCTGAATCTGCAGCATAAACAGCCGGTAACCACAGCGGGTGCTTACGAGCCAACCTCTCCGCCGATTATCACCGATAAAGTGATTGTTATGGCAGGTGCGGTAACCGATAACTACTCTACGCATGAACCGTCAGGCGTTATTCGCGGCTTCGACGTGAATACCGGTGCGCTGCTGTGGGTGTTCGATCCGGGCGCGAAAGATCCGAATGCCATCCCGGCAGACGGTGAAAGCTTCGTACCGAACTCACCTAACTCCTGGGCGCCTGCGGTTTATGACGCCAAACTGGATATGGTTTACCTGCCGACTGGCGTCACAACGCCGGACATCTGGGGTGGTAACCGTACGCCGGAACAGGAGCGTTACGCCAGTAGCGTTCTGGCTCTGAATGCCACCACCGGTAAGCTGGTATGGTCTTATCAGACCGTCCACCACGATCTGTGGGATATGGACTTGCCGTCCCAGCCGACGCTGGCTGACATTACCGATAAAGATGGCAACACCGTCCCGGTAATCTACGCTCCGGCGAAAACCGGTAACATCTTCGTGCTGGATCGCCGCAACGGTAAACTGGTGGTGCCTGCGCCGGAAACTCCGGTTCCGCAAGGCCCGGCAAAAGGCGATCGCCTGTCGCCAACCCAGCCTTACTCAGAGCTGACATACCGTCCGAAAGATCATCTGTCGGGCAAGGATATGTGGGGCTCCACCATGTTCGATCAGCTGGTGTGCCGCGTTATCTTCCATCGTCTGCGCTATGAAGGTCCGTTCACACCGCCGTCTGAGCAGGGCACCCTGGTATTCCCAGGCAACCTCGGCATGTTTGAATGGGGCGGTATCGCAGTAGATACTAACCGTCAGATCGCGATTGCTAACCCGATGGCGCTGCCGTTCGTTTCTAAACTGGTTCCGCGTGGTCCAGGTAACCCAATTGAACCGTCAGCCGACAGTAAAGGCGGTTCGGGCACCGAAACCGGTATTCAGCCGCAGTACGGCGTGCCGTATGGTGTGGAACTGAATCCGTTCCTGTCTCCGTTTGGTCTGCCGTGCAAACAGCCAGCCTGGGGTTATATCTCCGCGCTGGATCTGAAAACCAAACAAGTGGTATGGAAAAAACGTATCGGTACCGTCCGCGATAGCGCGCCGCTTCCCCTGCCGTTCAAAATGGGTATGCCAATGCTGGGCGGCCCGGTAACCACGGCGGGTCAGGTATTGTTTATCGCGGCAACGGCGGATAACTACCTGCGCGCTTTCAGCACCAATACCGGTGAGAAGCTGTGGGAAGGACGCCTGCCAGCGGGTGGTCAGGCAACGCCGATGACCTATGAAGCAAACGGTAAGCAGTACGTGGTGATTGCTGCCGGTGGTCACGGTTCTTTCGGCACCAAAATGGGTGATTACATCATTGCCTACGCGCTGCCGGATCAGAAATAAGATCTGTAATTAGCTCGCGGCGGTTATAGCGGGCCAGCTAAGTTGACCAAAGGCCGTAGCGTCTGACGCTACGGCCTTTTTTTGTCCGCCCTTTGCCTGTTAAAACCCGATGTTGGATAACGAACGGCTCAGCGAACGCCCGAAACGCCACCCCTCTCTTTGCGCTTCTGTAATCATCCCTTCCGAGATCGCGCTGCTGTTCGCCCTGCATTTTTCAGACCTTTAAAAATCAGTGTATTACCCATGTCTTCAAATGAAAGACCTCTTTATTGACGTGGTTATTCGATCCCTGTAGATTTCATTTTACTGTATATACATACAGTTATTTGTTTCTTATTCGATCTTATTTACGTCAAAGAGGTATTTGTTATGAATGATGGAAATCGCCCTGTTGCGGCGAATGCGGAGGCGCACGGCGCGGATGCTGCGGCCAGCCGCACGGAGGCGCAGCCGGTAGATACCGGGCTATGTAAGCATCTCGGCAACGGGCAATTTCAGTTCGCCTCACAATACAAACCCTGCTTTCTGACCTGGTTTGAACCGCTTTCATGGACATGGACCATGGATCGCGGTGACGAGTGGGGCGTGGCGATATGCTTCGCTACAGAAAAGGAGCGGCGTGCTGCCATCGCCGAGCTGACGGGCTTTGCTCCGTTGCCGCACTATACGTTGCCGATGGTAGACGCTGCGCAGGCGGCGATGGAAGCCGCCGGAGCGCTGGCACTGGGAAACGCCGCCGGGCAGGCACAGCTGGCCGTGGCAGGTCGGGGCGCGATGGCTATTGCGGGCAGCGTAGTGAACGCCCTTTCCCGCGCATGGAGCGAGCTGAGCCGCGTGGCAACGGTAAGTGCCGTCGGGGCCCGCCTGAACGCGGCATCGCTGTTGCTCTGGTCCCCTGAGGTGGGAAAAGGCAGCGACCGGGTGCCGCTGGCGCTCTCTCTGCCGCTGAACGCCATGTCAGGGGCAAACCGGGGGTTAAAACCTGGCGCGGAAACGGCACAGTTGCCAGCGCGCAGCGCGCTGACGGTGGATAACGATGGCATCTCGCTGACGCTGCATAGCACCGGCAGCAGCGGCCTGTCGCCGGAGGTACCTGTGCTGCGGCCAGTCCGCGACCCGGTAACCGGACTGGACCGGATTACGCTACCGGCCACGGCGGATGCGCCGGAGCTGACCATTTTGATAAACCCGACGGCGCCTTCAAATACCGGCAACCACCAGCCGGTGCCGGTAACGCCGGTACATACCGGTACGGAAGTGAAGCCGGTGGAAAATCCGGTGATTATCACCACGCCCGCTGCGGACAGCGTGGTATGGCGGGATTTTATCTACTGGCGACCGGATGCCGCAGGCACCGGCGTCGAGCCGGTCTATGTGGTGGTAAGCAGCCCGCGGAATATGCCGGGCGTAGTGACAGGGAAAGGCGAAGCCGTGGGCGATAAATGGCTGCATAAAGCCGGAGAGGGAACAGGCGCACCCGTTCCGGAGCAGATTGCAAATAAACTGCGCGGGCGCGAGTTTGCAAGTTTTGACGCATTCCGCCGGGCCTTCTGGCTGGAGGTAGGTAAAGATCCTGGTTTAGCTCAGCAGTTTAACAAAGGTAACTTAGTAGGTATGCAGGATGGTCTTGCTCCTTTCCCACCCAGAGGAGAACAAGTCGGAGGACGAGATAAATATGAAATACATCATATTAAACCAATCGTGGAATTAGGTGCTGTATATGATGTTGATAACCTTGGAGTAGTGTCACCAAAGCGGCATATAAAAATCCACTCAGAAAAGAAGAGTTAATGTTATGGCTAAAAAATATAGCGATTATACCGAGAAAGAATTCCTTGAATTAATCATTTCTGTTTACAGAGGTGGATTTAAAAGTGAAGGAGAACGTGATGCAATTGTTTATGAAATCGTAAATGCTTCCGAACATCCTGACAGAACAGACATCCTTTTTTATCCTTCCGGGGAGGACAGCCCAGAAGGGGTATTAAAAACAATCAAAGAATGGCGGGCTAAAAACGGCAAGCCCGGTTTTAAGCAAGTCGAATAACTGATTAACCTCTACGCCATCCGTCCGGATGGCGTTTTAACCTGTATACCTGGGTTTTAGAGGGCCTCATTCTCTTATTAAACTAATCCGCAGCAAACAGCCCATAATGACCGACTAAAAATAAGCCATTTCAACTAGTTATGTGGCATCCTCTGCCTGGCAAGATAAATCACTGCACGACGGACTTACGCTTTTCCTCCTGTCCTGCGCATGCGGTAGAAGTTATACAGCGCGCCTGCTCCCATGATCGCGCCGGTGGCGAGAAATACCACGCGCATACCCAGCCAGCCGCCGACAATGCCGCCAAACAGCGGCCCACAGACCTGCCCCACATACTGCGCCGAGGTGGACCATCCCAGCGCCCTGCCCACCTGCTCATTAGCGACATGATGACGTATCAGGCTGGCAATACAGGGCAACAGGCCGCCCAGCGCGATGCCCATCAAAAAGCGCAGCACCACCAGCTGCCAGGCACTGGTGATAAATGCCTGCGGGATCAGTAATAACGCGGCGGCAAACAGCCCGCCAATTAACACCGGCCAGTGACCGATGCGATCGGCCAGCCGTCCCAGCCAGGCCGCTGAGATAATGCTGCCCAGCGCCGCCGCTGCCATCACGATACCGGCAACCAGCGTGATCCGGTGCGCCTGATGAACAAACTGCGCCACGTAAAGCGTTACGATCGGCTCTACGGACATATTGGCGAAGATCAGCAGCATACCGGTCAGTAGCATCAGCGGCAGAATACCGCTGCGCAGGTTAAGCCTGACGGACGACGGAGAACGCTGCTGCGCTGTGGGCCGCGGCGCTTCTTTTAATAACAGGCAGGTCGCGAGGAAGGCTAAAAAGATCACCGCCCCCGCCAGCCAGAAGGTCGCGCGGATGCCAATCAGCGGCGGTAATAAGCCACCGATTAACGGCCCGACCACGTTGCCCGCCATAATGCCAGAGGAAAGCATTCCCAGCGCCCAGCCGACATGGGCTTTCGGCGTTTGCGAGGCGATAAGAATGGTCGAGCCAGAGGCATAGCCGCCCAGCAGCCCCGCCAGCAGACGCAGCGCCACCAGCTGCCAGGGCGCGCCCGCCATGCCAATCAGCGCCATCGCCACCGCCATGCCTAAGCTGGCGCGGATCAGCATAAGCTTGCGTCCGTAACGATCCGCCAGCCTGCCCCACAGCGGCGCGGTCAGCGCAGCGGTAAAAAAGGTTGCGCCATAGGCTAAGCCAGACCAGCGGGCAATCGCAGCCGGATCGCTCACGCCTAGCTCCGCCACGTACAGCGGCAGAAAAGGCAGCAGCAGCGTCATCGCCACCAGCGTGGTAAAAGAGCCCGCCATGCAAACCCATAAATTGCGTCGCCAGTACTGCGCCGGATCTTGCTCACCGCGTTGAGAACGGATCATCTTTTTCTCCTTATCGTCAGACAGCCATGCTAGCAAGCCGCAGGCATTATCCCGACGGTGACGCAGAAAGTTCTCCAGCCGCCCGCTTTTGTTTACGGTGAGAAACAATCCGCAGGCGCCAGCGCAGCCTGTAGCTGCTGGCAAAACATCGCTACCAGCGCACGCGGACGCTCAGGCTGACGTACCACCAGATAGCTATAGTAATCATCCATCCGCCAGTCCGGCAGCAGGCGCACCAGCTGCTGCTGCCGTTGCGCGGCGCGGGTGATATAGCAGGGAAGATAAGCGATGCCGGCACCGGCAATGGCTGCGCTCAGCAGTGCCTCACTGTTATTGATACGAAAGCGGCTGTGAACATCAATATTGAGCTTTTGCTTGCCCTGACGAAACGGCAACGACAGCGTATGCGCCGGCCCGCGAAACAGCAGATAGTCATGGCGCGGCAGCTGCTGCGGATGGGTAACGGGCGTTTGCGCGGCGGGATAATCAGGCGCGGCGAACAAACCCCATTCTATCGGCGAAAGCAGATGAAAAGCGGCAGCCGGCGGCGTTTGTCCGACCACAATCGCCAAATCGTAACGATCGTGTTGTAAATCAACCGGCCGATCGGTGAGATCAAGATCGACCTGCACATGGATATGCTGCGCAACAAAGGCATTGAGCGGCGGCACGATATACCGTCGGCCATAATTAACCGGCGCAATGATGCTCAGATTACCGGCAGGCTGCTGATGATAGTCACGAATAAAAGCATCGGCGCCCTGCGCCTCCTGCAAGGCACGGGCGCAAAACTGATACCAGGCGCGTCCAACTTCGGTTACCGCCATGCGTCGGGTGGTGCGCTCCAGCAGCTTAACGCCAAGCCGGATCTCCAGCTGTGCAATCTCTTTACTGATAAAAGATTTAGACAGGCCAAGGCTATTCGCTGCCTCGGTGAAACTCAGCGTTTCCACCACGCGGGCAAAAACCATCATTGCGGTAATATTTTCCAGCGGTTGCATAAGGACTCCCGACAGCAAGTGACGGACAGCCTGACAAAAAGAGGGGAAAAACACCAGCGGGGGAAACAGAGAAAAACCGAGCCGCCCGCAGGCGGCTCAGGAGAGGCTTATTTTTTCGGCTTGGATTTTTGCGCGTCGTCAGTTATCTGCTGCGAACCCAGCTCAGTCCCGGTGGTGGGATCAATATCCGGGTTAGAACGGGTACGTAACGCCATGCTTTCGAGGGCGGCTTTTTCCTGCTCCGACAGCATTACCGATGCCAGGCCGTCGCCGCCGTCAACCGCCGGTTGAGGATCCGCAACATAATCGAAGTTCTCATCCGAATTCCAGCTACCGCGTACTTCACCGCCTTCAGACATATTGAAATAGGTGTTGGAGTATTTCTCAATCGGCGGCAGTTTGCCCGGCGGGAAGTTATTACGAATCGCGTACAGCGCTTTCTCAAAAGAGATCTGGTGCGCCACTTCACGCGTCATCAGAAAGCCCAGCGCATCTTTGACGCCCGGATCGTCCGTCAGGTTGATCAGTCGTTCATAGATGATTTTTGCCCGCGCTTCTGCAGCGATATTAGAGCGTAGATCGGCGGTAACTTCGCCAATGGTATCAATATAGGCTGCGGTCCAGGGTACGCCAGCAGAGTTCGTCAGCGCCGGCCCGCCACCGTACAGCAGCGCGGTAGTATGGCTATCGTTACCGTGACCGGTCAACGAACGATAAAGCTCAGCTTCCTGTTCGGTTCCTTCAGCCAGCGTGCCTTTCGCGCCTTTGTTCAGCATCCCTACCAGAGAACCGATAATTTCAAGATGGCTCAGCTCTTCCGTTGCGATATCCAACAGCATATCTTTACGTCCGGCATCATCATCGCCAAGGCCCTGGGTGAAATAACGGCAGGCGGCAGCGAGTTCACCCTGCGGTCCGCCAAACTGCTCAAGCAGTAGATTTGCCAGCCCTGGGTTAGGTTCGGCTACGCGTACCGTGTACTGTAATTGTTTAACATGTCTGAACATTGCTCACTCCTCTATAGAGGTTGCCAACGCTGGCAACCTCGATGCAGTGAAATGCCATTGCTGGCTTTGAGATTATTTTTTTGCTTCGGTGTCTGGCTGTGCGGAACGCGCCATAAACTGCTCGGTAACATCAGGCAGATGGTTCAGTGCCCAGTCAGCCATTGCTTTTTCCTGCTCGCGGATTTGCTCGAATACGCGCGCACCTTCGCTATCGCCAGCCAGTTCAGCCGCGGCAATCAGCGAGGTATAACAGGCAATTTCGAACTGCTCAAAGACGTAGCCGCTAATCGCGCCTTTCACGACTTCATCGGAGGCGAACATGCCGCCCATCGCCTGGCCCATCGCCGTCACTTTCCCCATAATATCTTTCATGGTGGAGTTAGAAGTATCCTGGCGATCGATAACCTGCTGTAGCATTTGCTGCTGCTGGCGTGTTTCTTCGATGTGTTGCTGAAGACGGGCCTTAAGGTCGGGGTAATGCTCCAGGCGCGAAGACATTTTCTCCAGCATTTCTTCTGCTTGTTTTTCCATTGCATGCGCGTCACGCAGCCAGCTGAGATAGTTTTCCTGATAAGTCATACTTTCACCTCGTGATAAGTGAGTCAGAAAATAAGCCCAACGTAATCAACCAACGCAACGTCAGAATTATCTCTATAAGATTATTCACTGATAAAAAGTCCAGAGAACTTTAAAATCAACACTTAAAAAGCGTAGGCAGCGAAACAGCAATTAACAACCCTGACGCAAAAAAATTTGCGTTACGTTTTTGTTAATGCAATAGAAAGCAGAAGGTAAAGATATTCATATAAGGGCCAGCAAATAATAAACCCCCGGCGCGCTCTGCAGAACGTGCCGGGGGTTAATAAATCACGGGTTAATCAGCTAACCTGTTAGCTGCCGGAAGGCCGACCGCCGCCGTGGCTGTTATGTCCGCCTTTTTTGCCTGCTTCAGAGGCTTTTTCGCGGTCATTTTTGAAATTACCGCCGCTATGCTGACCGCCCTTTTTACCTGCTTCAGAGGCTTTTTCACGGTCTTCAGCAAAGTTACCCGGATTGCCACGATGTTCAGTCATAGTATTTTCCTCAATATTTCATAAATAATATTCTTATCCAGTACTTCGGTAGTGGAAAAGAATATTCGCGACTACGGCTATAAATTTAGTCGATGGGCTGAAGAAAGCAAACGCCAAACGCAGCGGCAATAAACGGTTGAAATTAAAAAGAACCCACCAATAAGCCATCGGTTTTGAAAGATTTAATTACAATCCGATGCAAAAATTAAATAAGCGCAGCGCCGTTAACAAACGAAACGGCAATCAGCATGAGAAGTGCCCAATTTTTATATAAGTTAAATGAAAGGTAACTTTATTTGTCATCAGGTCAGCATTTACCGGCCATAGATTATTCGCGACACTTTTGGCGGAATTCGCCGGGCGTCATTCCGTAGTGACGAACAAAAGTTTTATGAAAAGTATCATGAGAAGAAAAACCATGCTGTACAGCGACATATTCAATGGTGACGTCATCTTCTACCAGCATACGTGCTGAGGCGATCAGGCGCTTTTCACGGCAGAAAGCCGCCAGCGTTTTTCCGGTAACCGCGTGAAAGTAACGCTGAAGATACCATTTTGAATAGCCGGTCTTTTCCGCACACTCATCCGCAGTGATACGCCGATGCGGATTGCTTTCTATCCAGCGCATCAGTTCACGGATCACGCCATAGGTGAACATCTTTTCGCTTGCCGCGCTTACGCTCATGATTTTCTCCCTTTACCGTGCGGACGTATCAGGTAGTAATTCCAGCTGAATAAGATGGAGCAAATTGCCGCGCAGAACGCTTTCATCACCGTCAATCACGTTGTGCATGGCCAGTAAATCCTGCCCCAGCACCAGCGCGATCAAACGCCAGGCCGTGGCCGGCGCGGTATCATGACAGCGCAGATGATTGTGCCTGATGACCTCGCTGAGCATACTGTGCCAAAGATTAAGCGCATACACGAAGATCTCATGCAGCGCACGATCCTGATGGGCCAGCACCGAAACCTCACGCCAAATTTCTATATCGCGCGTTTTTTTATCACCGGCATCCAACAGCGCCAGTACCGCTTCTGTACCGCTCAGCGCTTCGCTGACAGCCTTATGCTCCGCCGATTTTTCATGAACGATAGCGAGAAATGCCTGGCACTTTAGCTGGCTCAAGGAGGCAAAATGGCGGTTGATATGTCCCACCGCCGCCCCGCTCTGCTGCGCGATTTTGCGTGCGGTAACCGCCGCGTATCCTTCGCTTTGCATCACTTTTATAGCGGCGTTTAACAATAGCTCAGCCCGCACATCCGCTTTTAAATATCCCATTCCTTTGTTCCATGAAATTTAACCGCCTGCAGTGTGCATGGTTTTGAACATACGTTCAATAAATTTTCTGAACACCTGTTCAAAGCAATCTGTCACGTTCTGCCATTCATCCACTGCGGCATTCCCCTCTGGCTAATCGTTTGCGTACAGGACGAAAGCGATTGCTTACCATTCAAAAGGCCTTTTCTGTCGATTTTTTAACACACAGCGCGAACAATAGTGATCCATGTCACAAAACAACTGAATCAAAATGAAACAAACTTTGACAAACGTGAGCAATATCTATTTTCTATCCGCAGGATACAGGCAACCTATGCGGGCTGCCGCGACGTACCCGTACGTCTTCCCCGGAGTGGCATGTAACAACACCTTCCCGTCCAGCAATGGACACTGATTCGCAGTCTTCTCTGACTCAACAGAGAGGCCTTTAAGCATGTGGTAACCAATGAAAAATAAAATGTTGATGGCAGGCGCGCTGTTGGCAGCGTCATACAGCGTCACTTCTCAGGCGCAAACCAACGATGCAACCTATGTATCTGACTGGTGGCATCAGAGCGTTAACGTGGTAGGCAGCAACCACACCCGCTTCGGACCGCATCTGAACAACGACGTTTATCTGGAATATGAAGCCTTTGCCCATAAAGACTGGTTTGATTTTTATGGCTACGTGGACATTCCAAATTTCTTCGGCGCGGCAAACAGCTATCAGCAAGGTATTTGGGACAACGGCTCACCGCTGTTTATGGAAATTGAACCACGTTTCTCTATCGATAAGCTGACCGGCACCGATCTGAGCTTCGGCCCCTTCAAAGAGTGGTATTTCGCCAATAACTATGTTTACGACATGGGCCATAACAGCGATAACCGCCAGAATACCTGGTATATGGGCCTGGGCACCGATATTGATACCCATACTAAACTGGGTCTGTCGCTTAACGTTTACGCCAAATATCAGTGGGAAAACTACGGCGCGGCGAATGAAAACAGCTGGGATGGCTATCGCTTTAAAGTGAAATATTTCCTGCCGATCACCACGCTGTGGGGCGGCAACCTGAGCTATATCGGTTTTACCAACTTTGACTGGGGCTCCGATCTGGCTGATAAAACGCCGGGCGCTTCCCGCACCAGCAACTCTATCGCCTCCAGCCATATTCTGGCGCTGGGCTACGATCACTGGCACTACTCGGTTGTGGCGCGTTACTTCCACAACGGCGGTCAGTGGGCGGACGGCGCCAACCTGAACTTTGGCGATGGCCCGTTTGAAGTGAAATCTACCGGCTGGGGTTATTACCTGGTGGTGGGTTACAACTTCTAATGATGCTGGGGCAGCGGCCGCTGGCTTCTGCCCCACGGTTCGTCTTTTCACCATAATATTTACCCTTTCTTTTACGCGTTATTATCTCTCTCCCTTTGCCTGCCATAATAATCAGTATGCTACTCGTTAATAACGAAGCATTTCTCTGGCGAATAACCTTAGCCCGCCATCGCGCAATTTCATACAACCCTTAAATATAAAAAATTACCCCGCCACGTAACGCCTTTAATTAAAAAATATCTATAATTTATCTTAAGCCGTTTAAATATGAAGCGGGTCACATTGTTAACCATAATAAAAACATTAGCCTTTCGCTTTTCAAATAAGCTGTGTTAGCGTAGCGGCAACATGGATTGTCACTGTTTTAAACAGGCAAAACCTATCTTTATTCGTGCAGCGGTTTTAACAGACCGTTTAGCGCGGCATATAAGGTAGGTTTTTTTATATTTATTGCAAACCGGCAGGCGATAGCCAGGGAAATGGAATGATAACAAAACCATTATTAATATTAATCAGCGCTACATAATAAAAATCGTTTTAACCGTCGCCCTTTTATCAGGGCGGATGCCGCATTGCATTTTTATTGCAGCTACCGAGGGAAATATGAAAATAAAAAACATAGCGATAATCGCGTTAATCTTTCCTGCGTTTTGCCAGGCCCAGGATAAAAATAACCATTTACCGCATCAGTTATTAAGCGATCCCTTTTTTAGCGACAGTTCGCTGGCGCTTTTACTACGTAATCACTGGAAATACCTGAAGGAGGACGGCGCGAATCCCAAAACCGTACATGCCGCCTGGGGACAGGGCGTGGTGCTGGACTATAAGTCAGGCTACTTCGCCGATCTTATCGGTTTTGATCTCTCTTATTATGGCGCGGTTAAGTTGGGGGCCAGCGACTATTTTAATACGCGTGGAATTCTTTATAAGGCGGGCCAGGAGAATAAAAAGAGCAACGCGCAGGGCTTTAGCAAATTTAGTCAGCGCTACGTTAAGCTGAAACTGGGCGACGGTACGCTGAAAAGCGAGCTACACGGCGGCTGGGAAAGCCTGCCGAATTTTGGCGTCATTAACACTTCATGGCGCCTCTCTCCAATTACCTATCTTGGCTGGAACGGCGTTGCCGAACTTGGCGATACGCAGTTGCGCGCCGCATACGTCAGCCGTTCTGTCGACCGCAGCTCACCTGAACAGCTGCATTTTAAAACCAATAGCGGCAAGCATATTGCCTATATTGCCACTGGCGAAATTATCTATAACGGCGACAGCGTAACGTTAAAGTACGGCGCGGGCGAAAGCGACGGCTATCTGCGTCGGCAGCATCTCTTTCTAAGCAGCGACGTTACGCCACATCTCTCCGTGGGCAGTCAGCTCTATCTGACCCGCGCGCTGGACGCTTATCGTGCCATGCCCGCGCAGCAGCGTGATTTCGATCGTGGCGCCAATCATTACGCGCTGGAAATGAGCTGGAAAGAGGATAAATTCCGTTCCCGCTGGGGGCTTAGCTATACCCGCGCGGAGAAAAAAGATGCGGTGGGCCTCTATCCCCGTCATATGAGCCGCCACTCCTTCGGCAATTTCATCTCGCTGGCCAGCGCCGGTGATGATTACCTGCGTGATAAAGAGCTGATGGTGGCCACCATGACCGACTACCAGTTTACGCCAGCGCTGCTGGGCGGCGTAGCGGTTAATGCCGGCAATATCCGCTATCAGGGTTTGAACATATGGAGCGGCGAAGTCAGCCTTTATGGCCGCTGGTCGCCTTCATATCCCGCGCTGAAAGATCTTAGCGTGTGGGTAATGTTTGGTCCGGGCTGGTCCTACAAAAATGTTAACCGCACGCCACTCCTGCATCACGGCGATTACCGCCGTTCGCATACGTTGTCAGGTGAAATCATTATCGATTACCGGTTTAAGCTGCTGTAAACCGCGCGGACAGGCGCGACATAAATATCTTTGTTCTGTTCTGAAAGGAGTTCGTGATGAAAAAATGGATAGCTATTTTTATGCTGCTTTTAACCTGTGGCGCCAGCGCCGCTGCGCCGCTGGCAGACGATCCTGACGCCGTTACCGTCTGGTTCGCCCGCCACGGCAAAACCTGGCTTAATACCCTGGATCGGGTGCAGGGCTGGGCCGATTCTCCGCTGACGGATGAAGGGGTGCAGGTGGCGCGCTATCTGGGAGAAGGCTTAAAAACTATTCCCTTCGACAGCTACTACTCTGGCGACGCGGGCCGCCAGCGAGAAACCATGCAGATCATCCGCGCCGCCCGCAGCGATCGCTCCATCCCGACAACGGAAATAAAGGCGCTACGCGAGGTCTTTTTCGGCGGCTTCGAGGGGCTGCCCAATCATGAAATGATCGGCGCGGTGGTAAAAAAAAGAGGCCTGTCCGACATCAGCCAGCTTTTTGCCGAAATGAAACAGGGCAAGCTAACGCTTGAACAATATCTGGATGAGATCGCCGACGTTGACCAGGAAAAGCTGGCGGAGCGCGGCGGAGAGGTGAAAATGCGGATGCAGTCCGCGTTGCGCACCACCATTAAAAATGCGCAAGAGCGCGGTGAGAAGAATGTGCTGGTGGTCTCTTCAGGCGCTGCAATTCTGGCGATGATCGCCGATCTGACCGATGACGCACGTAAAAATCAGCCGCTGGCGAACGCCGCCGTCGTTAAGCTGGTTTATCAGCAAGGCGCGCTGAAGGTAACGGAAATCGGCAATATGCAGTATGTCGAGGCGGGTAAAGCGCAGCTCGCGCCATAAGGGAAGGCTACAGGCCAGCCAATGCTGGCCTGAAACGGCATACCGTTAACCCAGCACCTCACGGACAAAGTTTTCAATCTCTTTATCCTGGCAGTTTTCGAAGAAACACTGCTGGAAACGCTGACCGCTGACCGCCGTTTTAACCAGCTCAGGATCGATAGCGCGCAGCGTATCAAGGTAGTTATCTTTTACCACCGCCGCTTTGACCTGATTAAGGATACCGGCATTACGTACCTGCGGCTCTTTACGCTCCGGCGGGTAGCCCTGGCCTTTTTCACCGCTAAAGGCTTTTTCAAAGATAAAGCGCAGGTTCAGCTCCGCACCCCAGCCAAAGCCTTTCGCAAACGGCAGTGCCAGCGCGTTACCATTATTAATCTGGGCAAACAGATACGCATCCGCCGGATCGATACAGTAACCACAGGCCACGCCCGGATGAATGTTCAGCGACATCAGCGCGCCCTGCCCGGTGCCGCAGCCAGCGATAACAAAATCCACCGCTTTTGCATTCAGCAGAATGCTGGCCATAATGCCCAAATGAATATAGGTCAGATGATGATCCTGCTCATCGCTCATGCCCACGTTAAATACCGGGTAATCCAGACCGTTAGCGACCTGCTGCAGTTCTTTTAGCACAACGGCATTTTTTGCCGCCTGGCTGTTCTCCATCATCAGAGCAATTTTCATTGTTTATCCTCTTGTTACCTGGCTCGTTAACAGACCGGGGTTATGCCTTCATAATTATGAAACAGCGTTTCATAAATTAATATTAGCTGTTTCTTATAGAGATCTCTTCAACTTTTTGCTGTGACTGTTTTCACATTTCTGCAGTGGGGCTGCTTTATCAAACGCCTTTGCGAGCCAGCTCATGTTTTTTCGCTGCGCAAAAAATTGTGTGATCCTTCTTGCGTTTTCTTCAGTCTGTGCTCGGCAACCGCCGCGAACGGGGTATGCTTTCAGCGATGTGAAACAGTGTTTCATTTTTTATTAACCCCTGGCGGGAGGAAAAACTATGGCAAAAGGAAGTCAGCTGCATCTGCCCTTCTATCGTTTTCAGGATGAGAAGACCGGTGCGGAAATGGTGCGTTTAACGCCGCCTGAGGTGTTATGTCACCGCAACTATTTCTACCAGAAGTGCTTTTTTAACGACGGCAGCAGGCTGCTGTTTGCCGGTGAGTTCGATGGCCACCGCAACTACTATCTGCTCGACTTACAGCAACAGCAGGCCACCCAGCTGACGGAAGGCGCTGGCGATAATACTTTTGGCGGCTTTCTCTCGCCGGACGATCGCTATCTGTTTTACGTTAAAAACGAACGCCAGCTACGCCGTGTCGATCTGGAAAATTATGAAGAGGTAACGATTTACACCGTGCCGCAGGCGTGGGTGGGCTACGGGACCTGGGTTGCCAATAGCGATTGCACCAGCCTGGTCGGCATTGAAATCGATCGCGAGGACTGGGAGCCGCTCAGCGACTGGCAGATATTTAAAGCCTTCTTTGAAAAGAATCCGCGCTGCCGTCTGCTGCGCGTTGACTTACGCACCGGTGAAGCGGAAACCATTCTGGAACAGCGCCTGTGGCTGGGTCATCCTATTTATCGTCCTTTCGATGACCATACCGTCGCCTTCTGTCATGAAGGCCCGCACGATCGGGTTGATGCCCGCATGTGGCTGATCGACGAGAACGGCAACAATATGCGCAAGGTGAAAGATCATGCCCCAGGCGAAAGCTGTACCCATGAGTTTTGGGTGCCTGACGGATCGGCGCTGATCTACGTCTCCTATCATAAGGATCGTCCCGATCGTGAAATCTGCCGCTACGATCCGGTGACGCAGCATAATGAAGTTTTAATGACGATGCCCGCCTGCTCACACCTGATGAGCAATCAGAACGGTACGCTACTGGTGGGAGACGGCGCCGGTACGCCAGCGGATGTGCAGGATACCAAAGGCTATGCCATTGAAAACGACCCGATGCTGTGGCTGTTTGATGTAAAAAGCCGCCGTCATCGTCCGCTGGCGGCGCACAACAGCTCATGGCGCGTGCTAAATGGCGATCGTCAGGTAACCCATCCGCATCCGTCTTTTACCCCGGACGATCGCCAGGTGCTGTTTACAACCGATTATGAAGGGCAGCCCGCTCTTTATCTGGCCGCCATCCGCGCCGATTTTTTCAACCAACCCGAAGATGATGGATAACGGAATGTTTATTTTCAGAAAGCAAACCCAGGTTGAAGATCTGGGCAACGGCGTGACGCGGCGTATCCTGGCGCACGGCGGCGGCATGATGGCGGTGGAAGTAACGTTTGAAAAAGATGCGGTCGGGCCGCTGCATCACCATCCGCACGAGCAGCTCACCTATGTGCTGTCGGGCCGCTTCGCATTCACCATTGATGGCGAAACCCATGAGGTCAGCGCGGGCGATACGCTGTATAAAAAGCCCGATGTGGTTCACGGCTGCGTCTGCCTGGAACCGGGCGTGCTGCTGGATACCTTTACGCCACAGCGCGAAGATTTCCTCTCCTGAGGGTGATCTGAACTGTTCGGGATATAACAGGCTTTCCCGAACGGAATAGAAACAGGCCGGGATTGTGAATCTGCCCCGGCCTGTTTATGAGTATGGCTGTTTACAGCGCAACGGCGGTAACCACCCGGCCGCCGGGTCGATGCAGCACCTGACGTGTAGCCATATTAATGGTTTGCGGCTGGCTGATATAAATCCAGCGCGAGTTTTGATAATAGAGGAAGTTAAAGGCGTTAGGATGCGCATCCGTGCCGTAATCTTCAAAGGTGAAGGTAGACAGCACCCGATCGCTGCCGCAATGAGTCGCGATATGCTGCCTTACCGCAGCGTTGTGCGGATGCTGGTTGTGATAAACGCGAAAATAGCTTTCCCCTTTCGGGGAGGGCGTGATAAAGAATGCGCAGCCGTTCATCGCCGGGGTAAAAACGAAACGATGAGCCGGGCTATGACGTGGAACGTCGACAAATCCCGGCGTCACCGTCCCCTGAATAAAGGGGCACCAGTAACCGTTGATGGCGCTTTCTCCGGTAACTTGCTGATTACTCAGCGTTAAATCATAAATGAAACGTCCACCGTCCAGCTCATTTCTGACCAAATCGAATGAGGCCTCCTTAAGCGCTTCTGCCATATTTAGCAGCATACGCAGCTGCGGCAACGCGCCCGGATGGCCGATCATTTGTAAAAAACGCACATTATTAACGACATAATGCCTCAGAAAGCTGGCGGGGTCGGCACGGAATTGTCCATTAGCACCGTTCATCATTTCTCCATATAAGGTTTTCCCAGAGGCATTATCTCTAACATTGAGCCGCAATCGGCACAATGAGAAGCGATTAATATATTTTTAACCAAAAGGGAGTTGGCGAAAGCTAGCTATAAAAAAAGGGTTGTCCGCAGACAACCCTTTCAGCTATTCAGAAGATGCCGCGCTGCGGCCTAAGGGGTAGCAGGTGTCAGCTTTTCAATATCGATATTGCCCTGCTGCCCGGACACGAACGATTCTTTACGCACATCGGCCACGTCGTGCGCGGTGACCGGCTTCGCGGCCTGGTTGCCCCAGCTGGTGCGAATAAAGTTCACCACGTCGGCCACCTGCTTATCGTTCAGACGCCAGCCAAAGCCCGGCATCACTACCGCACTTGGCGCGCCCTGGACGCCCGGCAAGGTGCTGCCGGTCAGTACGATATGAATAAGCGACGTCGGATCGTCCGCCAGCACTACCGGATTGCCGCGCAGCGCCGGGAAAAAGCGCTTATAGCCAAGGCCATCGGTACGGTGACAGGCGGCGCAGCTATCGACATATTCCGCCGCGCCCGCTTTGCTGTCATCGCCTTTCCACAGCGCCTGCGCTACCGCGTCATCCGGCTGGAAGCCGGTCTGAGACGGATCTTTTGCGCCCAGCGATTTCAGATAGCGCGCTATCGCCTTTATATCCTCATCGCTCAGGTGCTGCAGACTGTGCTCTACCACTTCCGTCATGCCGCCAAAGGCTGCCGTGTCGTCGTTACGTCCGGTACGCAGGAACTGCACCAGATCGTCCTCGCTCCAGCGTCCTAAACCGTCACGGTTATCACCGCGCAGGTTGCTGGCGGTCCAGCCGTCAATCGGCGCGTTGCTGCCGGCAAGATAATCGCTGCCTTTCGCATCGCTCAGCGCTTTTTCCTGCATGGTAATGCTGCGAGGCGTGTGGCAGGCGCCGCAGTGGCCCAAACCCTCTACCAGATAACGACCGCGCGCCAGCTCTCTATCCTCGCCCGCTTTGGGCTGGAACGCCTTCACGTCCGGCGCGAAAATATTGCGCCAGATGGACAGCGGCCAGCGCATCGACAGCGGCCAGGGAATATCGCTCTCTTTATTCTGCTGCGCGACCGGTGCCACGCCGTGCATAAAGTAAGCGTAAAGCGCCTGCATATCCTCATCGCTCACCACCGCGTAAGAGGGATAAGGCATGGCCGGATAAAGCGTATCGCCATTTTTCGCGATGCCGTGACGTACCGCCTTCTGGAAGTCGTCATAGCTGTAGTCGCCGATACCGGTTTCTTTATCTGGCGTAATATTGGTGGAATAGATAGTGCCAATCGGCGTTGCCATCGGCAGGCCGCCGGCAAACGGCTTGCCATCCTTGCTGGTGTGACAGGCGACGCAGTCGCCCGCACGCGCCAGATACTCACCGCGCTTAATCAAATCGCCGCCCTGGTTATCAGCCGCCAGAGCGCCAGTGGCGGACGCCGCCAGGCACAGCGCCAGTAATACCTTTTTCATCGCCATCATCCTTATGCCTGTACCAGCGGTCCGGGGTTTTTCAGATACTGTTCACGAATCGCCTTCGCCGACCAGTAAGTCAGCGCTGCGACCATACCGGTTGGGTTATAGCCCAGCCCCTGCGGGAAAGCGGACGCGCCCGGCACGAAAACGTTCGGCACATCCCAGCTTTGCAGATAACGGTTCACCGCGCTGGTTTGCGGATCTTCACCCATGATGGCGCCGCCGTTCATATGCGTGGTCTGATAAACCGTGGTGTCGAAATGGGAATCCTGCATTTTCGGCGCGCCGATAATCTCTTTCGGATTCATCGCTTCGGCAATTTTGCGCATTTTACCGTGCATAAACTGCGACATCTTGATGTCGTTGTCCTGCCAGTCAAACGTCATGCGCAGCAGCGGCTGACCAAAGATATCCTTATAGTTCGGATCGAGGTCAAGATAGTTGGCGCGGTAAGACTGGTGCGCACCGTGCGCATCCATAGAAACATGGTGCGTATAGTGATCGGCAACCGCCGCTTTCCACTTGCTGCCCCAGCCCGGCGTACCCGGCGGTACCGGCAGGCCGGAAATCGGCTTCACGCCCGCCTGGTTAACCCAGAAAGGCGAGCCGCCGACAAAGCCATATTTGCCGTGGTCGAAGTTATCGGCGTTGAAATCGTCCACGCCCACGCCCGCGCCGCCCGCACCGATAAAGTTATTGGTGTGCACGTCTTTGCCGAAGAATGCCTTAATGGTGGAGATATTTTGATAGGCAAAGTTACGTCCCACCACGCCTTCGTTGGTGACCGGGTTGTAAGGCTTACCGATGCCGGAAAGCAGCATCAGATGCACGTTGTGGAACTGGAAGGCGGAGAGGATCACCAGATCCGCCGGCTGCTCAATCTGGCGACCCTGCGCATCAACGTAGGTCACGCCGGTGGCGCGCTTTTTATCGTCGGTGAGGTTAACGCGCAGCACATACGAGTTGTCGCGCAGCTCAAACTTCGGTTCCTGGCGCAGCGCCGGCCAGATATTGACGTTCGGCGAGGCCTTGGAATACATGTAGCAGGCGTAGCCGCTGCAGTAGCCGCAGAAATTGCACGGGCCCATCTGCGCGCCATAGGTATTGGTGTAAGGCCCGGAGGTGTTCGCCGACGGCAGATCGTAAGGGTGATAGCCTACCGATTCCGCCGCTTTAGCAAACAGCTGCGCGGAATAAGTCCGCTTCTGCGGCGGCAGCGGGAAATTATCCGAGCGATCGGGCGCAAACGGGTTGCCACGGCCCTGCCCCACGACTTTGCCTTTGATACTCCAGGCCGAGCCAGAAGTACCGAATACCTTTTCCGCCTTGTCGAAGAACGGCTCCAGTTCGTCGTAGCTTACGCCGAAGTCCTGAATCGTCATCCCTGCCGGAATAAAGTTCTTGCCGTAACGCTCTTCATAATGGCTGCGCATCCGCAGCTCAGTCGGATCGACACGGAAATGAACGCCGGACCAGTGCAGGCCCGCGCCGCCGGTGCCGGTGCCGGGTAAAAACGCCGCCAGCTGACGATAGGGCTGCGCGGTCTGGGAAGGATTGTGCCGAATGGTCAGGGTGCTTTTCGACAGATCCTGGAACAGTTTTTTGCGTACGTTATAGGTGAGCTCATCAATCACCTGCGGATAGGCGCCGTCCGGATAGGTGTCGCGATGCGGGCCGCGCTCCAGCGCCACCACCTGCAGTCCCGCTTCCGTTAGCTCTTTCGCCATAATCGACCCGGCCCAGCCGAAGCCGACAATCACCGCGTCTACTTTTTTCATCTGGTTTGCCATGCTTATGCTCTTTCTCCACGAATCGATACCGCCGGGAAGGGATAACGCTCGCCGCGCTCCACCCAGTCCATAAAATCAGCGCGTGCGCCGGGGAAGCCGATCAGCTTCCAGCCCACCATGTGCTGATTGCCGCCGTGCAGCGGATCGCTGAAAAAGCCTTCGCGGGTGTTTTGCAGAAGATAAGCAAAGAAAACTTTAGCCGGCAGCTGTTTAAAGCTGGCCTTGTTGCTTTCAAAGTCGCCCAGCAGCGCGTCCTGCTGTGCTGAAGTCAACGCGGCAAAGGCTTTGCCATGCTGCTGTTTCGCCCAGGCGTCCGCTTCCGCAATGCCAAGACGATAAATTTGCTGCGGCACCAGCGGCAGCTGATAGCCCAGCTCTTTCGGCGCATCAGGATCGAACGGTCCCTGCATATACCAGTTGTTGCCGGTGGCGTACGGCGTATTCATCTGACGATCGATAAATTCCGGCGCGCCAGCTTCCAGCGCGCCAGGGCCGCGTTCGTCAGCCGGGATCAGCCGGGCGACGGCCGCCTTGATAAAGGCAAACTCCTCGGCGGAAAACCAGACGGGCTGATAATCGCGGGCGGTTTGCGGCCCGACTGGCGTCGCGCTATCGGTGGCCTGCGCGCTATTGCTGAGTCCAAATGATGCAATCCCGGTGGTGCCCATCGCCACGGCAGGTGCCAGGGTGATGGTTTTAAGGAGAAAATCTCTCCTTGAAGTACTCGTTTTATTTTGCGACATGACATTGCCTTAGCGCTCGTCGTTGACGGCGCAACTGTTAATCCTGATTGTTATTTTTATTATTAATAATTGCAGGGCTTTTCCGGCAGCAACCCATTTGTTACCGGTAACAAAGGCGCGCATTGTAACAGCTATTTTGTAAAAGATTTAGCTTCAGCAAACAAAAAGCCACAATTTTTTTAACATTAAGCTGACATATTCCGCCCGTCGCCGCGTTAAGTAAAAGCGCGCTGTAACGGCTGGTCACAACCCCCCACAGACTATTAACACCGCGCAGGCTATAACAGAGCGATCCTTACCGTGGAGTGCTTATGTTTAGTTCCTTTTTCCCCCGACCCGCTCTGTTTTTCAGCACGGCGGCGCTGTTCAGCCTGGCAGCGATAGTTTTCTGGTTTACCGAGGCCAGACAGCTGGTGTTTCACCTGGCGGTGTTCGCCGCTTATGCCGGACAGCCGCTGCCGGATAACGCCTGGCGCTTTGTTCAGCCTGGCGAGCTGTGGTTTTATCTCTATTTCGCGCTAATGACGGCGCTGTTTGCCGCAGGCTGGTTTATCTTTAGCCCGCATCCGTGGCAGCGCTGGTCGGTGCTGGGTTCGGCGCTGATTCTGTTTATGACCTGGTTTGATGTGCAGGTTGGCGTAGCGATTAATGCCTGGTACGGACCATTTTACGATTTGGTCCAGCGCGCCCTTAGCAAGGCGGGCTCGGTATCGCTCGCGGCCTTTTATCAGCAGATCGGCGCTTTCCTCAGTATCGCGCTGATCGCGGTGGTCATCGGCGTGCTTAACGCTTTTTTTATCAGCCACTGGGTATTTCGCTGGCGCACGGCGATGAACAACCGGTATATGGCGCACTGGTCGCAGCTGCGCAATGTTGAGGGCGCCGCGCAGCGCGTGCAGGATGACACGATGCGTTTTTCCAGCACGCTGGAAGAGTGGGGCGTCGGCCTGATTCAGGCAATTATGACGCTGGTAGCGTTTTTGCCGGTGCTGGCAACGCTGTCGAAGCACGTTAAGAGCGTGCCGCTGCTGGGCGCCATGCCGTACGGACTGGTGTTGGCGGCGCTGCTGTGGTCGCTGTTTGGCACCGCGCTGCTGGCGCTGGTCGGCATTAAGCTGCCGGGGCTGGAATTCCGTAACCAACGGGTGGAGGCCGCCTGGCGTAAAGAACTGGTTTACGGAGAAGACGATCCTCAGCGCGCCGCGCCAGCCACGGTAAACGCACTGTTTAGCCGGGTGCGCCATAACTATTTCCGCCTGTGGTTTCATTACCTTTATTTCAACGTCACCCGCATTCTTTATCTGCAGATCGATAACGTTTTCGGGATGTTTATCCTGTTTCCGGCGATTATTGCCGGAACCCTGACGCTGGGTTTGCTTCAGCAGATCACCAATGTTTTCGATCAGGTGCGCGCTTCCTTCCAGTATTTGATTACCTCCTGGTCAACGCTGGTATCGCTGATGTCAATTTATAAACGACTGCGCAGCTTTGAGCGCATTATTGCCGATGAAGCAATACCTGCAAAGCTGACGGAGTAGTTGCAACAGCTCCACGAGCCGGTACGCAGAATTTATAAATAGGCCCTTATTTACTCTTCGTTGACTGTTATTCAGCCAGTAACTGTTTAAAGATAGCTCAGGAGCCGCTGATGTTGACAATCGTCAACATCAGCGGTACATTACCCCCTGTCCAGGATGGATAATGAAAAAGCATCCCAATAAACATGTTCAGGCTGCGATTGAGTATGCCTTGCTGTGCGGCTGGTATTTTCGCCCTTCCAGAGGGCATGCGTTTGGACGACTGACCTGCGCAATGCCCGAACATAGCGAACATCAAATCAGCATTTGGTCTACGCCGCGCGTTCCTGAACATCATGCGCAGCAAATCCGCCGTAAGGTAAACAGCTGTGCGGTTGATGTTTCGCCCCACATCAGGAGGAACTGATGGTTTATCACTTTACGCTCACGCTTGGCGGCGTTAATGCCCATACGCCAGGGCTGGAAGATGCGCTATTTGAATGCGGCTGCGATGATGCCCTGCTCTGTTTTTACGGCAATACGGTTTATCTGGAATTCGATCGCGAAAGCAACAGCTTTGAACAGGCGGTGCTGAGCGCCATCGCTAACATTGAAAGCAGCGCGTTACCGGCGCGCGTCGCGTCTGTTGATGCCACGCTGCTTGGCCTGAGCGATATCGCACAGCGCAGCCAGCTCTCACGTCAGGCAGTTGCGATGCTAAAAGATGGCACGCGCGGGCCGGGCACCTTTCCGGCACCGGTACAGCGGCTTACCGGCTCTTCACCGCTGTGGCGTTGGGCGAGCGTCGCGCGCTGGCTGTACGAAAACGGTAAGCTCAGCGCTGAACTGGCAGAAAATGCCCAGATAATGGAAAACATTAATCTGGCGCTGGCGCTACGAGCAACGCCGCAGCGCCAGTATGTGACCCAGCTGGCGGCGCGCCTGGCAGACAGCGCCGAAGAACCACGCAGCGTTATTTAAGCGCGCCGAACACGCGCTCAACGGCGTAAGCGCCTGGGTCCTTAATGCCGTTCAGGCTATCCTGATTCAGATAGGAAGAACGGCCCGCTTTCGCAGCGCTCATGCTGGCCGTCGCCTCAGCGCCCTTATGCGCGGCGACGGCGGCCTCATTCAGCCCTTTCCCTTCTACCAGCGCCTGCAGCGCCGGTTCCAGCGCATCAATTAGCGTCCGATCGCCGATGCGCGCGCCGCCGTAATGTTTCATGCGCTCCAGCCCGGCCATCAGCGCCTGCGGCAGAGGTTTGCCCTCCTCCAGCTGCTGTCCGGCGGCGGTAAACATAATCGACATCAGTACGCCGCTGGAGCCGCCCATCACCACCGCCAGCTGTTCGCCAACCAGCGTCAGCAAACGCGCAGGTTCATTAAAGGGCAATGCTTTTTGCTGGCTGCCCTGCAAAATCTTGCGCGCGCCTGCCGCGAAGGTCGAGCCTGTGTCGCCATCGCCCACTTTGGCATCCAGCTTATTCAGCTCGCTTTCGAGATCCACCAGAGTTTGACACACTTTGTCCACCACGCGCTGTACTGCGGCGTTTTCCGAAGGCTGTGCCTGCGGCGGGCGCTTAATCTCTTCGCCTTCTACCGTTACCGGCGCAATCGGCTGCTGTACCGGCTGCCAGCCGCTGGCTTCTACCGGTGCCTGCAGCGCACGCAGCCGTTCATCATCCAGCAGCAGCGTAGTCAGGGAAAAACCTTTCATATCCAGCGAACTGACCAGGGTCGCCGGGCCAATCAGGTGACTCAGCCGTTTTGCCAACGGCGAACGCAACGCTTCCCGCGCCAGCACGCCCAGCTCCAGCATGGAAAAGCCGCCGAGATTATTAATCAGCAGCAGCGCCTGTTTACCTTCCGGCACTTTTTCCGCCAGCTTTTCCGCCATGTTCTGCACAATTTCACGACTGTTCTGCGTTTTTAACGTAGTCACGCCCGGCTCGCCGTGAATGCCCATCCCCAGTTCGCTTTCCCCTTCCGCCACGCGGTTATCCTGCGGCTCGCCGGGAATATGGCAGGTGGCAAACGCCAGGCCAATACTGGCGGTATCCGCGATGGCCTGCCGGGCGCGCTGCGTTACCTCTTCCAGCGAAGCGCCCTGTTCGGCATAGTAACCGGCCAGCTTATGAATCAACACGGTTCCGGCCAGGCCGCGCGGCTGCGGGTTTTCCGGCAGAGCAATATCGTCTTGCACGATCGCCAACTCTACCCTGTAGCCCAGCGCGCGCGCCTTCTCCGCCGCCAGGCCGAAATTCAGCCGGTCGCCGGTATAGTTTTTCACGATCAGCAAGCAGCCCGCCTCGCCGGTCACGTTGATAATGGCGCTGAGCACCGCATCGACGCTGGGCGACGCGAAAACATCGCCGCAAACGGCGGCGGTCAGCATACCTTTGCCCACAAAGCCCACGTGCGCTGGCTCATGCCCGGAGCCGCCGCCGGAAATTAACGCCACGCTGCGCTTATCCCAGTCGTTGCGCACCACCACGCGAATGCCCTCTCCGGCATCAAGCTGGCTCAGGTTATGAAACGGCGTGGTGATTAACGCGCCTTCAATCGCTTCGTTCACCAGTTCGCTTTTTTCGTTCATGAAAAACTGACTCATGGTTTCCTCTCCGTGTTGATTCGCCAGGCACAGCGGCGCAAAACGTTAACTGTAGTTGAAGCTGCCAGAGATTCGACAGCGTATATCAGGCAGGCAAGCGCAGCTGTGATAATGGACAGGCTTCCCCGTGTTGATAGTCATGTATCAGCGGACAAGAAGCACAAGAGAAATCGTCTGTTTAGTCATGACCGGGAGCAAGGTTGCCGGAAAACGCTACCTTAGTATTTCCTTCTGCATGGATGCATCAGGCTGGCGGCATAAACGGGATTCAACGAAAGGCCGCTGGCTATATGACTGACAGGCAATAAGCTGCCTGTCAAAAGAGAGCCGCGAAACGCCGGGCTGAACGCCCGGCGAGAGAGTTAGCGAAAAACGCTGATCGCTTCAACCAGACGCGTGGCCTGGCGCGTCATACGTCCTGATGCTTCGGCGCCTTCCAGTACGCGCGCCGCGTTTTGATGGGTAATATCGTCCAGATTTTCTACCGCCTGGCTCACCTCGCTCAGGGCGGCCGCCTGCTCCGCCGTGGCGGCGCTAATCTGACCAATCAGCGTCGAAACATCCTGCACCCGCTCGACGATCTCCTGCATGGTGCTGCCGGTTTGATTGACCTGGCCGGTGCCGGTTTCTACCCGCTGCACGCTGGTTTCCACCAGCATTTTGATTTCGCTGGCGGCTTTGGCGCTGCGGCTTGCCAGATTGCGCACCTCACCGGCCACCACCGCGAAGCCTTTGCCCTGCTCGCCGGCCCGCGCCGCCTCGACCGCCGCATTTAACGCCAGGATATTGGTCTGGAAGGCGATGCTGTCGATCACGCTGATAATACTGGCGATTTTTTTCGAGCTTTCCGCAATCTCGCTCATCGTGCTGATCATTTCGCGCATCGATTCGCCGCCCTTTTCCGCCGCCTGGCTGGTGGTGACAGAAAGCTGACTCACCTCCGCCGCGCTCTCCTTATTGCTTTTTACCGTGGCGGTCATTTCATTCATGGTGGCCGCGGTTTGCTGCACGTTGGCCGCCGCCTGTTCGGTGCGCTGGCTCAACTCATCATTGCTGCGTGCCATCGCATCGCTGGCGCTCATTACATTAATCGCCTGCCCGCTTACATCATCCACCAGCCAGCGAAACATCAGGCCAAGCTGACCGATGGCGCGTAGCGTGGTGCCGACTTCATCTACCCGATCCATCAGCTCAACTTTATGGCTGTTGCCGGTGGCGACGTTGAGCGCCTGCTGACAAACCCGTTCGATTGGACGAGAAATCTGCTGTTCCAGCCAGGCGCTGGCGAGAAGTAACAGCAAAGCCATGCCGACGCTAAACATCCCCAGCGCGCCCGCCGTGACGCCCAATGCCCAGACGCCAGCGATAGTCAACGGCAGCAGCGCCAGCAGCGTAGAACGAATGCGCCAGCGCAGCGGCATGGTCTTGAATATGGAGCGCCAGCGCCGCCAGCCGCTATAAACCAGCAGGCCCTGATGCAGCTTACGGCCCTTATGACGTCCGGCACGAAAATCACCGTACAGCGCTTCCGCCCCATCGGTTTCCGCTTTTGTCGGTTTAGTACGCACCGACATATAGCCATGAACGGCGCCATTGCGCATCACCGGGATAGTATTCGCACGCACCCAATAGTGATCGCCATTTTTACGCCGGTTTTTTACCAGCGCTGACCAGGGCAGCCCCTGCTTCAGCGTGGCCCACATATCAGCGAAGGCTTCGGGCGGCATGTCCGGATGCCGCACCATATTATGTGGCTGACCGTTGATCTCTTCCGGGGTAAAGCCGCTGACATTAATAAACGCATCGTTGGCATAGGTTATGTAGCTGTTAAGGTCGGTGGTCGACATCAGCGTCGCGTCATCACTGAACGCAAACTCCTGATGTGTAACGGGTTGATTGTTACGCATGAAATGAATTCCTTAAACGAGGCACAGAGCCAGATGCGGTGAATAGATTATATTTTTTTATATTTTCGGCATTTCATGGGACGATCTTTAGTGGGGAAGCGGTTTATTTCGACAGGGGTCGCGTTTTAAGCGTTATGCCAGGCATTTGCGGGAAAAACTGGTACAAAAAATCAGGTTAATCAAAAATTATAAGATTTTATTTAGGGTAAAAAGATAAGGTTTTATAACGGGATAAAAACGAGGGCTCAGGCAGCTAACATTTTTGACCGCGTTAGTTAGCCGCCTGGCGAGCGTTTAAGGGTTTTGAGCAAGCGCCTGTTGCAGCGCCTGGCGAATGAAGCCCTGGTTCTGCATCAACAGACGGGTGGCTTCCGACGCTGAGAGCTGGCCCAGCACCATCAGGATGGCGGTTTTGCAGTGACCGTTACAGGCCGCCAGTGCAGCCTGCGCGTCATCAACGCTACAGTCGGTCGCCTGTCTGACAATATTAATCTGACGCTGCACCAGCTTCTGATTGGTCGCCTCAACGTCCACCATCAGATTACCGAATACTTTTCCGCTGAGGATCATCGCGCCGGTGGTCAGCATATTCAGCACCAGCTTTTGCGCCGTCCCGGCCTTCATGCGTGATGAACCGGTGATTGCTTCCGGCCCGACAACCGGCGTTAAGGCAATCTGCGCCACGCGCGCCATCTCGCTGTCAGGGTTACAGGTCAGCGCGACGGTAATTGCCCCCTGACGTTTGGCATAATCCAGCGCGCCAAGCACGTAAGGCGTGCGTCCGCTGGCGGCGATGCCGACCAGCACATCCCGCTCGCTAAACTGAATGGCCTGTAAATCCGCCGCGCCCATTTCCGCATTATCTTCCGCGTTTTCCACCGCCTGTAAAATTGCCCGGTGTCCGCCCGCAATCAGCCCAACCACCTGCTCACGCGGCGTGCCAAAGGTTGGCGGGCATTCACTTGCATCAAGAATGCCCAACCGCCCGGAGGTGCCAGCGCCGCTGTAAATCAGGCGGCCTCCCCGCTGAAACGCGGCGGTAATAGCCTCTACCGCCTGCGCTATCTGCGGCACTATCGCCTCAACGGCCAAAGCCACTTTTTTATCTTCATTATTGATAACGCGCAGCATCGCCTCCGTCGCCAGTTCATCAATGTTTTCACTGGCCGGATTACGGCTTTCGGTGATCATGCGTGACAGATCGAGACTCATAGCTACTCCCTTTTAAAGGCTAATGCAGGAAACCAGTTTTGACGCCTTATAATGAGCAACCCGCCGTCGGAATGAAACAGTGAATGGTAAACGATTCGCTACAGGCAAAAAAAAACGCCGCCCAGGCACGATGCCGGGACGGCGTTGAGGTTAACAGCGGGCTAGCGGACGGTTTGGAGCCGCAGCTGCTGTTCGTATTCTTTCGCCTGGGCAAGATCAAACTGATCTTCCCACTTGGCGATGACCAGCACCGCCAGCGCGTTGCCCACCACGTTCAGCGCGGTACGCGCCATATCCATGATGCGATCGACGCCAGCGATAAACGCCAGACCTTCCAGCGGGATGCCAACGCTGCCCAGCGTTGCCAGCAGCACCACAAACGAGACGCCCGGCACGCCAGCGATACCTTTTGAGGTCACCATTAGCGTCAGCACCAGTACAATTTCATCCGTCAGCGAAAGCTCAATCCCGTACAGCTGAGCGATAAAAATCGCCGCGATGCTTTGGTACAGGGTAGAGCCGTCCAGATTGAAAGAGTAACCGGTCGGCACCACGAAGCTGGTGATGGCTTTCGGCGCGCCGTAGGCCTCCATCTTCTCCATAATACGCGGCAGTACCGTTTCCGAGCTGGAAGTGGAGTAAGCAAGGATCAGCTCATCTTTCAGGATGTACATCAGCGTGGTGATTTTCAGCTTGCAGACGCGCGCCACCGCGCCCAACACCACGAAGGCGAAGAACAGGATGGCGGCATACACCAGCAACACCAGCTTAGCCAGCGGCCACAGCGAAGCAAAACCGAAGTTAGCAATCGTCACGGAAATCAGCGCGAAAACGCCAACCGGCGCGTAGCGCATGATCATATGCGTGACTTTAAACATGGTTTCTGAAACGGAGCGGAACACCTGCACCAGCGGATCGCGATGCTCTGACGGCAGCGATGAAAGACCCAGGCCAAACAGCACCGAGAAGAAGATGATCGGCAGCATATCGCCGCTGGCAAAGGCCGCGAAAATATTCTGCGGGATCAGCGACAGAATGGTAATCACCAGACTGTGCGCACCGCCTTCTACCTGCTGAGTGGTCGCTTCATATTTAGAGATATCCACCGTTGCCAGCGTCGACATATCAATGCCGGTGCCGGGCTGAAAAACATTCGCCAGGGTAATCCCTACCACGATGGCAATGGTGGTAATCACTTCAAAGTACACAATCGTTTTGACGCCGATGCGGCCAAGCTTTTTTGCATCGCCGACCCCAGCAATACCCACCACTAAGGTGGAGATAACAATAGGCACAACAATCATCTTAATCAGATGAATAAAAATATCACCGGCAGGCGAGAGGATATTGGTAATTAACCATTCACGATCCCCAGTCTGATTATGCAAAATCGTGCCAACGATGACGCCCAGCACTAATGCAATCAGTATTTGCCAGGCAAGGCTGATTTTAAAACCTTTCATAGTGTTTCATTTCCTTAACAAACCCTGGTTCCGCTTGGGAAGCGCGCGGACATTGACGCACATAAGGGAAATGGACAAGGTCCGGTAAAATCGAGGGTTATTGATGGTATCGCCCGGAAAAGGGCCGTTGATAAGTACCATTATCAGTGGGCGAAAAGCAACCTTTCCAGCAATCTCTTTCGTCTGATTGCGTTGCGGCAAGATAAATGCCTTTAGGTTATCGATTCACTAACTCTATGTTCTAAAAAGTAATATAGGACGCGATTTTAGCATAGCTATGCACTAAAACAGCGATACCGTTTGCTGTTTTTTTCAACAATTCGTCGCGTCATTACCTACACTTTATCAGTAAATAAAACGTTATTTTTTTACCATCAGGCTAATAAAAAACCTGCGTTTTTCATCGCGTTTACTATTCCCGTGATCTGTCGCGCAAAAAAGAAACAAAGCGCTGCTCCTCGCTGTCATTAACCTTTGATTGACATACTATTAACAACTTCAAGGAGATCAGCCATGAGCCAAATAATTAAGCACCCCGTTCCCGCCAGTATTGCGGAAAATACCCTGATTAATGCAGAACAGTACCAGGCGATGTACCAACAATCGGTGCAGGATCCCGATGCGTTCTGGGGCGAGCAGGGCAAGATACTGGACTGGATTAAGCCCTACAGCAAAATAAAAAATACATCCTTCGCCCCTGGAAATATCAGCATTCGTTGGTATGAAGACGGCACGCTGAATTTAGCCGCTAACTGCCTTGACCGGCATCTGCACGAGCGTGGCGACCATCCGGCAATTATCTGGGAAGGCGATGACGCCAGCGAAAGTAAAACCCTGACTTATCGCGACCTGCACCGTGAGGTTTGCCGCTTCTCTAACGTCCTTAAAGAGCTGGAAATCAAAAAAGGCGATGTGGTGGCGATTTATATGCCGATGGTGCCGGAAGCGGCTATCGCGATGCTGGCCTGCGCACGCATCGGCGCGGTGCACTCGGTGATTTTCGGCGGCTTCTCGCCGGAGGCGGTGGCCGGTCGTATTATCGATTCCAGCGCGAAGCTGGTGATCACCGCGGATGAAGGCATCCGCGCAGGCCGCACCATTCCGCTGAAGAAAAACGTCGATGAGGCGCTAAAAAATCCGGGCGTGACCACTATCAATCACGTCGTGGTGTTGAAACGCACCGGCAATGAGATTAACTGGCAAAGCGGTCGCGACTGCTGGTGGCAAGAGCTGATGAACAGCGCCTGCGCGCATCATCAGCCGGAAGAGATGAACGCCGAAGATCCGCTGTTTATTCTCTATACCTCCGGTTCTACCGGCAAGCCGAAAGGCGTGCTGCACACCACCGGCGGCTATCTGGTATACGCCGCTACCACCTTTAAATATGTTTTTGATTATCATCCGAGCGACGTTTACTGGTGTACCGCCGACGTCGGCTGGATTACCGGTCACAGCTATTTGCTCTACGGGCCGCTGGCCTGCGGCGCCACCACGCTGATGTTTGAAGGCGTGCCCAACTGGCCACAGCCAAGCCGCATGGCGGAAGTGATCGATAAACACAAGGTGACGCTGCTGTATACCGCGCCAACGGCGATTCGCGCCCTGATGGCCGAGGGTGATAAAGCGATTGCCGACACCAGCCGCGCTTCGCTGCGTATTATGGGATCGGTCGGTGAGCCCATTAACCCGGAAGCCTGGGAATGGTATTACAAAAAGATCGGCGACAGCCGCTGTCCGATTGTCGATACCTGGTGGCAAACCGAAACCGGCGGCTTCATGATCGCCCCCCTGCCCGGCGCGACCGAGCTTAAGCCGGGATCGGCCACCCGGCCTTTCTTTGGCGTTCAGCCCGCGCTGGTGGATAACGAAGGCCGGTCACAGGAGGGCGCCTGCGAAGGCAACCTGGTTATCGTTGACTCCTGGCCGGGCCAGGCGCGCACGCTGTTTGGCGATCATGAGCGCTTCGAACAAACCTATTTTTCCACCTTTAAAAATATGTACTTCAGCGGCGATGGCGCCCGGCGTGATGAAGATGGCTATTACTGGATCACCGGGCGCGTGGATGATGTGCTGAACGTTTCCGGCCATCGTCTGGGCACCGCCGAAATCGAATCAGCGCTGGTTTCCCATGCCAAAATCGCCGAAGCGGCGGTGGTGGGTATTCCCCATTCGATTAAAGGTCAGGCGATTTATGCCTATATCACCCTGAATCATGGAGAGGAGCCTTCTCCTGAACTGTATGCGGAAGTTCGCAACTGGGTGCGTAAAGAGATCGGGCCAATCGCCACGCCGGACGTGCTGCACTGGACCGATTCACTGCCAAAAACCCGCTCCGGCAAGATTATGCGTCGTATTCTGCGCAAAATCGCCACGGGCGATACCAGCAACCTGGGCGATACCTCAACGCTTGCCGATCCTGGCGTCGTGGAAAAGCTGCTTGAGGAAAAACAGGGGATCACCATGCCATAATCAGCGGGCGGCCAGTGGCCGCCCGGCGTAGTCAACAAGCGGCACGGCTGGATCTTCCAGCCGATAAAAAAACAGACGTCATAACACGATAAAAAATCCTGCGAGCTTTTCTTACCTCTGGAGACGCTGTAATGAACGACGCTATCTATGCCCGAATAGAGAATAGCGCGCGCTTTAAACTGCTGGTGCAAAAGCGCCAGCGTTTCGCGCTGATTCTGACCATTATTATGCTCATCCTGTATGTCGGTTTTATTCTGCTTATCGCCTTCGCACCCAACTGGCTGGGAACCCCGCTGCATGAGGGCACCAACGTAACGCGCGGTATTCCTGTCGGCATCGGCCTGATCGTTATTTCTTTTCTGTTAACCGGCGTTTACGTCTGGCGTGCCAACGGCGAGTTCGATCGTCTGACCCAACAGATCCTTAATGAGGTGAAATAATGAACGGGCTGAAACGCTTTACGGCGGGGCTCGCTCTGCTGCTTCCGCTGCCGCTGCTGGCCGCCGATGCGCTGACCGGCGCGGTGCAAAAACAGGAGACTAACTACCAGGCCATTATCATGTTTCTGGTATTTGTCGCCTTTACGCTGGGGATTACCTGGTGGGCATCTAAACGCACCCGCTCGCGCAGTGATTATTATACCGCCGGCGGCAATATTACCGGCCTGCAAAATGGCCTGGCGATCGCCGGCGACTTTATGTCCGCCGCCTCGTTTCTGGGAATTTCCGCGCTGGTGTATACCTCCGGCTACGATGGCCTGATCTACTCGCTGGGCTTTCTGGTTGGCTGGCCGATCATTCTGTTTCTGATTGCCGAGCGGCTACGTAACCTGGGGCGTTACACCTTTGCTGATGTCGCCTCTTACCGCTTACAGCAGAAGCCGATCCGTACGCTTTCCGCCTGCGGTTCGCTGGTGGTGGTGGCGCTTTACCTGATTGCGCAGATGGTCGGCGCGGGTAAATTAATTCAGCTGCTGTTTGGCCTGGATTATCATATCGCCGTGGTGCTGGTGGGCATCCTGATGGTGCTGTACGTGCTGTTCGGCGGCATGCTGGCCACCACCTGGGTGCAGATTATTAAAGCGGTGTTGCTGCTGTTCGGCGCCTCGTTTATGGCGATTATGGTGATGAAGTCGGTCGGCTTCAGCTTTAATACGCTGTTTACCGAGGCGATGGCGGTGCATCCCAAAGGCCAGGCGATTATGCGTCCCGGCGGGCTGGTACACGATCCGATTTCGGCGCTGTCGCTGGGGCTGGGGCTGATGTTTGGTACTGCCGGTCTGCCACATATTTTAATGCGCTTTTTTACCGTAAGCGATGCCCGCGAAGCGCGCAAAAGCGTTTTCTGGGCCACCGGCTTTATGGGCTATTTCTATATCCTGACCTTTATTATCGGCTTCGGCGCCATTCTGCTGGTGGGCGCAAACCCGATGTTTAAGGACGCCACCGGCGCGCTGATTGGCGGCAATAACATGGCGGCGGTGCATCTGGCGAATGCGGTTGGCGGCAGCACCTTCCTCGGCTTTATTTCAGCGGTGGCGTTCGCCACTATTCTGGCGGTTGTCGCCGGGCTGACGCTGGCAGGCGCCTCCGCCGTTTCGCACGACCTGTACGCCAGCGTATTGCGTAAGGGACAGGCCAACGAACGTGAGGAGCTGCGCGTATCGAAAATCACCGTGCTGGTGCTGGGCGTGGTGGCTATCGCGCTGGGCATTTTATTTGAAAAGCAGAATATCGCCTTTATGGTGGGCCTGGCCTTCTCGATTGCCGCCAGCTGTAACTTCCCGATTATCCTGCTGTCGATGTACTGGTCGAAGCTGACCACGCGCGGTGCGATGATTGGCGGCTGGCTGGGGCTGCTGACGGCGGTAATATTAATGATCCTTGGCCCTACCGTGTGGGTGCAGGTGCTGGGACATGCCTCCCCGGTGTTCCCATATGAGTATCCGGCGCTGTTCTCAATGCTGGCGGCGTTTATCGGTACCTGGCTGTTCTCAATCACCGACCATTCGCCGCAGGGCGCGCAGGAGCGCCAGCTGTTCCGCGCGCAGTTTGTGCGTTCGCAAACCGGGCTGGGCATCGATCAGGGCAAAGCGCACTGAGCAGCACGCTCCGGCTTTATTAGCAACTTCATATACAGGGCCGCTGCGGCCCTGTTTTTATCTGACGTCGTCGTTCAGCCGCCGCTTATCGGGCCGCAGCCCACATCAGCTGGCTAATCAGCGGGGCGATAATGACGGTTACCACGCCGGATAACATCATCACCAGGCTGGAAACTACGCCTTCCTGCTGTCCCAGTTCGTAAGCGCGCGCGGTGCCGGCGCCGTGCGATGCGGCGCCAAAACCTGCCCCTTTCGCCATCCCCTGTTTTACCGCCAGCCGCAGAAACAGCACGTCACCGACCGCCATCCCGAATACGCCGGTAATCACCACGAACAGCGCCACCAGATCGGGCTGCCCGCCCACCTGTTTTGCCGCCGCCAGCGCAAAAGGCGTGGTAATGGATCGTATCGCCAGGCTGCGCTGGATAATTTCCGGCAGCGCCAGCAGACGCGCCAGCCAGACCGAACTGCATACCGCGACCAGCGTGGCGGTAGCCACGCCCACCGACAGCGATAGCCAGTGCTGCCGAATAATCGTCTGGTTTTCATAAACCGGCACCGCAAACGCCAGGGTTGCCGGGCCAAGCAGCCACAGCAGCCAGCGGCTCTCGCTGATATAGTTCTGCCAGGAAATATGCATGATGAGCAGCATCCCCACCAGCAGCAGCGGCGTCAGTACCAGCGGCATCAGCAGCAGCCTGCGCCAGCGGCGATAGAGGCGCTTATTAAGAAAGTAGATGCACAGCGTGGCGATAAAACAGAGCAGGCTGATAATTAAATTATTCATGACGCGCCTGCTTACGTTGCGCCAGCCAGATTTCCAGCCGGTAAACCCGGTCAACCACCAGCGCCGTCGCCGCCAGCACCATCATCGTACTCAGCGCAATGACCACGCAGATACGCCAGCCTTCCGTTTTTAGCAGATCGCCGTAGTTGACCACCGCCACCACCGCCGGGACGAAGAACAGCAGCATTTCCGCCAGTAGCCAGCTGCCGCCCGCCTTCACCCATTTCAGCGGCATGACGCGCAGCGCCAACAGCGCCAGCAGCAATAACATGCCAACAATATTGGCCGGCAGCGGCAGATGCAGCCAGCTCACCAGCTGTTGCGCGCAGATAAACAGGCCAACATACATAGCCACCTGTAACGGCACCTGCAAACGTTGCAACCATCCCGTTTTCTGCGGGCTTAAGGCCACGGCCATAATTCCTTTCTCCCCCTGTTTCTGTGATGGATGTCATTATACGGCGTTGGCAAAGGGTGAAAAAAATGAATTAAAATTATCCAAACTATGCATAAAAGGAATAATTCATGGATGTTCGGGCGTTACGCTATTTTGTTGAGGTGGTGCGTCAGCAAAGCTTTACCCGTGCGGCTGAAGCGCTATTCGTTACGCAGCCGACCATCAGCAAAATGCTACGCCAGCTGGAGGATGAGCTGGACTGTACGCTGCTGCTGCGCGAAGGCCGTCGTCTGTACCTGACCGACAGCGGCCAGGTGGTTTATCAGCGCGGCCAGATAATTTTGCAGGAGTTCAAACAGCTGGAGCTGGAAATTGGCGATATTAATCAGCTGAAAACCGGCGAGCTGCGTCTGGGCGTGCCGCCAATGGTCGGTATGCAAATTGCCGGTTCCGTCTTTGCATTTCGCCAACGTTATCCCGGCATTACGCTAAAAATCGTCGAGTCTGGCGGGCTGACGGTACAGGAAGCGGTTCTGTCCGGCAGCCTCGATTTGGCGCTAACCGCCCTGCCGATAGATGAACAGCTGCCGCTGAATACGCTAACGCTGATGCGACATCCGCTCTGCGTGCTGGTGCCGCACGCCGCGCCCTGGCTGGAGCGTACCAGCGTCTCGCTGGCGGAAGTCACGCAGCATCCGCTGCTGATTTTTAACGAAGAATTTTCGCTTAACCGCCAGCTAAAGCAGGCTTTTCAGCGTGAAAACCTGACGCCGCAGATTGCGGTACGCAGCGGGCAATGGGACTTTCTGGCGGCGATGGTGCAGGCGGGCATGGGAGTGGCGATTTTACCGGAGCCGATCTGTCAGCGGCTGGACAGGCAATCGCTGCTGTGGCTGCCGCTGGAGTCGGAGCTGGCCTGGACGCTGGGATTAATCTGGCGGGAAGGCAGCTATCTTTCCCGCAGCGCTCAGGCGTGGATTGATTGCTGCCGCGAATACTGGCCGGGCGATGCGCCTACGCTGTCGGTATAGGCGGGCAAAACTGCCCGCCCGTCTTGCTTAATGATCTTTCTCTACCAGCAGCGCCTCCAGCAGGTCGAGATCGCGCAGCAATTCCTGCATGGTTTCATTGCTGATTTCCTGCGTGGCGCGCAGATGGTACAGCTCGGCGCGTTCGGCGCGTAGCGCGGTAAGACGGAAACGGCGTTCCAGATCCTCGGCGATATGCGCATTATCCAGGTCGCTCTGAACGTCGGCGCGACGGCGCAGGTTGCCGATCACGCGCGAGCTGACTTCTTTAAGCAGCTCATTATCCACGTTCTCTTCCGCATCGTGGGTCAGGCGCTCTTCCATTTTATACAGACTTTCAATCGCCACCCCGGCCATGATCGCCCGCGCCTGCCGCAGCTCACGGCGATGTACGGTCTTATCGATGCCATCTATACCGCGCAGCAGCAGTGGCAAGACGATCACGCCAACAAACAGCGAGAACAGAATGACGCCGGTTGCGAGGAATACCAGCTCATAACGCCCCGGAAACGCATCGCCGTTAGGCAGAAATAGCGGAATTGACAGCACGCCGGCCAGCGTAATCGCACCGCGCACCCCCGCCACGGAGGCGACCAGCAGCTCACGCGAGCTGTAGGTGCTGAACTCCATCGGCTTTTTACTCAGGAAACGTTTACTGATCCGCTGCATGGTCCACAGCCAGCCAAAGCGCACCAGCATTAACGCGGCGTAAATCAACAGAATATCGGTAAACAGCATCCACAGCTGTACGTTAGGATCGGCGTTGGCCTCGGTAATGGAGGTTTCCAGAATGCCCGGCAGCTGCAGGCCCAGCATCAAAAACACCATACCGTTAAAGACAAACTCCAGCATCTGCCAGACGCTGTTAGCGCGCAGACGCATCGCCAGCGGCGCGCGGCGCATAATGCCGGAACGGGTGATCATCATACCGGCTGCAACTGCTGCCAGGATACCTGATACGCCCAGGTGTTCCGCAATCAGATAGGAGGCGAACGGCAGCAGCAGCAGTAGTACGGTTTGCGTTGCGGGATCGTCACCGCTCAGGCGGCTGAACAGACGCAGCGATTTACCAAACAGCCAGCAGACCGCAGCGCCCGCCAGCAGGCCGCCGATCGCTACTTTCAAAAATTCCATCGTCGCGCCAGAAACGGTAAATACCATCGTTCCCATCGCCACCGCCACGGCAAACTTCAGCGAAACCAGGCCGGAAGCGTCATTCATTAGCGCTTCGCCCTGCAGTATCGACATAATCTTCTTGGGAATACGCCCTTCGCCAACAATGCCGGAGAGCGCTACGGCATCGGTAGGCGACAGCACCGCCGCCAGCGCAAAGGCCGGCACCAGCGGAATGCCCGGCACCATCCAGTAGATCAGGTAGCCAATACCCACCACCGTAATCAGTACCAGCACCAGGGCCAGGCCCATGATTTCCCGGCCATGATGCAGGAATTCATTGACCGGCGTTTTCCAGCCGTCGGCAAACAGCAGCGGCGGAATAAACAGCACCAGGAACAGTTCCGGATCGAAATCCACATGCAGGCCAAAGGTTGGCCATGCCAACAGCGCACCGGCGGCGATTTGCACCAGCGGCAGAGGGATCTGGAACGGGATAATACGGGCAGCTACGCCGGACAGCGACACCACCAGCGTCATAATGAGAATAGTAAAAAAGATTTCCATGTTTTCCTTATAGCCTCTTCCAACAGGCATATGTGAATCGATTACCCTGCGGGGTTACCCCATAGCAGTGTAAAACAAAACGACAGGGCAGTTAAAAACAAGGCGTGCGATTATTTACGCTTCAGGATATTTCTCTGTAAGTGAAATAAATTAGAGGAGAAGTGACGGAGAGGCAGGAAAAAAGCGCGGCACTGCGGCCGCGCCAGAACAATCAGAGCGCCCAGCCTCCGGCATAGAAAGCTACCAGGGCGATAGCGATAATTACGGTACCGATATTCAGCCGACGCCATTCGCCGGCAAACACCCGGCCAATCACCAGCGAACCGAAGCCCAGCATAATACCGGTCACGATGTTACAGGTCAGCACGATAAATACCGCCGTCAGCAGGCCAGACATCGCATCGACAAAATCGTTAAAATCGATTTTCGCAACGTTGCTTAACATCAGCAGCCCGACATACATCAGCGCCGGTGCCGTGGCGTAGGCCGGAACCAGATAAGCCAGCGGCGACATAAACAGAATCAACAGGAACAGCAGGCCGACCACAATCGCCGTCAGCCCGGTTTTACCGCCCGCCGCCGTTCCTGCCGCCGATTCGATATAGACTGCCGCCGGTGACGCCCCGACCAGACCGGCAAAAATGCTGCTGACCGAGTCGGTGGTTAGCGCTTTACCGCCGCTGATAATCTGCCCGTCTTTATCCAGCAGGTTGGCCTGCCCGGCGACGGCGCGGATAGTGCCGGTCGCGTCGAACACCGCCGTCATCACCAACGCCAGCACGCTCGGCAGCACCGCCGCCTGCAATGCGCCGCCAATATCCAGGCTGAACAGCAGCGACTGGCCGTTCGCATCACGCAGGCTGGGCATCGCAAATAAACCTTTAAAGCTGACGGCCGGATCGACCGCCAGGCCAATCAGGGAAATAGCAATAATCGTCAGCAGAATGCCGCCCGGCACGCGGCGCTTCTCCAGACCGAAAATCGCCGCCAGGCCAATCAGCGTCATAATAACCGGGAAGGAGGAGAAGTGACCCAACGCCACCGGCAGGCCGGGAGCCGGATTTTTCACCACCAGGCCGACGCCGTCCGCAGCGATTAACAGTAAAAACAGGCCAATACCGACGCCGGTGCCGTGCGCTACGCCCATCGGCAGATTGCGCAGGATCCAGGCGCGAATGCCGGTCGCGGAAATCAGGGTAAACAGCACGCCCATCAGGAAAACGGCGCCCAGCGCAACCGGGATGCTGATGTGCTGTCCCAGCACCAGGCTAAACGCGGTAAAGGCGGTAAGCGAGATGGCACAGCCGATAGCCATTGGCAGGTTCGCCCACAGCCCCATAATAAGGGAGCCAAAGCTGGCGACCAGACAGGTGGAAACGAAAACCGCTGCGGGAGGGAAGCCCGCTTTGCCCAGCATTCCCGGTACCACGATCACCGAATAGACCATCGCCAGGAAGGTGGTTAAACCCGCCAGGATCTCCTGACGCACGCTACTGCCGCGCGCAGAAATTTGGAACCAGCCATCAAGCGAGCGACGCGCGGGTTGTGTTGGAGTCGACATGAAAAACCTCATTATTTTTGGATAACAGCCTGCGCGGCGAACAAAGCGCACCGTTTTTTAATGTCCCTGAATAAATGCTGGCGTGAAATGAACAGCCGACGCCAGTTAAAAAAGCAAACGATTACTTCGCCGCGCAAATTAGGGCCGCAATAGCGGTCTGTAAAAAGGCAAACGATTATCCTGCCTTTATGGGCATATTTTCAACTACTGTTTATGTCGGAACCAGGATAATTCTCAGGTGAGAGAATTAACGTCGCGTTTACGTAGCTATTTAGTCGCCAGGTTCAGCTCACCGCCCTGCTGAATGGCGCGCTGCCAGGCGGGACGACGGGTGATACTGTCCAGCCAGGCCTGGGTTGCCGGCATATTATTCAGCCCGCCGCGCGCCGCCAGGCCCTGAACAGGGAAGCTCATTTGAATATCAGCCAACGTAAGCCGCTGACCGGCGAACCAGGGCTGGCTCGCCAGATGATGCTCGATAAACTGACGATGCGTGGCCAGCTGCTTATCGATAAAGCCCTTACGTACGCCGTTGCCGAAAGCCGCGCCGATGGGACGCAGCAGCCAGGGAACCGGCGGTTTTCCCATCCGGCTGAAGATCAGGCGCATAACCACCAGCGGCATCAGCGACCCTTCCGCATAGTGGAGCCAGTAACGGCTCTGCAGCGTTTCCTCTTCATTCTGCGGCGTCAGCCGCTGATGGTTGTCGTAGCGGCCAGCCAGGTATTCCAAAATCGCGCCCGATTCAGCCACCACGCGACCGCCGTCGCTAATAACCGGCGCTTTACCCAACGGATGCACCTGTTTCAGCGCCTCCGGCGCCAGCATATTCGCCTGACGCTGATAGCGACGGATTTCATAGGGCAGTTCCAGCTCTTCCAGTAGCCAGAGGATCCGCTGGGAACGGGAGTTGTTCAGATGATGGACAACGATCATGACGGATTCCTGTGGTTAAGCGCCAGCCTCCAGTATAGCGGCTACTCTTCCTCGCGCTGCGGATCGAGCAGAATTGCGCCGGTGCCCTTTTCCGCCAGTCGGTCGCCGGGGTTGCGCAGCGGACAGTCACGCATCGACAAACAGCCGCAGCCGATGCAGCCGTCAAGATCGTCGCGCAGGTGGGTCAGGGTTTCGATCCTTTTTGTCAGCTCGGCGCGCCATTGATCGGTCAGATCCTCCCACGCTTTGGGCGAAATACGCTTATCGGTCGGCATATGCGCCAGGCTTTCACTGACCGTCGCCAGCGGAATGCCGATGCGCTGGGCAATTTTAATAATCGCCACGCGGCGCAGCACGTCACGGCTGTAGCGCCGCTGGTTTCCGCCATTGCGCGTGCTGGCAATCAGCCCTTTCGCTTCATAAAAATGCAGCGCGGAAACGGCTACCCCACTACGTTTCGCCACTTCGCCTGGCGTCAGCACCGGTTTCGGAGAACTGTTTTTTTTCATTTTACGCTTTACCTCAAGTTAACTTGAGGAATTATACTCCCACCCCATTAACCCGCAATGCTTAAAATCTCATCAGAAGGACTTAGTCATGATGCATAACGACATTATTCATTCTCTGACTGACTGGATTGATCAGAACTTAGATAAAAATTTGTCCATCGATGAAGTGGCCGCCAAAGCAGGCTACTCCAAATGGCACCTGCAACGTATGTTCCGTACCGTAACGAAACAGACGCTGGGCAGCTATATTCGTGAACGTCGGCTAACGCTGGCGGCGGAAGCTCTCTCTCTGACGCAGCGTCCGGTATTTGATATTGCAATGCAGTATGGTTTTGACTCGCAGCAAACTTTTTCCCGCGTATTCCGCCGTCAGTTTTCACAAACGCCCACGGCCTATCGCCACAGCATGCGCCGTCAGAGCACGCTGCGTCAGCGTTCCGTTAATTATTCTCGTAACGACGTTATCGGCAGCTACGCCCAGCGTACAACCGGCATCTGCTGCCCGGTTAGCGGTTAAACAGGCACAAGGTCTGGCCCGACGTCGTTGCCGGGCCGGGTTTACGCTATTGCAACCTGCGGTTGGCTCTGGCTTGCCGTGCCGGTTATCAGCGGCCGTACTACGCAGGCTCACTGCTCCAGCTCAGTAATACTACGCAGCAAAATCGCCCCTTCATCGCCGCCGGGACGCGCCGCCATATCCGTTTTTTCCTGCGTACGCAGCCGCTGCTTCTCTGACCAGGACGCAGCCTGGGGCTGCGCTTTATGCTGCGCTGCGGTTAATTTTGCGCGGCCAAACGCGTTTTTGGCGGTGTTAATTTTTGTTCAAAATTTAAAAACCGGTGGTATAATGTGACCCAAGTCACATTTTAGTGCTGTACGCTCATGACGGTTAAAGAGTTCCTGACATCTTTATCGCCGTCTTCTCTTTCCAGGCGTCAGGGTTGATAAGAAACAGAGGTTGCATGTTATGGCTACGCTTACCGCCAGCCTTGTTGTAATGCGTTGGGAATTGCTGAGCGCCGTACTGATGTTTTTCGCCAGCACTTTTAAGACAAAATGTCGTCAGACAAGCCATCCGGTAATGGCCTTTGTTTGTAGCGGAATTGGCGTAGGCCTGACCTGCTGGTTTGTCGCCGGGCTATTAGGAATGACGTTCAGTATGGAAAATATGAATAATTTCCTGAACATCACCAAAGACGCGTTTATTAATATCATGAGCCAGACGCCGCCTGAGTGGCCGATGCCCTGATTTATTGCCAGCTAAAAAAGCGAGCTGCCCGGCTCGCTTTTTTTATTATTAACCCAACCGGACGTCGCTATACTTTTTTCAACATCCCCGGCAGCGTCACGTCGGTGACATCCGGCGAACCGATTGCCGTCGGCTGCATGATACGATCCTGCAGCCACATTTCACCCATCATACGATTCAGACCGCGATCGAGACCGGTCACCAGCCCTGCGCCCGGCGTAAAGGTTAATTCGCCAAACCACACCTGCTCTTCATGGATATACCAGTCAACGCGAACATAATCGAATTCTTTCGCCAGCGTTTTACTCAACGCTAATGCGTGCTCCAGCTTCGGCAACACTGGATTAAGATCGAGACCGGTATCGCGAATTTTGTACCAGGCTTCGTTCAGGTTATTCACGTAAAAGTTCATCGACAGCGCCGGATTGCCGCGGTTATAAATGACCTGCAACACATATTCAAAATTGCCGTCCTTTTTATTGAACATGTGGAATTTATAATCGATCGGCGCACTTTTCCCATCGCCAATATATTTTTCAACCAGAATGCGCGGTTTGATGTAGCGATAATGAATTTCACGCGCTTCTTCGGAAAAATCTTTACGCAACCATTCCTGGCAGCGATTAATAATCAGCTGCTTTTGCAGGCTGTCCGGCTCTTCTAACAAAATTTCTACCATGTTAGAGCCGTGGTTAGGCTTAACCACCGTGTTCTTCAGGCCTGGCAAACTCAGCAGCGTCGTCGGATCGCTGGTCTCATGCACCAACGGGATCAGATACTCTTCGCCAATCGCATCAGCAATATAGTCGCGCACCGTGAACTTATCGGAAAGCCTGCCGTAACGAGCGTAGTCGCCGTTTACAAACTTACGATACATAACCTTTTCGTTAAACAGCCTGGGTTCACGGATGTTGGGTAGTCTTTTAAATTTACGAAAATAGTGAATGCGATCCTGGTATGCCCACGGCATTTTTTTAACAAAATAAAGAACGCTTCTTCTTAATTCATCTTTAAACTTAGACATTTTAACCTCATTTGTAAGTTTTGTAGTTGAGTGAGGAAACGTGGATCTTGTGGATGACGCCATGTTTAAAGAAGTAATTCATTACGGTCAGGGACAGAACTTCTGTGATTAAAACGCTCCACGCTGCGCCAACCAAACCGAAGCTGGTAATTAATAACCAAGCCAACGGCACGCTGATTAACATCAGACAGAGAATTTTCTTCAACAGATAATTAAAACCTCCTTCTTTGACCATATAACGATATGCTACTGTCCCCATTGACGAAAAGCAGGTTGCTAATGACAACAACGTAATGAGACTTCCCGATCGTGTGTAATCTTCCCCATAAAGGGTAATAATGATCTTCTCACCGTAAAGGGATACGATAAGCAGCATCAATAGTGAAATAACCATGACATAGCCATTCAAACGCGCGGTCAGTTTTAACGCTTTTTCCGACTGCTCTCTGAATATTTCGGTAAAACTTGAGGTAATAATTGCCGCAGGAATAAATATCCATGATGCTGAGATAATATTCGCCGCGTTAAATAGCCCAACATCCTTTGCAGTCCCTACGCTGACCAGGAAGAATTGCGCCATTTTTATCTGTATTGAAATAAATATGCTCGAAATAGCTAAAGGCAGACCGGCATATATTAAATAACGCAGATAGTTGCCGCTTTTGCCATGCGGCGGTTCTTCATCGCTGTAACGCTGATAAAAGCTGTACCGTTTAATCAGATACGGCACCAGCGTGACGGCCACAATCGACAGCGTCAACCACAGCGGGCTCAGCTTCAGCCAGGCGATGCTAAAACTAATAGCAAAGCTCAGCAGCATACCCGCCGTATTGGCAATGGTATTAAAGCGCGACGCCAGTTGGGCATTATTAAAAACGCTAAACGTGTCCTGCGTAACAAACAGCGCCGCCATAAACGAAGCCAGCGCAAAGGCGAGATAGTTCTCGCGCATGTGGTAGTACATCCATACCAAAAGCGGCAAGGAGAGCAGCAGCAATAAAGCCAAACGCAGCTTTTTGGCGATGGTCATCAGACGCATCCCTTTCTGCGCGTTTTTGCTGATGCGCTTAAACAGAAGGGTTTCAGTGCCAAAAATTGCAATAGTTTGCACCACTGAGAACAGCGATGTTGAAAAAGACATCTGACCAAACACCGTAGGTCCAAAAGATTTTGCTACATAAGACGTGACAAAAATGACGCCAAATATGGAAACAAATTTTTCAGATATCATCCAGGCGGCATTGGACATCACACTGTATTTCATCGACGCATCCTTTGTATTTCAACTACTCACATATGAAAACGACATCCGTGTTTAAAACGTACAATTACGCACAGTGAACTCTGGCGACACAAGATTAGAAACCACATCTCATTAACGGTTATTTTAATAACGGTTATTTGCCTTTTCTTGAGATTTTTCTCATAGGCTATCTGATAAAAAATGGCCTTTTCAATTTTGTGTAAACGATTTCATAAAATTTATTTTTTGATGACCACCCTGGCACAAATTTACCGTTACGCAAGTTCATTGGGTAGCGCCAGCTTAGTCAAAATCGTTCACCTGACGGGGAAAGAATTTATAACAAAACTGGGTGCTGAGAAAGGTATGGGGTTAAGCCAAAGATAAAATAAGAGAAATCCCATGATGATATTTCTACAGGATAACTTAACTTATTGCTTGCCATTCAAATCGCGCACTTTAATACGCTGCTTTAATATTCCAGGGGATTAGATCCATTGATTATTGCAGCCGCTCTCATCCATTAATTGATTAGAAAGGTAACAGCATTTATGAGAAAGTCACGATACACCGAAGAGCAAATCACCAATGCGATTAAAGCTTCTGAGTGTGGCGTTAAGGTCAAAGACATCTGTGAAGATTTGGGGATTTCCGAAGCGACCTTTTATAGCTGGAAGAAAAAGTACGCCGGACTTTCTTCGGAAGAAGGAAGAAAAATCAAAGAGTTAGAGGAGAAACTGCAGGCACTTAACCGGGAGCTGCAAACGCTTAGCTCTGATAAAGCGATGCTGCAAAGCGTGGTCAAAAACTTCTTTACGACTAATGATAAGCGGCAGGCGGTTAACTATTTACAGGATACTTTCGAGATCGGCACGCGTCGCAGCTGCCGCCTGCTTGATATAAGCCGCAGCGTTTATCACTATCCATCCGGGCAGTGTGATAGTCACTGACCAAATATTAATAAATACACTCAGGATAAATCTGATAAACAAAGATGTGTGAAATTAATTAAAATTTTAAGAACCAGCCATTCGTACCATTTTTTCCTGAACTATTTCAGTTTGGGGGCGATTGTTTTTTAGGCTTTCTTTTATCACACTCACATTAAATCCCTTTATTTCAGGTATTTCCCGGCTTGCTTTTCATTACTTATGCATGAAAAGAAGCCGGGAAGCACTTCAACTCTGTTAATCATCTTCCCTGTAACGGTCCAATTTGCGTCTGTCTTGCTTAACCTTTCCAGATAAATCTGTATCTGCCTCTGTGCACGTTTTGCCGTAAATTGAGGGTTAATTTACCCGCCTGACATGCAACACCCAGGGTGACGCCACCGTAAAATGATAAACAAAGTTAATATTTATCGCCTGTTAAAGCGTCTGAGCAATCGTCTGCGGCAGTTTTATATGCATATTTTTGATAATTCAGGGCTCTGTTTTCGCTGGCCGCTTCGCTTATTTAGTCTGACTCAAGCTATAATTGGATCGCCATTTTTGCCGTAATGTGATGCAGAACACATTAGCGATACAGTAGCAAAATTTGACATTCTTGCGCCGGGTTGAAACGTTTTAGCGAAAAATCCGATAGCGCTCAAGGGTACATTTATGGCAAGACAATCAGAGAGTTAGTTAAAAATCACGGAAGTAAACGCCGTTATTAAGTTAAGCATAATCTTAATATCAGGGCCAATTTTTATCTACTGCAATATTAGCTCTCTTTCAGCAAAAATTTTATTTCCTTAATGGCCTTTTTTTACGTAAACGTTGCCACTTTATGTAAATCAAATCAAAAGTAGCGAAAAGCCGATAAGGGTTTTCTTAAAAGAGCGCTATCGCCTATTTAAGTCAGCCGCTTTTTTTAAGGAAATTATGGGGTAATATCCAACGGCTTGATTATCGGCTCAGGCTTAATGCGAATAGCAATCAATACGCCAATAATTAAACAGGTAATTCCCGCCAGCGTTAGCAGCGGCGGCCAACTTTGACGCAGCATAAAAGTATAGGCCAGTCCCGCCAGCGTTTCGAAAACGATCAGCGGCCCAACCAGCACCGTGGGCAGACGCTGGCAGGCTTCATTCCAGCACAGCGTACCCATCCACGAGCAAAACAACCCGATCGCCAGCATTAAGGGAATAAAGAGCTGTGGCCGAGGGCCAAAAGGCAAGGCGAAACCCGGCGTGGTCCAGTGCAACATCAGGGCCACCAGCAGCCAGGCCAGCAGCGCCAGCGGCAACGTAGCGACGCCCTGCGCCGTAGCCCAGGTGCCCGGCTTTTTATCGGGATTAGCGCGTAGCCAGCGGGCGTTGCGCAGCGGATACCAGGTCCAGCAGATCACCGCGATGATCGCCAGTAAAATACCGCTCAGATAGCGTCCAGGTTCGATATGACGCGCCGCGCCGCGTAGCTCAGCCACGTTAACGCAGGCTAAACCGATAACGATCAGTAGCAGCGCGGGCATCAGCTTGCCCCAGGCTAAGCGTCCTTCCTGACGGCCATACAGTAGATTTGAGGTAACAGTTATCATCACCGGCAGCGTACCGATCAGCATGGTTGATACCGGTGCGCCGGTACGTTGAATGGCGGCGGCAAGGCAGCTGTAATAAAGAAGGTTGCCTATCAGCGTCAGGCGGAAAGCTTCTGCCCAGTCGTCCCGTGACAGGCGTTTCAGACGGTGCCGATCGTGCCAGGCCAGCGCCACGGCGATCATACCAAAGGCCAGATAGCGCCCGGCGGAAAGTAACGTGGCCGGATATTCCGGCACCAGCAGCGGACCAACGAAAATGAGCCCCCACATCAGGCCGGCGGCCAGCGCAAAAAATACTCCTGCAAGCATAGCAGTCCCGTTAAAAGGTGTATGAGCGACCCATGTGCCGCAGTTTCAGTGAAAAATATTGTAGAAGATTGCAGTCGGGTTGGGCCCCTGACAGGGAAGAAAGGGAAAGCAGCGCATGGCAGCTGCGCACGAATACCGTAAAAGAGGGCTGACGCCGGGCCGCATTTTCTGAGGAAAGTGCCAGCAAGAGAAAGGGCGACGGTATGCCGTCGCCCTGGTTGGCCTGATTAATGCGCCGGCAGCTGGAACGCCGCAACGGTATTTTTCAGGTAGTTGACCTGCTCTTCCAGCGAAGAAGCGGCGGAAGCGGATTCCTGTACTAACGCGGCGTTCTGCTGCGTAACGCCGTCCATTTCCGTTACCGCCTGTTCAATCTGCAGAATGCCACGGCTCTGCTCGTCGGAAGCGGTAGAAACCTCCTGCATCAGCGTGTTGACGCGAGAGACGGTATCGATAATATTCGCGATCGCCTCGCCGGTTTTGGTGACCTGCTGCGATCCCTGACTGATGCTGGTAACGGAATCTTTAATCAACCCTTCGATTTCGCGCGCGGCGGCGGCGCTGCGCTGCGCCAGATTCCGCACTTCACCGGCAACTACCGCGAAGCCACGCCCTTCTTCCCCGGCACGCGCCGCTTCCACCGCCGCGTTCAGCGCCAGAATGTTGGTCTGGAAGGCGATGCTGTTAATCACGGTGGTGATCTCTTCGATTTTACGTGAGCTCTGCGTGATACCGCTCATAGTGGTAATCACTTCTTTCGAGACTTCATCACCGGTTTGTGCCGCTTTAACCGCCTCCTGCGTAAGTCGCGTCGCCTGATACACGTTATCGGTATTCTGTTTCACCGTCGCACTCAGCTCTTCCATGCTGGCAGCGGTTTGCGTCAGCGCTGAAGCCTGCTGTTCAGTGCGCGAAGAGAGATCGATATTACCTGCGGCAATTTCCTGCGACGCGTTGGCTACGCTGTGACAGGAGTCGCGCACCTGGCTAATAATCTGGATCAGCGCCAGACGCATCTGCTCAATCGAACGCATAACATCAGAAATTTCGCTGCGTGAGGTCGCGCTGACCGGTACGGTATACTGCAATTGGCCCTGGGCGATTTTGCTGCACTGCTCTTTCGCCGCCAGCAGGGAATCAAGCAGGTATTTTTTCAGCAGGAAGTAAATCAGGCCAATAATGAAAACAAACACCACGGCAAACAGTACCAGCACGATCACGGAGAAGTTAAAGTTCTGTTGGGCGGTAGAGTTCAGCTGCTTCGCATAGGCTTCGTGCAGCGCCAGCACTTTATCCAGTGTAATTTCATACTGGCGATCCAGTTTCGCTACCGTAGTGAGCTGGTTAGTGAAGCCGGCCTGGTCGCCGTTGCGTGCGGCGGCAATCAGCGGTTCGATTCCCTGCTGCTTATAGGCCATCCAGGCATGCTGATACTCTGCCAGCAGCGCATCTTCATTTGCCAGTCGGGGAGCTTGCACGTAGGAAGTAAAAGCATTATCCATTTTCTGCACCAGCGTCTCCACGCCCGCCAGCCTGGCGTTGGCATTTTCGACATCGCCTTTCTCCAACTGCTTCATATATTCCATCAGATGCACGCGGAGGTTACGGCTGTGGTTAATCGGGTCGATAATCGACAGCACCACGCGGATTTCTTTGTTCACACTGTCGAGCGAATTATTGCTGCGCACAAACAGCCAGGCGTTGGTAAGGGAACTGAATAAAAAAATCGCCAGTAAAGCGATCAGAATAAGTAGGAAAGAGCGTTTAATGGTCATTAAAGGTATCTCTGAATAAAACCGGTGCACTGTTTATCGGCTATTGTCAGATTTTTTTTATCTGTTTACCCTCATACGGCCGCCTCTTGCCCTCTTTATTGAACAGTTGTTTGATTTTTCAGATGAAAAATTTAGTCGCTGTTTATATGCCAGCCTGAACGCTATTCGGCCCGCGCCCACTCGCGCTGACGCCACTCGCTGGGTGTCTGCTGATACACTTTGCGAAACAGCCGGGAAAACTGCATCTGATCGTTATAGCCCACCGAACAGGCCACCACTTTTACCGGCAGCTTTTTATCCTGTAGCAGCGAAGCGGCCTGCGTCATGCGCAGCAGCAGCAGGTAATGCTTAGGCCCATAGCCAAACTGCTGATGGAACAGGCGGCTCAGGTAGCTGCGATCGATACGGCAGTAGCGCGCCACATCGACAATATCAAAACGCTTCGGGTAATTACGCTCCATCCAGGCGATAGCCCTGTCGAGGTGGCGATTTTCACTGACCGCCGGACGGCAGCCGGTCTGCGCATGGTTCACCAGGGCATCCAGCAGCAGAAAGGTCTGCCCGGCGATGCGCAACACTTGATGCGTCTCCAGCTGAATAATTTGCCGCAAGATTTGGCATTCTTCCGCCTCGTCCGTTTGCGGCCGCGTGCGATACACCGGCATCGCGCGGCTTAATCCGCACGACTCAAAAGCGCGGCTGGCAATTAAGCCGTCCAGTTCAATCCACATATATTCCCAGGGGTGATTTTTATCGGCGGTATAGGTGGTGATCTCATGGGGATAGATCAGAAAAGCCTCGCCGGCCTCCACCTGCCATGTGCCGGCTTCGGTAAACAGCGCGCCGCCGCCCTGAATAACGTAATGCAGTAAATAGTGCTGACGGACGGCGGGGCCATAGCTGTGCTGGCTTCTGCAAGCCTCATGACCAAACTGGTAAACATTTAATCCCAGATGCGTCATCTCTTCCGGCCGTAAATCCTTCTGCATTTTCGTCTCCCGTTGGCCTGGTTCACAAATCGACAATTTGGCCGTGCCGCCTGCGCCCAGTATAGGCCAGCGGTTTAGCGCCATATTCTCTCTGTTCACGCAGTGAGAAGAGGATCACATTTCAATTACAGCTTCGTTTTTTGCCATATGGAAGTCACAAATCAACATATGACGCACCCGTATCCTCGCCTACAGTCTGCCTGGTCACTTCATTAAAAACAGCGCAGGGTGGGTTATGAAAATTACGTTTATTGGAGCAGGGAGTACCGTTTTTGCTAAAAACGTGCTGGGCGATATTCTGGCAACGGAGGCAATATCTGCCGTGGATATTGCGCTTTACGATATTGATGAGCGTCGCCTGTCCGAATCCTGGAATATGCTGAATAATATCAATCGCAATATTAATCAGGGGCGGGCCAAAATAGAGAAATATGTCGGCGTCGGGCAGCGACGCGCGGCGCTGACGGGCGCCAGCTACGTTATTAACGCCATTCAGGTCGGCGGCTATCAGCCCTGCACCTTAACCGATTTTGATATTCCCAAAAAATATGGTCTGCGGCAGACCATTGCCGACACGCTGGGCATCGGTGGTATTTTCCGCGCGCTGCGCACGCTGCCGGTGATGTTCGACCTGGCGCGCGATATGGAGATGTGCTGCCCGGACGCCTGGCTGCTGAACTACACCAACCCGATGGCGTCGCTGACCGGGGCGATGCTGCGCCATACCGGCGTAAAAACGGTGGGGCTGTGTCACAGCGTGCAGGTTTGCGCCAAGACGCTGCTGAAATCGGTGGATATTCCCACCGACGGCGTGAAATACCATATCGCCGGCATCAACCATATGGCCTGGCTGTTGAATATTACCCGCCACGGCGAAGATATTTATCCGGAGATCCGCCGTCGCTCTGCGGCCCTGACGCACAAGCATGACGATATGGTGCGCCACGAAATCATGCGCGTCTTCGGTTATTACGTGACGGAATCTTCCGAGCACAACGCCGAATATATGCCCTACTGGATCAAAGGCCGCTATCCGGAGCTGATCGAGCGCTTCAATATTCCGCTGGATGAATATCCGCGCCGCTGCGTCGAGCAGATTGAACAGTGGCGTGAGGTTGGCGAGCGCCTGACGCAAAACCAATCCCTGACGCACACCCGTACCCACGAATACGCCTCGTGGATTATTGAAGCGATCGAAACCGATCGCCCCTATAAAATCGGTGGCAACGTGCTAAATACCGGCCTGATCACCAACCTGCCCGCCGAGGCGTGCGTAGAGGTGCCCTGTCTGGTGGATGGCCAGGGAATTACGCCTTGCTACGTGGGCGATCTGCCGCCGCAGCTGGCCGCGCTTAACCGCACCAATATCAATACCCAATTGCTGACTATCGAGGCGGCGGTCAGCGGCAAAAAAGAGCATATCTATCACGCAGCGCTGCTCGATCCGCACACCTCGGCCGAATTGTCGATCGATGACACCATCCGGCTGTGCGATGATCTGATCGCCGCCCACGGCGACTGGCTGCCGACTTACCGCTAGTTTCATCCGCCTCGACCTTACCCTGTGGCAGAAGTCGGTTCATGGCTGTGGCCTCTGCCGCTTTAAAATGAGGAAAGCAGAATGAGCGTTTCCCTGAAAACAAAAATCAGCTATGGCTTTGGCGCCTTTGGCAAGGATTTCGCCATCGGCATTATCTATATGTATCTAATGTACTACTACACCGATGTGGTGGGCATATCGGTAAGCATGGTAGCTACGCTGTTTCTGGTGGCGCGCATTCTTGATGCGCTGGCAGATCCGCTAATGGGCTGGATAGTGGAACGCACCCGCTCGCGCTGGGGCAAGTTCAAGCCGTGGATTCTGATCGGCACGCTGCTGAATGCGGCGGTGCTGGTCAGCGTATTTTGCGCCCACCATTTCTCCGGTACTGGACTGATTATCTATATCTGGGTGACCTACCTGCTGTGGGGCTTTACCTACACGATTATGGACGTGCCCTTCTGGTCGCTGGTGCCCTGTATTACTATCGACAAGCGCGAGCGCGAGGCGCTGACGCCCTGGCCGCGCTTTTTTGCCAGCAGCGCGGGCTATCTGACCGGCGTGATCGGTCTGCCGCTGGTGCACTGGCTCGGCGCCGGCAATGAAGGCCAGGGTTTTATGCGTTTTACTTTTATCCTGGTGTTCTTTTTCATCCTCTCTACGCTGGTGACGTTACGCAACGTTAAAGAGCGCTACTCCTCATCGCACAGCGCGCAGCAGGTCGCGCACCGCCTGTACGATGTGCTGACGCTGATCTATCGCAATAAACCCTTGTTCGCGTTACTGATTATGGCGCTCTCCTGGAACCTGGCGTATAACATCATTACCTCTTTCGCCATCTACTACTTTAAGTATGTGGTAGGCCGCGCCGAACTCTTTCCGTGGTATATGATGTTCGCAGGCGTGGCCAACCTGCTGACCATCGTGCTGTTTCCGAAGCTGGCGCGACGCTTTTCCCGGCGTAAACTATGGATAGCCGCCTCGCTGCTTCCGGTAGTGAGCTGTTTTCTACTGCTGGGCGTGGCGCTGTTCGCCCCGCAAAGCGCCAGTCTGATCGCCCTTTCCGGCATGCTGGTCAACGCAGGCGGCGCCTTCTTCTGGGTAATGCTGGTGATTATGGTGGCCGATACCGTTGACTACGGCGACTATGCGCTGGGCGTGCGCATTGAAAGTATCGCCTATGCGGTGCAAACCATGGTGGTGAAAGCGGGCTCCGCCTTCGCCGGACTGGTAATCGGCGTGATGCTTAGCGTGGTGGGCTACGTGCCCGGCGTGATGCAGAGCAGCGGCACCGTTGCCGGTATGCAGGTGATTATGGTCGGCGCTCCGCTGCTGTTTTTCGTGATTACGCTGTGGGTCTATCGCCGCTACTACCATCTGGACGGCGCGCTGCTGAACCAGGTACAGGTACATCTGCAGCAGAAATATGGCGCCGGTAAAAGCGAGGAACCGTCCGCCGCCCCTGGGCGCCTGCCGCTGGGGGCCGCAGAGTAACGCCCCTCTCCCGCCGGGCCTGCCCTGTTTGCGGCGGCCCGGCATTTTTTATCTCTCCCCTCAGGGTCCGTTTACGATAGAGCTATCATCCTCGCTATCTCAGGAACCCAGCTCACGCAGCGGCTTGCCGTGCATCAGGTTATGTTCAATATGTTCCAGCGTGACGCCTTTGGTTTCCGGCACCACCATGATGGTAATAAGAATAAAGGCCAGATTAAGCGCGCCGTAAATCCAGAACGTATTCGCGTTGCCTAACGACTCCAGCATGGTCAGGAAGGTGGCACCGACGATCATATTCGCCACCCAGTTAGTGGTCGTGGAGACGGTAATACCAAAGTCGCGTCCTTTCAGCGGTTGGATTTCCGAGCAAAGCAGCCAGACTACCGGCCCGGCGGCCATTGCAAAGCCAACGATAAATATCAGCAGCATCAGCACGGCAAAGTATTTCTGCATATCGTTATTAATACCCAGATGCAGCAGCGTGCCCAGCACGCCCATTCCCACCGCCATCACTAAAAAGCTGGTTTTCAGCATTGGTTTACGTCCCCAGCGATCCACCAGCACAAAAGCCAGCAGCGTGGAAAGCATATTGACCAGGCCGACAATCACCGTTCCCCACATTTGGTCGCTGCTGCTGGAAAAACCAGCAATGCCAAAAATTTTCGGGGCGTAATACATAATGACGTTAATACCGGTAAACTGCTGCATCACCTGCAGCAGGATCCCCAGCCCGACGGCACGTCGAAACTGGGCGTTTTCCTTAAACAGATGCCAGCCGCTCTGTTTCACCTTCAGGCTATCGCGAATTTCATCCAGCTCTTTTTTAGCCTGCTCGCTGGTGCTGCGTAGTTTATCCAGCACGGCTCGCGCTTCGTTAAAGCGGCCATGCGCAGCCAGCCAGCGCGGACTGTTCGGTAAAAACAGTACGCCGATCAGTAAAATCAGCGCCGGAATGGCAATAATGCCCAGCATCCAGCGCCAGGAGCCGCTATAGCTCAACGCGGTATCCGAAAGATAGGCGACCAGGATGCCGGTGGTGAGCATCAGCTGATAGAGCGAGATCATCGAGCCGCGAATGCGCTGCGGCGCGATTTCCGCCAGATAAAGCGGCGCGGTATAGGACGCCACGCCGACCGCCAGCCCCAGCAATACGCGGGCAAAAATCAGCGATTCAACGCTTTGTGACAGCGCCGACCACAGCGAACCGATCACAAAAAGCAGCGCGCCGGCCAGCATCGATTTTTTACGGCCAAGACGGGAAGACATCCAGCCCGCACCCATTGCCCCAATCGCCGCGCCAAACATCATTGAGCTGACCACCCATTCCTGCTGATGGCTGGCGATCTGCAGCTCCTTTGATAAAAAAGGCAAGGCGCCGGCAATTACGCCAATATCCAGCCCAAACAGCAGGCCGCATAGCGCCGCCATAAAACCAACGAACCAGATATAGTGCTGGTGCGTACTGTTTGTTTTACCTGATGTGTTCATATCGCTCCCCCGCTTATGTCAATTCAGTTCAAGATTGTTAATCTTATGTAAACAAAAAGCGAACGGATGCGTTACCGGTCACATTTATGCCTGCTTTTTGCCAGACAAAGGCCGGTAAAGAAGAGCCGCCCTGCTGCCTTACAGAATCGCCGCAACGAATTTCGCCAGCTGCGCTGCCAGTACCGGTTGCGCCACTGCAAATTTGAGGTTGACCTTATTGACGTAGGAAACCACGCGGGCCTGAAATTTCATCCGGCCACCGTTAGCCGGGCTAGTCTGCTGCTTAACGCCTGCGTGATAGAATATATCGTTAACATTTTTGAACAGCGCCATACTGCTAATTTGTCGCATACTGAAATAAAACGCCTGGCCAATTTTTCACTGGCAGAATGGTCAAATTCACCGATACTGCAATGCAAAATATGCCCTCAGATACCGGTAGAGCCTAATCTTATCCGCGAGGCGCAGGCGGTGTGAGGATTACAGGTAAAGATAGCCAGAGTTAAGAAAAAGCTCAAACTGACGGTGCCCGAAGTTTCTAAATTTTATCCTGACGGCGTTATCCGCTGGCAAGTTATTACTCAAAATCCAGCCGAAGATTAAAGGAGCAATCAACGCCTCGCTTAACGAAGTAAAAATCTGCCGGTTAATTAGAGGCGACCAAAAATTATCAATCGGTTTGAAGCGAATAATGGTTTCTGCTGCCCGCTTTGCTTTAATAGTGGGCAAAAAAATCCTGATAATATGAAAATAGCGCGGTACTCCGGGAAGATAAAAAAGTTATTAGCCAGCGCCAATATTAATGCTGACAAATGGTGGGATTATGCTTTTTGGGATGCAACCTCGTCAGCGCCTGTGTAGCTATCATCCTAACGCCATTATTACGAAGGTAAATAGTTCTTCACAGCGTGTAACGGTAAACTACGGTGCAACGACGCGAATCGACGATTTCGCCATTATCCATCCGCCCTTTTATTTAAATCTTAATAAGCTGTCGGAAAAATATAAAAACGAGGGGAACTCTGATTATAGTTATTGTGTATGCTGCAGTGAGCTAAGCGGTAAACCCAAGCCCGGCAGCGACAAAACGCTGGCTCAGCTTGTAGCAAGGTTAAAAATTCGCGCGGCTATTTATGCAACGGTAGCCCAGCCGTCCGGTGTTCTAATGGACGTTAATATCAGACGGCTGAATGGTAGCGCAGCGGTGAATCAAAAAATTGCCAGCTTGAATAATTTAATATTTGCTGCTGGTTTAACGGTGAGCAAATAACCGAAACGGCGAGCTTCAATAATTTTTTAGCCCGGCAAAGCCCGGTTTTTTTTAAAAAGCTGTTAAAAATAGCCGGAGTAGATAATTCTAATCGATTAAGGGCATGTTTTAATCGCCTGATAACGGCCAACGTGGATTAAAAGCTAACGCAGGCATTAACTTGCGTTCCACCCATTATCAGCCATAAAAAACCCCGCCTTAGCGGGGTTTAACGTCACCGTTAACAGCAAACGGTCAGGACAAATTTAGAACGGAATGTCGTCGTCAAAATCCATCGGCGGTTCGTTATTAGCCGGTGCGCTCTGCTGCTGCGGACGGGAAGGTGCCTGGCCGCCGCCGCTGAACTGGCTGCCGCCCTGCGGCTGCTGCGGCTGGCCCCAGCCGTTATTGTTGTTGCTGTTGCCGCCTGCCGGCGCGCCTGCGCCGCCGCCCTGACGGCCACCCAGCATCTGCATGGTGCCGCCAACGTTAACCACCACTTCCGTAGTGTAACGTTCCTGGCCGCCCTGATCCTGCCATTTACGTGTTTGCAGAGAACCTTCGATATAAACCTGAGAACCTTTACGCAGGTATTCACCCGCCACTTCCGCCAGTTTGCCGAACAGCACGACACGGTGCCATTCCGTTTTCTCTTTGGTCTCTCCGGTCTGCTTGTCACGCCAGCTTTCGGAGGTAGCCAGCGTAATATTCGCTACGGCTCCACCATTAGGCATATAACGCACTTCCGGATCCTGACCCAGATTCCCGACAAGAATCACTTTGTTAACGCCTCTGCTGGCCATGTTCGCGTCTCCCGATGAGTATTCATTTAGTCTAAACGGTAAATTCTAGCACGCTAGCCTGCCCGATCATACTTCCGAGCAAGCTTCCAATCATGAAGATCTTTTTGCAGGGTTGCAACAGACTACTGGATATACATTCAGTTATTTTTTATGCCATAATGACCTGTTTAGTCCTGCCGTATCGTTACGGGCATGGTGAGTCTGCGCTAATCCGGGAAATGTGAATGGATAAGATTGAAGTCCGGGGTGCTCGCACCCACAACCTGAAAAACATCAACCTGATCATCCCTCGCGACAAACTGATCGTTGTCACCGGCCTGTCAGGTTCCGGTAAATCCTCGCTGGCGTTCGATACGCTCTACGCCGAGGGACAACGCCGCTATGTGGAATCACTTTCTGCCTATGCGCGTCAGTTTCTTTCGCTGATGGAAAAACCGGATGTCGATCATATCGAAGGCCTGTCGCCTGCTATTTCGATCGAGCAGAAATCAACGTCCCATAACCCGCGATCGACCGTGGGCACTATCACCGAAATTCACGACTACCTGCGCCTGCTGTTTGCACGCGTCGGCGAGCCGCGCTGTCCCGATCACGGCGTAACGCTGGCGGCGCAAACCGTTAGCCAGATGGTCGATAACGTGCTGGCCCAGCCGGAAGGCACGCGCCTGATGCTGCTGGCGCCGGTAGTGAAAGATCGTAAAGGCGAACACACCAAAACGCTGGAGAACCTGGCGACGCAGGGTTATATCCGCGCCCGTATTGACGGCGAAGTCTGCGATCTGTCCGATCCGCCTAAGCTGGAACTGCAAAAGAAACACACGATTGAAGTGGTTATCGATCGCTTTAAAGTACGTGAAGATCTGGCGACGCGGCTGGCGGAATCGTTTGAAACCGCGCTGGAGCTTTCCGGCGGTACGGCGATCGTGGCCGATATGGATGACGCCGATGCGGATGAGCTGCTGTTCTCCGCCAACTTCGCCTGCCCGATTTGCGGCTACAGCATGAGCGAGCTGGAACCGCGTCTGTTCTCGTTTAACAACCCGGCAGGCGCCTGCCCGACCTGCGACGGCCTCGGCGTACAGCAATATTTCGATCCCGATCGCGTGGTGCAAAATGCGGAGCTGTCGCTGGCCGGCGGCGCGATCCGCGGCTGGGATCGCCGTAATTTCTATTATTTCCAGATGCTCCGTTCATTGGCGGAACATCTAAAGTTCGATGTTGAAGCGCCGTTTAACAGCCTGAGCGAGAAAGCGCAGCAGGTGATCCTGTATGGATCCGGCAAAGAAAGCATCGAATTTAAATATATTAACGATCGCGGCGATACGTCGGTACGCCGTCATCCGTTTGAAGGCGTGCTGCACAATATGGAACGTCGCTATAAAGAGACGGAGTCCAGCGCGGTACGTGAAGACCTGGCAAAATTTATCAGCAACCGCGCCTGCGCCACCTGTGAAGGCACGCGTTTGCGCCGTGAAGCGCGCCACGTTTATGTAGAAGACACCACGCTGCCGACGATTTCAGATATGAGCATCGGCCATGCGATGGATTTTTTCCGCAACCTGAAGCTGAGCGGCCAGCGCGCAAAAATCGCCGAAAAAGTGCTGAAAGAGATCGGCGACCGCCTGAGCTTCCTGGTGAACGTCGGCCTGAACTATCTTTCTATGTCGCGCTCGGCGGAAACGCTCTCCGGCGGCGAGGCGCAGCGTATTCGTCTGGCCAGCCAGATCGGCGCTGGGCTGGTCGGCGTAATGTATGTGCTGGATGAACCCTCTATCGGCCTGCATCAGCGCGATAATGAGCGCCTGCTGGAAACGCTGATTCATCTGCGCAACCTGGGCAATACGGTTATCGTGGTTGAGCACGATGAGGATGCCATTCGCGCCGCCGATCATATTATCGATATTGGGCCAGGCGCAGGCGTTCACGGCGGCCAGGTGGTGGCGGAAGGCACCGCTGAAGAGATTATGCAGGTTGAAGAGTCGCTGACCGGCCAGTATCTGAGCGGCAAGCGGAAAATCGCCGTGCCGGAGCAGCGCGTGCCTGCCGATCCAGGCAAGGTGCTGAAACTGAGCGGCGCACGGGGTAATAACCTAAAAGATGTCACGCTAACGCTGCCGGTTGGGCTGTTTACCTGCATCACCGGCGTTTCCGGCTCAGGTAAATCGACGCTAATTAACGATACGCTGTTCCCCATCGCTCAGCGTCAGCTGAACGGGGCGACCATTGCCGAACCGGCGCCTTATCGCGAAATAACCGGGATGGAGAATTTCGATAAGGTTATCGACATCGATCAAAGCCCGATTGGCCGTACGCCGCGCTCAAACCCAGCCACCTACACCGGCATTTTTACGCCGATTCGTGAGCTGTTTGCTGGCGTGCCGGAATCGCGTTCACGCGGATATAATCCGGGCCGCTTCAGCTTCAACGTGCGCGGCGGGCGCTGTGAAGCCTGTCAGGGCGACGGCGTACTGCGCGTAGAGATGCACTTCCTGCCGGATATTTACGTGCCGTGCGATCAGTGTAAAGGCAAGCGCTATAACCGTGAAACGCTGGAGATTAAATATAAAGGCAAAAGCATTCACGAAGTGTTGGATATGACCATCGAAGAGGCGCGTGAGTTCTTTGATGCCGTGCCCGCGCTGGCGCGTAAGCTGCAAACGCTGATGGACGTGGGTCTCTCTTATATTCGACTGGGTCAGTCCGCGACCACGCTGTCGGGCGGCGAGGCGCAGCGCGTGAAGCTGGCGCGTGAGCTGTCGAAGCGTGGCACCGGTCAGACACTCTATATTCTTGATGAGCCGACCACCGGCCTGCACTTTGCCGATATTCAGCTGCTGCTGACGGTGCTGCATCAGTTACGCGATCAGGGCAATACCATTGTGGTGATTGAACATAACCTCGACGTGGTGAAAACCGCTGACTGGATTGTCGATCTCGGCCCGGAAGGCGGCAGCGGCGGCGGCCAGATTCTGGTGGCCGGTACGCCAGAAACCGTCGCCAAATGCGCAGAATCACATACTGCTCGCTTCCTGAAGCCGCTGTTAACGCAAAAGTAGTGCTTCGGCCAGGGTTATCCACCGGCCTGCCTCATAGCTCTGCCAGTTCTCCGCCGGCGGGGCTTTTTTATGCCTGCAATTAGCCGCCCCGTTTTAACTGAATGATTGCTGAGTCTGTTTTAATTATTCCCTGCCTTTTATTGATTTCGCTTTTTTTATACAACTCGTTCCGATTTCAGGTAGCATATTAAGGCCACTTAATACTGGAAGATTGTTGTTATGGAGGATGGATTAAACATTGCTTTAAGCCCTGTCGAACTCGCCGCCGTTTTATCCCGCCACAACGTTACTGAAGCGGAAATGCTCAGCAATCGCCTGCTGGGCGGACTTGAATTAGTCCTGGGGACGGTAGAGCTGATGGGCGCTACCGCCTTATGCCTGGTACCCGAACCCACCATGCTGACCAAGGCGGCCTGTGTCGCCACCGGCGCGCACAGTCTGGACAGTATTCATGCTGCAGCCGACAGAATACTGACCGGCCGGGACACCCGTACCGCAACGTTTCAGACCGCCGCCGCGCTCGCCAGGCAATTCGGCACCAGTGAAGATACCGCGTGGAAAATCGGGCTGACCGTTGAAGTTGCCGTTCCCTCAGCAGCTGGCGTAGCATGGGGCTTATCGCGGGTAAAATATGTCCGGGCGGGCACGCTGAAACTGGCGGAGCATGAAGGGATAAGGAAAATCGGCGGACATACCATCGGAAAGCATATTGCGAAAACCGATGAAGAACTGCTGGCGCGCCTGGCACAAAGTCCGGGCCTACCGGCTGCAACATCGTTCTATAGCGTGGAACAGGCTGAAAGGTTTATCAGCGCCGGGCTGCGAGCCAACCGACTTAAAATTATTCACTGGGCGAATACCAGCCTCAGTAAAAAGCGTTACGGTTGATATGGGATGCTGGCACACAAGTAGGCTATGGGTTCCGACAGGGAAGCCAAATTAAGTGGCCTGTCAGTCGCGTACAGATAATGTTAGTGAGTAAAGAATACCAAGGGAAACCATATTATATATTAACTGCCTATCCGTTTTTAGAATAATAAAATGAAAACATTACTAGATAATTTCAGAAAAAAGTTAATAAGACGACATTATGAATCGATAATTATGCTGGTACAGATTTTCTTCGGACAAGATCGCGATGAGTTTGGAGAAACTATCGAAGAAGTTATAGAAAGTTATTGTTTCTATAATGGGGATGATGGGGTGTGCTGCCTGAAAAACGAAATCACAGAGATGCTCAAAACGGAAGATGACACAGAGCTTGAAGTCCGTATGGTTCTGCTGGCAGAAAATCAGTTCAACCCGGAACCCTGGGGCGAAACGTGGCGCAGCTTCCTGCAGCGGGTGCTGCGCACGCTGCCCGTTTAAATCATCTTCGCCCGTATATAAACCGCCTCGATACGAGGTTAACAGGTACCCGCTCCCGTGAAAGATGGGTAACGCTCCGCCAGAAATCAATGAGCGCCTCGCCTTTGTTGTTTCCCGGTTCTGCGCCCTGTTTCCAGCCAATAACCGCTGTTTTTATACATCCGGTTCGCGGGCGATTTCATAGGTTGGTGCATTGTGGCGCGTTATATCCGTAATCACGCGGAACCAGTCCGTTTTGAATGTGGTATATTATTAAAATTGCTATTATCCGGCCAGCGCACAGCAACAGAAATCAGATCGTTTTTTGCCAGCAGATTAGCATGCGCACATTCAAACGCCGCCGCAGGTACAGGCGTCGCATGATCCGGCATCTTTTTTTTCCTTTTCTCCTGTGATTAAGCAGAATCAGGCAAGATTTAAACACTTTCAGGTCTGGCTGCCCTTCCTCACGCTGTTATCCTTATTGGCTCTTGCTTGCACTCAGGTGTGAGCGCCCGGTTTAACCGGAGCGGAAAGCTTTTCCTCACGCTCACCAACGGCTTCGATAACAGGAGACACCATGAATATTACGCACGCTTATGCTGCCCAGGATGCGAAATCTAAGCTCGCGCCTTTTGACTATAAGCCGCGTGAACTGCGCGCGCATGATGTACAAATTGAAGTGTTATTCTGCGGCGTTTGCCACTCAGACCTGCATCAGGCTCGCGATGAATGGCATAACACCCTTTATCCCGTCGTGCCGGGTCATGAAATTGTCGGACGCGTGACCGCAACAGGCGGCCATACGCAAAAATATCGCGTGGGCGATCTGGTTGGCGTTGGCTGTATGGTTGACTCCTGCCGCACCTGCCCCAGCTGTCAGGAAGGTCTGGAGCAGTATTGTGAAAGCGGTATGGTTCCCACCTATAACGGCCAGGATCGTGAAACGCAGGAAGTGACCTACGGCGGCTACTCCACCAGCATTGTGGTACATGAAGATTTCGTTCTGCGCGTCCCGGAAAACCTCGATCCGGCAGGCGTGGCGCCGCTGCTGTGTGCCGGCATTACCACTTATTCTCCGCTGCGCCACTGGAACGTTGGTCCGGGCAAAAAAGTCGGTATCGTCGGCTTAGGCGGCCTGGGTCATATGGGCGTGAAGCTGGCGCATGCCATGGGCGCGCATGTGGTGCTGTTTACCACTTCCCCTTCGAAAATCGAAGACGGTAAACGTCTGGGCGCTGATGAAGTAGTGATCTCCAAAGATCCGCAGCAGATGGCGCAGCATGTTAATAGCTTCGACTTTATCCTGAATACCGTAGCGGCTCAGCACGATCTCAACCCGTTTATCAACCTGCTGAAGCGCGATGGTAATATGACGCTGGTTGGCGCACCGGAAAACGATCATCCGGCGCCGCACGTGTTCGATCTGATTTTCAAACGTCGCAGCGTATCCGGTTCGCTGATTGGCGGCATCGCCGAAACTCAGGAGATGCTCGATTTCTGCGGCAAGCACAATATCACCTCCGATATTGAACTGATCGCCATAAATCAGATTAACGAAGCCTATGAGCGGATGCTGAAAAGCGACGTGAAATACCGCTTTGTTATCGATATTGATACGTTGCGTCAGGGATCTGCCGCGTAAAAGCCCTGTCGCTGCGGCCTGCCCGCAGCGACAGTTTAGTAGTTACCCGCCGCTTTGGTCGCCAGCGCCTGCTGCAGCGACGCATCTACCAGATAGTAAATCTGCGAATCTTTCAGATCGCCATCCAGATAAAGCGTACTCCAGTGAGATTTATTCAAATGCGCACTGGGAAAAACATCGGCGTGCTGTTGCCGCAGCAGATCGGCCAGCGCCGGAGTGGTTTTCAGCGATACGGCAGGCCGCCCTTCTGACTCATGTACCATGGCAAATAAAACGCCGTCCGACTGGATTTGCGTCGCCTTCCAGTCATTGTGGACACGCTGTTCCGCCCCTTCTTTACTCATGCAGTATGACAGCAGGTCTGACGTATTCATTTTTTCTCTCCTTGCAGCGTGGCGATAATATGGCGTGAACCGCCGTGTATGCGATGCTCCCCCAGCCAGATGCCCTGCCACGTACCTAACACCAGGCGCCCACGGTTAACCGGCAGCAATAGCGAAACGCCAAGCAGGGATGATTTAATATGCGCCGGCATATCATCCGCACCCTCGTAATCATGCTGGTAAGGCGCGTTTTCCGGCACCTGGCGCATAAAGTGCTGCTCCATATCGCTACGCACCGTGGGATCGCAATTCTCATTTAACGTCAGTGAAGCGGAAGTATGCTGTAGCAGCAGATGCAGTAGCCCGGTATTGATTTCACGCAGTACCGGCAATTGTTCAACAATCTCATCGGTAACCAGGTGAAAGCCGCGCGCTTTCGCGCCCAGCGACAGGGTTTGTTGATGCCACATTACGTCACACTCCTTTTCTAAAAGACTCCGTTAAGTGTGCAGCATGTGGCGTAAAGGTAAACCTGTAGAGGAAAAAAAACTGACTGCTGTTGCAGACATGGTTCATTTTAATCTAACGCAATATATACAACAGCGTCCGGGTAGCGCTTTTAATCCATTTCCTGTAGGTTGAGATAAGAATTTATGCTGTTATCGTTACCGCACCACTATTATTCACTCTTTCGTTATTACTCAACCGGAAATAAATGCCAGTACTACGAATTTAATTTAATTTAATTTATTAATTAAAAAACAAAAGGACACGGGATTAATCATGGAAGTAAAATATAAAAAGTCTCAGGTTATTTTACACTGGATTTCAGCTGTAGTTATTATATGGGGAACCCTTAGTGGTTTTTATATCGCGCTGTTTGACTCCGCAGCGCAGCACAAAGAATGGGTGAGTTTTTTAAACGTTTCGCTTACTACGTTGTTTATTCCGGTTTTTATTCTGCGTATCGGCTGTGCACTACGCTATGGCAAGCCGCAATGCTCGCCGTTGACCGCCCATCAAGATCGCATCGCAAAAAAAGCACACCTGCTAATCTATTACAATATTGCCCTGGTAATGGTGACCGGCGTTTTAATGATGGAACGAGATATTAACGTGTTTAATATTATTACTTTTGCACAGCCGTTACAGGATCCGGTACTGACCCATTGGTTTAATCAAGCCCATAAATTTTCCTGCGCTACGTTAGGCTTGTTAATCGTCGGGCATATTCTGGCTGTAATAAAGCATCATCGTAAAGGGCATAATTTACTAAACAGAATGACATTATGACGCTCCGCGCAATCGGCTGATAAGCTCAATAATATGAAAAAGGCGGCCAGAACCGCCTTTTTCAATATCACGCTTACATCACCGCCGCAAAAGCCTCAGCAACCTGATGCACGTTCTGACGGTTCAGACCCGCTACGCACATGCGTCCGCTGTGAATCAGGTAGATACCAAACTCTTCACGCAGGCGATCGACCTGCTGCGCGCTCAAGCCGGTATAGCTGAACATGCCGCGCTGTTTCAGCAGATAGCCAAAGTTCTTGCCCGGCAGCGCGGCGCTCAGCGCCGTCACCAGCGCCTGACGCATATCCAGAATCCGCAGGCGCATCGCTTCCACTTCCGCCAGCCAGCTGGCCTTTAGCGCTGCATCATTCAGCACGCAGGCCACGACCTGAGCGCCAAAGTTTGGCGGTGAAGAGTAGTTGCGGCGCACCGTGGCTTTCAGCTGCCCCTGAACACGCGTCGCCTCTTCCGCATCCGCGCATACTACCGACAGGCCGCCGACGCGCTCTCCGTACAGCGAGAAGATTTTTGAGAAGGAGTTGCTGACCAGCGCTGAAATACCGGCAGCAGCGATGGCGCGAATAGCATAAGCATCCTCTTCCATACCGGCGCCGAAGCCCTGATAGGCAATATCCAGAAAGGGAATCAGCTGCTGCGCCTTCAGCACCTCAACGACGCGATCCCACTGTTCATTAGTCAGATCGGCGCCGGTCGGGTTATGACAGCAGGGATGCAGCAGCACCACGCTTTGCGCGGGAAGCGACGTCAGCGTGGCAAGAAATTCATCAAACTTCACGCCGTTGGTTTGCGCGTCATACCAGGGATAGGTATACACATCAAAACCGGCGCCCGCGAAGATCGCCACGTGGTTTTCCCAGGTGGGATCGCTCACCCAAACCTGCGACTGCGGGAAATAGCGCTTCAGGAAGTCAGCCCCGACTTTCAGCGCGCCGGAACCGCCAACGGTTTGAATCGTCGCGATGCGTTTTGCCTGCAGCGCCGTGTGCTGCGCGCCAAACAGCAGCGGCGCAATCGCCTGACGGTAGCTGGCCAGCCCGTCCATCGGCAAATAGAGCGATGCCTGCTGCGGCTGGGCATTCAGACGCGCTTCCGCTTCGGCTACCGCCTGCAGCTGCGGGATAATGCCCTGCTCGTTGTAATAAAGGCCAATGCTCAGGTTAACCTTATGCGGACGCGGGTCCTGCCTGAAGGTCTCCATTAACGTAAGAATCGGGTCGCCAGCGTAGGCATCAACTTTCTGAAACACGGTAAATCTCCATAGTGATAGTGTCGTTTATCAGATCAAACTTCATAACGTCCGTCTGGAGTGTGATTAATCAGGCGACCTCAATGGTCAGTCATTCCCAGCCCAGCGGCGTCTGGTGAAACGCGCGCGTGATAGCCAGGAATAAGGTTTTCCTGCTAATGCACAAAACGTGCATATTATTCGTCGTCGTATTGCGGGCCGGCATAGTTGTCAAAACGCGACCACTGACCGTTAAAGGTCAGGCGTAGCGTACCGATCGGCCCGTTACGCTGTTTACCGATAATAATTTCGGCGATCCCTTTCAGATCGCTGTTTTCGTGATAAACCTCGTCGCGATAGATAAACATGATCAGGTCGGCATCCTGCTCGATCGAGCCGGATTCACGCAGATCGGAGTTTACCGGACGTTTATCAGCACGCTGTTCCAGCGAGCGGTTAAGCTGCGACAGCGCCACCACCGGCACGTTCAGCTCTTTCGCCAGCGCTTTCAGCGAGCGGGAAATCTCGGCGATCTCCAGCGTACGGTTGTCGGAAAGCGACGGCACGCGCATCAGCTGCAGGTAGTCGATCATAATCAGGCTTAACCCGTTATTTTCGCGGAAAATACGCCGCGCGCGTGAGCGAACTTCAGTTGGCGTCAGGCCGGAGGAATCATCAATATAGATGTTCTTTTTCTCCAGCAGAATACCCATGGTGCCGGAAATTCGCGCCCAGTCTTCATCATCCAGCTGGCCGGTACGAATACGCGTCTGATCGACGCGCGACAGCGAAGCCAGCATACGCATCATAATCTGCTCGCTGGGCATCTCAAGGCTGAAGATAAGAACCGGTTTTTCATGCAGCATCGCGGCGTTTTCACACAGGTTCATCGCGAAGGTGGTTTTACCCATAGACGGACGCGCCGCCACGATAATTAAATCTGAACCCTGTAAACCGGCGGTTTTTTTATTGAGATCCTGATAACCGGTATCCACGCCGGTTACGCCGTCGTGCGGCTTCTGATAAAGCGACTCAATACGCGAAACCGTCGCTTCCAGAATTTGCTCAATGTTTTTCGGGCCTTCGTCTTTATTAGCGCGCTGTTCGGCGATTTTAAAGACGTTCGACTCGGCGAAATCCAGCAGATCTTCACTGCTGCGTCCCTGCGGATCGTAACCGGCGTCGGCAATCTGGTTCGCTACCGCGATCATTTCGCGTACCACCGCCCGCTCGCGCACAATATCGGCGTAAGCGTTGATGTTTGCCGCGCTGGGCGTATTCTTTGACAGCTCGGCCAGATAGGCGAAGCCGCCAACCATATCCAGCTCGCCGCGCTGCTCCAGCGAATCGGAAAGCGTAATCAGATCGATGGGCTGGCTGGCTTCCAGCAGCCGCTGCATTTCACTGAATATCAGACGATGAGGGCGACTGTAGAAATCTTCGGCCACCACGCGCTCTGAGACGTTATCCCAGCGCTCGTTGTCCAGCATCAACCCGCCCAGCACCGACTGCTCCGCTTCCAGCGAATGGGGCGGCAATTTCAGCCCTTCTACCTGGCGATCGCGAACCTCGTTGGATTTGTTGGTGGGTTTATTTCCTGCCATAGTGAATGCAATACCGAATGTGTGAGTGACGCGCAAGTATACCCGTTTTTCGCCTGCTTGACGTCATGTCGTATCTGGAAACCGACAGGAGTGATAATGGCAAAACGTATTCAAATCGCCCAATACGGCGGCCCGGAAACGCTGCAGTGGATTGACTTTAATCCCTCCAACCCCGCTGAAGATGAGGTACAGGTAGAGAACAAAGCTATCGGCATTAATTATATCGATACCTACGTGCGTAGCGGGCTTTATCCAGCGCCTGAGCTGCCTTCCGGGATCGGCAGCGAAGCCGCAGGCGTGGTGGTAAAAGTCGGCAGCAACGTTACGGCGATAAAACCCGGCGATCGCGTGGTTTACGCGCAATCCCCGCTGGGCGCCTACAGTGAAATTCATAATGTGCATCAGGATAAGATCGCGCTGCTGCCCGATGTCATCTCCTTTGAGCAGGCGGCAGCCTCGTTTCTGAAAGGGCTTACCGTACACTATCTGCTGAGCCAGACCTATGAAGTACAGGCGGATGAGATCTTTTTGTTTCACGCAGCGGCAGGCGGCGTGGGGCTTATCGCCTGTCAGTGGGCGAAAGCGCTCGGCGCGCATTTGATCGGGACGGTTGGCTCGGCGGAAAAAGCGCAGCTGGCCAAGGATCGCGGCGCCTGGGCAACAATCAACTATCGTGAAGAGGATATTGCGCAGCGCGTCAGCGAACTTACCGACGGAAAAAAAGTGCGCGTGGTTTATGATTCAGTGGGCAAGGCAACCTGGGAAGCTTCGCTCAACTGTTTACAGCGGCGCGGCCTGTTGGTCAGCTTTGGCAACGCCTCTGGCCCGGTGACCGGCGTTAATCTGTCGATTCTTAACCAGAAAGGTTCGCTTTACCTGACGCGCCCTTCGCTCAACGGTTATATCACTACGCGGGATGAACTGCAGCGGGCCAGTAACGATCTGTTTTCTATGATTGCCAGCGGCGCGATTAAGGTGGAAGTACCGGAAAGCCAGCGCTTCCCCTTACGTGAGGCGCAGCGTGCGCATACGCAGCTGGAAAGCCGCGCGACGCACGGCTCCAGCCTGCTGATCCCCTAAGCCGACCGGCGCACGCAACAATAAGGGCTTCCCGAAGGAAGCCCTTTTGCTTTTTTTAGTTCGCGCTGTTGTAGGGTACAGCGGCGATAATTATTTCGACTCAACGAGAAACAGTCTCGCAGAATTTATAAGTAAAAAATATGTTTAATTGCGAAAACCGGCAAAGCAAAATGTCACTCTGTGATCCAGCGCGCAACTTACGCTGAGTTTGTTAGTTAACCCATTGATAAGTAGCGATCGAAAGATCTTGCCGTAGTGGTTAAATGTTCAATGAAAATAAATAAACCGTACGGCTTTTAACATAAATAAAACAAATCAGACGCTTGCCGTCATCTTATCCGCCACCAGCGACAGCGCTTTTTCAACCACCTCGATCCCTGCCCCCGGCTTATGCGCATTTTCACTTAAATAACGACGCCACTGCCGCGCCCCAGGAATACCCTGAAACAGACCCAGCATATGACGCGTGACGTGGCCCAGCCAGGTCCCCTGCGACAGTTCGCGTTCAATATATGGATACATTGCGCGAACCACGGCGACCGGATCGGCATCTGGCGTGGCGCTGCCAAACAGCACGCGATCCACCTGCGCCAGCAGGCCTGGATTCTGGTAGGCCTCGCGCCCCATCATTACGCCATCCAGATGACGTAAATGCTCCTGCGCTTCTTCCAGCGTTTTCACACCGCCGTTGATAGCCAGCGTCAGCTGGGGGAAATCGCGCTTAAGCTGATAAACGCGCGGGTAGTCCAGCGGGGGGATCTCACGGTTCTCTTTAGGGCTCAGACCAGACAGCCAGGCTTTACGCGCATGGATAATAAAAGTATCGCAGCCGCCCTGCTGGGCCACCGTGCCGATAAAATCGCACAGGAACTCATAGCTGTCCCGATCGTCGATACCGATGCGCGTTTTAACCGTAACCGGAACGGAAGCCACATCACGCATCGCCTTAACGCAATCCGCAACCAGCGCCGCCTCTCCCATCAAACAAGCGCCGAAACGTCCGTTCTGTACGCGATCGGAAGGGCAACCCACGTTCAGGTTGATCTCATCGTAGCCACGCGCCTGCGCCAGCTGCGCGCACTGTGCCAGCGCTGCCGGATCGCTGCCGCCCAGCTGCAGGGCAACCGGATGTTCCGCATCGTTATAGGCCAGATAATCGCCTTTGCCGTGAATAATGGCGCCGGTAGTGACCATTTCGGTATACAGCAGCGTATTACGTGTCAGCTGACGATGAAAATAACGGCAGTGACGATCGGTCCAGTCGAGCATCGGCGCGATGGAGAAGCGTTGGGAAGAGAAAGCCTGGGACATAAAACGGAAAACTCGAAGCGTTCGTGGAAATTATGCGCAATGATAACACAGCTTGCCGCGAGGGCTGTAGGGCCGCGTCGTTTCCGACGCAGCCGCCTGGTTTATCAGAAAGAGAAGCCCAGCTGCGCCATCGCGCCCCAGGTATCGTCTTCCCCGACCGATCCCGCCAGATCGAGGTGAACGCGGTTATTGAACGGCGAGAGGCCAAAACCGGCGCTGAAAACGTTGGCATCGTTAGATTTCATATCGGCATGATAGCCACCGCGCAGCTGCAGCCAGTCAAGGACGCGATATTCCACCCCGACGCCTGCGTACTGACTATCATCCTGCGATTTAAAGCGCTTAGTGCGGGTGGCATCCACATCCAGACTGGCAGTCAGCTTTTCGGTGTGCCAGGCAGCGCCAGCGGTGACCAGCGGACGGATCTGGTAGGTATCCTGATAGCCATTGACCTCTTTCGTCTTAATATCGCGTGAAATCAGGTTCTGCGCGCTCAGGCCAAAGGTCCAGTTTTCGCCCACGTCGGTAGAGAGGCCAGCATCCAGGTTAAAGCCGGTATCGTTAGTGCGGTACTCGCTGTCGGTGACTTTATCTTTATCGAAGTTATAAACCGAGGCGCGATAGTTATACAGGCGAGTCTGCTGCAGCTTTGGCGTAATGCCTACCGAGACCGACTGTTCGCCAATCTTAAACTCATGCGCTACCGCAATGCCGTAATCGGCCACAATCGCCGCCACGCCGGTGGCGCTGGAGCGCAGCAGATACTGATCGCCCGGCATAGGAAAGATTGACCCATTGGCCACGGAATCAAGATAGTCGATATCGCTTTGCGCCACATCGGCTTGTAGATGCGCCGTACCGTAGGCTTTGGCCACAAACGCAAACGGCAGCGTTTCATTAGGCACCGCAACCACGATAGCGGCACCGGCAGAGCCATTAGCCTTGTTGCCGCGCAGATCGCGCAGCTGATTAGCCAAATCGCCGGAGGCGGAACGCACGCTGCCAATCACGCCGGTAGGATTCGTCAGCAGATCCTGAAGGTCAAAGCCATTGAACACATCCTGATAGCGATCGACGGTATTGGTTACATCATCAATCTTATCTACCATTTTGTTCTTGTCCGTGATCTGCACGCCGACAGAAGGCAGGATAACGCTTACGTTATCTTCCGCGCGGCCTTTGGTCAGCAGCGCCGGGTTAGATAATGGCGCGGTCGTATAGTTGGATGAAGCCACGCCGGTACCGCCCATCGCATCATTACGCGCATCAAAATAGCTGCCGGCTGCCAGGGAAGAAAAAGAGGTAAACATTAACGGCATTAATGCCGCCGCAGGAGAGAGTTTTAAAAAATGAATGCTTTTCTTTGCCATCATCAGTCACCACCTAAAATAAGCCGCAAGTAAGAAGAAAACCGCTGGGCGAATAATGACCGGCAATTGCCTGTTTTATTAATCTGAGCTCAGGCCATTTTCCCCGTCTTATCAGCGCATTGCTGCTTTTTTATGCAATCAACGGCTTAACTTTTCTTTTATTGTTTCTGGCAGTTTAGTTTTTCTGTAGCTATTAAGCCTGTTTTAACATTACCTGGAGCTTTTTCCACTGCAAACAGAAAACACGACTCATTAGTGGATGTAAACAGAATAGATAACACTATCAGTATGATCAAGACGCTTTCTTCACTCAGCACAGGCGTTCACCTGCTATTTTTCAGCTATTTAAGGCAACTTTAGGCACATTTTCAGGCGAGATTCAGGAAGAAGCGACATTTTTTAGACAACGATAAACAGACAAAAGAAAAATGAGTTACAAGCGGCGTTTTATCGCAAAAAACTCCATAAATTAAAGCGTTATTTAACAATGAGGATGGCAAAACGGTAACAGCGGAAGGGCTTAAGAAGACAGGTGCGCCAGGCCATCAGCGGGAAGCATTATTGCGTTAGTATTTTGCGCGAAATTTCAGCCGATCCCTGTTTTGTTAAGTTATTAATTATTCAGCTTTTGTTAACCGCTCAACTGACGATTTGGCAATCATTTTGTCTGGTAATAGCCATGTGATAAAATAACATTCCAGTCGCCCGGAGAAAGATTATGAGCGTATCACCTTCACAACAGATTCTGTCGCAGGCTGAAAAAATCTGTCTGCAACGCAACGTGCGCCTGACGCCGCAGCGTCTGGAGGTGCTGCGTCTGATGACTGAACAAAATACGGCTATCAGCGCCTACGATCTGCTCGATCTGCTACGCGTCTCTGAACCACAGGCCAAGCCGCCCACCATTTATCGCGCTCTCGACTTTTTGCTGGAGCAGGGTTTTATTCATCGCGTTGAATCGAACAATAGCTACGTGGTATGCCATCATTTTGAAGAACCGCAGCATACCTCCGCCATGTTGATTTGCGATCGCTGCGGCGCCGTCAGCGAACAGCATGCGCAGGGAGTGGAAACCCTTCTACAGCTGCTGTCTCAGCAGAGCGGCTTTTCATTGCGTAATAGCGTGATTGAGGCTCACGGGCTGTGTGCCGGCTGCAAGGATGTGGAAAACTGTCAGCATCCGGAAAGCTGTACGCACGATCACAGCATAACGGATAAAAAACGTGGGCGATAAACCGGAATGGGTGTCGCAGCCGGAAAGCATCGGCACTACTAATAGAGAAGAATCGTTGCTGTAATCAATAAGGTTATACAGGCAGGAAGAACGGTGAGCGGCACTTTCCTTGTGCCTGGGCAGGAGCATTATCCTGAAAAACAGGCTTACCAGCGATAATCGCGGTTATTGGTTTCCCAATCGCTCACTTCTCTTTCCGCTTCATCTTTTGCGTAACCGTAGCGTTCCTGAATTTTACCGACCAGCTGATCGCGTTTACCTTCAATGACGGTCATATCATCATCGGTCAGCTTGCCCCACTTTTCCTTCATTTTACCTTTAAACTGTTTCCAGTTACCGCCGGCTTCGTCTCTGTTCATAATTTTATCCTCTACCTTGGGTGTTAACAGCTTTTGGCTATCAGCGACAATGAGCTACCGTAAAAACGCTGATTCCTTGTGTGTGACACCTTTAATGATAGTAGAAACTTATGGTTTTGCTTAAAAACACAGAGATATGAACCAAAATAACGAATCATAAACCGTCAGTCGTGCTGAAAACCCAGCGCATCCAGTCACCGTAATAAATGCGTCAAAGCGTAAACCAATCGCCCCGCCGCTGATAACGATGCCATATCCATCCCAGCGTGAGTCCACGCAGCAGTAAGAAAACGGTGAGAGCCAGCCATAAGCCGTGATTTCCCAGCCACGGCACGGTTAATAACGTCAGCCCAAATCCCAACGCCGCCAGCGCCATACTGTTGCGCATTTCACTTCCGCGCGTTGCGCCAATAAACATGCCATCCAGTAAATAGCACCAGACGCCCACAACGGGTAACACCATTTGCCACGGCAGATAGTGATTTGCCAGCGCCTGCAGCTGCGGCAGGGAAGTCAGCAGCGTGACAATCTCCCTTCCCCAAAGTGCATAACCCACGGCAAACAACAGCGCGACCAGCCCCGCCTGGCGACAGGCCGCAAGCCATACCCGATCTAGCTTAGCGCTGTCGCGTGCGCCAAAGGCCTCGCCCGAAACCGCCTCAACCGCATAGGCAAAGCCATCCAGCGCATAGGCGGTAAAGGTAAGAAACATCAGCAGCACCGCGTTTACCGCCACAATTTCGCTGCCCATCCGCGCCCCTAAAATAGTGACCGAGGCGAAGCACAGCTGCAGCAGTAGCGAACGTAGCATGATGTCGCGGTTCAAACGCAGTAATCGACGCATGTCGCCCTTTAGCCCATTTTTTAAATGCGTAAAGGTTATCTGACGCAGGCGCAGCACATGCCATACCAGCCCCAGCCCCGCCAGCAGCGAAACAGTCTCAGCGATGGCGGTAGCCGCCGCCGCGCCAGCCACGCCCCAGCCAAGGCCGATAACAAACCACAGATCGAGCAGAATATTTACCAGATTGCCGACCACCAGCAGAATAACCGGGGCCCGCGCATACTGTACGCCCAGCAGCCAGCCGAGTATCACCAGATTGGCTAGCGTGGCGGGCGCGCTGAGCCAGCGTATGTGAATAAAGCGCTGCGCCTGCTCCAGCACCGCCGGGCTGCCGCCAACTATCTGTGCCGCCAGGGCACTTAGCGGGCCCCGCAACAGGATAAAGGCAATTCCGGCGATAACGGCAATGGATAACGGCTGTACCAGCGCGCGTGCCAGCGCTGGTTTATCTCCCGCGCCAAATGCCTGGGCGGTCAGCCCGGTCGTGCTCATGCGTAAAAAAAGCAGCAACATAAAAAGAAAGCTGGTTGCCGTAGTGCCTACGGCAACGCCGCCCAGATAGACGGCGCTGTCAAGATGACCAATAACGGCGGTATCCACCAGGCCCAGCAGCGGTACGGTAATATTTGAGAGGATCATTGGCAGCGCCAGCCGCCAGAGGTGTTTATCGGTCGCAGAGAAGAGTTGCATGGCAATCCGCAAAAAGAATATGGCGACAGGCCACAGCGGTTATCGCCGGAACAAAATCTATAGGGGAGGTAAATGACGGCCCGCAGGCCGCCATTGAGTCGTTACAGCCAGTCGCCGTTACGAATAACGCCAACGGCCAGACCTTCGATAGTCAGCGTCTGCTGTTGCAGATCGACGACAATCGGCTGGAAATCGTTGTTTTCCGGCAGCAGCTGCACGGTATTGCCCTGTCGCTTCAGGCGCTTAACGGTAACTTCATCATCAATGCGCGCCACTACCACCTGGCCATTACGCACATCCTGCGTTTTATGCACCGCCAGCAGATCGCCATCGACAATGCCGATATCTTTCATTGACATACCGCTGACGCGCAGCAGGAAGTCAGCATGCGGCTTGAACAGATTAGGGTCAACCTGGAAGCGGCTTTCAATGTGCTCCTGCGCCAGCAGCGGCTCACCGGCGGCAACGCGGCCAATCAGCGGCAGGCCGTTTTCTTCTTCCGCCATCAGGCGGATACCGCGCGAAGCACCGGACACCATCTCAATAACGCCTTTACGCGCCAGTGCCTTCAGGTGTTCCTCTGCTGCGTTAGGGGAGCGAAATCCTAACTGGGCGGCGATTTCCGCGCGCGTTGGCGGCATACCTGTCTGATTAATGTGATCGCGAATCAGGTCATAAACCTGCTGCTGCCGAGCCGTTAAGGTTTTCATCCCGCCCCCTGGTTGTTTATACAGTCGCTGTGAGTATATACAGGTATTAGCGGAATGGAAACCGGATGCTGGGTAAAAAACAACTCTTTATCTATTATGGAAACGCTATCGTAAATATGGCCACAACAGGGTTACCCAAACAAAAAGGGCCAGTATGATGCTGAGCAGCACCGCAGCAGAGCCCATATCTTTGGCCCGCCCGGCCAGCGGATGAAACTCGCTGCCAATGCGGTCAACTACCGCTTCAATCGCGCTGTTAAGGATCTCGACGATAATAATGAGAGAAACGGAGCCAATCAGCAAAACACGCGTTATGGCATCAACATCAAGCCAGCAGGCGATGACCACCGCCAACAGCGCCAGGATAGCTTCCTGGCGAAACGCCGCTTCATGTTGCCAGGCTGCCCGCAGGCCTTTCCAGGAATATCCGAACGCTTTAATGATGCGGATCAGGCCCGTTACGTTATTTGCCATCTTTAGGGAACCCTTTGCAATGTTTAACGTCAATGTCAGGATGCAGCACTAATTGCAACACCACAGATCTTCAATGCGCTTTCTGGTATGCTTGCGGCGCTTTGCTAACAAGAGGCTTCATGTTGTCTATGTCAGGTTGGCGTAAACTTTATTATAAGTTATTGAATTTACCACTTACATTTTTAGTTAAAAGTAAGGCGATTCCGGGCGATCCGGTAACAGAGCTGGGACTCGATACTTCGCGCCCCATTATGTATGTATTGCCTTATGATTCAAAGGCCGATCTCCTTGCGCTGCGCACCCAGTGTCGTCTGCACGATCTGCCCGATCCGCTTGAGCCGCTGGAGATAGACGGCGCCCTGCTGCCGCGTCACGTCTTTATCCATGACGGGCCGCGCGTTTTCCCCTATTTTGTGCCAAATCAGGAATCAGTGAAGCTGTTTCACGACTACCTCGATTTGCATCGTAACAATCCCGATCTTGATGTGCAGATGGTGCCGGTTTCGGTGATGTTCGGCCGTGCGCCGGGGCGTGAGGTGCAGGGCGAACAAACCCCTCACCTGCGCGAGCTGAACGGCGTGCAGAAATTTTTTGCCGTGCTGTGGCTGGGACGCGATAGCTTTGTGCGTTTTTCGCCGATGGTTTCTCTGCGTCGCATGGCGACTGAACACGGCACCGATAAAACCATTGCGCAGAAGCTGGCGCGCGTGGCGCGCATTCACTTTGCCCGTCAGCGTCTGGCCGCCGTAGGCCCACGTCTGCCGGTACGCCATGACCTGTTTAATAAGCTGCTGCAGTCGCAGGCGATCGCCAAAGCGGTAGAAGACGAGGCGCGCAGCAAGAAAATCTCGCAGGAAAAAGCGCAGCAGAATGCCATCGAGCTGATGGAAGAGATCGCCGCTGACTTTTCCTATGAGATGATCCGCCTCACCGACCGGGTGATTGGCTGGACATGGAGCAAAATCTATCAGGGCATCAACGTCAGCGGCGGCGAACGCGTTCGTCAGCTGGCGCTGGACGGTCACGGGCTGGTTTACGTGCCCTGCCACCGCAGCCATATGGATTATCTGCTGCTCTCCTATGTGCTTTATCATCAGGGGCTGGTGCCGCCGCACATCGCTGCGGGCATCAACCTTAACTTCTGGCCAGCCGGACCGATTTTCCGTCGTCTCGGCGCGTTCTTTATCCGCCGCACCTTTAAAGGCAACAAACTCTACTCCACGGTATTCCGCGAATATCTGGGCGAGCTGTTCAGCCGCGGCTACTCGGTTGAGTATTTTGTCGAAGGCGGACGTTCACGCACCGGCCGTCTGCTCGATCCGAAAACCGGGACGCTGGCGATGACGATTCAGGCGATGCTGCGCGGCGGTAACCGCCCGATTACCGTGGTGCCGGTTTATATCGGCTATGAACACGTCATGGAAGTAGGCACTTACGCTAAAGAACTGCGCGGCGCGGCCAAAGAGAAAGAAGGCTTTATGCAAATGCTGCGCGGCCTGAGCAAGCTGCGCAATCTGGGCCAGGGCTACGTGAATTTCGGCGAGCCGCTGCCGCTGGTAAACTACCTCAACAAGCAGGTGCCGGAATGGCGTGACTCGATCGATCCGATCGTAGCGCAGCGCCCGCAGTGGCTAACGCCGGCGGTAAATGATATTGCCCAGCAGATTATGGAGCGCATTAACAACGCCAGCGCCGCCAACGCGATGAACCTGTGCGTTACCGCGCTGCTGGCCTCACGTCAGCGTTCGCTCACCCGCGAACAGCTTATCGAGCAGCTGGAATGCTATCTCGATCTGCTGCGTAACGTGCCCTATTCGCCGGACGCGACCGTGCCGGTTATGACGCCGGAAGCGCTGCTGGAACACGCGCTGAACATGAACAAGTTCGAGACGGAAAAAGATAATATTGGCGATATTATTATCCTGCCGCGCGAGCAGGCGGTGCTGATGACTTACTATCGCAATAATGTGCATCACATGCTGGTGATGCCGTCGCTGATTGCTGCTATCGTGCAGCAGCATCGCGAAATCTCCGCCGCCGAGCTGCTGCGTCAGGTGCTGGTGCTTTACCCGCTGCTGAAAAGCGAGCTGTTCCTGCGTTGGGATAAAGAAGAGCTGCCGCAGCTGCTGCAACAGCTGGTTGCCGAGCTGGCGCGTCAGCAGCTGATCACCATTGAAAACGATGTGATGCGCCTGAACGCGGTGCGTTTCCGTACGCTGCAGCTGCTGGCTGCAGGTATGCGTGAAACTCTGCAGCGCTATGCCATTACTTTCTCTATTCTCGGTGCCAATCCGGCGATTAACCGTGGTTCGCTGGAGAAAGAGAGCCGTACGCTGGCTCAGCGTCTGTCGGTGCTGCATGGCATTAACGCGCCGGAGTTTTTCGATAAGGCGGTGTTCTCAACGCTGGTGCTGACGCTACGTGACGAAGGCTATATCAGCGATACCGGCGATGCTGAACTGGAGCAGACGCAGAGCACTTATCATCTGCTGGCTGAGCTGATCACCAGCGATGTACGCCAGACGATTGAAAATGCCGTTACGCATAGCTAAAAATTAGCTGAAGAGTAAAACAGAGCGGGCGCCAGTGGCGCCCGCTTTTTTATTCGTTGTTATTAATAAGCAGCCCGGTTCGCTACCACTGGCTGAACGGCGGCATATTAAGGGCGATGCCGATAAAAATTACCAGCCCAACATAGTTATTATTCAGAAAGGCCTGAAAACAGCGCTCCCGCTGACGTTCAGCAATCAGCTTCTGCTGATGGACAAACAGCGCGGCGGCTAACAGCAGCGACCAATAAAACGCGCCGTCCAGCCCCATGCGCTGACCAACGATCGCCAGCAGCAGCAGCGTCGCCAGCTGCAACAGGCCAATAATCAGCTTATCGAAACGCCCAAACAGAATGGCGGTAGATTTCACGCCGATTTTTACATCATCATCCCTGTCGACCATGGCGTACTGCGTATCGTAGGCAACCGTCCAGCAAATATTGGCGAAAAATAGCAGCCAGCCGTTCAGCGGTACGTTGCCGCTTACCGCCGCCCAGCCCATCGGGATAGCCCAGCCGAAGGCGGCACCTAATACGACCTGTGGTAAATGGGTATAGCGCTTCATAAAAGGATAGACCCAGGCCAGCGCCAGCCCGGCGAACGACAGCCAGATAGTAATAGCGTTCATTGTCAGCACCAGCGCAAAAGAGATCAGCGCCAGCGCCACAAACAGCACCTTAGCTTCTTTCTCGCTTACCTCACCGCTGGCCAATGGCCTCATCTGCGTGCGCTTAACGTGCCCATCAATTTTACGATCGGCGAAGTCATTCACCACACAGCCCGCCGCACGCATAAAAAAGACGCCCAGCACAAACACGATTAGCACCTGCAGCGGCGGTACGGCTTCGCCCGCCAGCCACAGCGCCCATAGCGTTGGCCACAGCAGCAGTAGCGAACCGATCGGCTTATCAATGCGCATTAGTCGGCTGTAAGCCTGCAGCTTATTGCGCGTCAGCTCTTTTTCTATATTACTCACTTGGCTCTCCAGGCAGGCTTTGATAAAGCGGCGCAGCGGGTAAAAACAGTTCGGTTAATAGCAGCGGTTTGCCCGATAAACGCAGGCGCGAGCGGCGTCCCCACAGCGCGGCAGCGACCCCAGGATCGATAAAGTCACGCGTTAGCGTGGAGGAAGAAAAGAGATACCGGCCCAGCGGACGGGTGCCCAGCTGGCTGAGCATCATTTCCGGCCCGTCCAGCGTCGATGCCGGCACCACCGTGCGGCCAGCCAGCCAGGGAACGCCATCACCCGACAAAATGATCTCGCGCAGCCAGTAGCGCGGCTCCAGCGGCAGAAACGGCAGTTCCTCAGCGATAGCGTCAGCGCTAACGAAGCCTTCAAACTGCGGCTCTACGGTAACTTTCTGACAGTGGCGCTCAAAACGCTTTGTCATCGAATCCTCTTCCAATAGCCAGTCGAGCAAAGGAGCGGACAGCGCAGGTGACGAGGTGGGAAGCCAGGCAATGGCGCGCAGCAGGGAAAGCGCGTTATCGGACATACGGCATCTCCGGTAAAAAACAGGTGCCATAGTGTAGCGCAGAGCCTTGCGCAGAACACCCAACGCAGCAGAAATTCGCTGAGGAAGCGTGAGGCGACTCGCTAATGGGTTACTTGTTTTCCTTCCAGCCAGTCTTCCGGGCAGCTTTCTTCAGGTCTACACATCACAGAAATGATAAATTGCCCGTAACGGTAGCCATGGCCGGATATTCTCTTTTATATCTTTGCTGTCATACGTATCATCGGCGCCATAAAACTGCATAACATCAACGGAGGATGGATGCATGACACGTAGTATTGCCCCAGGATATTGTGTCGTTGAACAACCCGGTACGCTGGATTTTCAGGCCCGGCAGCTTTTCAGGAGTATTCGCTCTCCGGCAGCCAGTATGTTTATGAAGCTCAACGCCGATACGCAGTGGCTGAAGCCCGGACAGATATTGATCGTTGCCGATCCGGATATAGCTGCGACAATGCAGATGCTGCACATGCTGAGGCAGGCAAAACAGAAAACGAATACGGCCCTTGTCGGCGTTAACGCTGAAGAAGCGGATTTTCTTCAAAAGCATTACGGCATGATTGCCGGACTGACCAAAGCGGGAGAACAAATTTTCAGCACGGCGGGTGGCGTAGGGGAAAAATATTTTCTGGCTATAGAGAGCACATTAAAGAAAATTGAGGAGTCCTACCAGAACCAGTACCGGACGCAAGGCACGCTCATTGGCCAGCAGTTTTTTGCTGAACGCAATCAGTTATTAAACCAGTTAAAAACACTGGTCAACAAACCCCTGGTTAAATCTCTTGCTCGTCACTCGGTAAATTTCAGACCCTATGAGGATATGCGCAGGGCTTTAAATCTCTCCAGCCGATCGATTGTTCATCAATGGTCAACGGCCGGCATTGCAGGTATTCCCGGATATTCAACTTATATCGGTAATGCGGCCAGAGCCGCGAACTTTTTGAAATATGGCGGTTATATTGGTATCGGTTTTTCTTTTGCTGGCACGACCAATGATGTGGTTAAAGCCTGCTCGACAGGAAGAGAAAACGAATGCGGAAGAGTTGCTTTTAAACAATATACAAAATTTGGTGCAAGTACTTTATTAGGTGTCTCTGGCGGAACCATTGGAGCAAGTGCAGGGGGAGCCATCTGTGTTGGACTTGGCATTATAACGGCACCTGCAGGCGGGGCTGGCGGGCTGGTATGTGCTGTTATCGGCTCGGTTGCAGGAGGATATGTCGCCAGTACTGCCGGTGAATCAATTATAGATTATTTTTTCAGGGATTAATGCGTGAACAATTTATTTTCTTATTTAGGAATAGCAGCTGTATGGGCAGGATTTTTATCTCTTATCTTCCTGTTTTTTTACTATTGTGCAAACAAAGCCAAATACGAAGTAATAGTTAAACTATATTATGAAAAAGGTTTTTCATTCCATACCCCTTACCATTTCCACTCATTGATGGGTTTCTTTGGGTCTTTCACGCTGATTTATTATTTTGTAAGCATCAAGAAAAAGAAGAAACCTTTGCTTATGTTTGATAAAAATAGCGAGGTTTATAATTTTTTTGACGCTGTTCCTGACAGGCTTTCCGGATGGATGATTAATTATTACAGAGTTACGTTGTTCATGGTGGTTTGTATTATTTTTATATTCGTGATGACATTGATGAAATACGTTTATTCGAATTATTTTTCATAACGATCAGACGTCCCTGTAAACGATATTAGCGACAGCACACTAATCCTGTACGACTGAGAAAACACAGCTATCGTTGGCATTATTATCTAACACATTGCTAAAATCGATATAACGTAAAATAGTACAAACACAACGGCGTTAATAAACTGCCCGTAGCGCTGCGGGACAGCTGAGGTAACCGATTAATCTGCCGAAAAAGGGTGCGCCAGCGGCGCACCAATCGTCCAGCAAGATCAGCAATATGGGGATGTTATCCCTTGCCTTTCACACTGCTGATAAATGTTGCGCGCGCCGATGTGGAGCCGAGGCGTTCCGCCTCGTTCATCAGCTTCAGCGCTTTATCAATATCTCCCGCTTTCGCTGCCTTACGGATGCCGTCGTTAAAATATTTTTCGGTGTCATTCAGCATCGGCTCAGACTTCGCGGCCGGAGCAGGCGCAGTCATGCCGACCGTCGGCTGTGCCGACGCCGTTGCGGCGCTGGTACTGCCCACTACCACCGGCTTCGACTCACCGGAGCCGAACAGTTTGCCGATCATAATATTGCCGCTGTTCTGCTCGCTCTTCACTTTCAGCGACAGCGTGCCGGTATTGATATGCTGCACCACCGGATCCGGCACGTCAGGGATGGCATTGCTTGCCCCTTCCGCATAGAGTTTTGCCGGATTGATCATGGTGGAAGTTTGCGCCAGATCGCGCGTGGTAGTGTAGATCAGCAGGTAAATCTGTTTTTGTCCCAGCACCGGCGTCAGCTTCATGGTGCCTTCCAGCCGGTTGGTCGCTACGATGCCCGGCTTCTGGTAGGTAAAATAGCTGCTGGGGAAAAAGGCCGCAGGCTGCAGCTGGCTATCCAGCACCAGCACGTTCGGCGCATAGACGCGTTGATCTTTCATAATGCTGGCCAGCGTGACTTCCAGCGAACCCTGATCGGCGGGCAGTGCAATGGCGGCGACCGGGCCGCTGATGTCACCTTCATTCAGGCTGACCGAGCTATTATTCAGCACAATATCCTGGCTCACCGGCGGCGCCAGCGGCAGCCAGGAGAGGCGCTGTAGTTTTTCCGGGGCGATCGCGGGCGCGGTGGCGACATTCTGCGGATTAAGGCTGGTGCTGGCGGCGAAGGCTGGCAGCACGGTAAAGCTCAGGGCCGGAAACAGGCAGAGCGCGAGTAGATGTTTTTTCATTTTTTTATCCTCAAAAGAAACCCGCCTCTCTCAGGCAATAGGGAGGCGGGCTAAGGCAGGACACAGGGCTGACTATGCCCTGTCAGGTTGTCTTATTACCACCAGGCTTCCATCTGGATACCGAAGGAGAACTCATCGCTATCGCCACGGCTGAAGGTATGGGCGGCGTTATCGCTGTAGGCCACGCCAGCGGTAGTGCCCGGCAGGTTACCAACATAGTTCTGATCGCTTTCCTCTGAGGAAGCGTAGCCCCATTTCTCATCCCACTTGGCGTAGGTGGCAAACACGCGAATGGCCGGACGCGACCAAATGCTGTTGCCCGCCTGCCACTGCTGGGCCAGGGTCACTTTATACTGGCTGTTATGCTCGCCGGTACGCTGCGACTTGACGTTGTCGTAGCCCGCTTCCAGCAGGGTACTCATGATCGGCGTCCATTTGTACATTGGACGCACGCCCACGGTGTACCAGGTGGTGCCGTTGTCGTTATCGCGATCCACGTCCTGATACATACCGACATACATCAGGCTCCAGGTATCGTTGAAGTCGATGGCGCCGTGGTCAATAACGCGAATCATCGAACCGTTGTTATTGGCTGCGGTGCCCGGACGGCCGTTGCGGTTCTCCGTCATCGCATCGGTGGCGTACTGCACAACGAATTTGTTCAGGCTGGTGCCGTAGAAAGTCTGGGTATGTTCAAGGGTGGCCATCCAGCCATCGTCAGAGGCATCTTCAACATTCGGGCTGTAGCCTTCGGTATCATTCGCGCTACCATAATCGAAGCCCAGCTCCAGCGAACCGCCGGGGTTCACTTCCATGTTGCCTAAACGCACGTCGAAAATATCGTTGGCGCGATCTTTCGCTGCACCACGCGTATTGCCGGAGACAAAGGCGGAAGAGCCGCCCGCTTCGCTGTTGCGGGTCGCGGCCAGCGACAGCTTACCGAAGCCCAGATCGATATCTTCAATACCGCCGCCAGGACCGGAAACGTCCCAGTAGTAGAAGTCGATCATATGCACGTCATGACGTTTGTAGTAACGCTTACCGGCCCAGATGTTGGCGCCCGGCAGCGCATCAAACAGGTTTTTACCCACCACGTTCATCTGGCGTACAGCCGGGGAGTCTTCTTCATAGTCGTTCTGCTGCGATACGCTGTAGCCGATCATGGTATCGACATAGAAGCTTTTATCGCCCTCTTTCCAGGCTTCCTGGCCCAGCTCAACTTCCGCATAGGTTTCACATTCGTTACCGAGACGGTACTTAGAGTTGGCGCCGGTTGCCTGGAAGCATTGCTGCTCACCGCCGCTGCCGGTCCAGCCGATGCCGGAACGGGCATAACCTTTGAAATCCACCGCGCTGGCGTGCGGTGCCACAACTGCGAGGGCCACTGCCACGGCCAGAGGGTACTTAGAGCGCGTTAACATCGCTGTTCTCCTGTTATGATTTTACTGTTATGTGTGCTTCTACACCGGGTTCGCTGTGTAACCGACGGCAGGCGCGTCCATCCTCACGGAAAAGATGGCAGCGCTGTGGCGGCAGTCCGATGGCGTATTGGGCACCTTCTTCAACCAGCACCACGTCGTTCTGGCGGTAAACCAGGTTCTGACGCAGCGCAGGGATTTGGATATGGATTTGCGTTTCCTGACCGAGCTGCTCGACAACCTGCACCGTACCCTGCAGCGTGACGTCAGCCACTTCGCTGGGCAGCAGATGTTCCGGGCGAATGCCCAGCGACATATTGGCGCCGACCTGTACGGCGGTGCTGTCCACCGGCAGCCAGATTTGCTGGCGGTTAGGCAGTTCAACCTGCACCTGATCGATGGCGGTCGCGGTTACTTTTACCGGCAGGAAGTTCATTTTTGGCGAGCCGATAAAACCGGCGACAAAACGGTTGGCGGGATAGTGATACAGTTCCAGCGGCCTGCCGACCTGAGCGATGCGTCCGCCTTCCAGCACCACGATTTTGTCCGCCAGCGTCATCGCTTCAACCTGGTCGTGAGTGACGTAAATCATGGTGCGCTTCAGGCGCTTATGCAGGCGGGAGATTTCGATACGCATCTGCACGCGCAGCGCGGCATCAAGGTTAGAGAGCGGTTCGTCCAGCAGGAATACCTGCGGCTCCGCCACCAGCGTACGGCCAATCGCGACGCGCTGGCGCTGGCCGCCGGAGAGCGCCTTCGGCTGGCGATCGAGCAGATGCGCTAACTGCAGCACTTCCGCTACCTGCGAAACGCGCTGCTGGATCTCTTTTTTATGGGTGCCGGCCAGCTTAAGGCCGAATGACATGTTATCCGCCACCGTCAGATGGGGATAAAGCGCATAAGACTGAAAGACCATTCCCACGCCGCGCTCGGCTGGCGGCACCTCATTCATGCGTTTACCGCCGATAGTCAGTTCGCCGGAAGTAATTTCTTCCAGCCCGGCAATCATGCGCAGCAGCGTTGACTTGCCGCAGCCTGACGGCCCGACAAACACCACGAACTCTCCTTCGGCAATGGACAGATTAATATCTTTCGATACCACCACATCGCCCCAGGATTTGGTGACTTCTTTCAACACCACATTCGACATTGGCCTCTCCCATCTCCATGACTTCCTTTGAATGGCAGGAGTGTGCGCGAAGGCGGGGGAGGAAAAATCCTCCACCATCCGCTTTTTTACGGGGGAGGAGGCAGGAGGATGAGTTTGTAGCGAAGAGGGGGATCTGACTGACCCGTCAGGCTTTTTCGTGATCGAAACGGCAGGAAAAGGGGCTATTTTTTGTGTGCTGGCACGCAGAAAGCGGCAAAAAAGCTACAGGGATCACAATTCTGGCCGGTGGGGCGTAGGAACAGGGAGGATGAGTCAGCCGTCTCTTATCAGCAGACTCCTGCCTAACGACAACCACTCACGTTTAGAGGTAAGGGAAATGTCAAAGTTCAAACTTAATGGCAAAACGCTGTTGTTATGCGCCATGACCGCCGCGCTGTTACCGGGCGCTGCGCTGGCAAAGATCGAAGAAGGCAAGCTGGTCATCTGGATTAATGGCGACAAAGGCTACAACGGCCTGGCGGAAGTGGGTAAAAAGTTTGAGCAGGATACCGGCATTAAAGTCACCGTTGAGCATCCTGATAAGCTGGAAGAGAAATATCCGCAGGTTGCGGCGACTGGCGACGGCCCGGACATTATCTTCTGGGCGCACGATCGCTTTGGCGGCTATGCGCAATCCGGCCTGCTGGCCGAGGTCTCACCGGATAAAGCGCTGCAGGACAAAATTTATCCCTTTACCTGGGATGCGGTGCGCTTTAACGGCAAGCTGATCGGTTATCCGGTCGCGGTGGAATCGCTGTCGCTGATTTATAACAAAGATCTGCTGCCTAACCCGCCAAAAAGCTGGGAAGAGATCCCGGCGCTGGATAAACAGCTGCGCGCCAAAGGCAAAAGCGCTCTGATGTTTAACCTGCAGGAACCCTATTTTACCTGGCCTCTTATCGCCGCAGACGGCGGCTACGCCTTTAAGAAAGAGAACGGCAGCTATAACGTGAAAAACGTTGGCGTCAATAATCAGGGATCGCAGGAAGGTCTGAAATTCCTGATCGACCTGATTAAAAATAAACACCTGAATGCGGATACCGATTACGCCATTGCCGAAGCGGCTTTTAATAAAGGCGAAACCGCGATGACCATTAACGGCCCCTGGGCATGGAGTAATATCGACAGCGCCAAAATTAATTATGGCGTGACCCTGCTTCCTACCTTTAAAGGCAAACCGTCGAAGCCGTTTGTTGGCGTGCTGAGCGCCGGTATTAACGCCGCCAGCCCGAATAAAGAACTGGCGAAAGAATTCCTGGAAAACTATCTGTTGACCGACGACGGCCTGGCCAAAATGAACGCGGACAAGCCGCTGGGTGCCGTGGCGCTGAAGTCGTATCAGGAGAAGCTGGCGAAGGATGAAAAGATTGCCGCCACCATGGAGAACTCGCAGAAAGGCGAGATCATGCCGAACGTGCCGCAAATGTCCGCCTTCTGGTACGCCGAGCGTAGCGCGGTGCTGAACGCGATTAACGGTCGTCAGACGGTGGAAGCCGCGCTGAAAGATGCCGAAAATCGCCTGACCAAGTAAGGGCTTGCTGGCGCTTTGCACCGGGCCACCTGCGGCGCTCACCGCCAGGTGGCCCGGTGCTGCGGCTGGCCCGATCCCCTCTTTTACTCTATTGCAGAAGGATCCTGAAATGGCAAAATCCGCATTGTGGTGGCAGCGTGACGCCCTGAAGTGGCTGGTTCTTGCCCTGTGTGTGATGATAACCGGCTATCTGGTTGTTCTGATGTATGCCCAGGGCGAATACCTGTTCGCTATCGTCACGCTGATACTGCTCAGCAGCGGCCTGATTACCTTTTTCTACCGCCGTGCTCAGGCGTGGCGCTACGTTTGGCCCGGACTGGCGGGCATGGTGCTGTTTATCCTGTTTCCGCTGGCCTGTACCATCGCCATCGCTTTTACCAACTACAGCAGCACCAACCAGCTCTCTTTTGAGCGGGCGCGTCAGGTTCTGCTGGATCGTCAGTTTCAGGCTGGCGACAGCTACGCGTTTTCCCTCTGGTCAACGGCGAATAATGAGTGGCGACTGCTGCTGAAAAGCCCGGACGATAAGCAGTTTATTACGCCGCTCTTTTCGCTTGCCGGAAAAGGTGAGCAGACGCTTACTCTTACCGAAACGCAGCAACAGCCCGCTGGCGAACGCGTTATGCTGCGCGAAATTACCAAAAATCGTCAGGCGCTTTCACAGCTAACGGCGCGCTTACCGGACGGCACCCAGCTGCGCATGAGTTCGCTGCGCCAGTTCTCCGGCACCCAGCCGCTCTACCGTCTCGGCGAGGATAACTCGCTGACCGACAAACAGACCGGTAAAGTCTGGTATGCCAACGGCGATACCGGCTTCTGGCAAACCAAAGACGCTAACCAGCAGTGGACCAGCGAGAAACTCAGCCCCGGCTATACGGTTGCTGTCGGCTGGGATAACTTTCTGCGCGTATTAACCGATAAGGGTATTCAGCAGCCTTTTATCGCCATTTTTATCTGGACGGTCATTTTCGCAGCGCTCACGGTATTGCTGACCGTGGCGGTAGGCATGGTGCTGGCCTGTCTGATGCAGTGGGAAGCGTTAAAAGGGCGCGCGGTGTATCGCCTGTTGCTGATCCTGCCCTATGCGGTTCCGGCCTTTATTTCCATCCTGATCTTCAAGGGGCTGTTTAACCAGAGCTTTGGCGAGATCAATATGATGCTCGACGGCCTGTTCGGCATCAAACCCGCCTGGTTCAGCGATCCGGCAATGGCGCGCACCATGCTGGTGATCGTCAATACCTGGCTTGGCTATCCCTACATGATGATTCTGTGCATGGGGCTGCTAAAAGCGATTCCCGACGACCTGTATGAAGCTTCGGCGCTGGACGGCGCCACGGCGCTGCAAAACTTTTTCCGCATTACGCTGCCGCTGCTGATTAAGCCGCTGACGCCGCTGATGATTGCCAGCTTCGCCTTTAACTTTAATAACTTCGTGCTGATTTTGCTGCTTACCGATGGCGGACCGGACCGGCTGGGCACCACCACGCCGGCGGGCTATACCGATCTGCTGGTGAGCTACACCTGGCGCATCGCCTTTGAAGGCGGCGGCGGTCAGGATTTTGGCCTGGCGGCCGCTATCGCCACGCTGATTTTCCTGCTGGTCGGCGCGCTGGCGCTGTTTAACCTGCGATTCACCCGGATTAAGACGGATTAAGGAGCGAAACATGGCGATGGTTAAACCCCAATCACAGAAGCTGCGGCTGGCGCTGACGCATCTGCTGCTGCTCGGCTTTATTGTGCTGATTATGTATCCCCTGATGATGGTGCTGGCAATTTCACTGCGCCCCGGCAACTATGCGATCGGCAGCCTGCTGCCGGAGCATCTCTCCTGGGATCACTGGAAGCTGGCGCTCGGTTTCGCGGTAACGCACGAAAACGGCAGCGTTACGCCGCCACCGTTCCCGGTGCTGTTGTGGCTATGGAACTCAGTAAAAGTCGCCGCGATTACTGCCGTTGGGATTGTTGCGCTTTCCACCACCTGCGCCTATGCTTTCGCCCGCATGCGATTTCGCGGTAAGGCGACGCTGCTGAAAGGAATGCTTATATTTCAGATGTTTCCCGCTGTACTTTCGCTGGTAGCGCTTTATGCTCTGTTCGACCGTTTAGGACAGTATCTTCCCTTTATCGGCCTGAATACCCATGCCGGGCTGATTTTTGCCTACCTCGGTGGTATCGCTTTACACGTCTGGACGATTAAAGGCTATTTTGAAACCATTGACGGTTCGCTGGAAGAAGCAGCGGCGCTTGATGGCGCGACGCCATGGCAGGCTTTCCGCTTAATTTTACTGCCGCTTTCCGTGCCAATCCTCGCCGTGGTGTTTATTTTGTCTTTTATCGCTGCCGTGACGGAAGTTCCCGTCGCCTCGCTGCTGTTGCGTGATGTAAACAGCTATACACTGGCGGTCGGTATGCAGCAGTATCTGAATCCGCAGAACTATCTGTGGGGAGATTTTGCCGCGGCGGCGGTGCTGTCTGCGCTGCCGATTACGCTGGTGTTCCTGCTGGCGCAGCGCTGGCTGGTTAGCGGCCTGACCGCTGGCGGCGTGAAGGGTTAACGATTTTTATTGCCGTTGTTGCCTTTGTTGTTATTGCCACTGCTAAGTTGTGTCCTGTGTATATTCAGGCGGCCCATTGGCCGCCTTTTTTTATTCGCGCTTCAAACGGTTGCTGTTGGCCAGCCACAGCGTAATAACCAGAATCAAAATCGCGGCGGAATAGCAAAGCGTGTCGAAAGGATTTTTATGGTCGACCACAATCAGCCGGATAATGGCCGTGATGCCGATATAGATAAAATAGCGCAGCGGGAAGTGGTAGCCCGACTGGAAATATTTCACGATCAGGGCAATAAATTCGAAATAGAGAAACCAGATGACAATGCCTTCCACCAACAAATAAGCCGAGGCGGCTTCGCCGGTATTCAGCAATACATTGGCGAGATGAATGGTCTCTTTGCCCAAAAAAACAATCAAAATGATGCCCAGAAACAGCAGGCCCACGTTTAATATCCATTGCATGATAGTCGCTATTATTTTTTCACTGTTCATTGTTTGTCCTTTTTGCGTGCGTGGTAACCGGCATCTGCCGAACTGACATCATGACAGAATGTGATCAATATCACATTATAACGCGGATAAAAAAACGCCCTGACCGAAGCCAGGGCGTTTTCACACAAGCTGAACGGCTGCGCTAATCAGCGGAAGTGAAGATCGCGGTCGCTGGTCATATCGTACAGCTGATATTTACGGCCCAGCATCTGTCCGCCATCGCGCGTCAGCGGCGTCCAGTTAACCTGAGCGCGGCCACGGTTATGGGTGACGGTAAACAGATCCATCGGCACGGAAATATAGAATCCTTTGGTGAAGTCGCCCTCGCCATATTCGTCGCCGGAGACGTTGGTTAAGGTGGCGTAAGCGCCAACCGTAACGCCGCTGTCGAAGCGTTTTGCGACGTCAATCGTGCCGCCTTTATCCTTCGCCAGGTATTCGCCCACGCTCATTTTCACCAGCACATTATTCATAAACCACGGCTGCCAGTAGGCGGTCAGATGACCGGTCGCCGCTTTGTAATGGGTGAAGTTCATCATGTTGTCCCAGTCGCGCTGTTTAACGTAGTTCGCATCTACGCCAACGGCCCAGGTGGAATCAAGCGGACGATACAGCACCTCTGCGCCCACGCCGCCATACATGGTTTCCAGATAGCCGCCGTACATCTGGCCATAAAAACCGTTGCCAAAGTACTGGAACCAGTTCGCCTGCAGGTTATTAACGTAAACGTTATTTTCTACATAGTCGCGAATATGGGTACGCACGCGCGGCAGCGAGGAATCGATCGGCCGGCCGTCATAGTTGAATTTGTCGTAGTTATTAGCGAGGTTGGCAAAGATGCCGCCGCCGACCAGCAGATGCTGAGTCAGCCAGTAATCAGCGCTGGCATTGATGCCGGCCTGATACATATAAAAGCTTTCCGGGCCGCCAACCGACTGATTCAGTACCGGGGAGAGGCCGTAACTGAAACGCTCCTTCTCGATATAGTAACCCTGCTCGGTTTTACCAGCATCGATCGGATTAATGCGGCGTTGCGCCAGCGGCTGCTCGTGCCCCAGCGGATAGCCTTCCAGCTGCTGACGCAGGCTGCTTACCCTGGTTTCGGTAGTGACCTGCGGCAGGTTGTAGCGCGTTTGGGTAACGCGCAGCGTATCGATATTCTCCGGCAGATCATTCATCAGAATAGCGTTGGCGCGATCGACGCCCTCCTGCGTATCCCGATATTTATACTGCTCGCCCGTAACATAGAGGGTATGGCCTTTTACCTGCAGATTTGGCGCATCCAGACCGGCGTTATATTTCAGCTGCGTTAGCTGGTTCGCCACTGTCGTATGCTGCAACGTTTCCGGCTGCGGCTGAGGTTGGTAGCCAGGCCTGCTGCTGTCGAGATGATGCGTGCTTAACGTGTTGAAATTGCTGTGCAGAGTAAAGCCAAAGGTAAAGGTATTGCCGCGTTCGTAGCTGGCGTTAATATCGGCCCAGTCGGTCAGGCGATAGATGGCGCCGACGTTTACCTTGCTGCGCTGCTCCAGCCGACCGGCGAAGTCGCCCTGATAGTCATTGCCCTCATATTCCAGCTTCAGGCGCAGCGGCTGCCACGGCGTCTGATATTCAATGCCGCCAAAGATCGATGCCGGCCCTTTAAACAGCTCGTCGCCGTTAACCGATCCTGCCGAGCCAAAGCCGCTACGGCGCTGGCAGTATTTATCGTCATAGCTGCAGAACGGGTTTTTAATATTGCCGCTGTTGCCGAGATAGCCCCAGCCAATGCCCAGGGTAAAATCGAGCGGCCCCCAGGCCTTAGTCGCCACCAGATATTCGCTGTCGAACAGCCCGGTGCCGCCTAAATCGCGCGTGCCCGCCGCCACTTCAGGCAGCCAGAAGCCTTCCTGCCATAGCCGCAATTTAATATCGAAGGCTTTATCTTTATAACTTTGATCGCCGCTAAAGCCTTCTACCCGACTGTAAAGCCGCGTGCGGACATCGGTATAGCGTACGGTCGTTTCCAGCCAGGGAAACAGCATCAGCGACGCGGAGTAAAAGCGATACTGGTCGTTATTGCGATAGTTAAGGCTGAACTCCCCCTCTTTAGCCATTCGCGCCGTTGGCACCTGCATCAGGCCAACGCCGCCGAAATCTGACTGTGAAGGGCCACCAGGTTCGCCCCATGTCGCCGCCTGCGTCTGGCAGGCAGCCGCTACGCAAACAGCGAGCAGGCTGAGAAGCATGTTTGTTTTCATCAGTCAGGGATCCGGTGCGTTAAAACAGAAATAATTTGCTGGTTAAGATCGTGATATTCATCCGGCAGCGCCCAGGAAGAGAAACCGAGATAAATAGTGCTGCCCGGCGCCACTTCAACATGACGATGATTCCAGTAAGCCACCGGCACTTCCTGCGTGGAACCGTCAGGCGCAATGACCGTTGCCACATTGTGCTCCGCGCCGCTCAGGCGCGTATGCCCGGCGAGGTAATCCCGCGTATCGCGGCCCGGCTGCCAGTTCACTTTGCCGCTGCCGTCGATCGCGCCCGCCAGCGTTACGCTGGTAGGCCGCTGCAGGATATACACGCTGTACTCCCCTTCCAGACGTCGGTTGGCCTCCGGGCGTAACCGTACCCAGTCAGGATCGAGCGAGGTAAACTGTCGTCCGGTGACCCGCACCGTTTTTAGCTGCTGCAATACGGCGTTGATCGCCGCAGCCCGCTCGCCCTCTTCGCTCGCCGCCCAGCTTTGCAGCCGCGCCAGCGTCTGCTGGTAATGCTGCGCCGCTGCCGCGGTTGCCAGCTGCTCCGCAATCACCGTACCGGGCCACCAGCTTCGATCTTTCAGCGCCGGGCTGGCGAGCAGCTGAGAGAGCGTTTGCGCATGGCTGACAACGGCGGTTTGCGAGGCGTCGGGGTAATAAATCGTGACCTGGCTATCCGCCAGCGCGTTAAATGACAGGCCGGCAATCAGGCCGGCTAAGGCAAAAATGTTTTTCATGATGTGGCTGGCTTCAGAATGGTTATCTCGACCGGCAGCGTATCCGCTCCCACCTGCTGTGCGCTCTGACGTATCTCGCCGCTGCTGGCATCAATCCAGAAGGTGTTTTGCCACTCCGCGCCGTTCGCGGCGATGGTTACCTCTTCATGCCAGACGCGGCAGGCGATCTGATGGCCCGCCAGCATCAGCACCTCATCCTGGCCACGGCTGAAACGTGAAACTGCGCTGCCCGCCCGCAGCTGGCCGTTTTCTGTCCAGCTCATGATACGCGTCCAGCTTTCGCCCTCACGGATTTGCAGTGGATGCGCTAAGGGATCCTGCGGCAAATTATCCACTGCCAGCAGGTTGTCGCTCAGGCCCAGCGTTTTCACCAGACGGCCTTGCTGCGTGACCAGCATCGCCCGATCCTGCGTTACCCATTTCTGCTGGCCCTGTTCGAGATAGCCCAGCACCAGGAAAATGCGCTGGCCGCCGTTGATGCGTAAATACATGCTGGCGTAAGGCAATGATTCTATTTTTTTATCCGATACGGTGACATCGTCCGGGCCCATCACCGCCAGCTTCGCGGTATCAACCAGCCCCTGTTGCGTTTGTGTACACGCTTGTAACAACAGACAAAGAAACAGCAATGGAATATGGCGCACCTGTATATCCCTGTGTGAGTTCGGCAAAGTCAGAAAATAACCACACGGACGTGTGGTTATGATTAAAAACCGCGTTAGCGGGTAGTGCTGGTGGTCGTTGTGGTGGTGGTGCCGGTATTGGTTCCATCCCCACCGCCGGATGTCGCCAGGCCAACGCCTAACAGCGCGCCAACGGCACCGATACCCACTGCGGTGGTGCTGCCTGCGGAAATGGTTCCCGCTTCAGCGCCCGCTGCCGCACCGGCTTCAACCGGAGCGGCAAAGGCGACCGAACCGGATGCCAGATACAGCGCAGCCGCTGTGGCACAGACTATTTTTTTCATACTGAATTTCCCTTCATGAAATGAATGGATTACCCGCCCGAATGGTTTCAGGCGGCTCCAGTATAGGGCAACAAATTACCAGAAATTAGGGCGTAGCGGCGCGGTGAGAGGAGTTATAAAGCCTGGCGTTAAAATCTATACAAACATATTTTATTGGTTTTTATTTTATATATAAAATAATTAACACTATTAATAACCAAAAATTATCTAAGTAACAGAATAATACGATTAAAGCGCTATTTTGGGTAAATATAGCACAATATTATTTATCCCTATACGCTATCGTTTAAATTTATACTTAAATTTCAATTAGATAATTAAGTAAAACTTCGTTTTTAGCGCCATTTCTAACCAGAGGCGTTTAGGACTAATCCTGCGTTAATTTTCGGCGCTAACTGGAATTTTAAGAAAATACTTAGAGCAAAATAACGCATCTGGCCGCTTTCACTTCCAGAAAATGACGTGGCGATCGCAAAAAAACGGTTTTTCACGCTTCAGATCGCGCTAACCCGTAAAAAAGGCGCCGTTCAGGGCGCCTTGTCGATAAAATTTCGCGATTAACGCCAGGCTTTATAGAGGTTGATCAGGCCATTGGTAGAGCTGTCATGGCTGATCACTTTCTCAGCGTTTTCCAGTTCAGGCAGAATACGGTTAGCCAGCTGTTTGCCCAACTCAACGCCCCACTGGTCGAAAGTGAAGATATTGAGGATCGCGCCCTGGGTGAAGATTTTATGCTCATACAGCGCAATCAGCGCGCCCAGGCTGTACGGCGTAATCTCACGCAGCAGAATAGAGTTTGTCGGACGGTTGCCCTCAAACACTTTAAACGGCGCGACATGCTCAACGGATTTCGCATCTTTACCCGCATCGGCAAACTCTTTTTCCACCGCTTCGCGTGATTTACCAAAGGCCAGCGCTTCGGTCTGAGCAAAGAAGTTGGAAAGCAGTTTAGCGTGATGATCGCCCAGCGGATTATGGGTGATGGCCGGCGCGATAAAGTCGCACGGAACCAGCTTAGTACCCTGATGGATCAGCTGGTAGAACGCGTGCTGACCGTTGGTGCCCGGCTCGCCCCAGATAATGGGACCCGTTTGGTAAGAGACCGGATTGCCGTCACGATCGACATACTTACCGTTGGACTCCATATTGCCCTGCTGGAAGTAGGCCGCAAAGCGATGCATATACTGATCGTACGGCAGGATAGCTTCGGTTTCAGCACCGAAGAAGTTGTTGTACCAGATGCCGATCAGCGCCAGCAGTACCGGCAGGTTCTGCTCCGCCGGAGTTTCCGCGAAGTGCTTATCCATCGCATGCGCGCCGCTCAGCAGCTGCACAAAATTATCGAAGCCCACGGAAAGGATGATGGAGAGGCCAATCGCTGACCACAGGGAATAACGCCCACCGACCCAGTCCCAGAACTCAAACATATTAGCGGTATCAATACCGAACTTCGTCACTTCTTTGGCGTTGGTGGAGAGCGCGGCAAAGTGCTTCGCGACCTGCTGCTCGTCGCCCGCCGCTTTCAGAAACCAGTCACGCGCGCTGTGGGCGTTAGTCATGGTTTCCTGCGTGGTAAAGGTTTTTGACGCCACGAGGAACAGCGTGGTTTCCGGGCTCACTTTTTTCAGCGTTTCGGCGATATGGGTGCCGTCCACGTTAGAAACAAAGTGCATATTCAGCTGGTTTTTGTAAGGACGCAGCGCCTCGGTCACCATGTACGGGCCAAGATCGGAGCCGCCGATGCCAATGTTAACCACATCGGTAATCGGCTTACCGGTATAGCCTTTCCACTCGCCGCTGATAATGCGTTCAGAGAAGGCTTTCATTTTCTCCAGCACCGCGTTCACTTCCGGCATGACATCTTTGCCATCTACCAGAATCGGCGTATTGCTGCGGTTACGCAGCGCAACGTGCAGCACCGCGCGATCTTCAGTCCGGTTGATCTTCTCGCCGGAGAACATCGATTTAATCGCCCCCGCCAGCTCGGTCTCTTTTGCCAGCGCCTGTAATTTTTCCAGGGTTTCCGTTGTGATACGGTTTTTTGAGAAATCCACCAGCATCTGGTCGTCAAAGGAGGCGGAGAATTTCGCAAAACGATCGCTGTCCTGGGCAAACAGCTCGGCAATGCGTACGTCTTTCATCTGTTCGTAATGCTGCTGCAGGGCCTGCCAGGCAGCGGTTTGCTTCGGATTGATATTTTTCATGGCAACACTCTTATGTTTTAACAACCGTAATTCTGACCGGACGTCATCTTACCTGCTGACCGTGACTTACTTTCCTTTTCCTGCAACAGGTTACGACTATTGTAGCGGTGAGCGCTCGCTGGCTTTTTCTCACCCTTTGCCCGGGACTCATTATAATTCAGGCTACGGCAAAGATAGCCGCAAGGTATTTCAGTATGACGATTCTTACCGTTGAAAGGAAAAATTTTTATGCCGCTCTCCGCACCATTATTACTGGTGATTATTGGCTTCAGTTCGCTGATGGCCCAGTGGCTCGCCTGGTTACTGCGGCTGCCGGCGATTTTACCGCTGTTGGTTTTCGGAATCGTACTGGGTCCGATAACCCATGTTTTGATGCCTGATGCGCTGTTTGGCGACCTGCTGTTTCCCCTGGTTTCGCTATCGGTAGCGATCATCCTTTTCGAAGGCGCGCTTACGCTGCGCGTTGATGAAATTCGCGGCCTCGGCGGCGTAGTGCGTAACCTGATCGTTATCGGAATGCCGATTACGTTTGTCATTATCAGCCTCGCCTGCTGGCTGCTGCTGCACTTTCCGCCTGAGCTGGCGGCGCTGGTCGGCGCGGTCACGGTCGTAACGGGGCCAACGGTGATTGCGCCGCTGATGCGCGTGGTGCGCCCCAACGCGGCGATTAATCAGGTGCTGCGCTGGGAAGGCATCGTTATCGATCCGGTGGGCGCTATTTTTACCCTACTGGTATTCGAATTCATTGTGCTGCGTCAGCAGGCTGAATCGTTATTGCATCTGTTCTGGACGCTGGGCGTTACGGTGGCGGTAGGTCTGAGCATCGGCGCGCTGGCCGGCTGGCTATTGGGTATCGCCCTGAGGCGCGTCTGGCTGCCCGGTTATTTGCAAAACTTCGGCGTACTGGCGATGGTGTTAACCACCTTCGGCATTTCCAACGCGCTGGCCGATGAGTCGGGTCTGCTGACCGTGACCGTTATGGGCATCTGGCTGGCCAATATGCGCGATGTGGATTTGCGCGACATTATCGCCTTTAAAGAGGAGCTGTCGGCGCTGCTGATTTCCGGCCTGTTTATTATCCTCGCCGCACGGCTGGATATTGGCGCGCTGCTGACGCTGGGCTGGCCGCTGGTGGCGCTGCTGCTGGTGGTGCAGTTTATCGCCCGGCCGCTCTGTATCGCTCTCTCCACCTAGAGATCGTCGCTGCACTGGCGCGACCGCCTGCTGCTGAGCTGGATTGCGCCGCGCGGCATTGTCGCGGCGGCGGTCAGTTCGCTGTTCGCCCTGACGCTGGCGCGCAGCGGCTACGCGCAGGCTGACCGGCTGGTTACGGTGGTATTCGCGGTGATTATCGGCACCGTGGTTTTGCAGAGCCTGACCAGCGCCCCGCTTGCTCGCTGGCTGCGCGTTCAGCAGCAGCGCCCGCGCGGCGTGCTGATTATCGGCGCGAACGCCGTGGCGCGTGCGTTAGCGTTGGCGCTACAGCGGCTGGATATTCCGGTGATGCTCACCGACAGCAGCTGGGAGTATTATCGTCAGGCCAGAATGGAAGGCATTCCCGCCTGGTATGGCAATGCCTGGTCTGAATATGCGGAGAACTATCTCGATCTCAGCGAGATCGCTCAGGTACTGGCGTTGTCACCGAACCGACATCAAAACGCGCTGGCGGTTTATCATTTCAGCCATATTTTCGGCGCGGCGAAGGTGGCTTCTGTCCGCTCCGGCTCGTCGCTGGCAGGCCGTCGTGATACCGAAAGCCCGCGCTTCCGCCGCCATGAGACGCTGTTCGGCGCTGAGCAAACCTATGGCCATCTCAGCGTGCTGCTGGCTAAAGGCGCAACCATCAAAGCAACGCAGCTAACGGAAAATTTCGGCTGGCTGGACTATCTGGCAACCCATTCGGGAGTCATCCCGCTGTTTGCGCTAAAAGAGAGCGGACAGCTGGAGATCATGGGCAACGCCACGCCGCCGGAGGTGCCCTGTACGCTGATTGCGCTGGTCAAAGTTGAGAATTCTTCAAATGCCGGTCATTGACAGCGGCGGCAGAACCCGATATTTGTAAACGGTTACTTGCGCAGCGATGCGTAAGCCAGAAGAGGCGCGTCGCCCAGGTAGTGTGTCAGAGGAGCCGTATCCGGTGAAGACACATCAGGGGGAGCGACGCCGAGGCAATCTCTCCACGGCGGAGAGATTGTCGGCTGCAGAGGCTGAATCCTCTGGGTTGTCACCAGGCGCGTGCGACAGTCGGACGCGCCGCAAGGTGGGGCGCTTCTGGGTGCTCGTAGTTGTTCCTTTCTACGTCTGCCCCGTTTCTGCTCTTCCCTTGTGCCAAGGCTGATGGAATTGAACCTGACACGGGGTATTTATGTTGCAATCTGAATTAATCGTCGCAAAATTTGGCGGCACCAGCGTAGCCGATTTTACCGCGATGAACCGCAGCGCCGATGTGGTGCTGGGTAATGCCAATGTACGACTGGTGGTGCTTTCCGCTTCCGCCGGGATCACCAACCTGCTGGTGGCGCTGGCAGAAGGCCAGGAACCGTCGCAGCGCTATGCTCTGCTGGATGAGATCCGTCGTATTCAATACGCCATTGTCGATCGGCTGCAGCAGCCGGAAGTGATCCGCGAGGAAATCGACCGCATGCTGGAAAATATCGCCATGCTGGCCGAAGCGGCGGCGCTGGCCTCTTCAGCGGCGCTGACCGATGAGCTGGTGAGCCACGGCGAGCTGATCTCCTCTCTGCTGTTTGTAGAAATCCTGCGCGAGCGTAACGTGGCCGCCGAATGGTTTGACGTGCGCAAAATCATGCGCACCAACGATCGTTTCGGCCGTGCCGAGCCGGACGTGAGCACGCTGGCTGAGTTAAGCCGTCAGCAGCTACGTCCAAGGCTGGAAACGGCGCTGGTAATTACTCAGGGCTTTATCGGTAGCGAAGCGAAAGGCCGTACCACTACGCTGGGCCGGGGTGGCAGCGATTACACCGCCGCGCTGCTGAGCGAGGCGCTGCAGGCGCAGCGTATTGATATTTGGACCGACGTTCCCGGCATCTATACCACCGATCCGCGCATCGTTCCGGCGGCGCAGCGTATCGATAAAATCACCTTTGAAGAAGCGGCCGAGATGGCGACCTTCGGCGCGAAAGTGCTGCATCCGGCGACGCTGCTGCCCGCGGTGCGCAACGATATTCCGGTATTTGTCGGCTCCAGCAAAGATCCTGCCGCCGGCGGCACGCTGGTCTGCAATGAGACGGAAAACCCGCCGTTATTCCGCGCGCTGGCGCTGCGCCGTAAGCAGACGCTGCTGACCCTGCACAGTCTGAATATGCTGCACGCACGCGGTTTTCTGGCGGAGGTGTTTGCTATTCTGGCGCGCCATCATATTTCTGTCGATTTGATTACCACCTCCGAGGTGAGCGTGGCGCTGACGCTGGATACCACCGGCTCTACGTCCACCGGCGATAGCCTGTTAACCCAGGCGCTGCTGACCGAGCTTTCCTCGCTGTGTCGGGTTGAGGTGGAAGAGAATCTGGCGCTGGTGGCACTGATTGGCAATAAGCTGTCGCAGGCGTGCGGCGTGGGCAAAGAGGTCTTCGGCGTGCTTGAGCCTTTTAACCTGCGCATGATCTGCTACGGCGCCAGCAGCTACAACCTCTGTTTCCTGGTACCGGGCAACGATGCGGAACAGGTGGTGCGCACGCTGCATCACAATCTGTTTAAATGCTAATGTTTAACGCTGGCGGCGGCGCGGGCTTAAGACGAACCTGGTCTGGCGGCAATCCCCTGGCATTTTTATAAGGAAGTCTGGCTATGCTCGCCAAAATCACCCGGCTGTTTCCGCTGTGGGCCGTTTTGCTCTCGGTGGCCGCGTACTTTTCACCCGGCACCTTTATCGGTATCGGCCCCTGGGTTTCTTATCTGCTGATGCTGATTATGTTCGGTATGGGCGTTACCTTACATATTGATGATTTTAAACGCGTGCTGGTGCGCCCGGCTCCGGTTATCGCCGGTACATTTTTGCACTATCTGGTCATGCCGCTGGCCGCCTGGCTGTTGGCCAGACTGTTTCAGATGCCGCCCGAGCTGGCCGCTGGCATGATCCTGGTGGGCAGCGTCGCCAGCGGTACGGCCTCCAACGTGATGATCTATCTGGCGAAAGGAGACGTAGCGCTGTCGGTGACTATCTCTTCCGTTTCAGCGCTGGTAGGCGTATTTGCCACGCCGCTGCTGACGCGTCTCTATGTGGATACTCACGTTGAGGTGGATGTGGTCGGCATGTTGCTGAGCATTATCAAAATCGTGGTGATCCCTATCGGCCTCGGCCTGATTGTTCATCACAGCATGAATCGCGTGGTGAAGCGCATCGAGCCGTGGCTGCCCGCTTTTTCCATGATTTGTATTCTGCTGATCATCAGCGCGGTGGTAGCCGGTAGCCAGGGCTTTATCGGTTCGGTCGGTCTGGTAGTGATTGCGGCGGTTATTCTGCACAATGCCATCGGGCTGCTGGGCGGCTACTGGGGCGGCAAGCTGTTTGGCTTTGATGAGTCAACCTGCCGCACGCTGGCGCTGGAAGTCGGCATGCAAAACTCCGGGCTGGCGGCCACGCTGGGCAAGCTCTATTTCTCGCCGCTGGCGGCCCTGCCCGGCGCGCTGTTTTCTGTCTGGCATAACCTCTCCGGTTCGCTGCTGGCGGGTTACTGGTCCGGCAAACCGGTTAATAAAAAATAAGCCTTCAGGCGTTTGCCAGCCGTCCGGGCTGGCAAACGTTCACTACTTCTCCCGCTCATCGTTCGGCTGTTCCAGCACGCTGTAGGCCACCGCGCAAAATAGCGAGTTAAGCCGTTTCATATCGCCCAGCAGACCCAAATGCAGCGAGCTGGTTTCAATGCTCTGCACGTTTTTTTGGTACAGGCGCTCTACGTGTTCGTACGAAAAACGACGGTTCATAATGCGAAAACGGTGTTTGGCCCGATGCAGACGCTTCGCGCTGGCAATATCACGCGATAAAAATACCGACAGCGCCAGCCGCAGATTATTCAGCAGCTGTTCATGCAGCTGTTCCAGCGATTTTAGCCCTTCCGGCGAGAAAGCGCGGCGCGCGGCCAGTGACTTATCGGCCACGTCGCCGCTCATGCGCTCGATAATATCGCCCGCCTGCTCCAGATTAAGCGCCGTTTCGATAATTTCGGCCCAGCGGCGTGAATCTTCCTCAGGCAGATCCTCTTTCGGCATACGCGCCAGATAAAGTTTGATTGCGGTATACAGCACATCCACGTCATCATCGAGCCGCCGAACCTCACGCTCCTGACGCGGCTCGCCGTGCATAACCTTACTGAAATTCTCCATCATGATTTCCAGCACGTCGCCTATACGCAGGGTTTCACGCGCTGCGTTAGCCAGCGCCAGCGTCGGCGTATCCAACGCGCTGCGATCGAGATGTTTTGGCTTCAGACGCGTATCGTTTTCCTGATCGTCACGGATCAGCCGTTTACACAACCGCGCCATAGGATCGGCAAAAGGCACCATGATCAGGCAGCGGATCAGGTTGTAGAAAACGTGGAAGAAGATGACCAGCTCTTTATCAGGCATCGACAATTTACCCAGCCACGCCGACAGCAGATGGATAAAAGGCAACACCAGCAAGCAACCAATTACCTTAAATAACAGGCTGCCGAGCGCCACCCGCTTGCCGGCTGCGTTGGAACCGCTGTTGTTCAGCATCGCCAGCAGCCCGCTGCCGAGGTTGGCGCCGATGACCAGGCAGAGAGCGACCTGAAACGAGATGACGCTGGTCGCCGTCAATGTTGCCGTCAGCAGCACCGCCGCCAGGCTGGAATAGCTGATAATGGCGAAAACCGCGCCGATCAGCGCATCCAGCATAATATCGCCCGTAAGCGAGGAGAAAATCACCTGAACGCCTGAAGCCTGCGTGATCGGCCGGGCCGCTTCAACCACCAGCTGCAGCGCCAGCAAAATTAAGCCGAGACCGATACTGGCGCGCCCCAGCTGTCCTGCGCGCGTCTGCTTACGGCCAAGAAAGAAGACCACGCCAAAAAAGATAAACAGCGGCGACAGCCAGGAAAGATCGAAGGTCAGCACGCGCGCCATGATCGCCGTACCGACATCGGCACCAAGAATAATCACCAGCGCTGGCGTCAGGCCGACCAGGTTTTGTGCCACAAATGAGGTGACCAGCAGCGTGGTGGCATTACTGCTCTGTACCAGCGCCGTCACGCCGATACCGGCCATAAATGCCATCGGTTTCTTTTCTACGCTGCGGCTGAGCACGCGCCGTAGATCGGCGCCGTAAACGCGCATTATGCCGGTGCGCACAATATGGGTTCCCCATACCAGCAGCGCCACCGCAGAAAGTAAATTAAGCAGGGTTAACACGGCTATTTACTCCTTTATGCCGGACGACAACAGCATTTACAGCTTGCCCGGAGGGAAATGCAGCAAATGAAGAATATATTCTCCTTACACGCTCCGCAGAGTCCTGTTTTTAGCTTATTTTTCAGGCAGGTTAACGCGGGGAACAATCTATTAAATGTAGACTAAGATCCTGGCGGGATGGAAAGTTGATGGCCGTTGCGCAAGGATTGGCGCCCTGGTTTGCTGACGCCGCAGAAGCATGCCAGCCCGGAGACGGGCTGGCGATGATTTTATTAATCGGCGTCGTAGCCGAGATGAGAGGCCAGCCAGCGTTCTGTCTCGCTTACCGTCATGCCTTTACGTGCAGCATAATCTTCAATCTGATCGCGCTGCAGCTGCGCCACGGCAAAGTAACGGCTGTCAGGATGACTAAAGTACCAGCCGGAAACGGACGCGCCGGGCCACATGGCAAAGGATTCGGTCAGCTTCATGCCGGTATGGCGTTCCACGTCCAGCAGCTGCCAGATCGTGGCTTTTTCGGTATGCTCCGGGCAGGCCGGATAACCCGGCGCGGGCCGAATCCCCTGATAGCGTTCACGGATCAGCTCCTCACTGCTGAGGTTCTCGTTTGCGGCATAGCCCCAGATGACTTTGCGCACCCGTTCATGCAGGTATTCAGCAAAGGCTTCGGCCAGACGATCGGCCAGCGCCTTGACCATAATTTTATTGTAATCGTCGTGCTGACGATCCCAGGCTTCGGCCAGCGTATCCTCTTCCAGCCCGCCGGTAACGGCAAACGCGCCCAGGTAATCCGCTTTCCCGCTCGCCTTCGGCGCAATAAAGTCCGCCAGACAGTAGTTCGCAAAGCCCACCTTTTCCGTTTGCTGACGTAAATGATGGCTGACGGCAATCACCTGCGTACGCGATTCGTCCCGGTAGATTTCAATATCGTCATCGACGCGGTTCGCCGGGAAGATGCCGACCACGCCGCGCGGCGTCAGGCTGCCATCGGCGCTCAGCCGATCGAGCATGGCATTCGCATCGGCAAACAGACGCTGCGCCTCTTCACCCACCACCTCGTCCTCAAGGATGCGCGGATATTTGCCCGCCAGCGACCAGGTCATAAAGAACGGCGTCCAGTCAATGTAGTGACGCAGGGTCTCAATCGATGCCTTCACTTCGCTAACGCCCAGCCGGTGCGCGGCTGGCGGCGTGTACTGCTCCCAGTCAAAAGCAAAATCATTTTCGCGCGCGGCCTGCAGCGTAACCGGCGGCGTGCGCGGCTTTTTGCGCCCGTGCTGAATGCGTACCGTTTCATACTCTTTACGCGTACGGGCCACAAAGCCATCGTGTTGCTCAGCCGACAGCAGCGCGGAGACCACGCCAACGGTACGCGAGGCGTTCTGCACGTAAACCGTGGGGCCGCTGTAGTTCTGCTCAATTTTTACGGCGGTATGCGCTTTGGAGGTGGTAGCCCCGCCGATCAGCAACGGCATGGTAAAGCCCTGACGCTCCATCTCCTTCGCCACGTTGACCATTTCATCCAGCGAAGGCGTAATCAAACCTGACAGGCCAATAATATCCGCCCGCTCTTCACGCGCGGTTTTAAGGATTTTTTCCGTCGGCACCATGACGCCAAGATCGATAATTTCATAGTTGTTGCACTGCAGTACCACGCCAACGATATTTTTGCCGATGTCATGAACATCGCCTTTTACCGTGGCCAGCACGATTTTGCCGTTGGTGCTGCCCACCGCTTTAGTGGCCTGAATGTAAGGTTCCAGCCAAGCCACCGCCTGCTTCATGACGCGTGCCGACTTCACCACCTGCGGCAGGAACATTTTCCCTTCGCCAAACAGGTCGCCAACCACGTTCATACCGGCCATCAACGGCCCTTCGATCACCTCAATCGGGCGATCCGCCTGCAGACGCGCCTCTTCGGTATCCTCTTCGATAAATTCAGTGATGCCCTTAACCAGCGAATATTCCAGCCGCTTCGCCACGTCCCAGCTGCGCCATTCCGCCTGCGGTTTGGTACTGTCGTCCGCCGCCTTGCTGCCGCGATATTTTTCCGCCAGATCCAGCAGGCGCTCGGTGCCATCGTCGCGACGGTTTAAAATCACATCCTCTACCGCATCGCGCAGTTCGGCGGATAGATCGTCATAAATCGCCAGCTGACCGGCGTTAACAATCCCCATATCCATGCCGTTACGGATAGCGTAATAGAGGAATACGGCATGAATTGCTTCACGTACCGGATCGTTGCCGCGAAAGGAGAAAGAAACGTTAGAGACGCCGCCGGAGATCAGCGCGTGCGGTAATTCACGTTTGATATCTTCGCAGGCGCCGATAAAATCCATCGCGTAGTTATTGTGCTCGTCAATCCCGGTCGCTACGGCAAATATATTTGGATCGAAAATAATATCTTCCGGTGGGAAGCCTACCTCTTCCGTCAGAATGCGGTAGGCTCGTCGACAGATGTCGGTTTTACGCGCCCGCGTATCCGCCTGCCCGACCTCATCAAACGCCATCACAACCACCGCCGCGCCATAACGACGTACCAGCCGCGCATGATGAATAAAGGCTTCCTCGCCCTCTTTCATCGAAATGGAGTTAACGATGCCTTTGCCCTGGATGCATTGCAGCCCTTTTTCAATCACCTCCCATTTTGAGGAGTCGATCATTATCGGCACGCGCGCAATATCCGGCTCGCCGGCAATCAGATTAAGGAAGCGCACCATCGCCGCTTCAGCGTCGAGCATGCCCTCATCCATATTAATATCGATGATTTGTGCACCGCTCTCTACCTGCTGACGCGCTACCTCCAGCGCTTCACTGTATTTATCTTCTTTAATTAGCCGCTTGAATTTTGCTGAGCCGGTAACGTTGGTACGTTCACCAACGTTAACAAACAGTGAATCCGCGCCAATATTCAGTGGCTCAAGCCCGGACAAGCGGCAGGCAACCGGCGTCTCCGGCAGCTTGCGCGGCGCGACGCCTTCGATCGCCTGTGCCATCGCGGCGATATGCGCCGGCGTGGTTCCACAGCAGCCGCCGACGATATTTAAAAAGCCCGCTTGCGCCCACTCTGCAATCTGCTCAGCCATCACTTGCGCATCCAGATCGTATTCGCCGAAAGCGTTAGGCAAACCGGCGTTGGGATGTGCGGTTACGTAGCATTCAGCAAGGCGCGACATTTCAGCAACGTACTGACGCAGTTCATCCGGTCCCAGCGCGCAGTTCAGGCCAAAAGAGAGCGGCTCGGCATGGCGTAGCGAGTTATAAAACGCTTCGGTTGTCTGGCCCGAAAGGGTACGGCCTGAGGCATCAGTAATGGTGCCGGAGATCATCAGCGGCAGCGAAACGCCCAACGCTTCAAATTCACTTTGAATGGCAAATACGGCGGCTTTAGCGTTCAACGTGTCGAAAATGGTTTCGATCATGATAATATCCACGCCGCCTTCAACCAGCGCGCGCGTCGATTCGCGATAGGCCGTTACCAGTTCATTAAAGGTGACATTACGGAAAGCGGGATCGTTAACATCGGGAGAAATTGAACAGGTACGGTTAGTGGGACCCAACACTCCGGCGACATAACGTGGACGTCCCGGCGTTTTCGCGCTCCATTCATCGGCGCAGGCGCGAGCCAGCCTGGCCGCCTCATAGTTGATCTCTGCCGACAGCGATTCCATATGGTAATCCGCCATCGCAATGGTGGTGGCGTTAAAGGTATTGGTTTCCAGAATGTCGGCGCCAGCTTCAAGGTAGGCATTGTGGATGGCGCGAATAATCTCCGGCTGCGTCAGCACCAGCAGATCATTGTTGCCTTTCAGATCGCTGGCCCAGTTTGCGAAACGATCGCCCCGGTAATCCTGCTCTTCCAGACGATAGCTCTGGATCATAGTGCCCATGCCGCCGTCCAGCACCATGATGCGTTGTGCCAGCTGCCGATGCAGCGCGTCGATTCTGTCAGTCACTCTTGCTTCACCCATTTCGATTATTATTAGCACCGTCTGTGGCACAGTTTGGCATAATGTTTGTACGACTCAAAGCTGCCGCTGAGAAGGGCTCCCTGTCAGAGAGCGCTTCTTTATTGACGCGCAGGCGGCTGTAGCCCGCTGGCGTCATGTACGGCCCGTTATTCCAGGGTTGGATTCATATGCCGTAAATCGTAAGGCGTTATTTGATAAACGTAATAGTTGAGCCAGTTAGAAAACAGCAGGTTTCCATGACTGCGCCAGCTGGCGCGCGGCGTGAGGGTCGGGTTGTTCTGCGGAAAATAGTTGTAAGGGATCGCCGGATTTAATCCCGCTTCGCTATCGCGCTGAAATTCTCCTGCCAGCGTTAGCGCATCATATTCAGGGTGGCCGGTAACAAAGGCCAGTCGCTTATCTTTACTTCCCAACAGGTAAGGCCCGGCCTGCTCCGATTCCGCAAAGATCTCCAGATCGGTATAGTCACGGATCAGCTGAGCGGGAAAGTCGGCATAACGGGAATGCGGTGCAAGGAAAGTATCGTCAAAACCACGCGTTAATAAAGCGTGCGGATGCAGAGTTTGATGTTCATAAACGCCTGACAGCTTGGTGGCGCGGGTCTGTTTCGGGATGCCATACAAAATATTAAGCGCCGCCTGCACTGCCCAGCAGATAAACAGAGTTGAGGTTACGTGCTCTTTCGCCCAGTGCAATACACGCTCTATTTGCGGCCAGTAAGCCACATCATGAAAATCGACCAGGCCCAGCGGCGCGCCGGTAACAATCAGGCCGTCGTAGTTTTCATGCTCAATATCTTCAAAGTTGCAGTAAAAGTTATTGAGATGCTCCATCGGCGTGTTGCGCGATTCACGGCTATCAATGCGTAACAGCTGAATATCTATTTGCAGCGGGGAGTTAGATAGCAGACGTAAAAACTGGTTTTCCGTCTCGATCTTTTTTGGCATCAGATTTAATACCAGCACTTTAAGCGGTCGGATTTCCTGAACGCTGGCGCGAGAATGGGTCATAACAAAGACGTTCTCTTTGCGTAAACAGTTTACGGCTGGTAATTCATCGGGTACCCGAATTGGCATAGCCTCTATTCCTCACTACATACGTTTATACGTTTAGACATCCAGATGCCCGAAGATAGCCTGATGGCGCAAGAATGTCGAGACTTCAGCCAGAAATTGAAAATTTTTCATTCATAAAAGTAAAAAAGCTATGAGCAAAGGGGAAATAGAAGAAAAAGGTTATAAAGCAGAGGAGAAATAGCAGATTAAGGAGGCGGCAAAGGGGCGGCAACGCGTAAGGTTAATCCCGGCAACCGGCGTTTCGCCGGCCGCCAGACACGAAAAAGCCCCAGCTTTCGCTGAGGCTCCGTCGTTTATTTAATGCCTGGCAGTTCCCTACTCTCGCATGGGGAAGCCCCACACTACCATCGGCGCTGCGGCGTTTCACTTCTGAGTTCGGCATGGGGTCAGGTGGGACCACCGCGCTCTCGCCGCCAGGCAAATTCTG
>NZ_NWUO01000003.1 GCF_002895925.1 Mixta theicola | reverse complement strand
TTGCCTGGCGGCGAGAGCGCGGTGGTCCCACCTGACCCCATGCCGAACTCAGAAGTGAAACGCCGCAGCGCCGATGGTAGTGTGGGGCTTCCCCATGCGAGAGTAGGGAACTGCCAGGCATCAAATTAAGGTTATACCTGAAAAGGTAACGCCGGTTATCAGCGAGACCCCGCTGGTAATGCAGTATTCGGTGGTGCGGTAGTTCAGTCGGTTAGAATACCGGCCTGTCACGCCGGGGGTCGCGGGTTCGAGTCCCGTCCGCACCGCCACTCTATTAGCAATAGCCCTGACAGCAATGTCAGGGCTTTTTGTTTTTCTGCTCCAGCCATTTCCGTCCTTAAAAGGCACACCAGGCGCTTTAATACGTACTTCGCGTGTTAATCCACTCGCTCAGAAAATCGATAAATGCCCGAACGCGGGTACTAACGGCACGATCGCTGTAATAAACCGCATTAAAAGGCATCGCCACAGGCAAGCGCTGCTCGGCTAAAACCTCTATCAAACTGCCCGATTCAAGTTCTTTGTCGATCATATAATCAGACAGACAAGCAATGCCGTTGCCCGCAAGGCAGAGTTGTTTCAATGTCTCACCGCTATTAGCCGAGATCGTTGGCTGAATAGTATAAAGTTCGCCATCTGGCTGGGCTACGGGCCAGCGATTGAGCGCAGGCGTTTCAATAAAACCGAGACAGCTGTGTAGTGCAAGTTCATCAACCTTTACCGGGGCGCGATAGCGAGCAAGGTAGGCAGGGGAGGCGACCAGTTTACGGTAGCTGCTAAACAGGGGCCGCGCACGCAGGCTGGAGTCGGTTAAATTTCCGGCGCGGATGGCGACATCCACCTTGCGCTCAATCAGGTTAATAAAGGTTTCGGAAGAAAGTAAAGATAGGGTCACCTCCGGATAGCGTTGACGGAAAGGCTCAACCATTGGCGTCAGCAGATGTAAAACAACCGGCGTTGCCGCATCCACCCGCAGCAGTCCACGCGGCACCTGTCGGCTTTCCATCAGTTCATTTTCAGCAGCCGCCATCTCCTGCAGCAGTTTTTGCATTTTACGAAAATAACCTTCACCTTCCTGCGTCAGGTTGATTTGCCGTGTTGTGCGCGTTAGCAGCTCCACGCCCAGTTTCGCCTCCAGCTTTTTTACGGCGCGGCTAATGGCGGAAGGAGCCAGTTCAAGTTGCTTCGCTGCCCGGCTAAAGCTGCCGCTTTCAACCACGGCTACAAAAATTTTCAGCTCTTCTGAAGACGCTTTCACACCTGCTCCTGTCGCAAATATTTTCATTTCCACCCTGACGTGGATAGCGGGCACGCTGAGTTTGTTGCTATCGTAACATTTGCTTGCCTGTCAGAAAGGTAAATTCGGCGGCTTTGATTGAAAGTCTTCTCTGAAGCCCCTATAACTGAAAGCAGTAACTGTATGACAGACATTTTCAGAAACGGGCGGTATTGTGCGGAAAAAAACCTATGCCATGAGGTATGTAGCTGGCCAGCCAGTGGAAAGAATTTTTCCGCCCAATGCGATGCTGCATGTTGGGCAAGCGCTTCCGCCAGGCGCGCCTATCACCCCAGGACTGACGCTGCGCGTGCTGGTATGGAATATCTTTAAGCAACAACGAGCTGACTGGCTGTCGGTGCTACAAACGTTTGGCAAGGATGCACAGCTGGTATTATTACAGGAGGCGCAAACCACGCCAGAGCTGGTACGTTTCGCCACTTCAAATTATCTGGCAGCCGATCAGGTGCCTGCTTTTGTGCTGCCTCAGCACCCTTCAGGGGTTATGACGCTGGCGGCGGCACATCCGGTTTACTGTTGCCCACTGCGTGAGCGTGAGCCGCTGCTGCGTTTAGCGAAATCAGCGTTAATAACGGCCTATCCTTTACCGGATGGCAGAATGTTGATGGCGGTAAATATTCATGCGGTTAATTTCAGCCTTGGCATTGATGTTTACAGCAAACAGCTGGGACCTATCGGTGAGCAGCTGGCGCATCATAACGGGCCGGTTATTATGGCTGGCGATTTTAATGCATGGAGCCGACAGCGCATGAATGCCCTGTATCGCTTTGCGCGGGAAATGGGGTTACGGGAAGTACGGTTCACTGACGATCACCGGCGTAAGGCTTTTGGGCGCCCGCTGGACTTTGTTTTCTATCGCGAGCTGCAGGTGAAGGAAGCCTCGGTACTGGTAACGCGCGCCTCCGATCATAATCCGCTACTGGTTGAATTTGCCTCTTCTGGCCCAGCAAAAGTATAAAAAAAGCCGATCGTCCGATCGGCTTTTTAGTTTTATTCACTAAGCTTAACTGTCTGGCGTCGCGCTGTTTTTAACGAACAGGGTAATTTTATCACCCGGCTGAATCGAACTGTTGTCGCTCAGCACGCTGTTCCAACGCTTGACGTCTTTGATGTCCACACCATGTCGACGTGCAATACTGGCAAGAGAATCACCCTTACGAACCTTGTAGGTGATGCTGTTGCCGTTATCGGCCAGTTCACTTCCTGTCACGCCCCCGCCAAAGGTTAGCGTCTGTCCTGTTTTAATCGTATTACCGCGTAAATTATTTGCGCGCTGCAACTCTTTTACCGAAACGCCCATCCGGCTGGCTATGCCTGACAGAGTGTCGCCATTGCGCACCTTATAGCTGTTGATGCCCGTATCGTTTGCTGCCAAACGCGTTGGCTGTACGGCGGCAATATCGCCAGAAGCCAGCGAATTACGTAACTGGGCGACATTCGCTTTAGGGACCATAATATAGTGCGGTCCGTTAGGCGCAGTAGCGCCGCGTTTGTAGCCGGTGTTGTAATTCTTCAGCTTAGCCACTGACAAACCGGCCATTTCCGCCGCCTGCGTCAGTTTTATCTGCTGACCCACTTCAACACGCGCCAGCGCCCGGCTTTCTTTCGGTGCCGGTAAACGTACGCCATAACGCTTGTTGTTTTTCAGTATATCCTGCAACGCCAACAATTTAGGCACGTACAGCGTGGTTTCGCGCGGTAGAGAAAGATGCCAGAAATCGGTTGGTTTGCCGCGCGCTTTATTTTGTTTAATCGCTTTCAACACTCGCCCTTCGCCGCTGTTATAGGCAGCGATGGTCAACAACCAGTCTCCGTCGAACATCCCGTTCAGACGTTCCATCATATCTAAAACCGCTTTGGTCGAAGCGACAATATCGCGTCGGCCGTCATACCACTGATTTTGCTTTAAACCGTAATTCCGTCCCGTACTCGGCACAATCTGCCAGATGCCTGCGGCATTTGCAGCGGATGTGGCGTGGGGGTTAAAAGCGCTCTCCACTATGGGTAGTAGTACCAGTTCCATCGGCATTTTACGTTGCTTAATCTGCTCGACTATCCAGTACATATACGGCTCTGCCCGTAAAGTTACATCGTGGAGATAGCTCTTGTTTCTTAAGTACTTTTGTTTCTGCTCTCGGATCCGGGGGTTTTCCGGAACCTCCATCTTCAGCCCGTCGCGAATGTAATTCCACAAATCCTGGTCCTGAGTCAGGGCCGTTCCATCATCCTGCCAACGCGGGGATAACATACGATCTGTAAAGATTTCATTCTCATTTTGACCAGCTGAAGACAGACTCTGTGCATGCTGTTCAGGAACGTTAGCATCATGTCGCGATGCCTGACATCCCATCAGCAAGACCGAGGCGAGAAGGATAATCGCTCTAGTCTTCATGTGTGTGTCAATGGTTGCTTAAAAGACGAGCAATCATACGTGCTGAAGACCAACAACACAACCAGAAAAATCAAAAACCATCCTTCTTCTGGCGTAGCAGGGCAAAAATGTCCCATGCGTGCTGTGGCGGCACATTGTAACCAAGCGCGCTTTGTAAATCAGTATCTTGCGTGCGTAAAAATAAATTTATTTGCCGTTCGTGCCCCAGTTTTGTGGGCAAACTACTGCTATTTTTGGCGCGCAACTCCTTAATTTCCTGATAATAGCGATTTATTTCCCTGTCTTGCGGCAGCGTAGCGTTAGCAAATTTTAAGTTAGACAGCGTATACTCATGGGCGCAGCAAACCAGCGTCTCATCGGGTAGCTCAGCAAGCTTTTGAAATGACTCATACATCTGCTCCGGCGTGCCTTCAAACAGACGTCCGCAACCGCCCGAAAACATCGTATCGCCGCAGAAAAGATAAGGCGCGCTGTAATATGAGATATGTCCTAAAGTATGGCCAGGCGTAAAAATTACCCTAAATTCGCAGCCCAAAACAGGCAGGGTATCGCCTTCATAAACGATTTGAGTGGTGCCTTTATCTTGTGTCTCCTGCGGGCCATATACCACAAGATCTGGCCATTTCATTAACAGTTCTTTTACGCCGCCAACGTGATCGTGATGATGATGCGTTAGCAAAATAGCCACCGGCGTCCAGTGATGCTGTTCGATAGCGGCCAGTACCGGCGCCGCTTCGCCTGGATCGACAATCAGGCATTGACCCTGGCTATCGTTTAATGTCCAGATGTAGTTATCCTGAAATGCCGGGATACTGTTAAGATTCATACACACCTCTCGCACGTCGTGAAGGAACACCGATGGTAAAACATGAAGCCTGCTAAAACACGTCAAATTCTGACTGCGCCGCGTTCATGGCGTGATATGCCGTGGGGAGAATCGTTCCGCGATGCGCTAACCCAACATTTACAGCCCTGCCTCGGCAAGCTGTATGGCTTTCATCTGTTAAAAATTGGCAACCTGAGCACCGAAATTGATACACAGGCCTGCGCTATTTCACATCAGGTTAGCGTGGGCGATGAAGAGCAGGAAGTGCAGGTCATTGCCGACCCAATGCATTTACCGTTTGGGGCAAAATCGGTCGATGCCTGTTTACTGGCACATACCTTAAGCTGGAGTCAGGATCCGCACCGCATCCTGCGCGAGGTAGACCGCGTATTGATTGATGATGGCTGGATAGTGATCACGGGTTTTAATCCGCTAAGCCTGCTGGGAATAGGCAAGCTGATCCCCGGCCTGCATCGTCGTCCACCGTGGAACGGGCGTATGTTCAGCCAGATGCGGCTGCTCGACTGGCTAAGCCTGCTGAACTATGAGGTTGTCTATCGCAGCAGTTTTCAGGTGGTGCCCTGGAATCGCCAGGGCGGACAGATGATGAGTCGGCACGTGCCTGCGCTGGGCTGTCTCAATATTATGGTGGCCCGCAAGCGTACGCTGCCGCTGATCATGACGCCGGCAAGAAGGCTGGCCGGCAAAGTAAAACTACGCGCAACGGTTAACGCCACGCGTCAGCTGCATTCGCTGGACGATCAGGATTCCGGCTGATAGCCGATGTCCTCAAACGATGGATTGGCCGCGGCGGAGCGCGCCAGTTCATCGCAGCGCTCATTTTCCGGATGGCCGGCGTGTCCCTTAACCCATTCCCAGTTAATTTGATGATGGCTGAGCGCCGTATCGAGCCGCTGCCACAAATCGACGTTTTTAACCGGCTTTTTATCTGCGGTCTTCCAGCCGCGCTTTTTCCAGTTATGGATCCAGCTGGTAATTCCCTGGCGCAGATACTGACTATCGGTACTAAGGGTGATTTCACAGGGCTGGGTCAGGGCTTCCAGTGCGACGATGGCCGCCATCATTTCCATGCGATTATTGGTGGTGCGATAAAAACCGGCGCTAAAGGTTTTTTCATGCTGGCGATAGCGTAAAATAGCGCCATAGCCGCCAGGGCCGGGGTTACCGAGGCAGGAGCCATCGGTGAAAATTTCTACCTGTTTGCGCATCTCTGGTAGACTTCCTCCTGATAAAACGCCAAGTCTGACATAAACGAGCCTTATGAGCACAGCAATTACACGCCAGATCGTTCTCGATACAGAAACCACCGGTATGAATATGGTGGGCGTTCATTACGAGGGCCATCGCATTATTGAAATCGGTGCGGTGGAGATTATCAACCGCCGTCTGACCGGCAATAATTTCCATATGTATCTAAAGCCGGATCGGCTGGTGGACCCGGAAGCTTTCGGCGTTCACGGTATTGCCGATGAGTTTCTGATGGACAAGCCGACCTTTGGCGAAATAGCGGATGAGTTTCTGGATTACATCCGCGGTGCTGAATTAGTGATTCATAACGCGTCGTTCGATATCGGCTTTATGGATTATGAATTCAGCAAGCTGAACCGGGGCATCAGTAAAACGGAAACCTTCTGTCAAATTACCGACAGCCTGCTGATGGCGCGTAAGCTGTTCCCCGGCAAGCGTAACAGCCTTGATGCGCTCTGCTCGCGTTATGAGATAGATAACAGCAAGCGAACCCTGCACGGGGCGTTGCTGGATGCCGAAATTCTGGCGGAAGTGTTCCTGACCATGACCGGCGGGCAGACGTCGCTGACGTTTTCCCTTGATGGCGAGCAGCAGCGGGATGCCGGCGGCGGTGAGCACATTCAGCGCGTTGCGCGTACGTCCGGCCTGCGCGTGGTGGCCGCCAGTGATGAAGAGATCATGGCGCACGAACAGCGCCTCGATCTGGTGATGAAAAAGGGCGGTAGCTGCCTGTGGCGCGCATAAATGCTTTATTTTGCGCTAAAAAAAGCCAGTTAGATGAAAAAGCAGGCAAACGATCGCAGTAGTGAGAAAAAACGTTGACGGCTACGCGCGCTCCCCTTAATATGCGCCTCGTTCCCGACGGGGAACACAGCGCGGTGCGGTAGTTCAGTCGGTTAGAATACCGGCCTGTCACGCCGGGGGTCGCGGGTTCGAGTCCCGTCCGCACCGCCAACTATTCAGAAAGGCCGATTCAGCAATGAATCGGCCTTTTGCTTTTTACTCTTTCTGCACCGCAACCTGCGCCATATAACGCGCTGTCGCTGCCTCTTCACGATCTTCCCGCGCCAGCCAGCGATAGCTGCCGCCGCCAAGCGCCACGCCAATAAACCAGCTGAAGCTGGCAATTTCATGCATCGCAGGGACGAAGCCGATCAGCACGCCGATAGCAACCGACGGCAGCAGGGCGGCGATCGCTTTCGGATTAAAACCGCCGCGATACCAGTAGCGGCCCGCAGGCGTCGCGTTAAACAGATCGTCCACCACCACCTTGCCGCGCTTAATCAGATAAAAGTCCACCAGCAGAATGCCGAACAGCGGCCCAATAAACGCGCCCAGCACGTCAAGCGTATAGTGAATCAGTTCTGGCGACTGGAACAGGTTCCAGGGCGTCAGCAGCACCGATCCCACCGCCGCAATCATGCCGCCGACGCGGAAGGTAATTTTCTGCGGCGCGCAGTTAGAGAAATCGAAGGCGGGCGAGACAAAGTTCGCCACGATATTAATGCCGATAGTCGCGGTAATCATGGTCAGCAGGCCGATAGCCACCGCCAGGTCATTACCCACCAGGCTGACGGTTTCAATCGGATCGGTAATCATCTTGCCGAACAGCGAACGGGTGCCGGAAACAATGACCACCGTCACGACAGAAAACAGCAGGAAGTTAAACGGTAATCCCCAGCGGTTGCCGCGACGGATGTGCTGCATACTTTTGCCATAGCGCGAAAAGTCGCCGAAGTTAAGCAGCGGGCCGGAGAAATAAGAGACCACCAGCGCGGTTGCGGTGATCATCTGCCAGGTCTGTTCGCTGGTGCTCAGGGCTTTGCTGGTCAGCGTAAAAGCGATCCCGTCAAAACCGTTTGTATACAATCCAGCCGGCCAGCGCCAGCATCACTATATAAACGGCGGGACCGGCAATATCAATAAAGCGCTTAATGGCGTTCATCCCGTGCCAGAATACCGCCGCCTGCAGCAGCCACATAATACCAAAGCAGATCCAGCCGAGCAGCGACAGCCCCAGCCAGGAAGGTTGCGTCAGCGACGAGAGCGAAGGCCAGAATTTTAGCAGCACCAGCAGCAGCGCATTGGAGGCCAGCCAGGTCTGAATGCCATACCAGGCGAAGGCAATCAAGCCACGGATAACCGCCGGGATATTCGCGCCAAACACGCCGAACGCCTGCCGACAGATCACCGCATAGGGCACGCCGGTCATCTGGCTTGGTTTCGCCACCAGGTTGGCGCACAGCTGCACGATGCAAATCCCCACCAGCAAGCAAATAAGCACCTGCCAGCTCGCCAGCCCCAGCGTAAAGAAGCTGGCCGCCACCACATAGCCGCCCATGCTGTGCACATCCGACATCCAGAAAGAAAAAATGTTGTACCAGCTCCAGCTCTGATGCGGAACAGGGGCAAGGTCTTTATTCGTCAGGCGCGGGCTGTAATGCGTATCGCTGCGGGGCGCTGGAGAAACGTTGGAATAATTTGGCATGAAACCTGCTCCTCTTGAAAAGGGGTAACGGAGAAACCCTGTGTATCAGCCTCTGCAGGATTCAGGCCAAAAGTTAAATTTTGTATACGCCGCTGCTCCACCGGACAGCGGTTTTTGTATACAACACGCGTCAACGGAGTAGGTGTCATGAAGCATAATCCCGGCCAGAAAACGGCCTCAGAGCTGACCGGTAACGACAAACCGGTCCGTCAGGCGTTACTGACCGCGATGGAAAAACAGCCGCTGTCGCCCGGCAGCCGCTTGCTGGCGGAAGCGCTGGCGAAGGTGTTTGCCATCAGCCGCACCGGCATTCGTAACGTGCTACAGCGCCTCGCCGCAGTGCAAATGATTATGTTAACGCCCAGACGTGGTGCGCATGTTGCTTCGCCCGATGCGCAGGAGGCGCGTGATATTTGCCGTCACCGCGTTTTGAGCGCGGCGGTGACGTCCTGCCCGATTTTTCCCTACTGTGTGCCCATAAAGGAGTGCCGCAAAAATGAGTTCCCTTTGTATACAGGTCATCAACCCCAACACCACGCAGGCGATGACTGAAACCATCGCCCGCGCCGCCCGCGAAGCGGCATCGCCAGCAACGGAGATTATCGCCGTCTCGCCAACGCAGGGCGTGCCGTCGATTGAAGGACACGCCGATGAAGCGATCGCAGCGCTCGGCGTGCTGGAGCAGGTGAAACGGGGACGCGAGCAGGGCGTTCACGGGCACGTTATCGCCTGCTTTGGCGATCCCGGCCTGCTGGCGGCGCGCGAACTGGCCAGCGGCCCGGTTATCGGCATCGCCGAGGCGGCGATGCATATGGCGACCATGGTGGCGACGCGTTTTTCTGTCGTGACTACGCTGCCGCGCACGCTGATTATCGCCCGCCATCTGCTACAGCAGTATGGTTTTACCCATCACTGCGCCGCGCTGCACGCCATCGATCTACCGGTGCTGGCGCTGGAGGATGGCAGCGGTCTGGCCCAGGAAAAGGTGCGCAGCCGCTGTCTGCAGGCGCAGCGGGAGGATGGCTGTGGTGCGATTGTGCTGGGCTGCGGCGGGATGGCGACGCTGGCGCGCGATCTCACCCGCGAATTAGGCATGCCGGTAATTGATGGCGTCGGCGCGGCGGTAAAAATAGTGGAATCGCTGGTGTCGTTGGGGTTAGGCACCAGTAAATATGGCGATTTAGCGTTTCCATGCGAAAAAAAGATAACGGGCGCCTTGCAGCACCTAAACTAACGGAAGTCATCTGCTCAAGAAAGGAGCCAGAGAATGAGTCAATCCCCTGAGAAAAAAGAGTACAGCTTCAATAAAAACTATCCGCGCGATATACGGGGCTACGCGGGACATCCGCCCCATGCCGCCTGGCCCGGCGAAGCGCGCATTGCGGTGCAGTTTGTTCTCAACTATGAAGAGGGCGCAGAAAATAACGTTCTGCACGGTGACGCTGGCTCCGAGCAGTTTTTGTCGGATATTATCGGCGCGGCCAGCTATCCTGACCGCCATATGTCGATGGACTCGCTGTATGAATATGGTTCGCGCGCCGGTTTCTGGCGTATTCACCATGAGTTTCAAAAGCGCGGGCTGCCGCTAACGGTATTTGGCGTGGCGATGGCGTTGGCGCGTCATCCGGAAGTGGTACAGGCGATTGCCGATGCGCAATATGATGTCGTCAGCCACGGCTGGCGCTGGATCCATTATCAGTCGATGGATGCTAAAACCGAACGTCAGCATATTCAGCAGGCGGTGGACGTGCTGATGGATCTGTTTGGCAAAGCGCCAACCGGCTGGTACACCGGGCGCGACAGCCCGAACACCCGGCGGCTGGTGGTCGAGCAGGGCGGCTTTAGCTACGACAGCGACTATTACGGCGACGATCTGCCGTTCTGGACGCGCGTCACCTGTCAGGATGGCACGGTCAAACCCCATCTGATTATTCCCTACACGCTGGAAACCAACGATATGCGCTTCGCCACGCCGCAGGGATTTAACACCGCCGAGCAGTTTTACACTTACCTGAAAGACAGCTTTGACGTGCTGTATGAAGAGGGCGAAACCGCGCCGAAAATGATGTCAGTAGGGATGCATTGCCGCCTGCTGGGACGGCCCGGCCGCTTCCGCGCGCTAACGCGTTTCCTGGATTATATTCAGCAGCACGAACGGGTTTGGATCTGTACCCGTCAGCAGATTGCCGATCACTGGATCAAACATCATCCGGCGCCGGAGGCCTGACGCCCCTGTTTGTCGCCTCTGGCTTACCTGCCGCGAGCGTATTAAGCGCTCGCGGCTTTTTTATTAGCCGCCCAACAGGCTGACCTGCGCGGCGACGATACGCCAGCCGTCCGGCAGTCGCACCCAGGTTTGCTGCTGACGACCAGGGCGCTCGCTGCCGGGGCGGGTAAACTCGGTGCTACAGACGGCGAAATCGGTGCCGAAGGTGGTAATAACGCTGTTTTGCAGCTGGCGATATAAACCGGCGCTGGGGCGCGCGGCCCGAAATGCGCGGATCGCCTCAATGCCGTACAGGTTCTCACCGGCGCCCAGGCGCACCGTCCGCTCGTCGTGCCAGAACAGGGTGTCCAGCACCGCAATATCATTGCTAATCAGCGCCTGCTCATAGCGTTGAAAGGCGGCGGTCACCTCCGACACGATAGCCGGAAGATTAATATCATTATTTGTCATGCGTTGAACTCCACGAACAGGCGGATGCGGCAGGATTACCGGCTATTTCCAGCTGCGCCACCGGCGCCGTAGCGATCCCCATCTTTTCCAGCACGCGGGCGGCCCGCAGGCATTTCGCCTCCTGAAAAGGCGCGGCGATCAGCTGCAGGCCAATCGGCAGGCCGCCGGAAGTGCGTAACGGCACGGTAGTGACCGGCAGGCCGAGAAACGAGATTGGCTGCGTCAACATGCCCATACTGGCGCGCACCGGCAGCGTTTGACCGTTAACCAGCATGGTTTCCTGACCGATAAGCGTGGCGCAGCAGGGCGTGGCCGGGGCAATCAGCAGATCAAAATGGTCAAACAGCGCCAGCACCTTTTGCTGGAAATAGCGGCGAAAACGTTGGGCCTGCACATACCAGGCGGAGGGCAGTATGGCGCCTGCCAGCAGTCGCTCGCGCGACAGCGGCTCAAAGCGCTCAGGCTGGCTGCGCAGCGCCGGTAAATAGCGGTTACCGCCTTCGGCGGCGGTAATAATAAACGCCGCGGAGCGGGCAATATCCAGCTCATCCAGCTCCAGCAGCTCGCTGGCCTCCAGCGCCCGCGCCGCCGTTGCGACGGCCTGCTGCGCATCATTATCGCTGAACCGTTGAAAATAGCCGCCGAGCACCGCGCAGCGCAGCCCTTCCGGCCCGTTATTCAGCTGCGCAAGCGCAGGCTGGGGCGCAACCTTTGCCTGAAAGGCATCTTCCACATCGTGGCCCTGCAAAGCATCATAGACGCGCGTCAAATCTTCGCAGCTGCGGGCAAAAGGGCCGATATGGTCGAGACTGGCAACAAAGGGATGGGTGCCGTGACGCGACAGGCGGCCAAAGGTTGGCTTCAGCCCGAAAATGCCGCACAGCGAAGCGGGCACACGAATCGAACCGTTGGTATCGCTGCCGAGAGAAAAATGCACCAGCCCTGTCGCCACGGCCGCCGCCGATCCGCCGGAAGATCCACCGGCGATACGCTGCAAATCGTGAGGATTGCGCGTCGCGCCATAGTGGCTGTTTTCGGTAGTAAAGCCGTAGGCGTAAGCATCCATATTGAGCATACCGCTCAGCAGCGCTCCGGCCTGGCTGAGCTTGTCTACCGCCCAGGCATCGCGCACGGCAAGCGGCCGTTTGCTGAACAGGCTGGCACCGGCCAGCGTACGCTGACCCGCCACGTCAAACAGGTTTTTTACCGCATAAGGTACGCCAGCCAGCGGCGGCAGCGGCTGGCCTTCGCGCCGTAAACGATCGAGACGATCCGCCTGTTGGCGCATGCGATCGGCGACGATCGTCGTCCAGGCGTTAATGCGCGGATTCTGCTGTTCAATGGCGGTGAGTGTCGCGTTCGCAATTTCTCTGGCGCTAAGCTCGCCGTTTTGCAGCGCCTGCTGCAGTCGGGAGATGGAAAATTCACTTAACTTCATGCCTGATAGACTCCCGCCACGTCCAGCCGCTCATCCAGCGGGAAATCCATCAGCGGCCCGGCCATCTGAGCGATACGGGTGAACTGCAGCAGCAGCTCGGCGCGGCGCGCCTCATCCAGCTCAATATCCAGCATCGCCGTCATCTGGTTCAGATAGGTCGTCCAGTCGTTTACCTTCATCTTTTTCTCCTGTCAGAAACCCGCCGCGCTGCCGTTGCTGCGCGGATCGAAAGCGCCTTCCAGCATGCCGTTGGTGTGACGCACAATCGCGCCAGCGTGGCCGACCGCCTCGCTAAACGCGGGCAGCCGGTCCACCTGATGACCCAACGCCGCCAGCCGGGCCAGCGTATCGGCGCTGAAGCGCCCCTCCAGTTTCAGGCTGTCTGAGGATTCTCCCCAGGTTCTGCCCAGCAGCCAGCGCGGGGCGCTAATCGCCTCCTGGAGCGGCATGCCCTGAATCACGTGGCGGGTAAATATCGCCGCCTGGGTTTGCGGCTGACCGTCGCCGCCCATCGATCCGTAAACCATCAGGCGGCCATCTTTCAGGCGGGCGGCGGCAGGGTTGAGCGTATGGAACGGCTGTTTACCGGGCAGCAGCGTCAGCAAATGGTCAGGGTTGAGGCTGAAGGCCGCGCCACGGTTCTGCCAGACAATGCCGGTATCCGGCAGCACCACGCCGCTGCCAAACTCATGATAAATGCTCTGAATAAAGGAGACGGCCATGCCGCTGCTGTCCATTACGCCCATCCAGACGGTATCGCCAGGCCCGCGTCCGCTTCCCCAGGGCGCGGCGCGCAGCGGATCGATTTGCTGCGCGGTGGTTGCCAGCAGGCCGTTGTCCAGCAGTTCCTGCATCTCTTCACGCATATGCAGCGGGTCGGTGATATAGCGGTCGCGCAGGGCGAAGGCCCGTTTCGTCGCCTCGACGATAAGATGGACCGTCTGCACCTCATCGGCCTCCGCCATATTCAGGCAGTCGGTAATGCCGAGGATCGCCAGCGAAACCAGCCCCTGCGTCGGCGGCGTCATGTTGTAAATATCGCCGTGCTGATGAGCAAGGTGCAGCGGCCTGCGGCGTTTTGCCCGATGGCGCTGTAAATCCTCCAGCATGATGGGCATTTCCAGCTGCGCCATGCCCTGCGCCAGCCGATGCGCCAGCGGGCCGCGATAAAAGCTCTCCAGCCCGTTCTCACAGAGTTCTGATAGCGTCCCGGCCAGCGCGGGTTGGGTAAAGCGGCTGCCGGGACGCGGCGGAGCGCCATCGGGCATAAAGGTGGCGGCGAAGCCGGGCTGGTGGGCCAGCTCCTCTCTTTTGGCGTGGGTGGCGGCGGCCTGGGAGGCGGTTACCGGAATGCCGTCGGCGGCATAGCGAATCGCATCGCGCAACAGGCGCGGCAGCGGCAGCGCGCTTCCGCCATATTCGCGAGCGAGCGTTAGCGCTTCTGACCAGCCGCTAACGGTACCAGCCACGGTCAGCGCCGCCTTTGGGCCGCGATGAGGAATCTGCTGCAGCCCCTGATAAAAGTTGGGATGTGCCAGCGACCCGGCTGCGCCGCTGGCGTCGATGGCTATCGGATCGCCCTGCGGCGGCATTATCAGCCAGAAGCCGTCGCCGCCGAGGCCGTTCATATGCGGATACACCACGGCGATAGTCGCCGCGGCGGCCACCATGGCTTCAATCGCATTACCGCCTTCGCGCAGGACCGCCAGCGCGCTTTCGCTGGCGAGGTGATGCGGCGTGACCACCATTCCCTGAGGCGCCATATTACTTTGGATCATCGCGTTCCCTTAATTGCTTCGGATAAAAAAACTAAGCAAGAGCTGTTCCAGGTTTGAGCGACCTGATTGTGGATCGATTTATGCTATGTTCAGGCTGAAACAAAAGTTACAGGGATCTTTATGAAGCAGCTTGATGAACGGCTCCGACAACATTACGGTCAGCTCTCGCCGCAGGAGCAGCGCATTGCCAATTTTGTTTTTGACCATTTCGACGATTTAATCAGCTATAACAGCGCCGAACTGGCGCACCTGAGCGGGGTATCTAAAGCGACCGTCAGCCGCCTGTTTAAGCGCCTCGGCTATGAAAAATATAAGGACATGCGCGATGAGCTGCGAACGCTGCGCCAAAGCGGAATGCCGCTCACCGACAACCGCGATGCGGTGCAGGGCAACACGCTGCTGTCGCGTCATTACAAGCAAGAGATGGCTAACCTGACGCAGTGGATTAACAGTATCGATCCGCAGCGCTTTAGTGACATTATCGCGGCGCTGGGGCAGGCGCGCCGCATCTTTATTATCGGTATGCGTAACGGCTGGCCGGTGGCGCTGCACTTACGTCAGCAGCTGCTGCAGGCGCGTGCGCAGGTGCATATTCTGCCGCAGCCCGGCCAGACTCTCGGCGAAGAACTGGTGGATATTAGCGCTGACGATCTGGTGGTTGCCGTCGCTTTTCGGCGGCGTCCGCGCATTATTAAATCGCTGCTGCTCCAGCTACAGCAGCAGGCGGTGCCGGTGGTCCTGCTGTGCGAGCCGCAGGCACAGTCGATTATTCCGCTGGCGCGCTGGCCGCTCTGCACGCCGCTCGACAGCGTTTCCGCCTTTGACAGCTACTCTGCCGCCATGAGCCTGGTTAATCTGCTGGCCAATGCGCTACTGCATGAAGGGCTGGCGCAGGGGCGCCAGCGCATCCACGCTATCGCCGATCTTTATCAACAGCTGGATGAGCTGGAACAGCGTTAATGGGGCACCATTTTGGTGCTTTGCTCATTAACGGAACATCTTTTTTTCATCTTCTGATCTAAAAAAGGCCCGTTTTAACGGGCCATTCCAACGCCATCTACTACTCAGAACGCTCAATGCGCGTTGGCACATTAGTTGCAAAAGGTATTTTCAAGAATCTTTTGTTGCAGCTTTCATTTACACGCAACGATGTGCAAATGAATGAGGGTAATAATGGGCGCAGCGTTACTCAAGATAAGGAAAGCCTAATGAATATCTCGCAATTCGACCAAATCAATCCGCCGCCGCGCCTGCTGATGGGACCGGGACCGATTAATGCCGATCCGCGCGTGCTGCGTGCGATGTCAACCCAGCTGATCGGCCAGTACGATCCGGCAATGACGCACTATATGAATGAAGTGATGGCGCTTTACCGCGGCGTATTCCGCACGGAGAACCGCTGGACGCTGCTGATTGACGGCACCTCGCGCGCCGGTATTGAGGCAATTCTGCTGTCGGCGATCCGTCCCGGCGATAAGGTGCTGGTGCCGGTATTTGGTCGTTTTGGTCATTTGCTGTGTGAAATTGCGCGTCGCTGCCGCGCCGAAGTGCATACCATCGAAGCGCCGTGGGGCGAAGTGTTTACGCCCGATCGGATCGAAGACGCGATTAAGCGCGTGCGTCCACGCCTGCTGCTGACGGTGCAGGGCGATACCTCAACCACCATGCTGCAGCCGCTGGCGGAGCTGGGCGAGATTTGCCGGCGCTACGGGGCGCTGTTTTACACCGACGCCACCGCCTCGCTGGGCGGCAATGCGCTGGAGAGCGATGACTGGGGGCTGGATGCGGTATCAGCCGGTATGCAGAAATGTCTGGGCGGCCCGTCCGGCACCGCGCCGATCACGCTCAGCCCGCGTATGGAGGAGGTTATCCGCAAGCGCAAACGCGTGGAAGAAGGGATCCGTACCGCCGATCATCAGGACGGCGACGATCAGATGATCTGGTCCAACTATTTCGACCTCGGCATGATTATGGATTACTGGGGACCGGAGCGGCTGAACCATCATACCGAAGCAACCACCGCGCTGTTTGGCGCGCGCGAATGCGCTCGCTTAATACTGCAGGAAGGGCTGAATAACACCATTGCGCGCCACAAACTGCACGGCGAAGCGCTGTTGACCGGCATTCAGGCGATGGGGCTGGAGATTTTTGGCGATGTGCGCCACAAGATGAACAATGTGCTGGGGGTGATGATCCCGGCAGGCATCAACGGCGAACAGGTGCGCAAGCTGATGCTGGAAGATTTCGCCATTGAAATCGGCACCTCTTTTGGCCCGCTGATCGGTAAGGTCTGGCGTATCGGCACGATGGGCTATAACGCCCGTAAAGAGTGCGTTATGCAAACGCTGAGCGCGCTGGAAGCGGTGCTGAACCATCTGGGTTTTAAAACCGTGCAGGGCGCGGCGCTGCAGGCGGCGTGGGATCGCTATGCCAGCGAGGGGCGCTTATGAACACTTTGATGAACGCCCATGAGGCGGAGCTGGCGGCAGCCCGAGTGCTGGCGCGCTGTGACGCGCTGGCGCAGATAAGCGAAAGCCCCGACGGTCTGACGCGGGTTTACCTTTCGCCAGAGCATTTGCAGGCTAACGCCCGCGTCGGCAAGTGGATGCAGGCGGCGGGGATGCGCGTCTGGCAGGATGCGGTGGGCAATATTTGTGGCCGCTATGAAGGCGCGGAGCCTGGCGCGCAGGCGCTGCTGCTGGGCTCTCATCTGGATACGGTGCGCAACGCCGGGCGCTATGATGGCATGCTGGGCGTGCTGAGCGCGATTGAAATCGTCAGCTGGCTGCATCAGCAGCGGCGACGCCTGCCGCTGGCGATTGAGGTGGTTGGCTTTGGCGATGAAGAGGGCACCCGCTTCGGCATCACGCTGCTGGGCAGCCGGGGGCTAATCGGCAACTGGCCGGAAAGCTGGCCCGCCGTGGCCGACGGCAACGCAATTACCGTTGCCCAGGCGATGGAGAAAGTGGGCCTGGACGCGGCGAATATTGACAAGGCCGCGCGCGCGGTGGAGGAGATTGCCGCCTATCTTGAGCTGCATATTGAGCAGGGGCCGTGTCTGGAGCAGGCCAGTCTGGCGCTGGGGGTGGTTACGGCAATTAACGGCGCGCGCCGTCTGAACTGCCGCTTTCAGGGCGAAGCGGGCCATGCCGGAACCGTGCCGATGGCGCAGCGAAAAGATGCGCTGACCGCCGCCGCCGAATGGATTGTGGCGATTGAACAGACAACCTGCCGTTACGGGCAACAGCGCGTAGCCACCGTCGGCACGTTGCAATGCACCTCTGGCGCGGTAAATGTGATCCCCGGCGAGGTGGAACTGTCGCTGGATGTGCGCGGCCCGGATGATGCGCAGCTGGCCGAACTTCTGGCGGAGCTGCTGGCGCAGGGCGAGGCGATAGCACGGCGGCGCGGCGTAACGTTTGCGGCCACGGAATATTACGCTATTAACGCCACAGCCTGCGACGCTGGCCTGCAGCGGGCGCTAAGCGACGCGGTAACCCAGGTGCAGGGACGTTCGCTTTCGTTACCCAGCGGCGCCGGTCACGACGCCATCGCCATCGCCGGGCGCTGGCCGGTCGGCATGCTGTTTGTGCGCTGCGCCGGTGGCGTTAGCCATCATCCGGCAGAGGCGGTTAGTCAGCCGGACGTAGCTCAAGCCGTACAGGCCGCTCTGCTGGCGGTAGAAAACTTCGCAGCCTGTTTTACGCCGCTGGCTACGCCGAGCCGGGAGGCGGTCTGATGAAGCTCTCGCAGTTTAATCAGCTGCCCGCTGAACAGGCGCAGGCCGCGCTGGCGCACTGCGTGGCGATTAAACGCTGGCAGCAGGCGGTGGTCGCGGCGCGACCTTACGCCTCGCTGGCTATGCTGTATCAGCAGGCGCGTTTGCTGGCGGAAGGGTGGAAGCGTCAGGATTTTGTGCAGGCGCTGGCGGCGCATCCGCGCATTGGCGAGCGGGCCAGCGGAGAGGGTAAAGAGGCGGCGTTATCGCGTCAGGAACAGGCTGCGGTCGGCGCAGACGCTGAGCTACAGCAGGCGCTGCGTCTTGCCAATGACGACTATGAACAGCGTTTTGGTCATCTGTTTTTGATTCGTGCTAAAGGGCGCAGCGGCCAGGAGATGCTGGCCGAGCTGCGGCGTCGCCTGGCAAATACGCCAGCTCAGGAGCTGGAGGAAGCCCTGGCCCAGCTCCGTGAGATTACGCTGTTGCGTTTAGAGGAGAGCATCGCATGAGTTCCATATCCACCCATATTCTGGATACCGCGCTGGGCACGCCGGCAGCGGCGGTTAGCGTTACGCTGGAGCAGTGCAGCGCCGAGGGATGGCTGACGTTAACCCGGGCGAAAACCGATGCCGATGGCCGTATTAAAAGCCTTCTGGCTGAACCGCTGACGCCGGGACACTATCGTTTGACGGCGGAGATTGGCGATTACTTTGCCGGTAGCGGACGTGATGCGCTGTATGTCACTGCGCAGATCGATTTTGTTATTGCTCAGGCGGGCAGTCACTATCATTTGCCCTTTCTGATTTCGCCCTGGTGCTGGTCAACCTATCGCGGCAGCTGACCTGCAACGTTGATTTCCCGTCTGCCGGTGAAGCGCCGGCCCGCAACAGCAAAAGGTATTACGATGAACGAGAATCGCGTCAGACCTGAAGATACGCGTTACCCGCTGGGTAAAACCTTCGCCTGGGGAATGCAGCATGTGTTGACTATGTACGGCGGGATTATTGCGCCGCCGTTGATTATCGGCAGCGCCGCCGGGCTTTCCACGGCGGATATTGGCCTGCTGATTACCGCCGCGCTGTTTGTCAGCGGCGTGGCGACGCTGTTGCAGTCGCTGGGCGTACCGGGATTCGGCGCACGGCTGCCGCTGGTGCAGGGCGTTTCTTTTGCCAGCGTTTCCACGCTGGTGGGGATTGCTTCCGGTTCCGGCGGATTACCGGTGGTCGCCGGGGCGATTATCGGCTCGGCGCTGTTCGGGCTGTTGATAGCGCCATTTTTCGCGCACGTGATCCGCTTTTTCCCACCGCTGGTGACCGGCACGGTGATTACGGTGATCGGCCTGTCGCTGATGCCGGTAGCGGCGCGTTGGGCGATGGGCGGCAATGCGAAAGCTGCGGACTGGGGTTCGCCGGAGAATATCGGGCTGGCGGCGCTGACGCTGGCGCTGGTTTTGCTGTTAAGCAAGGTTGGGCGCGGCGGGCTGAAACGTCTGGCGGTGCTGTTGGCGATGGCGCTCGGTACGCTGCTGGCGGCGGCGGTGGGCAAGGCGGATTTTTCCGGGGTGATGACCGGCCATTTTTTTGCGCTGCCGGGCGTGTTGAGTTTTGGACTGCCGCAGTTCGATCTGGCGGCCATTCTGTCGATGGCGTTGATTGTGCTGGTGTTGCTGACGGAGACCACCGCCGGGCTGATGGCGGTTGGAGAGATTGTCGGGACGCCGGTCGATGAGAAGCGTATCGCGCGCGGTCTGCGAGCCGATATGTTGACCAGCGCGCTGTCGCCGCTGTTCAACTCTTTTCCGCAGAGCGCTTTTGCACAGAATATTGGCCTGGTGGCGATGACCGGTATTAAGAGCCGGTTTGTGGTGGCGGCGGGCGGCGTCATTTTGCTGCTGCTCGGTCTGTTGCCGGTGTTGGGCAGGGTGATTGCGGCGATCCCGATGCCGGTTCTGGGCGGGGCAGGCGTGGTGCTGTTTGGTACGGTTGCCGCCAGCGGGATCCGCACGCTGGCGAAGGTGGATTATAAGGACAATATGAATCTGGTGATTGTCGCCACCGCGATCGCTTTCGGCACGATCCCGGTGGTCATGCCGGGCTTTTACGATCGTTTCCCAGGTTGGACGCAGACGCTGTTGCATTCCGGCATTAGCGCGGCCTGCCTGGTTGCCGTGCTGCTGAACGCGCTTTTTAACCCGCGGCCCAAGGCGCTGGCCGTGGCGGATCGCGGCTGATTTGTCGGCGGCGTAATGCTTCAGTCAATCCTGTCTGCGTCACGCCACGCCGGAAAGCGTTCACGATATGCCTTAAGCTCCTCCAGCGATAACCCGGCATGTAATACGGCTGGCTGATGCGGCTCACCGCTCTCCAGAACCCTTCCCTGCGGCGAAATAATCTGGCTATCGCCGCTGTAGCGCAGCGATTTCCCATCTTCGCCTACGCGGTTGCAGCCCGCAACATAAGCCTGATTTTCAATCGCACGCGCCATCAGCAGCGCCTGCCAGTGATGGCTGCGGGCCTCCGGCCAGTTCGCCACGTACAGCGCCAGATCGTAATCATTACGGTTACGTGAAAACACCGGAAAGCGCAGGTCATAGCAAACCTGCGGCAAAATACGCCAGCCGCGCCATTCCACGATCTCACGCCGATCGCCGGCAACATAATGATGATGCTCGTCACCCATGCGGAACAGATGGCGCTTGTCATAATGGTGTACGCGGCCATCCGGCTCCACCAGCAGAAAACGGTTTACCGCGCCTTTTTCCGTTTGCAGCGCCGCGCTGCCGCCAACCATCGCGTTAAGCCGACGCGCATGCTGCCCCAGCCAGGCTACCACCCGCTCCTGCGATAACGACTTACGTGCCGCCTCCATCGCAAAGCCGGTGGTAAACATCTCCGGCAGCACGATTAAATCGCACCCGGAAAGCGACGCCAGCAGCGTATCAAAATGGGCGAGATTCGCCTCGCCATCCATCCAGACCAGCGGCTGTTGTAACAGCGAGAGAGTTAAATTTGACACAGGCGCTCCGCAGCAGCGAGCAGGGTACTTTCCTGCTTGGCAAAACAAAGACGAATCAAACGATGAGGAAACGCATCGGCACAGAACACCGATAGCGGGATCGCCGCCACGCCGACCTCTTCCGTCAGCCAGCGACAGAAACTGACATCATCCAGATCGGAAATCGCGCTGTAATCCGCCAGTAAGAAATAGGTGCCTGCGCAGGGCAGGAGCTTAAAACGGCTACGGCTCAGCGCCTGAACAAAACTATCACGGCGCGCCCGATAAAAAGCGGGCAGATCGCGGTAATGTTCCGGCTCGGCGCGCAGCATATCGGCCAGCGCCAGCTGCGCTGGCGTATTTACGGCAAAGGTCAGATATTGATGCACCTTACGGATCTCAGCGCTCAACGCCGCTGGCGCTACGCAGTAACCTACCTTCCAGCCGGTCATATGGTAAGTCTTACCAAAAGAGGAGACGGCAATGGCCCGATCGCGCAGCTGTGGATGGGCTAAAACGCTGCTATGGCCTGCGGCGGTAAAGCAGATATGTTCATATACTTCATCGCTCAGCACATAAATCTCTTCATCGGCAATCGCCTGCCACAGCGCGGCAAAATCGCTCTGCTGCCAAACGGTGGCCGAAGGGTTGTGCGGCGTATTGAGGATCACCAGCCGGGTTCGCGGCGACAGCAGCTGCCGAAACGCCTGCCAGTCAACGCGAAAGGCGGGCGGCTGCAGCGTCAGGCGCTTCATTACGCCGCCCGACAGCGTAACGGCGGGCGCATAGCTGTCATAGCTGGGATCGAAACAGATCACTTCATCGCCCGGCCGCACCAGCGCGGTAATTGCCGCATACAATGCCTCAGTGGCGCCAGCGGTAACGGTAATCTCGCTGGTGGCGTCAGGATGATGGCCGTACAGCGCCGCGGTTTTATCAGCAATCGCCTCACGCAGCGCCGCGACGCCGGTCATCGGCGCGTACTGGTTTGCGCCCTGGCTAACATGATGCGCCAGCCGCTGCTGCAAATAACGCGGGCCGTCAAAATCAGGAAAACCCTGCGAGAGATTAATCGCGTTGTGCTGCTGCGCCAGCGCGCTCATCTGCGTAAAAATGGTGGTGCCAAGCGACGGCAGCTTACTTTCGGGGATCAAGGGGTCAGAACGCATAAATAGCTCACCTTCAGTACGGGTAGCGGCCCGGTGTTACGGCTGTGTTGAGCCACTATAATCATGATGTTAATATTTGGCAATCAAGACGGGTAGACGTCTAAAAGCGAAATTTTCCCGCAGCGGCAAGGCCGATAAAAGGAGCACGATGACAGTAACTCCACAACTGGCGCAGCTGGTGGCTGCCTGCCACTGGATTGGGCAGCAGGGCTGGGCACCGGCTACCGGCGGCAATATGTCGGTGCGCGCGGCGGAAGGATTTTGCCTGCTCAGCGAATCCGGCAAGGACAAAGGCAGCCTGACCGCCGCCGATTTTATTGCGGTGGAAATCGCCAGCGGCCAGGCGCCGTCAGGACGTAAACCCTCCGCCGAAACCGGCCTGCATACGCTCATCTATCGGCTGTTTCCGGAGGCGGGCGCGGTATTGCATACCCACAGCGTTAACAGCACCGTCCTGTCACGTATTGAAAAAGGATCGGCGCTGCGGCTGCAGGGTTATGAAATGCAAAAATCGCTGACCGGCCAGCACAGCCATCTGGATAGCGTGGAGATTGCGCTGTTTGATAACGACCAGGACATCGCCGCGCTGGCGACACGCATTAGAGCCTGGGCGCAAACCAATCCACTGCGTTACGGCTTTCTGCTGCGCGGTCATGGCCTGACCTGCTGGGGTAAAAATGTGCAGGAGGCGCGTCGCCATCTGGAAGGGCTGGAATTTCTGTTTAACTGTGAAATGCAACGCCGTTTGCTGGAGAGATCATGATCCGCGCGATTGTTACCGATATTGAAGGCACCACCAGCGACATCCGTTTTGTGCATAACGTTCTGTTTCCCTGGGCGCGGCAGCATCTGGCGGAGTACGTACGCGCTCACCCGGCAGAACCGGCGGTGGCCGCCGCGCTGAACGGTCTGCGCCAGGAGATCGCTCAGCCACAGGCGGATACGGAACAGCTAATCGCCGTGCTCTACCGCTTTATGGATGAAGACCGTAAATCCACGGCCTTAAAAGCGCTGCAGGGCATGATCTGGCGCAGCGGCTACCTTAACGGTGATTTTACCGGCCATCTCTATCCGGACGTGCTGCCCGCGTTAAAAGAGTGGCACGAACAGGGGATTTCCCTGTACGTTTATTCGTCTGGCTCGGTTGCTGCGCAAAAGCTGCTGTTTGGCTACAGCGATCGCGGCGATATTACGGCGCTGTTCAGCGGTTACTTTGATACCCACGTCGGGGCCAAACGCGAGGTAAGCGCCTACCAAAATATTGCCCGCCAGATTGATCTGCCCGCCAGCGAGCTGCTGTTCCTGTCTGATATTCGCCAGGAGCTGGATAGTGCGCAGCAGGCCGGCTGGCATACCCTGCAGTTAATTCGCGGCGAAGCGGATAATGAGAGCGTCCATCGCCAGGTAAACCGTTTTGATCAGATTAAGCTGGAGCTGTTTTCCTTATGAGTGAATTGACCATCTATACCGAAACAGAAACCACGGTGCCGGTGTGGCACAGCACCGATCCAGAGGCGATTCGCGAGCAGCTGAACGCACGCAACGTGCGCTTTGAGCGCTGGGAAGCAAACCGTGAACTGGGCGAAAATCCCGATGCGCAAACCGTGATTAACGCTTATCAACATGCGATAGATCGGCTGGTGGCGGAGAAGGGCTATCAAAGCTGGGACGTGATCAGTATGCGCGCCGATAATCCGCAGAAAGAGGCGCTGCGCACGAAGTTTCTGGCGGAGCATACGCATGGAGAAGATGAGGTGCGTTTTTTTGTTGAGGGCGCCGGGCTGTTTTGCCTGCATCTGGCGGGGCGCGTTTACCAGATCCTGTGCGAGAAAAACGATTTGATCTCCGTACCGGCGGGAACGCCGCACTGGTTTGATATGGGATCGAACCCGCACTTTACCGCGATCCGTATTTTTGATAACCCGGAAGGCTGGATCGCCAACTTTACCGGCGATCCGATTGCCGTTACCTTGCCGCGCCTGCCCTGATGGCCTTGTTTGCTCGCGGCTGGAAATAACCGGCCGCCGCCTCTTCTGGCGTTACCACGCCGGTATCTAACACCCAGCCGCTAATTAATCCCGCTGGCGTCACGTCAAACGCGGGATTCCAGACCTGCGCGTTTTCCGGCGCCCACTGTAGCTGGCCAAAGCTGCCGGATACGCCGGTCACCTCGCAGGCAGCGCGCTGCTCAATCGGAATGGCGCTGCCGTCAGGGCAGTGCGGATCGAGCGTGGTATGCGGCGCGGCCACGTAAAAAGGAATATGGTGATAGCGCGCCAGCACCGCCAGGCTATAGGTGCCGATTTTATTGGCGACGTCGCCGTTGGCGGCAATGCGATCGGCGCCTACCCAGATGGCGTCTACCTGCTTTTGCGCCATCAACGCTGCCGCCATAGCGTCGCAGATTAAGCGATTGGGAATGCCCAGTTCAGACAGCTCCCACGCCGTCAGGCGGCCGCCCTGCAAAAGCGGGCGCGTTTCATCCACCCAAACCTGTTCGATTTTCCCCTGCCGGAAGGCCAGCGCGATAACGCCGATCGCGGTGCCAACGCCTGCGGTAGCCAGTCCGCCGGTATTACAGTGGGTTAAAACCCGACTGCCGGGCGCGACCAGCTCGCTGCCCGCCAGGGCGATGCTATCGCATAACGCTTTATCTTCCTCCACCAGCCGCAGCGCCTCGGCGCTTAACGCAGCCACGAAATTTTCCTGCGTTAGCGCCTGCTTCATCCGATCCAGATTGTTCATCAGGTTAACGGCGGTAGGGCGCGCGGCGCGTAACACTTCCAGCGCCTGGCTCAGCTCGCTTTTGGGCATGCCGTTTTCCGCCAGCAGCGCCAGCAGCAGACTGGCAGACAGCCCAATCAGCGGCGCGCCGCGCACCCGCAGCGCATGAATATGGCTGACCAGTGCCGCAACGCTGCTCGCGTCCAGCCAGTTTTTTTGCTGCGGCAACGCCTGCTGATCGAGGATCCACAGCTGGTTATCGCGCACCTGCAGGCTGGTGGTATGAAGAGTTTGCATAACAGTGAAATCCATGTTGCGTTAATGCGGCATATTGTGCCAACATGCGAAACGGAAGTATAGACGTCTGAACGGCTTTTACTACAGATTTGCAGAGGAAACGGATAATGTCGCAATACCGGACGTTCACTGCCGCCGAAGCGGTGGAATATGCGCAACGATTTGGCGGGCTAAGCGATGCTTCTTCGCTGGTAAAAGCTGAAGAGGTCGGTGACGGTAACCTTAATCTGGTATTTAAAATCTTCGATCGTGACGGCATCAGCCGTGTTGTGGTGAAGCAGGCGCTGCCTTATGTGCGCTGCGTCGGCGAGACCTGGCCGCTGACGCTGGATCGTGCGCGGCTGGAGGCGGAGACGCTGGTAGAACACTATCGTCTCTGTCCACAGCACACGGTAAAAGTGCTGCATTATGATGCTGAGCTGGCGGTGATGGTGATGGAAGATCTCTCCAGCCATCGCATCTGGCGCGGCGAACTGGCGCAGGGGCGCGACTATCCGCAGGCGACGCGTCAGCTGGGTGAATACCTGGCGCAAACGCTGTTTCATACTTCTGATTTTTATCTGCATCCTCATGAAAAAAAGGCGCGTGTCATCCGCTTTACCAATCCTGAAATGTGCGAAATCACCGAGGATCTGTTTTTTACCGATCCTTATGAAAATCATCCACGCAACGATTATCCGGCGCAGCTGGAAGCTGACGTTGCTGAGCTACGCCGTGATGAACGGCTGCGTAATGAGGTCGCCGGGCTAAAGCATCGCTTTTTCTCTCATGCTGAAGCGCACCTGCACGGTGATATTCACAGCGGCTCCGTTTTTGTTGCCGAGGGCAGCCTGAAAGCGATTGATGCTGAGTTTGGTTATTTCGGGCCGGTAGGTTTTGATGTGGGTACGGCGTTGGGCAATCTGCTACTGAACTATTGCGCGCTGCCGGGGCTGTTGGCGACGCGTGAAGCCGCCGACGGGCGCGAGCAGCGTTTACAGGATGTTCGCACGCTGTGGCTGACGTTTGCTGAACGTTTCCAGGCTCTGGCCGCAGAAAAAAGCCGCGACCGCACGCTGGCCTGGTCGGGCTACGTGGACGCCTATTTGAAGAAGGTGTTTGCGGACAGTATCGGCTACTGCGGCAGCGAGCTGATTCGCCGTACGGTAGGCATGTCGCACGTGGCCGATCTGGAAACCATTAAGGATGAAGCGATGCGCATTGACTGTATTCGCCACGCCCTTAGCCTGGGGAAAACGTTAATTGTCGCCGCGCCGCATATTGATACTGTCGATACGCTGATCGCCCGTATTCGACAGAACGGTTAGGCCAGCACGTCGGCCATGATGGAATTCTTTGAATAACACATTACTTTACTGCTATTTAGCGAAAATATTAATTTTATAGGTAATAAATGAAGCTGGTGAAGAAGGATTTTCCCGGAAGGATCTCAGGAAGATTCTTCCCGGAATCTCATGTTTTTTAAATATGGAACGCCACACGCTTTCCTGATGGTAACTCAACATCAAGGCTTAGTTTTCCACCCATCGCCTCGATATAGCGTTTCAGTGTTGCCAGCTTTAAATCATTTCCACGCTGTTCCAGTTGTGTAACCGCTGGCTGGCTGACTCCCATAATTTCAGCAACATATTTTTGTGATAGCTGTAGTTCTTCCCGCATCATTTGCAGACCGGTTTCCAGAATCATTTCATCGGCCATCTCTTTGATACGAGCCTGACTCTCTGGCGAACGGGCCGCAATTACTTCATCTAATGTTCTCATTTTTTGGCCTCCACTTCGGATAGATGAGACGAAAACTCGTCGTCGGCTATACGGATAATTTTGTCATAGAACGGTTTATCGTTACTTTTATCACCGGCACAAAGGACGATAGCTTGCCGAACCAGCCCTGGCTAACATAACGCCCGCTACGCGCTCTGTCTCAGGCACTTCCAGCGCGATCCTGGGATCTGAGTCGCAAAAGTTCGCATCTGTCACCCGACAAACCGCCGGAATCGCGCTCAGCATAGACGTAAAAAATTCCCCCTCCCAATCAGCAAAGAAAAGGCCTGAGCGGTAATGCTCAGGCCCTGTTTGCCACGCTAAAAATGTCCGGTTTCTTGCCGTAGTAAAATGGAGCGCCGGACAGCCTTTATTTTTATTTGCCGTCAGGCGGCTTCAATTTTACGCTCAGGCGTCCGATCCTGCTTTACCGGCTGGGTCGCCAACGCATCCGCCTCAAACTCATCAACGTTAATCGAGCGCAGGCGACTGGCTTCGGCGCGTACCAGCACTTCCGCCTCCTGTTGAGTAATCCACTCTTCCTGTAAAGCACGCTGCGCCAGCTCATCAAGCCGGGTAAACGACAAATGCTTTTTCAACTGTTTGCAGAGGCGCTCATGAATCACTTCCGCTGCCATTACATCCTGTAGCGCGGCTTCCAGCTGCCCGGCGGGATTATGTTCGCCCGGCGTCAAATACTGACCGCGGCCCAGGCGGGAGCGCGTAGCGGACGGCGTCTGCAACAGCTTCGCCAGCTGGTGATCGAGACGATCTGATGGCGCACGGCAGTGACGGCCCGCCGGGAAAATCATCAGGCGCAGCGTCGCCGCAACCGTCGCGTTGGGGAAGTTACGCAGCAGATCGTCAATGGCGTTTTCTGCCTGATTGAGTGCATCCTGTACGCCCCAGTGCAGCAGCGGCAGATCCGCTTCATTACGGCCTTCATCGTCGTAGCGTTTTAGCGCCGCTGAGGCGAGATAAAGCTGGCTCAGAATATCGCCCAGCCGGGCCGAAACGCGCTCGCGTCGCTTCAGACTGCCCCCCAGCACCGACATCGAAATATCCGACAGCAGCGCCAGGTTAGCGCTGATGCGGTTCAGATGTTGATAATAGCGGCGGGTCGCATCGCGCGCTGGCGCAGCGCTGCCGTAGCCGCCGGTAATGCCCAGCCACAGGCTGCGTATCAGATTACTGCCGACATGGCCGATGTGGCTGAACAGCGCGCGGTCAAACTCAGGTAAATCGTTACGTTCGGCCGCGCCCATCTCCCGCAAGATATAAGGATGGCAGCGGATTGCGCCCTGACCAAAGATAATCATGCTACGCGTCAGGATATTCGCGCCTTCCACGGTAATAGCGATCGGGGCGCCCTGATAAGCACGGGCAAGGAAATTGCTCTTACCGAGCATAATGCCTTTACCACCGGCAATATCCATCGCATCGATAATGGCGCGCTGGCCGCGATGGGTGCAGTGATACTTAACAATTGCCGACAGCACCGCAGGCTTCTCGCCCTGCATAATACCGTAGGTAATCAGCGTGGCGGCGGCATCCATCACATAAGCGTTACCGGCGATGCGCGCCAGGGGTTCTTCAATCCCTTCCATCTTCCCGATAGAAATTTTGAACTGACGGCGAATGCGTGCATAGGCGCCCGTTGCCAGCGCCAGGCTTTTCAGGCTACCGGTAGAGTTGGAGGGCAGGGTAATGCCGCGGCCTACCGACAGGCACTCAACCAGCATGCGCCAGCCCTGACCGGCCATTTTAGGGCCGCCGATAATATAATCGATGGGGACGAAAATATCTTTGCCGCGCGTCGGGCCGTTCTGGAACGGTACGTTAAGCGGGAAATGGCGCTTGCCGATCTCCACGCCGGGCGTATGGGTAGGGATTAACGCACAGGTAATACCCAGCTCTTCAGTATCGCCCAGTAAATGCTGCGGATCGGAAAGCTTAAACGCCAGGCCCAGAACGGTGGCGATCGGAGCCAGCGTAATATAGCGCTTGTTCCAGGTCAGACGCATACCCAGCACCTGCTGGCCTTGCCATTCGCCCATACAAACGATGCCGGTATCGGGAATGGCGCCCGCATCGGAACCTGCTTCCGGGCTGGTCAACGCAAAGCAGGGGATTTCAAGGCCCTGCGCCAGGCGCGGCAGATAATGTTTTTTCTGTTCGTCGGTGCCGTAGTGCTGCAGCAGCTCTCCGGGGCCGAGCGAATTCGGTACGCCAACGGTAATCGCCAGAATACCTGAAACGCCCGCCAGCTTTTGCAGCACGCGCGACTGAGCATAGGCAGAGAACTCCAGTCCGCCATATTCCTTTTTAATGATCATGGCGAAGAAACGATGCTCTTTCAGGTAAGCCCAAAGCTCCGGCGGCAGATCGGCCAACTCATGGGTGATTTGAAAATCGTTGGCCATGCGGCAGGCTTCTTCCACCGGGCCATCAAGAAACGCCTGTTCTTCCGCAGTCAGGCGCGGCTGCGGATAATTGTGCAGTTTTTGCCAGTCGGGATTACCGCGAAACAGATCGCCTTCCCACCAGGTTGTACCCGCGTCAATCGCCTCTTTTTCGGTACGTGACATCGGCGGCATTACCTTACGGAACGTGCGTAGCATCGGGGCGGAGACCATCGAACGACGCAGCGACGGCAGATTTAACGGCAGAAGTATCAGGGCCAGCGGAAGCAACAGCCAGGGTGTCCAGAGATCAAATAAGGCCATTGCCACCGTCCATAACAGCAGAATGGCGCTGCTGGCAGGTAACGAAACGCGGTGCCAGAAAAGCGCGCCGATCAGAACCAGCGTCGCGACAATACTAAGAACCATCATAATGAACCGCTCCGTAACAAGTAAGAGGTCTGACCTGTTGGTCTGGATACAGGTTTAAAGTAGTTATGGTTATTTATCAATTGGGCAACATAATAATTACAACTTGGCTCACATTCCGCTCGCATCAATCGTCAAAGCGTTAATTTTATCGCGACCCGTTGGTCGGCTGAGCGTTTTATTTCCGCGTCTTATCCAGCCCGCGCCATACCGGTAACGCCGGGCACCTCAGCCATTTTATTGCGATAAAGGTGCCTCAGCTTTACCGCGTAACGCTTTGCGACCCGTTGCCATTTCGGTAAACTTGCGCTGACTCTTTCTTCTCCAAAGGACCTCCCTATGTACCAGGATATTATTCGTTCAGAACTTAACGAAGCAGCGGATACGCTAAATAAATTCCTGAGCGAAGATGCCAATATTCATGCGATTCAGCGCGCTGCCGTGCTGCTTGCCGACAGCTTTAAGGCGGGTGGAAAAGTGCTTTCCTGCGGCAACGGCGGCTCGCACTGCGATGCGATGCATTTTGCTGAAGAGCTGACCGGCCGCTATCGCGAAAACCGCCCAGGCTATCCGGCCATCGCTATCTCCGACGTTAGCCATCTCTCCTGCGTCAGTAATGATTTTGGTTACGATTACGTTTTTTCACGCTACGTTGAGGCGGTAGGCCGTTCGGGTGACGTGCTGCTGGGTATCTCAACGTCGGGCAATTCAGCCAATATCATTAAGGCGATTGAGGCTGCGCGCGCGCAGGGCATGAAGGTGATTACCCTGACCGGCAAAGACGGCGGCAAAATGGCGGGCAGCGCCGATATTGAAATCCGCGTGCCGCATTTTGGCTATGCCGACCGCATCCAGGAGATTCATATCAAAGTGATTCATATTCTGATGCTGCTGATTGAAAAAGAGATGGTGAAAAAATAGTGGCGTAACAGCCGTTAACCTTGCCGCGTCAGCCCCGGCGCGGCTTATCTTTGTAAAGCAGGGCGCTCTGCGCATTCTGTTAACAAATACGCTCTTCCGCTGCTTGTCTCCGCCTGATTCGTTATAATCGTCACAAAACCGCGCCGGAGGCCCGACTATGTGTGAACTGCTCGGTATGAGCGCTAATGTCCCAACTGATATTTGCTTCAGCTTTACCGGACTGGTGCAGCGCGGCGGCGGCACAGGACCGCATAAAGATGGCTGGGGCATCACTTTTTATGAAAATAAAGGCTGCCGTACTTTTAAAGATCCGCAGCCCAGCTATAACTCGCCGATTGCGCGTCTGGTTCAGGAGTATCCGATTAAATCCTGTTCGGTGGTGGCGCATATTCGACAGGCGAACCGTGGTCAGGTATCGCTGGAGAATACCCATCCTTTTACCCGCGAGCTGTGGGGACGCCACTGGACCTATGCGCATAATGGGCAGCTAAGCGGTTATCGCCAGCTGGAAACCGGTAATTTTCGTCCGGTCGGCGAGACGGACAGTGAAAAGGCGTTCTGCTGGCTGCTGCATAAGCTGGCGACGCGCTATCCGCGCACGCCGGGCAACTGGCCCGCGGTGTTTCGGTATATCGCCGAACTGGCGGCGGAGCTACGGCAGAAAGGCGTGTTTAATATGCTGTTGTCGGATGGCCGCTATTTAATGGCGTATTGCTCAACCAACCTGTACTGGATTACGCGCCGCGCGCCGTTTGGCAAGGCGAAGCTGCTGGATCAGGATGTGGAGATCGATTTTCAGAAGCAGACCACGCCAAATGACGTGGTCACGGTCATTGCCACTCAGCCGTTAACCGGCAATGAAACCTGGCACCGTATTCTGCCTGGTGAATGGCAGTTATTTTGCCTTGGAGAGCGCCAGGAATGACTGCGAGGCGGCGGGCGTGCCGCTGACCGGCGAGCCGTTCAGCACATACCTGCCGTTGTTGACCACCACCGTCGGCGGCTGGCGATGCTCAACAAAATAAGCATAGCCCGGCTGTAGTTCTTTCCAGAAGCTGGCGTAATAAGAGTTACGATGACGCTGCATATTGCTTTCGGTCATCCGGAACGGATAGATACTGATTTCCACTTCCGGCTGGCCGTTGCGTAAAGCGGCGTTTACGTAGCTGAAGATCTCATCCATATAGGCGTTGGTCATGGCATAACAGCCAATGGAGACGCAGGCGCCGTGGATCATCAGAAATTTCCCGTCATAGCCCTGCTGGCGATCGTACTGGTTAGGAAAACCAATATTGATTGCGCGGTAAAAGCGGCTGTCCGGCTTAAGCTGGCTCTGTTTTACGCTGTAAAAACCTTCCGGGCTTTTAAAGTCGCCCTGACGGCGCTTTGGCCCAAGGCCACCGGAAAAATTACAGATGCGATAGCTGTCCAGCAGTCGGAACTCATTGCCGATCTTGCCGTACAACTCCAGCGTGCGCTCTTCTTTGAAAATCTGAATATAAACCGGCGTACCTAATAACTGCTTCTTTAACTCTTTGCTAACCGGTGCCAGTGGCTGAACTGGCTCAGGCGCGCTTGCCATGCTGAGGGCTGGCAGAAGAATCATCGCAAACAAAAGTGCGATTTTGCCCATTCTTTTTCCCTTGATAATTAGGGGGTTAAACTGCAACGCCCTGCGGCGTCTGTAACTTGCATAATCGGATAATTCCGCTATCGCTGCGCAACATTATCACTGTCTATTTTTTTATCAAGATGCCAGCCAAGAAATAGCTATTATTCCAGAGATGCCCCACAAACTATCCCACGCCGTTACAGCATATTCATCGCGCTACGCCATTGAATCCTCACGGGCTGGCTGTATACTTATCCAGTATTAGCGGAGGGGTTATGCGCAAAATCATTCATGTCGATATGGACTGCTTTTACGCTGCGGTGGAAATGCGTGATAACCCCAGCCTGCGTGATATTCCGCTGGCTATTGGCGGCAACCGAGCGCAGCGCGGCGTCATCAGTACGGCTAACTATCCGGCGCGTAAATATGGCGTGCGCAGTGCGATGTCCACCGCGATGGCGTTGAAACTCTGTCCGCACTTAACGCTTCTGCCTGGCCGCTTTGATGCCTATAAAGAGGCCTCCGCACATATTCGGGAAATTTTTTCACGTTATACCGCGCGTATTGAACCGCTGTCGCTGGATGAAGCCTATCTTGACGTAAGCGACAGCCAGCACTGCCACGGTTCGGCAACGCTGATGGCCTGTGAAATCCGCCAGACTATCGCCCGCGAGTTGGCTCTTACCGCATCGGCGGGCATCGCGCCGATTAAGTTTCTTGCCAAGATTGCCTCCGATCTGAATAAGCCGAACGGCCAGTATGTGATCACCCCGGAAGAGGTGCCGCAGTTTTTGCTGACGCTGCCGCTGGCAAAAATTCCGGGGGTCGGCAAGGTGACCGCAAAGAAGCTGGAAGATTTAGGGCTGCGTACCTGCGCCGACGTGCAGAACAGCGATCTGGCTATGCTGCTGAAGCGCTTTGGTAAATTTGGTCGGGTAATTTGGGAGCGCAGCCACGGCATTGATGAGCGGGAGGTGATTACCGATCGCGAGCGTAAATCGCTCGGCGTTGAGCGTACCCTGGCGGAAGATATTCATCACTGGGAGCAGTGCCTGGAGATTATTGATGTTCTTTATGAAGAACTGGAGCGGCGGCTAACTAAAATCAAGCCGGATCGCCATATTGCGCGTCAGGGCGTGAAGCTGAAGTTCAGTGATTTTCAGCAGACCACACAGGAGCATATCTGGCCGGTGCTGAATAAGGATGACCTGATCGAAGTGGCGAAAAAAACATGGGAAGAGCGGCGGGGCGGGCGCGGCGTCCGGCTGGTGGGCTTACACGTCACGCTGCTGCATCCGCAGCTTGAAAGACAGCTGGTGCTGGGGCTGTAGAACGGTTAAAGCCAACGAACATTTAAAATGTGAGATGAGTCATTTATTTGCCTGACTAAATAATGCTAAACAATAAAAGATAAATATGAGAACGACCATAAGCTGGAATTGATAGCAGTACATAATTTTTATATATCAGACGTTTTCCGTTGAGAAATAGATTTGGCGTTGACCAATATGGGAAAATTAAGCAAAGGAAGATAATATGATTTTCACCTCTGCTTTTGCGCCCTGTTTCTTTTCACTTATGGCCTGGATAATCTATCTACGAGTAAATAATAAGGCTAAAAGCGTTTACCATCAGCTTATCACAGGCTTCATAATAGGTTTGATGAATGCTTTTCTTTATCCATTATTGATTTCTCCCGGCTTTAATAATCTCTCTTTTAATTTGGCGTTTTTTATTAATTCTTTTTTTATAACTCTGATAACAATGATGATCAATGGAATGGTTTATTATTTATGGAAAGGAATACGCTATGAAGGAAATTAATCACTATCTGTTGACATCGGTATCAGGAGCCGCTGTAGATGCTGCTAATCAAGAAGTAATTAAGCAAATATCTACTAATATGGCATATGGTGCAGGTTGGGGGGCTATCACCGGAGGCGCCCCGGGAGCTGTAGTGGGTGCTACTGGCGGCGCTTTACAAACGGTTATCCAGGGGGCCATTAATCACGGCCCAGTTAATGTTCCTATTCCAAAATTCCCTATGGGCCCTGTCTGGATTTATGGCCCAGCACCTTTAGACTGGATAAACCAAAACGTACCCAAATAAAACTGCAGGTCAGTAGCATTAAGCTACGGGCGATAAAAAAGTAAGCCGTGTAAAACAGTAAAAAGGCCAGACATCGTCTGGCCTTTATGCTTACTGGAAAGCGTTCCGTACCAATTACTTCGCCGGAATCGCCTTCAGCAGTTCTGTCAGCAGTTGCCAGTAAAGGCCGACGCTGCCGATATGGACTTGCTCATCTGGCGAGTGCGGGCCGGTAATGGTTGGGCCGATAGAAACCATATCCATATCCGGGTAAGGCTTCTTAAACAGGCCGCATTCCAGACCAGCGTGGATCACCTGAATATTCGGCGTCTTGTTGAACAGACGCTGATAGGTTTCGCGTACCAGCGCCATCACCGGAGAGCTGGCGTCCGGCTGCCAGCCTGGATAGCTGCCCTTCGCCAGGGTCTGCGCGCCGGCCAGTTCGCTCAGCGAGGTGAGCATTTCAACCACGTATTCTTTGCCACTGTCGATCAGAGAGCGGATCAGGCAGTTGATTTTCGCTTCCTGCTCGCTCATGGAAACCACGCCGACGTTCAGGGAGGTTTCCACCACGCCTTTCGCCACGTCAGAGTTGCGGATCACGCCGTTCGGCGTGCTGTTCAACAGGGCAATAAAGCGATCGCGGCTCTGCGCCGTTAGCGCCAGCGCATCACCTGCTACCGGCTCGGTTTGCAGCGCGATGTTTTTCTCAATTATGCCCAGCTCGTTTTGCAGCGTTGCCAGGTAGCCCATCGCCGCCGCTTTAAGGGCGTCGATGTTCGTCGTCGGCAGCGCAACGGTAACGAACGCCTCGCGCGGAATGGCGTTGCGCAGCGTGCCGCCGGTAAAGTCAACCAGGCGCAGATCAAGATCGCGCGCGTGCGCGGCGAGGAAGCGCGCCAGCAGTTTGTTGGCGTTGCCCAGGCCGAGATGGACTTCCGCGCCGGAGTGGCCGCCCTTCAGCCCTTTCAGCGTCAGACGCAGATGCTCATAACCCGTCGGTACCGCCTCGCGCTGCAGCGGCAGCGTTGCGGTAAAATCGATGCCGCCGGCGCAGCCCATATAAATCTCACCTTCTTCTTCAGAGTCGGTGTTGATCAGGATCTCTGACTGCAGCCAGTTCGGCTGCAGGCCGAACGCGCCGTCCATACCGGTCTCTTCCGTCATGGTCAGCAACACTTCCAGCGGGCCGTGCTGCACGCTGTCATCGGCCAGCACCGCCAGCGCGGACGCCATGCCGATGCCGTTATCCGCGCCCAGCGTCGTACCGCGCGCTTTTACCCATTCGCCATCAATGTATGGCTGAATCGGATCTTTAGTGAAATCATGAACCGTATCGTTATTCTTCTGCGGCACCATATCCAGGTGCGCCTGCAGCGCCACCGGCTTACGGTTTGCCATGCCTGGCGTGGCCGGCTTACGGATCAAAATATTACCGACCTGGTCACGGTCACACCAGAAGCCTTTCTCCTTTGCCCAGGAGAGAATGTGCTGCGCCAGCGCCTCTTCGTGGAAAGAAGGATGTGGAATAGAGCAGATTTTAGCGAAAATATCCCACAGCGGTTGGGGAGAGAGTTGAGACAATTCAGACACGACAGGTCTCCTGTGTCATCGATGCGCGGCTGCGCATCGTTGCGAAATTTTCAGTGATCGATCGCCGTCAGCGAATCTGACGTGATGGGATGAGAATAACATTCTTTATTGTCTGCTGTGCAGTCGGGCGCGTTAAAATGCGTCAACCACGCTATCCGGTGCTGGTTTTTAACGCGCCAGATCCTTATAATGCCGCGCAACCTTTTCCCATTGCACATTTTTTAAGCCAATTCGATTGGTCGGAATTCCTTTTATGAGCGAAAAATACGTCGTTACCTGGGATATGCTGCAAATTCATGCCCGCAAACTGGCTCAGCGCCTGCTTCCTGTTGAACAGTGGAAAGGCATTATTGCGGTAAGCCGCGGTGGCCTGGTTCCGGCCGCGCTGCTGGCGCGTGAACTTTCTATCCGCTATGTCGATACTGTGTGTATTTCCAGCTATGACCACGACCATCAGCGCGAAATGAACGTGCTGAAGCGTGCGGAAGGCGACGGCGAGGGTTTTATTGTTATTGATGACCTGGTAGATACCGGCGGCACCGCTCAGGCGATCCGTGAAATGTATCCGAAAGCGCGTTTCGTCACTATTTTCGCTAAGCCAGCCGGTGCGCCGCTGGTAGACGATTACGTGGTTGATATTGCCCAGAATACCTGGATTGAACAGCCGTGGGATATGGGCGTCGCCTTTGTTCCGCCGATCGTCAATCGCTGATTGACCTGCATCAAAACAACGCCCGGATGAACCGGGCGTTGTCGTTTCTGCGGGTCGCGCCGCTGTAGCGGGTGAAGTACACTGTCTTCTCGTCATCGCGCGGCGGCAGGAGAGTGACACCATGACAGCTAAAAATCTCAGCGAAGAGCTATTTAAACCCCGATTTAAACACCCGGAAACGTCGTCACTGGTGCGCCAGCGACATCATCTCGCCTCGACCGTTCAATCCACGCTGGATGGTGAAAGCCATACCGGCTGGTATCGCATGCTTAATCGCCTGCTCTGGAGCTGGCGTGGCCTTTCGCCGATTGAAATTAGCGAAGTGCTGGCGCGGATCGCCGTCAGCCCGGCGGAGCGCACCAGCGAAGATCTGCTGGATACGGTAATCGGCTATCGCAGCGGCAACTGGATTTATGAATGGAGCAAACAGGCGGCGCTGTGGCAGCAGAAGGCGATGGACGCGGGCGAAACGCCGGAAGCAGGCGAACACTGGCTGCATGCGGTCAATCTCTACAGCCTGGCCGCCTGGCCGCATATTAAAGGCGATGAGCTGGCCGAACAGGCACAAACGCTGGCCAACCGCGCCTATGAAGAAGCCACGCTGCGTCTGCCCGGCGAGTTGAAAGAGCTGGAATTCCCGATTCAGAACGGCGGCTCGATTATCGGCTTCCTGCATATGCCGCCTGATGTCAGCGCGCCTTATCCAACGGTGTTGCTGTGCGGCAGCCTGGATAGCCTGCAGATCGATCACTATCGCCTGTTTCATGATTACCTGGCGCCACGCGGCGTCGCGATGCTGACGATTGATATGCCATCGGTGGGCTTTTCTTCTAAATGGAAACTGACGCAGGACAGCAGTTTCCTGCATCAGCAGGTGCTGCGTAGTCTGGAGTCGGTGCCCTGGGTGGATCATACGCGCGTGGCGGCGCTGGGCTATCGTTTTGGCGCTAACGTGGCGGTACGTCTGGCCTATCTGGAAGCGCAGCGCCTGCGCGGCGTGGCCTGTCTGGGGCCGATTGTTCACGGACTGCTGGCCAATTCCGCTCAGCAGGAGCGCGTACCGGATATGTATATCGACGTGCTGGCCAGCCGTCTGGGCATGGCGCACGCCACGGATGAGGTATTACGCACCGAACTGAATCGCTATTCGCTGAAAACCCAGGGGCTGCTGGGGCGCCGCACGCCGACGCCAATGCTGGCGGGCCACTGGCAGAACGATCCCTGGAGCCCGGAGGAGGATGCGCGACTGATTGTTAATTCATCCGCTCACGGTAAACTATTGCCGATCGGCTTCTCGCCGGTGCTAAGTAATTTCGATCGGGCGTTGCAAACAATCTGTGACTGGCTGGTACAACAGTTGAAGTGATAAATTGCTATTTTGCATCAGTTTGCTAAAACTGTTAGCTCATTTAAGGAGGTGTAAACCATGACGTTACCGAGTGGACATCCAAGAAGCCGGTTGATTAAACGTTTTACCGCGCTGGGTCCCTATATTCGCGAGAACAAATGCGAAAATGAGCGGTTCTTTTTCGACTGCCTGGCCGTTTGCGTCAATGTTAAGCCTGCACCGGAAAGCCGGGAGTTCTGGGGATGGTGGCTGGAGCTGGATGCGCAATCCGATCACTTTACCTATCAATATCACTATGGCCTGCACGATAAAGACGGCAACTGGAAGCCATGCGCTATCAAAGGCAAAGAAAATGAAGAAAAGCTGGAAGATACGCTGCGTAACTTCCATGAACGCCTGAAAGCCACGCTGGCCGAACTGGAGCTGGGGCTGTTACCTGCACAGGGCGCCAGTAAACAGCCGGTAAAATTAACCGCCTGATCGTCAGTTTGAAAAAGAAAAGGGCAGACACCGAGTCTGCCCTTTTCTATATTGTCGCCGCATCAGTCGGCCGTTCTGTTGCAGCAATACAGAAGTATTCAGAAAGCCGACCGCGTGCTGCAGGAGATCAGAACTGGTACGTCATGCCGAGGGCAACAATATCGTCGGTGTTGCGGTTCAGCGTATTGTTATCGTCCAGCAGGTTGATTTTGTAATCCACGAAGGCGGACATGTTTTTATTGAAGTAATAAGTTGCGCCGACGTCAGCAAACTTATAGTAATCCGCATCGCCGATGCCGCCTTCAATATCCTTTACCTTACTCTGAACGTAAGCCAGCGACGGACGCAGGCCGGAATCAAACTGATACTGCGCCACAATTTCGATATTTTGCAGTTTGTTAGCGTAGCCGTTTACCGCAACATCTGCGCCGCCAACCTGCGCGGTGCCGCTAATCGGGTTCATATTGCGGGTTTCAGCGTAGTTAGCCGCCAGATAAACGCCGTTATCGTCATATTTAATGCCGGTTGCCCAGGCTTCCGCTTTCTCGCCGCCGCCGAAGGCGCTGTTTTTCTGATCCAGCGTGCGGTTCGAAGAAGAAACCGCGCCCTTAATGCTCAGGCTGTCGAGAATTTTATAGGAAAGCGATACGGCCATACCGTCACCGTTGGACACGCCGTCGGCGCGCGATGTGCTTTCGTTTTTGCCCTGATACTGCAGCGCAAAGTCCAGGCCATCCACCAGGCCAAAGAAGTTGCTGTTGCGATAAGTTGCGACGCCGTTGGTGCGGGTCAACATATAGACGTCAGCTGCGGTATACGCGGTGGCGCCAAATTCCGGCATCATATCGGTAATGGCTTCAACGTCATAAATCAGGCCGTAGTTGCGACCGTAATCCAGCGAGCCGTAATCACCGACTTTAATCCCGGCAAAGCCCAGACGCGTTTTATTACCAACGTTAGAATCGCTTTCCGGGTTATTGAGGTTGTACTGATATTCCCACTGACCGTAACCGGTCATCAGTTCATTAATTTGCGTCTGGCCTTTAAAGCCAATACGCACGTAAGATTTGTCGGCATTGTTGCTGGCGTTGGTTTCCGCGTCGCTGATATAACGCATCGCTTTTAATTTGCCATAGAAATCCAGCTTATTACCGTCTTTATTGTACACTTCTGCTGCCTGTGCCGCGGTGCTCAGGGCCAGGGCGGATACCAGTAGTGCCAATGCGTTCTTTTTCATTTGTTATTAATCCCAATGAGTAAAAAAATGTACCGCTCGGTAAACTCTTATAACCACGGGAATGTTTTTACCGGGATTGCGTGAATCTTTTATGAAGCTTTTCCTCTTTTCTTGTTAAGCACGAACTTTTGGTCTACGCGGCTGTCAGGAATTTTCCGTGCTTTTCCCGTAGTGCCTGTTGGCATCCTGGCTGACTCCTGATAAAACGTCCCTTCAAAGACATTTTTACTACGGCAGGAAATCATGAGCGGCAGTCAGACCTTAGTGGTCAAACTGGGAACCAGCGTGCTGACCGGCGGATCGCGTCGATTAAATCGGGCACATATTGTGGAGTTAGTTCGTCAGTGCGCACAGCAGCACGCGGCGGGCCATCGAATTGTGATTGTTACCTCTGGCGCGATGGCCGCCGGACGTGAACACCTGGACTACCCGGAACTGCCGCCTACCATCGCCTCAAAGCAGCTGCTGGCTGCGGTGGGGCAGAGCCGTTTGATTCAACTGTGGGAGCAGTTGTTCTCTATCTATGGCATTAACATTGGCCAGATGCTGCTGACGCGTGCGGATATGGAAGATCGTGAGCGCTTCCTTAACGCGCGCGATACGCTGCGCGCGCTGCTGGATAATAATATTGTGCCGGTGATCAATGAGAATGATGCGGTGGCGACGGCAGAAATCAAAGTGGGCGACAACGATAATCTGTCGGCGCTGGCGGCGATGCTGGCCGGAGCCGATAAGCTGTTGTTGCTGACCGATCAGCAAGGGCTGTTTACCGCCGATCCGCGCAATAATCCGCAGGCATCGCTTATCAGCGACGTGCATGGCATTGACGATGCGCTGCGTACCATTGCAGGCGACAGCGTTTCCGGCCTGGGCACCGGCGGCATGGCGACTAAATTGCAGGCGGCGGATGTCGCCTGTCGCGCCGGGATCGACGTGATTATCGCGGCGGGCAGCCGTCCGGGCGTCATTGGCGATGTGATTGCAGGCCAGCCGGTGGGCACGCGCTTTCATGCGCTGCAAACGCCGCTGGAGATGCGTAAACGCTGGATCTTCGGTGCGCCGCCTGCTGGTGAGATTATCATTGACGACGGCGCGCTGTCGGCGGTGCTGGAACGCGGCAGTTCGCTGCTGCCGAAAGGCATTCGCGAAGTGAGCGGCAACTTCTCACGCGGTGAAGTTATCCGTATCCGCAGCCTGTTGGGGCGCGATGTGGCGCACGGCGTTTCACGCTATAACAGCGATGCCCTGCGTATGATTGCTGGTCACCACAGCCAGGAGATCACTAATATCCTGGGCTATGAATACGGTCCGGTTGCTATGCACCGCGACGATATGATTGTCAGTTAAGGAGCCTTCGATGCTGGAAGAAATGGGCAAGGCGGCCAAAGTGGCCTCCTATCAGCTTGCCACGCTGAGTACGGCGGAGAAAAACCGTGTACTGATGACGATTGCCGATCGGCTGGAAGCGCAGAGCGCGGAGATTCTGGCGGCTAACCAGCAGGATCTGGCGGATGCGCGCAATAACGGTATGAGCGAAGCATTGCTGGACCGTCTGATGCTGAACCCGGCGCGTCTGAAGGGGATCGCTGACGATGTACGGCAGGTTTGTCGTCTGGCCGATCCGGTTGGTCTGCTGATTGACGGCGGCCGGCTTGACAGCGGTTTGCGCATTGAGCGCCGCCGCGTGCCGCTGGGAGTGGTGGGCGTAATTTACGAAGCGCGCCCGAACGTGACGGTGGATGTCGCCTCGCTGTGCCTGAAGACCGGCAATGCGGTGATCCTGCGCGGTGGTAAAGAGACATATCGTACCAACGGCGCAACGGTGCGCGTTATCCAGTCGGCGCTGCAGCAGCACGGTCTGCCGGCAGGGGCGGTGCAGGCGATTGAAAGCCCCGATCGCGAGCTGGTTAATCAGCTGCTGAAGCTGGATCGCTACGTGGATATGCTGATCCCGCGCGGCGGCGCCGGATTGCATAAGCTGTGCCGCGAGCAGTCAACCATCCCGGTCATTACCGGCGGCATTGGCGTTTGTCATATTTATATTGATGTCAGCTATGAGCCGGAAGCGGCGCTGAAAGTGATCGTTAACGCTAAAAAACAGCGTCCCAGCGCCTGCAACTCGGTGGAGACGCTGCTGGTAAACGAAGCCATCGCCGATACTTTCCTGCCCGCGCTGAGCCAGCGTATGGCGCAGGAGGGCGTGAAGCTGCACGCCGATGCGCGTTCGCTGCCGCTGTTGCAGCAGGGGCCGGCGGAGGTGGAAGCGGTGAAAGAGGGCGAGTATGACGACGAATGGCTGTCGCTTGATTTAAACGTTCGGGTTGTGAAGGATATGGACGAGGCGATCGCGCATATTCGTGAGCATGGCACTCAGCATTCTGATGCCATTTTGACCCGCGATACGCGCACCGCCGATCGCTTTGTCAATCAGGTAGATTCTTCGGCGGTATATGTGAATGCCAGCACCCGCTTTACCGACGGCGGCCAGTTTGGTCTTGGCGCGGAAGTGGCAGTAAGCACTCAGAAACTGCACGCCCGCGGCCCGATGGGCCTGGAGGCGCTGACCACCTATAAGTGGGTAGCCTGGGGCGATGATACGGTGCGTTCATAGCTTAATTCGCTATCGCTGATGATAAAATCAGCATACGATGCGGCGCCTCTTGACTCAGGCGCCGCTTTTTTTTAACGTTACAGCCCGTAGCACTTCTCCTCAAAGCCGATATAGCTCAGTTGGTAGAGCAGCGCATTCGTAATGCGAAGGTCGTAGGTTCGACTCCTATTATCGGCACCAGTAAAATCAAAGGCTTACGCTATATTCACCAGATCAGCAAATCCACCTTGTGTCATTTTTGTGTCATTGCTCCCAAAAATGAGACAATTTGCATTGCGTGCTGGGTCAGGTGGCTGGGCGCTAGGTGAGCATACCGTTGCACCATTTCTATCGACTCCCAACCTCCCATCTCCTGAAGTGCCGAAAGTGGAACGCCGGACTGCACAAGCCAGCTCGCCCATGTATGGCGAAGGTCATGGAAGCGGAAATTTTCTATTCCCGCCCGCCTTAACGCTCCTTTCCATGCTTTGTTGCTGTCTGTTCGCATTTTTCTCACAGCGGCTGTTTTTGTTCCGTCGCTGCGGTAGGCTGCAGAGGTGTGAACGAATACCCAGCGTTTGTGTTTTCCTCGCTGCTTTTCCAGAATCTGACATGCAGTCTCGTTAAGAGGTATGCCGATAGCATTCCCTGCCTTCGTCTCGTCTGGGTGCATCCATGCAATTTTTTTCCAGGTTAACCTGAGGCCACTCCAAATTCGTGACATTTGAGCGGCGTAAACCGGTTGTGACAGCAAACATAACCCAAGGAAAAAGTGAGGCGCAATCTCAGAAAAGAGGCGCTTAGACTCTTCTTCTGTCAGCCATCTTACACGCCCATTTTTAACCCGTGGCGTTGTTATTTTGGGCGCTTTATCCAGCCAGTTCCATTGCACAGCCATATTCATAATGGCGCGCAGTATCGCCAGATGACGCGTTAGTGTTCCTTTAGTGGCAAGCTTGGGCGTATACTCCGGCACAGGCTTTCCCAGTCTGATGCACCTGTCTCGTGCCATTTCCCAATTAAGGCGGTGGCGGCGGTTTTCCATGCCATCGACCGCCTCCATTATTTTGGCCGCTGTTATATCTGACAGCATCCATCCATGGAAATGCATCATCCAGAAACCGATGATGCTCTTATCGTCATCGAGGCTTTTCTTTTCCTCTTTTTCCTAATCCACCGGATACATGCTTCATCAAAGGTTTTCTTGGGTGCCTCTCCCATTTTATGAACTCGCCAGGCTTCGGCCTTCATACTATCGTGAAGTTCCTGCTGAGCTGAGCGGGTTAAAACTAGATGAAGACAAAAAGCGAGTGATGGAGATTATGCAGCAGGTCTGGGAGGACGACAGCTGGTTACATTAGGGAACGTTGCGGACGATAAAATTGGTTTTTACCGTCCGCAAGGTTGAACAACTCGCAAGGTGAGGCGTTAGCTTATTTCACGATCTTGGATATTTCCCTGAAATAATCATTTATCTACTTTGTTGCTTACGAGTAAGATAAGGACACAAAAAATAGAAAATAAAGGATTATTATGACTTTACAAGGAAAGTTTGTAATCAACAATGCTGACTATTCCCCATTGAACTTTCCGGGCTTGGGAACGTTTTTAGCGTTCTCTGGTAATGGTGTTTACCGTAACAAAGGTGGGTGCGGGATGATTATTAATCAGGGGCCATTGCCTGCGGGAAAATACTATATAGTTGATAGGCCGTCTGGTAGTTGGTTTAACAGTGTTAGAGCATGGACGATAGATAAAGTGAAGAGTGCTTTCGAGTATCATGTTGATCATTCTGAATGGTTCGCCCTATTTCGTGATGATGGAAAGATTGACGATAGTACTTTTTTTAAAGGTGTAGCCCGAGGAAGCTTTAGGCTCCATCCCGGTCAGGTTTCAGATGGCTGCATTACCCTTGCCAGTCAGTCAGACTTTAAGATGGTGAGAAATGCACTACTGAGAACATCAAACATTCCCGTCCCTGGAACAGACTTAAAAGCATACGGTACTATTGAGGTAATCACCTATGGCGACACTTGTCCATAGATTAGCAAAGGTGGCTTTCTTCCTTTTGCTTTTAGTGGTTATAGGCCGTTCTATGGGGCTACCGTACAATTGGCTTAATCACGATTTTGTTCTGAAGGTCGGCATACTTATTTATGGTCCCGGTGAGATTGGTGCAGAAGCGATAGACGACACGTATTTTTATATTCATTTCATAATTGTGATGATTATCACTATATTTATTTATTTTATAACAATGAAGTTAATCAGAAAAATAAGGACAAAATGAAATGCCTATACCCGCTTACATGTGGCTTAAAGACGATGGTGGTGCAGATATTAAAGGTTCTGTAGATGTTCAGGATCGTGAGGGCAGTATTGAGATTGTTGGTTTTAGCCATGGACTGAATATTCCGGTAGACAGTGCCAATGGTAAGATCACCGGTAAGCGTTCACACTCACCGATGATGATTGAAAAGGAGTTTGATAGTTCCAGCCCGTACCTTTACAAAGCGGTTGCAACTGGCCAGACGCTTAAAAGTGCGGAAATCCGCTGGTATAGGATTAATCATGCGGGACAAGAGGAATGCTACTTTGTCATGACTATCGAAGGTGTGAAGATCACCGGGGTAAATCCGGGTATGCCAAACGCTAAAATGTCAGGTAACTCGCAAATCAACCACATGGAATCAATTTCCATGATGTATGACAAAATTACGTGGCGGTATGTTGATGGAAATGTCCAGTATACCGACGACTGGAACGTACGAGCGTAGATTATCGAACAGAACTGCATGCCTGTGCCGCATGAAATCGCATGATCGTTTGAGGATCGTTTTTGCTGAAGCCCGTCAGAACTGGCGGGCTTTTGCTTATGTCATGCAGGTGCATGAAAGCCACTCCATAAAGCGGGCAGGCATGGCGGGGATACTGTAAGTATCCCGCATAATCGTGCCGTCCATCTTCAGAGATCTTCCGGCATACTCATCCTGTCAACGAAGGAGAGCGCTGTGCGTAAAGCCCGTTTTACTGAGCATCAGATCATCGCCGTGATTAAATCGGTTGAAGCCGGACGAACTGTTAAGGATGTCTGCCGGGAGCCGGTATCTCTGAAGCCACCTGCTACAACCGGAAGTCTAAATACGGTGGTATGGAACCTTCTGATATTAAAAAGATAAAGCATTCTGAGGACGAGAACTGACGTCTTAAACAGATGTTTGCTGACCCCAGCCTTGAGAACCGGGCCCTGAAAGACGTTATCGAAAAAAACCTCTAAAACCAGCCTTTAAGCGTGAGCTGGTAACGTATCTGGTAACGACATTCGGGCTCAGTATCCGCCATGTATACCGGACGCTGAACCTGAGCAGAACGGTTTACCACTACCGCCGGTTACCACTCGTGACGAACCCGTTATTGTCGCATTACAGGCTGCCGCCGAACGCTATCCACGATACGGTTTTCCGAAGCTGTTCCGGATTCTGCGGCGACAGGGACACCGCTGGAACCACAAACGGATCCACCGGCTTTATTGTCTGCTGAAGCTGAATTTTCGCCGTAAAGGCAAGCAGCGGCTGTCCACCCGAAATCCGGCGCCACTTGCCTCACCGGAAGCGCTCAATCAGAGCTGGTCGATAGATTTCATGCATGATGCACTGACCTGCGGACGGCGGTTTCGCACCTTTAACGTGGTGGACGATTTTAATCGCGAAGCACTGGCCATTGAAATTGACCTCAGTCTGCCCGCACAGCGTGTCGTTCGTGTGCCGGACAGGATCGCAGCAAACCGGGGATACCCCGTGATGCTTCGCATGGATAATGGCCCGGAGTTTATCTCTCTGACGCTGGCTGAATGGGCAGAGATGCATGCCGTAAAGCTGGAATTTATCAAGCCGGGGAAACCAACTCAGAATGCTTTTATAGAACGTTTTAACCGAACGTATCGTACAGAAATACTCGATTTTTATCTGTTCAGAACCCTGAATGAAGTGCGGGAAATAACGGAAAGAGGGTTGTCAGAATACAACAATGAACGCCCGCACGAATCACTGAACAATATGACACCGGAGGAATATCGACAACAACATTACCTGGCCGGGCTCTCAAAAAGTGCATGGAACTAAAACGGGTCTATTTACACAGCCAATCACATTGCCCGGACTGTTGCCGTTGAGCGCTGCATCATCACTCAGTTCATATCTGGCGTTACCATACAGCATCTGGCCGCCGAGATCGGCCAGCAGTGACATGCCCGCAGAGTTAGTAAAAAACCGTTGAGGCGTCCTGAGCATGTGCAGCTTGTCCGGCACCGGCCAACCCGACATTATCGGTGCCGATTTCATAGAGATAGAGTCCGCTGGCACGAGATGCAGCGGAACAAAGCAAAAGCGGTAACAGTGCAGTGATACGTTTCATGTCGCCTGCGGAACCTTATTGGTTTGCTGTTATTTCAACCCAGGACAGCGAATACTTTCGATAGAACTTGCGTAGCGCTGCTGGTCCTTTTTGTCGTACGCCTGCGCCGCGAGCATGATTGATTCCTGGTTCGGCTTGCTGTTAAGGAATACCGTTCTGATTTTTTCGTCGGGAACAGATTTATCAATATTGCAGTGCTGGCGCAGATCGTTGATGATCTGTTGCTGCTTCAGCGCAAAGGCCAGGTTGTCATACGGTGAGCCCGCAAGGCAATGCCCGCTAAATACGCTCAGTGCCACATATAAAATAGCTTTAACAGACATGATCGTTTCCCTCTGGATATTGAGATCAGTTCAGAAACTGCAGATTCAGACCAAAAAAGATTTGCCAGCGCGGCTGACCGGGACCGTGATCCGCTACGCTGCCCTGTGGTTCCACAAAGAAGTTGTAAACTGTTTTTCCGCTTTTGATGACCTGGCCGACCCCCAGCCCCAGTGGAACGCCATAACTGTCATTCTGGAAGTTATAGTTCCAGATAGGCGCAGCACGCAGGTAAGTTCCGCCGCCAAGCTGGTAGAAGACAAATGGCTGAAAAGCCCCCAGGTTGACATCGCTGCGATCCCCTTCACCGGCAAAGCTATGCTGCCATGAGGCGAGATAACCGTACTGGATTTTTGGTGAACTGGCGTCAAACAACACATTGACGAGGCCAGCTGACCATTTTTCAGTTCCCAGAGCATTCTCCGTGGCGGTTGGAGCTGTGATCTGAGGGCCAAACCCAAAGCTTATCGCCGGGTTGCCGGTATCGATCAGATAAGCAGTGAACAGATTAAGGTCGCCCAGACCGGTCTGATGATCGCCTGCAGAAGGAGAGGGATAGGTATTCACCGGTAGTGAAGCGCGTAACAGCCACTTGCTTTCGCCCAGCGAGAAAGGCTGCGCGTAACGAAACCAGAACTGATTAGCATCTTTGTCCGTTCCACTGACGTCACCGATATAATAGTTCTGCATATTAAATGCCGTCATATTAGCCAGCGGGTTGTTCGCCTGAGCAGCGTCTGGCGCCGTTTCCTCTGCTCCATACGTGCTTAACGCCAGCCACGGCATGGCGAGTACAGCTAACATCATTTTTTTAATAAACATGTAGTGCACTCCTGCTTTCCCGATTATGGTTATCTGTTAACACACAGGCAAATACAGTGCCTGCGTATTGAATCTTTAGTGGCCTAAGGGTTTTGGCTGACAACCTAAAAATCCGTTGCAACCGACCTGTTAAATAAGCTTCCTTTACGCTGTTTATTCTCTGCAGATAAGGGGCGCAGCATTCCGTACCTCTAGACGAAACGACCGTGTGGCAGATCGGACTGCTTTACCGTAACCGTCTGCCCGGGATATACGACCGCAATAGTGAAACGCTCTTCATCAAAGTTAACGCTTATGTTCAGAATTCGCTTCATGGGCAGATCCTTCAGGGATTGAGTGCGCACTTGCAAAAAGAATACCTATCTGATTTGGCTTTAGCATAGCCACTTCCTTACGTTTCGCTAACATTGTGTAATATTATTGGTTTAATTATGTATAGATGCTGGACAGGATTGTGAATGACTGCGGCGTTATGGCATGAAGAATGAAACGGGTTAAAGATGCTCGCGTAACAAACGCGAAGATTGGCATCTTCATTCAGTCGAATAACTATGTTGCTAATAAGTTTGGCTGGCGTCTGGATAAGGCGAGAACCTTTGAAGGGTATGGCTCAGAAGGCAACGGTGCATTGAAGCAAACAAACGTTACCATCAGCGGCGGTAAGGTAACTGTAGGCGCGGCAGGATAAACAAACTATGGGTTTGGTAGGCGGCCATAATTGTTTTGTATGTAAGGAAAGCATGACCCAGGGAGCGCTGATAGCAGCGTGTACCGAAAAATTAGATGTAAGGGAGGGCGGTTGAAGAATAGTCTGCACGCCGCTCAGAGCAGCCCGCGATCATGGTGGCCTGTCAGTCACGTTCGCATCCTATTAGTCCGCAAAGAATATCTGGGAAAGCCCTATTTTATTGTATAACGAATGCGCTCTGCTAATTGCGCCATTATAAGAACCCTGTTTTTAGGTCCGGTTTATGCCAGCGCAGGGCATCAATTACGAGCTCAAAAGCAACGGGAAGATGTTGTCGGCTGGGGTAATACAGATAATACCCCGGAAATTGTGGACACCAGTCCGTAAGAATCGGCTTTAATTGCTCTGTTTCAATGTATTCTTCAACCAAATTACGGGGAACATACGCGATTCCCATTCCATCCAGCGCGGCCTGGATCATCAGAAAGGTATTATTAAAAACGGTTTGCCCATCAACCCGAACATTTAATTTTTGACCTCTGCTCTCAAATTCCCAGGCATAGAGTGCGCCATGAGTGGGCAATCGAAGATTGATGCAGTTGTGTTCCATAAGATCGGCAGGACGTGTAATCGGAGATCTGACTGCCAGGTAATCGGCAGAAGCAACCACCGCCATCTGCACGTCAGGCGTAATACGAACGGCAATCATATCTTTGTCCACCTGGTCGCCCATCCGCACGCCGGCATCAAATTGCTGCGCCGCAATATCGGTCAGTTCATACCCAACGCTGAATTCAATTTTAATAGCCGGGTGTTGTCTTAATAAAGGCTGCAGTCGGGGCCAGAGAACGGTAACGATGGCATGATCGTTGGCGGTAATACGAACCGATCCGGCAGGTTTATCACGGGATGCACGCAGTGAGGTTAACTCAGACTCGATTTCATCCAGCCGTGGGGCGAGAACAGTAAGCAGACGGTTCCCTGCATCCGTTGGGGAAACGCTTCGCGTGGTACGAATCAATAATCTGACCCCAAGACGCTCTTCAAGCCCCAGCAACGTATGGCTCAGTGCAGAACGGGATACGCCCAAAATTGCCGCCGCCCGGGTAAAGCTACGCTCTTTGGCTACGGTCACAAATGCCTGAAGATCGTTTAATTTTTCTTTCGTCATAATTGGTGAATTTATTGCACCAGTGCATACATATTTGAGCATATTATCATTTAATCCACCTTTCACTACACTCCCTCCATCAGGAGAACCCATCCTCCTGCATTTTTTGCTTTCCGCGGAGATAAGCCATGCAAAAAATCCTCGATGAAAAACAACAGGCCGCTATCCCTGTTGCGGCATTTACCGCAAACGGAGATATGGCGAAGCTGAATACGGCACTCAATGAAGGTCTTGATGCCGGCATGACCATTAATGAAATCAAAGAAATCCTGGTTCAGCTGTATGCCTACGCAGGCTTCCCCAGAAGCCTGAATGCCCTCGGTGCGTTTATGTCAGTACTGGAGCAGCGTCAACAGAAAGGGATTAAAGATGAAACCGGTAAAGAAGCAACCCCCTTTCCTGATGATGCAGATAGTTTAGAAATCGGAACCCGAAACCAGACCCGGCTGGTTGGCCAGCCGGTGATCGGCCCGCTGTTTGAGTTTGCTCCGGCTATTGACCTCTATCTTAAATCGCATCTCTTCGGCGCTATATTCCAGAGAGATACGCTGGACTGGCAGAGCCGGGAGCTTGCAACTATTTCCGCGCTGGCGGCCCTGTCAGGGGTTAATAGCCAGCTTAAAAGTCATTATTCGATGAGTCTGAATACTGGCCTGACAGCAGAACAGCTATGGGCTTTTATCAAGGTTCTTAAACTGAAATGCGGAACTGACATTGCGACAAATGCCAGCACTATCCTGAATGAAGTTCTTCCTCAAACGAATAACAGCAGCTTAACTGAACAATCCGCTAATGGAGAAAAAATGAACGAGCAATTTGACGGCAACGGCGTTTTCCCTAAAGGGGAAAAAAATGAGGCGTATGCCCAATATTTTCAGGGCACCAGCTATCTGAGTATGTTGTCTACGGAAGGCGTCAAAATTGGCAATGTGGTGTTTGAACCAGCCTGTCGAAATAACTGGCATATTCACCATAAGGGCGGGCAGATCCTGCTGGTGACCGGTGGTTGCGGTTGGTATCAGGAATGGAATAAACCGGCTCGTCAGCTCACCGCCGGAGATGTGGTTAATATTCCAGCAGGAACCAAACACTGGCATGGCGCTGCCGGAGATAGCTGGTTTGCACACATTGCCGTAGAGGTTCCGGCTGAAGGCGCATCCAATGAGTGGCTGGAACCTGTTTCCGACCAGGAATATAGCCAGTTGCCTTAACAACTTATATCCGGTTGACCGGGTTAAAAAGAAGCGCTTATCAGATTCGGTGGTGCGCTGTCAGTTGGCCTTAACGGCTGGCGTATGGTCGTTACTGAATGCCAGTACGTTTATCCAGCAGGCTGTTGTATGTGACGAACCCACTCGGCTCTGTTATCGAAACAGTAAAGTGACCATCACAAGGCACGTTTGCGAATGCGCCTGACAAACAGCGGCTAAAAAGATAATGTATCGTTGGGCCCGAAATAAATAAGAGAAACGATATGAAAAAAACGTTATTGATAGCGGCTTTGACTGGTTTGCCTTTAATAGCTAACGCGGTAGGCCAACCATACCTTTTCGATTTCATACAAAACAAAGAAACCGGAAAAGCGTATAACTCCCTTATTGCTAAGCAAAAGCTTCCATCATGGGTAAAAATCGGCGGGACAAGTTTCCCGGCAAATGAAATAACCATTAAGGGGAAAAGGTATCTTGCGTTATCAGGTTGTAAGCCCCACGATTGTCCAGCGCAATCAATAGCCGTCCTTTATTCTTTGGATGAGGGTGATATTCATGGGGTTTATTCTGAACACGATATTAAAAACGATCGCCAGATCCTTACATGGATGAACCTCGGCCCGATGGATTCTGATGCCATGAGAAACATTCTCTTCAACAGGCTGAACGGCGACGTTTCAGGCTGAAGAGTAACATCATAGCAGGCCGCCCCTGGGCGGTTTTTTACTGGAGCCAAAGTTCTCATTATCCCCAGTGCCCCCATCATTAGGGGCGAAACTGGCGGCACCTGGATAACGGGTGCGGTGATAATCGGTCGCAGCAATACAGAACTGCATTAGTTCACTGCTCTGTTGTTTGCCGGTTGCCGTTTTTTCCGCACCCGCAGCGCGTCTAAAACCAGTGAAAATGCCGGGGAAGGCTGTTTGCGGCTGGGGTAATAGAGATAATAACCGGGGAAGGGCCGACACCAGGGCTCCAGCACGCGAACCAGGCGACCATCCTTGATATGTGAGCCAAATTCCTCTTCCGGCAGAAAGGCAATGCCCAGCCCAGCCAGCGCCGCATCGACAATATGTTCTGATGTATTAAATATCAGTTGCCCGCTAACGCGCACATTCAGATCGCCACCATCCTGATCAAAATCCCAGACATAGAGTCCGCCAGATTTTATCATCCGTTGATTAATACAGCGGTGTTGCGTTAGTTCATGTGGCGTTTGAGGAACGGGATAACGTGAAAAATAGTCCGGCGACGCCACCGCCGCCATACGTAACTTGGGGCCAATGGGCACGGCTATCATATCCTTATCAATAGTGTCTCCCAGCCGCACGCCCGCGTCGAAACGATCGGCCACAATATCGCGGAAACCGTGGTTAGCATCAAACTCGATATGAATATCCGGATATTCTTGCAGAAGTGGCGTCAGCTTCGGCAGCAGCGTGGTACGCAAAACGTTTGGCCCGCAGGTGATACGCACCGTACCTGCGGGTTTGTCACGCAGCTCCGTGAGCATATCCAGTTCGGCTTCTATCTCATCAATGCGGTTGCCTGCCACCTGTAATAACCGTTCTCCGGCTGCGGTAGGTGACACGCTGCGCGTTGTTCGCGTGAGCAGGCGGATTTGCATACGCTCTTCCAGCGTGGAGATCGCCTGGCTGAGCGCAGGCTGAGTTACGCCCAGGTGAGCGGCCGCACGAGTGAAGCTACCTTCGCGTGCGACGGTAACAAAATAGAGAAGGTCGTTCAGATTGCGTTTCATCAGCGAGGCGCTCTCATTAATAAGCAATGCTTATAAGCCCATTAAGTATTCATTAGCTAGTCAGCCTACACCTGTCGTGTAAAATTTTCAGCAAGCGATAACCCCAGCGATGAATCAATATCGCTTTTCGTTTTTACCCACTTTTTGATGTTATTCCCGTGAATAGCGTCCGGCCCCGGCTGGCCTGAATCTGGTCGGGTAGATATTCAGAGGAAGCTGCTAATGTCCACACTGACCCGCGAAACATCACAGCACCAAGAGCACGCGTACTGGAGCGGCGTTTTTGCCATGACGTTATGCGTCTTTGTGCTGATTGCATCGGAATTTATGCCGGTCAGCCTGCTGACGCCCATCGCCACAGATTTAGGCGTAACGGAAGGGCTGGCAGGGCAGGGGATTGCCATTTCCGGGGCGCTGGCGGTATTGACCAGCCTGGCAATTTCGCGCATTGCCGGCAATCTGAATCGTAAATTTCTGCTGCTGGGAATGACGGTACTGATGGCAATTTCAGGAGCGATTATCGCCATGGCCTCCAGTTATCAGGTTTACATGGTGGGACGTCTCCTGATTGGTATTGCCATCGGTGGATTCTGGTCGATGTCCGCCGCCACTGCTATGCGCCTGGTGCCACAGCATCTGGTTCCCCGCGCTTTAGCCATCTTTAACGGTGGCAATGCGCTGGCTACCGTCGTGGCGGCACCGCTTGGCAGCTATCTTGGCGCAGTCATTGGCTGGCGCGGGGCATTTTTCTGCCTGGTACCCGTGGCGGTAGTTGCCTTCATCTGGCAGTGCTTCAGCCTGCCTGCGATGAAAACCGATAAGCGCCGTCAGTCTGGCGGCACGGTTTTTCGTTTATTCGCTCGCCCTGTCGTCGCATTTGGCCTGGCGGCCTGCGGGTTGTTCTTTATGGGGCAGTTTTCACTATTCACCTACGTGCGCCCGTTCCTTGAGACGGTGACGCAGGTGGATGTCACCATACTATCAATCGTGCTGTTAACCATCGGCGTGGCGGGTTTTATTGGCACGCTGGTAATAGGCGTATTTTTGCAAGCGGTTTTTTACCAGACGCTGATCGCCATACCTTTACTGATGGCTGCCATTGCCGGGACGCTGATGCTGGCGGGTCACCACGTCTGGGTTGTTGCGCCGCTGCTGGGCTGCTGGGGGCTGATGGCTACCGCCGCGCCAACCGGATGGTGGACATGGGTAGCCCGCACGCTACCAGACGATGCCGAGGCGGGCGGTGGCCTGATGGTTGCGGTGATCCAGCTCTCTATTGCGCTGGGCTCAACGATTGGAGGCTTCGCGTTTGACCACCGCGGCTGGCAAAGCACCTTCGCCCTGAGTGGCGGGCTGCTAATTAGCGCCGCAGCACTGACATTTCTGACATCACGTAAACACACACAACGTTCATAGGGGCTTAATGCCATGAAAAACATGACTCTGGCGCTGGGGCTGTTAATCAGCTCGTTCGCCGCCACCGCAGCCGATATGTCTAATGGCGCAGATAATTTCTACAAAAGCGATAAAGTTACCCAGCAAAAGGTGACGTTTAAAAACCAGTATCGGATGAAGGTCGTCGGCAATCTGTTTATCCCGAACGAGATGAAGCAGAATGCTAAAAATCCGGCCATTATCGTTGGTCATCCAATGGGCGCGGTAAAAGAGCAAAGCTCGAACCTGTATGCGCAAAAGCTGGCGGAGCAGGGCTTTGTGACGCTGGCAATTGACCTCTCTTTTTGGGGGGAAAGTGAAGGTAAGCCGGGCCATCTGATTTCGCCGGAAATCTATTCCGATGACTTTAGCGCGGCGGTCGATTATCTGAGCACGCAGCCGTACGTTGATCCGGAAAAAATTGGCGTATTGGGTATCTGTGGCAGCGGCAGCTTCGTTATCAGCGCGGCCAAAATTGATCCGCGTATGAAGGCAGTAGCCACGGTTAGCATGTATGATATGGGCTCTGCTTTCCGTAATGGTCTGAAGCATTCTCAAACGTTGGAACAGCGTAAGGCCTTTATTAAATCGGCGATTGAACAGCGGTTTGCCGAGTTCAAAGGCGGAGAGACTGCCTATATCCCCGGTACGGTTAACAAGCTGGATGATTCAACCCCGGCCATTCAGCGTGAATTCTTCGATTTCTACCGTACTGAGCGCGGTGGCTATACTCCGCAGGGCGAGAAAGCAGAGCTGACGACGAAGCCCATGTTGAGCAGTATCGGCAAGTTTATGAACTTCTATCCGTTCAACGATATAGAAACCATTTCACCGCGCCCAATGCTGTTTATTACCGGCGACCAGGCGCATTCGAAAGAATTCAGCGCAGATGCGTATAAACACGCCGGGCAGCCGAAAGAGTTGTATATCGTTCCCGGCGCCGGTCATGTCGATCTGTATGACCGTACTGACCTGATTCCTTTTGCCAAACTGGGCACCTTCTTTAAGGATAATTTGAAGTAGCGGTGACCAGCCGTGCCCCTGGGGCACGGCTATAAGCGATCGCAATCCAAACGTCTGACGGGATTACGGATGGAGCAGAAAAGCTTTGTGTCCGGTCTCTTTTGCCCGTTTATCCTTCAAAGCGTTAAGTTCGCCCGCCTGCAGGAGCCTCAGCGCAAACGTTGGGCAGACTTCCACACAGGCCGGACCCGACTCGCGCGCGGCGCACAGGTCGCATTTAATGATTTCAGCGCTGCCGGAATTAACTGACGGTTCAATAGAAATACAACCAAAAGGGCAGGCGACGATACAGTTCTTGCAGCCAATACACCGCGACGAATCGGCCTGCACGAGATGTTTATCCAGGGTCAGGGCGCCGGTTGGGCAGGCCCCGACGCAGGGCGCATTTTCACACTGATGACATATTGCCGGCGCGCTTGACTGGCTTAATTTATATACGTTAAGCCGTGGAAAGAAGGTGGTGGTGTTGACGCCGCCTTGCGGTAAATGCGCCTGCGCGCAGGCGACTTCACAGGTCCGGCAGGCAATGCATCGTTGCGCATCAACAAGAATAAAATCGGTCATAGTGCCTCCTGCATAGCTTTAAGCTGAGCCGGCTGATGTTCCAGCATCGTCAAGATATCGCGTGCGGCCTGGCGGCCAGCAACCATCGCGGTAACAACCAGATCGGCGCCGTGCACCGCATCCCCGCCGGCAAAAACTTTGCGCTGGCTGGTTTGAGTGGCAAGCCGTTCGCCGCCGCCGGTTTTAATCAATCCCCAGTTATCAAGTTTTATATCGTACTGGTCTAACCACGGCATCGCGTGCGGCCTGAAACCCAATGCCATAATCAGCACATCAGCAGGCTGCACAAACTCTGAACCTTTAACGGGTTGCGGCTTTCTGCGGCCGTCAGGGCCAGGCTCTCCGGGCACGGTACGTATCAGCTTGATGCCGTTAACCCGGCCCTTACGATCCCGCTGAATCTGCTGCGGCTGAACGTTAAATAAAAACTCGACGCCCTCTTCACGCGCGTTTATCACCTCTTTTTTTGATCCGGGCATGCTGGCTTCATCGCGCCGATAGGCGCAGGTCACGCTGGCCGCTTCGCGACGGATAGCCGTGCGCAGGCAATCCATTGCGGTATCTCCGCCGCCCAGCACCACAACGTTTTTTCCTTTCACATTAACCCAGGGATTGCGTGGATCCTCTTCCAGCTCCATTACCCGGCGGGTGCTGGCGATCAGAAACGGCAGCGCCTGCACCACGCCAGGCGCATCTTCATGAGCCAGGCCAGCCTGCAATAAGCCGTAGGTGCCGGTGCCGAGGAAGATGGCGTCATACTTTGCCATCAGCTCGCTGAAGTGAACGTCGCGACCGATTTCGCAGTTAAGATGAAACCGGATGCCCATAGCGCTGAAAATGTCGCGTCGGCGCGCCATAAGCTGTTTATCCAGTTTGAACGGCGGGATACCAAAGGTCAGCAGGCCGCCGATTTCCGGATGGCGATCGAAAACATCTGCCTGGATCCCGGCACGGGCCAGAATATCTGCACAGCCTAATCCGGCTGGGCCTGCGCCAATAATGGCGACCTTTTCAGTACGCGGTGTCATCGCGCCGATCGCAGGACGCCAGCCCATCTCAAAAGCGGTATCGGTGATATAGCGTTCCAGATTGCCGATGGTTACTGCGCCGTTGCGGCTTTTTAAGGTGCATGCGCCTTCGCAAAGGCGATCCTGCGGGCAAACCCGGCCGCATATTTCCGGCAGGGTGCTGGTTTGATGGCACAGCTCCGCTGCCTCCAGAATATGGCCCTGGTTGACCAGACGAATAAAATCTGGGATCGCGTTGTGTAACGGACAAGCCCAGTTACACCAGGCCTTTTGCGCGCAGTAAAGACAACGCCGACTTTCGTTGCCAGCGCGATCTGCCTCCAGCCCCTGATAGATCTCCTGAAAATGCGTTTTACGTTGTGCTGCGGCGATTTTTATCGCTCCCTGCCGCTCAGGTTTATCCAGTAACCGGGCCGCTAAGCCTGGCGCGGCGTTTTTCTGATAGACGCCGGCGGCGGCGGTGCGTTGACGCTGATGCCGCAGCGCCTCCAACGCCGCATCGTCCAGCAGCTGCAGCGCCTGGGTAGGGCAGCTGGCTACGCAGGCCGGAGAGGCCTGATGGCTGCAAAGATCGCATTTCTGCGCGATAGCCACCGCCGGATCTTGCCGGGAAACCATTTCAATGGCGCCAAAAGGGCAGGCGACAAGGCAATTTTTACAGCCGATGCAGCGCTGCTCGTCAAGCTGTATCGACCGCTCGCCAAAATGCAGCGCATCAACGGGACAGCTCTCAACGCAGGGAGCGTCATTACAATGACGGCAGGTTACGGCAACGCTGCTTTTCTCCTGAAAAATAACCTGAATACGCGGTATAAATGCCGAGCGTTCCTCTGGCCAGAGATGATTATTATGCGCCACGACGCACGCGACTTCGCAGACGTGGCAACCGATACATTCCTGGGGATCGGTAACAATAAATTTATTCATTTACGTCCCTTGTTATTATTTCCGCCATTACTCTCACGCCTCAGAGATATGCAATAAACGTACGCAATATTCCCCCTGTTCCGGGTTTGAATTAACTTTGTGGAGCATCTCAAATATTTCAGCGACTTTACCGCTGAGGCGACAGGTCGGGGCTCTTTTCTTCTCATTTCGCTTTCTCACTTTGATAAAAGTACGTCACAGTGAAAAAAGGGTTTTTCGTTATGTAAGGAAAAAAGGTTAGATACAGACTTTAATTCCGCAATTTTATTGGCGTACATCACAACTCAGTTCCTTCGCGTCTGACTTATTAATTCCTGGCACATCCCTTGCTGATACCTGAATGAAAGTGAGCAATCTGGTATTTGAACCAGGGAGATAACACGCTAATGGAAACAAAAATTGTGGGTAGTGAAGTGCCGCGAACGGATGGTGCCGCCAAAGTAAAAGGGCTGGCCGTTTACGGCGACGATCTGGTAATGAAAAATATGCTGTATGGCGTTTGCCGCTATGCGGATATTCCCGCCGGGCAGATTACATCGGTGGATCTTTCTGAAGCATCGAAAGTGCCGGGAGTGGTAAAAATCGCCACCTGGGAAGATATTCCCGGAGAAAAAAGGATTGGGGTGGTTATTCCTGATTATCCGCCTATTGTAGAGCGGGAAATTGCGTTTCGCGGCGATGTCGTGGCGGTTGTGGCGGCAGAAACCTATGAAGCGGCCTGCCTGGCGGCGGAAAAAATAAAAATAGAGTATAAGCCCTGGATGCCGGTAACCTCCCCGCAGGAAGCGCTCCAGCCCGGTGCGCGTTTAATTCACAGCGGTAGTAGTAACAATATTATTAATCATCATTTCACGGTGAAAGGTGATATTGATGCCGGCTTTGCCGCGTCAACCCATATTTTTGAACATGAATACCAGGTAGGCTTTCAGGAACATGCTTATATAGAACCTGAATCTATTACCACCTGCTATGACGATAATGAACAAATCATAACGGTCTATGGATCGATACAAAATGCCCACCGCGTTCGCGGCTTTGTCGCTAAATATCTTGGGCTGCCCCAGTCAAAGGTAAATGTTAAGCGCTCAGTGCTGGGCGGCTCTTTCGGCGGCAAAGATGATATTATCGATCACCTTGCCTGCCGTGCGGCGCTGCTGACATGGCTGACCTCCCGTCCAGTAAAAATGACCTATAACCGCGAGCAATCTATGCGGGAAAGCTATAAACGCCATCCCTATACCATGAAATATAAAATTGGTCTTGATGATGATGCGCGTATTCAGGCCATTAAAATCGATGTTCTGGCGGATGGCGGCAGCTATGCAGGGCAGACCGTTTTCGTTACCTGGCGCAGTTCGGTGCAGGCCGCAGGCCCCTATAACATTCCTAATGTGCGCATCGATGTTACCGGGGTTTATACCAATAATAACTACACCTCCGCCTATCGCGGTTTCGGGGCGCCGCAGGTTATTTTCGCCAATGAATCCTTAATGGATGAGGTTGCACAGGCAATGGGGCTCTCGCCGGTTGAGCTACGTCTGCGCAATATTCTACAGCAGGGAGATACCAGTATGGCCGGGCAGGTGCTCTCCGGGCATACGGTATCAGCCAGCGAAGTGCTGCAGAAAGCGATCGATAAAACAGAATTTGAAGAGAAGCGCCGCCATTATGCCGCCCTGAATGCGGCCGGAGGGCCAATAAAATATGGCATCGGGCTGGCGCTGAGCCATCGCGGTTGTTCGCTGGGAGCCGAGGGGCTGGACGCATCGTCCGCCCTGATTCAGGTGAATGCCGATGCCAGCATCAATATTTCTACCTCCGTTTCAGAGAACGGTCAGGGGCTGCAAACCACGATGTCGCTGATCGCCGCCGAAGCCTTTGGCGTTCCGCTGGAGAGCGTGACCTTTAGCGAGCCCGCAACGGCGATGATTGCCGATGGCGGTTCCACCGTTGCCTCACGCGGCACGCTGATGGGTGGGCAGGCGGTGCTGAGCGCGGCGGAAAAAATAAAAGGGCGCATGGCGCAGGCCATCGCTGAGCGGCTGGATATTCAGGATAATAACGATCTGGTCTGGGAAAATGGGCGGGTTTTTAATCGTCATCACCCTTATAACCGATTGTCATTTGCTGACGTGGTTAACCTCACTAAAGCCACCGGAGCAAACCTCTCTGCTTATGGCTGGCATGTCGCGCCGGATATTCACTGGGATGAAGAAAAAGGCACCGGCAGCCCCTATTTCACCTGGGTTTATGGCTGCCAGGTGGCTGATATTGCGCTTGATACCCGCACGGGAAAAATTGAGATCACACGCGCCACTGCGGTTCATGACGTTGGCAAAGTCATTAATAAAGTCGGCTTCGAAGGTCAGGTGTGCGGCGGCATTGCTCAGGGCATGATCGGTTACGGCATGCTGGAAGATTTCAATATTGAACAAGGTGACGTTAAGTCGGAAAACTTTGATACCTATCTATTGCCGACCATCAAAGATATTCCTGAAATCGACATCATCGCCGTCGAAAATCATGATAAAGCCGGGCCATATGGCGCGAAGGTGCTGGGCGAGCCCGTGCTTGAGTTGGGGGCTGCCGCACTGAATAATGCCGTGAGTTTTGCTATGGGTCAGCGCAACTACACGCTGCCGCTAACGCTGGAACAGGTCAAGCTGGGATATGCGCTGAAAAAGCCGGAGCGTCAAAGCGAACTGATGGTGTCGTCGGGCGAGAAAAAGCAGATATTGCGTATCAATACGCTGCAGCTGCGGCGGGCGAAAACGCTGGCTGAAGCGCTTGATTATCTGGCCGAAGGTCAATATCGCCCGGTTGCCGGCGGGACGGACATCCTGGTGCAGGCGCGCCTGACAAACGATCCCGTGGCGCTGGTGGATATATCAGGCATAAAAGCGCTAAAAGAGCTGGTTAAAACCGCAGAGGGAGGCGTGGCGATTGGCGCGGGCGTTTGCTTTAGCGATCTGACCGCTTCCCCGCTGGTGCAGAAAAACTACCCGCTGCTGGTTACCGCCTGTGACACTATCGGGTCATTACAGCTACGTAATCGGGCGACGCTGGGCGGAAATATCGCCAATGCGGCGCCCTGTGCCGATTCGGTGCCGCCATTGATTATGTACGATGCTGACGTTGAGCTGCAAAGTCGGCAGCGTGGCGTCCGTCGGGTTCCTCTTAGCGAATTTATTACCGCAGGCTATCGCACACAGCTGCAGCCGGATGAACTGTTAATCGCCGTGATCCTGCCGCCGCCGTTGCAGCATGAACGCCTGCAGCAGCGCTACCTGCAGTTAGGCCGTCGCAACGCGCTTAATATCACGCGCCAGAGCCTTACCGGCCAGTTTGTCATCGATAACGCCAAAAACCTGATCCGCTGTCGCCTGGTTGACGGTGCGATGTTCAGCAAGCCACAGCGTCTGATCAAGCTGGAAAAATGTCTTACCGGTCGTCGTCTGGATGCTCAACTGATAGAAGAGGGAGCATCGGTAATGCACAGTCTGCTTAATGAGGCTATTGGTTCGCGCTGGTCTGCTGCTTACAAGGTGCCCGTAGGCGTTGAGATGCTGCGTCAGATGCTGGAAGAAGCCCTGGCTGCGCAACAATAATAAGGTGAGGTAAGCGATGAATATAATCGAACTTAAGGTAAACGGTATTCGCGTACGGCGTCAGGTTGATGATAATCGCCGGTTGATTGATTTTCTGCGGGAAGATCTCCAGCTTACCGGGACAAAAGAGGGATGTTCCGTTGGCGAATGCGGTGCCTGTACGGTGATTATGGAAGGGAAAGCGGTTTGCTCTTGTCTGTTACTGGCGGCTCAGTGTGACGGTGCGCAAATCACCACCGTGGAAGCGCTTCGTCAGGACAAAATAGGGCAGCGGCTTCAGTCTGCTTTTGTTCGCCACGGCGGCGTGCAGTGCGGCTTCTGTACTCCCGGTTTTTTAATGAGCGCAAAAGCGCTGCTGGACGCCACGCCTCAACCCAGCGATCGGCAAATTTACGATGCGCTGGAAGGGAATCTGTGTCGTTGTACCGGCTATCGTCCGATTATCAAATCGATAAAAGCGGTACTGGAAGAGGCATAATGATCGGCAACGGAGGCGCGAAGAAACAGTGTCTGGTGCTGGCTGCGGGACTCTCTTCGCGCATGGGTGAATGGAAGATGCTGCTGCCCTGGGGAAACATCACCGTTCTGGATAGCGCCCTGGAGAATGCGCTTTCATTTTGCGATCGGGTAGTGCTTGTGACCGGTTATCAGGGAGCGCGGCTGCGCCAGCGTTATGCAGGCCGTGCCGGGATAACGCTGTGCCATAACGATAATTATCTTCAGGGTATGTTCTCTTCCATTCGCTGTGGAGCTAAGCGGCTTACGCCCGGCGATTTTTTTGTGGTGCCTGGCGATATGCCGCTGCTGAGCGGGGATATTTATGCGGCGCTCTGGCAGCATCGTTATCACAACCGCTGTCTGGTACCGGAATATGATGGCGGATGTGGGCATCCGGTGTTGCTGCCGGCTGATATGCGTGAAATTATTTTGCAGGCGAAAGACGATACGAATCTGAAAACCCTGGTTAAAGCGAGAGGGCGGCAGTCTGTTCCGGTTGCCACCCCCTCAATTCACTGGGATCTGGATACGCCAGTCCAGTATCAACAGCTGTTACGCGTCTCACTTACGTCAGACCATACTTTTTGATTTTACGATAGAGCGTTGCCACACCGATCCCCAGTTCATCAGCGATCTGCTTTTTATTGTGAACGCGCTGAAGCGCTTCCTCAATCAGCGTTTTTTCTACCGTTTTCAGGTTGGATACCGCATCGTTTTCTATCGATGCGGCAGGAAATGTTATCGATGTCGGGGAGGGGTTTTCCGGCGCGTCAGGCGTATCACCGTGGTAGGCGCGCAAGTGATAAACCGGCGGCAGCAGCGAACTGTCAATGATTTCACCCTCTGGCACAATGTTCACCAGATACTCCACCAGATTGCTTAATTCCCTTACGTTGCCGGGCCACGGATAAGCGCTTAACAAACGCAATACTTCCGGGCTAACGCCGGTAACGGGGCGACCAACTCTTTCTGCATGCAGGACAAGGAAATGATCCAGTAGCAGAACCAGGTCATTTTCCCGTTTCCGCAGCGGTGGAAGGTAAAGCGGCACAACATTAAGACGATAATAGAGATCTTCGCGGAAAAGCCCCTGGCTAATCTTCTCCTGGAGGTTCTGGTGAGTAGCGGAAATAATACGAATATCGACCTGAACGGGCTGACTGGCGCCTACCGGCATGACTTCCCGGCTTTCAATGGCACGCAGCAGCCGTGCCTGTAGCGTCAGCGGCATATCGCCGATTTCATCCAGAAAAAGCGTACCGCCACTTGCCAACTGGATTAACCCTTTTTTTCCGCCGGGAGCGGCACCGGTAAAGGCTCCCTTCGCATAGCCGAAAAGTTCGCTTTCCAGCAGGTTTTCCGGGATCGCCGCGCAATTAATAGCGACAAAGGCTTTGTTATATCTTGGGCTTAAGCGATGGATGGCGTGGGCGACCACCTCTTTGCCGGTGCCGCTTTCTCCTATAATCATCACGCTTGACGGACTGGGAGCGATACGGTTAATCAGCGCCTTAAGTTTGCGCATCGCGCGGGAATCACCCGTCAGATTTTTTATTTCCGGCGTTTTCGGCTCGCGCAGATCGTTTATTTGTTGCAGGCTACGGAACAAAACCAGTAATACGCCATTATCGCTCTCTTGCCAACGGCCATACAGACGCCAGCAATGATCGTTAAGGCTAAGAGTTATATCCTGTTCCTCACTCTTTTTTTCCAGTAAAGGCGAGATGACCGCCGGGTATGGCGGGATAACGCTAATATTCAGCTGTTGACTGGCAAACTTATTAATAAAAATAATGCGACGTTGTGCATCAAAAATAATAACGCCCTGTTCTGTTTGCTGGGCTATAAATGCCAGAAATGGATCGATGCGGCTCTCTTTTTGCTGCAGCTCAGTAATATTGGCCGCCAGCAGAGTGGAAATATGACGGATATATTCGATAAACATAGTGGTATGCGTGCGCAGGTGATGCAGCTGATCGTTATTAATCGCCACGAGGCTGATCACTCCCAGACAGCGCTGCTTATAAATCACGGGAACGCCTACGAATCCCCGCTCTTTGCAGCTTTCCCGCTGGGTACAGGCCAGGCATAGCGAATTACGCTGCGAATCGAAAATAACCACCTCACGTTGCCTGTCGATTACCTCGGATAACAAAAGCGTATTGCTGGCAGGAATTTGGCCCAGCCGCTGGCTGTAGGGCCCGGTGCCGGCAATACGATGCAGCGCGTTATCGACAATCTCAACTTCCAGGTGCAACACATTAGCTAACAGAGCGGCGAAATGCTGCACCGTTTTTTGGATCTTCATCAGCGTAGAGATGCTGTCAGTTTCATCACTAAACGCCGCCAGCGGCGCCCGTTGTTCGTTAACGTCGTTATCACCTGGTTCTTCTCTCAATTTGATAACGGGAGTTTCTTTTCTCATTTTGATCCCTCCGGCAAACAGAACTCACCGTGTTTATTTTTCTTCTACCAGCAGAGTAGCGCCAAAATAGCGCTAAAAAACATGATAAAAGCCACACTCTTTATGATGAGATAAAACCTGGCACAAAACTTGTTTGTTCCATTCCAGAACGTTTTCCCTTTTATCAACAGGCGACGTCTATTCTGCGGTTTAACTCGAAAAGGTATGCAAATAATGGATGAAATAAAACGACTGATTAAGCTGAGCCGGGAGAAAAAATCTTCTTTGCATAAAAAAGATTTTTTACTGAGCTGGGAACAAACGCACGATGAACTGGAGCAGGTGCTTTACCTGGCTGAAGCGTTAAAACTCATGCGTGCCGGAAATATCGATACCCGCGTTTTCAATAATGGGCTCGGTATTTCTCTTTTCCGCGATAATTCTACGCGCACGCGCTTCTCTTATGCCTCCGCGCTTAATTTGCTGGGGCTGGCGCAGCAGGATCTGGATGAAGGGAAATCACAAATTGCGCATGGGGAAACCGTGCGCGAAACGGCCAATATGATCGCCTTCTGTGCGGAAGCGATCGGGATCCGTGACGATATGTATCTCGGCGCGGGCAACGCCTATATGCGGGAAGTGGGCGCAGCGCTTGACGAAGGGTATCAGTCCGGCGTGCTGCCGCAGCGTCCGGCGATTATTAACCTTCAGTGCGATATCGATCATCCCACGCAGGCGATGGCGGATCTGGCCTGGCTGAAAGAGCATTTTGGCTCGCTGGACAAGCTGAAAGGGAAAAAAATCGCCATGACCTGGGCCTATTCACCCAGCTACGGCAAACCCCTTTCCGTACCGCAAGGGATCGTGGGCCTGATGACCCGTTTCGGCATGGACGTAACGCTGGCGCATCCGGAAGGTTATGGCCTGTTGCCTGACGTTCTTGACGTCGCGGCTAACAATGCCCACGCCTCCGGCGGCAGCTTCCGGCAGGTCTCGTCGATGGAAGAGGCGTTTAAAGATGCCGATATTGTCTATCCGAAGTCCTGGGCGCCGTGGCAGATCATGCAGCAGCGTACCGAACTGCTGCGTAACCACGATCTGGCTGGTCTGAAAGCTCTTGAGCAAACCTGCCTGGCGGAAAATGCCCGTCATCAGAACTGGCACTGCAGCGAAGAGATGATGGCACTGACTCGCAACGGCAGCGCGCTATATATGCACTGCCTGCCGGCGGACATTAGCGGCGTCTCCTGCGAACACGGCGAGGTCGAGGCCAGCGTTTTTGAGCGTTACCGCATCCCAACCTACAAAGAGGCGAGCTGGAAGCCGCTGATCATCGCCGCCATGATTCTGGCGCGTAAGTTTGCCAATCCGGCAGATATTCTGGCGAAACGTCTTGAGGCTGCCGTGCCTCGCATCTGTAAATAAACGGGCGGCCCGCGCGGTTTGCTAATAAACGCAAACTGCCGCCGGTTCGCTGTTGTTTTGACTTGAGGAAGCTCTATGTCCCAATTCGAGTTACGTATGCAGATTGCCGACAACGCTAATCTGCGGCCTCAGCGGGATCCAGTATTTAATACTGATGCCGCCAGGCAGGCGCGCCGTTTTCACTGCACGCTTAAAGGCTATCAGCCAACGCCAGTTTACTCGCTGGATAACTTTGCCCGCGTTTTAGGGGTCGATAAAGTATTGGTTAAGGATGAGTCACAGCGTTTTAACCTTAACGCCTTCAAAATGTTAGGCGGCACATGGGCGGTGGCGCAGCTGCTGTGCAAAATCTGGCAGCTGGATGTTGCGACCTTCTCTTTCGATACCTTTCGCCAGCAGCAGCATCCGCCGCTCACGTTAGCGACCACCACTGACGGTAATCATGGCAGGGGAGTGGCGTGGGCGGCAAAGGCGCTGGGCCAGCATGCAGTTATCTATATGCCCAAAGGATCTTCCGCGGCGCGTGTTAAACACATTACCGATCTCGGCGCAGAATGCATCGTTACGGATATGAACTACGACGATACCGTGCGTCTGACGCTGCGCCATGCCCAACAGAAAGGCTGGCATATGGTGCAGGACACCGCCTGGGAAGGCTATGAAGAAATCCCCACCTGGATTATGCAGGGCTACGCCACGCTGGCCGATGAGGCCGTGGAACAGCTGGATAAACTTGGTGCTGCTCCGCCGACTCACGTACTGCTTCAGGCTGGGGTGGGCGCGATGGCGGCAGGGGTGCTGGGCTATTTGGTTGACCACTACGGGCCCGGCGCCGTACGGGCTATTGTGGTTGAGCCGGAACGCGCCGACTGCCTTTATCGTTCGGGCGTGCAGGGCCAGATAGTTAACGTTGGCGGCGAGCTAAACACCATTATGGCTGGGCTGGCCTGTGGTGAACCTAATCCGTTGGGCTGGCCGCTGCTGCGTAACAACGTACATCACTTTATCTCCTGTGAAGATCGTGTTTCAGCGCTAGGAATGCGGGTATTAGGCAATCCTCTTGAAGGGGATGCGGCGATTATTTCCGGTGAATCAGGCGCCCCTGGCATGGGAGTGCTGGCGGCTATCGCTCATCACCCACAGCATCATCTGCTTAAGCAACAGCTCCACCTCACACCAGACTCGCGCGTATTGATTATCAATACCGAAGGCGATACGGACCCTCAGCACTACCGTGAAGTGGTCTGGGAAGGTAAAGACGGAATATCACATCATTAAATAAGGATCACAGATATGGCTAAACCAATTCCCTTCAGCGACATTTTACAGCTGGCACAACGCTATCAACCGGAAATGACGCGCTTTTTACGCGATATGGTGGCTATCCCCAGCGAAAGCTGCGATGAAAAACGTGTCGCGCACCGAATTAAACAGGAGATGGAGAAAGTTGGATTCGATAAGGTTGAAATCGATCCAATGGGCAATGTGCTGGGCTATATAGGCCATGGTCCGCGCCTGTTGGCCATGGATGCGCATATCGATACGGTCGGCGTGGGCAACATAAACAACTGGACGTTCGATCCCTACCTCGGCATGGAAGATGATGAGATCATTGGTGGCCGCGGAACATCCGATCAGGAAGGCGGCATGGCCTCGATGGTGTATGCCGGTAAGATTATCAAGGATCTGGGGCTGGAAGATGAATATCAGCTGCTGGTGACCGGCACCGTACAGGAAGAGGACTGCGATGGCCTGTGCTGGCAATACCTTATCGAACAGTCAAATATTCGCCCGGAATTTGTAGTCAGTACGGAACCTACCGATTGCCGTATTTATCGCGGTCACCGTGGCAGGATGGAAATCCGCGTCGAGGTCGAGGGGATCAGCTGTCATGGTTCCGCGCCGGAACGCGGCGATAACGCTATTTTCAAAATGGCGCCGATCCTGATGGAGCTGCAAACGTTGGCCGACAGGCTGGGCAACGATGAATTTCTGGGTAAAGGCACGCTGACGGTTTCTGAAATTTTCTTTACCTCACCAAGCCGCTGCGCCGTGGCGGATAGCTGCGCCGTTTCCATTGACCGTCGTCTTACATGGGGCGAAAGCTGGGAAGGCGCGCTGGAAGAGATCCGCGCCTTACCGGCGGTGCAAAAAGCCTGTGCGAAAGTTTCGCTCTATCAATACGACCGTCCCTCCTGGACCGGGCTTACTTATCCGACCGAATGTTATTTCCCAACCTGGAAAGTGGCAGAGGATCACTTTACGGTGCGCGCGTTAACCACCGCTTATCAGGGATTGTTTAAACAACAGCCGACGGTGGATAAATGGACCTTTTCCACTAACGGGGTTTCGATCATGGGCCGCCACGGTATCCCGGTGATCGGCTTTGGACCGGGTAAAGAGCCAGAGGCGCATGCGCCCAATGAGAAAACCTGGAAATCTCACCTCGTAACCTGTGCGGCGATGTATGCGGCAATCCCGCTGGCATGGCTGCAACAGACCGATCGTTAAGCCGCTAAGGAGCGCCCGCCTGGGCTCTCCAGGAGTCGTATCATGTTAACACTGATTAAAGGCGGGACGCTGGTTGACGATACGCGGGAATACAGGGGTGACGTGCTGATCGAGCGTGAAAAAATCATTAAAACCGCCGCCTGTATTGACGCTGCCGTCGCCGATCGGGTTATTGACGCCAGCGGCCTGCTGGTGATGCCCGGCGGTATTGATGTCCATACTCATTTCAATATTGATACCGGCACCGACGTGAGCTGTGATGATTTTTATAGCGGCACGCGTGCGGCGGCCTGTGGGGGCACCACCACTATTGTCGATCATATGGGTTTTGGCCCGGCAGGCTGCAATCTTCATCATCAGTTGGAAAAATATCATCGCGATGCGCGCGGCCAGGCGGTGATTGACTACAGCTTTCATGGCGTTATCCAGCATGTAGATGAGGCGATACTGGATGAGCTCTATTCGATGGTGCATATGGAAGGTATCAGCAGTTTTAAATTCTATCTGACCTATCAATATCACCTGAGTGACGGCGACATATTGCGTTTGCTGGAGCGTCTGAAAGAAGTGGGCGCCCTGGCGACGGTACATCCGGAGAATGACGCGGTCATCGCCCATAACCGTCGGCGGTTTATTGCTGAAAATAAGCGGGCACCGATCTGGCATGCATTAAGTCGCCCTGTGGCCTGTGAGGCGGAGGCCATTGCCCGTAGCATCAATCTGGCCCAGCTGGCCGGTAACGCGCCGTTGTACATTGTGCATCTTTCTAACGGTCTGGGGATGGAATATATCAAGCTGGCGAAAGCACGCGGCCAGCCCGTGTGGATGGAGACTTGCCCGCAATACCTGCTGCTGGATATCGGGCATTATCAGCAGGAAGACGCGTTGAAATATATTCTTAGCCCGCCGCTACGACCTCATACCGAGTTGGACAGTCTGTGGAGCGGCATCAACGATGGCAGCATCGATACGGTAGCGACCGATCATTGCACCTTCCCTTATTCTCTGCGCCAGGCGCGGGCCGCCAGCGATTTTACCCGCTGCCCAAACGGCCTGCCCGGCGTAGAAAACCGTCTGGCGCTGCTGTTCTCTGAAGGGGTGGCGAAAGGAAGGATTAGCGCTTCCCGCTTTGTTGCGCTGACCAGCGCAAATCCGGCGCGATTGTTTGGACTGTGGCCAAACAAAGGCAGCCTGCTGTCCGGCAGCGATGCCGATCTGGTGCTGTTCGATCCGCAGCGGCGTCAGGTGATTCGGCATTCCGATCTACACGACAACGCCGATTATTCTCCCTGGGAGGGGTTTAAATGTCACGGCTGGCCGGTAATGACGCTTTCAAGAGGAGAGACAGTCTGGCGGGACGGGATATTTTGCGGCAAAGCCGGGCATGGGCGTTTTATCCACCGGAAACCTTTCCTCTCAAAACATCCTGGAGTCAATAAATGAAGCAGAGAATTGTACTTGCCCTTGGCGGCAATGCCTTAGGCAAAGGCCTGACCGAACAGATGAAGGCGGTTCATACCACGGCATCGGCTATTGTCGACCTGATTGAAGAAGGGCACGAGTTAGTCATAACGCACGGTAACGGCCCACAGGTTGGTATGATCCAGCAGGCTTTTGAAGCGGCGGCCCATACGCCAACGCATTCACCCGTGTTGCCGATGTCGGTATGCGTGGCGTTAAGCCAGGGATATATCGGTTATGATCTTCAGAATGCCATACGAGAAATGCTGCTCAAACGAGGTATTCACAAGTGTGTCACTTCGCTCATTACTCAGGTGCGCGTCGATGCTAACGATCCCGCTTTTCTCAAACCGGATAAACCGATTGGAAGCTTTTTAACCCAGGAGGATGCCGACTCGCTGGCAGTCCAGGGAACGGCGGTTAAACAGGATGCGGGCCGTGGCTGGCGACGCGTTGTTGCCTCGCCGGAGCCCAAAGAGATCGTGGAGATTGAAGCGATCGAGGCGTTGCTGGCTGCAGGCGTGGTGCCGGTCACTATTGGCGGCGGCGGGATCCCGGTGGTGGCGGAGGGCGATGTTCTGAAGGGCGTGAGCGCGGTGATTGATAAAGACCGGGCCAGCGCGATTCTGGCGCGCGATCTTAACGCCGATATGCTGATTATTTTGACGGCGGTAGAAAAAGTGGCGATTAACTTTAATACGTCACAAGAACGCGGCCTGGATCATATGACGGTGGCAGAGGCCGAGGGATACATTGCTGAAGGGCAATTTGCGCCGGGTTCGATGTTGCCAAAAGTTGAAGCGGCCCTGACATTTGCGGCCTCGCGCCCCGGCAGAAAAACCTTAATCACTCTGCTGGAGCGCGCCAAAGACGGCATTGCCGGTTTAACCGGAACAACCATTAGCCGCTAAGCGGTACTGGCTTTTCGACCGGCGTTAGCCTGGCGGCAGACGCCGGATCCTGCTGCTGCGATACCGGGATAATCTGGCCGGTTCGGTAAAGCTGGATCAGCTCGGCGATAATGCTGACGGCAATTTCCACCGGCGTCTCTGCGCCAATCCTCAGGCCAAGCGGGGCGTGCAGCCGCGCCAGCTGTTCTTCGCTAAGGCCATGTTCTTTACGCAGCAAATTACGGAAATGGTGGGCTTTTCGCGTGCTGGCCAGCAGCCCCAGATAGCGGAACGGCAAATCAATAATCTGCTCCAGCGCTTCGCGATCTTCATGGTTGGTGGCGATAATCACATAACTTTGCTCATCAAGACCAAGCTGAGGCACGATGGCGGCGTAATCGTTGCCGCCGACGCGACGGCATACTGCTGGCAGATCAGGATGCTGTAAATTAGCGGGCCAGGTATCCGCCAGCGTTACGATGAAGCCAAGTCCAACGGCCAGCCTGGCGACCTCGCGGTTAACATGGCCCGCGCCCAGCAGAAAAAGCGCCGGACGACGGGGATAAACGGCAATATGAATGGTCATAGCCCCGCCGCAATCTGAACCTACCGCATTTTCTCCCTGACGCGCCAGCCGCGCCTCAAAGAGCCGGGAAGCGCCCTGCGCGATCGCTTCCCGCGCCGCATCAATGGCCAGCCGCTCCATCATCCCGCCGCCAATAGTGCCCGCCGTATCGCCCTGCTCGGTGACGATCATCCACGCCGAATGACGCGGCGTGGAGCCGCGACACTCGATGATCTGCAGCAGGGCAAAGGCACAATTCTGTTCTTCAAGGCGCGCCAGTTCGTTAAATAAACGCATCGCTTTTTCTCCTTTTTGCCGATACGTCATGCCTAGCAACTCTTATGCCGCTTATTTTTTATTTAAAATCAAAACGTTAAATTTTCCATCGGAAGCTTTTTTCTCATAGTGAGAAACAGAGAATCACTCTGACAATTTCGGATGATATTTCACTTAGCAGAATGAGAAACCGATCACTCTCCACGCCTAAAAACGCCAGGGTGGCCGGAGTGGTCTGGAAGTTGCTTTAAACAAATAACGGCTTGCGCGAACGAAACTGATATGGCGCAGCGGGCTGGTAAACACAATAAATTTCAGCAAGGAGCAATGTATGGCTGACATTATGCGTCCTATTCCTTTTAGTGAGCTACTGACGCGCATCTGTGCCGAATATGAAGAGGAACAAAGCATTTTCGGCATTCCTGAAAACGAATTTTATGTCCGTAACCCGGAGAAGCAAATTTCACTGTTCGGCGAAACCTGCGATACGGCTATTGGCCCGGCGGCGGGGCCGCATACGCAGCTGGCGCCCAATATTATTGTCGCCTGGCTGACCGGCGGCAGCTTTATTGAGCTGAAAACCGTACAAATCCTCGACCGGCTGGAGCTGGAGAAACCCTGTATCGATTCCAGCGATGAGGCGTTTAATACCGAATGGTCTACTGAATTTACCCTCGCGAAAGCGTGGGATGAATATCTCAAAGCCTGGTTTGCGCTATGGCTGCTGGAGGCGCTGCTGTCGCCGCGTAATCCCGATCGGGGGCGCTCTTTTATTTTTAATATGAGCGTGGGGTACGATCTCAAAGGCATTACTCAGCCGCCGATGCAGAAGTTCATCAATGAAATGCTGGATGCCGACAAAAATGAGAAATTTAACCGTTACCGTCAGGAGCTGGCGCAGTTTATTCAGCGCGGCGGCTGGCGCTTATTAGCTAAGGCCACGCCGGCCGTTCTGAACCAGCTGACAGAAACGATCCATCCGCACCTGGTGCGCAGCGTGACGCTCTCGACCATGCACGGCTGTCCGCCAGATGAAATTGAATCTATCTGCCGCTATATGCTGACGGAGAAAAAGATTCATACCTTCGTCAAACTAAACCCTACGCTGCTGGGCTACGGCAAAGTGCGCAGCATTCTTGATGGCAACGGTTTTAACTATATTGAACTGGATGAAGAGGCCTTCAGCCATGATCTACAGCTGACGCAGGCACTGGATATGCTGGGGCGTCTGGTGGCGCTGGCAAAGGAAAGGCAGCTCAGCTTCGGCGTAAAGCTGACCAACACCCTGGGAACCCGCAACCATAAAAAACGCCTGCCCGGCGATGAGATGTACATGTCCGGACGGGCATTATTCCCGCTGTCAATAAACGTGGCGGCGCTGCTTTCGCGTCATTTTAACGGGCAGTTGCCCATCTCCTATTCAGGCGGCGCCAGCCAGTACAATATCTGCGATATTTTGGCTACCGGCATTCAGCCCATCACTATGGCGACGGATCTGCTGAAGCCGGGCGGGTATTTACGTATGGCGACCTGCGCCCGGCTGCTGGATAACTGCGCGCCGCGTCAGGAGCAGGGGATTGACGTCGAACGGCTCAACGAGCTGGCCAGACTGGCGCTGGAAGTTGACTGGGCGCAAAAAAGCTGGAAAGGGAAAGCAGAGATCGATGCGGGCGGACCGCTGCCGCTGACCGATTGTTATATCGCGCCCTGCGTGACCGCCTGCGCCATTAAACAGGATATTCCGGAATATTTGCGGCTGGCCGGAGAGGGGCGTTATGTTGATGCGCTGTCATTAATTTATCAACGCAATGCCCTGCCTTCGATTACCGGTCATATCTGCGATCATCAGTGTCAGTACAACTGTACTCGTCTGGATTATGACAATGCGCTCAATATTCGCCAAATCAAAAAAATCGTGCGTGAAAAAGGGTGGGAAGGCTACCGTCAGCGCTGGCACAAACCCGCCGGATCCGGTGAAAAACATCCGGTCGCGGTGATCGGTGCCGGGCCCGCCGGCCTGGCTGCGGGCTATTTTCTGGCGCGAGCTGGCCATCCGGTCACGCTGTTTGAACGTGAAGATAACGCTGGCGGCATAGTCAGAAATATCGTGCCTCGCTTCCGCATTCCCGCAGAGCTGATACAGCAGGATATTGATTTTATAGCCGATCACGGCGTGAAATTTGTGTATGGCTGTCAGGAAGGGATAACGCCCGCCGCGCTGAAACGTCAGGGATTCCACTATGTCTGCATCGGTACTGGAGCCGGCAGCAGCGCCAGGCTCCAGCTGGAGGGCGATAATCCCAATGTTTTGCCGTCATTTCATTTCCTGCGCCAGTTTAATCAGAACAAGGTTTCGCTGTATGGCGATATTGCCGTAGTGGGGGCCGGGAATACCGCGATGGATTGTGCCCGCGCCGCGCTGCGACTGGATGGCGTTAATAGCGCGACCATTATTTACCGTCGTCAGGAAGAGGATATGCCCGCCTGGCCTGAAGAGATCGCCGAAGCCAGAGCCGAAGGCGTTACCTTCATGACGCTGGTTAATCCGGAACGTTATGAGCCTGATGGTTCGCTGCAGCTACGGGTAATGAAGCCCGGCGAGCCGGGCAAGGATGGCCGTCGCCGTCCTGTCGCCACCGATCGGACGCTGACGCAACATTTTGACGCTTTAATTACCGCGACCGGTGAAAAAAACGACGAACAGCTCTTGCGGCAGTTTGGCCTGACGGTGGGGCGCGACGGGATCCCAGAGGTCAATCCGGATACGCTGGAAACCACCTTAGAGAACGTCTTCCTGATGGGTGATGTGCAAAGCGGTCCGGCCTCAATTGTGGCGGCCATTGGCGGCGCGCGTAAGGCCTGTGATGCTATCCTGGCGCGTGAAAATATCAGCAACGGTTCGTCGCCGTCTTATCGTCTGAATACCGATCCGCTTGAAATTTATGCCCGTAAAGGGCGCATTGCGCTACGGCAGGTTTCCTCTGATGCGCCTGATGCATTTGCCCGTCAGGAGGCCGAGCGCTGTCTTTCTTGCAACTATGTGTGCAGTAAATGCGTTGATGTTTGTCCTAATCGGGCAAATGTCGCCATCGCCGTGCCGGGCTTTAACAGCCGTCAACAGATCCTGCATCTCGACGCCTTGTGTAATGAGTGCGGCAACTGTGCGCAGTTCTGTCCGTGGCAGGGCAAGCCTTATACCGACAAGATCACGCTGTTTAGCCTTGCTCAGGATTTTAATAACAGCAGCAATCCCGGCTTCCTGTTGGGCAGAGATGAGATACGTATCCGCCACGACGGGAAAATATGGCAGCTGAAGCTGGATGGACAGCGACGAATAGTCGATCTGCCGGAAGCGCTGACCGAAATGGCGGCGATTATCGATTACACCCGTCAGCATCACTATTACTTATTAGGCACCGTGGAGGAATAACATGCTGCTGCTAAAAAACTGTATCGCCGTCGAGCTGTTCCCCGCCTCGGTCAATCCCGCAACGGATATTGTTATTGCCGATGATAAAATCGTGGCGGTGGGCGAAAATCTGAGCTCTCTCTATCCGCAGGCCGTCGTCAAAGAGATGAACGGCAAGCTGGTAATGCCGGGGCTGGTTTGCGCCCACAATCACTTTTATTCGGGACTGTCGCGTGGCGTGATGGCACCAATTGGGCCGTGTCCGGACTTTATTTCCACGCTGAAAAACCTCTGGTGGCGTCTCGATCGGGCGCTGGATGAAGAGTCACTCTATTACAGCGGCGTTATCTGCTCGCTGGAGGCGATCAAAAACGGCTGCACTGCCGTTATCGATCATCACGCCTCACCGGCTTTTATACAGGGCTCGCTGGCGGTGCTGCGCGAGGCGTTTATTCATGTGGGCCTGCGCGGTATGACCTGTTTTGAAACTACCGATCGTAACGGCGGACAGGCGGAGCTGCTGGCGGGAATCAAAGAAAACAGCGAGTTTGCGCAGCTGATCGACAGGGAAAAACGGAAAAATCCACAGCATTATCTGGTTGAGGCGCATATGGGGGCGCACGCGCCTTTCACCGTACCGGATATTGGGTTGGAGCATCTTGCCGGGGCCTGTAAAGAAACCGGACGAGGGCTGCATATTCACGTTGCCGAAGATCGCTACGATGTTTCTCACAGTCACGATAAATATGGCATGGATCCGCTGGTTCGCCTGAATAAGTTCGGCCTTCTCAGTGAAAAAACGCTGATCGCGCATGGGCTTTGGATTTCGCCGCAGGAAATTGAACTGTTGAACCAGCACAATGCTTTTCTGGTGCATAACGCCCGCTCTAATATGAATAATCACGTAGGATACAATTCGCATTTACCCGCCGTGAAATGGGCTGCGTTGGGCACTGATGGCATCGGTTCCGATATGCTGGAGGAGTTAAAATTTGCCTGGTTTAAACACCGTGATGCGGGCGGGCTGGCAGGCACCGATAAATTTTTACAGATGCTGTATAACGGCAATGTTTTGCTTGAGCGTAACTTCGGTCAGCCTTTTGGCCGCCTGGCGGCCGGTTACACTGCCGATCTGACCCTATTTGATTACGCCGCCCCGACTCCGCTATGTGCGGAAAATCTTGCCGGGCATCTGGCTTTTGGCATGAACAGCGCCGCCGTTGACAGCGTTTTTGTTGCCGGGCGGGCCGTTTATCAGGACAAAGCCTTTGTACTGGATGTGGCGCCGCTTTATGAAAAAGCCCGTATCGCTGCGCAAAAAATGTGGCGGCGTATGGCCGCGTTGTAAACCCTCTCTGCGGTGTCAGGATCGTTTTCCCGACGCCGCCATTTCTCCTCGCGTTGATATTTCTTTCCGCAATTTACCTCCCCGCTCTACGTCCCCTTTTCCTGGGGATCGAGCGTTTTATCGCGCTTGTAAAAGGTATCCCGGAATGAGAAGTAACCTCTCAAAGTGAGAAAAGCGCATTGTTTTATCGCCTTTTATTTCGTCGTCAAAGGGAAAAAAGGGCGCTGTTTCACTTTCTCTTGTTTCGTTGCTGGCAGTTTTTCGCGCTAACCCGTGACGCCCTTCACAGATACCTTTTTAGCGTCAGGCTTTGCCCAATTCTGGCACGTCTTACGCATTATCCCATCATGCGCGCAACATCCTGATGGCAACATCAGACCAGGGAGGCGAAGGCCTTCGAATCGTAGCTCCTGGCGCCTAACTGTGCAGGAGCCGTACAAAAGAGAACTGGTTTATGAAAAAATCCGCCAGAACGGTATTAAGCCCGCAAATATCATCGTCCCCCGTGGATGAGGTTTTGCCTATTGGCCAAATGTTCCTTTATGGACTGCAGCATGTATTAGTGATGTATGCCGGTGCGGTCGCGGTTCCGTTGGTGATAGGAAGCGCCGTAGGGTTACCTGAACAGCACATAATCCTGCTAATTAGCACAGATTTGTTTATTTGCGGCGTGGCCACTCTGGTGCAGTCAATGGGCATTGGCCGCTGGCTGGGCTGTAAACTGCCGTTGATTCAGGGTTGTACTTTTGCTGCACTGATCCCTATGGTGCTGATCGGTAAAGAGTACGGTCTTGGCGCAATATCCGGGGCGGTAATTGTCGCCGGCGTTTTCATTCTTTTTTGCGCGCCCTGGATTAGCCGATTAATACGCTTTTTTCCGAAAGTGGTGATGGGTTCTATCGTGACGCTTATTGGCATGTCGATTATGCCGGTTGCCGGAGTCTGGGTAGGCGGCGGCAGTAGCGACATGAGCGATTTTGGCAACCTGCTCTCGCTGCTGATGGCGGCTATTACGTTGGTGATCATTCTTAATCTTTATACTTTTGCCACCGGCATGATTAAAAATATTGCCGTCCTGATTGGCCTGATTACCGGAACGGTGATCTGGAACTTCTTTATCCCGCTGAATTTTAATCTTGTTTACAGTACCTCCTGGTTTCACTTACCGCAGTTTATGCATTTTGCCCGGCCTGAATTCCACCTTTTGCCCGTCGCGTTGCTTTCTATGGTGATGGTGGTGGTGATGGTTGAAACCATGTCTTCGTTAATGGCCACGGGCGATATCGTGGGCAAAAGTGTGGATGCCGTTATGCTGCGCAACGGCCTGAATACCTGCGGGCTGGCTACCGTGATTTGCGGGTTTTTTAATCTCTTTCCTTACTCTGCTTTCGCACAAAACGTCGGCCTGATCGGCTTAACCGGCGTACGCAGCCGTTTTGTCGTGTCACTCTCCGGCATCATTCTTATGTTAATGGGCATTTTCGCCAAAATGGCGGCGCTGGTGGTACTGATCCCGAAACCAGTTCTTGGCGGTGCAGGCATTGTGATGTTTGGCATGGTTGTCGTGTCAGGCATTCGTACTCTGGGGCAGGTGGATTATCGCAATAATAATAACGGGCTGGTGGTTGCTCTGACGTTAGGGCTGGGCATGATGCCGGTGCTGGTTCCCGGTCTCTTCACACAATATCCCCCGATGCTGCAGCTGTTTATGCACAGCGGTATCACCATCGGTACGCTGGTTGCTATCGTCGCGAACCTGACGCTTAACGGTATTGTGCATCCTAAAGCAGCCAAAGAATTGCCGGTTCCCGATCCGCTCCCGCCCAGTTCCGCAGCGCGTAACGTGGCCGTACGCACCGTGCGTATGTGGCTGCTGCTGCGCAAGGTACAAAAAGAACAACAGCAGTTGAAAAACAGGGGATAGCCATGTTGTTACGCACGTTATTTGCACTTATATGGCTGCTCCTGCTGGCGCTACCGCCGGTACAGAACGCGATTGAACTGGGTATCAGCCAGCGCTTTAGCTATTTACTGCTGTTTAATCTGGCATGGTGAAACGGGGCCTCTTTATGAAAAAAATCACAACGGTATGTCCTTACTGCGCATCGGGCTGCAAGCTTAAGCTGGTGGTTGATAAGGATAAAATTATTCGCGCTGAAGCGGCGATGGGGAAAAATAACCAGGGCACGCTTTGTCTGAAAGGCTATTACGGCTGGGATTTTATCCATGATACTCAACTACTCACGCCGCGCCTGAGAACCCCGATGATACGTCGTCAGCGCGGTGGCAGGCTGGAGGCGGTCGGCTGGGATGAAGCGCTGGATTATGTCGCCGGGCGGCTGAATACGATTAAGAAAATGTATGGCCCCGATGCGATCCAAACTACCGGCTCCTCACGCGGAACCGGTAATGAAACCAATTATGTGATGCAAAAATTCACGCGTGCCGTTATCGGTACGAATAATGTGGATTGCTGCGCACGCGCCTGTCACAGCCCGTCGGTTGCTGGTTTGCAGCAGTCGATTGGTAACGGTGCGATGAGTAATGCGATAACGGAAATCGATCGGACGGATTTGGTCTTTATCTTTGGTTATAACCCGGCAGATTCGCACCCTATCGTGGCCAATCATATTATTAATGCTAAACGTAACGGGGCAAAAATCATCGTTTGCGATCCGCGCAAAATTGAAACTGCCAAGATTGCCGATATGTATATCGCGCTGCGTAATGGCTCAAACATCGCGCTGCTTAACGCTATTGCGCAGGTAATTATTGCCGAAGATCTCTATGACAAAGCCTTTATTGCCGGGCGTTCTGAAGGCTTTGAAGAGTACCGTAAAATCGTTGCCGCTTATTCACCGGAGTCGGTAGAAAACATAACGGGCGTCAGCGCGCAGGAAATTCGCCAATGCGCCCGTTTATATGCCACGGCGAAAACCGCAACCATTCTTTGGGGAATGGGCGTTACCCAGTTCTATCAGGGAGTGGAAACCGTTCGTGCGCTCACCAGCCTGGCCATTCTTACCGGTAATCTTGGCAAGCCTCACGTTGGCGTAGGCCCCGTGCGGGGGCAAAATAACGTTCAGGGCGCCTGCGATATGGGCGTCTTGCCGAATACTTATCCTGGCTACCAGTCTGTCAGCGAGGCGGCTAACCGTGAAAAGTTTGCCCGCGCATGGGGAGTAGAAAGCCTGCCGGCGCACGCAGGCTACTGTATCAGTGAGCTGCCGCACCGGGCCGCAAAAGGGGAGGTGCGTGCCGCCTATATCATGGGCGAAGATCCGTTGCAGACCGACGCAGAGCTGGCCGCGGTTCGCACAGCCTTTAGCGATCTGGAGCTGGTAATTGTGCAGGATATTTTCATGACCAAAACGGCAGCGGCGGCTGACGTTATTCTGCCATCTACTTCATGGGGCGAGCATGAAGGGGTCTACACGGCGGCCGATCGTGGGTTCCAGCGTTTTTTCAAGGCGGTGGAGCCGCAGTGGGACCTGAAAACGGACTGGCAAATTATCAGCGAAATTGCGACCCGCATGGGCTACCCGATGCACTATAACAATACGCAGGAGATCTGGGATGAGATGCGTCATTTATGCCCGAACTTCTACGGCGCCACTTATGAAAAAATGGGCGAGCTGGGTTACATCCAGTGGCCATGCCGGGATGAGTCCGATGCCGACCAGGGGACCTCCTGGCTGTTTAAGGATAAATTCACTACGCCAAATGGTCTGGCGCAGTTCTTCGCCTGCGAATGGTTTGCTCCGCAGGACAAACTTAACGACGAATATCCTATGGTTCTCTCTACGGTACGTGAGGTGGGCCACTACTCTTGTCGTTCTATGACCGGCAACTGTGCGGCACTGGTCGCGCTGGCGGATGAGCCGGGCTATGTGCAGATCAATAATGAGGATGCCGAGCGACTGGGCATTGAGGATCGGGCGCTGGTATGGATCTATTCGCGCAAGGGTAAGGTGATTAGCCGCGCTCAGGTAAGCGATCGGACCAATAAAGGGGCGGTTTATATGACCTACCAGTGGTGGATAGGTGCCTGTAACGAGCTGGTGGGCGAGAATCTTAGCCCAATAACGAAAACGCCCGAATACAAATATTGCGCGGTGCGCGTTGAACCTATTATTGATCAGCGCGCCGCAGAGCAGTATGTCAGCAATGAATATGACAAGATGAAGCGTTACTTAAAAGCGCAGGCGTTGAGTTAACCGGGATTCGTTGCCGATCGTCTGGCGGGGAACGTTAAGCCCCGCTATTTTTCCTGTACCTGATGTACGTTAATATTTTGCCGCTGCAGAATCTGGCGATATTCAGGCGATATTCCCCGGTCGCTAATCACGTGGCGGAAGGGTTTATCCGGGGCGAGAGGATAGGGATGAATCAGACCAAATTTAGACGAGTCGGTTAAGGCAAAGGTTTCAATATCTTTTGCCATCACCGCATTAACAATATCGCTGCGCAGCATATTTTTGCCGGTAAAACCGGTATCGGGGTGCCAGCCATCAATACCAATAAAGGCTTTCTGAAAATGCACCTGTTGAATACAGCTGCGCGTTAACGGGCCGACCACCGATTCACTGCTTTTTTGATACAGACCGCCCAGGACAATCACTTCACAGCGCGAATTTTTTAATAACCCGGCAATGTAATGGCTGACGGTCACAATAGTAATGCTGTCGTCGTTGGCAAGATAGCGGGCAAGCAGGGCGTTAGTGCTGCCCCCTTCAATAAATACCGATTCTCCGGGATGAACCTGCGAGGCGGCATATTCCGCCAGGCTTTGTTTCAGCGGAAAACGCGCCTGCATCCGCGCCTCAACGTTATCGCTTTCCATAGAAACGGCGGAACCGTGAACGCGTTTCAGATAGCTGCTTTTTTCCAGCGTATTTAAATCCTGACGAACGGTGACTTCTGAAACTTTAGTAATACGGGACAGTTCGCTGACGCTGACGCTTCCTCGCTCATTAACCAGCTGAATTATCTGTAATTGCCTTGCGTTCATCTGACGTCTCACCATCTGTTCCGGGGAGGGGAGTATATCAAAAGCGCGGCGGAATCGCATTTGGGCTGGATTCGCCGCGCTTTGGGTAAGTCATCAATCTTTAGACTTCTGGCACATTAAAAAGCCGTTAATAAAAAAGGAAATTAATCCTCTTCCATGCCCAGGCTGCGGCGACCGCTGGCATTAAGATCGCTTAGCTGGAAGCGGTTTTCCCACGTCTGCTCATAATCTTCACGCGGAAAATCTGTCGGCGAAACGCCTTTTTCCAGCGCGGTGCGTACGCTGTGGGCACAGGCGAGGTTCTTCGCACACGCCGGAGCGGCCGGAATATACATCACGTTGCCCCAGCCCTGCTGGTTTTCCACCGGCGCTACCGAGTGAATTACATCGCAGTGCCACCATACTGAATCTCCCGCCTGCAGCGGCGGGATACTGCAAAGCCCGGCGATCAGATGAGGATGCCACTTCTCCGATACCGGCAGCACTCTGCCCGGCGCAACGCCGCACAGTTCATCTTCGGGAACATCGTCCAGTAAAGGCCGCAGTAACACATAGGCCATCGCTTCCGGCACCGGCACCACATGCAGCAGACCTTGTCCGGCAATCATATCCGACAGCGCCGTCCAGCCCTGGAAAGTCCGAAACGCCGAACATTTGGTGGTGTTATCCACGTCATATTCATTGACTTCGGGGCGGTAAGCCGCATCCCACGGATCGTATTCCGCAAAGCGATGGGTAAATATCTTGCGGAACACTTTCTGGTAGGCGGGCAGCAGCCAGCGCTCCAGCGCACCGGAGTCCGTGTGCGCGCCAAGCCCTTTGGAAGTGGTGCCCGGCAGGCGGCGGCGAATACGATCGGGATAGATAATATTCACTTCCGGATCAAACCAGTCGCCACCGGCGTGCTGAAACGTCCACAGATGGTTAAGGAAAGTCTGCGTGGCGGCAATTTGCTGACTCTGGCGCGCTTCCATTTGCGCCTTTGACCAGTAGATAGGATAAATTTCCGGACGCGAGGCCTCCAGCGAACCAAAAAAATTATCGCCCGGTCCGCGATAAAGCTCATCAAAGTGGTTTTCATCCAGATAGCTGAGCATTGACCGATCCATCGCCAGGGCGTTATCTCTGCTGAACGTTTGCCGTACCACCAGACAGCCGCGCCGCTTGATATGCGCAATCTGCTGTGTGGAAATATTGCCCGCCGCCAGATCGGTATAGTTAACTTCCGCCCAGGCGCTGCCGTTAGCCTTTTCTTCTTCGCGCGCTGCCGCAATCTCGGTTTCGATTTTATCGCACACCTGGCGGAATAGACCTTCAACGTCACCAATTTGCTCACGCATCGCGCGTTTCATCTCAACGATATTCTTTTTGTAATCAGTGGGTAAGGTTAATGAAGTAAAAGATGTACTCATTATATTCTCCGCCGCTCAGGGTGATGGTGACCTGGTTGAATGAAAGAGTTTAACTTTCATTCGTAAATTAGTGAAGGAAATGTAGCAGAATTGATAACGGAAATGTGTGAGGCAGAGCGCTATTTAACGGATTTCGCGGCTTTCATTCGAAGACAGGCTGCAGCGTGGCTGGCTTCAGGCACGCTGCATGGTTGAAGGTTTTCGTTATCTGATGAATTAGCAGGACTTATAAACCCGGCATGCCGAAAGCGGTTAACCAGTCCTGTTCAAATTTTTCAACGGCGGCGGTAACTGCCGGAGCAGTAATCATCTGCTCCGCGACATCCAGCGGCAACGTAATGGACTCGCAGCCCGTCAGCAGACAATCCAGCGCCTGGCGTGGCGTTTTAAAGCTGGCCGCCAGCACTTTTGTCCCTGGCGCGTGCAGTTTTAGCAATTGCTGTAACTCTTTTACCGTCTGGATGCCATCGCCGCCCTGCGCATCAAGCCGGTTCACATAGGGAGCGATATATTCCGCACCGGCCAGCGCCGCCAGCAGGCCCTGCGCAGCGCCATAAACCGCCGTGCCTAATGTTGGAATGCCTTCCGCCTTCAGCAGTTTAATGGCCGCCAGCCCCTGCGCCGTAACCGGAACCTTAACCACCAGATCGCTGATAATGGCGCGCAGTTTTTGGGCATCTTCCACCATCTTCCCGGCTTCAGCCGCCATAACCTGTGCGAACAGCCGACCTTTTCCGCCCAGCGCTTCCTGTAGTTCAGGCAGCACTACCTGAAGCGGTTTTTTACCGTTGGCGATAATGCTGGGATTGGTGGTGACACCGGCCAGCGGAAAGATCGGTGCCAGCCGCCTGACGGCTGCGACATCAGAGGTATCGAGATAGAGTTCCATAAATAGTTCCTTAAGAAATCGTGATGCTTAGCAAGTTTTGCTGAGTATATCCTCAGAGCCGCCTTTTTTATTGACTGAAGTCAACATGGTTTTCTTTCGAAAGTTATCCAATCTTCAAGCGCAATAAAGGGGGCTTTATGATTTTTAATATCCAGCGCTATTCCACGCATGATGGTCCGGGCATTCGCACCGTGGTGTTTTTAAAAGGCTGCTCGCTGGGATGCCTCTGGTGCCAAAATCCGGAAAGCCGTTCCCGCCAGAAAGATCTGTTATATGACGCACGGATCTGCCTTGAAGGATGCGATCTGTGTCAGCAGGCCGCCCCGACGGTGGTTCAGAAAACCTTAAGCGGCCTGGTTATCCTGCGCGAAAAAATCGAACCTGACCATATCGCCGCGCTGGAAAACTGCTGTCCCACGTTGGCGCTGACCGTATGTGGCGAAGAAAAAGATGCCGAAGAGATTATGGCGGCGATCAGGCGCGATCGGGCTTTTTACCAGCGCAGCGCGGGCGGCGTCACGCTCTCCGGCGGCGAACCCTTTATGAACCCGCAGCTGGCGGCCGGGCTGTTCCGCCAGTGCCGGCAGGAAGGGATCCATACCGCGGTAGAAACCTGTCTGCATGTACCCTGGCGCTATATTGAACCTTCGCTGCCGCATGTCGATCTGTTTCTGGCGGATCTGAAACACGTTGATGAACATATTTTCAGGCAATGGACCGGCGGCTCGGCGAAACGCGTGCTGAACAATCTGCGCCGTCTGGCGGCGACCGGCAAAAAAATCACCATTCGGGTGCCGCTAATCCCGGAGTTTAACGCCAACCAGCGCGCAATTATCAACATCGTCAACTTCGCCGCCGATGAGCTCGGCGTCAAAGAGATTCATTTCCTGCCTTACCACACCTTAGGCATGAACAAATATGCCCTGCTACATCAACCCTATCTGGCATCGGATAAACCGCTGGATTGCCCGATGCTATTAACTTTTGCTGAGTCATACGCAAAACAAAAAGGCCTGACAGCGACATTGAGAGGATAAAACATGACCCTGAAACTCGATACCCTGAGCGAACGTATCAAGGCCCATAAGCAAGCGTTGATACACATTGTTAAGCCGCCCGTTTGCACCGAACGCGCGCAGCACTACACGCAAATCTATCAGGAAAATATGGATAAGCCGGTGCCGGTGCGCCGTGCGCTGGCCCTGGCGCATCATCTGGCGAACCGTACCCTCTGGATTAAGCATGATGAGCTGATTGTGGGCAATCAGGCGAGCGAAGTGCGCGCCGCGCCGATTTTCCCGGAATACACCGTAAGCTGGATCGAAAAAGAGATCGACGATCTGGCCGATCGTCCCGGCGCGGGTTTTTCCGTTTCCGAAGAAAATAAACGCGTGCTGCATGAAATTTGTCCGTGGTGGCGCGGGCAGACGGTGCAGGACCGCTGCTACGGCATGTTTACCCATGAACAGCAGGCGCTGCTCGCCACGGGCATCATTAAGGCCGAAGGGAATATGACCTCCGGCGATGCGCATCTGGCAGTAAATTTCCCGCTGCTGCTGGAGCTGGGGCTGGATGGCCTGCGTGAAAAAGTGGCAGAACGCCGCGCACGCATTAATCTCACCGTGCTGGACGATCTGCATGGCGAACAGTTCCTGAAAGCGATCGCTATCGTGCTGGAAAGCGTTAGCGATCATATCAAGCGCTTCGCCGAACTGGCGCGCCAGATGGCAGAGCAGGAAGATCGCGCCGTCCGTAAAGCGGAGCTGTTGACGATTGCGGAAAACTGCGAGGTGATTGCCCATCAGCCGCCTGAAAACTTCTGGCAGGCTTTGCAGCTTTGCTACTTTATACAGCTGATTCTGCAAATCGAGTCTAACGGCCACTCGGTGTCGTTTGGCCGGATGGATCAATATCTCTATCCGTTCTATCGCCGCGATGTCGAACTGGAACAGACGCTGGATCGCGAGCAGGCGATTGAGCTGCTGCACTGCTGCTGGTTAAAGCTGCTGGAAGTAAATAAAATCCGCTCCGGCTCGCATTCAAAAGCCTCTGCCGGCAGTCCGCTCTATCAAAACGTCACCATCGGCGGCCAAAACCTGGTTAACGGTAAAGGCGTGGATGCGGTTAATCCACTGTCATATCTTATTCTGGAATCATGCGGCCGTTTGCGCTCCACGCAGCCAAACCTGAGCGTGCGCTATCACGCGGGGATCGGTGATGATTTCCTTAACGCCTGCGTGCAGGTGATCCGCTGCGGCTTTGGTATGCCCGCCTTTAATAATGATGAGATCGTGATCCCGGAGTTTATTAAGTTAGGGATCGAGGCGGAAGATGCTTATCAGTACGCCGCGATCGGCTGTATTGAAACCGCAGTCGGCGGTAAGTGGGGCTATCGCTGTACCGGCATGAGTTTTATTAACTTTGCGCGTGTCATGCTGGCGGCGCTGGAGGGCGGACGCGATGCCACCAGCGGTAAGGTATTTTTGCCGCAGGAGAAAGCGCTGTCAAAAGGCAACTTCAGCAGCTTTGATGAGGTGCTGGCGTGCTGGGATCGTCAGATTCGTTATTACACCCGCAAATCGATAGAGATCGAATATGTGGTGGATAGCGTGCTGGAAGAGAACGCCCACGATATTCTTTGCTCGGCGCTGGTGGACGACTGTATCGAGCGCGCCAAAAGCATCAAGCAGGGCGGGGCGAAGTATGACTGGGTATCGGGCCTGCAGGTTGGCATTGCTAACCTTGGCAACGGCCTGACGGCGGTGAAAAAGCTGGTCTTTGAGCAGGGCATTATCGGTCAGCAGCAGCTGGCGGAGGCGCTGGCCAGCGATTTTGATGGCTTAACGCATGAACAGCTGCGTCAACGCCTGATTAACGGCGCGCCAAAATATGGCAACGATGACGACAGCGTCGACGCGCTGCTGGTACGCGCGTATCAGACCTATATCGACGAAATTAAAAACTATCATAATCCGCGCTATGGCCGCGGCCCGGTGGGCGGCAATTACTATGCGGGCACGTCGTCCATTTCAGCGAACGTGCCGTTTGGCGCGCAAACTATGGCCACGCCCGACGGACGCAAGGCGAAAACGCCGCTGGCGGAAGGCGCAAGCCCGGCTTCCGGCACCGATCATCTGGGGCCAACCGCGGTTATCGGCTCGGTAGGCAAGCTGCCAACCGGTTCGATTCTGGGCGGCGTCCTGCTTAACCAGAAGCTGAACCCGGCGACGCTGGATAACGAAAGCGATCGTCAGAAGCTGATGGCGCTGCTGCGTACATTCTTTGAGGATCATCAAGGCTGGCATATTCAGTACAACATCGTTTCCCGCGAAACGCTGATCGAAGCGAAAAAGCACCCGGATCAATATCGCGATTTAGTGGTCAGGGTTGCGGGCTACTCGGCCTTCTTTACCGCACTCTCTCCTGATGCGCAGGACGATATTATCGCCCGTACCGAACATAGCTTGTCTTAACGTTATAAGGCGCAGTGAGCTGTCGCTGCGCCGTTTTCATTGCTATTAAGCGCCGTGCTGACTTTCTGGCTGGACGAATAGCTGCGCAAAAACTATTAAAAGAGGAAGGTATTACATCACCTTTATTACGGTAATTTCCATTGCCGGAAAAGGCCATAAAAGTACCAACTCCATAAATCAACAACGGTGAATAATCCGCATCATTAATAACAAACTTTCCCTGTAAAGCCTTAATCTCACCCGATAATTCATTTTTGCGTGGCTAATATTAACGCTGTATTACCCATTATTGTCTGAAAAGCAATCTTTCCGATGAGTTCTTTGACTTCTCTGTTGCCGCTCCAGGCGAAGCGATTTGGTCCTTTTCTGTCTAAGTATAAAAATTGCGATGCGTTGCACAGATCCTATTGAAACCGGTTGCAGAAACGAGTGGCAATGTCAGGATGAAACCGGTTTCAACTACTTAGCAGCAGGGAATGACCATGGGAAAAATAAGAGATTATTCCAGATTAGCCTCTGATATTTTGCAGGAAACAGGCGGTGAAACAAACCTGATCGGCTTCTCCCGCTGCGCTACGCGGCTGCGGCTGGTGCTGAAAGAGGTGCCCGCTGGCGCAGTAGAAAATATTAAGCAGCTGCCCGGCGTGATTACCGTGGTGCTGAGCGGTGGCCAGTTCCAGGTGGTGATCGGCACCCATGTGGCGGACGTGTATGATGCGCTTGCTGCGATTGTGGATACCGATAAGCTGCAAAGCGGCGGCGAAAAAAGGCGCTTCTTCGATACGGTGATTGCTACCATGTCCGCAGTATTTGCGCCGATTATTTATGTGCTGGCGGCGGCGGGCATCCTGCAGGGAATTCTGATTACCGTTACCTGGTTCCTGCCGTCGTTTCAGCAAACGGGCGCCTTCAGCGTGCTTAACTTTATCTCCTGGACGCCGTTCGCCTTTCTGCCGGTATTTATTGCCGTTACCGCCGCGAAATTTTTTAAGTGCAATATGTTTATTGCCCTGTTTTGCTGCTGTGCGCTGATCAATCCGGACTGGGCGGTGATTGCCGCGCAGATCGCCAAAGGTAATGCGGTAACGTTTTTCTCGCTTCCGCTGGCCGAAACGGTTTATACCTCATCGGTACTGCCGCCGCTGTTCCTGGTGCTGGGGCTCTCTTACCTTGAACGCTTTGTCGAACGCGTTTTACCGCAGGTTATTGCGCCGCTGTTCACGCCGCTGATTTGTGTGGTGATTATGGTTCCCCTGACGCTGGTACTGATTGGACCGCTGACGTCGGGCCTCGCCAATGGCATTGCGATGGGTTACAACTGGCTGTTTGAAACCGCGCCTGCGCTGGCGGCGGCGGTAATTGGCGGCGTCTGGCAGGTTATCGTTATTTTCGGCGTCCACTGGGGCATTACGCCGGTGGTGATGGCCAACTTTGATTTGCATGGCCGCGACTCATTCCAGGCCTTTCAGACTATGGCGGTGGTAGGGCAGATGACGGCAGCCTTTGCCTGTGCGCTGAAAGCGAAGCAGCGCGGCTTTAAAACCGTGGCTTATTCTGCCGGGCTGACCGGCGTATTCGGTATTACCGAACCTGCGATTTACGGCGTCACGCTGAAACTGAAAAAGCCCTTTATCTGCGGCTGTATCGGCGGCGCCGTTGGGGCGATCGTTACCAGCCTGTTTGGCAGCTATTACTACGCCTATGCCGGACTGCCGGGCCTGTTGACCATTGTGAACGCCATTAGCCCGGAAAATCCGCTCTCCTTTATCGGTGAGGTAACGGGCGTGCTGGTGACGCTGGTGGTCACCTTTATCCTGGTTTTCGTCGTGGGCTTTAAGGAGCCGGAAGCAAAATCGGATGAGTCCCGCGGCGCGGCTCCGGCAGCGCCGGCCTCTCCAGCTTCGGCGGCCCGGACGGTAACTGCTTCGCCGGTCGCGACATCGGCATCGACCTTAACGCTGATGAGTCCGGTGGCGGGCAACGCCTTGCCGCTGGCTGAGGTCAGCGATGAAACCTTTTCCGGCGGTCTGCTGGGCGACGGCATCGCCATCATACCTGAAGAGGACGTTATCGTGTCGCCCTGCGATGCCGAAGTGGCGAGCACGGTTGACAGCCATCATGCCGTTGGCCTGCTGTGCGCAAACGGCGCAGAGCTGCTAATCCACGTTGGGCTGGATACGGTAAAGCTCGGCGGCAAGCACTTCTCTACGCTGGTCAAAATAGGGGACAGGGTTAGCGCCGGTACGCCGCTGATTAAATTTCAGCGCAGCGACGTTATTGCATCCGGCTACGACATCACCACGCCTTTCCTGGTCATAAACAGCGAGGATTACCAGATGACTAAATATATTCATAACGGCCCGGTCGCCTCCGGCGCGCCGGTGATGGCGGTCAGCTAGCGGCGTTATAACCTTGCTCTGTCCGGTAAGCTTTACGATATACTAGTGCCGTTTTAGCCGCTCCTGCCGAGGGAGATCGTTCTGTCTATAAGCGAGGCTGTAATGGTTACAATGCTGGACGTTGCGCGCTGCGCCGGGGTTTCCAAATCCACGGTATCGCGCGTGTTGAATGGTAAAAACGTCGTCAGGGAAGAGGTGAAGGCGCTGGTATATAAAGCGATTGCCGAGACGGGGTATCGTCCTAATCTGCTGGCGCAGCAGCTGGCTACGCAAAAAAGCAGCATGATTGGCCTGGTGATTACTAACGAGGTTTATAACGGTCCTTTTTTCTCCACGCTGGTGTATAACGCGGCGAAATTTTGTGAACAGCATGACCATCGGCTTATTTTTGCCGATGGTAAACATTCCGCCGACGAAGAGATCAACGCCATCGATTTTCTGGTACGGATGAAATGCGCCGGAATAATGGTATATCCCCGCCATACCTCACAGGCGCAGCTGGAAAAAATCATTAATGAAAGCCCGGTGCCGGTGATGATACTTAATCAGCAGCTTACCGTTCGTCCTGACCGCAATATCTTTATCGATCACTATCGCGGCGGCGAAATCATGATGGATTATCTGCTCAGTCAGGGACACTCCCGCATCGCCTATATCTCCGGCAAAATGCCCTCTCCCAGCAACCAGGCGCGCCAGCAGGCGTGGCAGGATAAAGCGAGCCCTGACAGCGCCGCGCTGATTGCGCAGGGCGACTGGAGTATGGAGAGCGGTTATCAGGCGGCGCTAACGCTGATTGATGGCGCAGAAAGCTTTACCGCGCTACTGGCCGCTAACGATGACATGGCGCTGGGCGCGATCAAGGCGCTAAAAGATCGTGGGCTAAGGGTGCCGCAGGATATTTCCGTCGCCGGGTTTGATAATGCCAAAATCGGTCACTATTTTTCCCCGTCGCTGACCACGCTGGATACGCCGATTGAGCAAATGATCCAGTGCGCGGTAGAACAAATAGTCAATCTGCCGCTGGATACGCCAGAGCATGGCTTAACCGGAACCCTGGTAGTCCGCGACTCCGTAGGGCCAGCGTCCGTCTCAGGCCCGAATTAATGCTGCGGGCGCGCCACCCGATCAACCCCTTCCCCCGGCTGTGGCGCGACGAAGCGGCGGTTAATTTAATGCCAACTGCTGGGCCTGTTGCCCGGAAATCCCTTACCAGGGCAACTCCCGTCCTGAGTAAAAAGGCTGGCTAAAAAGTTAGCGTCTCGCTGGCCGCGCTTATTCTCCTGCATTAATCATAAAGCCCTGTAAGCTTGCGGTCGATAACCTATAAACGCACCGTATTGGCTGCGTTTTTTATCACCACGGGAAAAATATGAAACTTAATCAATTCAGGATCGGGCAACGGCTCGGCTTCCTTGCCACATTGTTGCTGCTGGCTACGCTATTTTGCGGGCTGCACGGTATTAGCGTGAATGCCGATGGGCTGGAAAAAATTAACGGGATTATGGCAAGCGAAATGCGCGTTGCCGAAAGTATCGACACCGCGCGTAACGCGCAGGTACAGTTTAAAGTGCAGGTGCAGGAGTGGAAAAATATCCTGCTGCGCGGCACGCAGGGCGAAGCAGCATTTGATAAGTATCGTGCGGCGTTTTTAAAACAAAGCGAACACACCCAGGCTTTACTGCGTAAGCTGTTAACGCTACAGCAGGAAATTGGCATGAATCCGAAAGTCGTGCAGCAGACGCTACAGTTACATGCCGATCTGCAACGGCAATATCTCCATGCGCTGCAACAATATAATATTGCTGACCCCAGCAGCGCTCAGCGTGTGGATCATCTGGTTACCGGCATCGACCGGGAGCCGACCAAAATGATCGACGAAGTGGTAACGCGCACCCTGGCGCATGCCCAGCTCCTGAATCAACAGATGACCGAGCGCAACCTGAGGCACTATCAGCAGACCCGCAACCTGCTCTGGGGCTCCATGGTGGCGATATTGCTGGCTGGCAGCCTGATCACCTGGTGGCTGGTGCGCAGCATTACTCATCCGCTAAAAGCGGCGGTATCGGTAGCGCGTACCGTAGCGTCGGGCGATTTACAAACGGTGATAACGCCGCAGGGACGCGATGAAACCGCAGAGCTGATGTCGGCGCTGCGCGAGATGAATGATAACCTGGCGTCGATCGTCGCCGGAGTACGCAACGGCACCGAAACCATCGCTACGGCCTCCGTACAGATCGCTAACGGCAGCCGTGAGCTCTCTTCACGCAATGAATCGCAGGCCAGCGCGCTGGAACAGACCGCCGCCTCAATGGAAGAGCTGACGTCAGTGGTGAAAAACAACGCCCGGAACGCCGGTCATGCCAGCGCTATCGCCAGCGATACCAGCAAAATGGCCGGGCAGGGCGGCGAGGTGGTGGAGAAAGTAGTGCAGACCATGAGTGAAATCCACCACTCTTCACAGCAGATTAACGACATTATCAGCGTGATCGACGGCATCGCTTTCCAGACCAATATCCTGGCGCTTAATGCGGCGGTAGAGGCGGCGCGCGCTGGGGTTGAGGGGCGCGGTTTTGCGGTAGTGGCCGCCGAAGTGCGGGCGCTGGCGCAGCGTTCAGCCAGCGCCGCCCAGGAGATTCACCGCTTGATCGACCGCTCTGTGAGCTGCGTGGCGGAAGGCAACGAACTGGTGAAAAGCGCAGGCGCGACTATGGCGGAGATTATTACCGGCGTGAAGCGCGTTAGCGAGCTGATGGAAAGCGTGTCAACTGCCAGCGAAGAGCAGAGCACCGGCATCGATCAGGTCAACATCGCGGTAACGCAGATGGATACCGCTACCCAGCAAAACGCATCGCTGTCGCAGGAATCGACGGCGGCGGCGCAGTCGCTACAGTTGCAGGCGGAAAAACTGCTGGAAAGCGTTGGGGTATTTAAGCTACGTCCGTCGTTAACGGAAGGCTAATCGCTAACCGCGCGTGGCGCCAGCGTCGCCCGCGCGGTGTTCCATCCACAGCCGTGTCGCCGCAAAACAGACGAAGATGCTGAACTACAGCCAGCCGGAGCGTTTTAGCCGTCGATAAAGCACAAAGCAGATTAATAGCGTACCGAGAATGGAAAGGGGATAGCCGTAGGGCGAATGGATCTCCGGCATACTCTCGAAGTTCATCCCGTACATGCTGAAAATCACCGTCGGGATCACCAGAATTGCGCCCCAGCCCGCCAGTTTTTTCACCACCTCGTTTTGCTGCACCGTCACCAGCGCCAGGTTTACATGCATGGCGTTGGTCAGGATCTCGCGCATATCGTCGGTATCGGTTACCACGTGATGCGCATGGTCCTGCACGTCGCGGATATAGGCGCGCAGCGGTTTGGGAATAATATTTTCATGCAGACGAACCAGCTGATTACATATCTCATCAACCGGCATTGCCGCGTTGCGTAATGCCAGCAGCTGTCGCCGCAGCATATGAACCTCCTGCACCGCCCGGCGATCGAATTCGGTGCGGAACATTGCGGCCTCCAGTTCGTTAATACGTTCACCGAGCGTGGCGGTTATGTTGCTGTAGTTATCGACGATAAAGTCGAGAATGCAGTAGAGCGGAAAGCCGACGCCTTGACTCAGCATTTCCGTGCGTTCTTCCGCCCGCATACGGAGCGGCGCATAGCTGTCTGACGCGCCGTGACGCACGGTAATCAGGAATTTTTCGCTGATAAAGAAGTGCGTTTCGCCAAGTTCAATCCGGTTCTCTTCCGTCAGGTGCGCCGTTTTCAGCACAATAAACAGCGACTCGCCATACTGTTCAATCTTGGGACGCTGGTGAGCGGTGAGGGCATCCTCTATCGCCAGTTCATGCAGGCCAAACTCTTCCTGCATCTTTTTCATAAACGGCGGATCGGGTTGATACAGTCCCAGCCAGATAAACGTATCCGGCTCATTGAGCACACCGCTGATATTTTCGGGAACAATCACTTCTTCCCGCTCTCCGTTGCGATAAACGATACTGTTCACAACCATAGTTCACATAGCTCCCTTTATTGTCTGGTTTCTCCCCAGATAAAGGGTAGACGTTATTATCGGCGCAGCTAAAGAAAATCTGGAAAATCACGCGCTAACGACCGATTGCTGGGAAACCTTGACCTCCCTGAATTAACATAGCTTACCGCCAGCATTTGGCTTTAGCGGCATCATTGATTTATGGGGTTGTTTATGGCTGTTGTAGCAGATAAAGCATCGTCACCCGTTTTGTCTTCGGAAGAGTGGGGTCGCCTTGGGCAGTGGTCAACGCTGTTACGTGAACTGCTGAAGGGAAAAGGGGAGATGTGGAGCGTGGCCGATGAAGCGCTGTTTATCCGGTTGCAGACCGCGTTGCATGCGGCGGATGAGCACGGCGCATGCGTGAAAAAGGTTACGCCGCAGACGTACTAACCATCTGCACCGGGCAGACGTCCTGAACAGGACAAGGCCCGGTTTTGATATTCGTTTAGTGATTCAGCGCCAGAATCGCCTCTATCTCTATCGTAAGATCGGGCGAAAACAGCTGGCTCACCTGCACCAGCGAGCTGGCGGGCAGATGGTCGCCATAGTTGCGGTACAGCACCGCTCGCAGGGCATCGATCTCGCTTAGCGAGGTAACGAAAATAGTCACTTTCAGCAGCGCATGCAGCGACGTTCCTTCGTCTTCGGCAATCAGGCGCAGCTGGCGAAAAATCTCTTCAGCCTGCGTCGCGATATCCGCCTGTTGCGCCGCGCTGCCAAACGCCGTCAGCCCGGAGATATAGAGCGTTTCGCCGTGACGGACCGCATGTACGTAAGGGCCTTTTATCTCACCCAGCCGTGAATAATTTTTTCTCTCAGCAATTCCCATAATTTTCCCCTGGACATGATGGTCGTTATGCCAGCTTAACAGCATAGCCGTACCTTTGCTGCCGCAAGGAATAAATCGCTTAAAGGGAGTGATAAACAGAAGAAGGAAGATAAGCGGCGGGCGCGCTTTTTACGAATAAAAAGCGCGCCGCAGAGGTTATTTCAGCAGGATAGCGCGACAGCTTTTGCCTTTGATTTTGCCCTGTTTAAGCTTAATCAACGCCGCCTTCGCCTGTGCGGCGGCGATAGCGACATAGGCGTGCGTCGGGGTCAAATCAATCTTGCCGATCAGATCGGCGCTGAATCCCGCCTCGCCGGTTAGCGCGCCGAGAATATCGCCCGGACGGATTTTCGCCTTGCGGCCACCGTCGATACACAGCGTCATCATGGCGGCGGGCAACGCCTGCTGCGGCTGATTTTTCAGCGCAGCCGAAGAGACCCAGTTCAGCGTCTGCTGTAAATAATCTTCCAGCGCGTGCGCTCGCACCATCTCATCCGGCGCGACAAAGCTTACCGCCGTGCCCTGCTCACCGGCGCGTGCGGTACGGCCGATACGGTGAACATGCACTTCCGGATCGAAAGAGAGCTGATAGTTCACGACCATTGCCAGCGCTTTAATATCCAGCCCGCGCGCGGCGACGTCGGTCGCTACCAGCACCCGGCAGCTGCCGTTAGCAAAGCGGATCAGCACCCGGTCACGGTCGCGCTGCTCCAGATCGCCATGCAGCGCCAGCGCGCTGATATTGCTGTTCTCCAGCGCGGCGGCAATATCGTCGCACTCGCGTTTGGTATTGCAGAACACCACGCAGGAGGTGGGCTGCTGCTGACTGAGCAGGGCGATCAGCAGCGGTAATTTTTCCCGGCTGTTCGCTTCATAAAAATATTGCTCGATGGTCGGCAGCTCGGTGACATCTTCCGTGGCGATGGAGAGCGCATCACGCTGAAAACGCTTGCCGATGGCGATAATGCCGTGCGGCCAGGTGGCGGAAAACAGCAGCGTCTGGCGCTGCGGCGGCGTATGGCTGACGATCGTTTCCATATCTTCCAGAAAACCCATCTCCAGCATCCGGTCAGCCTCGTCCAGCACCAGCGTGCGCAGCTGAGAAAGATCCAGCGTTTCACGCTTCAGGTGATCGATAATACGGCCCGGCGTACCCACCACAATATGCGGCGCATGTACCAGCGAGTCGCGCTGTGCGGCAACCGGCTGGCCGCCGCACAGCGTCAGGATTTTTATATTGCGTGTAAAGCGCGCCAGGCGACGCAGCTCATTGCTGACCTGTTCAGCCAGCTCACGCGTAGGACACAGCACCAGCGACTGGGTCTGATATTGCGCGGTATCAATATGTTGCAGGATGCCCAGCCCAAACGCAGCGGTCTTACCGCTGCCGGTTTTTGCCTGGGCGCGCACGTCACGACCGTCAAGAATGGCGGGCAGGGCGGCGGCCTGAATGGGCGTCATGGCATCGAAGCCCATTTCGCGCAGGTTATCGAGCTGGCTGGCGGGCAGTTGCGTCAGGGTGGAAAAAGCAGTCACGGGAAAATCTCTAATCAGGCAGGTTTGCGGCGCTCAGTTTAACAGAAGTTCAGCGGGCCGACAGTAAAAGGCGCAGGCAGGTTGTGTCTGGCGGTATAAACTTTAGCCAGCCGCAAGAGAGTGTCAGTGCTACAGCGTATTGTCAAATCGACGATTTTTAGCCGCGTCTTTTTAACAATTTTGCGTAGCGGGAAGATAACTAACTCAATGATAAAAATAGGGTTAATCAGACTGGCACAGGGGTTGCAATAGAAAGAACCATGAAAGATTAAATGAAAATATAAGAGGATCTCATCATGACACATCGCATTCCTGAACATTTCGTACATACCCGTTCCACCCCGTTTTGGAATAAAGAGAGCGTGCCGCGCGCGCTGCTGACTCACCACAACACCAAAAAGGGTGTTTATGGCCGTCTCTCCGTAATGCAGGGCGCGGTGAAATATTATGGTTTCGCCAACGAGCATGATGAAAAGCCAGAAATCGAAGTGGTGATTGAGGCGGGGCATTTTGGCATTAGCCCACCGGAATACTGGCACCATGTAGAAGTGCTGACCGACGATACTTATTTTAATATCGATTTCTTTGCCGATCCGGCAGAAGAGCTGAAAGGTCAGGGCATCGGCCAGGTGGTGAACACCCATAAAGGCGAATAATCTCAAACGTTAAGCGCGCTCCGGCAGGCGAAGATCACGCCTGCCGAACAGCCCGGCATCCCGCAGGCGCTATCAAATTTTACTCCGGCAGCAAAATAGCCTGGATCTGTTTATCGCTTAAAGTCATGCCAAAAAAGTCGTGGTAAAAACGCCGCGTTTCCTGCTGCATATCAATATCCTGAAAGCGCTGCGGATAAAGCGTTTTCGCCAGCCATAGAAACTGTAACGCCTCTTCGCTGGTCTCCCGGCACCACCAGAACATCCCTTTGGGATTCACATATACCCGATGTTTTTGCACCGCCGCGATCCCCTGCCACTGCGCAGAGCTGCGGATAATCTCGGCGTCGCGTTTATTCATCGCCACAATCACATCGGGGTTGGCCTGTGCCACCTTCTCCAGCGGCACTTCGCCCGCGCTGTTTTTCTCCTGGCTAAACCAGTCCGCCGCCACGTTGCGCGCGCCGGCTAAATCCATCCAGTCCTGATTCAGCGAGGGACGACCGGTAGTGGTCAACGCGCTGCCCATACTGTGATAAACCTTCAGCCGCTGGCTTTCCGGCAAATCTTTAAGGCGATCCTGTACCAGCGCCACATTATGCTGAAAATAACGCTGATAGCGCTGCGCCACCTGCACCGCATCCGGCCCCAGCGCCTGACCGCTGATCATGACGCGATCCACCAGCGCCTGCATCGAATTGGCCCGCAGCGCCAGCACTTTTACCCCGGCCTGTTGCAGCACGCCGGGCTGCGCGATCGACATATTTTCCGGCAAAAACAGCAGCTGCGTACGTAGGGCGATAACCTGCTCCGGGTTGATTTCATGACTGCTGGTGACGCCAATCACCGGCACTTGTTCAATCGCCGGATAAAACTGACGAAACAGCGGAATACGTTTGGCGACCGCTGAGGTGCCGACAATATTCTGACCATAGCCCAGCATGGCGATAATGGTGTTTTGCGCCGGCCACGGCGTGGCGACGCGAATATCATTATGCTCAGGCGCGGCAAATAGCAGCGACGGCAGCAGCAGGCAGGCCAGCAGAGCGGAGGGAAGGGATAATTTCATCATATTCCGGCGCGCTGAGACAGCGCGCCGCTCCGGTTAGAAGTCGAAGGTTACCGAGGCGCGGACTTCACGTCCGGCCCCCGGAAACGCGCTGGATGCGCCGCCGTTGCCATCGGTATCGGTGGCAAAAATAGAGGCCCAGTAGCGTTTATTGGTGACGTTATTCACGGCGATGCGGAAGGTGGTCGGCAGCCGATCGATTTTCGTGCTGTAGCGTGCGCCGAGATCGAGCGTGGTATAGCTGGCGGCCCAGCTGGTATTGGTGGCGTTGGCGGCGCGACGGCCGGTGTAATGGACATTGGCGCTGTAAACCAGCTGCGGCATTGACGGCAAATTATATTCCATCAGCAGGTTCGCCTGGGTTTTCGGCACGCCAACCACGCGTTTATCGCTGGTGCTTGCGGAGGCGGTTTTCTTCAGCTGCGGATCGAGGAACGTCACGCCGCTGTAGATATTCAGGCCCTGCCAGAGCCTGCCGGTCGCCGTCAGCTCCAGGCCGTTATTCACCTGATCGCCCTGTTCCTTATACATCATGTCGCTGGGATCGACCCAGGCAAACGGACGTTTCAGGCGGAACAGCGCCGCGCCAAGGTTCATTACGCCTAAATCGGCCTTCAGGCCCAGCTCATACTGCTCGCTGCGATAGGGATCGAGCGTCTGCCCCTCATTTTTTACGCCGACGCCGGTGGGCGCGGTGCCGCCCTGTTCCAGCGAATCGGCGTAGCTGATCCAGGCCATCAGCGTTGGGGTGATGTGATACATCAGCGCCACGTTAGGGCTGAGGCCGTTTTCATTAACCTGACTGGTTTTACTGTGCTGTTTGTCGAAGCTTTGCGTTTCCAGCCAGCTCTGGCTGAGATAAAACATCGCCGACCACTGCGGATTAAAGGTCAGGGTATCGCCCACCGTGATGCTCTGCTGGCTGTTATCGCTGGATTTATAACGGGCGCCATGTTTATTAATTTTGCCATCGCCCGGCTCTTCCAGCGCGGAAGGGTTATTAATCGATGAAGAGCCAAGGTTATAGGTGGTGCCGCTATCTTTCGCGCCATAAATTGACCAGACGTAGCCGCTGGTGGCAAAGGCGAGATCGTGCCCAACGCTGCCGGTATCAACATGACCGTTCAGCGCCAGGCTATTGCTCAGCACGCGGAAACGGCCGGCGGCGCTGGAATCGCTGATGGAGCGGCTAAGCGTGCCGTCATTATCCGCCAGCTTATTCGACAGGGAGCGCATGGCGCGATCCGCCTGTTGCCAGCCCACGCCCGTGGTTAACGACCAGTCCTGATTAAAATAGTGGATCAGCCGGATGCTGAGCGTATCGGTGGTTAAATCGTTGCCCGCGGTTGGCAGCGCGAAATTTTTATTTTTGGGATTCGGCGCGGAGGGCAGATTGATGGTCGGGCCGTAGCTGAAGCCGCCCGCATAGCCTTTCTGTAAAAACTCATAGTGGCTGGCGTTCAGCTGCAGCTGCGTGCCCGGCTGGATATTCCAGTCCAGCGCCAGTGAAACCAGCCTGCGGCGCAGCGTGCTGTCATCAACGCTGCCTTCGCCATCCTCATCCAGCAGATTCAGGCGATAGCCGAAGCGGTTGTCCCGATCGAAATGTCCGCCTAAATCAATGTGTCCGCTATAGGCGTTGCGGCTTTGGTAGCCGAGCGTGACGCGGTGCAGCGGCTCGGCGGTTGGGCGCTTGGCGACAAAGTTAAACTGTCCGGCCGGGCTGGCGGGGCCATACAGCGCGCCGGTCAGGCTGTTCAGCACGTCCAGCCGCTCCAGCATCTCTACCGGAAAGGCGGTGGTGGCGACCATATTTAACCCATCGAGTCGGCTGTTCGCCACCACGCTGCCCTGCATCCCACGGCTTTGCGGACGCCCAACGTCCATGCCGCCGCGCGCCTGCATCTGCGTATCGGGCGCGTATTTCAGCAGGTCGCTGACGCTTTTCGCCTGCTGATTTTCGATCATCGGCTGCGTAATGGTATTGCTGGACCAGGGCGTATCCAGCCAGCTTTTATTACCCAACGGCCCCACGTCAAGATCGGAGGTAACAAACCCCGCGCCTGCGTTGTCGGATGAGGAAGAGGCTGCGGCGCTGACCACCATCTGTGGTTTATCCGCGGCGGGTTTAGCTGCGTCGGTTGCGGTATCCGCTAAGGCGAGCCCAGGTAAAGCCAGCAGCAAAGCTGTAAAAGAAGCGCTGTTCATTATTTGCCCATCGTCATATAAAGGTTTATATTACGGTGGCGGAAAGTAGCACCTTTTGATTTTCATCACACTTTATTTTTTTAGGTAAATTTTCGTATAGAAAGCGTAAGCAGGCGCTTTCGCCCGCACGCAGCGGGCAAAAGCGGGAAGATTAGCGATAGTAGATAGCGATATGCTGGCCGCGCAGGTTTTCGATATGGACCTGGGTATCGAAAATCGCCTCGATAATTTCCGGACGCATAATCTGCTGCGGCGTGCCGCGATAAAGCACCTCGCCCTGTTTCATGGCGATGATATGGTCAGAATAGGCCGAGGCGAAATTGATGTCATGAATCACCAGGATAATGGTTTTATGCAGTTCATCCGCGGCGCGGCGCAGCTGTTTCATCATGGCCACGCTGTGTTTCATATCCAGATTATTCAGCGGCTCATCCAGCAGCACGTAATCGGTGTTCTGGCACAGCACCATCGCTACGCAGGCGCGCTGACGCTGGCCGCCCGACAGCTGATCCAGATAGCGGTCTTTCAGCGGCAGCAGATCCAGAAACGCCATGGCCGTGACGATATGCTGGCGATCGTCTGCGGTTAACCGCCCTCTGGACCAGGGATAGCGGCCAAAGCCGACTAAATCCTCCACCGTCAGGCGGCTGGTAAAGTGGTTTTCCTGACGCAGCACCGACAGCACTTTCGCCATCTGTTCGTCGGGCGTTTTCGCTACTTCCAGGCCGTTTACCCAAACGCTGCCGCTGTCCGCCGTCAGCAGGCGGCTGATCACCGACAGCAACGTTGATTTACCCGCGCCGTTAGCGCCAATAATCGAAGTGATGCCGCCCGCCGGAATGGTTTCGCTGATGCGGTCCAGCACCTTACTGTTTTGGTAGCTTTTACAAATCTCTTTAACTTCAATCACACCGCAGCCTTTTTAATTAAAAACCAGAGGAACAGCGCGCCGCCGACGAACTCAATCACCACGGAAAGCGAACCGGCCATATGCAGCAGCCGCTCCAGAATAACCTGACCGCCGACCAGGGTAATGATGCCCGTCAGCACTACGCCGGGCAGCAGGTACTGATGGCGATGCGAGCCGATAAGCTGATAGCTCAGGTTCGCCACCAGCAGGCCGAAAAAGGTCAGCGGCCCTACCAGCGCGGTAGAGAGCGCCACCAGCAGCGAGACCAGCAGCAGGATTAGCGTAACGCGTCGCCGCCACGCGACGCCCAGCCCAATCGACATATCGCGTCCCAGCGCAATGACATCCAGGCTGTGGCGCATTCGCCACACGATAAGCGCCACCGCCAGCACCGCCACGCCGGAAATGGCGATAATCTCCGGCGCTGCGCGGGTAAAGGTGGCGAAAATACGGCTCTGCAAAATGGCGAACTCGCCCGGCTCCAGCAGCCGCTGCAGTAGGCCGGAAATGCTGCGAAACAGCGTGCCGCACACCAGGCCAACCAGCAGCACCATATGCAGATTGATACCGATCCGGCCCAGCAGCCAACGGTAAAGGAAGGTGGAAAACAGCACCAGTATCGCCGCCTCACAGATAAACTGCCCGGTAGTGCCCAGCATCTTCAGGCCGTTAGCATCGATAAAAAAGATCAGCAGCGTCTGGATCAGAATAAACAGCGTCTCCAGCCCCATTACCGAGGGCGTCAGGATGCGGTTGTTGGTGACGGTTTGAAACAGCAGCGTGGCAATCCCGGAGGCAAACGCCACCAACAGCATGGTGGCGAGAATCAAACTACGATGTACCAGAATATAGCCAATATTGCCGCCGAGATTGATGGTCATAAACAGCACGATGAAGGCCAGCGCCAGCGCGCTTAATCCCATCAACCGTTTAGCTGGCGTGGCAAAACAGAGGCGAAGCGAACGCCGCGCCGGACGGCGTATGGAACTGTCAGCCTGCATAGCGGCGGCTCCTTAAAATCAACAGCAGAAAAATCGCCGCGCCCAGGCAGCCGAGGATCACGCTGACCGGGATCTCCCACGGGAAGCTAATCAGACGACCAATAATATCGCACAGCACCACCAGCCCGCCGCCGCACAGCGCTACCCAGGGGATAGTACGGCGCAGGTTATCGCCGATCGTCATGCTGACCACGTTGGGCACGATCAGGCCGAGAAAGGGCAGCACGCCCACCACCACGATCACCACGCCGCTTATCAGCGCGATAATCGCCATGCCGAGGAACACCACCTGGCGATAGTTTAGCCCGACGTTAACCGCGAACTCCCGGCCCATGCCGGCCACGGTAAAGCGGTCGGCGATAATGCAGGCCAGCACCGTTAATAGCCCGGTCAGCCACAGCAGCTCGTAGCGACCCTGCAATACGCCGGAAAAATCGCCCGCTTCCCAACTGCCCAGCGACTGGAGCAGATCGAACTCCATCGCCAGAAAGGTAGTCACCGCGCTGAAAATCGCGCCCAGCATAATGCCAGTGAGCGGTACCATCAGCGGCGTTTTAATGCGCATCCGCTGCAGCACCAGCAAAAACAGCCCGGTGCCCAGCAGCGCAAACAGCGTGGCGACCACCATTTTGACCATCACCGGCGCGGCGGGATTCACAATCATCACCAGCAGCAGGCCCAGGCTGGCGGATTGCGTGGTGCCGGCTATTGAAGGCTCAACGAAGCGGTTCTGCGTCAGCATCTGCATAATCAGCCCGGCCACGCTGACCGCGCTGCCAGCCAGCAACAGGGCGAGCGTGCGCGGCACGCGGCTGAGGAAGAAAACGTCGCGCACTTCCGCGTCGCTCCACAGCCGGAAAAACGTGACGTGGCTAACGCCGACAAACAGACTCCAGGTCATCAGGCCCAGTAAAATAACCAGGCCCGCTACAAAGCTGAAACTCTTCATTACGTGGTTAATTACTCGCTTTTAGCACTGTCCGTTTCAGCATTGGCACTGTCCGTTTCGACGCTGGCGTTTTCCGTTTCAGCACTGACATTTTCCGTTTCGGCTCTGGCGCTTTCCATCGTGGCGTTAGCGCTGTTCATTGCGGCGCTGGAACTCTCCATTGTGGCGCTGGCATCGTTCAGCACGGTGCTGATGTTATCCATCAGACGCGTGTAGCTCTGAATGCCGCCGGCGATATACAGCGATGAAGAGTCAAGGTAGACGATATGTTTGTTCTGCCAGGCTTTGGTTTTATGAATCAGCGCGTTATCCAGCACCTGCTGAGCAGATGCCCCTTCGGCGCGGCCAATAGCGCTGTCGCGATCCAACACAAACAGCCAGTCCGGATCGGTATTCATAATAAATTCGGAGGTCACTACGTTGCCATGTTTGCCCGCCTGGGAAAAGGTGGCCGCGGGCTTAAAGCCCAGTTCGTCGAAGATAAAACCAAAACGGGAGCCTGGCGCGTAGGCAGACATTTTGCCGCCGCTCACCATGATCACCATTGCGTTGCCGGCATGTTCAGATTTTTCGCGCAGCGCGGCGATTTTCGCCGTAAAGGCATCAGTCAGCGCTTTCGCTTCTTGCTGCTTGTTAAAAATCTCGCCCAGCTGCTCTACGCGTTGGGTCAGGCTCTGAGTAAAGTGTTTGGCATCCACGTCCAGCGCAATGGTTGGCGCGATAGCGCTGAGCTTATCGTAGGCGTCATGGGCGCGGCCGCCAGCGATAATCAGGTCAGGTTTGGCGTTGCTGATGGCCTCATAATCTGGCTCAAACAGCGTACCGGCGTTCAGGTAAGCGTCGCCCTGATATTTCGCCAGGAAAGAGGGCAGGTGCGTGCTGTTTTTCGGCACGCCGGCCACCGGGATATGTAACGCATCGATGTTATCCAGCGTAGCGGGATTCAGCACCATCACTTTTTGTGGAGACGGCGCAATTTCGGTTGTTCCCTGCGCGTGTTCAATTTTAATGGTATTGGCTGAAGCGGTGGCTTGCGCAGTAGTGTCATCACATCCGGTGAGCGCTAAGGCAGAGGCCAGAATCGTAGTGGTAAAAACGGCAGATAGACGCATTTTCTCTCCTGAAAATGTTAACAGATAGATGGTGACTGGTAATGCATATGATTCGCATTCTTGATGCGGAACCCGAATCATACCGCCGTCTCGCCAGCTTGAACAGCACTCTGTTTTCTTTCGCTAATAACGGAAAATAGCAGGATCGGATAACGGAATTCTCCGCTGTTATCGATTATTTATTAACACCCTTTTGTTTTGTAATGCTTTTTAAAAGCAACCCGGAATTTTGCGCTTTTTCCCCGCCGTGAATTATGGAGATTTTGTGAAGATTGCGTCTTGCAGAGTGTAATGAAAATAATTATCGTTATCATACGCATCAGAAACATTCATATACATTTGTCAGGGATTAGTAGCATGATTAATACAAAATCTTTCCATATGCGTCCTTGCGCGCTGTTATTGCTGCTTTGCTTTAACGGTGTCGCCCAGGCGGCCGATGAAACACCGGCAGACGAAGGCGTAATGACGGTGCGCGCCACGGCAGAAGAAGAACTCAAACAGCAGCCTGGCGTTTCGATTATCACCGCGGAAGACATTGAAAAAAGCCCGCCCGTAAACGATCTCTCCGACATTATTCGTAAGATGCCCGGCGTCAACCTGACCGGTAACACCGCCAACGGCAGCCGTGGCAACAACCGCCAAATTGATATTCGCGGTATGGGGCCAGAAAATACCCTGATTTTGATTGATGGCGTGCCGACCACGTCGCGCAACTCCGTGCGCTACAGCTGGCGCGGCGAGCGCGATACGCGCGGCGATACCAACTGGGTGCCGCCGGAAATGGTGGAGCGCATTGAAGTGCTGCGTGGGCCGGCGGCGGCGCGCTATGGTTCCGGCGCGGCGGGCGGCGTGATTAACATTACCACCAAACGTCCGACCACCGACTGGCACGGCAGCATGTCGCTGTTTACCAACCAGCCGGAAGATGACAAAGAAGGGGCGACCAAACGCGCTAACTTCAGCCTTAGCGGCCCGCTGGCGGGCGATGCGCTGACCATGCGCCTCTACGGCAATCTCAACAAAACCGACGCCGACGCCTGGGATATTAATCATGCGCAGAATGGTTCCTGGGCCGCCGGTCGCGAAGGGGTGCGCAATAAAGACATTAACGGCCTGGTTTCATGGAAACTGTCGCCATCACAGATCGTTGACTTCAACTACGGCTACAGCCGTCAGGGCAATATCTACGCGGGCGATACGCAATACAGCAACAGCAATCTCAGCCCCGGCAACCTAATCCAGGATCTCTACGGCCACGAAACCAACCGCATGTACCGCCAGAGTTATGGCATCACCCATAACGGCATTTGGGACTGGGGCCAGTCTCGCCTGGGCTTCTACTACGAGAAAACCAACAATACCCGACTGCAGGAAGGCGCGGGCGGTAAAGTCGAAGGGATGATTAACGGCACCACCTATAAAACCAGTCGCCTGGAGAACTACCGTACCACCGGTGAAATTAATCTGCCGCTGGATCTGCTGGTGGAGCAAAACATCACGCTGGGCGCGGAATGGAACCGTGAAGAGCTGAATGATCCAGCTTCCAACTCGATGCTGAACGTCGGCGATATTAATATTGGCGGCGTTTCTGGCGATCCTGCCAGGCGCAGCAGTAAAAACAGCGCTGATTTAAGCGCCGTTTACTTTGAAGATAATATTGAGCCGCTGGCGGGCACCACCTTGATTCCCGGCCTGCGGCTGGATCATCACAGCAAATTTGGCAACAACTGGAGCCCCAGCCTGAATCTGTCACAGGAGCTGGGCGACTATTTCAAGCTGAAGGCGGGCATTGCGCGCGTCTTTAAAGCGCCCAATCTTTACCAGTCCAGCGAAGGCTACCTGCTTTCTACTAAGGGCAACGGCTGTCCGCTCGGTATTGAGAGTCAGTGCTACCTGATGGGCAATGACGATCTCAGCCCGGAAGTCAGCGTCAATAAAGAGATCGGTATTGATTTCACCAACGAGGGCTTTGATGCCGGTATTACCTGGTTCCGCAACGATTATAAAAACAAAATCGTTTCCGGCACCGAGCTGGTTGGCATCGCCAGCAACGGCTATCACGTGCTGCGCTGGGAAAACGGTGGCAAGGCGGTGGTGGAAGGGCTGGAAGGCAACGTGGTCATTCCGGTGATCAAAGATACCCTGAGCTGGCGCACCAACGTTACCTATATGATCACCTCGGAAGATAAAGAGACCGGCAACCCGCTGTCGATTATCCCGAAATATACCATCAATACCATGCTGGATTATCAGGTAACCGATAAGCTCTCTGCGAACGTTAACTGGACGATGTACGGCCGCCAGAAGCCGCGTGAATATGCGGAGAACAATAATGAGCAAAAAAACGGCATGTCTGATAAAGAGATCGGCGCCTATTCTCTTGTTGGTTTTAACGTTAACTACGACCTGATAAAAGATCTGCGTCTGAACGCCGGTATCAGCAACCTGTTGGATAAACGTGTTTATCGTGAAAACGCAGGGGCTTCCACCTATAACGAGCCGGGTCGCGCTTATTATGCTGGCGTAACCCTTTCTTTCTGATTCGCTAAAATTCAGCGCCCTGCAAGCCTGCTTTAATAGCAGGCTTTTTTTTATCGATACCCGAAAAACTTAACGCAAATAGTTTAGTAATGGCACTATTTCCTTAGCAGAAAAAAAAGAGGAACTATTATTTGGCTAACGTTAATTCCGCTTACTGGCGAGAATTCGTTACGCTGCGCGGTTAAGTAAATAAATTATTTGTGTTAATAACATAATAATTTTTCCGCTAAGCCAAATTATTAAAGATTTGTCTTTTTTTCAGACGTTGCTGAAACTTTAATTGTTTAGCTGTTATTCTGTGCAGCTGAAAAATAAGATTAATCTCATTCACCAGTTACTCATGATGATGGCACAGGCAAAGAAAATAGTGGCGCTGGCCGCCGCGCTGGTACTGTTTAATGCGCATGCGGCACCGCTTTCGCCTGCGGAACGCAATCAGGTTGAGTTTGAGCAGCAGCAGCGGCTGCAGCAAAACCAACAGCAGCGCGAAGAATTACAGCGCAGCACCGAGATGCGTTTACCTATTAACGTAGCCCCCGTAGAGGCGTCGGGCGGCTGTATCACTATTCAGCACATTATTATTGAACAGGCTACGCTGCCCGGCGAAAAACAAAAACAGCGGCTGATCGCACCTTATTCTGGCCGTTGCCTTGGCATGCCGCAAATTAATCAGCTGATCCGCGATGTTTCTCAGTGGTATATCAGCCGGGGCTATATTACCAGCCGCGCCTTTATTACCGAACAGAATCTTGCCAGCGGCCAGCTGCGTATTACCGTGCTGGAAGGAAAACTTCAGGCCATTTATCTGGACGGCGGCGATTCTCGCCAGCTGAGTATGGCGTTTCCCGGTCGGGTCGGCAAGCTGCTTAATTTGCGTGATATTGAGCAGGGTATGGAGCAAATTAACCGGCTGCGCACTACGCCAGTCCAGATTGAAATATTGCCCGGCGATAAGCCCGGCTACTCAATTGTTAATTTAACCGCCACGCCGGAATTTCCGCTTACCAGCACGCTGAGCTTCGATAATAGCGGGCAAAAAAGCACCGGCGTGGGCCAGCTTAATGCCTCGCTGACGGCCAACAACCCGTTGGGCCTGGCGGATAAATGGATCATCGGCGGCGGACGCAGCAGCGCCTTTTCCCACGCGCGCGATGCGCAAAACTTTCAGGCGGGCGTCAGCGTGCCTTACGGCTACGGTCTGTTCGATTACAGCTACAGCTGGAGCGACTACCGCAGCACCATCAATAACAACGGCTTTAACTGGCTATCGCATGGCGACAGCCAGGCGCACCGTCTGACCGGCTCCTGGGTCGTTTTTCGCAACGGCGAGATAAAAACCGGCCTGATGGCGGGGCTTAGCCAGCGCAGCAGCCATAACTGGCTGAACGACACGCTATTGCGCAGCAGCAGTCGCCGCCTGACCAGCCTCCAGCTCGGCATTAACCATACGCAAAAAATAGCGGGCGGCGTCGCCACCTTTAATCCGCTCTTCAGCCGCGGCATGCCCTGGTTCGATGCTGAACATGACGGCGGAAAAAGCGGCAGTCTGCCGAAGGCTGAGTTTCGTAAATGGAGCCTGAGCGCCAGCTTTCAGCGCCCCATTACGCAGGATCTCTGGTGGCTGACCAGCGCCTATGGGCAGTGGTCGCCGGACAGGCTGTACGGCAGCGAGCGCCTGACCCTCGGCGGCGAAAGCTCGGTGCGCGGCTTCAAAGAGCAATATCTCTCCGGCGATAACGGCGGCTACTGGCGCAACGAACTCAACTACCGCCTGTTCACCCTGCCGTATATCGGCGAAGTAAGCGGCACGCTGGCGCTGGATGGCGGCTGGCTGCAAAAGGATGCGCGCGATCCCTGGGCGTCCGGCACGCTGTGGGGCAGCGCCGTCGGGCTTGGCAGCCGCAATCGCTACGTTTCCACCCGGTTTACCCTCGGCGTTCCGCTTAGCTATCCCGGCTGGCTGGCGCCGGATCGTCTCAGCATTAACTATCAGGTCGCTTTCGTTTTTTAAGAGGCAAAGATTATGGACAGTCAACAACAACCCGTTCAGCTTTCTCACCGCCTGCTGAGCTACCTGATTTGTGCGTTAGTTGCCTGGCAGCCGCTGCTGCCCGCGCTGGCGGCCGGGATAACCCCAACCAGTAAAGGCACCCAGCTGGATAAGGCCGCCAACGGCGTGCCGGTGATTAATATCGCCACGCCAAATCAGACCGGTCTTTCCCATAACCAGTATCAGAATTACAACGTGGGTAAAGAAGGACTGATCCTTAACAACGCCACGGGACAGCTGAACCCGACGCAGCTGGGCGGCCTGATTCAGAATAACCCCAACCTGAAAGCCGGGCAGGAAGCAAAGGCGATCATCAACGAAGTCACCGGCGCGAACCGCTCGCAGCTGCAGGGCTACACCGAAGTGGCCGGTAAAGCGGCCAACGTGATGGTGGCGAACCCTTACGGTATCAGCTGTAACGGCTGCGGCTTTATTAACACGCCCAACGCCACGCTAACTACGGGTAAGCCCGTACTGGATGCGCAGGGCAATCTGCAGGCGCTGACGGTCAGCAAAGGCACCATTACCGTGGAAGGAGAGGGACTGGATGCCAGCCAGAGCGACGCGCTTTCTATTATTTCGCGTGCAACCGAAATCAACGCGGCAATCCATGCTAAAGATCTGAAGCTAATCGCCGGGGCTAACCGGGTGGCGCAGGATGGCAGCGTAACGCCGATAGCAGGCGCAGGCGCAACGCCGGGCGTGGCGGTGGATACCGGCGCGCTGGGCGGCATGTACGCCAATCGTATTCATCTGGTCTCCAGTGAAAAAGGCGTCGGGGTTAACCTTGGCAACCTGAACGCGCGTCAGGGCGATATGGTGCTGGACGCCAGCGGCAAACTGACGCTGAAAAACAGCCTGACCAGCGGCGCGCTGACGGCAAAAGCCGAGAGTATCGCCCTGAGCGGCGATCATAAAGCGGGCGGCGCGGTCACGCTGAACGGTAAGCAGGAGGTGGCGTTAAACGCGGGTTCGCTGGTGAGCGATGGCAGCATAGCCCTGAACGGCAACGACAAGATTTCTCTTAATCAAAGCAAGCTGACCGCCGGTAAAGATATTCAGCTCAGCGCCGCAGAGGTAAAAACCGATAAGGCGAGCAGGGCGGATAGCGGCGGCAACATCAGCCTGACGGCGCGCAACGGGGTAGATAACGCCGCGCAGCTCACCGCAGGCGGCGCGCTTACCCTGAGCGCGAAACAGGCGAAAAACAGCGGCGCACTGCTGGCGAAAGGCCAGCAGACCCTTCACGCCGATACGCTGGATAACAGCGGCGCGATTGCCGGTCAGGATGCGCTGAATATCACCAGCCAGAATCTGTTCAACAGAGGTTCGCTGATCGCGCCGCAGCTGTCGCTCAGCAGCCAGCAACTTACCAACAGCGGCCTGATTCAGGGCAGCAAAATCCTGGATCTTAACGCCGATCGGCTGGATAACCTCAGCGGCGGCAGCATCGCCTCCGCCAGCGACCTTGCTCTCGATTTGCCAACGCTAAACAACAGCGGCCTGATCAAAAGCGACGCCGGTCTGTTGCTCAACGGCGACAGCTTAATCAACAGCGGCGAGATTAACGCCGCTACGCTCAGCGCCAGCCATAACCTGCTGGTTAACCAGCAGGGCGGACGGCTGCTGGCGCAGGGCGCAATGCAGCTCCAGCAAAAACAGCTTGATAACCAGGGGCTGTTGACGGCTAACGATCTGGCGGTCAGCGCGGATGAGCTGCATAACGGCGGCACGTTGCAGGGAAGCCAGACGTTAGGCATCAGCGGCAGCCGCCTCAACAACGGCGGGACGCTGCTCAGCGGCGGCAAGCTGACGCTGCAGGGCGACAGCATCGATAACCAGGGGCTGATGCAGGGCGATCGGCTGTCGTTAAACGCCAGCGACTGGCAGAACAGCGGCAACGCGCTCAGCGAGAACGACGCCGCTTTGCAGACAAAAACGCTGCACAACAGCGGCAAAATTTTGGGCCAGCATACTATTCAGCTACGGACTGACAGCAGCGATAACAGCGGCTGGCTGGTAGCGCAGGCGTTAGCGCTGCGCGGCGACCTGATTAACAGCGGCCTGCTGCAGGGCAACGACGATTTGACGCTGCACGGCGGCGTTATCAGCAATCAGACCGCCGGACAGCTGTTAAGCGGCGGCTCGCTGGACGTTTCCGCCACGCAGCTGGACAACCAGGGCGCTTTGCAGGCGGATACGCTGCGGGTTAATGCGCAAAGCTGGCAGAACGGCGGCAGCGCTCGCGCCGTCTCGCTGCTGGACGCGCAGATAAGTGGTGAAATCAATAACGGCGGCAGCCTGATAAGTGAGCAAGCGCTTACTTTAAACAGTGAACGGATCCTTAACCAGGGCAAGCTGGCGGCGGATCGTCTGAGTCTTACCGCGCCGCAGCTCATCAATGGCGGATTGCTGCAGGGCAACAGCGCACTGTCGCTGAATAATGCGCAACTGATCAACCAGAACGGCGGCGAACTGCTGAGCGGCGGGCCGCTGGCGTTAACGCTGGATCGGCTGGATAACGCCGGGCTGCTGCAGGTCGATGGCGCGCTGGATATTGTCACCCGTCAGACCAGTAACGGCGGTAAGATGCTGGCCGATACGATTTCCGCTCAGGCCAGCGAAACGCTGACTAATAACGGCCAACTACTGGCGCAGCAGCAGGCCACGCTCAACGCGCAAACGCTGGATAACGGCGGCGCGATTGCCGCACAGGGTATTACGCTGACGGCCGATACGCTGCTTAACCGTGGCGCGATGCAGGGCGATAGCCTGCTGGATATTACCGCGCAGCAGCTGGAGAACCAGGTAAACGGCACTCTGCTGAGCGGCAGCAGTCTGGTATTGCGCGGCGACAGCCTCAGCAATGACGGTAGCTGGCAGGGCAAACAGCTCGATTTTAACGGCAACACGCTGGCTAACCACGGCGCAATCAACGGTATCGACAGGCTAACCGGCAGCGTGCGTGATGAGCTAAGTAACAGCGGCAGCCTGATAAGCCAGGGCAGCGCCAGTCTGACGGCAAACAGCCTGTTGAACCCCGGCGAAATTATGGCTGACGGCCTGACGCTGCGCGGCCAGACGTTAAATAACAGCGGGCTGTGGCAGGGTAATTCCCTGCTGGATGCGCAGGGCGACAGCCTGACCAGCGCTGCAGGCAGCCGTACGCTGTCCGGCGGGCAGCTGACGCTGAACGCCGATCGGCTGACCACCGACGGCACCCTGCAGGGCGAACAGGCGCAGATTAGCGCCAGTAGCTGGCAACATCAGGGATCGTTGCTGGGCAATAGCGGGCTGAGCGCCAGCGTCACGGGCCAGCTAACCAACAATGGCGGCCTGTTAAGCCAGGGCGCTGCGCAGATCCATGCGCAGACGTTAACCAACCTGGGCGTTGTGCTGAGTGCGGGCGCGATGACGCTAACCGGCAGCGCGTTAAACAACAATGGCAGCTGGCAGGGGCAGCAGATCTTGCTGAACGCGCAGCGGTTAACTAACGGCGGCGCGATCCAGAGCGCCGACAACATGCAGCTCATCCTCTCAGATAAGCTGGACTCGACCGCTAGCAGCACAATCAGCGCCAACGGCACGGCGGCGCTGCAGGCGCTGGCATTAACCAACCAGGGCGAGTGGGTAGCCAAAAACCTGACGCTAACCGGCAGCACGCTGAATAACGACGGCGATATCAGCGGCGTTGATAGTCTGACGGTCAAACTTAACGGCGCGCTGACGCAACAGCAGGATAAAACGCTACTGACGGCGGGCAAGCTCGATCTGCAGGCGACGTCGGTGAATAACGCCGGACGTATTCAGGGCGGTGAACTGCAGGTTGTTAGCGGCGCGCTGGACAACAGCGGACGATTGCAGGGCGATAATAACCTACAGCTGACGCTGAGTGGCCGTTTGACCAATGCGGCTACCGGCACGCTGATCGGTCAGAACGCGCTGACGCTCAAAACGCCGGAGCTTTATAACTACGGCCTGATTCAGGGCACCACCACTGGCATTAACGCGACCAGCCTTGCGAACAATAGCGGAAAAATAGTTTTTGGCGGAGAGCTAACGCTTAACACGCCGCAGCTGATCAACAGCGGCTGGCTGCAGGCGACGCAGCTGATGCTTAATGCCGCTAACGCCAGTAACAGCGGTACGCTGCTGGCGCAGCAGCAGGGCACTCTGAGCGGCAACGCTTTCAATAACCAGGGCAGCGTACAGGGCAACAATCTTACCGTTAACTATCAGCAGCTGACCAACGGCGGCACCCTGCTGGGCAATAACCAGCTGAACGTAACCGCTGCGCAGGTCACTCAGCAGGCGGCAGGGCGGCTGTTCAGCGGCGGCAACCTGGTGCTGACCAGCGACGGTTTCGATCAGCCTGGGCAGGTGGTCGCGCTCGGTGACGCCACGCTGAAGCTGATTAACAGCTTCATCAATAAAGGTACGCTGGCCGCCGGTAACCGGCTAAGCGTCAGCAGCAACGGCGCGCTGGAAAACCAGGGCACCATGCAGGGCCAGGCGCTGACGCTTGGCGCGGGCGGCGATCTGACTAACAACGGTCAGCTGACCAGCGGCAGCGGCGACAGCACGCTAAGCGGCAACCGCATCGCCATGAACGGCGGCGGCACGCTGCAGGGCGGCGGCAATATCAACCTGACCAGCCGCAGCGACATCACGCTCAACGGCTTTACCGGCACGTCTGGCAGCCTGACGCTCAGCGCGCCGGGCAGCATGGTAAATACCGCGCTGCTTTACGCGGCGAATAATCTTTATCTCTACGCCAATAGCATTAAAAACCAGCAGGGCGATATGCTGGCCGGAAACAGCCTGTGGATGCAGCGCGACGCGGCGGGCAACGCCAATGCCGAGGTGGTGAATACCTCCGGTACTATTGAAACGCAGAACGGCGATATTACGGTTAAAACCGGGCATTTGTTGAATGAAAGAGCGGGTTTTAGCGTTAATGAACAAACTTCGCTATTAAATAAACCCTCATGGGCAAATGGGGCAAATGTTAACATCCCAGTTTCATGGCTCCCATCCGATAGCTACGGTATTTATTTCACCTATAAGCAATATCATGGTCATGGTGACTTCTGGACGGAAAGCACGTCTCATTACGCGCCTTATCCTGAGGCTGATATACAAAAAGTTGCAATTAAAGCAACAACCGTTACCGTAAATCCCGGCGGCAATCAGTCTCGTATTTCATCCGGTCGCGATTTAAATGGACAGATTAATAATCTGGACAATTTTGCTTCAACGATTTTAGCTGGACGCAATATTACCCTGTCGGGTGACAGCCTTAATAACAAAAGCTGGACTGAGGGCACCACTACCGAATACAACACCTATCGTTATGGTGTGGGAATGATCAAGCCCCTCCGACCTGTGACTGAGGCTGCAGGATCGCCCGAAAGCAAAAGCATAACCTATACGCTGGACGGTGCCTCTATCTATGAGACGGTTGGCAGCGGCAATGTTTACCGTGGCGTTATTCAGGCGGCGGGTAATATTACCGCCAACTTTAGCAGCGACATTAGCAATACCAATACCAGCGCCGGCGTTGCGGGAATTACTTCAGGGCTGACTACGCCAGCGCTAAGCCGGTTAAGCAATCTTGCTTCACTTAAAGCACAACAGCAGCAGTCACTGGTCTCTGACGATACGGTTGCCGTGGGTTCCCCTCAGTGGCGCGATCGGCTGCAAAGTGCGCTGCAGGCCATTAACGGCGGCGCGCTGGAAAATAACGGTGGGTCAGGCGCATCGCTTAATCAGTACGATAGTACGCGCAAGGACGCATCGCTGCCAGGCAAGGCGGCGCAGCTGACATCTGCCGATGCCGCCGGCCAGGCGTTACACAACTATCAGGGCAACCCGGTTGATACCAGCGCTTATCCATTACCGAGCGGCGATAATGGCTATTTTGCGCCCTCCAGCGATCCGAACAGCCATTATCTGATCGTCGTAAACCCGAAGCTAAACGGCCTGGGTCAGCTGGATAAAAACCTGTATGGCGATCTCTATTCCTTACTGGGTACGCAGCCGGGAACGACGCCAGCGCAGGAAACGCGCACGCAGTTCACCGATGAAACAACCTTTTTAGGTTCTTCCTATCTGCTCGATCGCCTGAATCTGCATCCTGAATATGACTATCGCTTCCTGGGCGATGCCGCCTTTGATACGCGTTACGTCAGCAACACGGTGATCAATCAAACCGGCAGCCGCTACATCAACGGCATCGGCTCCGATCTGGATCAGATGCGCTATCTGATGGATAACGCTGCCGCCGCGCAGCAGTCGCTGGGGCTGCAGTTTGGCGTATCGCTAACCGCCGACCAGATTGCCGCGCTGGATCACAGCATTATCTGGTGGGAAGCCGCCACCGTTAATGGCGAAACGGTAATGGTGCCGAAAGTTTATCTGTCGCCGAAAGATGTGACGGTGAATAACGGCAGCGTGATTGCCGGAAATAACGTCAAGCTGGACGCGGGTAATATCACTAACAGCGGCAGCACGCTTATCGCCAGCGCGGATTTGAGCCTTGATAGCCAGAACAGTATTAGCAACCTGAACCAGGGATTGATCAATGCTGGCAGCAATCTCCAGCTGAACGCGTTAAACGATATTAATAATATCGGCTCTGCTATCAGCGGGAAAAGGGTCGCGCTGGAAAGCCTGGATGGCAATATTAATAACATTACCGAAGCCACGCAAAAGCACATTAATCAGAGCGGCTGGTTAGGCAACGTTAGCCTGACTCAAACCTACATCGGCCCGACGGCAGGCATTAGCGCCCTGGATTCTCTTAGCCTGAACGCGGGTAAAAATATTACGGTACAGGGGGCGGAGGTTAAATCTGGCGGTGATTTATTAATGGATGCCTGGGGTGATATTGCCGTTACGGCCAATGAAATCAACCAGGCTAAGAGCCAGACTGTTTGGCTTGATACGAAAAGCACTGCCAGCACGACCCACCAGGGCAGCACTATCTCCGCGAGCGGCCAGCTGGCAATGCATGCGGATAATAATCTGTCGCTAAGCGCCAGTACGCTGAAGGCTGGAAAAAACGCCACGCTGTCTGCGGGCAACGATCTGAACCTCAATGCCGCTACCACCCAGCAGAACAGCCGCGACGGCCAGGCTGAGTCGCATTCCTCCGGCCTGGAGCGCACCACGCTTTCCAGCGGTGGCGACCTGAAGCTGGCAGCCGGGCGCGATCTCAACAGCCAGGCGGCGGGCCTGGCGGCGGAAGGCGATGTGGCGCTGCAGGCGGGACGCGACCTTAATCTGCAGGCGGAGGCTACCCGCTCCGGCAATAGTTATAAGGCGGGCAAAAAACAGGAAATCAACGAGCATGTGCGCCAGCAGGGTACGGAAATCGCCAGCGGCGGCGATACTTCGCTACTCGCCGGACACGATCTGAACAGCAGCGCAACCCAGGTTACCGCGCAGCAGGATATTGCGGTTGTCGCCGGTAATAACGTTAACCTGAATACGGCGACCGAGAGCGACTATCATTACAAAGAGGAAACCAAAACCAAAAAAGGTTTCCTGAAGAAGAAAACCACGCACACCATTGAAGAGGACAGCGCCACGCGTGAGGCGGGCACGCTGCTGAGCGGTAATAATGTCGCGGTCACGGCGGGCAACGATCTGCTGGTAAAAGGATCGCAGGTAGTGGGCGATGGCAGCGTTGCGCTGAAGGCGGGCAATAATGTAGATATTGTAGCGGCCACCAACACCGACTCCAGTTGGCGCTTTAAAGAAACCAAAAAAAGCGGCCTGATGGGCAGCGGCGGCATCGGCTTTACCATCGGCAGCAGCAAATCGGTACACGATCTGCGTGAGAAAGGTACTACGCAAAGCCAGAGCGTCAGCACCGTAGGCAGCACCGGCGGCGACGTGGCGATTACCTCAGGCGGGCAGACGCATATTGGCGGCGCGGATTTGGTGGCAGGCAAAAGCCTGGATATTAACGGCGATGCGGTAGTGATCGAGCCGGGCCACGATAAGCGCACCCGCGACGAACGCTTTGAGCAGAAAACCAGCGGCCTGACGCTGGCGCTGTCCGGCGCGGTGGGCGATGCGGTTAACAGCGCGGTAGCCACCGCTCAGGCGGCAAAAAGCGAAAGCGACGGCAGGCTGTTGGCGTTGCAGGCAACCAAAACCGCGCTATCCGGCGTACAGGCAGTCCTGGCGTCACAGCAGGCAACGGCCAGCGGCGATCCGAATAATGGCGTAGGCATCAGCGTCTCGCTGACCACGCAAAAATCGAAATCGCAGCAGCATCAGACTTCTGATACGGTTAACGGCTCTACGCTGAACGCCGGCAAAAATCTGTCGATTACCGCCACCGGCAAGGGCGACGGCGCGCACAGCGGTGATATTCTGATCGGCGGCAGCCAGATGAAGGCCGCTGGCGACAGCACGCTAAACGCCGCCAGGGATATTCTGTTGACCGGCGCGGCCAGTACCCAGGAGTCCAGCGGTAAAAACAGCAGCAGCGGCGGTGGTGTTGGCCTCAGTTTCGGCGTGGGCAGCGGTAGCGCAGGTATAAGTATCTTTGCCAGCGTTAACGGCGCGAAGGGCAAAGAGAGCGGCGACGGCACGCGCTGGAGTGAGACCACGCTCGACAGCGGCGGCAACGTGGCGCTGAACAGCGGGCGCGACACAACGCTGAACGGCGCGCAGGTCAGCGGCAACAGGGTTACGGCGGATGTCGGGCGCGACCTGGCCCTCAGCAGCCAGCAGGACAGCGATCGTTACGACTCGAAGCAAACCAGCTTCGGGGCGGGCGGTAGCTTTACCTTTGGCTCGATGAGCGGCTCCGGTTATATCAGCCTCAGCCAGGACAAAATGCGCAGCCGCTACAACAGCGTGCAGGAGCAGAGCGGCATTTTTGCCGGTGAGGGCGGCTTCGATATCACCACCGGCAACCATACGCAGCTGGACGGCGCGGTGATCGCTTCAGCGGCGGAAGCCGATAAAAACCGCCTCGACACCGGCACGCTGGGCTTCAGCAGTATCGGTAACGCGGCGGACTACAAGGTCAGCCACAGCGGCATCAGCGCCGGGCTGTCGGGCGGCGGTTCGCTGGGCGGCCAGCTGCTCTCGAATGCGCTCTCTAACGCCACCGGCACGCTGCTGGCGGGGCTGGGCGGCAAAGGTCATGCGGAGGGTACCACGCAGTCGGCGGTGGCCGACGGCACCCTTATCATCCGTAACCAGGACCAGCAGCGGCAGAGCGTGGCGGACCTGAGCCGCGACACGGAACATGCCAACGGCAGCATCAGCCCGATTTTCGATAAAGAGAAAGAGCAGAAGCGGCTGCAGATGGCGCAGATGGCAGGTGAGATAGCCGGTCAGATGAGCAATATCGTCCAGACTTATGGCGATATTAAAGGGCTGGAAGCGGCGAAAGAAAAGCATCCTGATTATACGGCCGCGCAGCTTCGTGAAACCGCTACCTATAAAGCAGTACAGCGCGACTACGGCACCGGCGGCAAATGGCAGAGGGTGACGCAGTCGGTGAGCGGCATCCTCAGCGGCCTGGCGGGCGGCAACGCGGCGCTGGCAGCGGCAGGCGGCCTGAATCCGTGGGCGGCGCAGGTCATCAAACAGGAAACCACCGGCGCGGACGGCCATGTGAACGTGGCGGCCAACGCAATGGCGCATGCGGTGTGGGGCGCGGTGGCGGCGCAGATGTCGGGCGGCAGCGCGGCCTCCGGTGCGGCGGGTGCGTTCAGCGGCGAGCTGGCGGCGCGTTATATAGCGCAGTATCGCTTTGGGGCAGACACGCCGGAAAAAATTGAGGCGCTGAGCGAGGAGCAACGGCAGGAACTCAGCCTGATGAGCACGCTGGCGGCGGGCCTGGCGGGCGGGCTGGCAGGCAACAGCACGGCGGCGGCGACCACCGGCGCGCAGGCAGGGAAGAACGCGGTTGAGAATAATGCGCTGGGTGCGAAAGATGAGCAGCAACGACAGGATGCGAAATGGTCGTTGCCTTATTTGCAAGGTGAGAAGAAACAGCAGGCAGAGAAGTTAATTAATGATTTGAACGCCAAAGATAAGGCGTTTGATGCGGCAATGGACTCGGCCTGTAAGAATCTGTCATCAGCGCAGTGTTCAGGAATGCGACAGGAGCTGGCGGCAATGGCGAAGAGCTATGACGAACAGCTTAATGGTCAGTACATCGGTAATATGGGCAGCGTCTATAAGGAAGGTAAAGGTCAGGTTGACGCCCTGATGTGGCAGTATGCCACGGCGGATGCGAAAGCAGAGCGTGAGGCTAACGTTAACCGGATTGCTGAAAACTGGGGTGTGAGCAGGGAAACAGCCAGTACGCTTTACGATAGTATGGCCGTTGTACATACCACGGCGGCGATTGGTGGCGCGGTGTATGGGATGAAGGGTGCCAAAGAGCCAGCTGTACCACCAACGAAACCCGTTTCTCCAGGTAAAGGCAGTACTCAGGCAGAAACTAAACCATCCAGCGGTGCGGAAAATGCGGCTACTTATCCGAAACTGAAGGACGATCTGGTACAGCAGAATTTGAGTAATATAGCTAAGCAGGATCCGAGGCTGGCGGCAGTGGTTCAGGGCGATAACGGAAAACTGAATTATGGCGTTGGTTCCGGCACTAAAGCAGAAGCGGATCGACTTGGTCAAATCTGGGTTGGTGATGGTGCCAGACCAACAAAAGATGGAACTGGATTAATGAGTGCTGATGGTTCTCGTGTATATCGTTTCCCTAAAGAAAAACCGAATGCCCCAGCATTAGTAAATCCAACAGGCGTACAGGCTAATTTTGAGACTTTTCAAATAAATCCGATAACAGGCCAGAAAATAAAAGTTGGTGATGGGCATCTTAACGTCATTGCGGGGAAATAAGAACGTGAAAGCTACATTAAGAACTTTAGGGTGTGATGATTGTGATCTTAATTTATTCGTTCCTGAAGAGGACAATAGTTTTATCCTTTTGCTCACTTTATCAATAGGGCCAGAAAATGAGGAAGGTATAAATTATTTTCATTTAAACGTCTGCACCCCGGAATGGCTCTGCAAACACCATTGGCTGCCGGAACTGATGCGTCATACGCTGCTGGTGCGTAAATACGATCTGGATGAAATCAAAAAAACTATCACTGATTATATCGATCAGTGCGAAGGTAAAGACTGGATGGAGATAGCGCAAAAGCTCTCCCGCGTCTTTGCCTGGGAATATGAAGACTACCAGCCATAAACGGTAAATCCCGGCCACCAGGCCGGGATTTTACTTTAAACCCGTCAGCTACTTCTCACCGGCCAGCCGAATGATCAACTGGCCCGGCCCGGTGATCACCTCGATCTTCTGCCCGGTCTCAAAGCCCAGCGCGGCCATCCAGCGGCCCTTCAGGGTAATGGACGGCGATGGCTCAAACTTCCGCTGATCCCGGATATAGCCCACGGTGTAACGCCGGGCTTTGGTTGAGACGTGTTCTGACTTATGATGTTGCGCAGCCATGATTAACTACCTTGCATAGTTGGTTGTGGTCAGCGGGTTGTTGGTGTTAGCGCACCTTCAGCCCGCGCTTGTGTTAACTCTCTTCTTTAGCTGTTCCCTGAGCCACCCGGGCCATCGCTCCTGCGACCTGGTTCTTGATAATCATCGCGTCCAGCAGTTCCCGGATAACATCCTGTTCATACTGCGGCATACGTGAAATGGTCTCGAACTGGTAGCGAAGCTGCTCATCTGGGCCGCGCTCCTGTTCATCAAATACCAGCATATCGGCGCTGACACCGAGCGCAATCGCCAGGCGGCGGATCACATCTAAGGTAGGTTGTGAGTTGCCGCCTTCATAACGCCGTATCTGTAAAACTGCCACACCGACCATATCGGCCAGCATCTGCTGGGTGAGTCCGCGCGCCTTGCGCAGCGTGGTAAGTCGTTCGGGGAACTGCATATTAAGAAACCAGGTTGTTGAACTTGATGTCACTATACGTCCCCCTTCTGAAATGCTTGCTTTAAGATATCGTATCAGATATTCTATAAATATCAATATAGCATCTTGACAGGTTTTTGCAGGGAGGCAGGGATGAGCAAAGGACGCATGACCCCGGAAGCGCTGGAGCGGCTGAAACGTGAGGTGTCGCTGCTGGAGCTTGCACGGTCGCAGAACCGCAAGCTGACGAAGCAGGGAAAGGACGTCGTGACCCTCTGCCCGTTCCATCATGAGAAAACCCCTTCCTGCGTTATCTCGCCGTCAAAAAACCTGTATCACTGCTTCGGCTGCAACGCGGGCGGCTCGGTACTGGACTGGCTGCAACACACCGAACGGCTGACGTACCCGCAGACCCTGGTCCGGCTGCGCGAACTGACCGGCTCAGCTCCTTCTTCAGCCGCCGCCGTTCCTGTCACTCCTCCTTCACCACCGCGCCAGACGCTGACCGATCTGGACGATGACGGCCAGGCGCTGCTGCATCAGGTCACGGACTTCTATCACAGAAACCTGCTGAACAGCCCGGAAGCGGTAGCCTGGCTGGAAAAACGCGGACTTAATCATCCGGAGCTGGTGAAACACTTCCGGCTGGGGTTCGCCGGGGCGCACGGCGTGGCGGGCGCGCTGCCGTCGCCGCACTCAAAGGAAGGAAAGTCCCTGCGTCAGCGGTTAACTGCCCTGGGCGTGATACGCGAAAGCAACCGTCAGGATCACTTCCGGGGCTGCCTGGTGGTGCCGGTGACCGGCGGGTCTGAGAGTTACGATCCGGCGTTGCGTGGCCGCGTGTTGCAGCTGTACGGGCGCAGAATGTTAACGGACAGCCAGATCAAAAAGGGATCGGCAAAACATCTGTATCTGCCGTCACCGCTCACAGGGATCTGGAATGAGGAAGCGCTGAAAGCTTCGCCGGAAGTGATCCTCTGTGAAGCGCTGATCGATGCGATGACCTTCTGGTGCGCTGGTTACCGCAACGTTATCGCGGCGTTCGGGGTAAACGGCTTCACGGCGGGCCATCTGGCCGCGTTACAGTATCACGGCGTGAAGCGGGTAATGATCGCCTTCGATCGGGACGAGGCCGGAGATCGGGGCGCGGAAGCTGTCGCTGAACAGCTGGCCGGATGTGGTATCGCCGCCTGGCGGGTGCGCTTCCCTGCCGGAATGGATGCGAATGCGTACGCGCTGAAAAGCGGTAACCCTGAATCCGCCTTCGCGCTGGCGCTGGCGCAGGCCGTGCGAATGAAAAGCGGCTCTGCTGTTACATCAGAAAATGTGACCGGCAGCAATGAAACAATCTCTCCTTTAGCCGCCTTCCCGGCCTCGCAGCCCGCTCATCGGCCTGCTGAAACCCGTATCGCCTGCGAAGTGACGCCCGCCGGCGAGCTGCTGTTACGTTCCGGTCCGCGTCAGTGGCGGGTGCGGGGCTGGCAGAAGAATACACTGGCCGAAGTGATGAAGGTGAACGTGCAGGTGCTGGATGAGAGTACCGGCGCGTTCCACGTGGACCAGCTGGACATGTACCACGCGAAGCAGCGCCAGGCCTATGTGAACATGGCGGCGTCAGAGCTGGAATGCGACGCGGCGGTGATAAAGCGCGAATGCGGGCGGGTGCTGCTGGCGCTGGAGCAGCAGCAGGACGAGCGGCTGAAGGTGACGGAACAGGAAAGCGCGGCAGGCGTGACGCTGAGCGCGGAGGAAGAAAAGGAGGCGCTCCGGCTTCTGAAAGACCCGCAGCTGGCGGAGCGTATCGTGAATGACCTTGCTTCGTGCGGCATGGTCGGCGAGTCAGCCAACCTGCTGACCGGCTATCTGGCGGCGACCAGCCGTAAGCTGGACAGGCCGCTGGCGGTGCTTATCCAGTCTTCATCGGCGGCGGGCAAGAGCAGCCTGATGGACGCGGTGCTGTCGCTGATACCGGAAGAAGAGCGGGTGCAGTACAGCGCCATGACCGGCCAGAGCCTCTACTACCTCGGCGAAACGTCGCTCTCGCACAAGATACTGGCGATAGCGGAAGAAGAAGGGGTACGCCAGGCGGCCTATGCGCTCAAGCTGTTGCAGTCGGACGGCGAGCTGAAGATAGCCTCAACCGGCAAGGATGAATCCAGCGGCGAGCTGGTCACAAGGGAGTACCGGGTACAGGGGCCGGTGATGCTGATGTTAACCACCACGGCCAGCGACGTGGATGAGGAGCTGCTGAACCGCTGCCTGGTGCTGACGGTGAACGAGAGCCGGGAGCAGACCGAGGCGATACACGCCGCCCAGCGTAAGAGCCAGACGCTGGCCGGGCTGCTTCAGTCCTCAGAGAAGCAGTATCTGACGACGTTACATCAGAACGCGCAGCGGCTGCTGCGGCCGCTGAAGGTGGTCAACCCGTATGCGGAACAGCTGACGTTCCTGTCGGACAAGACGCGCACCCGGCGCGACCATATGAAGTACCTGACGTTAATCCAGGCGGTGGCGCTGCTGCACCAGTACCAGCGGGAGGTGAAACGGGCGGAGCATCGCGGGCAGGTTATCGAGTATATCGAGGTACGGCCGTCAGACATCAAACTGGCGAACCGGCTGGCGCATGAGGTGCTGGGCCGGACGCTGGACGAGATGCCGCCGCAGACGCGCAGGTTACTGGTGCTGCTGCTTGACCAGGTGAAAACGTGGGCAGAGAAGCAGGCGGTAAAGCCGGACGAGCTGCGCTTCACGCGACGCGACGTGCGGTCGGCGCTGGGCCAGGGTGACACGCAGCTGAAAATCCACCTGGCGCGTCTGGTTGAGATGGAATATCTGCTGCTGCACCGTCGCGGGCTGACGTATGAATATACGCTGCTGTGGGATGGCGGAGACGGTGAAGAGGCGCACCTGTGCGGCCTGCTGAACGTGACAGAGCCGGAAACGGCGGTGCCCGGTAACGAGGGCGGCGCGTCCCGGCCGGGGCCTGAGGCTGACCGGTCGGACAAAAACGGCGGCTGGTCGGCCTCCGGTCGGGATGCGGTCGGTGGTCGGTCGGGCGGTGAGAAAGTGGCTTCAGGGCAGACAACGCAGGGCCCGGAGACAAAACCGGCCGGTCTGAACGGAAATACAGTAATCAGGAAGAAAAAGAAAACCCCACCGCCGCCTTCGGCCTCGTTATCACAACCGGCTTCCTCTTAGTCGCCTGAATCCATCCGCCACGCCGCCGTCAGGGAGATAACCACATGTCCAACCGTAAACCCGCCGCAAACCGTCTGCTTACCGTGGATGACATCTACCGCCAGCCGGTCGGCCCGGCGACACACCCGAAGAGCCTGTACGCCCTGCTGTTGCGGTTCGTGAAGTGGCGGCAGGAGCGCAACTGGTCAGAGACGACGCTGAAGGTGCAGACGCATCACAGCTACCGCTTTATCCTGTGGGCGCACGAGCGCGGGCTGCACTATGCCGCCGACGTCACCAGACCGGCGCTGGAAACGTACCAGCGGCATCTGTACCACTACCGCAAGAGCAACGGCGAAGCACTGAGCAGCCGGACACAACGGACGGCGTTACAGCCGCTTCAGGTGTGGTTCAGCTGGATGGCGAAACAGGGGCTTATCCTGGCGAACCCGGCGGCAGACCTGGAGCTGCCGAGGCTGGAAAAACGCCTGCCGCGCACGATACTCACCGTGGAACAGGTGGAGGACATCATGAGCCTGTGCGACCTGAGCACGCTTCAGGGCATCCGTGACCGGGCGCTGCTTGAGCTGCTGTGGTCAACCGGCGTCCGGCGCGGGGAGGTGGCAAACCTTGAGATATACAGCGTGGACTTCTCACGGCGCATCCTGACCATCGTGCAGGGTAAGGGAAAGCAGGACCGGGTAATCCCGGTGGGAGAGCGGGCGCTGTGGTGGCTACAACGCTACATCGGCCATGTACGCCCGGATATCCTCACCGTACCTGACTGCAGGGCGCTGTTCCTGGCAATGGACGGTGTGGCGGGTCTGACGGCGAGCGGCATCACGATGGCTGTCGTCCCGTATCTGCGGGCGGCGGGGACAGATAAAGGGAGCTGCCACCTGTTCCGGCACGCGATGGCGACGCAGATGCTGGAGAACGGCGCGGACCTGCGCTGGATACAGGCGATGCTGGGTCACCGGAGCGTTGAATCGACACAGATATATACGCAGGTGAGCATCCGGGCGTTGCAGGCGGTGCATGCCAGTACGCATCCGGCAGAGCAGCGGAAAGAAGGAAACAGCGACAAAGTTGATAACTGAATATGACGTGTTACTCTGTGAGTGCAATGTAATACAAAAGGAGGAACCCATGCGCGAAGCCACCTTCACCTTCCGCGTTGATGAAACGCTGAAAACAGAGTTCACCACAGCAGCAAAGGCGAGTGACCGTACCGGCGCCCAGTTGTTACGCGACTTTATGAGAGAGTTCATAAGAAAAGAGCAGGAAGCAGCAGAATATGATGCCTGGTATCGCCAGAAAGTTGAGGCCGGGCGGGCTGCAGTGGCGGAGGGACGGACGATATCAGCAGAAGAGGTTGAAGCAGAAGCAGCAGAGTGGAGAAAGCGTATCCTCAGTAAAGGAAACAGCGGCAAGTCATGACATTAATATGGACAGAACCCGCCAGGGATGACCGCAGGGCAATCCGGGAATATATCGCGCTGGATAACCCTGTTGCAGCCGTTGAGCTGGATGAACAGTTATCAGCCAGAGCCAGCCAGCTCATAGAACAGCCGGAAAGCGGACGACCTGGACGCGTGGCGGGTACGCGTGAACTGGTTGTACACCGGCATTACGTTATCATCTATGAAGTTGTTGCAGCGACGGTATACATACTTCGGGTGCTGCACACATCCAGACGCTGGCCATGAGATACCGGACGAAGCAGCAGGGTCGCCGGACAGCCCGTAAGCCATCTGTGAGCTGAGTTGTTCGCTGTGCGGCAGAGCGCGCCGTCCGTGGCGCGATCTGCCTTCATCGGGTTGGGTGCCGCGCGGGGTAAATGGCCGGGCAGCGGCCTGGCCGCTGTGCAATATGCAGGTTCGCGATGGCCGCCGCGCGTCCATGAACCATAATGCGGGAGATTATACGCACTCCCGCGGTCAGCTTCGGAACCCTCATAAACCTCGCTATGCGCTCGTATGCGTATAATCTGCATTATGGCGTGCGCCCCGCGTTCAGCGCCGGGGTGCGGCCGCCCTCCCTGGCGGCGTCAGCCGCGTCATCGCCGGTAAGTAAAACCCAAAGGAAGTCGGCCTGCGGCCTCCGCTTAAAGGGCTTTATGCCCGCCCGGCGTCGTCTGTCTGCGGCGGCTCGCACTGCGCTGCGCTCCGTAGCTCGTTCCCGCCTCGCCAGCTTCCGCTTCCCGCCCCGGCCTGGTGTGGCCATGCAAAGCCGTTCGTTCCCTCAGCCTCCCGTGCCTCAGAGCGCTGTACAGCGCTTGCGGGCCTCGCCAGCCCGCGCCCGGCAGGCGGTTCGCCGGGCCACAGGCAAGCTGTGACCCGGCTCCCGCCGCGATGTGAAACCGGTAATGACAGGGATGAAGGTGCTGTTAAAATGCGCGGAGGGATAACGCAGGGAAAGCGGAATGAAGCGGATAAGGAAAGCGCTGTGCCGGCTGCTGTGCGCGGCGATGCTTACCGGGGCGGTAGCGTGTTCGGGCGAAAAAAGCGCGTCGGGGCAAAAATCCCCGGACATCAGAATGCAGCAGGAGAAATGGGCTGTAAGTTACGGAAAGGACAGGGAAAAAGCGGTTAAGTTGGCTGACTCCGCACCGGATAAAGTTGTTGTTGAGAATAACTCGCTGTCCGCCCTGGACAGCCTCGGCAAAGGCATGATGGATTACGGCCAGTCGGTGCAGTCTTACGCTCAGTATGCTCAGGAGAAAAATCTGCCGCCGGAACAGGTACAGGCCGATCTGGCGCGGATGGTGAAAGGTGATCTGCCGGAAAGCGCCAATATTATCAAAGCGATCCTGGAGAATAACCCCGGTTCAGATACGGTAATGGCCCTGCTGTCGGCGGAAGAAGCGAAGGATTACGCGCTGGCGCTGCTGACGTCGATCCCGGCAGAAAAAGCTTTATCGTTAGTCGGGAAAGCAGCGAAGATTATTGATAACAAAATCCTGATCAGTGCGGCGGAGAAAATCTCGACGGCCAAGCCTGGGAAACAATCAGCAATACCAAGAGATCTGAATGAACAAATAGTGTGGAAGCAGGTGCAAGAAAATCCGGCAGCAGGTGAAAAGTTGCTCGGTATGAATAATGACCCTCGTTTTCCTGCAAGTGCAGGGTTCCAAAAAATGCAGGTAGTCCAGAAAAATTCTAAGGGTGAATCAATCACTATCCATTATCAATATAACTCTATTACGGGTAAGGCCTACGATATAAAAATAGATACTCCTCAGAGGGTTAGCTCTAATCCAGCTGATGTGATCGAAAATATTAAGGGGCAAATTAAATGAAAATAAAAGAGTCGGATGGGACTATCATAAAAGTTTTTGCTATTTATTGGTTTGGCAATGAGACATATTTTTATGGGCTTCCCAAAAACTATGGTGGTTTGCTTGCATATAGAGCAAGTCAGGTATCTATAATTGATCCAGAAATAAGTTTCAATGCAATATATTTTGAAAATAATGCCAAGAGTATTCAGCATTGGGCTTTGATAAAAGAAAAGTTACTGGATGATATATTAGAACGGGATGATGTTGCCTATAACCGCTTCGTTGAGATCCTGAAAGCTGAAGGCCAGATAGAGCCAGACTTCTATTAACCAACAAAGATCCCGGACTTAGCGCCGGGATCTTTTTACCAGTCACTCCACCACAGGCCGTATAACCAACTGGCCGCGTTCGGGGTGAACGGCTTCACCGCCGGGCATCTGGCGGCGCTGTCGTATCACGGGGTGAAGCGGGTGCTGATCGCCTTCGATCGGGACGAGGCCGGGGATAAGGGTGCGGAGGAGGTCGCTGAACAGCTTGCCGGCGCCGGAATCGAAGCGTGGCGGGTGCGGTTCCCGCAGGGGCTGGATGCGAACGCCTTCGCGCTGAAAAGCGGCAATGCAGAAGGTGTGCTGGGGCTGGCGCTGGAACAGTCGGTCAGGATGAAAAGCGACGCTGCCGTTACATCCGAAACTGTGACCGGCAGCCATGAAAACCCGTCTTCTTTAGCTGCCCGGCCAGCCTCACAGCCCGTTCATCAGCCTGATGTTATCGCCTGCGAAACCACGCCCGCCGGTGAGCTGCTGTTACGTTCCGGGCCGCGTCAGTGGCGGGTGCGGGGCTGGCAGAAGAATCAGCTTGCTGAGGTGATGAAGGTGAATGTGCAGGTGCTGGACGAATCAACCGGGGCGTTCCACGTCGATACGTTCGATATGTATCACGCGAAACAGCGCCAGGCGTATGTGAACACGGCGGCGTCAGAGCTGGCCTGCGACGCGGCGGTGATAAAGCGTGAGTGCGGGCGGATGCTGCTGGCGCTGGAACAAAAGCAGGATGAACAGCGCCGGATGGCGGAACAGGAAAGCCCGGCTTCAGCCGTGGCGCTGAGTACGGACGAGGAAACGGAAGCGCTGGCGCTGCTGAAATCTCCCGACCTGGCAGAGCGTATCGTCAGTGACCTGGCGACGTGCGGCGTGGTGGGTGAATCGACCAATCTGCTGACCGGGTATCTGGCGGCGACCTCAAGGAAGCTGGAGCGTCCGCTGGCGGTGCTTATCCAGTCGTCATCAGCGGCGGGTAAATCCTCGCTGATGGATGCGGTGCTGGGGCTGATACCGGAAGAGGAGCGGGTGCAGTACTCGGCGATGACCGGGCAGAGCCTGTACTACCTGGGGGAGACCTCGCTCCGGCATAAAATCCTGGCGATAGCGGAAGAAGAAGGCGTGCGCCAGGCGGCGTATGCGCTGAAGCTGTTGCAGTCGGACGGGGAGCTGAAGATAGCCTCAACGGGCAAGGATGAATCATCGGGCGAACTGGTGACGCGGGAATACCGGGTGCAGGGTCCGGTGATGCTGATGTTAACGACAACCGCTTCAGACGTGGACGAGGAGCTGCTGAACCGCTGCCTGGTGCTGACGGTGAACGAGAGCCGGGAGCAGACGCAGGCGATACATGCGCAGCAGCGGCGGGCGCAGACGCTGGAAGGCTTACTGGCGCAGTCAGAAAAGGGTTATCTGACCCGGTTACACCAGAACGCGCAGCGGCTGCTGCGGCCGCTGAAGGTGGTCAATCCGTATGCGGAGCAGCTGACGTTCCTCTCCGACAAGACAAGGACCCGGCGCGACCATATGAAGTACCTGACGCTGATACAGGCGGTGGCGCTGCTGCACCAGTATCAGCGGACCGTGAAGCGGGCCGCGCATCGCGGCCAGGTCATTGAGTATATCGAGGTGCGGCCGTCAGACATCGCCCTGGCCAACCGTCTGGCGCATGAGGTGTTAGGAAGGACGCTGGACGAGATGCCGCCGCAGACGCGCAAGCTGCTGCTGCTGATACAACAGATGGTGCAGGAGATGGCGCAGCGGCAGGAGTGCCTGCCTTCAGAGGTGCGGTTCACGCGCAGGGACATCCGGGCGTGGACGAACTGGAGCGACAGCCAGCTCAAGCACCACTGCCTGCGGCTGAGCGAAATGGAGTACCTGTTAACCCACGGCGGCAGCCGGGGCCACCTGCTGCGCTATGAGCTGCTGTGGGACGGCGGCAGCGGTGAGGAAAGCCACCTGAGCGGGCTGCTGAGCGTGGATGAAAAAGCCGGGGATGACGAAGGCGGTAAACGTAAGTTCGGGCCGGAAGAGAGTAAGTCTGCCTTAAGTTCGGGTCAGGTTCGGGATAAGTTCGGGCCGGGAAAAGCGGCGTCAGGGCAGGCAGGAGAAGGCCCGGCGGGTGAAGCGGTTCGGCTTGCTGAAAACGCAGTAATAAGAGAGAAAAAGAAAACCCCGCTGCCGCCTTCGCCTTCGTCAGTCAGCCTTCCTTCTTAGCCGCCTGCCACAGACAGCGCCCGTTCTGACAAAGGAGTGTCATCATGGCCAACCGCAAACCCCGTTCAGACCGCCTGCTTACCGTCGATGAAATCTACCGCCAGCCGGTTGGCCCGGCATCCGACCCGAAAAGCCTCTATAACCTGCTGCTGCGGTTCGTGAAGTGGCGGCGGGAACGCAACTGGTCGGAGACGACGCTGAAGGTGCAGACGCATCACAGCTACCGCTTTATCTGCTGGGCGGATGAACGGGGTATCCGGTACGCGGCGGAGGTGACAAGGCCGGTGCTGGAGAGCTGGCAGCGTTACCTGTACGGCTACCGAAAAACGAACGGGGAGCCGCTGAGCAGCCGGACGCAGCGTACGGCGCTTCAGCCGCTTCAGGTGTGGTTCTCCTGGATGGCGAAACAGGGACTGATACTGGCGAACCCGGCGGCGGACCTGGAGCTGCCGAGGCTGGAGCGGCGGCCGCCGCGCACGATACTGAGCGTGGAGCAGGTGGAAGACATCCTGGCGCTGTGCGACCTGACGACGCTTCAGGGGGTGCGCGACCGTGCGCTGATGGAGCTGCTGTGGTCAACGGGCATCCGGCGCGGTGAAGTGGCGCGGCTTGAGATATACAGCACGGACTTCGTGCGGCGGACGCTGAGCTTACAGGGCAAGGGAAACCAGGACCGGGTGGTGCCGGCGGGAGAGCGTGCGCTGTGGTGGCTTGAGCGCTACCTCAGCCAGGTGAGGCCGGAAATAGCCGTCACGCCAGGCTGCCGGGCGCTGTTCCTGGCGATGGACGGCGTGGCGGGGCTGACGGCGAACGGCATCACGCAGGCGGTGGTGCCGTACCTGAGAGCGGCGGGCATCGACAGGGGAAGCTGCCACCTGTTCCGTCACGCGATGGCGACGCAGATGCTGGAGAACGGCGCGGACCTGCGGTGGATACAGGCGATGCTGGGTCACAGGAGCGTGGAGAGCACGCAGATATACACGCAGGTGAGCATAAAGGCGCTTCAGGCGGTGCATGCCAGTACGCATCCGGCGGCGCAGCGGGGGGAAGACAAAACTGACAGAAAAGAAAATAACAGCCATAATGACACCACAAACGACACCACATCAGGAGAGGCAGAATGAGTACAATCCACTTCAGGATAGATGACGAAACCAAACGTCTGGCGATGCAGGCCGCAGAGCGGCAGAAAATGAGTCTGACAGAAATCATGCGCCAGCGGGCTGAAGAGCTGGCGGCAGAAGAGCGGCAGTATCAGGACAGCGAGCATGATGTCTGGCTGGAGCAGCAGATAACAGCGGCGTTCAGCCGCTATGATGCCGGTGAAGGACACTTCATCAGCAATGATGAAATGAACCGCCATATGGATGAGTTGAAAGCGCAGGCAGCGCGGGGCAGGGTGTGACAACAATCGTTCAGTGGGAAGCGCAGGCACGGACAGACAGAGAGGCCATCTTCCGCTACCTGTATCAGGAGGCAGGCCTGGCGGTAGCCAGTGCAACAGACGATAAGTTCGTCAGCATGGTTAATATCCTCAAAGAAAATCCACTGGCAGGCACGAAAGCCGGGAGAACGGAGAAGCAGCGCAAACTGGTGGTTCCCCGCTTCCCGTTCATCATCGTGTATGTAGCGGAAGAAACCGTGGTTCGTATCCTGCGGGTTCTGCATACATCCCGAAAAATAGCGGGCCGTTACAGCAAAAGTTAGCTCGATCCCTGTAAGCCAGCAGTTCGCTGTGCGGCAGAGCACGCCATCCGTGGCGCGATCTGCCTTGCTCAGCGTGGTGCGTCGCAGGGTAAATGGCCGGCAGCGGCCTGGCCGCTGTGCAATATGCAGGTTCGCGATGGCCGCCGCGCGTCCATGAACCATAATGCGGGAGATTATACGCACTCTCGCGGTCAGGCAGAGTTCCCCCACAAAACCCTCTTCATGCGCTCGTATGCGTCTAATCTGCATTATGGCGAGCGCCGCCGCGTGTGGCAGTGGGTGCAGGCCGCCGTCCCTGGCGGCGTCGGCCTCAGCATCGTCTGCAGGTAAACCCCAAAGCAGTTGTCGGCCTGTGGCCTCCGCTGAAAGCGTTAATGCCCGCCCGGTGTCGTCTGTCTGCGCCGGGTCGTGCCGTCTCGCCAGCTTCCACTTCCCGCCCCGGTCCGTGTGGCCATGCAAAGACAAACCCCGGTCAGGCAGTGGTGCCACAGGGTGCCGTTCCGGCCCCGGCGGGCCTCGCCAGCCCGCGCCTGGCAGGCGGTTCCCCGGCCCACAGCAAGCTGTGAACCGGCTCCCGCCGTGAAGGAAAGCGGTAATGACAGACGGCAGGATGTTGCTAAAATGCGCGACAGGATAACGCAGGGAACGCGATATGAGGCAGATAAGGAAGGTGTTGTGCTGGCTGCTGTGCGCGGTGATGCTCGCCGGGGCGGTAGCGTGTTCAGGTGAAAAAAGCGCGTCGGGGCAAAAAGTTACGGCTCCGGAAGTGCAACAGGGAAAAACAGCTCTAACCAACGGAAAGCAAAGGGAAAAAGCAAGTTCTCTGGCTGGTTGTGCACCGGATAACGTTGTTGTTGAGAATAATTATCTGAGTGTGTCAGAGAAGACAGAGCTTGAGCTGGCGAAGCAAAAACTCAACAGTAACGACCCGGCAGAGCGTGAAAAGGCACAGCAAGCCGTCAATGCGCTACGCGAAAAGGACATTGCCAGCGACAAGAAAGTGATGGATGCCTGTGGCAACGGTAATGCCGGAAGTGCGGCCTGTGCCGGTGCGAGACTGGATGCGGTAGCGGCGAAAGGTGAATACGAGAGTACCGGTAACTACAACTCGAAAGCCAGCCAGCAGTACGCGGATGCTTATGGGCAGATAGTAAATCTGCTCAATATCACCAGTGTTGATGCGCAGAATCAGCAGCAGGTGAAGGATGCGATGGTGAACTATGCCATGCAGCAGCTTGGTGTGGATAAAGCAACGGCGGAGCAGTACGTATCGACGTATGACGGAATGAAGATCGTTGCTGCTTCATTATCTCCGGTACTTGGCAAAGCAGTTGGTGACAAGTTAACCGGAATGGTGAATAAAGCTAATCAGTATCCTTCGGGAATTAACTTTAAAATCAATCAACCAGAGCACCTAGCGCAACTTGATGGATATTCCCAGAAGAAAGGCATTACTGGTGCGCATAATGCTGATGCTTTTAACAAAGCTGTTGCTGATAATGGTGTGAAGGTTATATCTCAGGAAACAGGGCAGAACGGTATTACGCATGTTAAATATCAAATTCCTGCTAAAGATAGAGCAGGTAATATAGTCGGTTATAAAAATGATATTTTAGAAAAGACGATTTATGATCCAAAAATATTTACTGATGAAAAAATACTACAGTTGGGCCAACAAGCAGCAGCAAATGGTTATAAAGATGCGCTCGCCTCTGGTAGTCGAGAGTATACGGCAACGGCTGGCGGTGTTAAGCTCCAGATTTATGTGGATCAAAAAACTGGCACAGTAACTAACTTCTTCCCGGTGACAAAATGAATGAATATTTATTTGAAAAAATAGACTATGAACATGATAGTGAATGGGTTTTAAAAGACTTCTTCAATTCATTAAATCTTCAGGGAAGGTTCCTTTATGGAGTGGATAATATAATCAAAAAATGTGGTTTTGTTATTAATGAAACGTATTGTCATTACCCAGATCTACAAGATATAGATCCTGAGTTCCATTTTGAAGGAATCATGTTTGGTGTCTGGGAAGGAGAAATAATAGTATCAGAGGAAGTTGGTCTTAAATATACTCGACTGGCTTGTGAAAAGTACCTGAAGCTTCATCCTAAAGATACAGAAAAAGTAAATAGTTTACTATCTAAACTTCCCGCCTGATAAAACGATCCCAACTATCATCGTTGGGATCGTTTTACCCGTCACTCAGCTGGCCGTATCACAATCTGCCCGTGCTCAACGGCTACCGTAACCGGCGTGTCCGTCCCAAACCCCGCTTCGGCCAGCCAGTTCCCCTTAAGGTGAATACAGGGGCTGCGGCTGTAATACGTGGTCATGCCGGTACGGCGGCTTTCGTGACGAATGCTGGTATACCCCACCTTCATTTGCCGTAACGCTTTGGAAATACTCACTTCTGGCTTAGTATCGTGCTCAGCCATAATCAACTCCTTGTCAGTTGGTTGTGGTCAGCGGGGTTCAGGTGCTCCAACACCTCAGCCCCGCGCTCATATTAACTCTCTTCTTTAGCTGCCCCCTGAGCCACACGGGCTATCGCCCCGGTGACCTGGTTCTTGATAATCATCGCATCGAGCAGTTCACGGATAACATCCTGTTCATACTGCGGCATACGTGAAATGGTCTCGAACTGGTAACGAAGCTGCTCATCAGGGCCACGCTCCTGCTCGTCAAATACCAGCATATCGGCGCTGACGCCGAGCGCAATCGCCAGCCTGCGGATCACATCTAAGGTAGGTTGTGAGTTGCCGCCTTCATAGCGTCGTATCTGTAAAACTGCCACGCCAGCCATATCGGCCAGCATCTGCTGAGTCAGTCCGCGTGCCTTACGCAGCGTGGTAAGTCGTTCAGGGAACTGCATGTTAAGAAACCAGGTTGTTGAACTTGATGTCACTATACGTCCCCCTTCTGAAATGCTTGCTTTAAAATATCCCATCAGATATTTTATAAATATCAACTAAGCATCTTGACAGGTTTTTACAGGGAGACGGGCATGAAGGGAAGAATGACCCCGGCAGAGCTGGAACGGTTGAAGCGTGATGTATCGCTGGCTGCGGTCGCGGAATCTCAGAACCGTAAGCTGACGAAGCAGGGAAAGGACCTCGTGACGCTCTGCCCGTTCCACCGTGAAAAGACGCCTTCCTGCGTTATCAGTCCGGACAAAAACCTGTATCACTGCTTCGGCTGCAACGAGGCCGGTTCGGTGCTGGACTGGCTGCAGCACACCGAACGGCTGGCGCATGAGGTGCTGGGCCGGACGCTGGACGAGATGCCGCCGCAGACGCGCAAGCTGCTGTCGCTGATACAGCAGATGGTGCGGGAGAAGGCCGGGCAGCAGAACTGCCAGCCCGCAGAAGTACGGTTCACGCGGCGTGATATCCGGGCGTGGACAAACTGGAGTGATAACCAGCTAAAGGTGCACTGTATGCGGCTGAGTGAAATGGAATACCTGCTGCTGCACGGCGGCAGTCGCGGCCATCTGCTGCGCTACGAGCTGCTGTGGAACGGCGGTGATGGTGAAGAAAACCACCTGTGCGGGCTGCTGAATATGGATGAAAACGAGGGCAGCAACCGCAAGTTGGTAGCAGGCGAAAGCAAGTTGTCCTCAAGTTGGTGCCATGTTGGGGCTAAGTTGGGGGATGAAAAACCGACCTCAGAGCAGGCGGCACAAGGCCCGGATGCTTCGCAAGCCTGCCCTGAGCAAAACGCAGTAATCAGGAGAAAAAAGAAAACGCCGCCGCCGCCTTCACCCTCGTCGACAATCCTTCCTTCTTAACCGTCTGAGCCTGCCCGCCACGCCACCGTCAGGGAGATAACCACATGGCCAACCGCAAACCCGCCGCAAACCGTCTGCTTACTGTTGATGAAGTGTACCGCCAGCCGGTCGGCCCGGCGACACACCCGAAGAGCCTGTACGCCCTGCTGTTGCGGTTCGTGAAGTGGCGGCAGGAGCGCAACTGGTCAGAGACGACGCTGAAGGTGCAGACGCATCACAGCTACCGCTTTATCCTGTGGACGCACGAGCGCGGGCTGCACTATGCCGCCGACGTCACCAGACCGGCGCTGGAAACGTACCAGCGGCATCTCTACCACTACCGCAAGGCGAACGGGGAGCCGCTGAGCAGCCGGACGCAACGCACCGCATTACAGCCGCTTCAGGTCTGGTTCAGCTGGATGGCGAAACAGGGGCTTATCCTGGCGAACCCGGCCGCAGACCTGGAGCTGCCGAGGCTGGAGAAACGGTTACGCATCCCGTAAGCCCGCGGGTTGTTACCGTTAAACCGGCCTGCGCGCCAGCAGCGTGGCAAAGCGCAGCTTAATACGGTTGCCCTGAGCATCGGTTTTATGCAGCGCGCCGGGATTCTCGTTGTACTTCAGAATATCCCAGCCGTCGTAGTAACCCAGCAGCTCGCTGCGGCTAAAGGTAAAGGGGAACGGCATCGGGCACGGATAGTCCGGCGTGCTCATCGCCGCCACAATCAGGTTGTGGCCGCCCGGCGCGGTCGCCTGCTGCATCTGACCAATCAGCGTCGGGATCGTCTCCGGCTGCAAAAACATCATCACCACGGTAGAGAGCAGAAAATCGTACTGCTTCTTAATCGTTACCTGATTTAAATCGCACTGCTGCAGGCGAATCCCTTCCAACTCCTCGGTGTCGATAAGCTGTCGCAGGTTGTTCAGGCTGTCGCTGTTTTTATCCCAGCCCTCAACCTCAAACCCCTTCTGGTGCAGATAAAGCACATTACGCCCGTTGCCGCAGCCCAGATCCAGCACCCGGCCTGGCGGAATGATTTTTGCCGCTTCCACCACCTCTGAATGCGTCGGCGTCAGCTGATAGCGTCGATGATAGTAATCCTCCGGCCTGCAGTAGAGCGCCAGCTGGCACTCCATATCCGGACTGAAACCGAGCACCCGATGCAGCTGTTCAGGCGCCAGGCGCGGCGGCCGGGAATCTGCGGTTAAGGTTAAGGTCTCGGTTATCTCACCCAGTTCAGTAAGCAGGGCAAGATCCAGCGTACCTTTATACAGCTTCGGCTGCGCCCAGCTTCCTGCCTCGGTGCGGTACGGCTGCTGCCAGGCAGGCGGCAGCGTATCACTATTCCAGAGCGGCAGCGTTTGATAACAAATCAGGTCGGTCATGTTTTACTCCGTTATTAACGGGTTAACTGTTTCAGCAAAGGAAGTGCCTGCTTCATATGATCTTCACTGACCACGAACGCTTTTAGCTGTCCGGCGGCGTCCAGCCCTTTTGCCAAGATGCCCGCTTTACTGAACTGCATTTCCCAGTTCAGATCGGGATCGCCCGCGTTGCCTGCCAGGTGCAACGGCAGATCCGGCGTTTTGATTCTTACCAGCATCGCAGGCAGGGCCAGGCTGGCGCTGTTGCCGGTCAGGTTTTTCGCCAGCGTTATCGCCGCCAGCTGAGCCGGCTGCAGATAAGGCAACAGCTTGCCCTGGATCTCCGCGCAGTCGCCCAGCGCAAAAATATCCGGATGCGAGGTGGTCAGACGATCGTCAACCACAATGCCGCGCCGCGTTTCCAGGCCCGCTTGCTGTGCCAGGGCGATGTTAGGACGCAGGCCGATAGCGCATACCGCCGCATCGCTGGTAATCTGCTGGCCGTTGCTCAGCGTAGCGACCAGCGTATCGTGATGCCGCGCCAGCGAAGAAAGCTCGCTGTTAAAGTACATCTCCACGCCCGCTTTCAGCAGGCAATGCTGCAGGCGGCCGCTGATTTCCGGCGGCATCAGCGCTGACAACAGGCCGCTGCTGCGGTCAACCAGCGTCACCTTTTTACCGGCGCGGTTAAGATCCATCGCCAGCTCGGTGCCGATCAGGCCGCCACCGAGCAGCAGCACGCGTTGCGCGCCCTGCAGGCTCTCTTCACAGCGGCGATATTCCTGCTGGCTGTTCAGGGTATACATCAGCTCGCTGCCGCTGACCGGCGGCACCAGCGCCTCGGCTCCGGTGGCAAGCACCAGCTTGCCAAAGGAGAAATCACCTGCCGTGGTCTCAATGCGGTGAGCGGCGGCATCGATACGGGTAACCTGCGTATGCGGATGCAGTATGATGTTGTTCTTTTCCGCGTAGTCAGAGGCGGTAATGCGGGTCAGATCGTCGGCCCGCTGCGCCAGAGAGAAAACGTGGCTCAGCTCTGGCTTATGGTATTCGTCACAGCTATCCGCCGCGATCAGGCGGATAGGGACTTCTTTATTCTGCTGACGCAGATTTTTAATCAGCTGTCGGGCGGCAAAGCCGGAGCCGATAATGATAATTTCGGATGACATAGTATTAGCCCTCGTACGGGTCAAAAACGTCTTTGCCCATGCCGCATTCCGGGCAGAGAAAATCTTCCGGAACGTCAGACCAGACAGTGCCCGGCGCCACATCCTGAGAATCTTCGCCCGTCGCCGGGTCATATACCCACAGACAAACGCTGCATACCATTTTTTGTCCGGCATCGCCTGCGGCGGTGCTTTTCGGCGCGGCGTTAACCGGTACCTCCAGCGCGGCGGCCGGTGCGGCGGCAGGCTCCGGCTGGGACGCTTTTTCCGGCAGCGGAGAGAGCGCCCACTGGCGGGCGATGGTGCGGCCATGTTCACGGCATACTTCCATCGCGTCACAGTCCGGACGCCATTTCGTTTTCAGGGCGATAGTAGTTTCGAAGCTGGCATCCATCAGGCGGGTCTGGATGCGGTCAACCGCGCCGCCGTTCCAGCCGTAGCTGCCGAACGCAGAGGCCTTTTTATTGCGAAAGCGCAGGCCTGCCATCTCTTCGAGGATACCGGCTACTTTTGGCATCATGACGTTGTTCATGGTGGAAGAACCGACCAGGATACCTTTGGAACGGAATACCTGGGTCAGGATTTCGTTTTTGTCATGGCGCGCCACGTTGTAGATTTTTACCGCCACGCGCGGGTCAACTTCAGCGATGCCCTGAGCGATAGCGTCGGCCATCATGCGAGTATTGTTGGACATGGTGTCATACAGGATGGTGATGCGATCTTCCTGATAGTCTGCGGCCCATTTCAGATACAGCTCAACGATCTGCGTGGGGTTGTCGCGCCATACCACGCCGTGAGAGGTCGCGATCATGCTCACCGGCAGGTTAAAGCCGAGGATTTCAGTAATTTTCGGGGTCACCAGACGGCTGAACGGCGTCAGGATGTTGGCGTAGTAGCGCTGGCACTGTTCAAACAGTTCGGTCTGATCCACTTCATCATTGAACAGATGTTCATCGCAATAGTGCTGACCGAAGGCGTCGTTACTGAACAGCACCGCATCTTCAGTCATATAGGTCATCATGCTGTCTGGCCAGTGCAGCATCGGCGTTTCAACAAAGATCAGTTTTTTGCCGTTACCAATATCCAGCGAGTCACCGGTTTTAACCACGTTGAAATTCCACTCCGGGTGGTGGTGATGGCCGTTAATGGAGTCGATAGCGTTTTCGGTGCAGTAAATCGGCGTATTGGGGATACGTGACATCAGCTCGGTCAGCGCACCGGCATGATCTTCTTCCGCATGGTTAATAATGATGTAATCGATCTTATCGAGATCGATTTCCTGCATCAGGTTCAGTACGAAGTCACGGCTGAATTTATGATCGACGGTATCAATCAGGACGTTCTTCTCTTCCTTGATCAGATAGCTGTTATAGCTACTGCCTTTTAGCGTTTTATATTCGGTACCATGAAAGTCACGTACTTCCCAGTCGCGTTGGCCTACCCAGGTAATATTGTTTTTAACGTGAATGCTCATCTTGGTTCCTCAACAGGTTCATAAAGTTACTTCTCTTATTGCACGCAGCGTGCCAACTTTTATTCATTTGATTTTTAAGAGTTTTATTTTTATGGGTTGTTAAAATGACAGTTGAGGTCTATTGTATTTTCGACAATGGCACTGTGGAAACGACAGCATGACAATATCAGTTGAGGATCTGGCCGCGCTGGCGGTTGAGATCCAGAACGGGCTTTCCCGCTCCGATCGCTTTAACCGTATGATCGGCAGCATTCATCACCTGCTGCAGTGCGATGCCACCGCGCTGTTGCGCTATGAGGCGCAGCATTTTCGACCGCTGGCGACGGCAGGGCTGGCGCCGGATGTAATGGGAAGACGTTTTAAAATTGAGGCGCATCCGCGCCTGGAGGCGATTGCCCGCGCCGGAGACGTGGTGCGCTTTCCGGCCGACAGCAATTTACCCGATCCTTATGATGGGCTGATCCCCGATCGGCATGATCTGCACGTTCACGCCTGCGTGGGGTTGCCGCTGTTTTCCGGGCAGAGCCTGATCGGTGCGTTGACGCTGGACGGCATGAATGCCAGCCAGTTTGACGATTACAGCGATGAAGAGCTGCGCGTGGTGGCGGGCCTGGTCGGTAGCTCCCTCAACAACGCGCTGCTGCTGGAGCAGCTGGAGCAGCCGGGCAACGCCTTCACGCTTAGCGATCGCCGTCAAAGTGAAAGCGACAGCAGCGAAATGATTGGCGAGTCGGCGCCGATGCAGCAGCTGAAAAAAGAGATTGCGGTCGTTGCGCCAACCGATCTTAACGTACTGATCGCTGGCGAAACCGGCGTCGGGAAAGAGCTGGTGGCGCAGGCGCTGCATCGCCAGTCGGCGCGCGCGGCCAGCCCGTTGATTTATCTGAACTGTGCGGCACTGCCGGAAACGGTGGCGGAAAGCGAGCTGTTCGGCCACGTCAAAGGGGCATTTACCGGTGCGGTACACGATCGTACCGGCAAGTTTGAAATGGCCGATAACGGCACGCTGTTTCTGGATGAAATTGGTGAACTGCCGCTGACGCTGCAGGCGAAGCTGCTACGGGTGCTGCAGTATGGCGATTTGCAGCGCGTCGGCGAAGATCGTCACCTGAAAGTTGATGTACGCATACTGGCAGCCACCAACCGCGATCTGCGTCAGGCGGTGGCGGACGGCAGCTTCCGTGCCGATCTTTATCATCGTCTGAGCGTTTTCCCGCTGCAGGTGCCGGCGCTGCGTGAGCGCGGCGAGGATATTATTTTGCTGGCCGGTTACTTCTGTGAAAAATGCCGGGTGAAATTTGGCCTGCAGCATATTGCGCTGAGCGCGGCGGCGCGCAGCATGCTGAGCGGCTACGGCTGGCCGGGCAATATCCGCGAGCTGGAACATGCTATCTATCGCGCCACCATCGTTGCGCAGGCGGATGCCCGCAACGGCGATATTTTGCTGATGCCGCAGCATTTCTCGCTGGATAACGCGGCGGAAGTGGCGGAGGTAACGCCGCTGGCCGAGACGCTGACGCAGCAAAACCTGCAGGACGCCACGCGGGATTTTCAGCGTCAGTATATTCTGCGGGCGCTGCAGGCCAGCAATAATAACTGGGCCGCCTGCGCCCGGCTGCTGGAAATGGATGCGGGCAATTTGCATCGCCTGGCGCGACGGCTGGAGCTGAAATAATGTCGCTACCCGTAACACAGAAAGAAAAAACGTAACTATCCTGGCGTTATTCCGGTGCGGGTGCGTACTGAAGCCGACCCGGCACTGGCGGCGGCGATGCGTGCCTGAGCGTCAGCCCCGCATCAACGGATCGCCTGCGGCGCAAAGCCTCAGGCGATCAGCCTGGCAAGAAAATCACCCAGCGCTTTACGCGGATCATCCTCTTCCGAAACAATCATCTCAATGCCCCACTGGCCCAGCACCTCTTTTGCCACCGGATTATTACGGTTGGTAAACAGATAAGAGGTGGGGCGGGCGGAAGCCAGCCCGGTGCGGCCCCACATTTTTGTCAGGCGATAAAACAGCAGACGAATATTAAAATCGCTGATGCTGTAGCCGACAAACAGCACCGAATTGCCCATCACATCGTGCGTCAGCTTAATATCCAGCGGCGAATCAAAATAGAGGCGTTCAAAATAGCTGCTTTCATCCAGTACGATAGAGGTATCGTCATCAAAATCGCCGTGCAGCTTAATAATGTGGCGACGGTTTTCGCTAAGCGAAACCAGGTCGGCGGCGTTCGCCACTTTATAATAGGGCACCTTGTGCGCATCGTGCGCCATCTCCAGCCAACGATCGTAGTTGGTGGTATAGATGCGGGAAAAATGGCCTTGGGTGATCATGGTGTGAATTTCTGAGGAACGCACATCAATATCAGGACGGTGCCACTCGCGATCCATCCAGCTGCGCAGCGGGCCCAGCGATCCTTTTTTCTGCTTGTAATATTCCGCCAGCGACAGGTGCGTGCCGTAGGTATTGAAAATTTTCGGATCGTAGCCCAGCTCCTGCGCAAGATGGGCGATTAACTCATGCCACTCCGGCAGACCCAAATTACGTGAAACCCCCGCCCCGGCGAATAAAATTAATTTTCCGGCATCATAGGCGCGTTTCAGTTCAGGTTTCATGACAGGTTCCTTGCGGTTTTTAAAAAGGCGGCAAAATGATCCAGCGCCAGCCGCCGCATCGAAATTTCATGCTTCAGATCGCCCATCTCGGCGAAAGTTTGCGTATGACCTTCCGGCATAAAGATGCAGTCCCAGAGAAATTCACGCGGGCCCGCAGCCTGGGCGACGATCTTACCGCGCACCTCGCCGGAAAATTGATACATTTTGCGCCCGTCGCAGTAGCCCAGTACCGTTTTTGCGGTGGCGTTCTGGCTGTCCAGCGCCTGTACCAGCGCGGTAAAACGATCGGCATTCAATCGATGCCAGAAAATCCGCGTCAGCCCGGCGGGCAGGCCGTTCAGCCCGTCCAGATAAAGGCCGGTATGCTCGACAAACAGCGGTCGTCCAATCAGAGAAAAGGCCTTGGTAAGCTTGTCGCGTACCAGCGCCACTTCATCTTCCGTTTGTATTTCCTCAATCCGACAGGACACGGGAAGAACTTCCACGCCAATGGGCTCAAGGATTTTACGCACTTCGTCCAGCTTTAGCTCATTGCTGGAAAGAAACCGTATTTTCATTGCTTCACCTAATTTTATTGCTGCCGGCATGGTTATGATTATAAGCGCCGGAAAGCGCCGACCGGCGTCAACCAGTGTAGACCAGATGGGATGGGCAAGCAGCAGTGAAAAGCAGGGAGACGGCATCGGACAGGGTGTCCGATGCCGGTTAAGTTTAGTAGCGGGTTTCCTGAGCTTTCAGCGCGCCTGCGCGCTCTTTAACAAATTCAGCCGCGCGCTTGCCGGCCAGGAAGGCGTGATCGGAATTGTAATATTCCCACTCGCTGTAGCGCCCCGACAGCAAAATGTCCTGCTGGAGCAGCCAGTCGCGAATCAGCGCAATACTCTCTTTGCGCGCATGATCGTACACCACGTAGGCGTAAGGAATATCGACCTGATTGGCGGTAATAATCGGGTCGTCGGCGGCGATCATCCCAACCGCGATACACTCCTGAATGCAGCGCTGGATTAACGCATCGCCTTCTGCAGGCAGCGGCTTATCCGGTGAATAGCTGATCTCAAAGGTTAAGCCGCAGCCGCCGGGCGGATTACAGTGCGGGCTGGCGTTGCCCTGCACAAAAATGCGGTGAAACAGCGTATCGCCGGGATAATAAATCCAGTGCTTCTCGGTAAGGTTAGCGCGCCCGACGCCGATATTGACGCAGCGAATGGAAACATGGCGCAGTTTTGCCACCGCATCATGAATTTCCTGCGGCGCTTCATCGCCTATCATCGCAATCAGCTGCGGCAGCGGCATGGTGCTGATCAGCCGATCGTAGCGATAGCGCCGTCCGTCCGTCAGCACGGCGATATGCTGTTCAGGATGCAGCTCGGCCAGCATGCTGTTGGTCTCCAGATCGCAGGCCAAATGCGGCAGGAAACCGTGCATCAGCGCCTGGAAACCTCCTTTTAGCGGATAGCCAAAGCGCGCGTTCGGCCCCATCGGTTTTTCCAGCGGCGCCAGCGCGCCCTCAATGATCTGCGCCAGATCCGGCAGCGGCACGCGTCCGCCCAGCCAGGAGGTTTCCATCTCCGTTAGCGGCAGCGCCCAGAGTTTTCGGTTATACGGCAGCGCGAAATGCCTGGCGATGCCCCGGCCCCAGGTGCGGAAAATAAACTGCTCGAAGTTCTCCGGCTGCGTCTGGTGTTGCGGATCGGCATAAACGTCGCCATCCGGCACCGTGCCGTCGGCGCAGCAGTCATGGCGCTTAACGACCGGCAGCGTATCGTTTGACGCCGCCGCCGTTTCGCAGCTGACGCCGTAGCGCGCTTCGATCGCGCCAAGAATACATTCTTTAATCACCTCGGCAGGCAGACCATGTAGCGAACCCTGGAACGGGTAGCGGGTATAAATGCCGTCGTTATAAATCCACGCTTCGCGCAACTGCCAGTGCAGGTTATCGCCCAGCAGCATCTCATACATTTTCAGCACGTAAGGGTCCTGCGAAAACATAATGTGTCCGGCGTAATCGAAGGTAAAACCTTTGTCCGTAATCGAACGGCACCAGCCGCCCGGCGTGGCATTTTTTTCCAGCACCACCGCGCCTTTACCGTAATGATAGCCCGCGCTCAGCCCGGTTGGCCCGGCGCCGATAATCAGGCAGGGGATGGTCGTAAGCTGCTCGGCGACCGGCTTCAGGCGGCGGGTAATTTGCTGTACCTCATCGGCGATAACCGGCGGTGCGGCTTCCGGCACGGGCGTACGCGTTGTGGCCGTGCCTTTTTTCATCAGCGAATGCATCTGCTCAGCCGCCGCATCCCACGATGTGGCAGCAACTACCGCCTGCATGCGCTGCGTCATCTGCTCACGATCCGCCGGGCTCATGGTTAGCACCCGTTCACAGGCGTGAACAAACTCTTCAGGGCTCCAGGCGATAGCGACCAGCTCAGCGTAATGACGCGCGACATCGGTAATGACGGTACTGACGATGGGCAGCTGCGCCGCCATATACTCCAGCACTTTGGTCGGGCTGATAAACTGCGTCGAGGCGTTTAAGGCAAAGGGCATCAGGCATGCGTCCCAGCCGGCAAGGAACTGCGGCAGCGCCTCGTAAGGCTGCTGTCCCAGCCAGTGGATATTGGCGCGCTGCGGCAGCGTCGCCGGATCGATTTTCACCACCGGGCCTACCATTACAATTTGCCATTCCGGGTGCGCATCGGCCAGCGCGGCCACCAGCGACAGATCGAGACGTTCATCAATCACGCCATAATAGCCAAGACGCGGCTGCGGCAGCGCCTGCTGCTGCGGATGCCCGTTGCTGCGATCCAGCGCCTGTTCAAAATGAACGGCGTCCACGCTGCTGGGGAAACAGTAGATAGCATGATGCTTATTCTTTTTCGCCTCGTACAGGCTGGAGCCGCCGGTAAACACCAGATCGGCGCGCGCCAGCAGCGCCGATTCGCGCTGCTGAAGCTGACGCGGCGCCAGGTTAAAGGCGGAAAGCTCATCCATGCAGTCATAAATCACCAGCGACGGCGTAAAGGGCGTGAGCAGCGGCAGCGCCATCGGCGTATAAAACCACACGATCGGCCGATCCTGTTCATCAACCAGCGTCGTTAGCAGCAGCTGCAGCGTCGCGATTTGATCATCGTGAAAGCCGGGAGCGGAGATCGGCGTATGCGGCTGGATCACGGTAACGTTGGGGGCGGGATGCGAATAATGCAGCGTTGGCGATCCCGTATCGTGAATCGGCTCCTCAATAAACAGCACGCGATAATGCTGCGCCAGACGAGACAGCAAATGCTGCGGACGCTGAAAAACAAAACCCCAACGCAAATGGCTAAAAACGATCAAAGTTTTTTGCTGCATACCATTCTCCTTATTCTCCGCTGCCGGAGCAATAAACGACTGAAAGTTCTGTAAAGTACGTTGCGCCTGGCGCAGCGCCGTGGCGTAAGGTGGGTTGATGATGCGAAGAAAAGGGTCGGGGCCGTCGTGGTCAAGATCCCACAGCCCGCTACGCGGCCAGGCCAGCAGGTCGTCCCATCTCGGCCGGTCAATAATGGGATAGAGGCAGACCCCGCACAGCTCAGCGCCAGCGAGCTGCGCCTGAGCAACATGGGCGGTGACTTCCGCGATCCAGGCGCCGCGTCCGCTGCCTACGTGGCTGGTTTCAGACAGCAGCACCGGGCGCTGATAACGCTGGTGCAGCTCCGCCAGCATCTGATGCAGCGGCTTACGCCGTCGATCGCCCAGGTGCCAGTGCAGCCGCGTCATCGACGGAATTCCCCACTGATTATCGTGATAGTAATTTGCGCCAATCAGATCGAGGTAGCGCGGCGCGCCGCCCAGCTCCGGCGCCAGCCTGCCGCACAGCATGTCCCATGTCTGAAACTGCGCATGGCTCTGCGACTGCGCCAGCCGCTTTGCTTCGGGCGTATCCTCTTCAGTAACCAGATGGATTATTGGATCGCAGTGCAGAATGCGCGCCCGACTATCGACCTGCCAGATAGCGTCGCAGGCGGCCAGCGTGGCCTTAACCAGCTGGCGTTTACAGGCGTCGGCGGGATCGTGCTCCGGCAGGTTAGCGCAGGGGAACAGCCCAACGGCAACGCCCCAGCTCATAAAAGAGATTTCATTGATCGGCGAATAAACCGGCGGCTGCGTGGAATAAGGCGCAAGGAAACGTACAACGGCGGCGCAAAAGGCGGCAAAACGCGGAATAAAATCATCAGAAAACAGAGTGAGATCTTCCGGCCAGCCATAGTGGCAGAGCGTCCAGCAGATCTGAATATCATGTTCCTGCGCCGCCTCGATACGCGAAACCAGCGAGGAGAAGTCATATTCGCCGCCGCGCTCGATAAGCCGCCAGCCGACGCTCTCGCGCACCGTCGTAATATTGAAAGCCTTTAGCGCCGCATAATCTTCTGTTACCCGCGTCAGGTGAGCGTTAGTTTCATTCATCGCCAACCGCGTACCGTGCGGGTTAATATGATCCGCACCTTCGTAACCTGCCTGCCAGAATGAGGTAAAAGCTGTCATCATTATTCCTCCTGTGGCTCTGCCAGCATAAAAAGAGGCTGACAACCGCATTCACTGAATCAGGACAAAAAAACAACGGCCAAAGCTGCTCAGGTTTGGCAAGCCATTAAAAAAGCCTGCCTGATGAGCGCATCGTATTCACAGTGATAAGCAACAGCAGAGGTAGGGGGGCCCTGTTAAAGTGAAAAAGCGATAAATAATTAAGCGCGGTTACGCTTGTTTATATTTATATCGTTAAATGATTTCGTAGAGAAATCGGTAAAGTTAAGTATAGATAACGCTGGCCGTTGCGCAAGGAATGCACATTTAACCGGATAGGTTAAGAATTTCCTTATTCTTGCCATGTCGAAATGATTAATATAATTAATGTTATTTTTGCCATAAGCGGCACGGCGACAGCTCCAGCTGCTTTATTAAAGAAAAGAGCGCTAAGTCATTAAACGGCTGAATAGATAAAATTAATAAAAATACCGTAGCGCTTTCCTCAGTAATTAGTGGATACGCTCTTTTTTTGTCTCTTCTGTTAATTTTTGCGCTGCGGTAATGTTTACCAAACAGGCTGCCGCTGAATTCCGAACCCGGTGTGAACTGTTATCTCACTTTTTCAAATAGTGCCCATATAACCGGCCGTGGCTGCTTAACGCTCACCTTTTTCAGTGCGCAACTGCCTTACCCTTGCTGCTATTGCCGACGGCCCTGGCTATGATAGCGGACGGATAAACCTACAGGGCAGCGAGATGATTGAAGCACGGCGGCAGAAGGCATCTGCTTTTCAACAGGTCATGCAGCAGCAGGCCGCAGACAAAAACATCGTTTTGGATGAGCAACAGCTGCAGCTTATTGCCCGTATGGATGCGTTGATCGCGCCGCTGCTAACGCGCGCTCCGCAGAGCCATCACGGGCTGTATATTTGGGGCGAGCCGGGACGCGGTAAATCCTTTATTGCCGATGCGTTTTTTAACTGGGCGCCGCTGGCGCAGAAAAAACGCGTACATTTTCACCTCTTTTTTCGCGAACTGCACCAGATTATTGCGCGCGGCAGCCGCGTTGAGGCGGCTATCGAGGCCAGTATTGGTCGCTGTCAGCTGCTCTGCTTTGATGAATTTCATCTGCACGATATTGGCGATGCGATGCTGATCAAACCGCTGCTGGAACAGCTGTTTCAGCGCGGCGTCTTGCTGATCGCCACTTCAAACCAGCCACCGGAAAAGCTGCTGGCCAACCCGCTGTATCATCAGCGCTTTGTCTCGTCTATTGCGCTGATCAGGCAGCAGATGGAGGTGATAGCGCTGACGGGAGAGAAAGATTACCGCACGCTAAACCATGCAGCCCAGGGGGCGTTCAGCGACGGCGGGCTGCTGGTTTCCGCCACGCTGGCGCAACGGCAACGGCTGGGGTTGCCTGCTCCGGTAGCGTCGCCGCTGCCGCTCAAGGTAGGCTACCGCACCCTGGAGACGCTTTCGCCTGCTCAGGCGTTTTTACATTTTTCCTTCAGCGCGCTGTGCGAAGCGCCGACGGCGGTGATGGATTATCTGCAGCTCTGCGAGCAATACCCGCAGTGGCTGATTGAAGATGTGCCGCCGTTAGCCAGGGTATCGCCCGCCGTTCAGCAGCGTTTTATTAACGTCATTGATGTGCTGTACGATCGCCAGTGTCGGCTGTTTCTGATCACGGATGGCACGCTGTCGATGCTGACGCAGGGCGTGGAGCTGGAGGATATTCAGCGCACCTGGAGCCGCCTGAATGTGCTGCCGGTTTACCAGGGATAATGCGCCTGCGCTTGCGTTACGAGTGAGTTAACTATCTCGGTTATTCAGTCGAAGCGGTTTATATCGCGCCACCGACTGAATAATAAATGGGGGTTCTACGCCGGAACCGCCAAAATTTCCGTCACCCCAGTTTCAGGCCGGCAACCAGCGCATCCAGGTCAATAAGCTCCTTACAGCAGAAAGAATTATGCCGGATGCATGAAACCGGACAGTATTCATTCAGTGACCTGGCTGAATTATTTTCGATATTACGGCCAGCTGTTTATCGGACACTTTCACCGGGACGAAATTAATCGGCTTAACTACAGAGCAGTTGCAATTGACAAAATAGCTCATGATTATGCCTGCCGATTACCTCAGACAGAAAAGGTAATGTTTGGCCGTTACAGGTTAGTTATGGCTATATGGAAGTTTTCAATTGAATGCCCGACGGCTTAATCAACGCAGAAGGCATACGCTTTTTATCAGGACTTAATGGAAATTAACATGGAGCGGTTATGTACTACAGCAATGAAGTCATAAGTTATTTACAGTCTAATAAAATCCTCGCATTAAAGTTCGACCACGCATTAACGGGTGTCGGAAAGGCTGTATCCAGTCAGATTGAAACGACAGGAGCAGGCGCAAAACGCGCGTTGTATTATACATCCTGTTTTACTGATGAATATCAGGATGTCTGCCAGCAGCAAAAGACCGAAGATATTCGATTCGCTAAAGGGGTTTATTATCTTCTGCGACATGGCGATGTCGTGTATGACATGCTCAAAATCTACTTTGAAGAAATATTTAAATAAAAAACATCCGATCAAATAGAGCATATCAAACAAAGGCTAATGGCGGTCAATATTCATATTGCCGCCAGCTCTCTCACCAGTCACGGATTCACGTTAGCGGTCGCCGCCTCGGTCGCAATTGGCCTGAACCTGAGCCTTGATATGAGCGCCTTAGCCGGGCGCGCAGCGGGTACGGGGGTAGCGATAGCTGGCCTGTATGGCATCGTCCAGAAGGCGGCAGATAGTGCTCATCGGCTTCATTATCTCTATCCGGACTATTACGCCGCGCTATATGCTCAGGAACTGGAAATGATGTACTTCCTGACAGAACCCTTATTTGAGCGGGCAGGTGCGCTTAAAGCACAGTGGGCATCAGATGGCGACATTGCAGACATTATCACCAGGATGATTCGATAACCATGATGAATCTTATCAAACGTTTTTTTAAACGGCTGTTTAAGTCCTTAATTTCGCTTTACGGCCCCGCAGTATTAACACTCATATTTGCAGTCGCTCTGGTGCAAATTTTTCCTGATGGTCCTATCTGGCCGGTAGGGGTATTCGCTATATTCATGGTGTTTATATTTGCTCGTTACGTAAAATGGTGAGCACCTGGCCATTAGGTTATTTAAATTTAATTTATAAAGAAATAATATGTCTACTCCCGCACATTTATGGCTTGAAGATGAAAACGGCTCCCCTGTTGTTGGCAGTTGTTTAATACCTCTACGCTTAGGCTCTATCGAACTAAAATCATTCTCGCATGGTGTAACCATCCCTGTAGATCCGAGCTGGGAAAAACTTACCGGCCCGCGCGTTCATCGTCCTATTACGATAGTGAAAGAGTTCGACCAGACAACGCCAATTCTGTATCGCGCCATATGCGAAGGCCGCACCCTGAAATATGACGGCAGCGCCCGCTGCCGTTATTCAGGAAAACGGAATTAGCCGAAGGGATATTCTTTCGCCAGCAGGCGCGCAATGACGTTGAGCGCGCCTTCATCATCATGACTTTCCGTACGGTAGCGCGCCGCCGCCGTTACCGCTTCCGTGGCGTTCGCCATAGCAAAGCTGTAACCCGCGTGGCGCAGCATTTCAATATCGTTGCCGCTATCGCCGATGGCCACCACCTCACAATCATCAATCCCCCAGCGTTGCTGTAGCAGGCCGATGCCGTGCGCCTTATGCAGGCCGGGAATAATCAGGTCAACAAAGCCGAAGCCGCTGGAAACCGGATGCACGATATTATTCGCCGCGTTAAGCGCTTTGCTTAACCGTTCAATCAGCGGAGTCACGCCCTCGTGCGGCAGATTAAGCGAAAATTTAAAGATGGTATCGTCGATGCTGTTGAGATCGGCGCATTTCTCCAGGCGACGATAATGGTTTGAAAGTAACTCCACCACCTCGTCCGGCATCGACGGAGAGATATAAGCGCTACGTTTGCCGCAGACAACGGTATGGATTTCCGGTTCACCAGCTAACATCGCCAGCACTTGCCGGACTTTATCCGCGCTGAGCTCACCGCAAAACACCTCTTCATTCCGATCGCTTACCCAGGCTCCGTTTTCCGCTACAAAGGCAATTTCATCGGCGATTTCAGGGAAGTAGCTGTGCAGCTGATAATACTGATTGCCACTGGCCACAACAAAACGGATGTTGCGTTCCTTCAGCTGGGCATACTGACGCAAAAAACGCGTTTTGTTATAACGCTTGGTGGAATCAAGAAATGTTCCGTCCATATCAACCGCAACCAATTTTACCGCCACCGGGTTCTCCTTCAGATAACTGATAATTTCCTGCCAGCCAGCGCAGCATCGCCGCGTGCGTAAAGTTAACAGGAATAGACGCTGCTCGTCTGCGCAGCCAGAGTGAGTTAACAGGTCAGGCTATTATGCGGATCATTATATGATTGTTAAATTATTCTTTTGCTAATTAATGGGGCAGGGTGAGGTGGAATCGATGTTTAGGCGGATGCTGAAAAGCGAGGTGAAATGCCGCTGCGTTATTGCTATGCAGGCGACGCGCTGGAGTCACGACCAGATTACCCCAGACAGCGGCCTGTAGCAGAAGGCTTCAGGCCGCAGAGGAAAGTTAACGGCGGTTGCGCCAGACGGTCTGCACGTTACAAAACTCATGCAGGCCAAAATGCGACAGCTCACGGCCAAAGCCGCTTTTTTTCACGCCGCCGAAGGCAACGCGCGCATCGCTGGCGCTGTAGCCATTGATAAATACGCCGCCGCACTCCAGACGCTCCGCCATTTCAGCCGCCAGCGCTTCGTCAGCGCTGTAGATAGTGGCCATCAGGCCGAAATCGCTGGCGTTGGCCAGCTGTAACGCATGTTCAGCATTTTCCGCAACGGTGATTGCCGCGACCGGTCCAAACATTTCCTGGCGAAACGCCGTCATCGTTGGCGTCACGTTGCCGAGCACGGTCGGTAAATAGTAGTTGCCTGCGCCGGCCAGCTTATTCCCGCCGGTCAGCAGCGTTGCGCCTTCTGCCAGCGTCGCCGTGACCTGCTGATGAAGCTCATCGCGTAAGTCGTAACGCGCCATCGGGCCGATAGCGTTTTCTTCAACGCGCGGATCGCCCATCTTCAGCTGCTGTACCGCGGCGACAAACTTTTCGCTAAAGGCATCGGCAATCTCGCGTTCGATAATAAAACGCTTGGCTGCCGCGCAAACCTGCCCGGTATTTTGATAGCGTCCGGCAACGGCAGCCTGCACCGCAGCATCCAGATCGGCATCTTGCAATACAATAAAGGGATCGGAACCGCCCAGCTCCAGCACGCATTTTTTCAGCGCCGCGCCAGCCTGCGCGCCGATGGCCGATCCGGCGCGCACGCTGCCGGTCACCGTTACCGCCGCAATACGCGCATCGTTAATCGCCTGGCTGACGCCCGCGTTAGTGGCATTAACCACGCTGAACACATTTGCCGGTAATCCGGCATCGTTAAACAGCGCTTCGATCAGCAGGGCGCAGCCCATAACGTTGGGCGCATGTTTCAGCAGATAGCTGTTGCCCGCCAGCAAAATCGGTACGGCGCCGCGCAGCACCTGCCACAGCGGAAAGTTCCACGGCATTACCGCCAGCACCGGGCCAAGCGGACGATATTCAATTACCGCCTGATTATTTTCCACCTGGGTCGGTTCGGTTGCCAGCATGGCGGGGCCATGTTCAGCATACCAGTCGCAGAGCTGCGCCGATTTTTCTACCTCAGCGCGCGACTGCAGAATCGGTTTGCCCATTTCTGCGGTAATCATTTGCGCCATCTCCTCGCGACGAGCGCGGATAGCGCCAGCCAGGTCGCGTAGTTTTTGCGCCCGCAGCGTCAGCGGCTGCCGACGCCATTGCTGGAAGGCCTGATAGTTTGCGGCGATCGCCGCGTCAATCTGCTGTTCGCTGCTGTAAGGGCGGGCAGAAAGAACTTCATTGCTGGCGGGATTGCGCGAAATAGCGTGCGTTTCTGGTGAAAATGACATAACCGTCCCTCAAATATTCTTATGGCAGAGGCGCTTACCTTAACGGCTGCACATCCTGATAAAAAGTGAATAATGCTGAGTGAGTTGCTGTCAAAAAAAGAACGAAAACTCCCGTTCCCTGCCCGGCGCGGACCGGTTTTTACCGTCTGCGGTATGAGGAGCACTTTTACCGCCGTGCGGACGCCAGCACGCGCTTAGCGGAGAGAGAACCGCTGGGTAAAAGGGCAGGCGCACGATAAAAGCGGCCCTGCGCACAGCCAGGCCAGAGTTTTAACTACAGTAATAAATCTTATTGAAATGTTTATCTGTGCAGCGGCGAATAGAAAGGGAACTGCCCTGAAAAGCTGACTCAAAGCGGCCTGGGGGAATTTTTCCTGCGATTTCTTAACGCAAAAATAGTTAAGATTATGTTATCTTATTTGCGCACTGCTCGTGATGTGGCATTGTGCGCTTCAGTTTGCCATTTACCGATGGCTTTTCCCCTTTGCGGTATGAAAATCGTTTCCCGACGCGTATTTACGGTCGGGCTTTTCATCGGCTACCGGAGAAAATCATGCGTGACAGACAGATTCACTCCTTCAGGCCGCTTCGGGCCAGTGAAGACGACGAGCCGGACGATTACCGGAACCGGGAACGCGCCAGGCCTTAGTCGGATCGCCCGCCACAAACTCCAGCGTTGGTGAGAAATAGAACGGCAGCCAGCCGCCGTAACCACTTTCCCATTCCCAGCGCACCGGGCAGGGCCAGAGAATACCACCTTCCAGAATGTAATAAATCCATCGGCCGCTGGGACGACGGGGCTTACGATTTTTCATGGGATTCACAACGATGTTAGTAAGTGCAATAACAGCTCATATTTTGACCTTTTCGCCGTTGGATAGCAACCTGCGATCCAACGTTAAAGGGCATTTTTACGTACTCTTACCTGACAGCTCCGTGATGAGAAAGGCGCCCACACGGGCACCATTAACGATGGACTTCACCGCAAAGCAGAACCGCATCAGGACGGCGCTGGTGAATACGCGCGGCCATATGCTCGCAGGCGGCGCGGGTTGGATAAATATGTTCGGTAACCGGCAGGGCATCACAGGCGTCATGGCCACAGGCGCTAACTAAAAGCACAAATCCAATCAACATTCTTAGCTCCTTTTGCGCGCCCGGCATCGGGTTCTTTTTTCTTCCGTCGTTAAGTATAGCTGATAAGGCTGTTTTACAGTTTGTTTACCTGATTTAAGCATGGCTCTAACGTTACGCTAAACAGGAAGCCTGAATTTTTAACGGTCCGGCATCATCCGGCGGGCATATAAAACGCATTGTTCGCGTTGTTAAAAATAAACCATGAAAAACGACCGGCTGACTTCACGCTCAGGCGCGGTTTTTTGTCGGCGTTTACGCTAAACTTTGCCGTTTCCCCCTTAATGACAGGAACGTTTTTATGTCGAATGAAATTGCTCATCCTTCCAGCAGTCCGAAACAGGCTGCGCTACAGCTGGTGATTGAACTGGTTCGCGCCGGCAAGCTAAGCCCGCTGCAGGGCGATGCAAGCAACATGATCTCTATCTATGAGCAGTTCAAAACGCATTTTGAATCCGATAAGAAGAAAGACGCCTCGGATTCTGCGATTTCCTGATACCCGCTTGAAGGTGCAGAAAGTATCAGGCGCTACCCGCGCTGTACGGCGGCGCGGGTAGCGCCAATGCGGCCTGCGGCCATCTGTACCGCACGATCGCACATATGATCGATCACATCCGCATCGTGGCTGACCAGCACCATCGTTAATCCATCCTGCTGCTTTAGCTGATTAAGCAGGTTAAGGATTTCCGCCTGCACCGACATATCCAGCGCGGAGGTCGGCTCATCCAGCAGCAGCACTTTCGGCTTTAACAGCAGCGCGCGCACGATAGCGACCCGCTGACGCTGTCCGCCGGAAAGCTGATGCGGGTAGCGCTCGGCCAGCGCCGGATCCAGCCCAACGTGGCGCAAGCCTGCATTGATGCGGTCGTTAATATTGTCCTGCTTCAGCAGTTTTAACGGCTCGGCCAGCGTGCGGCGCAGCCGATGGCGCGGATGCAGCGAGGCATACGGATCCTGGAAAACCATCTGCACCTCGCGGCGCAGGTCGCCGGTAAAGGTTTTACCCGGCAGCGCCCGATGACCGGCCAGCTGCATCTCTCCCTGCCAGTGCGGATTCAGGCCCGCCATCGCCCACAGCAGCGATGACTTGCCGCAGCCTGAAGGCCCTGCCAGCCCGAAACATTCACCGGCGGCCACCGTCAGCGAAACATCATGCACCACGGTACGCAGATCGTAACCCTGGCGGTGCGCCACGCTGAGATGTTGCAAATTAATCATGCTTAAGTTCCCTCTCCAGCGCGCTGCGGTCCAGCACCGGCAGCATCTGACCGTGCGTGGCTTTGCCGGGACGGCACGACCACAGCGTACGCGTATAGGGATGCGTAGCGCGCGACAGCTCGGCGGCGGGCAGCGTATCAAGCAGCTGACCTTTATACATCACCATGACCCGTTCACAGTGTTCTGAAACCTGCTGCAGATCGTGGCTGATCAACAGTAATCCCATATTGCGTTCTTCCACCAGCCGATGGATCAGCGCCAGCACCCGATCGCGCATGGCATGATCGAGCGCGGATGTTGGCTCATCGGCGATCAAAAATTGCGGATCGGCGATCAGCGCGATCGCCAGCATCACGCGCTGTCCCATGCCGCCGGAAAGCTGATGCGGATAGCGCGTCATGAGCTGAGTCGGCTGCGGCAGACCTACCGCCGCCAGCATCTCTGTAACCTTTTCCCGACGCTCGGCGCGGCTCAGACGCTGATGCAATCTCAGCGGTTCCTCAACCTGCCAGCCAATGGTGCGCGTGGGATTGAGCGCATATTTAGGGTCCTGCATGACCATCGCCAGTTCGCTGCCGCGCAGCTGGTTCCAGCGTTTTTCATTCAGCGTCAGGGCATCTCGCCCCGCCAGCTGCAGCTGACGCGCCTGTAAATGCAGGCCCGGCGCCAGCAGCCCCATCAGGGAACGTGCCGTCAGCGATTTACCCGAACCGGATTCGCCGACCAGCGCCACGCGCTCGCGGCCCAGCGTAAAGCTGACCTGCTTTACCAGTGACGTGACGCCGCTGTGAATCGTCAGGTTCCCGGCGATGATTAAAGGTTCAGTTGCCATGACGGGTATCCAGTCGGTCGCGCAGGCCGTCGCCTGTCAGGTTAAAGGCCAGGCTGGCGAACAAAATGGCGCCGCCCGGCGCAGCCGCCACCCACCACTGATCGAAAATTACTTTACTGCCTTCCGCCACCATCGAGCCCCATTCGGCAGTTGGCGGCTGTACGCCCATGCCGAGAAAGCCGAGACCGGCAGCGGAAAGAATAATCCCGCCGAGGCTAAGCGCGGCGCGCACCACGGCGCTGGGCAAACAAAGCGGCAGAATATGTCCAGACATCAGACGCAGCCCGGTAATCCCCTGCATACGCGCGGCGGCCAGATAATCACTGCGCCGCAGCGCCAGCGTTTCCGCTCGCGCCTGGCGCGCAAACGGCGGCCAGCTGGTTAACGCCAGCGCCAGCGCGCCGTTAAGCAGGCCGGGGCCGAGGATCGAGACCAGCGCCAGCGCAATCACCAGGTTAGGCAGCGAAAGAAAAATATCGGTGATACGCATCAGCACGCGCTCGGTCCAGCCGCCGAGATAGCCCGCAACAATGCCTGTCAGCAGCCCGACCGGAATGGTCAGCACTAAAATCAGCGATACCAGCAGCAGCGTCGGGCGCGCACCGTAAATCACCCGCGACAGCAGGTCACGGCCAAAACCGTCGGTGCCAAACCAGTGGACGGCAGAAGGCGGCAGCAAACGGGCGGATATGGTTTGCGCATTGGGATCGAAAGGCGCCAGCAGCGGCGCCAGCAGGGCGGTCAGCACCAGAATCGCCACCAGCGTGGCGCCAGTTGCAAGCGTCGTCAGCCGACGGCGACGCGCTACCGGCGTGACGATTTCCGCATCGGATAAATGTTGTGTCATCGGGTTCTCGGATCGGTTAACCAGGCCAGCGCATCAACCAGCGCATTTAGCAGCACAAAGCAGCTGCCGATCAGCAGCGTTGCGCCAAGGATGGCGGGCACGTCGGAGGCGAACAGCGCGGTAGTCAGATAGCGGCCCACGCCGGGCCAGGCGAAGACGGTTTCCGTTAGCACTGAGCCTTCAAGCAGCGTGGCATAGGAAAGCCCCAGCACGGTGATCAGCGTGCCGCGCACGTTGGGGAAAATATGGCACAGCAGAATACGCCCACGGCTGGCGCCTTTCGCGCGCGCCAATGTGACATATTCTTTACTGTTTTCTTCCAGCAGGGCAGCGCGCAGCAGGCGGGTAATGCCCGCCATCGACAGCATCCCCAGCACCACCACCGGCAGCCATAAATGCGCGATGGCGTTGCGGAACATCTCTCTGTCGCCCGACAGCCAGCTATCAATCAGCACCAGGCCGGTTTTCGGCTCCAGCGTATAGGCCCAAATATCATCCAGCCGACCCGGTCCGGCGGACCAGTGCAGCACCGCATAAAAAAGCAGCAGCCCAAGCAGGCCGAGCCAGAAAACCGGAACTGAATAGCCCAGCAGCGAAATCAGGCGCGCCAGATTGTCCAGCACGCTACCCGGCTTCCAGGCCGCCAGCAGCGCCAGCGTAATGCCGACTATCGCACCGAATAGCATCGCGCAGGTTGCCAGTTCTAAAGTGGCCGGGAAGGTTCGCGCCAGATCGCTGGCGACCGGCTGGCTGGTAATATTGGATATGCCCAACTCGCCGTGCGCCAGATGTTCCAGATAGCGCCAGAACTGCACCGGCAGCGGCTTATCCAGCCCTAAATCGTGGCGCACCTGCTGATAGGTGGATTCGCTGGCGTGATCGCCTGCCACCTGCAATACCGGATCGACCGGCGACAAATGGGAGAGCATAAAGGTGAACGCCAGCAGGCCCAGCAGCGTTACCAGCAGGGAGAGCAGGCTGGTAACGAAACGACTACCGCTGCGCCAGAATTGCCGGGCAAGCCCGGCATGCGTTGCGCTGGTTGCCATTACTTACTGACCTGGCTGTAGTAAACCATATCGGGGTTAATGCCCTGAACGTAGCCCTTCAGATTATCGCGTACGGCGATCAGATTACGCGCCTGCAGGCCGATCACGTAGGGGGAGTTTTTCATCACTTCGCGCTGCATCGCCTGATAAAGCGCAATGCGTTTCGCCGGATCGCTTTCCGCCGTTGCGGCCAGCGTTTGCTTACTCAGCTCAGGAATATGCCAGTTAGAGCGCCAGGCCAGCGTTTTGCTGCCATCTTCCGGGTTATAGGCGAAAGCGGAGGCGTTGGTATTCGGATCGAAATAGTCTGCGCCCCAGGCGTTTAACGTGGCTTCATATTTATGCGCCTTCACGTTGGTCGAGACTTCCGTGCTCAGTCCGGGGATCAGCTCTATTTTAATGCCGCCTTTAGCAAAGCTGGCCTGCAATGCCTGGGCAATATCCAGATAGGGCGGCTGGTTGCTGACCACAAGCTTAAAGCTGACGTTTTTCAGCCCTGCCCTGGCTAAAATCGCCTGCGCTTTTTCCGGGTCGTACTGATACGGCGTTTCATTCAGTGCCCCAGGGAAGCCTGCCGGCAGGAAGGTCTGATGCACCTGGAACTGGCCTTTCAGCAGGTCGTCGGCGATACCGTGATAGTCAAACAGATAGCGCGCGGCCTGCCACAGCGCCGGATTTTTCAACGCGGGCTGCGCGTCGATATTGAACTGCATGTAGTAGATCGATGCCATTGGGATCGCCAGCGGCCTGACGCCCGGCTTGCCTTTCAGCGCGGAAATCTGATCGACGCCCAGGTTACGGGCAATATCCGCATCGCCCTGTTCCAGCAGCAGGCGGCGGGTTGCCGCTTCCGGGACGTTTTTAATTAAAATATTTTTCAGCTTCGGCGCATCGCCCGGCGAACGGGGATTAGCGGTTAACAGCGCCACCTCGTGCGGCACATAGCGACGGATCTGGAAAGGGCCGCTGCCGGCGGAATGGGTGGCCAGCCACTTATTGCCCAGATCGTTATTTTGCTGGTTAGCCAGCACGGTTTTGGCGTCTACAATCGAGGAGACCGGCGCGGCCAGCAGGCTCAGCACATAGGTCGGGCTGACATTGGCCTGCCAGCTAATCTGAACGTGTCGATCGTCGATTTTTTTCAGCTGACTATCCACATTCTCTTTGGTCCAGCCGAGCTGGGTAAGAATAAAGGAGGGATCAAGGTTCAGCTTTACCACGCGCGAAAGTGAAAACATCACATCTTCCGGGCGCACCGGATTGCCGGAGGCAAAGGTAGCGCCGTCGCGCAGCGTGACAATCAGGCTGCGGTTATCTTTGCCCGCTTCCCAGTGGCTTGCCAGGGTGGGCCTCAGCTCGTTAGGGTTCTGCGGATCGGACTGCAGCAGACGTTGATAAAGGTTGGTAAACGCCTGTACGGAGGTCAGTTCAAAACCTTCGGCCGGATCGAAGCTGCTGGCGTCATCTATTGACTGGGCGATGACCAGCGTATCGGGAGGCGTCGCCGCGCTGGCGGCAAAGCTGGCGCTCAGGGCCAGCGTCAGAACTGCGGGAACAAAAATTTTCATGACGTTCCTTACCGTTTTTTTCGCGAGTGTAAGGGAACTACCTGACAGGCTGATAGTAGATTATTCGCCATGCTTAGCAGGAAAAATCATAAGGCCGTTAATATAGTTATAAAGGCATTCTTCAGGATTGCAGCACAAACCAGATCGAAGGCAGCAGGGCAATCAGATTATTAAGCATATGCAGCAATACCGGCAGTAGCAAACCGTTGGCGCGCAGGCGCGCATAGCAAAGCAGCATGGAAAACAGCGTCAGCACCGCAAGGGTTTGCCAGTGGATATATTGCGTATGCATGGCGGCGAACAGCAGCGATGTCAGCAGAATGCAGGCAAAGCGGCTGCGCGGCGCCCACAGCAGAAACGACTGCAGCAGAAAGCCGCGAAACAGGATCTCTTCAAAAACGGGTGACAGCAACACGGCGGAAAAAAGCAGGACCCACAGCGAAAACAGCGTCTGCTGCGCCTGATCCTCCAGCCAGCGCTCCGGCTGTAAAAATTGGGTTTGCGCGACCATCAGGCCCAGCAACAGCAGCATAAACAGTAGCGTTGATTTCGGCTGCAGCCGCCCCAGCGGAATATCACTGCGGCGCGTCTGATAATAACGATACAGCGGCCACAGCACCGCAAACTCAAACAGGCAGAGCACCGGCACCAGTAACCCTTTTTGTCGTAGCGCGCCGTAATTGGGAAACCAGGTAATCGCCAGCGTAATCAGGTAATAAAGGGCAAAACTGCCGAGGTAAAACAGCGTCAGAAAGACCCTGTTGCGTTGGCTTTTCATAGGCGGCTTAAACCAAAGGGGAAGGAGGGGAGTGTAACAACCGCCAGGATCGCTGTCGAGACGCTCACAAAAGCGCGCTTTTTTACTAAATAGTCGCCAGTATGGGCCGATAAGGGCTGTAAGCGTGAAAAAAGCAGGAGCATGCGCCGCGCCGCGATAGTTGCTGCGTAATCGATAGCGGAGGTTAAGTAAACGCACTGTTACCGGGACTTTGTTGATGAATTTACCTTCTTTATTACCTTTTAATCTTCGCACGGCGGAAACGCCTGCGACGCTTTTTACGCGTCGGACGCTGCTGGTGCTGGGCTGCATGCTTGCCGCCGTATTATTGACCACCATCCTGATCATTATCGCTATCGCGGTGCGGCAAAACAGTACCGCGCTGGCGCAGGAGAAATTCCTGCTGCGCAATGCCTGGCAGGAGCGCCAGCGCTCGATCCTGACCGATATTCGCGATTACGCATTTTGGGGCGAGGCCTGGGAACATCTGCACCTGCGGGTGGATAAAAACTGGGCCTTTACGCAACAGAATCTTGGGCCAGGTTTATACCAGGAATACCATTATGAAGGAGTATTCGTGGTGGACGGCAGCGGACGGACGCGCTATGCGGTGATTAACGGCCAGCTTTCGGATATACCGCTGGAGGCCTGGCTGGGCAAACAGAGCAATGTAATCGTACAACAGGCGCGCGCTTTTATCAGCGAAGAAAGGGCGCTGGTTAAAAATACGCGTATTGGCGGCTCGCCGGCGATTGTTGCCGCCGCGCCGATTACCACCGGCAAAGTACCGGGGCTGAGCATGATGCCGGGACCGCCGTCGGTGATGATTTTTATCGATCGCTATACGCAGAATAAGCTGCTGGCGTTGGGTAACAGCATCGGCATCAGCAATATGCGCGTCGCTGTTGGACCACAGGCATCATCGATGGGCCTGGCGCTGGCGGTAGAGCAGAGCGAGCCGGTGCAGATCGTCTGGGATAGCGGTAAATCAGGGGACCATCTGTTAATTGTTACCCTACCGCTGCTGGCGTTGACCATGCTGATGCTGGGCATTATTTCCCGACGGGTCATCCGTCACGCGATGGATAACGCCCGGCTTTCCGACTGGCGCTTTGAGCAGCTCCGACAGAGCCAGCGCGAGCTGAGCGACAGCGAGGCGCGCTTTCGCGACGTGGCGGAAGCCTCCTCTGACTGGATATGGGAGACCGACGCGCGGGGCGTGCTGACCTATCTTTCCTCACGTTTTACTGCGGTAACCGGCTATGACGTTGCGGTACAGCTTGGCAAGCCGATCGATTGCCTGTTGATCAGCAGCAGCCAGCCGGTCTCGGAATGGATGCAGCGGCAGAATAGCGGCAGCGACCGGCGGACGCTGCGCTGTCATTTCCATTCGGCGCAGGGCGAGGAGCGTATCTGTAGCCTGGTGGCGAAGCCGATAGAGATACAGGGCAACAAAGTCGGCTTTCGTGGCACCGTCTCGGATATTACGCTGGAAGTTGAAGCCCAGGCGCGTATCCAGTATCTCTCGCAGCACGATACGCTGACCGGCTTGCCAAACCGCCACCGCATGAATGAATTTCTGAGCGGAAAGCTACAGGTGCAGCCAGCCGCAGCGCAGCCGCTGGTGATGTTCAGTCTCGATCTCGATCACTTTAAGCCGATTAACGATCTGTACGGACATGCCGCCGGCGATCGGGTGTTAAACGAGGTATCGCAGCGGCTACGCGTTTGTCTTGGCGCAGAGGATTTGCTGGCGCGGCAGGGCGGCGATGAGTTTATTCTGCTGCTGAGCGGGCTGACCAGCGATGAAGAGATTGAAGCGCGCTGCCATTGTCTGATGGATGAGATCCGCAAACCTTTCAACGTCGTGGGCCAGGTCGTTAATATTGGCGCCTCCATTGGTATTGCGCGCGCGCCGCAGGATGCGCTGCAGCCGGAGGAGCTGCTCAGAATGGCCGATATTGCGCTGTATCAGTCTAAAAACCTGGGACGCAACCGCTGGGTCTTTTATTCGCCGGAGATGTCCGAGCAGCTGGTGCAGCGACGTGAAATGGAGCGCGCGCTGAGCCAGGCCGTAACGCGCGATGAGCTGCGCCTGTTTTATCAACCGCGCTATTCGCTGCACAGCGGCAAAATGGACGGCGCGGAAGCGCTGCTGCGCTGGCAGCCATCGCCGCCTGCGCTGGTAATGCCCGACAGTTTTATTCCGCTGGCGGAAGAGACCGGGCTGATTATCCCGATTAGCGACTGGGTGCTACAGCGCGCCTGCCGCGATGCGCTGAGCTGGCCCGATCGGTTTTACGTTTCGGTAAATATTTCGCCGGTTGAGTTTTGCCGTGGCGATCTGGCCGGGCGGATAGCGACTATTTTACAGGTAACCGGGTTGCCCGCTGAGCGACTTGAACTGGAGATTACCGAAAATGTCACGCTTGAACGCCCTGAAAAAGCGCTGCTGATTATGCAGCGGCTGAAGGTGCTTGGCGTGCGGCTGACGGTGGATGATTTTGGATCGGGCTATGCCTCGCTGGGTTATCTGAAAGCCTTCCCGTTCGATGGCCTGAAGATGGATCGTTCCTATATGAAAGATTTTCCGCATTCGCAGCAGGCGCACTCTATCGTTAACGGAATTATCGGGCTGGGCAAAGCGTTCTCGCTGGTGATTACCGCTGAAGGGATCGAAAACGCGGAGCAGTTTGCGGAGCTGCGGGCGATCGCCTGTGATGAAGGGCAGGGCTATTATCTTGGCAGGCCGATGCCGGCCGTGGATTTTATGCGTTTACTGGAAACCGCTGAGCAGAACGAAGCCATTAACGAAACGGGCCAGCCAGGCTGACCCGTCAGGCGCTTAACGAACGCGGATGGCCACGCAGGTCATCAGCACCGCAAAGCCGATAAAGACAACCAGTTCCATACAGCACCTCCTGAGAATAATCTTAGAAAATTATACGAATGGGGCGGGTGGAATTTGCGCAATCCGTGCCTTTTATTTGCGTTGGATCACATTTTGCCGTGGAGTCATCCTTTCAGTACGTGCCAGATAATCCATCAGGCTTTAAGGTTCATTACTGAACGACCAGGCCAAAGAGGAGGAGTACGGTGAAATTTTATGGAAAGGCTGCGCTGATTATGGCGCTTTTTACGCTGGCGGCCTGTCAGCATGGGCAAAAAAATCGCGCTACCGCAGCGGTTACCGATCCTGATGCCGATCGCTGCGGCGCATCCGCTTATCAAAATTATGTTGGGCAGCCGCTGTCGGCGCTGAGCAAGCTGCATTTTGAGCATCCGGTACGGGCGATCCCTTATCACTCGGCGGTAACGATGGATTTTAACCTTAATCGACTGAATTTTCTGGGTGATAAAGATAACGTGATTACCCGCGTCTATTGCGGCTAGCGCTGCGGTCGGGGAAATGCTGTCGGCGAAAAATTTTTATGCCGCCGCTGTCACGCTGCTGTCATCATTAGCCGTCAGGATACAGGGAAACAGAATGATCTCCCCGTCATATAACACTGCAATGCTCGTCTTATTCATCCCGCCGCGTGCGGGATTTTTTTTATCGCTTTTATGCCGCAGGATGCAGCGCGGCCACGATCGGCTACGCTTGACAAAAACGGCGCGCAACGGCCGGATAGTTATGGCGACAGGGGGGAGCAGGGAGAATGCAGCAGAAAAATATACAGGTAATCGAGGCCACGGCCGGTTTGCTACAGGCGTTACAGTCGCTGGACTATCGCTTTACCGTGACCCAGGAGCTGGATGCCGTGTTCGATCGTCCGGTGCGTGACGGCCTCTATTCCGTTGCGCCACGGGAAAAAAATTATTTTAACGATCCACAGCAGTTTAGCGCCTTGCTTAACAGCCGTGACGGAGCGCTGTACGTGGCGCTGGTAGATAATCAGCCCGCAGGCTATCTGGCGGTGAGCCGTAACTGGAATGGCCTGGCGCTGGTGGAAGATACCGCCGTTGACGGCGCTTTTCGGCGCTGCGGCTGCGGCTGGGCGCTGTTGCAGCGGGCAATAAGCTGGGCACGTGAGCAACAGCTGGCTGGCGTGACGCTGGAAACGCAAAATACCAACGTGGCCGCCTGCCTGCTGTATGAAAACATGGGATTTGAACTGGGCGGCATCGATCGTCAGCTCTATCGGGCGCTGCATGCGCATCCGGCGGAAACCGCCCTTTACTGGTATCTATGGTTTAAGTGACATTCTCCCCGCCCGAAAGGAGGGAGGTTGCGGCGCGCCGGATAAAGCCGGTTATATTTCAGCGGTGCCGCTCATCAGCTGCGCCAGCACATTGCGATAGCTTTGCAGGACGCTTTCATCTTTTTCCAAATCCAGCTTTTTGATCACGCTGGCAATCAGCGCCTTATCGGTAGTGGGTTGGCCAGTCTGCATCAGCTCCGTCATGATGATTGCTAACAGCTCCGCTTCTTTGGGGGCGTGCCATGCCGGGCTGTTAAAATAGTCGGTTATTTCCCGGCTAGCGCTGGTGGATTGTGTTCGCATTCTCAACCTCCAAAAACGCAGCATTGACCCGCAACGAAACGGGCCGCCAGATTATTAGCAGGACCAACGCCTTACTCAGGCAAATCTTAAAAAGCTGCCGCTGCCTGCAAATGGCGGCTATTTTTTAAACATAGAAGTGTGGGAGCGAAAAGTCAGTAACAACCTGAAATATTTTTAGCGCTTGATTATGATCGCGTAACGGGAATAACAAATATCACTTCAGCGCTCATGCGCTTTGTGCCGTAAGCGGGCATTTATTTATCAGCGTTAAGTAAAATCCTGCTTGCATTGCATTAGCGATTATGAGTAAATGCACCGTCGGTTTGTTAAACAGAACCGGGTATGCGAGCAGTTTTAGTAAAGCAGTCTGCAGTGTAAGAGTTATCTCTGATATCCCTTCTTCAGTATCGCCTTCCTGAGTGCCTCATAACATCTGTACACAAACCTGTTGCCCTCAGGGCGTTAATATCGAATGAAGGAAAGACAAATGTCTGCAAAACTGACTGGTTTAGTAAAATGGTTCAACGCTGAGAAAGGTTTCGGCTTTATTTCTCCGGCTGACGGCAGCAAAGACGTGTTCGTACACTTCTCTGCCATCCAGAACCAGGGTTTCAAAACTCTGGAAGAAGGTCAGAACGTTGAGTTCACCATTGAAAACGGTCCGAAAGGCCCGGCTGCTGCTAACGTAAACGTACGCTAAGCTGCCAGAATTCAAAAAACCCGCCTTTATGGCGGTTTTTTATGGCCTTTTTTCGCCGTCAGGCTGATGGCGAGCTGTTTAGCGGCTAGCCTTGCCTGAGTCGTCGAAAAAAATAACCCCGGAACAGCGTTGCTGCTCCAGGGCTTGACAGGCTACTGCATTACCACGATAAACGTGGTGGCAATGCTAACGGGTCAGGACTTACGGCCGCCATGGCTGTTTTGTCCGCCTTTTTTACCCGCTTCGGACGCTTTTTCGCGATCGTTTTTGAAGTTACCGCCGCTATGCTGACCGCCTTTTTTACCGGCTTCAGACGCTTTTTCTCGGTCTTCTGCGAAATTGCCTGAACCACCACGATGTTCTGCCATAATCGTCTCCTGATTACTTTTCCAGTTTTGGTAAGCATCTTAGAATATGTATTATTACCCGGGTAATTCATATTCTGCGTTGTAGCGATATAAATTGTAGATGACGTAGTTAATATTTCCAGTGAGTGAGATTTGCGGTTTCGCTTATTTAAATGATTGTTTTTAAAGTTCTTTAATGAAATTTAATATTTTCCGGTTATATAACTTCCTGATGGTTAAGCAAATAAAAAATAACGAACCAAAGCTTTTTCTTATGGCTCCAGGATGAATCTTAACTTTTTCATGCTTTATTTCGCTGCGCTTGTTTAGTGGAGAGACGTTCGGGCGGCACAGAGAATAGCTACGGCTTGATAGCAAATTACCAGGCGACAAAATGACCTTTTTTAGCGCGGGCGTTTTAGAAATATTGAAAAATATCAGCATCATCTGCTGTTATTTTGTTAACTGTAGTGATAGTGTCTGCGTTTACATTGTTACTGAGATGATGTGATGAAACAGCTCATTGCAGAACTACTGGTTAAGCTGGCGGAAAAAGAAGCAGAGTCTAAAGAGCTGGTTGCCCAGGTTGAAGCGTTGGAAATTGTGGTAACGGCGCTGCTGCGTAAACTGGGTGACGAACAGCGTCAGGAGCTAAACAGAGGGATCAGCGAGGCGTTAATTACCGCCTCTGACGGCGCCAGCGCCGAGGATGCCTCTTTGCTGCATGGCTATATCGACAAGCTGCTTAATCATCCCCGCTATTGAGAGTAAAACAGCCACATCGCGGCCTGCGGTGTGGCTGGTCCATCTTAACGCCTGCTTAATGCTTCCGAGCGCGCCATACAGGCTTCCATTGCGGCAATCACCGCCGATCGCAGTCCTTTCTCTTCCAGCACTTTAACCGCCTCAATGGTGGTGCCGCCCGGCGAACAAACCTTATCTTTCAGCTCGCCCGGATGCTTACCGGTTTCCAGCACCATTTGCGCCGCTCCTTTTACCGCCTGCGCGGCAAATTTATAAGCCTGGGCACGCGGCATACCGCCCAGCACCGCCGCATCCGCCATGGCTTCAATAAACATAAATACGTAGGCAGGCGCTGAGCCGCTAACCCCGACCACCGCATGGATCAGATATTCCGGCACGACGGCGGCTTTACCAAAGCTGTTAAAAATCGCCAGCACTTCTTCGATTTCTTCCGGCGTCACCAGCGGGTTTGGCGTAACGGATGTCATGCCTTCGTTGACCAGCGCGGGCGTATTGGGCATCACGCGGACGATTTTACGATCGTGTCCCAGCGCCATGGCTAAGGCATCCAGCGTTACGCCTGCGGCAATGGAAACCACCAGCGTCTCTTTATTCAGCGCGCCGGCCGTCTCCTTAAGCACTTTTAGTATCACATCAGGCTTTACCGCGCCGAATAAAATATCCGCTTCGCGCGCCACCTCTTCGGCGCTTTGCGCTGGCGTAATACCGTACTGCTGCGCCATGGCCTGGTTAGTTGCCGGTTTATGGTCATAAACCCAGATTTTCGCCGCATCAACCTGGCCACCCGCAATCAGTCCGCCAATAATCGCTTTGGACATATTTCCGCAGCCAATAAAGCCTATTTTTTTCTCCAGCATGGTTTTTCCTTCTGCGTAGCCATTTTCAGTTTCGCAACAGCTTACGTCATTCTGCCGCTTTATCCAGCTTCAGCTACACTCAAAGCGAGGCCAAAGGAGAGGAAAATGGAAAATTTTCAGCAAGATGAAGATAAAGAGCGTCACTATCCCGTGCAGGAAAATATGCGCTGGCAGCGGATTGAATGGCGGATCCAACGGGTAGGTTATGTCCTGTTGCTGGCTATCGTGGTCAGCGGAGCCTGTGGCCTGTTCTCAAAAGGGTTTCTTAGCGATCGGCATGCCGTCTCGCCAAACGGCGAGCTGCGGGTTGAGTATGAGCGTTTTGCTCGTCAGCAGAGCGATGTAACGATGACGATCCGCCTGCATCCGCTGCGCGGTGGCCTGTACCGCATTACCATCAGCGGCAACGGCGTCGATAATTTCCAGCTGCAAAGCATTCAGCCGCAGCCGCTGCGTGCGGAAAGCCGCGACCATTCTCTGACGCTCTGGTATCAAACGCAAAGCCTTAACCACGGCGCCTCCGTCTGGCTCGGCGGCCAGCCGCAGACTCCGGGGAAAAGTACCTTTGCGGTTAGCGACAGCGAAGGGGCGCAGGTGCAGTTTACACAATGGGTTTATCCATAGGGGAAAGGGTATGGAAACGGTATTACGTGCGGTAAGTATGTACTTCATATTAATGGTGGTGTTGAAAATTGCCGGTCGCCGCACGCTACTGGAAATGACCAGCTTTGACTTTATCCTGCTGCTGATTATCAGCGAGGCGACGCAGCAGGCGCTGCTGGGCAATGATTTTTCGGTTACCGGCGCGGCGCTGACGATTACCACATTAATCGTGATGGATATTCTGTTGGGTATTTTTAAGGGATGGTTCCCCAGTCTGGAGATGCTGATTGACGGCGCGTCGCTGATCCTGGTGGAAGATGGCAAGCTGTTAAATCGTCGCGCCAAAAAGGCGGGCATTACCGCAGAGGATATTCTGGCCTCGGCGCGAAGCACGCAGGGGCTGGAGCGTCTCGATCAGATAAAGTTTGCCATTCTGGAGAAGAACGGCAAAATCAGCATTATTCCTCAATCCTGACAGGAAAGCCGATGCCAATTTGGGTGGATGCCGATGCGTGTCCAAAAGTGATAAAAGAGGTGCTCTATCGCGCCGCAGAGCGCAGCCAGACAGAGCTGATTCTGGTGGCTAACCAGCCGCTTAGCGTGCCGCCTTCACGTTTTATTCGTACGCTGCGCGTCGCGGCAGGTTTTGACGTGGCGGATAATGAAATTGTACAGCGCGTAAACCGCGAAGATCTGGTGATCACCGCCGATATTCCGCTGGCGGCGGAAGTGCTGGCGAAAGGTGCGGCGGCGCTTAATCCGCGCGGCGAGCGCTACAGCGAGGCCACCATTCGTGAACGCCTGACAATGCGGGATTTTATGGATACACTGCGGGCCAGCGGCGTGCAGACCGGCGGGCCGGCGACGCTAAATCAGCGCGACAGGCAGCAGTTCGCGGCGGAGCTGGATAAATGGCTGCTGCTGCAACAGCGCCGTAACCGTGAGCAAGGTAAATCCACACCCAACGCGGCGGGATAAACGCCTTTGCTGACAACACGCCGGCAGGATACGGCCCACCGGCGTTTTGCATTTGAAGCGACTTTTTAGACAGGATGAGCCATTCCGCTCATCCGCCGCCGGGCGGCGTCTCAGATAAAGCTGTCGTCGTCGTTAAAATCGTCGTTGTCGAAATCATCGCTGTCGAAACCGGCATTATCATCCTGCTGCCAGTTGGCATCCTGTAAAAACGTCCGATCGTCAACGTTATTAAAGGTATCCAGACTGGTATCCAGCGGCTGCGGATCGGGCAGGGCAGGTTCGTTAATAATGTTAACGATCTCCTCTGGCTGGGAATGATGGAACATGCTGGTCAGCATATCCGCCATGACCACACCACCGGCCACGCCAACCGCCGTTTGCAGCGCACCGCCAAGGAAACCGCTACCGCCGCGTGCGGCGCCATAGGGTTGCTGAGCGTAGGGTTGCTGCGGTTGCTGCGGAGCATTATAGGGCTGTGCGTAAGGCTGCTGTTGCGGGGCGCTATTCCATACCGGCTGCTGTGGCGCGGACTGACGATGCCCGCCGCCGAACAGGCCGGAAAGAAAGCCGCCGCTGTTTTGACGAGACGGTTGCTGCTGCGCCTGTGAAAGCTGCTGCTGCGCCTGCGTCAGCTGGTGCTCCAGTTCCTTAACCTGCGCGCTCAGTTTTTTCATCGCCGCTTCCTGGATCAGAACCGCCTGCGCCATATAGTAGGGCGCAGAAGGCTGCTGGCGCAGCTGCTGCTCAATCAGGCGCTCTGCCGCCGCATCGCGTGGCGCGGACTGGCTCTCAGCCTGTTTCAGTCGGCTAAACAGACTTTCGATTAGACGTTGTTCTTCGCTCTGCATGGAAACCTCCTTAAACAAGCGTTATCTCTTTATTTTGGTCGCTATAAGACGAAAGTAAATCAGCACTGCGTAAGTAAATATTGCCGAGCCGGGGGCCGGATGTTTGGCTGAGCAAAGTCTCTTCTGGCGGCTAAGCAGCTTTCCGCAGCGTAAAAACAACGTTACGGCTGGCCCAGGATATTTTTTCTCGGTATGATGCCCGCCATGCATAATTTGATGGCCAGCTGCGGCGGAACGCAGTAATGGCGGAGGAATGCCTGTCATGTCGTTACCCATTTTTCTAATCGGCGCGCGCGGCTGCGGTAAAACCACGGTGGGTGAATTACTGGCGCAGGCGCTGGGCTATGCTTTTTGCGATACCGACCATTATCTGCAGCACAGCACGGGAAAAACGGTAGCGGAGATTGTGGCCGCCGAGGGCTGGGAAGGGTTCCGCCTGCGAGAAACTGACGCATTAATCGCCGTTACCGCGCCGGAAACCATTATCGCTACCGGCGGCGGTATGGTACTGGCGGAAACCAACCGCCGCTTTATGCAGCAGCGGGGCCAGGTTATTTGGTTACAGGCCAGCGCAACGGTACTGGCGGCTCGTCTGGCCCATTATCCGCAAACCTCGCAGCGTCCTACCTTAACCGGCCGTTCTATTACCGAAGAGATGGCTGAAATACTTGACGAGCGTGCAGGCCTTTACCAGCAAAGCGCGCATCATGTCATTGATGCGATGCAGACGCCTGAACAGGTTGTCATCCAGATCCTGAGCGCTTTATCACCGGCGCACGCCAGCTAGACGTTAAGCTCGCCTGCGGGGCTGGCTGTTATTAACCCGCCTGTTTTTGTTACCTTTCTTTTCCATGCGCCTGGCGCATCGGTGCCGTTGTCTATACTTACTCTTACGTGCAAAAGCGACCGTTCTCCGCAGCAGGCGGCCGGAGAATAGCGGAAAACATTTTCACCATAAGAGGGAAGAAAAATGCCAACAAGACCACCCTATCCACGTGTAGCCCGGGTTGTACCGGTTAATAACGGCGCTGCAGGACAAGGTGCAACGCGCTATGAACTACGCGCCGATCACCCAAAACCAAACTCGCTGATTAGTGAGCATGAAAGCGAACAGGAAGCGCTGGATGCGAAAGAACGTTACGAGAATAGCGATAAAGAATAGCCAGGTCGGGCACGGATGCCTGTAAAATTTCCGGCCAGATAATATCACTATAAATAAGCACATTATTTAATCAAATAAGTCAATTCTTCTATTTATTGCGTTATTTTGTTACAGCTTTCTGTTATTGCCATCGTCTGGCTAAATGATAATAGATTAAAACTGTCATCTTGTTTGATAGCATAAAAGTTTTTCCAGAAATAGGGACTACGGCCTGACTCAGTCAGGCGGTTATTTTATTTTCCGTTGCGGCCTTAATAAATCCGCTATTATCCACGCCTCACGGCAGTCAGCGCCTGACTGCGCTTTTTTCGTTAAGCCCGCTCCCGCACAGCGCCTTGACCCACAGCGAGATACGCTGAGAAAAGAGGCGTTTACCCGCTTGCTATTCAGGCAATATTAACTTAACGAGAATTATGAACGGAAATAAGTTTTTTTCAGGCTGTAATAACCCGTTTTACCGGTGGTTTTTAAACGGTCGCTATGCCAGAATAATATCGCCGCGCTCATCGATTTATCGGCAGGATACAACTTACTTGATTTGCCGTTATGGCAGTTAATAAACCTGACTAAAACGAAATATCAGGGCGATGCCGTTACGAGCCCGGTGTTTTTTATCAACGTTAAGGTTAAATAACCTTTATAAAAAAGCGGTTTTCACCAGGCGGAAATAATTAAAATCAGCGGCGGAAATAATTATATTGCCGCCGTCCGGTTTACGCCAGTTACCGATAAAAAAGGCGCAGCAATGGCAAACCGCTGGTAAAGCTGGACGGTAACCGGCCCGGCAATTTACTCGTAATGAAGAAGTAAATATGAAACAGACACTGGTAATACTGACCATCGCGCATTCCCCGGACGACGATATAACGCCGCTACTGTTGGAAACGCTGACTGAAGAACAGCTTGAGCCTGTCAGCCTGCTGAACGGGCTAACCAGCGAAGAGATAACCGAAAAATATGCTCCCAGGAAGGATGAAAAGACGCTGGTGGTGCGGTTAGCTGATGGCGCAGAGAGGTTGCTTGCTACCAGCCGGATTGAGCGGGGGCTGCAGCGGCTTATCAACCAGCTGGAGACGCGTGGCGTTGAAAATATCCTGCTGCTGGGCTGCGGACCGTTCACCGCGCTGCAATCCCGCAGCGCGGTGCTAATGGAACCAGATCGTCTGATCCCTCCGCTGATAAGCGCTATCGTTGGTAACCATCAGGCCGGCATTATGGTTTCGGCTGATGAACTGCTGCGTCAGCAGGCAGGAAAATGGCGCAGCCTGAGCAAGCCCGCCAGTTTTGCCGTCGCCAATCCTTTCCAGAGCGATAATCAGGCGTTAATCGATGCCGGGCTACTGCTGCTGGAACAGGGTGCGGATGTGGTGGTGCTGGATGGTCCGGGCTATCACCCATCTCACTGCGATCTTTTGCAACAGCTGCTGGGTATCCCGGTGCTGCTCTCCTGGCGGCTGCTGGCGAAAATGGCAGCCGAGCTGCTGGCATAATCCACAATTTCAGGTGACAAAACACGCGTTTAGCCCCTACACTGCCGATTCATCTATTGTGGTTTCGGGGGACGATGCATGCTGAACGTAAGCGAGTACTTTGAGGGAAAAGTGAAGTCGATCGGTTTTACCAGCGCCAGCACCGGACGCGCCAGCGTTGGGGTGATGGTGGAAGGTGAGTACGCCTTCGGAACCGGTCAGCCAGAGGAGATGACGGTGATCAGCGGCGCGTTAAACGTGCTGTTACCCGGCGAGACCGAATGGAAGATCTATGAAGCGGGCAGCGTATTTCACGTTCCCGGCCACAGTGAATTTCATTTACAGGTTGCGGAGCCGACGTCCTACCTGTGCCGTTATCTTTAAGGGTAAATGTGCGCCGCCAGCGGCGCACATCAGGTTAAGCCACAGCGCGAGAAATCCAGCCAGGCGTCCCGCGCCATGCAGCGCTTATTAACGCTGCGCTTCGCCGCCTAATGCCTCGGTCAGGTTACTTACCAGCGCGGCCAGTTCACTACTCATCAGGATAAAGTCCGCATCGAAACGCTGCGCAAAATCTTCCCGATCAATATCATCGTTTTGTTCACGTAGCGTATCGGCAAACTTCAGGCGCTTCAGAGAACCATCGTCCGCCAGCATCAGCTGAATACGTTCCTGCCAGTCCAGAGCCAGTTTTGTCACCAGCTTGCCCGCTTCAATATGGTTGGCAATCTCATCGCATACCAGATCCTGCTTTTTACAACGGATGACGCCGCCGTCTTCCAGAATGGCTTTGAGCTCCGCCTCATCCATCAGTGCAAAGCCTGCCGGCAGATCGCCGGAGCGTACCCATTCGGTTAACGTCAGCTCAATCGGTGTTTCCAGCGTTAGCGGCACCACCGGCAGTGAACCGATGCTTTTACGCAGCAGCGCCAGCGTATCTTCCGCTTTTTTCGCGCTGGCGCAGTCCACCATGATCAGGTTGTTAACGCTGTCGATCCACAGATAAGTCTGGCTGAAACGGCTAAAGGCGCGCGGTAGCAGGCTATGCAGCACCTCATCTTTCAGCGAATCTTTTTCCGTTTTTTTCAGCTTGCGCTGCTGCTCCGCTTCCAGTTTCTCAATTTTGGCTTCCAGCGCCTGCTTGATCACCGGTGCAGGCAGGATTTTCTCTTCTTTACGGGCACAAATCAGCATCTGTCCGTTATTGACATGCGTCAGGGCTTCACTACGCGAACCCATCGGCGAAACCCAGCCGGTTTTCGCCATATCCTGACTGCCGCACGGGGAAAAGGAAAACGCAGCGAGTTGTTTTTCCAGGTCGTCTGCGGACAGCGGAATGTCACGATTCAGACGATAAATCATCAAGTTTTTAAACCACAACATAGGGTTTTCCTTTGCCGGATGTGTATAAATTCACAGGTCATAAACGGTGCGCGCATGATAGCGAAACATCGGCGATGGGTCATTGCCTTTCCTGGCGCTGGCTTCTAATGTAACGCTCATCCCGATAAAAAATGAGGAACAACCTGTGCGTATTGGCATTGATTTAGGCGGCACCAAAACGGAAGTGATTGCCCTTTCTGATGCAGGCGAGACGCTGTTTCGCCATCGCGTTCCGACACCGCGCGACGACTATCCGCAAACGCTGCAGGCGATTGTCGATCTGGTGCGGCTGGCCGAGGAGAAAACCGGCCAGCAGGGCAGCGTGGGGCTGGGCATTCCCGGTACGCTGTCGCCCTACAGCCAGCGGGTGAAGAATGCCAACTCAACCTGGCTGAACGGCCAGCCGTTGGATCGGGATCTGGCGCGCTTGCTGGCGCGCGAAGTCCGTATTGCCAACGATGCCAACTGCCTGGCGGTCTCAGAGGCGGTGGATGGCGCTGCGGCGGGCAGGGCGCTGGTTTTCGCGGTGATTATCGGTACCGGCTCCGGGGCGGGCATCGCCATTAACGGGGCGACGCACAGCGGCGGCAACGGCAACGCCGGAGAATGGGGGCATAATCCCTTGCCGTGGATGGATGAGGATGAGCTTCGCTATCGCGAGGAAGTGCCGTGCTACTGCGGCCAGAAAGGCTGTATCGAAACTTTCGTTTCCGGCACCGGTTTTGCTATCGATTATCAACGCCTGAGCGGGAAAAGCTTAAGCGGTGCGGAGATCGTCGCGCTGCTGGCCCGGCAGGATCCTGTCGCTGAACTGGCGATGAGCCGCTATGAGCTGCGCCTGGCTAAATCGCTGGCGCAGGTGGTTAACCTGCTCGATCCCGACATTATCGTACTTGGCGGCGGCATGAGTAATGTTGAGCGCCTGTATCAGACGCTGCCGACATTAATAAAACCCTGGGTATTTGGCCGTGAATGCGAAACGCCGGTGGTCAGGGCGCAGCACGGCGATTCCAGCGGCGTGCGCGGCGCCGCCTGGCTGTGGCCGCTGGCTTAGCTGGCGCGCGCCGGAAACAGGCGCATCAGACTGAAAATAGCCGGTCCAGACGGCTGTAGCCGAGGCCGTTAACCTTGCGCACTTTTATCTGGACCGGGATGCGCTCTTTCATCGCCTCGACGTGGCTGATCACGCCAATGGTTTTACCGCTGGCGTTTAGCGCATCCAGCGCATCCAGCGCGGTGTCCAGCGTATCCGCATCCAGCGTGCCGAAACCTTCATCAAGGAACAGCGATTCGATACGGGTTTTATGGCTAACCAGATCCGAAAGCGCCAGCGCCAGCGCGAGGCTAACCAGGAAGCTTTCCCCGCCTGACAGCGTGCGCGTATCCCGCTTTGCGTCGGCCTGCCAGGTATCCATCACCTGCAGCTCCAGCGTATCGCTTGATTTACGCTGCAGCAGATAACGGCCATGCAGCCGATCAAGCTGCTGATTTGCCAGCCATACCAGGTGATCAAGCGTCAGGCCCTGCGCAAAACGCCGGAATTTATCGCCGCTGCTGGAGCCGACCAGCTGATTAAGATAGCCCCAGTCTTCCACCTGCTGCGCGTTCTCTTCGATTTGCTGTAGCAAACTTTGCTGCTGCTGACGCTGCGCGTTATCGCTCTCAAGCTGCTGACGCAGCTGCCCCTGTTGACGCACGTTATCATGCAGCTGCTGCTGCTGGGCCTCCAGCAGGGTTTCCAGCGTCGGCAGCGTAACGTTGACCTCATCAGGGCGATCCAGCAGATGCTGCGCCTGGCTCTGTTCAGCGCGCAGCGCCAGCGTAATCGCCTGCTGGCGCTGCGCTTCCAGCTGCTGACAGCGCTCACGCAGCGCCAGCGCCTCCTGCTCATCCAGCAGCGCGGCGCGGAAAGCCGCTTCATCGCTAAAGTGGCTCTCCTGCAATGCCTGAGTAAACTGCAACAGCCGCTCGTCGTGGCGTTTCTGCGTGGTCTGGAGCTGCTGCGCCAAAGAATTATGCTGTCCGGTCAGGTTATTTAACCGATCCTGGCTTTGCTGCCAGCGCTGCTGCTGTTCGCGCGCCCCGGTTTCCGCCTGCAACAGACGCTGCTGCCACTGCTGGCGGATTTCAGAAATAGCGCTGTCGCCCAGCAGACGATGACGCTGCTGACGCAGCGCCTCCAGCTGCTGCTGCTGTGACTGCATCAGCGTTTCGGTCCGTAGTTTCTGCTGCGCCAGCTGCGCCAGCTCCTCATTACTGGCGCTCAGGGCCGTATCGCAGGCGGCGAGGCGCTTCGCTATATCGGTAAGCACTTGCTCGCTTTTCTGCCAGCGCCGCCATTCGCTCTGACGCTCCTCCAGCCAGACCTGCTGCGCCTGAGGCTCCGGCAGCGTAAGCTGATGCTGCGCCAGTTCCTGCGTCAGGGTTTCTGTGAACTGTTGCCGCTGTGCCACGAGCTGCTGACAGTGCTGCTCCGCATCCTGCCACTGTTGCTGGCTGTAGCGCAGCTGCTGCTCCGCCAGCTGGCGCGCCTGATGCTGCTGTTGCCAGCGTTGCTGACAGGCCGCCAGCGCCTCTTTCGCCTGCTGCACCCTGCGCGTAGCCTGTTCCTGCAGCTGTTGCTGCTGCTGCAGCGCTTTTTCCTGCTGCTCCTGCTGGCCGATCCAGGCGTTGAGTCCCGCCTCATCTTCCAGCGCCAGCGTCAGGCTCGCAGCAGCCAGCAGCGTTTGCCATTCATCCTGCTGGCGCAACCGTTCGCCGTTTAGCGTCTGCTGCTGCTGGCTGAGCCGCGCCTGCTGGCCCTGTAGCGCCTTTAGCTGCTCGCTGCTGGTGACGCCGGCAATTTTTAACTGCTCTTCCTGCTGGCGAATTTCTTCCAGACGCTGCTGATTTTCCGTTAAGGTCAGCGTTTGGTAGCGCTCCACCGCTGGATGTTCGGTGGAGCCGCACAGCGCGCAGGGTTCACCGGCGACTAAGCGTGCGCGCTCCTGCTCAAGGCTGACAATCCGGCGCTCCAGCTCCAGACGCTTTTCCAGGTCAACGCGATGCTGATGCTTCTCTTTCCACGCCTGACGCTGCTGCTCCAGCTGCTGCGTTTGCTGCAGGATCTGCGCGTCCAGCGCCTGCAGCTCCTGCTGTTGCTGAGCGTAACGCTGGCTAAGCGGACGCAGAGTAGAGGAGACGACAGCTAACTGCTGTCGCAGCGGGCGCTGCTGCTGTAGCTGTTCCAGCTGGAGACGCAGCGTGCTTTCCGGCTGTTGCTGAAGTGCAGTAAGTGCTTGCTCTGCCTGCTGCACCTGCTGGCGGGCATGTTCCAGCTCGCTTTCCAGCGGGGCGGCTTGCGCCATCAGCTGACTGAGCTGCTGCTGCTGTTCATCGCGCTGTTGCTGATACTGCCGCTGCTTTGCCTGCAACGCGTTGAGGTTATCCTGTAGCTGCAGCTGTTGCTGAAAACGCTCACGCCAGCCGCCCAGCAGATCGCCCCAGTTCGCCACCTGAGCACGCTCGCGGCGCCACCGTTGCTCCTGCTGCTGCTGCGTATGCAGCGTCTGATGTTCGTTGCTTAGCTGCTGCTGACGCTGTTGGCGCTGCTGTAGTGCGAGCTGGTTTTCCTGCAGCGTTTGCTGCTGAAGGGTGAGCTGCTGCGCCAGCGTCTCGATTTGATGGTCGAGCGGGATCACCTGTTCGTTGATCAGGCTTTCCTGCTGCCGCCATTGCGTATGCAGCTGCTGGTGCGCCTGTTCAGCCTGCTGCTGCTGGTGGTGCAAGGTTTGTAACTGCTCACTGGCCTGCTGAAGTGAAGCGGAAAGCTGCTGCGTCTGCAGGTTAAGCTGCACCAGATCCTGCCGTAGCTGCTGGCGCTGTTGCCAGAGCGGACGCAGCTTTTCCGCCGGTTCCGATCGCGCCAGTCGCTGACGTTCCGCTTCTGCCTGCTGCCAGCGGCTTTCCGCCTGCTGCTGCGCGTCGATCGCCTGGTTTTTTTCCTGCTCCAGACGCTGTTGCTGGCTAAGCCACTGCTGCTGCTGCCGCAGGTGGTTAAGCTGCTGATGCAGCTGATTTTCCTGCTGCGTCAGCGCCTGTAATTCATGTTCAAGCTGCTGCCGTGCCGTTGTATCCAGCAGCGCCATTCCCGCCGCGCCCGCCCGCAGCCGATCCAGCTCAATGCGCGCCTGCTTATGCTGTTCATAAATACGCGATGAGAGCTGGCCGTAAATTTCGGTGCCGGTTAACTCTTCCAGCAGCTCGGCGCGATCGTTGGCGTCCGCGTTCAGGAAGGCGGCGAACTGCCCCTGCGACAGCATCATCGATTTGGTAAAGCGGGCAAAATCGAGTCCGGTCAGCTGGGCGATCATCTCCAGCTTGTCTTTCACCTTATCGGCGACGATAACGTTATCCGCGCAGCGCGCCAGCTCTACGCGCGGCGCCTGCAGATTGCCGTCCACCGCGCCGCGGGCCCGGTTCTGGCTCCAGAAGGCGCGCCAGGCTTCACCTTTAACCTCAAACTCTACTTCGGCGAGGCATTCAGCGGTATCGCGGCTGATCAGTTCATTTTGCGTCTGGGAGATTTTCCCCAGACGCGAGGTTTCGTGGTACAGCGCCAGGCAAATCGCATCAAGCAGGGTGGTTTTACCGGCGCCGGTCGGGCCGGTGATGGCAAACAGTCCGCTGCTGGCAAAGGGTTCGCGGGTGAAATCGATTTTCCATTCGCCCTTTAACGAGTTGATGTTTTTAAAACGCAGGGACAAAATTTTCATGGCTGGTTCTCCTCGCCCTGATAAAGCGCATCCAGCGTGCCGCTAAATAGCTGACGTACGCGCGTGCGCCGCGCCTCGTCCGTTTCCTCTTCCTGCTCCAGCCGCCGTTCAAAGACATCTTCTACTTTCAGTTCGCTCAGCGTCTCGTTTTGCAGACGAGCAAGCGCCCGCTCACGCTGCTCGCGGCTGCGGCGTATCAGCAGCACTTCGACCGGTAAACCCGCGGTCAGCGCCTGGATATGCTGCTGCATATTATGCAGATATTCCTGGGTGGTAATTTCAATATCCAGCCACACCGGACGAGGCGGAGAGGCATCGGCAAACGGTTTCAGCTGCTGTTCGATCTCCGCCAGCGTGCCCCTGATGGTTTGCATCGGCTGAAAGCCGGGCACAGGCAAAGGTTCGACGCAGTCCAGCTTGCCGTCGGCGAAACTGACCAGAAACACGCTTTTCTCGCTGCCCAGCTCATCGAAGCTGAGCGGCAGCGGCGAGCCGCTATAGCGGATGTGTTCGCTGCCGGCGATGCGCTGCGGACGATGAATATGACCGAGCGCAATATAATCGGCGGCGGGAAACGCCTGCGCCGGAAACGCATCTAGCGTGCCGATATAAATATCGCGCACCGCTTCGCTTTTGCTTACGCCGACGGTGGTCAGGTGGCCGGTGGCGATCACCGGCAGCGGTCGCTCTGCCTGCTGGCTAAGCTGGCGGGCGTGCTGATAGCTGCGCTGATAGTGCTGCGTAATGGCGTTCAACAGGCCGATCTGCTTTTGCTCGCCGGACTGGCCCGCCTGGCTGCGCATAATATCGCGCGGACGCAGGAAAGGGATGGCGCACAGCACCGCGCCCGGCTCGCCCTGACGGGTCATCAACGTAAGAACCTGCTCTTCGGGATCGCTGCTGGCGGCGGCAATGACCCGCGTGTTCAGACAGGCCAACAGTTCGCGCGATTCGTTTAGCGTGGCAACGGAATCGTGGTTGCCGCCCAGCACAATCAGCTGGCAGCCGGTGCGATGCAGATCCACCACGAAACGGTTATAGAGTTCGCGCGCATAGCTGGGCGGCGATCCGGTATCAAAAATATCCCCGGCGACAATCACCGCATCGACCCGGTGTTCTTCAACCCGTTCAATCAGCCAGTTAAAAAAGGCCTGATGCTCGGCGGCACGGCTGCGGGTATAGAAAAACTGACCGAGATGCCAGTCTGAAGTGTGAATAATGCGCATAGAACTCCCAGCTAATAGCAGATCTCCGGGGGCGATTATAACCAGAGCTAAGCCGCAGAAGGGAACTGGATTGATAATATCCTGTGCGTTGGCTGGCTCAGCATTTTAGAAAGCACCTTCTGATTGCTTCACAAAAGCGTTATTAAAGCGCCACAGGGGCCGTGCATTTTTCATAAATCTGTCATAAAACTGACGCATAATGACGCCGCAAATTCCCGTGACTGAGAGTCACATTCGCAGGAGCAATAATGGCTAAGCGCATTCTGGTTGTCGAAGATGAAGCCCCCATCAGGGAAATGTTGTGTTTCGTGCTGGAGCAAAATGATTATCAGCCTGTTGAGGCGGATGATTATGACAGCGCCGTCAACCTGCTAATCGAACCCTGGCCCGATCTGATCCTGCTTGACTGGATGTTGCCCGGCGGTAGCGGCATTCAGTTTATTAAACATCTCAAGCGCGAAGCGATGACGCGCGATATTCCGGTCATGATGCTGACCGCGCGCGGCGAAGAAGAGGATCGCGTACGGGGTCTGGAAGTGGGCGCTGATGATTACATCACCAAACCCTTCTCGCCAAAAGAGCTGATGGCGCGCATTAAGGCGGTGCTGCGCCGGATTTCGCCGATGGCGGTTGAGGATGTGATTGAAATTCAGGGGCTGAGCCTTGATCCTTCTTCACACCGCGTGATGTCGGAAACCACGCCGCTGGAGATGGGCCCGACGGAATATAAGCTGCTGCACTTTTTTATGACGCACCCGGAGCGCGTTTACAGCCGTGAACAGCTGTTGAATAACGTCTGGGGCACTAACGTTTACGTTGAAGATCGCACGGTTGACGTGCATATTCGGCGGCTGCGTAAGGCGCTGGAGCTGACCGGCCACGATCGAATGGTGCAAACCGTTCGTGGAACGGGCTACCGTTTCTCCGCTCGTTACTGATCGGAGTCTGCCTCGTGCTGGAACGCCTCTCCTGGAAGAGACTATTACTGGAACTGCTGCTTGTCTGTTTGCCCGCGCTGCTGGCTGGACTGGTTATCGGTTATTTGCCGTGGTTCCTGCTGTGCGCCGTGCTGCTGCTGTTGGGCTGGCACTTCTGGAATTTGCTGCGTCTGTCGCACTGGCTGTGGACCGATCGCACCATGACGCCGCCCACAGGTCAGTGGAGTTGGGAGCCGCTGTTTTACGGGCTTTACCAGATGCAGCTACGCAACCGCCGTCGCCGTCGCGAATTGGGGAACCTGATTAAACGCTTTCGCAGCGGGGCGGAATCCCTGCCCGATGCGGTGGTGCTGACCACCGATGAAGGCGCTATTTTCTGGTGCAACGGCCTGGCGCAGCAGCATCTTGGCCTGCGCTGGCCGGAAGATAACGGCCAAAATATTCTTAACCTGCTGCGCTATCCTGAATTTTCCCGCTATCTGCGCCAGCAGGATTTCGTCCGTCCGCTGACGCTGGTAATCAATAATCAGCTGCATATGGAGTTTCGCGTGATGCCCTATAGCGAAGGCCAGTGGCTGCTGGTGGCGCGCGATGTCACGCAGATGCATCAGCTGGAGGGCGCACGGCGTAACTTTTTCGCCAACGTTAGCCATGAGCTGCGCACGCCGCTAACGGTGCTGCAGGGCTATCTGGAAATGATGAGCGATGCGGTGCTGGAAGGGAAATCACGCGAAAAGGCGCTGCAAACCATGCAGGAGCAGACACGCCGAATGGATGGGCTGGTGAAACAGCTGCTGACGCTGTCGCGTATTGAGGCCGCGCCCGCCATCGATCTGGCGGAGAAAGTGGATGTGCCGATGATGCTGCGGCTGCTGCAGCGCGAGGCGGAAACCCTGAGTAACGGCCGTCATCAGATTGAATTTCATACCGATCCGCAGCTGAAAGTGTTCGGCAACGAAGAGCAGCTACGCAGCGCCATTTCCAATCTGGTGTACAACGCGGTTAACCATACGCCGGAAGGCACGCGTATCGAAGTCAGCTGGCAGTTTTGCAAACAGGGCGCGCTGTTTGCGGTGAAAGATAACGGGCCAGGCATTGCCCAGGAACATTTGCCGCGCCTGACCGAGCGTTTTTATCGGGTCGATAAGGCACGATCGCGCGCGACCGGCGGCAGCGGGCTGGGGCTGGCGATTGTTAAACATGCTCTGAGCCATCATGGCGCGCGCCTTAATATTACCAGCCAGCCGCATAAAGAGACCTGTTTCAGTTTTATCCTGCCGACAAGGTTGATTGTCAGCCAGCATCTGCCGGACAATGCGGCGCATAAAATCTGACGGATGCAAAGTATGAAAATCATCATGGTGCTGCTGCTGCTGTTTTCCGGCGCGCTGCAGGCGAAAACCGTCCTGCTGGCGGGAAATCTCAGCAGCGTCGGCTCAGATACGCTGGGAAATTTAATGGCGCTGTGGGGCGAAAGTTTTAACCTGCAGTATCCGGGCGTTAATGTGCAGGTTCAGGCCGCCGGCTCTTCCACCGCACCTACCGCGCTGGCCGCAGGCGCGGCACAGCTGGGCGCCATGAGCCGACCGATGCAGCCTTCAGAACGTCAGCTGTTTCAACAGCGCTATGGCTATCCGCCGCTGGCGGTGCCGGTCGCGCTGGATGCGCTGGTGGTTGTGGTCAATCAGGACAATCCGCTTACCCAGCTTAACGCGCAGCAGCTTGACGCGATTTTTTCCGTGACGCGGCGCTGCGGCGCGGCCCGTTCACCACAAACCTGGGGTGATGTGGGGTTAAAGCAGGCCAGCTGGCGTGAGCGATCGCTACAGCGGCTGGGCCGCAACTCGGCGTCCGGCACCTGGGGTTTTTTCAAACAGCAGGCGCTCTGCAGCGGCGATTTTCGTCGTGACGTTGGCGAGTATCCCGGCTCAACGGCGGTGGTGCAGGCGGTGGCGCGCAACCTTAACGCCATTGGCTACGCCAGCTTTGGTTTTCATATCAGCGGTGCGAAAACGCTGGCGCTGGCGAAAGAGGGCGAAGCCGTGATGCCGGATGCCGCGACCATTCGCAGCGGACGCTATCCCTATGCGCGCCCGCTTTATATCTATATCAACAAACCGCCGGGCAAGGCGCCGGAGCCGCTCACCGCCGCCTTTTTACGCCACGTGCTTTCTCCGCAGGGTCAGGCGCTGGTCAGCCAGGCCGGCTATCTGCCGCTTTCCGACCAACAGATTGCCGAGGCGAGGGCGTTACTCTCTCCCTGACCTATTCCGCTATTCTTATCGGGTTTGTGTCCAGCCCTGCGCAAACGATGCAACTAACTATTTTAATGGTTAATTAAACGCTTATGATGCGTGCGTTATATTCCTGTGCTGCGTTACCAAAATTTATAATAACAGCGATCTGGCATAGCAATAACAACAGGATTATTTGCTAAGGAATATAGCCTGGAAAGGATTGCCTTTAAGATAATTATCCGCAATCGCAATGGTTTTTCGGCTCGTAAGAGTCCGTGGTTTTTTAAATGTTGTTCCTTTTTCAAAACGCTTATAACTATGTTCGATGTAATTTATTAAATTATTTTCCAAAAATTTTGGATTTTTTGTAATGCGTTCAGGATGAATATTACAGAACCGTATTATAGTTTTCGGTAGTATCATATTGATAAAAACAGATTTTGAGCTAAGAGATAAGATGTGCTGGCGTTAATGATATTAATAATCGGAAATATCCACATCTAAACGGTGCCTGTGAAGTTAATTTTTGTTGGCACAGTAAGAGGGAATTATTCATTTTTTTATTTGTGATGCAGGACGTTTTTTTAATTTTATAATATTGAAAGATATACGATGGACTGTAATGTCGTCACTGTCGATAGCTTGTAGGTGTTAAATCGCACCTCTGGTTTTTCATAAGAACTGTATATCAACAAGCAAAAGGATAAGCATATGGCAGGCTCTAACTACGGCGATGGTACGAACTGGAGTTCAGAACGTGGATCGGATCCTGAGCCGGGCGGCGGTTCTAAGGGGCATGCAGGCGATCGTATGCAAACAGGGCCGCAATAGCTTTGGTGGCCTTTACTTTCAGCATTATCACAGGTTTGCCGTTAGGTATTATTGGTTTTGCATTAATTATGGCGCTAGCGGGTGCTTTTGTTAATGACGCTTTGATTAATTCTGTTAATTCACGGTTAGGTATTTAACAGGCATGGCGAAAACCGACCAGCTTTGCCGGGTCGTTTTTTTAACGATCAATAAAAAAACAATGCTCAGTGGTATGGCAAAGTAAAAGCAGAACACCCAAAAGATCGCATACAAACCGTTTTTTCCTATATCTTCTTTAAATAAACCTCTATGCCAGAAATCTTTAGTAGTGAATTTTAATGCCATGGTTTCAACTGTTAACTTAGAAAAAGGAAATAATAGGCTGCTGATTATTGCATGCGATAACATAAGCTGATGTTTTAAATCATCAGGGCTGTTTAGCAATTTATAGCCAATAGCTACTAAACAAAGAACTCCGATGAGAATGTTTCTTAAATAGTAGTGTAACGTCATAAGCTGAATTTTCCTTATTCGCTGTTATCAGGATAGAAATAAGGCTACTAACGTGATTTTTTCGGCTGTTTTAACATATTGTACCTGCTCAGTTATTAGTGCTCATCACAATTCCCTTGTCCGCTTCTTGTCTGAAGCGGGTCATGAATATTTTTCATGTCAGATGAATCATCTTCTCTTGCTGCGTACGGGAAGGCGTGCGACGCTGCTTTAAGACATATAGACATCCAGAAGTCTTAAAAACAAGTCTGAAACTGTTTCACCGGTAAATCAACGGGGCGGGATCGCCTCGTAACAGGAGTTGAACATCATGCAAAGAACAACCGCCCCTTTCCGTGCCGACGTGGTTGGCAGCTTTTTACGTCCGGCTGCGATTAAGCGCGCCCGTGAGCAGTTTGCCGCTGGGGAAATTGATGCCGCTGCGCTGCGTCGCGTAGAAGATGAAGAGATCCGCCACGTAGTGGAACAGCAGCGCGCCTGTGGCTTACAGGTCGTGACCGACGGCGAATTTCGTCGCGCCTGGTGGCACTTTGATTTCTTTGATGGTCTGCAGGGCGTGGAACGCTACGAGGCGGAGCAGGGCATTCAGTTCAACGGCATACAAACCAGGGCGCGCGGCATACGCGTTACCGGCAAGCTGGGCTTCGGCGAACATCCCATGCTGGAAGACTTTCGCTTCCTTAACAGCATCAGCGGCGATGCCGTCGCTAAAATGACCATTCCCAGCCCGAGCGTACTGCATTTCCGGGGCGGTCGTAAAACGATAGATGCCGAGGTTTACCCTGACCTGGCGGACTATTTTGACGACCTGGCGCTAACCTATCGTGATGCGATTAAAGCTTTTTATGCTGCGGGCTGCCGTTATCTGCAGCTGGACGATACCGTGTGGGCCTATCTCTGTTCGGAAGATCAGAAACGTCAGATTCGCGAACGCGGCGACGATCCGGAAGAGCTGGCGCGTACCTATGCTCGCGTACTGAACAAAGCGCTGGAGGGCAAGCCAGCCGATCTGACCGTCGGGCTGCATGTATGCCGCGGCAATTTCCGCTCTACCTGGATTTCTGAGGGCGGCTATGAGCCGGTTGCCGAGATTCTGTTTGGCGGCGTTAATATCGATGCCTTCTTCCTTGAATATGATAACGAGCGCTCCGGTGGCTTCGAACCGCTGCGCTTCATTAAGCCGGGCAATCAGCAGGTAGTGTTAGGGCTGATTACTACCAAAGAGGGAGAGCTGGAAGAGCCGGAAAGCGTGAAGGCGCGCATTGCGGAAGCGGCACAGTATATTAATATCAACCAAATTTGCCTCAGCCCGCAGTGTGGCTTTGCCTCCACCGAGGAAGGCAATAATCTCACCGAGCAGCAGCAGTGGAATAAACTACGTCTGGTAGTGGATATTGCAAAAAACGTCTGGTAACCGGTGTAAAGTTGCGCAAACAGGCGCGTGAAAACGCGCCTTTTGTGCATTTCCACAGGCTGTAATGAAGAAAATAACGCCGCGCTGATGAAAAAAAGTCACATCATGTAATGTGCTTCAGGCATAGTTTGAAGTGATTCTCTGGCCTGGAGCCTATATACGGTATATCACTCTGCTTTTTCGATCCCGTATTGCCTTTCTCCGCTATAAACGTTTTACTTACGCCGCTTATTGCGGTTTTCCTCTGTGAAAATAACAAAATTAGCTTATATCACTACGTTTGCGGTCGTGAACACGCATTATTTAGATAATTGCCTGAGCCGACAGCATTTTAGCGTAGGGAGGGAGCAGTAAGCATTCACACAACATCCACCGCAACATCAGTAGCAGGCAATTCAGCTTTATGACACATCGTTTAACGTCGAAAGACATCATCGCGCTGGGCTTCATGACTTTTGCCCTGTTTGTCGGCGCAGGCAACATTATTTTTCCTCCCATGGTTGGTTTGCAGTCAGGCGAACATGTCTGGACGGCGGCGCTTGGGTTCCTGGTTACCGCTGTAGGTTTGCCGGTGATTACCGTGATTGCGCTGGCGCGCGTTGGCGGCGGTATTGACGCGCTAAGCACGCCTATTGGCAAAGCGGCTGGCGTACTGTTGGCAACGGTCTGTTACCTTGCCGTTGGGCCGCTGTTTGCTACGCCGCGCACCGCTACCGTTTCCTTTGAAATCGGTATTGCTCCGCTGACCGGCGATGGCGCGATGCCGCTGCTGGTTTACAGCCTGATCTATTTCGCGCTGGTGATCGGTATTTCACTCTATCCGGGCAAACTGCTGGATACCGTGGGCCATATTCTGGCGCCGCTGAAAATTGTTGCGCTGTTTATTCTGGGCGTGGCAGCGCTGCTGTGGCCTGCGGGTAGCAATATTCCGGCTACCGATGCCTACCAGAACGCCGCTTTTTCCAGCGGTTTTGTTAACGGCTATCTGACGATGGATACGCTGGGTGCGCTGGTCTTCGGCATCGTTATCGTTAATGCTGCGCGTTCACGCGGGGTGGAAGATGCGCGCCTGCTGACGCGTTATACCATCCTGGCAGGTTTGATTGCCGGCGTAGGCCTGACGCTGGTCTATCTGAGTCTGTTTAAACTTGGCTCCGGCAGCGGTGCGCTGGCCGATCAGAATGCCAACGGTGCGGCGATCCTGCACGCCTATGTGCAGCATACCTTCGGTGGTATGGGCAGCTTCTTCCTGGCCGCGCTGATTTTTATCGCCTGTATGGTTACGGCAGTCGGTTTGACCTGCGCCTGCGCCGAGTTTTTTGCGCAATATCTGCCGTTTTCCTATAAAACGCTGGTATTTATTCTGGGCCTGTTCTCAATGGTGGTCTCTAACCTGGGCCTGAGCCATCTGATTCAGATCTCTATTCCGGTGCTGACGGCTATTTATCCGCCGTGCATCGTACTGGTGGTGCTGAGCTTTACCCTGAGCCGCTGGAATAAAAGTACGCGGATTGTCGCGCCAACCATGCTTGTTAGCCTGGTATTTGGTATCATCGACGCGATTAAAACTACCGGCTTTAACGATATGCTGCCCGCCTTCAGCCAGCACCTGCCGCTGGCCGAGCAAGGGCTTGCCTGGCTGCCGCCTTCGCTGGTTATGCTGATCATTACGGCATTAGCCGATCGCATGATGGGGCAAGAGCAAGTCAGAGCGCATCGTTAATCCTGATACAACTCGGTCTTAACCACGGGCATGCCCGTGGTTTTTCATTTCCACAGGTAAGATGTCATTATGCAAGAAACCAATAAGCTCAAACGGGGATTGAGCACGCGCCATATTCGTTTTATGGCGCTGGGCTCGGCGATTGGAACCGGGCTGTTTTACGGCTCCGCCGATGCGATAAGAATGGCCGGGCCGAGTGTGCTGCTGGCCTATATCATCGGCGGCGTCGTGGCCTATATTATTATGCGCGCGCTGGGCGAAATGTCCGTTAACAATCCGCAGTCCAGCTCTTTCTCGCGTTACGCACAGGATTACCTCGGCCCGATGGCGGGCTACATCACCGGCTGGACCTACTGCTTTGAAATCCTGATTGTCGCGATTGCCGACGTGACCGCGTTTGGTATCTATATGGGCGTCTGGTTCCCGGACGTGCCGCACTGGATTTGGGTGCTGAGCGTGGTGCTGGTGATCGGCGCCATCAACCTGATGAGCGTCAAAGTCTTTGGCGAGGTCGAGTTCTGGTTCTCCTTCTTTAAGGTCGCCACCATTATCATTATGATCGTGGCGGGCTTAGGAATGATTATCTGGGGGATCGGCAACGGTGGTCAGCCAACCGGCATCCATAATCTGTGGACCAACGGCGGTTTCTTTGCGCACGGCATCGTCGGGATGCTGCTGTCGTTGCAGATGGTGATGTTTGCCTATGGCGGTATCGAAATTATCGGTATTACCGCCGGTGAAGCGGAAAACCCAGAGAAGTCCATTCCGCGGGCCATTAACTCGGTGCCGTGGCGTATTCTGGTGTTTTACGTCGGTACGCTGTTTGTGATTATGTCGATCTATCCGTGGAACCAGGTGGGCACGCAGGGCAGCCCCTTTGTGCTGACTTTCCAGCATCTGGGCATTGCGGCAGCGGCGTCGATTCTGAACTTTGTGGTACTGACCGCCTCGCTGTCGGCGATTAACAGCGACGTATTCGGGGTAGGGCGCATGCTGCACGGCATGGCGCAGCAGGGCCATGCGCCGAAGATGTTTATGAAAGTCTCCGAGCGAGGGATCCCGTGGGTAACGGTTGTCGTGATGATGCTGGCGATGCTGATCGCGGTTTATCTGAACTATCTGATGCCGGAGAAAGTGTTCCTGGTCATCGCCTCGCTGGCTACCTTCGCCACCGTCTGGGTGTGGATTATGATCCTCTGCTCGCAGATCGCTTTCCGTCGCACATTGAATAAACAGCAGGCGCAGACGCTGAAGTTTGCGCTACCGGGCGGCAGCTATACCGCCATTTTCGGCGTGCTGTTCCTGGTGTTTATTATCGGCCTGATCGGTTACTTTCCGGATACCCGCGTTTCGCTATACGTGGGTGCTGGCTGGATAGTGCTGCTGCTGGCGGGCTATAAGCTGGTGCGCCGTAAGTAAGCATTTGCAAAAAGCCGCAGCGATGCGGCTTTTTTATTGCCTTTGCGGCAGGCAGTGCCATCCTTCTGGTTCGTGGCCCAAAACCAGGATGTTATGTCCAGGGCCACCTGTTACCTGCAGCTACCGGGCTTATGAAAGGCGAGCGCTATTTTCAGCGTTAACGGCAAAAAAACGTAAATCATGCCCGGTCGGCGTTTGATGTACGCGCAGGCCAAAGGCCGGCAGTACCGCATAGATATAGTCAAAAATATCAGCCTGAATACGCTCATATTCCAGCCATACCGTCGTATTGGTAAAAACGTAAATCTCCAGCGGCAGCCCTTCGGAACCGGGCGCCAGCTGACGCACCATCAGCGTCATGTTCTGATGAATCTGCGGATGGTTTTTCAACCAGGCTTCCAGCCAGGCACGGAAAGTGCCGATATTCGTCAGATGGCGTCCATTTAGCGGCGTGTTTAAATCGCAACCTAAACGGCCATTATGCTGCTCGATCTCAGAAATTTTCTGTTTGATATAGGGCGTCAACAGCTGCGCACGCTGTAGCTGCGCCAGCTCGTCATCGCTCAGGAAATGTACGCTGGTGGTGTCGATATTAATGCTGCGCTTAATCCGACGTCCGCCCGATTCCGACATGCCACGCCAGTTTTTAAATGAGTCGGCGATCAGCGCATAGGTGGGAATAGTGGTGATGGTGTTATCCCAGTTGCGCACTTTTACCGTGGTCAGCCCAATATCAATCACTGCGCCATCCGCGCCGTATTTAGGCATATCCAGCCAGTCGTTCAGCTTTAGCATATCGTTTGCCGACAGCTGAATACCGGCCACCAGACCCAGAATAGGATCTTTAAATACCAGCATCAGTACGGCGGTCATCGCGCCCAGGCCGGTAATCAGCACCAGCGGTGATTTACCCAACAGAACTGAAATAATCATTATGGCGAACAGGATAGCCGCCACCAGCTTAATGCTCTGGAGAATACCGCGCAGCGGCAGCTGTCGGGCAAGAGCGCTGTTAGCGGAGAGCTCCAGCAGAATATCCAGCAGCGAAAAGAGCATCAGCAGCAGGAACAGCATCATCCAGACCTGCGATACCACCAGCAGAACGGCGTGCAGCGGTTCACCGTGGGGTAAAAACAGATCGATTTGGATATTCAGCAGAACGCCCTGCAGTAATAAGGCAAAGCGGTTAAAAAGATGGTTATCGATTAAAGATTTCGGCCATTGCTGGCTTGAGGCGTAGGCGCGACGTTTTAGCAGCGGTAGCACGGCACGATGAAGCAGCCAGTGCGCGATCAGCGAAACCAATAATACGATCGCTATGACCATCGCTAAAGAGAGCGGAGTGGCGTAAGGCACATCAAAATGATGAAGCCAAAAAAGGATTTGGTGTTGCATATTATCTCCCTGAGAATAGTGCTTATCCTGATAAAATTAAAATCCCGCAGCAGTTAAACAGACCGGCTTTGAATTATAAAAGTCAGACTGAGTGCCGCTGCGTCTGTTTCAGCCGTGCGAAACAGGCCTGGCTCGCCGGGAATCAACAATGGCCGGGGCCTGAAAGCGCTACAGCTGCTGGGCGGCAGCGCGCGCCATTAACTGCGGATAAAACTGCCAGAAAAAGGTTTCAAGCGCCGCGTAGTTATCGTAAAAATCCTGCCAGGAATCGACCAGGGCCGCCAGACGCGGTCGCCGTGCCGCCATACCGCGCAAAACCTGCTGTAGATAATGCGCATCGGCGTAGCGTTCCATCCAGCGCTCACGCCATAAATAGCCGTTAAGGCGCTGGAAGCCCTCTGGCGACTGCGCCAGCATCGGTTCGATTTGCGCCTGCGCGCGCGCCAGAAACAGCGGCAACGGCAGGTCAGGTTCAATGCGATCCCAGTGACGCGATAAAAAATGATCCCAAACGACATCCAGCGTAACAGGCGCAACCCGGCGCGTTTCGTCACGAAACAGGCGTTTGGCGCTCAGGACTTCAGGTAAGGAATCGGTAAGGGCATCAAGACGGCGGTGCAGCACGATGCCGGCAGCAATATCGGCAGGCCACTGCAGTTGCGGATCGCCACGCACGTAATCCGCCATCAGGTTGCCTGACAGCGAGCTGTTGGCCAGCGTGGCCAGATGAAGATGAGCAAGAAAGTTCATCCTGGCAGTATACGCTAACAGAATGGTTACCGGGTAACAGTTCAGAATTTCCCGCTTTTCCGCTAGACTATGCCGCCTGTTTGTTAGCCGTAAGACATTTAGCATGCGCGTCGCTGATTTTTCTTTTGAATTACCTGAATCATTAATTGCTCACTATCCGCAGCCTCAGCGTAGCGGATGTCGGCTGCTGTCGCTGAACGGCCCCGATGGCGCTTTAAGCCACGGCGTGTTCACCGATGTGCTTGATAAGCTTAACCCCGGCGATCTGCTGGTGTTCAATAACACCCGCGTTATCCCGGCCCGTGTTTACGGGCGTAAAGCCAGCGGCGGTAAGATCGAAATGCTGGTGGAGCGCATGCTGGATGATAAGCGTGTGCTGGCGCACGTACGCGCCTCGAAAGCGCCGAAGCCGGGCGCAGAACTGCTGTTTGGCGATGATGAAAGCGTGCGTGCAACGATGGTGGCGCGTCACGATGCGCTGTTTGAAATTGAGTTTGATGATGCGCGCAGCGTACTGGATATTCTCAACGCTATCGGACATATGCCGCTGCCGCCCTATATCGATCGTCCCGATGAAGAGGCTGACCGCGAACTTTATCAAACGGTTTACAGCCAGAAGCCGGGTGCGGTTGCCGCGCCGACCGCCGGTCTGCACTTCGACGAGCCGCTGTTGGCCGCGCTGCGGGAAAAAGGCGTCGAGATGGCGTTTGTTACGCTGCACGTGGGCGCGGGGACCTTCCAGCCGGTGCGCGTTGACAGCATTGAAGATCACATCATGCACTCCGAGTATGCTGAAGTGCCGCAGGAGGTTGTGGATGCGGTCTTAGCCTGTAAGGCGCGCGGTAATCGCGTGGTCGCCGTGGGCACCACCTCGGTGCGATCGCTGGAGAGCGCGGCGCAGGCGGCACAGAATACGCTGATTGCGCCCTTTTTCGACGATACCCAAATCTTTATCTATCCCGGCTATCGCTATCAGGTGATCGATGCGCTGATTACCAATTTCCATTTGCCGGAATCGACGCTGATTATGCTGGTTTCCGCTTTTGCTGGCTATCGCCACACCATGAGCGCCTATCACGAGGCGGTGGCCGAGCAGTATCGCTTTTTCAGCTATGGCGATGCGATGTTTATCACCCGCAATCCCCAGGCGCCGGACGAAAAAGTCGGCGTTTGATTATTCACTGTCGCGTGAGGCAGGTTGCGCATTAATTCCACCGCTTTATCGTTGCGTGGAAGCGGACCTGCTTTACCTGACTTTGTATTTTTTGCACATAATGAGCACTGAAAAATGCCCTTAAGTCCATGTCAATTAAGCCAAAAATGGATATTTAACGGTCCGTTTACCGGATTTTCAGATACTGGTTTTGCTCATGGCGTACGTTTTCGTACGGTTGATTCGCGAATCCCGCTTACTGTTTAAAACCGGCTTTAGCCTTATCCGCTTAAAATTTTGCGGTGATCGGTTCTGGCATGCGGTAGATCTGAACCGCGACGCTATCTGTGTCTGTGTACTTGATCAATGTTACAATATCTTTAGTGCGCGGGCTTAGCCAGCACTCCGCTTTAACATCACATTCAGCCTGTGGTTCATAACCAACAGAGATCAGGTAATTACGGATCCTGGTAGTCTCAGTCGTGCCATCGAATCTTACAGTAAAGACATGCGCCTCCGGACCGGTAATATTTCCGAACTCAAACCGGTAATTTTTTGATATTCTGGGCATATTTTTTAGCAACGCCGGGGTGTAAAATTCATACTCCCGTTTATCCTGCTGGGTATAATATGCGCTGCCCGCGAACATCATTTTTATATATGGCCAGGCGATGAATAACGCAGAGGAAAATAGAATAATTACGCAAGACAGTACTCTTAGCATTTTTTTCATAATCCCATCCTGCCATTGTCAGCGCCTAATATGACAAAAGTTTTATCATGCTTTGGTAAAATTACGTTCCCTGATAAAAAATCATTATAAGGGACCACGGACTGCATAAATGAGGGCAATACGCCTTTATATGGCATGACGCGAGGAAATTTCTCAGGATCGGGAAACAGCAGCGGCTGGAAAGACTCATTTTTCCATTTGCCAATTTTACCGTAATAATCCCAGCGCTTCCTGTTTGCTGACCGGGCGCAACATCTCAAATGGCCGGTCAATCGACACAACGCGATAGAAACCCAGCAAATCGGAAACCAGATCTTCGCCGCTGAATCCGCTGTCTGTCACGAAATTATTAGGGAAAGCGCCCTGAAAGGCTTCAAATTTTCGCGCCACGGTCATCATCATCGAAAGTGCAATGCTTTTTCGTTCCCAGTATGGACGGCCACGCTTGATGCGCCAGGTTACAAGCTTACCTGCACGGGCTAATCCATAGGGTGATGTCATACCCTGAGAGTAAGTAACGTCGTAATATTGCTGACCAGACGCCTCACCCCGATTTATATTATCCAGCAATGCACGTATATCTTTTCCTTGTGCATGTCCAAGGTCAATCCAGCCAAGTACCTCGGTATATACTAATCCATATTTTTCCGTCGTAGCCTTACTTCCATCAATAATATCTGAACGTTTGCTCATCCCTGACACCCTTTTTTCTTACTTCCTGTTTAGAATATGACCCCACATTATTCATCCAGTCAGATAATACTCTCTTACCGTCTGGTTGCAATTTTCGCCGCAAACGAAAATCCAGGATGTGATTTATGCCGTTTTTTCTGCCGTCGTATGATTGGGATGGTAGTTGAGAAAAATTGGAGATACGCAAGGTTGTGACCTTTGCCAAAGTTTTGCGTGTTAAAATATGGCGCTGTGACAAATTTGTGTCGGAACGCTGACACAAAACGGCATAAATCCGCAACGCATGATATGCGCATAACGCGCGGGCTGGCTTGTGTCGCGGCTTACACGGTTGTTAGAATGCGCTCCTTTTTATCAATCATCAGACTGTTTCTCTGATGGAGGCAACGTGAAGTTTGAATTAGATACGAAAGATGGCCGCGCGCGTCGCGGTCGTCTGGTTTTTGATCGTGGCGTCGTAGAAACCCCGGCCTTTATGCCGGTGGGCACCTACGGCACGGTAAAAGGCATGACCCCGGAAGAGGTTAAAGAAACCGGCGCGCAAATCCTGCTGGGCAACACGTTTCACCTCTGGCTGCGTCCGGGCCAGGAGATTATGAAGCTGCATGGCGATCTGCACGATTTTATGCAGTGGAAGGGGCCGATTCTGACCGACTCCGGTGGCTTTCAGGTTTTCAGCCTCGGCGACATTCGCAAAATCACCGAGGCGGGCGTGCATTTTCGTAATCCGATTAACGGCGATGCGATCTTCCTCGATCCGGAAAAATCGATGGAGATCCAGTACGATCTCGGCTCCGATATTGTGATGATCTTTGATGAATGTACGCCTTACCCGGCGGACTGGGATTATGCCAAACGCTCGATGGAAATGTCGCTGCGCTGGGCAAAACGCAGCCGTGACCACTTCGACAAGCTGGGCAACAAAAATGCGCTGTTCGGCATTATTCAGGGCAGCGTTTACGAAGATTTACGCGATGTCTCTGTCAAAGGGCTGGTGGAGATCGGCTTTGATGGTTACGCTGTGGGCGGCCTGGCGGTGGGTGAGCCGAAGGAAGATATGCACCGTATTCTGGAGCACGTCTGCCCGCAGATCCCGGAAGATAAGCCGCGCTATTTAATGGGCGTTGGCAAGCCGGAAGATCTGGTCGAAGGCGTACGTCGCGGTATCGATATGTTCGACTGCGTGATGCCGACGCGTAACGCGCGTAACGGTCACCTGTTTGTCACGGACGGCGTGGTTAAAATCCGCAACGCCAAACATAAAGATGATACGTCGCCGCTGGATGCGGAATGTGATTGCTATACCTGTCGCAATTACAGTCGCGCCTACTTGCATCATCTTGATCGTTGTAACGAAATACTCGGTGCGCGTCTGAATACCATTCATAACCTGCGTTACTACCAGCGCTTAATGGCGGGTTTACGCAAGGCTATTGAAGAAGGTAAATTAGAGTGCTTCGTCAGTGAATTCTATACGCGGACGGGCAAAGCGGTTCCGCCATTAAACGCTTAATAATTAAACAATGAGGGAAAGTTGATGAGTTTTTTCATTTCTGACGCAGTGGCAGCAGCTGGCGCACCGTCGCAGGGAAGCCCCTACACGATGGTCATTATGTTGGTGGTCTTTGGCCTGATTTTCTATTTTATGATCCTGCGTCCGCAGCAAAAACGTGCGAAAGAGCATAAAAAGCTGATGGACTCGATCGGCAAAGGCGATGAGGTGCTGACTACCGGTGGTCTGGTGGGTCGCGTAACCAAAGTGGCTGAAAGCGGCTACATTGCTATCGCGCTCAACGATAACAATGAAGTGATTATCAAACGTGATTTCGTGGCTGCCGTCCTGCCGAAAGGTACTATGAAGGCGCTGTAATTCTTTGTTTTCCCTAAGGGAACTGCCGTGTTAAACCGTTATCCTTTGTGGAAATACATTATGCTGATCGTGGTGCTTGCCGTCGGTCTGCTGTATGCACTTCCCAACCTGTATGGAGAGGATCCGGCTGTTCAAATCACCGGCGCGCGCGGAAGCGCCGCCAGTGAGCAAACGCTGGACCAGATCCAAAACGTATTAAAACAAGAACATATTCAAAGCAAATCTATTGCGCTGGAGCAGGGCGCCATCCTGGCGCGTTTCGCCAATACGGATGTGCAGCTGCGCGCCCGTGAAGCGCTGGTAAAAGCGCTGGGTGAAGATTACGTCGTTGCGCTCAACCTGGCGCCTGCCACGCCGAAATGGCTGGAAATGCTGGCGGCGCAGCCGATGAAACTCGGTCTGGATCTGCGCGGCGGCGTACACTTCCTGATGGAAGTGGATATGGATACCGCGCTGGGTAAGCTGCAGGAGCAGAATACCGACAGCCTGCGCAGCGATCTGCGTGATAAAGGCATTGCTTACACCAACGTGCGTAAAATCGAAAACTACGGCGTGGAAATTCGTTTCCGTGACGGCGATGCGCGTGACAATGCCGTCAGCTACCTTTCAACCCGTCATCGCGATCTGGTGATTAGCAGCCGTGGCGATAACCTGCTGCGTGCGGTTATGAGCGACGAGCGCCTGCGTGAAGCGCGTGAGTACGCTGTTCAGCAGAACATCAATATCCTGCGTAACCGCGTTAACCAGCTGGGCGTGGCGGAGCCGTTAGTGCAGCGTCAGGGTTCTGACCGCATCGTCGTTGAGCTGCCGGGCATTCAGGATACCGCGCGCGCGAAAGAGATTTTGGGCGCAACGGCAACGCTGGAATTCCGTCTGGTCAATACGGTAGTGGATGCCAGTGCTGCGGCTAAAGGCCGCGTGCCGGGCGATTCGGAAGTGAAGCAAACGCGTGAAGGCCAGCCGGTTGTGCTGTACAAACGCGTGATCCTGACCGGTGACCATATCACCGACTCCACCTCCAGCACCGATGAATATAATCAGCCGCAGGTTAATATTTCGCTCGATAGCGCGGGCGGCAATATGATGTCGACCTTTACCAAAGATAATATTGGTAAGCCAATGGCGACGCTGTTCGTTGAGTATAAAGACAGCGGTAAGAAAGATGCCAACGGTCGCTCCATCCTGGTGAAACAGGAAGAGGTGATTAACGTGGCGAATATTCAGTCGCGTCTGGGCAACAGCTTCCGCATTACCGGTATCAACAACCCGAACGAAGCGCGTCAGCTTTCGCTGCTGCTGCGTGCCGGTGCGTTGATTGCGCCGATTCAGATTGTTGAAGAGCGCACTATCGGTCCGACCATGGGCCAGCAGAATATTACTCAGGGACTGCAAGCCTGCCTGTGGGGCCTGATCGCGTCGATTGTGTTTATGGTGGTTTACTATAAAAAGTTCGGCGTTATCGCCACCAGCGCGCTGGTCGCCAACCTGATCCTGATCGTCGGCATTATGTCGTTGCTGCCGGGTGCCACGTTAACCATGCCGGGGATCGCCGGTATCGTTCTGACGCTGGCGGTGGCGGTGGATGCCAACGTGCTGATAAACGAGCGTATCAAAGAAGAGCTGAAGAATGGGCGTACCATTCAGCAGGCGATTCATGAAGGCTATAAAGGCGCGTTCTCCAGTATCGTTGATGCCAACATCACCACGCTTATCACCGCGATTATTCTGTATGCGGTTGGCACCGGCTCGATTAAGGGCTTTGCCATCACGACCGCCATTGGCGTGGGAACCTCGATGTTCACCGCCATTGTTGGTACGCGTGCCATCGTTAACCTGTTGTATGGCGGCAAACGCGTCAACAAGCTGTCTATCTGAGGAGTAGGTTGTGGCACAGCAATATAGTGTTGAACAATTAAACTATGGCCGTAAAGTCCATGACTTTATGCGCTGGGATACGCTGGCCTTTACCCTTTCCGGGCTGCTGCTGATCGCGTCAGTGATTATCATGGGCGTGCGCGGGTTTAACTGGGGACTCGATTTTACCGGCGGTACGGTAATTGAAATTTCCCTGGAAAAACCGGCCGAGCTGGATACGCTGCGCGGCGCGCTGGAAAAATCAGGCTTTGTTGAACCGCAGGTGCAAAATTTCGGCAGCAGTCGTGACGTCATGGTCCGTCTGTCGCCGAATGCCGGCAATGCGGGGCAGGAGCTGGGGAATAAAGTGGTCTCGGTCATTAATCAGGCTGCCGGTCAAAACGCGACCGTTAAGCGCATTGAGTTTGTCGGCCCCAGCGTCGGCAGCGATTTGGCGCAGGCGGGCGGCATGGCGCTGTTGGTGGCGCTGATCTGTATCCTGGTTTACGTTGGCTTCCGTTTCGAGTGGCGTCTGGCACTTGGTGCGGTGCTGGCGCTGGCGCATGACGTGATCATTACGCTCGGTATCCTGTCGTTGTTTCATATTGAGATCGATTTAACCATCATCGCCTCGCTGATGTCGGTTATCGGTTACTCACTGAACGACAGTATTGTGGTTTCCGACCGTATCCGTGAGAACTTCCGTAAGATCCGTCGCGGAACGCCTTATGAAATCTTCAACGTATCCCTGACGCAGACGCTGAGCCGTACCATTATGACCTCGGCGACAACGCTGGTCGTGGTGTTGATGCTGTTTATTTTTGGCGGCGCGCTGCTGGAAGGTTTCTCGCTGACGATGCTGATCGGCGTTTCTATCGGTACGATTTCTTCTATCTACGTTGCTTCTGCGCTGGCGCTGAAGCTGGGCATGAAGCGTGAACATATGCTGCAGCAGAAGGTAGAGAAAGAAGGGGCTGACCAGCCTTCCATTCTGCCGTAAGGCAACGGTTGTAAGCTAAGCAAAGGCCGCGCCAGCGGCCTTCTTCACATCTGCAGAACGCGGTTTAATGGGGATTACTCAGCTATTCCGCCGGTCAGTTCAGCGGCTCAACATCATGGACCCGTACGTAGCCCAGCTGCTCCGGCGTTACGCCGCTCAGGCGAAGCGGAATCGGCTGTTCGGCTTTAGGCAGCAGGGTATTGCGTACCTCAATCGTTTGCGACAGCGCACCGGCGCTCAGCGGTTTGCCGGTGACGCCATCCAGCTCACCCCATTCGACCTGCATCCTCAGGCTTTGCAAAGGACGATCGTCCGCCGACCGCAGCGTAAGCAGGGCACGCGTGCCGCTCGCCTCTGGCTCAATGCGCGTCAGCGTGAGCATCAGCGGTCCGGCCAGGCTTTTTAGCTCAACGCGCGTATTGGCTGCCGCCAGCAGCCATGCGCCCTGGCTGGAGTGGCTGTTTAACTGATTTTGCTGTTCCAGCGCGTCGGCCTGGCGGGTGAGCTGATTTACCTGCTGATTAAGCTGATTGATTTCCCCATGCAGCGCCTGATTTTTTGCCGGGGAGGGTGCGGCGCAGCCGTTAAGCAGCATCGCGGTCAGTAACGGCAGCAGAAAAAGCCTCTTTTTCATCTTCGCTCTCCTTTTAACGCTTTTACTAACAAGCTTAGGTGAAAGCGCGCGGGAGAGTGAAAAAGCGCGCGGGGCGTACAGAAAAATGCGCAGCCCGCCCGCCGAGGCTTTGGTTGTCAGGGGCTTCGGGGTACACTAAGGTTTAATTTCGTGAAGAATCAGGATATGTCATGCATTGCCCATTCTGTTCCGCCGTGGATACCAAAGTGATTGATTCCCGTCTGGTTGGCGAAGGTGCTTCCGTGCGCCGCCGCCGTCAATGCCTGGACTGTCATGAGCGCTTTACCACTTTTGAAGTGGCGGAACTGGTGATGCCGCGCGTAATTAAAAGCAACGATGTTCGCGAGCCGTTCAATGAGGATAAGCTGCGCAGCGGCATGGTTAAAGCGCTGGAAAAGCGCCCGGTCAGCTCTGATGCCGTTGAAAATGCCATTAGCCATATCAAAACCCAGCTGCGCGCTACCGGCGAACGTGAAATCCCCAGCAAAATGATTGGCAACCTGGTGATGGATGAGCTGAAAAAGCTCGATAAGGTGGCCTATATCCGTTTCGCTTCCGTCTATCGCAGCTTTGAAGATATTCGTGAATTTGGCGAAGAGATCGCCCGTTTACAGGATTAAGCTATGCGCGATGAAGAGTATATGGCGCGCGCGCTGGAACTGGCGCGCCGCGGTCGTTTTACCACCACGCCGAATCCCAACGTCGGCTGCGTTATCGTACGCGATGGCGTTATCGTGGGCGAAGGCTGGCATCAGCGCGCCGGTGAGCCGCACGCGGAAGTACATGCGCTGCGCATGGCGGGCGATCGGGCAAAAGGCGCGACCGCCTACGTCACCTTAGAACCCTGTAGCCATTACGGTCGTACGCCGCCGTGCTGCGAGGCGCTGATTGCCGCTGGCGTAAGTCGGGTGGTTGCAGCGATGCAGGATCCCAATCCTGAAGTGGCCGGACGCGGGCTTTATCGCCTGCAGCAGGCGGGCATCGCCGTCAGTCATGGCGTCATGATGGCGGAAGCCGAAGCGCTGAACCGCGGTTTTTTAAAGCGGATGCGCACCGGCTTTCCGTTCGTTCAGTTAAAGCTGGGCGCGTCGCTGGATGGCCGCACGGCGATGGCCAGCGGCGAAAGCCAGTGGATAACCTCGCCTGAGGCGCGACGCGATGTGCAGCGCCTGCGCGCGCTAAGTTCAGCCATCCTCAGCAGCAGCGCGACCGTGCTGGCTGACGATCCGGCGCTGACGGTGCGCTGGGATGAGCTGGGCGCGGCCACGCAGGCCTGCTATCCCCAGGAAAATTTACGCCAGCCGGTGCGAGTGATTATTGACAGCCAGAACCGGGTGACGCCGCAGCATCGCTTGCTGCATCAGCCGGGCGAAAGCTGGCTGGCGCGCCTGCAGGTGGATGAGCAGCAGGCCTGGCCGCAGACGGTACAACAGCTGCGGGTTCCGGCGCGCGATAACCGGCTCGATCTGGTCTCGCTGATGATGCTGCTGGGTAAGCAGCAAATTAATCAGGTGTGGGTCGAAGCGGGCGCGCAGCTGGCCGGAGCGCTGCTGGCAGCGGGCGTGGTGGATGAACTGATCGTTTATCTTGCGCCTAAGCTACTGGGCGATAGCGCCCGTGGGCTGTGCGCCTTGCCGGGCCTGAGTCAGCTGCGTGACGCGCCGCTATTCAGCTTCAGTGATGTGCGTCAGGTTGGCCCGGATCTTCGCCTGACGCTCAGGCCGGTTTAACGCCCTGCGGAAAAGCGGAAGCAGAGTGCGAAAGAGTGTGGTAGAATCCGCCCCCCTGCGGGGCCAATAAGAACCCTGAAAGGAAAATTATGAAAATTATCGAAGCTGCTGTTGCTACGCCGGAAGCGAAAGTCGCAATTATCATTGCGCGTTTCAACAACTTCATCAATGACAGCCTGCTGGATGGTGCGATCGATGCGTTGAAGCGCATTGGTCAGGTGAAAGAAGAAAATATCACCGTTATCTGGGTGCCGGGCGCCTATGAATTACCTGTAACGGCACGCGCCGTTGCCAATGTCGGAAAACACGATGCGGTTATCGCCCTGGGCACCGTAATCCGTGGCGGCACTGCGCACTTCGAATATGTTGCCGGTGAGGCCAGCTCAGGCCTTGCCAGCGTCGCTATGAATAGCGAAATCCCGGTCGCCTTTGGCGTCCTGACCACTGAAAATATCGAGCAGGCTATTGAACGCGCTGGTACCAAAGCGGGCAATAAAGGTGCGGAAGCCGCACTGACCGCGCTCGAAATGATTAACGTATTGCAAGCCATTAAAGCCTGATTTTTGTAAGGGGATTTTTGTGAAACCTGCTGCTCGTCGCCGCGCCCGTGAGTGTGCTGTCCAGGCGCTTTACTCCTGGCAGTTGTCCAATAATGACATTGCTGATATTGAATATCAGTTTCTCGCGGAACAGGATGTCAAAGATGTCGACATCAACTATTTCCGCGAGCTGCTGGCTGGCGTTGCGACCAACAGCGCATACCTTGACGGTTTGATGAAGCCTTACCTGTCGCGTCAGCTGGAAGAGCTGGGCCAGGTGGAAAAAGCCATTCTGCGCGTTTCTCTGTATGAACTGAGCAAGCGTAGCGATGTGCCTTATAAAGTGGCTATCAACGAAGGTATTGAGCTGGCGAAAGTGTTCGGCGCTGAAGACAGCCATAAATTTGTTAACGGCGTGCTGGATAAAGCCGCTCCGCAAATCCGCCCCAACAAAAAATAAGCCATCGAGGCCGGATTCTTTCCGGCCTTTTCTATTCAGGTTCAGCGGAATTTCATTATGTCATGTGGCGAATTTGAACTGATCGCGCGTTATTTTAACCGCGTGACGAGCTCACGTCGCGATGTGGAAAAGGGCATTGGCGACGACTGCGCGTTACTGAACGTGCCGGAAAAGCAGACCCTGGCCATCAGTACCGATACGCTGGTGGAAGGCATCCACTTTCTGCGCGATATTCATCCTGCCGATCTCGGTTATAAGGCGCTGGCGGTCAATCTGAGCGATCTCGCCGCGATGGGCGCCGATCCTGCCTGGCTGACGCTGGCGCTGACGCTGCCGAACGTTGATGAAGCCTGGCTGAAAGCGTTCAGCGACAGCCTGTTTGAACTGCTGGATTATTACGATATGCAGCTGATCGGCGGCGATACCACGCGCGGGCCGCGCAGCCTGACGCTGGGTATTCACGGCCTGGTGCCGGTCGGCCGGGCTTTACGCCGCAGCGGCGCGCGTCCGGGCGACTGGATTTACGTTACCGGCTCGCTGGGAGACAGCGCCGCGGGCCTGGCGCTGTTGCAGCATCGGGTACGCATTACCGATCCCGCAGTCCACGAGGCGTTGATTAAGCGCCATTTGCGTCCAATGCCGCGTATTTTACAGGGCCAGGCGCTGCGTAATCTTGCCAGTGCGGCCATTGATATTTCTGATGGTCTGGTTTCCGATTTGGGTCATATCCTGAAGGCCAGCGAGTGCGGCGCACGGGTGAATATCGACGCTCTGCCGTTATCTTCCGTGCTGCGCGCTCATTTCGAACCGGAACAGGCGCTGCGCTGGGCATTAAGCGGCGGCGAGGATTACGAGCTCTGCTTTACCGTGCCGGAGATCAACCGTGGCGCGCTGGATGTGGCGCTGGGTAAGCTGGGCGTGCCCTATACCTGTATCGGCCAGCTGGCACCGGAATCAGAAGGGCTGGTTTTGCTGCAGGACGGCAAGCCAACCACGTTTAATCTGAAAGGATTCGACCATTTTGACGCGCGATAAAGATCTGGCGAAAAGCCGCCTGCGTCTGAGCAATCCGTGGCATCTGCTGGCTACCGGTTTCGGCAGCGGCCTTTTCCCGTGGGTGCCGGGCACGATGGGATCGCTGGCATCGCTGCCTTTCTGGTGGCTGATGACCTTTTTGCCGCAGGATATTTATTCGCTGCTGGTGATGTTCGGCATCTGCATCGGCGTTTATCTCTGTCACCGTACCGCTAAAGATATGGGCGTTCATGACCACGGCAGTATCGTCTGGGATGAATTTATCGGTATGTGGATTACGCTGATGGCGATCCCGGCCAATAGCTGGCAATGGGTGCTGGCCGGTTTTGTTATTTTCCGCGTGCTGGATATGTGGAAACCCTGGCCGATCCGCTGGTTCGATCGCAACGTGCACGGCGGGATGGGGATTATGGTCGATGATGTTATTGCCGGGATTATCTCCGCCGCGCTGCTGTGGTTTACCGGGCAGCACTGGCCGCTGTGATAAGTCAACGTCTGCGGCGAAAGGTTTCGCCGCAGGGCCGATTACTGAAAGCCGACCACCGGATGCGGCTGATATACCGTTTCCAGCTCCGCAACCTCTGCTGGCGTCAGGGTAAGCTCTACCGCCTTAACCAAATCCGCCAGCTGCTCAGCGCGTGAAGAGCCGATAATCGGCGCGGTTACCGCTGGTTTAGTTAACTGCCACGCCAGCGCGATCTGCGCCCGGCTGACCCCTTTCTCTGCGGCCAGACTTTCTACCCGTCGGGCTATCGCCGCGTCATTCTCTTCGTTGCTGGCATACAGCGTTTTGCCAAACTCATCCGATACCGATCGCGCCGTGCTTTCTCCCCAGAGACGCGAAAGGCGACCACGCGCCAGCGGGCTCCAGGTCAGAACGGCAATATTTTCCGCCAGGCACAGCGGATGCATTTCACGTTCCTCTTCTCGTTGGATCAAATTGTACTGATCCTGCATGCTGACAAAGCGCGTCCAGCCGTGTAAGTCGGCCGTATACAGCGCTTTGGCAAATTGCCATGCGTACATGGATGATGCGCCGATATAACGCGCCTTGCCCGCCTGCACCACATCGTGCAGCGCCTCCAGCGTCTCTTCCAGCGGGGTCTCATAATCCCAGCGGTGGATCTGCAGCAAATCGACATAGTCCATGCCAAGGCGCGTCAGGCTGTCGTCAATGGATTGCATAATATTCTTACGTGACAGCCCGCGCGGGAGATTACTCATCTGGTTATAAACTTTAGTCGCGACCACAACCTCATCGCGGCGTGCATAGTCGCGCAGCGCTCGCCCGACAATTTCTTCGCTGCTGCCGTCGGAATAGCTGTTGGCGGTATCGAAAAAATTAATTCCCGCCTCCAGCGCCTGCTTAATCAAGGGACGGCTGCTTGCTTCAGGCAGGGTCCAGGCATGCGTGCCGCGATCGGGCTCGCCAAATGTCATGCAGCCAAGGCACAGGCGGGAAACCTGCAGATCGGTGCTGCCCAGTTGAATAGTTTTCATAAAAGCTCCAGCGGCCAGGGAAACGATTTAACAGCGGATTATTCCAAGCGTAGCAGGTAAACGGCGTTTCACGGAGCGACCCGTTACTGTGCCAGCCAGCCGGCGATCTGCTGCTGAATGCCTTCTGCATTAAGCTGATAGTCGTGGCGGATTTCATCCTGCGTGCCCTGCGGAATAAACTCATCCGGCAGGCCGATATTTAATACCGGAACCGCAACACGCTTCGCCATCAGCAGTTCATTAACGCCGCTGCCGGCACCGCCTTTGATCGCACCTTCCTCCAGCGTAACCAGCGATTCATGGCTGGCCGCCAGCTCCAGTACCAGCGCTTCATCCAACGGTTTCACGAAACGCATATCCGCCAGCGTGGCGTTCAGCGCTTCGGCTGCCGCCTGCGCTTCCGGCAGCAGAGTACCGAAGTTGAGAATAGCCAGCTTTTCGCCGCGGCGTTTGACCACGCCTTTCCCCAGCGGCAGCGATGCCAGCGGCTGCATGGGCGCGCCGGTACCGGTGCCGCGCGGATAACGCACCGCGCTTGGCCCGGCCTGATAATGATAGCCGGTATAGAGCATCTGACGGCATTCGTTCTCATCGCTGGGTGTCATGATGACCATGCCAGGAATAGTACGCAGAAAAGCCAGATCGAAAGCGCCCTGATGCGTTTGTCCATCCGCGCCGACGATGCCGCCGCGATCGATAGCGAACAGCACCGGCAGCTGCTGAATCGCAACGTCATGAATCAGCTGATCGTAAGCGCGCTGCAGGAAGGTGGAATAGATCGCCACCACCGGCTTATAGCCGCCGATAGCCAGCCCGGCGGCAAAGGTAACCGCATGCTGCTCGGCAATCGCCACGTCGAAATACTGGCGCGGATACTGACGCGAAAAGCCCACCATACCGGACCCTTCACGCATCGCTGGCGTAATCGCCATCAGCTTATCGTCGTCTGCCGCGGTCTCGCACAGCCAGTCGCCGAAAATCGTGGAGTAAGTAGGGAGCCCGCCCGAACTTTTGGGCAGCGCGCCGCTGGCCGGATCGAATTTAGGCACGGCGTGCCAGGCGATAGGGTCGTTCTCCGCCGGCGCATAGCCTTTGCCTTTTTTAGTCATGATATGCAGGAACTGCGGACCTTTCAGATCGCGCATATTACTGAGCGTCTGCACCAGCGTCAGCACATCGTGGCCATCTACCGGGCCGATATAGTTGAAGCCCAGCTCCTCAAACAGCGTTCCCGGCACTACCATGCCTTTCAGATGTTCTTCGGTACGTCTGACCAGCTCTTTAATCGGCGGCAGGCCGGTCAGCACCTTTTTGCCGCCTTCGCGCAGGCGCGCATAGGTTTTACCGGAGAGGATTTGCGCCAGGCGATTGTTGAGCGCGCCGACGTTTTCTGAGATCGACATTTCGTTATCGTTCAGAATGACCAGCAGGTCCGCTTTAATATCGCCCGCGTGGTTCATCGCTTCAAAGGCCATCCCGGCGGTAATCGCGCCGTCGCCGATAATACAGGCGGTACGTCGGCCCAGATCCTCTTTGCCTGCGGCCACCGCCATACCAAGACCGGCGCTGATCGAGGTGGAGGAGTGGCCAACGTTCAGCACGTCATATTCGCTTTCCGCCCGCCAGGGAAAAGGATGCAGGCCATTTTTTTGACGGATCGTGCCGATGCGGTCGCGGCGTCCGGTCAGAATTTTATGCGGGTAGGCCTGATGGCCGACGTCCCACACCAGATGATCGAACGGCGTGTTATAGACGTAGTGAAGCGCGACGGTCAGCTCAACCACCCCGAGGCCCGAAGCAAAATGGCCGCTGGAGCGACTTACGCTATCCAACAGGTACTGACGTAGCTCATCGCACAGTGTCGGCAGCTTCTCTTTCGGCAGTTTACGCAGTTCTTGCACGGTATCGGCAAGCGCCAGCGTCGGGTATTTTGCAGTATCAAAACTCATCAGAGACTCATTGTGGAAGTTATTTATCGCGTTCGATTATGAAGCCTGCCAGCGCATGTAAGGCGGAGGTGTCCAGAGAAAGTGCGGCCAACTGATCCAGCGCGCCGAGCGCTTCCTGATACAGGTCCTGCGCTTTCTGGCGGGCATCGTCCAGTCCCATCAGGGCCGGGTAGGTGCTTTTGCCAAGCTGCTGATCGGCTCCCTGCTGTTTTCCCGTTACCGCGGTATCGCCCACTACATCCAGAATGTCATCCTGAACCTGAAAGGCGAGCCCGATCGCATTGGCATAACGATCGAGAAGCGGCAGAGCTGCGCGCCCACGTTCGCCTGCGCTCAATGCGCCAAGACGCACGGCGGCACGCATCAGCGCACCGGTTTTATGACGATGAATTTTTTCCAGCGCCGCTAAGTCGATCCGCTGGCCTTCCGCCGCCAGATCCAACGCCTGTCCGCCGCACATGCCGGCCACGCCGCTGGCCTGCGCCAGCTCAGAAATCATGGCGATGCGGTCCTGCGGCTGAACGCCGTGCATCGGCGCATCGGCAAGAATGGAAAAGGCCAGCGTTTGCAGCGCATCGCCCGCCAGAATGGCGGTGTCCTCGCCAAATTTAATATGGCAGGTTGGCTGTCCACGGCGCAGGCTATCGTCATCCATGGCGGGAAGATCGTCATGAATCAGCGAGTAGGCGTGGATGCATTCAACGGCGGCGGCGGGCGCGTCCAGGCTGTCAGCGTCGGCCTGCAGCATATCGCCGACGACATATACCAAAAATGGACGCAGCCGTTTACCGCCTAATAATGCCCCATATTGCATGGCATTAACCAGAGGAGAACTCTGAAAGGGCAGGGGAGCGATAAAGCGCGACAGCGCAAGGTTCACCCGCTGATGATAGTGGGCAAGCAATTCAGCAAAATCCATTATTCAGCATCCGGCGTAAAAGGCGTCAGGGCAGCATCTTTATCATCGTTAAGCAGGATTTGGACGCGCTGTTCCGCCTGCTGCAGGGTTTTCTGCCCAACTTTTGCCAGCTGTACGCCGCGCTCAAACTCATTCAGCGCCTCTTCCAGCGGCAGATCGCCGCTTTCCAGACGGGTAACTATCTGTTCCAACTGCTGCAGGGAAGTTTCAAAACTGATGGGCTGTTCGGCTTTTTTTGGCATAGTGATTATTGGCTCACAGGTTTTTTATCTATAGCAAGCGGACATGGTAGCCGACTCGAAATGATTAGCAAAATAATGATAGAGCATGACGGTAAAACAGGCAGCTCAAAGACAAAAGTGATATACTGCCGCGCCTCGGAAGCAAAGGACGCAGGTTACTTTGCAATTCATTGATTTTATCAGTTAAGTGCCGCTGTTTTTAGCATTTAATTATCTCAGAGCTGTGCTGCCATGAAGTTTATCATTAAATTATTTCCCGAAATCACCATCAAGAGTCAGTCGGTGCGCTTGCGCTTTATCAAAATCCTTACGAGTAACATTCGTAACGTGTTGAAGGATCTTGATGAAACCCTGGCGGTGGTACGTCACTGGGATCATATTGAAGTGCGCTCCAAAAATGAGAGCCTGCGTGCAATGTATGTTGATGAGCTAACGCGGATCCCTGGTATCCATCATGTGCTGGCGGTCGAGGATCGGACCTGGACCGATATGCATGATATTTTCGAGCAGACGTTAGCCGTTAACCATGAGCGCCTGGAAGGGAAAACCTTCTGCGTACGCGTTAAGCGTCGTGGACAGCATCCGTTTAGCTCGCAGGACGTAGAGCGTTACGTCGGCGGCGGGCTGAATCAGCATATCGCCAGCGCGCAGGTAAAACTTTCGCATCCGCAGGTAACGGTCAATCTGGAGATTGAAAACGATCGCCTGCTGCTGGTTACCGGACGCTATGAAGGCCTGGGCGGTTTCCCTATCGGTACGCAGGAAGATGTGCTGTCGCTGATTTCAGGCGGCTTCGATTCCGGCGTTTCCAGCTATATGCTGTTGCGTCGCGGCTGTCGCGTACATTATTGCTTCTTTAACCTTGGCGGCGCAGCGCATGAAATTGGCGTTCGTCAGGTCGCGCACTATTTGTGGCATCGTTTTGGTCGCTCGCATCGCGTGCGCTTTGTGGCTATCAACTTCGAGCCGGTCGTGGCAGAGATTCTGGAAAAAGTGGATGACGGTCAGATGGGCGTGGTGCTGAAGCGCATGATGGTGCGTGCTGCTTCCCAAATCGCCGAGCGCTACGGCGTTCAGGCGCTGGTGACCGGTGAAGCGCTGGGCCAGGTATCCAGCCAGACGCTAACCAACCTGCGCCTGATTGATAACGCCTCCGATACGCTGATTCTGCGTCCGCTGATTTCGCATGATAAAGAACATATTATCAATCTTGCGCGACAGCTCGGCACGGAAGATTTTGCCCGTACCATGCCGGAATATTGCGGGGTGATCTCGAAAAGCCCGACGGTAAAAGCGGTGAAGAGCAAGATCGAAGCGGAAGAGGGTAATTTCGATTTCGCCGTGCTGGATCGGGTGGTGCAGGAAGCGACGAATGTGGATATTCGTACCATCGCGGAACAGGCTGAAGAGGAGGTCGCTGAAGTTGAAACCGTCGCCTCTTTCTCCGCTAACGATGCGCTGCTGGATATCCGCTCGCTGGACGAGCAGGAGTCTAAACCGTTGAAGGTGGAAGGGATTGAGATAACATCGCTGCCGTTTTTCAAACTTGCCACGCAGTTTGGCGATCTCGACCAGAGCAAAACCTGGCTGCTGTATTGCGATCGCGGCGTGATGAGCCGTTTGCAGGCGCTCTATCTCTGTGAGCAGGGATTTAAAAACGTTAAGGTCTATCGTCCTTAATCGTGTAAACAGGCCAGCCGCCCGGCTGGCCTGTTAAAGCTTAAAACGGGTCGCGGTAATCGTAAATGCCCGCTGCCAGCACCAGCTGTTCTCCGACTTCTCGCGCTTTCTCTTTTCCCACCAGCAGATCGATAAGCTTCAGCGCAAAATCTATCGCCGTGCCCGGTCCCTGACTGGTCAGTAAATTAACCCTGGGATCCCAAACCACCCGTTTTTCTACCCATTTTTCCGCCGGAATGGTCTCTTTTAGTCCGGGAAAACCGGTCATATTTCCCAGCGGAAACAGATCGTGCGGCACCAGCACCGTACCGGCCGCTGCGCAAATAGCGGCAACAAGGCGTCCGGAAAGATGAAACTGCCGCACCGTTTCCACCAGCAGCGGGCTATCGCGAAAGGCTTCCGCGCCTTTCAGCCCGCCCGGCAGCACGATAGCTGCAAAGTCATTGTCCGCAACCTCGACCAGTGGCGTATCCGCCAGCAGCCGGACGCCGCGCGAACAAACAATTTCGCGGTTGCCGTCGCCGTTAACGCTGGCGGTGGTGACGCTAATCCCGCCGCGTACCAGCAGATCGATAGTGGTTACGGCTTCGGTTTCTTCAGTGCCATGTGCCAGGCAGACCAGCACCGATACGTTCGCGTTCATAATCTTGTTCCTTACGCTTAATCAGTTCATACAGCCGGGCATTTTCCGGTACGGCGATCCCCTGCGCCCGCGCCCGCTGCAGCAGATAGCCGGTAATATATTCAATCTCAGTGCGGCGCTGGGAACGAATATCCTGCAGCATCGACGAGACGTTTAGTGCTGTGCTGGCGATCACGGTATAAATATATTCCTGCAGCTGATCCGCGCTGGTATGCAGACCTTCCCGCGTCATCACCGCCGCAACCTCTTCACACAGCAGGGTAATTTGCTCCGGCCAGGCGATCAGCTCGCCGTTTAAGCAGCCATGTAGCGCGCTGAGGGGATTGATAACACAGTTAACGGCCAGTTTTTGCCAGCAGGCGGATAAAACATTGGTATGCCAGGCGACGTCCGGCAGCGCCTGATGCAGCGTCACTGCCAGCTCACTTAACGCCGCGCTGTCGGCTGAGCCCGGCCCGATATGCGTAATGCCGCCGGCAACGTGCAGGATTACCGTGCCGTCCTGTTTTGCCGCATGGGTGGTTACCCCGCGCAATAACGGCTGCGTTAAACCTTTCAGCTCTTCCAGCGTGCCCATACCGTTATGCAGCAGCAGAATCGGGCAATCAGGCGGCAGCAGGCTTTGCAGGTTTTTGACCGCGCCGGAAACCTGCCAGGCTTTGACCGTGACCAGCAGCAGATCGCACTGGCTGAGAAACAGCGGATCGTTGGCAATAAAGGTTTTATTCACCACCGATCCGTCCGTATTAATAACGTTAACCGAACACCAGGGTTGTGGAACGCGGAGCCAACCCTGTACTTCATGTCCCTGCCGATCGAGCGCCGCCAGCCAGAGCTGGCCGAGCGCGCCGCAGCCGAGTACCGTAATTTTCATGCGTCCTCCCGCAGGCGCGTTTTCAGAGCCTTACCGGCGAGTTAATTGAGTATAGCTATGCCTAAGGGCTATTTTCCTTGCCATGCACAAGCAGGTATTATGCCTGTCACTTTCGAGTCTGGAGAAAAAATTATGCCATCTTTCGATATCGTTTCAGAAATCGACATGCAGGAAGTAAGAAACGCCGTAGAAAACGCCAACCGCGAGCTGTCAACCCGCTTCGATTTTCGTAACGTCAGCGCCAGCATTGAACTGAATGAAAAAGCGCAGACGATTAAAATCACCACCGAGTCCGATTTCCAGGTTAAACAGCTGGTAGATATTTTGCGTGAAAAGCTGCTTAAGCGCGGTATTGAAGGCGCAGCGCTGGAAGTTCCGGAGCAGATCGAGCATAGCGGAAAGAGCTGGAGCCTGGATGCGAAGCTGAAGCAGGGCATTGAGACCGATATGGCGAAGAAGATCGTTAAGCTTATCAAGGACAGCAAGATTAAAGTTCAGGCGCAAATTCAGGGGGAAGAAGTGCGCGTTAACGGTAAGTCTCGCGACGATCTGCAAGGCGCTATTGCGCTGGTGCGCGGCGGCAATCTGGGGCAGCCGTTCCAGTTCAAAAACTTCCGCGATTGATTTATTCGATAGCGGCGTATCGGTAAGCAAGGCCGCTAAATACGGCCTGTAAACATCACCGACGTTTGCGGCGCAGGGAGGCCGGGAAATTGATCTGTTCGATTACGCCATATCGGTAAGCAAGACCGCTAAATACGGCCCGCAAACATCACCGGCGTTGAGGCGCAGGAAGGCCGGGCAGAAGAGTAAAGCGTCCCGCGGCAGGGACGCCGCGGGCCGAGCTGTCAGGGATGACGTTTTTTGCGTCTTTACGATCGGACCGGCCTTCCTGAGCGGGCACCATATCCGAATTCAAAGGCCGCGAACGGCCCGGTTTTGGTTGATGCGCAGCCTGGCGGCGAGTGGCGAACCCTTATGCGCTGGCTATCAGCGCCTCCAGCTCAACCCGGCTGGTAACCTTACTGTCAATTTTGATATAGGCGCTGCGCTCTTCAGGCACGATAAACACGGAAGAGACGCCGCGCTGCGCTTTGAGCTGCTGTTCAAGGCGCGGATTGTTCAGCGCATTATCATCCAGTACGATGCGCAGGCTGCTGACATAGGGCGGCTCCTGCATGGTGCTGCTGAGCAGCAGCCACAGCGTAGCGACAATGGCGCCCAGCAGAAATACCGTTTGCGCATCAAAGCGATCGAACACCCAGCCGCCCATGCTGCCGCCTATCGCCACGCCTAAAAACTGACTGGTGGAGTAAATGCCCATCGCCGTGCCTTTATAACCGGCAGGTGATTCTTTACTGATTAACGAAGGCAGAATGGCCTCCATCAGATTAAAGGCGAGGAAAAATAGCTGCACGCCAACGACCAGCGTCCAAAAATGATTGCCGGCGCCCCACAGAACAATCTCGGCGATTAAAATCAACGCGACGCAGCAGATAAATACCCGCTTCATGCGGCGCTTAACTTCGGCATAGATGATAAAGGGCACCACGCCAACAAACGCCACCAGCATGGTGATCAGGTAAACCTTCCAGTGCTGCTCCGCCGGGAAACCCGCCTGTTCAAACTGGCCGGGCAGGGCAACGAAGCTCGACATCAGCAGAATATGCAGGCAGAGAATGCCGATATTCAACTTCAACAGGCGCGGCTGCATCAGCACTTCGCGAATGCTGCCTTTTACCATGCCCGATTCGCGATTCAGTACATGGTGCGGAGCGTTAGGCACGATCAGCAGCGTAATCACAATACCGCAGCTGGCCAGGATGGCGATCATCCAGAACAGCGCGTGCAGGCCGAGCGCATGGGTAATTATCGGGCCCAGCACCATCGCAATAGCAAACGTCACGCCAAAGCTGATGCCGATAAACGCCATCGCTTTGGTGCGGTTCTGCTCACGCGTAAGGTCAGAGAGCAGCGCCATAACGGCGGCGGCAATCGCCCCGGAGCCCTGCAGGGCGCGGCCAAGGATGACACCCCAAATCGAGGTGGTGCTGGCCGCAATGATGCTGCCGAGCACAAAAACCAGCAGGCCGCCGACAATTAACGGTTTACGGCCAATACGATCGGAAAGCAGGCCAAAAGGTATCTGGAAAATAGCCTGAGCCAGCCCATAAATACCAATCGCCAAACCAATGAGCGCTTCGCTTGCACCCTGTAAAGCCATGCCGTACGTGGTCAGCACCGGCAAAACCATAAACATGCCCAACATACGCAAAGAGAATACGGTGCCTAAACCCCAGGTCGCGCGCAGCTCAACCTGTGTCATTTTGTTATCGTTCATTGCAACCTCAGTATTATCACTGACACTATTTTAAGGAGCAGGGCAGGGCGGGTAAAACGGAAGTGTTTAAGCAGTCGTAACAAAAAGAAAGGGCGCAATAAGCGCCCTTAGTGATATTGCTTACGATTAGCGTACGTAAGTTAGCAGATTCTGCGACGCCGGCGCCATAAAGTCGACCGACATCATCACGCTTAGCGCCGTGATAGCGACGATGGAGAACACAAACAGTTTACGAGCCCAAACGCGATCGTTTGACGTTTTGTAACCTGAAAGCGCCATGCCCAGCCACCAAACGCTTACTGCCGCCGCAACCACCAGATATTTGTAGCCAGCGTAGCCGCCCAGCGTCAGCATCAGCGTGGCAATCATAAACGCCAGAATATAGAGCGTAATATGATTTTTTGCCACGGAGATCCCTTTCACTACCGGCAGAACCGGGATATTCGCCGCCTGGTAATCTTTAAAGCGGAAGATAGCAATCGCATAGGAATGCGGCATCTGCCACAGGCTAAAGATAGCCAACAGGATCAGCGCGCCAGCATCAAACTCGTTAGTCACTGCGCAGTAGCCAATGACCGGCGGCGCAGCGCCGGACAGACTACCAATCAGCGTACCGTAGACTGATTTACGCTTCATATAGAGGCTGTAAATGCCGACGTATACCACGAAGCCCATGACCGCCAGCCACATGGCCAGCGGGTTTGCTCCGAAATACAGCAACGCAAAGCCAGCAATACCTAATGCGGTTGCATAAACCAGGGTTACTTTCACAGAGATGAGGCCTTTTACCAGCACTCGATTCTTGGTTCTCTCCATTTTTCTGTCGATGTCGCGGTCGATAAAGTTGTTATAAACACAACCTGATGCGACCACCAGTGAGACACCAACCAGGGCGGTGAGAAACAGGGTGTAATCGATACTGCCTTTCGAAGCCAGCAGAAAACCCCCGATAACAGAAATTAAATTCCCGAAAATAATTCCTGGTTTTGTTACTTGCAGGTATTGCTTAATCATTACGAGCGACTCTTTAGTGGGGCATCATCATGTTGTAGTTGAGGTTCCACATGATCCACAGCGAGCCGACGACGACAATCAGAATAATTATGGCGGAGAAGATAATCGCCACAAAGTTCCAGCCGCCTTCAGATTTGGTATCAAGGTGCAAGAAGTAGACCAGGTGAACCAGCACCTGAACTACCGCACACACCAGAACCACGCTGAGAATTGTGCCATGCGAAGCGCCGCCATCCATTACCATCCAGAACGGAATAGCCGTCAGGATGATAGAGAGGATGAAGCCAATCATGTACGACTTCACGCTACCGTGAGATGCGCCATGTTCGTTAACAGAATGACTCATTACATGGCTCCCATCAGATAGACAACGGTAAATACGCAGATCCATACCACATCGAGGAAGTGCCAGAACAGACTCAGACACATAACGCGAGCGCGGTTAGTCGCAGTCAGACCATTTTTAGCGATCTGGAACATCAGAACCAGCATCCAAATCAGACCGGAAGTCACGTGCAGACCGTGAGTACCGACCAGCGTAAAGAAGCCGGACAGGAAGCCGCTGCGATTCGGGCCGAAGCCTTCTTCGATCAGATGATGGAATTCATAGAGTTCCATCCCGATAAAGCCAAGACCGAACAGGAACGTCAGCGCCAGCCAGCGGTTAACCGCACCTTTGCGGCCGTTGTTCATGCCGATAACGGCCATACCGTAAGTAATGGAGCTCAACAGCAGCAGGGCGGTTTCGACCAGTACGAACGGCAGTTCGAAAATGTCTTTACCTGCCGGTCCACCGGCAGTGTTATTGACCATGACTGCATAGGTCGCAAACAACGTTGCGAAGATAATGCAGTCGCTCATCAGGTAGATCCAGAAGCCAAAAACCTTATTGGCTCCCGCATCGTGATGCCCATGCTCCGCATGGGCGTCGTGCTGTTTAGACAGTGTTTGTGCCATTATTTCAGACCTGCTTTGCTGATATCTTTGAAGTGCTGATTCTCAATTGCTTCGATCTCTTTGACCGGAACGTAGTAATCAACGTCTTCATCGAAGCTTTTAACGATCCAGCTAACAATCATCGCCACGAAGGACAGACCCATCAGCCACCAGATATGCCAGATGGCAGCGAAACCAAAGAGGGTAGCGAACAGGGCGATAATCAGGCCCGCGCCGCTGTTTTTCGGCATATGGATCTCTTCGTAATGAGCAGGTTGCTTATACGCTTCGCCTTTTTCTTTCATTTCCCAGAAGGCATCACGCTCATTGATGTGCGGAACCACTGCGAAGTTATAGAACGGCGGCGGAGAAGAAGTAGACCACTCCAGCGTACGGCCACCCCACGGGTCACCCGTCAGATCGCGGTTCAGATGACGATCGCGGATAGAAACCCAGAACATGATTATCTGGCTAATGATACCCAGACCAATCAGGCCAGCACCTACAGCGGCAACAACCAGCAGAGAATGGAACTGCGGATCGATGTCCTGGCTCAGACGACGGGTCATACCCATAAAGCCCAGCGCGTACAGCGGCATAAAGGCGGTGAAGAAGCCGATAATCCAGAACCAGAAAGCGCGTTTACCCCAGGTTTCGTTCAGGGTGAAACCAAATGCTTTCGGGAACCAGTAGGTCACACCGGCCATACAACCGAATACCACACCACCGATGATGACGTTATGGAAGTGCGCGATCAGGAACAGACTGTTGTGCAGCACGAAGTCAGCACCCGGAACCGCCAGCAGCACACCGGTCATACCACCTACAGAGAAGGTGACCAGGAAGCCTACGGTCCACAGCATGGCAGAGTGCATCTGAATGCGGCCCTGGTACATGGTGAACAGCCAGTTAAAGATCTTAACGCCGGTCGGGATGGCGATAATCATCGTCATAATGCCGAAGAAGGCGTTAACGTTCGCGCCTGCACCCATGGTGAAGAAGTGGTGCAGCCAAACGATAAAGGACAGAATGGTAATAACAACCGTTGCCCATACCAGTGAGGTATAACCAAACAGGCGTTTTTTCGAGAACGTAGCAACAACTTCTGAGAACACGCCGAAGACCGGCAGAACCAGAATATAAACTTCCGGATGGCCCCATACCCAGATCAGGTTGACATACATCATCATGTTGCCACCCATATCATTGGTAAAGAAATGGAAGCCCAGATAACGGTCAAGGGTCAGCAGCGCCAGCGTAACGGTCAGTACCGGGAACGCGGCGATGATCAGGACGTTAGTACACAGCGATGCCCAGGTGAAAACCGGCATTTTGAACATGGTCATGCCCGGCGCACGCATTTTCAGGATAGTAACGAAGAAGTTAATACCCGTTAATGTCGTACCGATACCGGAAAGCTGCAGACTCCAGATCCAGTAATCTACCCCAACGCCCGGACTGTATTCAGCGCCTGACAGCGGCGGATAGGCCAGCCAACCGGTCTGAGCAAACTCACCCAAGCCCAGAGACAGGTTAACCAGGATCACACCAACGGCCGTGAACCAGAAACTCAGGTTATTAAGGAAAGGGAACGCCACGTCGCGCGCGCCGATCTGCAGAGGAACAGCGATGTTCATCAGACCAACAACGAACGGCATCGCTACGAAGAAGATCATAATCACGCCGTGGGCGGTAAAGATCTGGTCGTAGTGATGAGGAGGCAGGAAGCCCGCTTCCCCGGCAGAGGCCAACATCTGCTGGCCGCGCATCATGATGGCATCCGCAAAGCCACGCACCAGCATGACAAATGCCAGGATCACATACATGATACCCAGTTTTTTGTGGTCGACTGACGTCAGCCATTCTGACCACAAGTATTTCCACTTACCAAAGTAAGTCAGCGCAGCGACAAGGGCCAGACCACCAAGAATGATGGCGGCCACCGTAACCATGATAATTGGCTCATGGTACGGCACTGCATCCAGTGTTAATTTTCCGAACATCGTATTATTCCTCGGCTCCCGCGTGAGAGGCTTCACTCATGTCCATGCCTTCATGACCTGACATGTCCATCTTCCCGTGGTTCGTCATGAATTTATCAATAACCTGCTTGAACAATTCAGGATTCGCACTGGAGAAGTACTCAACCGGATGATTTTCGCTTGGCGCAGCCAGTTTCTCGAACTCATCCATAGTGGTTAAGGTATTCGGTGCCTGTTTCGCTTTGGCTACCCATTGCTCGAAGCTTGCCTGATCGGGAGTCGCAATAGCGTTAAACTTCATTCCTGAGAAACCACGGCCGCTAAAGTTAGACGAGATGCCTTTAAAGGTACCCGCTTCGTTAGCAATCAGGTGCAGTTTGGTCTGCATCCCCGCCATCGCGTAGATCTGGCTGCCGAGCGTCGGAATGAAGAAGGAGTTCATTACGGAGTTTGAGGTGATCTTGAAGTTCACCGGAGTATTTACCGGGAATGCAATTTCATTAACCGTTGCAATACCCTGTTCCGGATAAATGAACAACCATTTCCAGTCCAGAGCGATAACATCGATCTCAACCGGCTTCACGTCAGAAACCAGCGGTTTGCCAGGTTCCAGCGCGTGGGTTGATTTCCAGGTCAGCACGCCGAGGAAAAGAATGATCAGGATCGGAACGGTCCAGACCACCGCTTCCACTTTATTGGAGTGTGACCAGTTAGGGCTATATTTTGCATTCGTGTTGGACGCACGATATTTCCATGCGAACACCACGGCCATCAGAATTGCAGGTATAACAACGATCAACATCAAGCCAAAGGCTGTCAGTATCAGCGAACGTTGCTCCATTGCAACCTGTCCTTTGGGATCTAACAACGCACTATCACAGCCACTTAACAATAAAGTGCCTGCAATTAATGACAAAATCCCCAAACTTTTATTGTATTTCCTGAGTCTCATTTAACGACCTCAATGACAAGGGCTCTATTGTCGTTTAAGTGTGGCGGCATTTTACGGGAAGGTTTATGCAGTGTAAACCAGCTTAAGAACGTGTCAGCGGGGTGTTGACACCTTTTGCCAAGGGTGTCACATCTGTTGCAGAAAGTGACAGAATATTAATAGAGACAGGCGCTTGAGTTAATATAACGAAAAAAGATGACTCAAATGAGTTACATGAAAGGATGATTCTAAAAAACGAAATCGGGCCTCAACAGTTTAACAAATTTGTATCATTTGAGTGATAATTATTAAACATAAATAATTACGCACCGTTTTTTAATATTAGACGCTGTTGGTTAAACCGGACGGATAATTTTTTTTTGCGGAATTAGTAGGTAAAAAAATTTAACACCGGGGACTATTTTGAGTCCGGACGGAAACTATTTTTACCGTCCGGCTTAATTAAGCGGATAACGTTTTGCGCTGCGCCAGATAGTCCAGCAACGTACCGGTAAATATACCGATCAACATTAGTAAACAGCCGACGTTAAATAAAGGAAGCAGCGACGGCAGCCTCAGCAATCCGCTGGCCCCAAGCGCCAGCGCTAACAGCCAAAGCGCCAGCAGCGCGCCGCCTGTCACCAACAGACGCAGCGCCCAGCGATAGCCGGAAGGCCAGTGCTGACGTGGGTTAAATGGCTGGCTCTCCTGCGACTGCAGCAGGCTCTGTTTGCTGGCTGCCAGCAGCAGCAGACCGGGTAGGGCGGCAACCACGGAAAAAGCGTAAAACGTTGGCCATCCCCACAGCTCCACCAGCCAACCGGCCGCCGGACCGACATAAACGCGGCCCACTGCCGATAGCGCCGACAGCAAAGCGAACTGCGTAGCGGAAAACGAACGGTTGCACAGGCTCATCAGCAACGCGACAAAGGCGGCGGTGCCCATCCCGCCACACAGGTTTTCCACAAATACCGCGCTGGCCATACTCCACATATGGGGCGGCGTAACGGAAAGCAGCCACCAGGCAAGATTAGAGAAGGCCTGTAGCATGCCAAACAGCATTAGCGCCCGAAACAGACTCAGGCGCTGCATGAGCATTCCGCCATACAGCGCGCCGATAATGGTCGCCAGCAGCCCAAGCGATTTATTAACCAGCCCGACGTCGCCGGCAGAAAAGCCGACGCCGCGAATAAGAAAAGTGGTCGTCAGGCTGGCGGCGAAAGCATCTCCCAGCTTATAAAGGACGATCAGCGACAGCATAAGCCAGGCGTTGTTGCGGTTAAAGAAGTCACGCAGCGGCGCCATGACCGCTTCTTCCAGCGTATGCGGTCGGGTAGCCACGTCGGTCGGCTCCCGCGCCAGCAGGGTGGCAATGAGTCCGGGCAGCATCATGAGCGCCATCAGCCAGTATGTCGCCTGCCAGCCTAAATAGCGATCCGCCAGCCACAGCGCCAGCCCGCCCGAAACCAGCATCGCCAAACGATAGCCCAGTACGGTGATCGCCGCGCCGCTACCGCGTTCCTCCGGCGGCAAAATATCGGTTTTCCACGCATCAAATACAATATCCTGCGAGGCGGAACAGAAGGCGACCAGCACTGCCAGCGCGGCCAGTAAGGTCAGATGATGCGAAGGCTCCATACAGCCCATCAGCGCAATGCCGCCGATCAGCAGAAGCTGCGTAATCAATAGCCAGCCCCGACGCCGTCCCAGAAAAGAGGGCGTAAAGCGATCCATCAGGGGGGACCAGAGAAACTTAAAAACATAGGCTTGTCCAACCAGCGAGAAAAAGCCGATGGTTTTAAGATCCACGCCCTCTACCGTCATCCACGCCTGTAGCGTACCGGAAGTAAGAGCAAGAGGAAGGCCGGAAGCAAAACCCAGCAGGAGCAGGATGGCTGCATTGCGCTGGGTAAAAATACGCAGAAACTGATTATCCATAACGACTTTTTTCCTGTAGGCAGGCCCGGCATCCCGCCGGGCTACCGCAAATCATTAACGTGCGTTCTGCTTGATAAAACTGCTAACACTGGTGTCCTGCGCCATATCGGAAATGACATCGCTCAGGGTAGAGTTAACGGCTTTGGTGATTTTTTCATTGGTGGCGTTAAATGCGCCCTCTACGCTGTAGGTCTGACGATAGTTTTTTACCTGCTTATTGCCGTTCTTCGCGCTGGCAATAATAGAAATGTCCGCTTTGGTGGTGATGCTGTAGCGCAGGTTGCCCTGGGTCACATCGGCATACAGGTTGTTCACGACGATTTGCAAATCTACCGCGCCGTTAGGGCCGACCATATATCCGCGGGCGGTCATCTGTTTCTCCAGCACTTCCTGCAGCAGGAAACGCAGATCGCGGCTTGGCGTCAGGGTCACCAGCTGCGCGTCACGGGTGACTTTGGCCAGCGCCTGATCGGAACGTTGATCGGCACCGTTGATGCTAACCGTAACGCCCATCAGGCTGGGATCTTGCTGAGGCAGTTGAATAGCGGGTTGTACATCAATTGTATTGCTGTTGTTCGCACAGCCAGCCAGGATAAAGGCAGCCAGCAGAGGGAAGAAAAGTTTTTTTAGCATGCTTATTTTCTCGTAAGTCTGAATGATATTGCTGACAAAACAGCGGGCATCATATCATTGCGTTTCCGTGAAGAAAGCCCCGGCGGCGTGTAAATTCATCACTCCGCTTGTTTTTTCAACGTGGCGGAACGCGATTTGCTGCGGTTCGCGACGCGGTAGCGCTGTCCGCTTGTAACAAACGGTACAGTTTTTTTCGCATTAGCCGTGGAAACGGATCAAAACCGACTAATATTTAAAGGGATGGGGCGTAGCTCTCTGCCGTAGAGGAGTGGATGTCATGATTCGCGAACAAATAGAAGAAAAGTTAAGAACCGCCTTTCAACCGGCCCACCTGGAAGTTCATGATGAGAGTTATCGTCATAATGTCCCTGCGGGATCGGAGAGCCACTTCAAAGTGGTGATTGTCAGCGATAGCTTTACCGATCAGCGCTTTTTAATGCGTCATCGTGCTATTTACAGCACTCTGAGCGAAGAGCTGGAAGGCAGCGTACACGCACTGGCGTTGCATACCTATACGCTAAAAGAGTGGGAAGGACTGCAGGATACGGTACTTTCCTCACCTAACTGTCGCGGGGCAGGGATGTTAGCCTGAATCGAAGCGAGGAATTAACCAAAACGGCCTGAGGGCCGTTTTCTTTTGTCTGAATTTTGCGCGCTCCGGCGCGTTGCTGAGGTCATTTTTCGCTTATTTTCCGCCAAACTGCGAACCGGTGCCCGGTTTGCGTTCTCGACGCGGTAAAACGATGCCGCTATAATGCGGCGTCTATTTTTCCGGAATTGCTTCGGGACGCTTCTGGTAACAGGGAATGGGTTCTTCATCAGAGGCCGTCCCGGTTGTTGGATAGTGCAGGCTTTCGTTTGCGCTATCTGAAGTTGACCGAGCTCGTGATTTTTTGAGGTAACAAGATGCAAGTTTCAGTAGAAACCACTCAGGGCCTGGGCCGTCGCGTTACGATTACTGTCGCTGCTGACAGCATCGAGAACGCTGTGAAAAAAGAGCTGGTCGATGTAGCGAAGAAAGTCCGTATCGACGGTTTCCGTAAAGGGAAAGTGCCGATGAGCGTAGTGGCACAGCGTTACGGCGCATCCGTTCGTCAGGATGTGCTGGGCGATCTGATGCAGCGCAACTTTGTTGATGCCATCATCAAAGAGAAAATCAATCCGGCCGGCGCACCGAACTACGTACCGGGCGAATACAAACAGGGTGAAGATTTCACCTACTCTGTAGAATTTGAAGTTTATCCGGAAGTTGAGCTGCAGGGTCTGGACGCAATCGAAGTTGAAAAACCGATTGTTGAAGTGACTGATGAAGACGTTGACGCCATGCTGGATACCCTGCGTAAACAGCAGGCGAACTGGAAAGAGAAAGAAGGTGAAGCGGCCGCAGAAGATCGCGTTACCGTTGATTTCACCGGTTCCGTAGACGGCGAAGAGTTTGAAGGCGGCAAAGCCTCTGATTTCGTACTGGCTATGGGCCAGGGCCGCATGATCCCAGGCTTCGAAGAAGGCGTTGTTGGCCATAAAGCCGGCGACGAATTCACCATCGACGTGAAATTCCCGGAAGATTACCACGCGGAAAACCTGAAAGGGAAAGACGCGAAGTTCGCTATCGTGCTGAAAAAAGTTGAAGAGCGCGAGCTGCCGGAACTGACCGAAGAATTTATCAAGCGTTTCGGCGTGGAAGATGGTTCGGTTGCTGGCCTGCGTACGGAAGTGCGTAAAAACATGGAGCGCGAGCTGAAAGGCGCCGTGCGTAACCGTGTTAAAACGCAGGCAATTGACGGCCTGGTTAAAGCCAACGACATCGACGTGCCTGCTGCGCTGATTGACAGCGAAATCGACGTGCTGCGTCGTCAGGCTGCTCAGCGCTTCGGTGGCAATGAGAACCAGGCTCTGGAGCTGCCGCGCGAACTGTTCGAAGAGCAGGCTAAGCGTCGCGTAGTGGTCGGTCTGCTGCTGGGCGAAGTGATCCGCACCAACGAACTGAAAGCGGATGAAGATCGCGTGAAAACGCTGATCGAAGAGATGGCGTCTGCCTACGAAGATCCGCAGGAAGTGATCGAGTTCTACAGCAAAAATAATGAGCTGATGAACAATATGCGCAACGTCGCTCTGGAAGAGCAGGCAGTTGAAGCGGTACTGGAAAAAGCGAAAGTGACTGAGAAAGCCACTAAGTTCCAGGAACTGATGAATCAGACTTCAATGGCCTGATTTTTCAAGCCTTAAGTGCTGAAAGCCCGCTGCCGTAAGGAGCGGGCTTTTTATTTATCCCTTTCAGAAAACTCTTTTTGTGTACCTTTTTGGCTAATTAAGCGTCAGGTTATTCGGTATGATGTTATTCCGGGTTAGCGATTGAAGAAAACGTTGTTATGCTTGAAACAGCGGGCGCATGCCCCCAGATAGTTTTCCGAATATTGTGAAAAGTGAAAGGCTGGCTGATTGACCGTCCGGATAGCGTCGGAGAGTGGCAACGTGAAGCATGGTTTTCATGTTCTCACTTAAGTAGAATCGGTACAGAATGTTGCCAATGAAATTTATCCAGGAGACGGTAATGTCATACAATGGCGAACGTGAATTTTCCGCACCTAATATGGCGCTGGTGCCTATGGTGGTCGAACAAACCTCGCGCGGCGAGCGTTCTTACGACATTTATTCCCGCCTGTTAAAAGAGCGCGTCATTTTCCTTACCGGTCAGGTTGAAGATCATATGGCGAACCTGATCGTGGCCCAGATGCTGTTTCTGGAAGCGGAAAACCCAGAAAAAGATATTTATCTGTACATCAACTCACCGGGCGGCGTTATCACCGCAGGTATGTCGATTTACGATACGATGAAGTTTATTAAGCCGGATGTCAGCACCATTTGTATGGGACAGGCTTGCTCGATGGGTGCATTCCTGTTGACGGCGGGCACCAAAGGTAAGCGTTACTGCCTGCCTAACTCTCGCGTGATGATCCACCAGCCGCTGGGCGGCTATCAGGGCCAGGCGACGGATATTGAAATTCATGCCCGTGAAATTCTTAAAGTTAAACAGCGCATGAACGAACTGATGGCGGAACATACGGGTAAATCGCTTGAACAAATCGAGCGTGATACCGAGCGTGACCGTTTCCTCTCGGCGAGTGAGGCGGTAGAGTATGGTTTAGTTGATTCTATTCTTACGCATCGCCAATAAGACTCCATCCCGCTGCATACGCTATAGTTACAGCAGATAACGGGTGAAGAGTGGCTACGAATGAGGGCAGTCAATCTGGCTGCCATCGCCGCATTTGACTGCGGACGAGATAAATGAAGAGGTTAGCTGATGACAGATAAGCGCAAAGACGGTTCAGGGAAGCTGCTGTACTGCTCTTTTTGCGGTAAAAGCCAGCATGAAGTGCGCAAGCTGATTGCCGGGCCGTCAGTGTATATCTGCGACGAATGTGTCGATTTATGTAATGACATTATTCGCGAAGAGATAAAAGAAGTCGCGCCGCATCGCGAGCGTAGCGCGTTACCGACGCCGCACGAAATTCGCCATCATCTTGACGATTACGTTATCGGTCAGGAAAGGGCGAAAAAAGTGCTGGCGGTGGCGGTGTACAACCATTACAAACGCCTGCGCAACGGCGATACCAGCAACGGTATCGAACTGGGTAAAAGTAATATTCTGCTGATTGGTCCGACCGGTAGCGGTAAAACGCTGTTGGCGGAAACGCTGGCGCGTCTGCTGGATGTGCCCTTCACCATGGCTGACGCCACCACGCTGACCGAAGCCGGTTATGTGGGTGAAGACGTCGAGAATATTATCCAGAAATTGCTGCAGAAATGTGACTACGACGTGCAAAAAGCACAGCGCGGCATCGTCTACATTGATGAAATTGATAAAATTTCCCGCAAATCAGACAACCCGTCGATTACGCGTGATGTCTCCGGTGAAGGCGTGCAGCAGGCGTTGCTGAAACTGATTGAAGGCACGGTTGCCGCCGTACCGCCGCAGGGCGGACGTAAGCATCCGCAGCAGGAGTTTTTGCAGGTTGATACCTCTAAAATTCTGTTTATCTGCGGCGGTGCCTTTGCCGGTCTGGATAAAGTCATTTCCCAGCGTGTGGAAACCGGCTCCGGCATCGGCTTTGGCGCGACGGTAAAAGGCAAATCGCAGAAAGCATCGGAAGGCCAGCTGCTGGAGCAGGTTGAGCCGGAAGATTTGATCAAATTTGGTCTGATTCCTGAGTTTATTGGCCGTTTGCCGGTAGTGGCAACGCTCAATGAGCTGAGTGAAGAAGCGCTGATTCAGATCCTGCGCGAGCCGAAAAACGCGCTGACGAAGCAGTATCAGGCGCTGTTTAACCTGGAAGGCGTTGAGCTGGAGTTCCGTGACGAAGCGCTGACGGCAATTGCGCAGAAAGCGATGTCGCGTAAAACCGGCGCGCGTGGCCTGCGTTCTATCGTAGAAGCCGCTCTGCTGGATACGATGTACGATCTGCCTTCGATGGACGATGTAGAAAAAGTGGTTATTGATGAGTCCGTGATTGAAGGGCAGTCAAAACCGATGCTTATCTACGGATCTCACGAAGCGCAGCAGGCATCTGGCGAATAATTCGTCAACACAACCAGCAAGTTAGTTATAAAAGGGGGAAATTGTCCCCCTTTTGTTTTTCTCATGTCCCGGACATTGAATGTCTGGCAAACATCCCCATATACTCAAATACCTGTGGGTTCCCTGGCACATAGCCTGCACTATGCGGTACCCATCACCTGGCGGACTTTAAACTAAGAGAGAGCTCTATGAATCCTGAGCGTTCTGAACGCATTGAAATCCCTGTGTTGCCATTGCGCGACGTAGTGGTTTATCCGCACATGGTAATTCCGTTGTTTGTTGGTCGGGAAAAATCGATTCGGTGCCTCGAAGCCGCAATGGATCATGATAAAAAGATCATGCTGGTAGCACAGAAAGAGGCTTCAACGGATGAACCTGGCATTAACGATCTCTTCTCTGTAGGGACCGTTTCTTCTATTTTGCAAATGCTGAAACTGCCGGACGGCACCGTAAAAGTGCTGGTTGAGGGGTTACAGCGGGCACGTATTACCACGTTGGCCGATAACGGCGAACATTTTACCGCCCAGGCGGAATACCTGGCTTCTCCTGAGATTGAAGAGCGCGAGCAAGAAGTGCTGGTGCGTACCGCCATCAACCAGTTTGAAGGCTATATCAAGCTCAATAAAAAAATCCCGCCTGAAGTTCTGACCTCGCTGAATAGCATTGATGATGCCGCGCGCCTGGCCGATACCGTGGCGGCGCATATGCCGCTGAAGCTGGCCGATAAACAGTCCGTGCTGGAAATGTCCGACGTCAATGAGCGCCTGGAATATTTAATGGCGATGATGGAATCCGAAATCGACCTGCTGCAGGTAGAAAAACGTATTCGTAATCGCGTCAAAAAACAGATGGAAAAAAGCCAGCGCGAGTACTATCTGAACGAGCAAATGAAGGCCATTCAGAAAGAGCTGGGCGAAATGGACGATGCGCCGGATGAATATGAAGCGCTGAAGCGTAAAATCGACGCGTCCAAAATGCCGAAAGAGGCGCGCGAAAAGGCGGAAGCCGAGCTGCAGAAGCTGAAAATGATGTCGCCGATGTCTGCGGAAGCGACGGTGGTGCGCGGCTATATCGAATGGATGGTTCAGGTTCCCTGGAATGAGCGCAGCAAGGTGAAAAAAGACCTGCGTAAGGCTCAGGAAACGCTGGATACCGATCATTACGGCCTTGAGCGCGTGAAAGACCGCATTCTGGAATATCTGGCGGTACAGAGCCGCGTCAATAAAATCAAAGGGCCGATTCTGTGTCTGGTAGGGCCGCCGGGCGTGGGTAAAACCTCGCTGGGGCAGTCCATCGCTAAAGCGACCGGCCGTAAGTATATCCGTATGGCGCTGGGCGGGGTGCGCGATGAGGCAGAAATTCGCGGGCATCGTCGTACCTACATCGGCTCCATGCCGGGCAAACTGATCCAGAAAATGGCGAAAGTTGGCGTGAAAAACCCGCTGTTTTTGCTGGATGAGATCGACAAAATGTCATCTGATATGCGCGGTGACCCGGCTTCAGCGCTGCTGGAGGTGCTGGATCCTGAGCAGAACGTCGCTTTTAACGATCACTATCTGGAAGTGGATTACGACCTCTCTGATGTGATGTTCGTTGCGACCTCTAACTCAATGAATATCCCGGCGCCGCTGCTGGATCGTATGGAAGTGATTCGGCTTTCCGGCTATACCGAAGATGAAAAGCTGAATATCGCCAGGCAGCATCTGCTGCCGAAACAGATCGAACGTAACGCGCTGAAATCCAATGAAATTAGCGTAGACGACAGCGCGATCGTGGGCATCATTCGTTACTACACGCGTGAAGCCGGCGTGCGTAGCCTTGAGCGTGAGCTCTCCAAGCTGTGCCGCAAGGCGGTAAAAGCGCTGCTGCTGGATAAAAATCTGAAGCATATCGAGATCAACGGCGATAACCTGAAAGATTTCCTCGGCGTGCAGCGCTTCGACTATGGTCGTGCCGACAACGAAAACCGCGTTGGTCAGGTAACCGGTCTGGCGTGGACGGAAGTGGGCGGCGATCTGCTGACCATTGAAACCGCCTGCGTTCCGGGCAAAGGCAAGCTGACCTATACCGGTTCGCTGGGCGAGGTAATGCAGGAGTCGATTCAGGCGGCATTAACCGTAGTGCGCGCGCGTGCAGAGAAACTGGGCATCAACGGCGATTTCTACGAGAAGCGCGATATTCACGTACACGTGCCGGAAGGCGCAACGCCGAAAGATGGTCCCAGCGCCGGTATTGCCATGTGCACCGCGCTGGTTTCCTGCCTGACGGGCAATCCGGTGCGCGCTAATGTCGCCATGACCGGCGAGATCACGCTGCGTGGTCAGGTGCTGCCTATCGGCGGCCTGAAAGAGAAACTGCTGGCAGCGCATCGCGGCGGGATTAAAACGGTAGTGATCCCGGATGACAATAAGCGCGATCTGGAAGAGATTCCGGAAAACGTGCTGGCCGATCTGGATATTCATCCGGTCAAACGTATTGAGGATGTTTTGACGCTGGCGCTGCAAAATGCACCTTATGGGATGCAGGTCGCTACGGCGAAATAGTGACTAAAGACAAAATCAGTTAAAAAGCGTAGCTGGCAAGTCAAATGGGACTTGCCAGCTTTTTTTTGTGCCGCTAATTTAGAGGGCTGTTGAAACAGCGACCCAGAGAATTCCCGTTGTTTCGGCTCAACAACCTTGCTATAACTGGCTGCGCGTTCGCGTCTGGCTGGAAGTCGGCTGCGATAGTGAATAATAAAAGAGGGGATGAATAGAGTGAATAAGTCACAATTGATCGACAAAATTGCCGCAGACGCTGATATTTCTAAAGCGGCAGCAGGACGTGTTTTAGATGCTTTTATTGGCTCAGTTTCTGATTCACTGAAATCAGGCGAAGAAGTGGCTCTGGTTGGCTTTGGTACATTTTCTGTACGCGAGCGTTCTGAACGCACTGGCCGTAACCCGCAGACGGGTAAAGAAATTACCATTCCGGCCAGCAAAGTACCTGGCTTCCGTGCCGGTAAAGCGCTGAAAGACGCGGTAAACTGATTTACGGTCAACTCCATTAAAGCAATTTCTTCGGTGGAGAGAGGACTGATATTGCGTTCTCATGTAACATACGGGCACATCAGACAATTGATGTGCCTTTTTTATTCTGACAGGTGACAAACGTCAGCAGCGGATGTCAGAGCATGGCCAGGCACTGTCGGCCTGAAAGCAGCAACGCGCACGCCTGCAGGGATGGGGTGCCTGCGTGAGGTTTACATTCACATTACAGCGGAGTGTTGTCATACCATGATGGACAATTTACGCGCGGCGTCGAACCATGTCGTGCTCAAGATTATTCTGGGACTGATTATCCTGTCATTCGTGCTGACCGGCGTTGGCAACTATCTGATCGGCGGTAACGGCGATTACGCCGCCAAAATCAACGGCCAGGAAATCAGCCGCGCCCAGCTGGATCGCGCGTTTAACAACGAGCGTAGCCGCCAACAGCAAATGCTGGGCGAGCAGTTTTCGCAGCTGGCCGGTAATGCAGGCTATATGCAGCAGATGCGTCAGCAGGCGCTTTCTCAGCTGGTAGATGAAACGCTGCTGGACCAGTATGCGAAAGAGTTAAATCTGGGCATCAGCGATGAGCAGATCAAACAGGCCATCTTTAACCAGCCGGCGTTCCAGACCAACGGTAAATTTGATAACGCCAAATATCTTGGTCTGATTAACAGCATGGGCTTTACTGCCGATCAGTATGCCGAAGCGCTGCGCAAGCAGTTAACCACCCAACAGCTTATTTCAGCTATCGCCGGTACTGATTTCATGCTGAGCGGTGAAACAGATGCGCTGGCGGCGTTGGTTTCCCAGCAGCGCGTGGTACGTCAGGCCACGCTGAATGTGGATGCGTTGGCCGCTGCGCAGCAGGTTAGCGATGATGAAATCAAAAACTATTATGCTCAGCATAAAAGCAGTTTTCTGGCGCCGGAGCAGTTCCGCGTAAGCTACCTCAAGCTCGACGCGGCCAGCATGCAGGAAGCGGCCAGCGAAGCGGATATTCAGAGCTGGTACGAGCAGCATAAGGCAGAGTATGCCCAGCCTCAGCGTAACCGCTACAGCATTATTCAGGCTAAAAGCGAAGCTGATGCCCAGAAGATGCTGGATCAGCTGAAGCAGGGCGCGGATTTTGCCGCGCTGGCGAAAGAGAAATCCGCCGATCCTATTTCCGCGCGCAAGGGCGGCGATATGGGCTGGCTGGAACCTTCTACTACGCCGGATGAGCTGAAAGAGGCTAACCTGACCAGCAAAGGCCAGCTGTCAGGCGTGGTGAAATCCTCCGTCGGTTTCCTGATTGTGCGTCTGGATGATATTCAGCCGGAACAGGTGAAGCCGCTGGCGGAAGTGCATGACGCGATCGCGGATAAAGTGAAGCAGGAAAAAGCGCTGGATGCTTACTATAAGCTTCAGCAAAAAGTCAGCGATGCGGCAAGCAACGATAACGAATCGTTAGCCAGCGCAGAGCAGGCGGCAGGCGTTAAGGCCGTTGAGACGGCGTGGTTTGGTCGCGACAACGTTCCGGAAGAGCTGAACTTTAAACCGGTTGTGGATGCGATTTTCAACGGTAATCTGCAGGGTGAAAACGGCACGCCGGGTAGCAATTCCGATATGATCACCGTTGATGGCGATCGCGCTTTTATCCTGCGGGTAAACGAGCATAAGCCGGAAGCGGTAAAAGCGCTTGATGAAGTGAAAGCGCAAATCGCGGGAACGCTGAAGCATGACAAGGCTGAAAAACAGGCTAAAGCGCAGGCGGAAAAAATTCTTGCCGATCTGAAGGCGGGCAAACAGGATGCGTTAACGGCAGCGGGTCTGGCGTTCGGTGAGGCGAAAACCTTCACGCGTAGCGATCGTGACGCGATTGTCCAGTCGCTGTTTACGCTGCCGCAGCCGCAGGCGGGTAAACCGGTTTATGGCACCAGCGAAGATATGCAGGGCAACATTGTGCTGCTGGCGCTGGATGAAGTAAAAGCCGGAAGCCTGCCGGAAGCGCAGAAAAAAGCGATGGCGCAGGGCGTGGCGCAAAATAATGCGCAGCTGGTATTTGATGCGCTGTTAAGCAACCTGCGTAAGGATGCAAAAATTAAGTACGGCGCTGCGGTACAAATGCAGTAAATCCCGCATAAAAAATGCAATCCGTTGCAAATGAAAAGGCCGCTTTCGCGGCCTTTTCCACATCTTAACTTTGCCTTTTGTATTGAAAACCGGGTGCCCTTACTGTTTCTCCTGCTGTTACACACAAGGAGAAATCAGCATGCAAAAGAATTTACTTTCAGCGCTCTGCTTATCATTAACGATGGGCGCATTCTGCTGGACATTGACGGTTCCCGGCGCGTTGGCGGCCAGGGAGAGCGGCAGCGCTGTTCAACCAAAAGCAGCCAGCAATGCTAACACGACGCCGACGGCCACCAGGCCACCGACGGCTGAAGCCACGGTGAGCATCAACAGCGCATCGGCGCAGGAGCTGGCTTCGGTAATGAACGGTATTGGGTTAAAAAAAGCGGAAGCGATCGTTAGCTATCGTCAGCAGTTTGGTCCCTTTACGGAACTGGAACAGCTAAAAGAGGTGCCGGGGATTGGCAGCGCGCTGGTGGAGCGTAATCTGGCACGGCTTAAATTGTGATCCTGTTCCCGGCGCGAATGACAACTTTTCCGTCCACCGCGGGCCACTGCTAATCTGAAGAGGTCGTACCAGATCGTATGACCTTTAACAATGATAAGGCAAGGCGCTATGCAGACGTTAATAAAAGTACGTGGCTATCATCTGGATGTTTATCAACATGTTAATAATGCGCGCTACCTGGAGTTCCTGGAAGAGGCGCGCTGGGAATGGCTGGAAAAGCTAAACGCGCTTCACTGGCTTATGAAAAACAACCTGGCCTTTGTGGTAGTTAATATCAATATTAACTACCGACGCCCGGCGTTGCTGGGCCATGTGTTGTGCATCAATAGCCGGTTGCTGCAGCTGAACAGCAAGAGCGGGGTTATCGGACAGGAGGTTACGCTGGCAGAGGATGGCTCGGCGATTGCCGATGCGACGTTAACCTTTGTCTGTATCGATCTTAATACGCAAAAATCCTTGCCGCTGGAAGGCGAATTGCTGACGCGGATGGAAACATTGCTTGGCTAACGATGACAGCCGGGAAGGGCCCGGCTGTTTTTCACGAACGTTTAGCGTAAACCGGTTTTCTGCTGCATGCTGTGCATCACGGCAGCGCTATCTTCCTGATAGTTTTTCAGTCCGTTCGCCCGCAGATGACAGGCAGCACATTCACCGCAGCCGTCGCCCTTAATGCCGTTATAACAGGTCAGCGTATCCTGCCGTACCAAAGGCAGCTGCTGCCAGTAGTCCGCCAGCGCCCAGGTTTCCGCTTTATTCAGCCACATCAGCGGGGTTTCAAAACGTACGGGCCGGGCCATACCCAGTTCCACGGCGTGATTTAACGCCTTGACAAACTCATCGCGACAGTCCGGATAGCCAGAGAAATCCGTTTCGCAAACGCCGGTAATCACCGCCTCTGCCTCAACCTGATAAGCATAAATTGAGGCCAGGGTAAGAAAGAGAATATTGCGTCCCGGAACAAAGGTGCTGGGCAAACCGCTGGCGTTGGCGTCATATTGCGGCACCGGGATGTTATCGCGCGTCAGGCTGCTGATAGCCAGCTCATTCAGCAGCGTAACGTCCAGCACCTTATGGGCGCGCGCGCCAAGCCGAATCGCCAGTTCGCGCGCTACGTCGATCTCCTGACGATGACGCTGACCATAATCAAAGGTAACGCAGTGAACTTCGTCATATTGCGCTAACGCCTGAATCAGGCAGGTTGTGGAGTCCTGCCCGCCGCTGAAAACTACCACTGCTCGTTTCATTTTTTAGCCTTACTAAACGTATCCGGGCTTATGGTAATGCCTGTGACGCAAGAAAGGTAGCCTGCTGGCTGTTCGGATTAAGGCGGCTACTGCTGCAGGGGCGGGCGTATAGGGTTTGGTTAACCGCGCAACTGCTGCAGCCATGGCGTCAGGTCGCCCACCTGACTTTCGACCCATTGCGGATCATACCAGGTATCAAGGTAGCGCTCGCCGCTGTCGCATAGCAGCGTCACAATAGCGCCTTCACGCTGCTGCTGGCGCATACGTTGAGCCACCTGAATCGCTCCCCAGAAGTTGGTGCCGGTAGAGGCGCCGGGCTTCCTGCCGAGGATCTGGGCCAGATAGTGCATTGCGGCGGCGGAAGCCGCGTCGGGAACGCGCATCATCTCGTCAATCACATCGGGAATAAAAGAAGGCTCCACGCGTGGACGACCAATTCCCTCAATGCGACTGCCGCCGCCGCTGCGTAAGGAGAGATCGCGCCTGTGCCAGTAATCATGAAAAACTGAGTTTTCCGGATCCACGACCAACAGACGCGTTGCGTGTCCCTGATAGCGTAAGTAACGCCCAAGAGTCGCCGATGTGCCGCCAGTACCGGCGGACATGACAATCGTATCCGGGATGGGGAAAGGTTCGCTGGCCATCTGCCGAAAGATGCTTTCTGCAATATTATTATTGCCGCGCCAGTCGGTAGCGCGTTCAGCGTAGGTGAACTGGTCCATAAAATGGCCGTTAAGATCGCGCGCCAGCCGTTCAGACTCCTCATAAAGGGCACAGGGATCCTGAACGAAGTGACATCGTCCGCCGTAAAAAGTAATTTGTTCAACTTTGCGTCGCGCGGTGCTGGCAGGCATTACGGCAATAAACGGCAGGCCCAGCAAACGCGAAAAATAAGCTTCAGAAACGGCGGTGCTGCCGGAAGAGGCTTCGACAATCGTCGTTCCTGGCTTAATCCAGCCATTACACAGGCCGTAGAGAAACAGTGAACGGGCCAGACGATGCTTCAGGCTACCGGTTGGATGCGTGCTTTCATCTTTAAGATAAAACCAGATGCCCGGAAACTGGGGCAGCGTGAAACGGATCAGATGCGTTTCGGCGGAACGCTGAAAATCCGCATTGATTTCATTAATAGCGTATTTAACCCACTGACTGTTCATTATCCTGTTCCCCCGGCGATAAACGCCATAAGCGTAAGGCATTCAGCGGGAAAAAGGTTTGCCTTATTTCCTGTATAATAAAGGATCCTTAGCAAAAATTTCTCCAAAGAGGGCAGGTGTTGGATAAAATCGATCGCAAGCTGCTGGCGCTGTTGCAAAAGGATTGCACGCTATCGCTGCAGACATTGGCCGATGCCGTTAATCTTACGACTACGCCCTGCTGGAAGCGGCTTAAAAAGCTGGAAGATGACGGTATTATCCGCGGGCGCGTAGCGCTGCTGGATAGTGAAAAGCTGGGGCTGGGACTAACGGCCTTTATGTTGATTAAAACGCAACAGCATAATCGTGAATGGTATCAGGAGTTTGTTAGCGTGGTGCAAGGCCAGCCCGAAGTCATGGCGTTTTATCGTATGGCGGGCGAGTATGATTATCTGTTACGCATCCAGGTTGCTGATATGAAGCAGTATGATGCGCTCTATAAACGTCTGGTCAACGGCGTCAGCGGCCTTATCGACGTTACCTCCAGTTTTGCTATGGAAGAGATAAAATATACTACGGCATTACCTGTTGAACCTTGATTTTTTACCGCCTTTTAAGGCCGATCGTTTAACCTTGCAGGACAATTTTTTGTGCGATTGTTTAGCCAGTTAAGTTGGTATTTTCTCCGCGAGTGGCGGCGCTATTTCGGTGCGGTTTCCCTGTTAATCGTGATTGCGATTTTACAACTGCTGCCGCCCAAAATTGTGGGCATTATCGTTGATGGCGTTACGCAGCATCGCCTGAGCGCAGGCTCTGTCATGATGTGGATCGGCATTATGCTGGCGACCGCGCTGGTGGTATATCTGCTGCGCTACGTCTGGCGCGTACTGCTGTTTGGCGCTTCCTATCAGCTGGCGGTAGAGCTGCGGGAAGATTTTTATCGCCAGCTGAGTCGGCAGCATCCGGGATTTTATCTGCGCCACCGCACCGGCGATCTTATCGCGCGGGCGACTAATGATGTCGATCGCGTAGTCTTTGCCGCCGGTGAAGGGGTGTTAACGCTGGTGGATTCGCTGGTGATGGGCTGCGCGGTGCTGATTGTGATGAGTACCCAAATCAGCTGGCAGCTCACGCTGCTGGCGCTGGTACCGATGCCGATAATGGCGCTAATGATTAAGCGTTATGGGTCACAGCTGCATCAGCGCTTTAAGCTGGCGCAGGCGGCGTTTTCCTCCCTTAACGATCAGGCGCAGGAAAGCCTGACCAGCATTCGCATGGTGAAAGCCTTCGGCCTGGAAGATCACCAGTCCCGACAGTTTGCGGCGATAGCGGCCGATGCCGGTGAGAAAAATCTGCGCGTGGCGCGCGTGGACGCCCGTTTCGATCCCACTATTTATATCGCTATTGGCTTCTCTAATCTGTTGGCTATTGGCGGCGGCAGCTGGTTAGTCTGGCACCAGCAGATGACGCTGGGTCAGTTAACCAGCTTCGTTATGTATCTGGGCCTGATGATCTGGCCGATGCTGGCGCTGGCGTGGATGTTTAACATCGTTGAGCGCGGCAGTGCGGCATGGAGCCGCATCCGCACGCTGCTGTCAGAAGCGCCTGCGGTGGAAGACGGCAGTAAAATATTGCCGGAAGGACGCGGCGTGCTGCAGGTGGCGATTCGTGAATTTAATTATCCCGGCAGCGCGCAACCTGCGCTACGGAATCTGAATTTTAATCTCAAGCCAGGGCAAATGCTTGGCCTGTGCGGCCCGACCGGGGCAGGGAAAAGTACGCTGTTGAGCCTGATCCAGCGCCATTTCGATATTTCTCAGGGCGATATTCGCTATCACGGCATCCCGCTGACGCAGCTGCGAATCGATAGCTGGCGTGGGCGGCTGGCGGTAGTGAATCAAACGCCGTTTCTGTTTTCCGATACGGTAGCGAACAATATTGCGCTGGGTCGCCCCGGCGCCAGCCGCGATGACATCGAACGCGCGGCTAAGCTGGCGAGCGTTCATGACGATATTCTGCGTTTGCCGCAGGGATACGAAACCGAGGTGGGCGAACGTGGCGTGATGCTTTCCGGCGGTCAGAAACAGCGTATCTCCATCGCGCGCGCCTTGCTGTTGGATGCCGAAATCCTGATGCTGGATGATGCGCTTTCGGCGGTGGATGGACGTACCGAACATCAAATTCTGCATAATTTACGCCGCTGGGGGCAAGGGCGTACGGTCATTATCAGCGCCCATCGCCTGTCGGCGCTTACCGAGGCCAGTGAAATCCTGGTTATGCAGCAGGGCATCGTGGCGCAGCGCGGCGATCATAGCGCGCTGTTACGGCAGCAGGGCTGGTATAGCGATATGTATCGCTATCAGCAGCTGGAGGCGGCGTTGAATGAGGACGAAGTTAGCCGCAGCAGCGAGGAAAAACATCATGGCTGAGACCAGAAAACTTTGGCCGACGCTGAAAAGGCTGCTCTCCTATGGCAAGCCCTGGCGCAAAGCGCTGTCGCTGGCGGTGCTTATGCTGTGGGTCGCTGCCGCCGCTGAGGTGCTGGGGCCGGTTCTGATTGGTTATTTTATCGATCATTTAATCGCCCGGCACAGGATGCCCGTTGGGCTGGCAATTGGGCTGGCCTGCGCTTTTATTCTGCTTCAGGGGCTGGCGGCACTGCTGCATTACTGGCAGGCGCTGCTGTTTAACCAGGCGGCGGTGGGGGTTGTGCAGCGCTTGCGATCCGATGTGATGGATGCGGCTCTGCGTCAGCCGCTCAGCGCCTTTGATCGGCAGCCGGTTGGCCAGATTATTTCACGCGTTACCAATGATACCGAAGTGATAAAAGATCTGTGGATAACGGTTGTGGCGACCGTGCTGCGCAGCGCCGCATTGATTGGCGCGATGCTGATCGCCATGTTTAGCCTGGACTGGCGCATGGCGCTGGTGGCGGTAGTGATTTTCCCGCTGGTGCTCACCGTGATGCTGATTTACCAGCGTTACAGCACGCCGATTGTTCGGCGGGTACGCAGCTACCTGGCTGATATTAATAATGGTTTCAATGAAGTCATTAATGGCATGAGCGTTATCCAGCAGTTTCGTCAGCAGGCACGGTTTGGCGAGCGGATAGGTGAGGCCAGTCGTTCGCACTATCTGGCGCGCATGGAGACGTTGAGACTGGACGGTTTTCTGCTGCGTCCGTTGTTAAGCCTGTTTTCAGCCACCATTCTGTGCGGGCTGCTGATGCTGTTTAGTTTCTCTTCGGTCGGCGTATTTGCAGTCGGCGTGCTGTACGCCTTTATCAGCTACCTGGGACGGTTAAACGAGCCGCTAATCGAATTGACCACCCAGCAATCGATGTTGCAGCAGGCTATCGTGGCCGGCGAGCGTATTTTTGAATTAATGGATGCGCCGCGTCAGCATTACGGTCAGGAACAGCAGCCGTTACAAAGTGGCCGCATCGATATTGAACATCTTAGTTTTGCCTATCGCGACGGACGCAATGTGCTGGAAGATATTTCACTTCAGGTTGCTTCACGAAGTTTTGTCGCGCTTGTCGGCCATACCGGCAGCGGTAAAAGCACGCTTGCCAGCCTGCTGATGGGCTACTACCCGGTGAAGCATGGCCGCATTTTTCTGGATGGACGTCCGCTGGAACAGTTCAGCCATCAGGCGTTGCGTCAGAGCGTGGCGATGGTGCAGCAGGATCCGGTGGTGCTGGCTGACAGCTTTTTTGCCAATGTTACGCTGGGCCGCGTTATCAGCGAGCAGAAGGTATGGGAGGCGCTGGAAGCTGTACAGCTGGCCGAGTTGGCGCGCGGCCTCGCCGACGGCATCCATACGCGCCTCAATGAACAAGGCAATAACCTGTCGGTAGGGCAGAAACAGCTGCTGGCGCTGGCGCGCGTACTGGTTGCCGCGCCGCAGATCCTGATTCTGGATGAAGCGACAGCGAATATTGATTCCGGCACCGAACAGGCGATTCAGCGTGCCCTGCAGGAAGTCAGAAAGAAAACCACGCTGGTGGTTATCGCGCACCGTCTCTCTACGATTACGGAAGCCGATACGATTTTAGTGCTGCATCGGGGACAGGCTGTTGAGCGGGGGACGCATCAGCAGCTGCTGGCGCAGCAGGGTCGTTACTGGCAGATGTATCAGCTGCAGCAGGTAAGCCGTGAGCTGACAACGGGCATTGGCGAAGGGGCATAACGCTTTTTTGCACCTTTTTCAGGCGCGATTACCAGCATCTTCCCGGTAAATGCACGCTAAAGTTCCCTAACGCACCATAACGGTGCGTTTTTTCTTATTTCACCTGCCATATTTCCTCGTTAAGAGCGTATTTATCCTGACTGCGCGGCTTCCTGCGGCTCTTTTACTTTTTCCTCACGAATGGCACAGCCTTTGCTTTAGTCACCTGTGTCAGTGGCATGTTCAACATGATTAAGCGAGGGGAGCATATGAAGCTGGTTACCGTAGTCATCAAGCCATTCAAACTGGAGGACGTGCGCGAAGCGCTCTCTTCTGTCGGCATTCAGGGACTGACCGTAACAGAGGTTAAGGGATTTGGCCGTCAAAAAGGCCATGCTGAACTCTATCGTGGCGCTGAATATAACGTGAATTTTCTGCCTAAAGTCAAAGTCGATATTGCCATTGCCGACGATCAACTGGATGAAGTAGTTGATGTTATTAGCAAGGCGGCCTACACCGGCAAAATCGGTGATGGCAAAATTTTTGTTGCTGAGCTCCAGCGCGTTATCCGTATTCGCACCGGTGAAACTGACGAAGCCGCGCTTTAAACCGGGTTCTGTATATTGTGATGGGATGGAATAAAAATGAATAAATTAATGACCAAAGGCCTCGCTGGCCTGGCGCTGTTACCATCGCTGGCGATGGCGGCGCCTGCCGTTGCGGATAAGGCGGACAACGCTTTTATGATGATTTGCACCGCGCTGGTGCTGTTTATGTCAATTCCGGGGATAGCGCTCTTTTATGGTGGCCTGATCCGCGCTAAAAACGTACTTTCACTGCTGACGCAGGTTGCTGTTACCTTCGCCATGGTCTGCGTAATCTGGGTGCTGTATGGCTATTCACTGGCGTTTAGCGAGGGTAACGCTTTTTTCGGCGGCCTGAACTGGCTCATGCTGAAAAATATCAGCCTGACTGCGTTAAGCGGCACCTTCTATCAATATATCCATGTGGTTTTCCAGGCCTCTTTCGCCTGTATTACCGTAGGGCTGATTGTTGGCTCTATTGCCGAGCGTATCCGCTTTTCGGCCGTCCTGATCTTTGTGGTCATCTGGCTGACGCTGTCTTACCTGCCTATTGCCCATATGGTCTGGGCGGGCGGCTTCCTGGCGCAGGATGGCGCGCTTGATTTTGCTGGCGGGACCGTGGTTCATATTAACGCTGCCGTTGCCGGTCTGGTTGGCGCTTACCTGGTCGGTAAACGCGCGGGCTTTGGCAAAGAGGCCTTTAAGCCGCACAACCTGCCGATGGTATTTACCGGTACGGCCATCCTCTACGTTGGCTGGTTTGGTTTTAACGCCGGCTCAGCGGCGGCGGCAAACGAGATTGCTGCGCTGGCCTTTCTGAATACCGTAGTGGCGACGGCGGGTGCGGTGCTGACATGGACCTTTGGCGAATGGGCGCTGCGTGGCAAACCCTCGCTGCTTGGCGCCAGTTCAGGCTTTATCGCGGGGCTGGTCGCGATCACGCCTGCCTGTGGCTACGTTGGCGTTGGCGGTGCGCTGCTTATCGGCTTGATCGGCGGCCTGGCCGGCTTGTGGGGCGTCACGGTGCTGAAAAAATGGCTGCGTGTTGACGACCCTTGCGATGTGTTCGGCGTACACGGCGTTTGCGGCATTATCGGCTGCATTCTGACCGGCGTTTTCGCCTCTTCTTCACTGGGCGGCGTCGGTTACGCCGAGGGCGTTACCATGGGCCATCAGATTTGGGTACAGCTGCTTAGCGTTATTTTGACTATCGTCTGGACCGGCGTGGTGGCCTTTATTGGCTTCAAGGTCGCGGATATGCTGGTTGGACTGCGCGTGCCGGAAGAGCAGGAGCGTGAAGGCCTTGACGTCAACAGCCACGGCGAGAATGCCTATAATCAGTAATCTGAATTAACCAAAACAGGACGATGCCCGGCATCGTCCTGTTTGATCGTATCAGCTGCGTTGGCGCATTACGCCTTCCTGCACGGTTGAAGCAACCAGTATTCCTTCCTGCGTATAAAATTCTCCGCGTACAAAGCCGCGCGCCCCGGAGGCCGAGGTGCTTTCCACGCTGTATAACAGCCACTGATTTAAATCGACCGCCCGATGAAACCACATAGAATGATCGATGGTGGCTACCTGCATGCCCGGCTCAAGAAAACCTTTGCCGTGCGGCTGAAGCGCAACCGGGAGAAAATTAAGATCGGAAGCGTAGCCCAGCAAATATTGATGGATACGCGCGTCGTCAGGCATTACGCCGTTAGCGCGTAACCATACCTGGCGCGTCGGCAAATCGACATGGCCCTTTAACGGATTGTGGAACGTCACCGGACGAATATCTAACGGCTTCTCGGCGAGGAACTTCGCGCGGATCTTTTCCGGGATCATGGCGGCCAGCCGTTGGGCGATTTCCGTCTCGTCGGGTAAGCCTTCCGGGCCAGGAACGTCAGGCATCGGTTTTTGATGTTCAAAACCGGTTTCCGGTGCCTGGAAAGAGGCGGTCATATAGAAAATAGGCTGACCGTTCTGAATAGCGGCAACGCGACGCGCGCTAAAGCTGTGACCGTCACGCAGCGTTTCGACGTCATAAATAATCGCTTTCTGGCTATCGCCGGGACGTAAGAAGTAGCTATGGAAAGAGTGAATATTACGTTCGGCAGGTACGGTTTGCTTGGCCGCATGCAGCGCCTGGCCGACTACCTGCCCACCAAATACCTGGCGCAGACCTAAATCCTCGCTTTGGCCGCGAAACAGGCCTTCCTCAATTTTTTCCAGCTGCAACAGATTAAGTAAATTTTTTAATGCCTGGCTCATGAGACGTTCCTCGATAACATTACCGGTTTAGTTTGCGAGATCCGACCAGTTCCTGCAACCGTCGACAGACGCTAAAGTTTCAGTTAATAAAAATGAACCCGGCAGCCGCCAGGTAAAAAAGTAGATCCTGTGCCAGAATTAAGCACATACAGCCCCTTATAGCTGTTTCGGCCAATTTGTCGCCGATACGACATTGATCAGAAGGAGAAGTTATCAATGAAATTCTGGCATGTAATGAGCGGAGCAGCGCTGGCCGTTGCCCTTGCAGGTTGTGCAGATAAAAGTGCAAATATTCCCGTTCCGGCTCCGGGCGCAGAGTTAGCAGGACAACCGGTTATTGCCCAGCCAAACGTGAGCGGTTCGATTTATATTCGGCAAAAAATAGCGTTACCGCCCGACGCGGCATTAACGGTAACGCTTTCAGACGCATCCCTGGCTAACGCACCGGCCAAAGTACTGGCGCAGCGCGTTGTCGTTACCCAGGGCAAACAGGCGCCGTTCCATTTCGTCTTGCCCTTTAATCCGGCCGATATTCAGCCTGACGCGCGCATTCTCTTAAGCGCCGCGATCACGCAGAATAATAAAGTCATCTTTATGACCGACTCGGTTAAAACGGCAGTTAATCATGGCGGTACAAAAATCGATTTAACTCTGGTGCCTGCGACATCGGTAGCGATACCGACCCAAAGCGGCGCCGTGACTACCGTTCCGGCAACGTCGCCGACTCAGGTTACGCCATCCTCATCGATACCTGCGCCAACCAGCTTTTAAGCGCGTTTATTGGGCCAGCGTTGCTGGCCCCTTACCATTGCCAGCGGTAGCGCGCCAGATCGACCTGTCCTTCGTCACTGATTTCAATCCCTTCCGCCTCCAGCGCATCACGCTGGCGCAGTAAATCATCGCCCTGCAGCGAAATTTGTCCGTGGCGGTTAATAATTCGATGCCAGGGCAGGCGACTATCGGCGGGCAGACGTTTTAGCAACCCGCCAACCTGGCGTGCTGCACGCGGCGAGCCGGCCAGTCGCGCTACGTCGCCGTAGGTGGCAACGGTTCCGCAGGGAATAGCGGCGATAACCTGTATAACGCGCTGTGAGAAAGAATCATTTTCCATAGCTGCTCCTGCTTTATGGCCTGCGCTTTATCCTCGCAAAAAGCAGCGTCTGAAGAAATATGCAAAACCTGTAAACGAATGACGAGAGAAAATTATCAAAGAAAAGCAGGAAGTTGTTTAATAAAACAACGATTGCGGGCGTGCGGCTTGCATTTACCCCGGGCATCATTGATAATGCCTCCGCTCTGTAACGGAGCGCGTCAATGGGGGCCCGGTTGGTTCTCCCGCAACGCTAACTTGTGAATTCGGTCAGGTCCGGAAGGAAGCAGCCGCAGCAGGTAACGCGTGTGCCGGGATGTAGCTGGCAGGGCCCCCACCATTTTTACCCATCCCGCAATTTATTATCTATTTAGCGTACATATTTCCATACGGATACCGGTACTTTATCGTACAGCTTATTCATCGTTAATTCAGCCAGGCGATGATCGGCGGCGGAATAAAAAACGGCCAACTCATCATCCGGTAATTCATATTTATTTTTTTCAATAACACGCTCAAGCGTATCAATTGATCGGCAACGCCTTAAGCGCATCAGATAGTCAGTTTTGGTCATAATTTTTTCTGTCATGGTTAAACCATAATAAATGAATGGTTGCTAAAACGAATGGCTTGGCTGTAAAGGAAGCTGGGCGCACTCTTCTGCGAAAAGGTTAAACAAACGTCTGGCAGAACGCTGCCAGCGTTGCAGATCCTGAACATTAATGCCGTAATTACTGAATAGCATAAAAGTATCATCGAGGTAATCATCAATTTGAACAATGAGATCCTCATCGCCAGCATGCTTTATTTTATAATTCATAGTGAATGAAGCAATATGTTCGATTAGGTCATTAAGTTGTAAATTAGAAGCAGACGTAGGATCGTTGACCCAGCCATGATGGCTGTCACCCAACGTTGCCATACTTTCGTCGTACAGATTCTCACACAAGAAATTCAACTGGGCAATATCATGCCGCTTCGGTGAGTATTCGTCCATCTTTTTTCCCTCCATACATCGACCATTGTCTGCATGCGAAACAGCGAAAAAAGCACTGTACTATATGGTTAATATTAAGTTTCGTTAGTTAATCAGACAAGGTAAATATAACGTAAGCTTGCTCTTTTCAGATAAGGTATGAGTAAAGTTATAGTTCATCGGCAGTAGAAGGACGCGTATCATCAATAAAGTTAAAGGCCAGTGCGCCAGGAATTACTTCAAATTCAACACTTTCCCGTTGGGTTTCTGTCTGATTAATGTCAAGACAGGCATTGAATACATTCCAGTCGAATTGATAGTACAGTTTATATCTGTCGTTACTTATGGGCTCTACAGAAATAACGTTAACCGATCCCGGAACTAAAAGTGCATTTTGCGAATACCATTGTAGGTCTCCGATCAGCATTTTTTCTATTTTGGGAATATTCTGTAAAATGATATTTTTTAATTTTAGCGGATCTCTGTCAACTTGCAAAATATCGCACGGGATAATTTTTCGCACTTTACCTCCGCAGAGTTTATCAGGGGTTAAGATAAGAGTGAGATTAAGTATGCCAGAAGACAAGCAAGGTTAATTAAAGGTTGACCTGATTTTATGCCAGTAGATGTCACGCATTAACTCGATTCTGGGTAGCTAATGTAAACACAGCCTGTTGAATTTTCTGAGTTTAAAGCAACAATAAGGGTTAAATAGCCTGTTTTATTGACATAAAAGGATACAATTTTCTTACAATCACGGCTTAAACCACCGCGGATCGCTCATTGTTATTGCGGCCGGAATCAGGTATTTAAAAAACGCTGAAGAAAAAGCAGGTTATATCAGGCCAGCAGAATCGCCAGCCTGCACGCGTTTAACGTTTTTTCTTTCCGCCCTGAACCGCTTTAAAGTGTGGATTACTTTTACAAATCACATATACGCGACCGTGCCGACGGACTATCTTGCACTCCTTATGGCGTAACTTAGCGGCGCGCAACGAGCTTAAAACTTTCATAATCCTTCCTTCTCCTTAATCACTCTTAGCAAAAAAACGGCCGTAGCGTTGATTGAAACGCGCAGAGCTCCCTTCACGGCTGTAGTCTTTCTGCTTGCCCGTATAGTGCGGATGGGAAGCGGAAGAAACCTCCAGCGCAACGTAAGGGAAGATTTCGCCATTAATTTCCATCGTCCGATCGGTTTTAATCGTCGAACCGGTTTTAAAATAGTGATCGGCGCTGGTGTCGTGAAAAACGACGGTACGGTAATGAGGATGAATACCCGGTTTCATTATTGCTCCTTTTGATATGTTATATCATAACAATTATTATGCGCCTTTCATTTGGTTTATGCAACGGGCTGGAACAGTACGTACAAAGATTCTTAAACACGCGCCGGGGATAAAAGGCGTGAGGGGAGGGTTGGCGGAGCCTGACGATGCATAAAAAAAGAGGCCACCTAAGTGGCCTCCGGAGAGTATATAACGTTAATTAATGTTGCTGTTCAACAGGATGGCCTTGTTCCAGCTCATCCTTATGTTTGCCGAAGCGGCGACGCACCACAACGAAGAACACCGGAACAAAGAAGATAGCCAGAATGGTAGCGGTAACCATACCACCCATTACGCCTGTACCTACCGCGTTCTGAGCACCGGAGCCTGCGCCGGTACTGATAGCCAACGGCAATACGCCCAGAATAAAGGCCAGGGAGGTCATCAGGATAGGACGCAGACGCATGCGGGTTGCTTCCAGCGTGGCTTCTACCAGTCCTTTGCCCTCTTTTTCCATCAGATCTTTGGCGAATTCAACAATTAATATGGCGTTTTTCGCCGACAGCCCCACGGTAGTCAACAGGCCCACCACAAAGTAGACGTCGTTACTCAGTCCGCGCAGCGTGGTAAAGATCAGGGCACCGATAACCCCTAACGGCACTACCAGCATAACGGCGAACGGAATTGACCAGCTCTCATAGAGCGCCGCCAGACACAGGAACACCACAATCAGCGAAATGGCATAGAGCGCAGGCGCCTGGTTACCAGAGAGGCGTTCCTGATAGGACATACCGGTCCAGTCATAGCCAATGCCCTGAGGCAGCTTCGAAGCAAGCTGTTCCATCAGAGCCATCGCATCACCCGAACTGCGGCCCGGTGCCGCCTGACCCATGATCTCCATGGATGGCAGACCGTTATAGCGCTCCAGACGCGGCGAACCATATTGCCATTGCGCGGAAGAGAAGGCCGAGAAGGGCACCATTTCGCCGTTAGAGGCGCGTACATACCATTTATTGATGTCGTTCGGCAGCATACGTGACTCGGCTTTACCCATCACATACACTTTTTTCACGCGGCCACGATCGATAAAGTCGTTAACGTACGAGCCACCCCAGGCAGCACCCAGCGTAGTGTTAATATCGGAAATGGAAACGCCCAGCGCCTGAGCCTTTTCCTGATCGACCGTCAGCTTGTACTGCGGGGTATCTTCCAGACCGTTAGGACGCATGCCGACTAACGTATCAGGATGCTGTGCCGCCATGCCCAGAAGCTGATTACGCGCCTGCATCAGCTTATCATGCCCCAGGCCAGCCTGATCGATCAGCTCAAAGTCGAAGCCGGTAGCGTTACCCAGTTCGATAATTGCTGGCAGGTTAAATGGAATGGCCATAGCATCTTTAATCGCGCCCAACGCCTGCATGGCGCGACCCGCAATCGCCGGCACCTTGTTTTCTGAGCCGCTACGCTCTTCCCACGGCTTAAGGCTGACGAAGGCGATACCGGTGTTCTGTCCACGACCCGCAAAGCCGAAGCCGTTAACCGTAAACACCGACTGGACGTTAGCTTTCTCTTTGGTCAGATAATAGTGAGAGATCTGATCGAGCACCTTCTGGGTACGCTCCTGCGTTGCGCCGGCCGGCAGCTGAGCCTGCGTCAACAGCAGCCCCTGGTCTTCTTCCGGCAGGAACGAGGTGGGCAGACGCATAAACAGTACGGCCATGCCTACTACAATCAGCAGATAGAGCAGCAGATAACGACCGGTGCTGCGCACGATATGCCCAACGCTATCCACATAGTGGTTAGTGCTTTTGTCAAACAGGCGGTTAAACCAGCCGAAGAAACCGGTGGTTTTGCCGTGATCGCCTTTTTTGATCGGCTTAAGCATGGTGGCGCAGAGCGCGGGGGTCAGAATCAATGCGACGATAACCGACAATATCATTGCGGAAACAATCGTAATGGAGAACTGCCGATAGATAACCCCGGTCGCGCCGCCAAAGAAGGCCATCGGTATAAATACGGCGGAGAGAACCAGCGCGATACCGACCAGTGCGCTTTGGATCTGCCCCATCGATTTACGCGTCGCCTCTTTTGGCGACAGCCCTTCTTCAGCCATGACGCGCTCGACGTTTTCTACCACCACGATGGCGTCATCCACCAACAGGCCGATAGCCAGCACCATACCGAACATGGTCAGGGTATTTATCGAGTAGCCGAACGCGCTAATAATGGCGAACGTTCCTAACAGAACAACCGGCACCGCAATCGTTGGGATTAGCGTGGCGCGGAAGTTTTGCAGGAACAGGTACATCACCAAGAACACCAGCACAATGGCTTCGAACAGCGTTTTTACAACCTCAAAGATAGAGATCTTAACAAACGGCGTGGTGTCATAAGGATAAACCACTTTCAGCCCGGCGGGGAAAGTAGGGGAAAGCTGTGCCAGCTCGGCTTTTACCGCTTCGGCAGTATCCAGCGCGTTGGCGCCGGTTGCCAGCTTAATCCCGAGACCGGAGGCAGGCTGACCGTTAAAGCGCGCGATGATTTCATAGTTCTCACCGCCCAGCTCAATAGTTGCCACGTCACGCAGACGAACCTGAGATCCATCCGGATTAACCTTCAGTAAGATTTTACCGAACTCTTCCGTGGAGGTCAGGCGCGTTTGCGCAATAATCGAGGCGTTAAGCTGTTGGCCTTTCACCGGCGGCGTACCGCCCAGCTGACCGGCCGCTACCTGGGCGTTTTGCGCGGAAATCGCGCTTATCACGTCAACCGGCGTCAGCTGATAGTTATTCAGCTTATGCGGATCCATCCAGATACGCATAGCATACTGCGCACCAAACAGCTGCGTGTCGCCCACCCCGCTAGTACGGCTGATAGGATCTTTGATGTTAGAAGAGACAAAGTCCGCAATATCGTTCTGCGTCATGCTGCCATCTTCACTCACAAAGCCCGCAACCATCAGGAAGCTGCTGGAGGATTTTTTAACCTGGATGCCCTGTTGCTGAACTTCCTGCGGCAGAAGCGGCATCGCCAACTGCAGTTTGTTCTGCACCTGCACCTGGGCGATGTCCGCATCGGTACCAGACTGGAAGGAAAGGGTAAGCTGCAGCGAGCCGGATGAATCGCTGCTTGAGGACATATACATCAGTCCATCAATGCCGTTCATATTTTGCTCAATAACCTGCGTTACCGAGTCCTGCAGCGTTTTAGCATCCGCCCCTGGGTAGGTCGCGTTAATCTGTATCGCTACAGGAGCAACGTTCGGATATTGCTCAATCGGCAGCTTAAGAATCGATAGCGCACCCGCCAGCATAATAATAATGGCGATTACCCACGCGAATATGGGGCGATCGATAAAGAACTTAGCCATGTATCAGTGGCTCCTGTTTAAGACTGAGGTTTTTCAGATTGCGTTGGCGACTGTTGATTCGCTTTAGCGTCATCTGTTACTTCCTGCGGTGTGACCTGCACGCCAGGTTTTGCACGCTGGAGACCGACCGAAATAACGCGATCGCCAGCCTGTACGCCCTGGGTTACCAGCCACTTATCACCAATGGCCTGCTGAGCGTTTACGGTACGCACGGCCACTTTGTTGTCCTGACCCACGACCATCACCGTTGCCTGACCGGTTGGCGTACGGGTTACCGCCTGTTGCGGAACCAGAATAGCGTTTGGATTGGTGCCTTCTTCCAGACGCGCACGGACGAACATTCCCGGCAGCAGACGATTATCCGGATTCGGGAAGACCGCACGCAGCGTAATCGAGCCGGTGGTCTCATCAACGGTAACATCCGAGAATTCCAGCGTACCCGGCTGCTGATAGTCGCTACCATCAGACATCATCAGCGTCACGTTGGCTTTGCCGTCGGTTTGCTGTAACTGGCCCGATTCCAGCTCCTTACGCAAGCGCATGTATTCATCGCTGGACTGCGTAACGTCGACATACATCGGATCGAGCTGTTGTACGGTAGCCAGGGCGGTGGTTTGGCCACTCTGCACCAGCGCGCCTTCGGTCACGGAGGATTTGCCGATACGGCCGCTAATCGGAGACGTTACCTTGGTGTAGGCCAGATTGATACGCGCCGTTTCCACGCTGGCCTTGGCTACCGCGACAGCGGCGGCCGTCTGGCTTTGCGTGGCCATCGCCTGATCGTAATCCTGCTGGCTGATATATTTCGTTCCCAGCAGCGGCTGATAGCGTTTTACCGTTACCGCAGCGATTTGGGCATTGGCCTGGGCCTGAGCGAGGTCGCCTTTCGCGCTGTTATAGGCAGCCTGATAAGGTGCCGGATCGATCTGATACAGCGATTCGCCAGCCCTAACATCGGTGCCTTCAACAAAGTTGCGTTTCAAAATGATGCCTGAAACCTGCGGACGTACTTCAGCCACGCGATAAGCGGAAGTTCTTCCCGGTAGCTCAGTGGTAATTTTCAACGGTTCGCTTTTCAGTGTTACTACGCCAACCTCAGGTGCCTGCTGCTGTTGGCCTGCCTGCTGAGACTTATCATCACATCCTGTTAGCAAAAAGCTGCCTGAAAGCATCAGGACGGCCGCCAGAGGCGTTAACCCTCTGTTATTTTTCATAAATCAACCTCGATTGTTCAATATCGATCGGTCAATGGATCACAAACCGTTGAGCCATTGCTGCATTTAAATTATGGTCATGCTATGGTACATACATTCGCAAATGTATGTAAATCTGCCGCTTGGTAAAAGCACTCACTATGGCACGAAAAACCAAACAGCAAGCCCTTGAAACACGGCACCAAATACTTGATGCCGCTATTGCACGATTTTCGGAATTCGGTGTTTCGGCGACCTCGCTTGCTGATATTGCCACTGCGGCTGGCGTGACGCGTGGCGCTATCTATTGGCATTTTAAAAACAAGACCGATCTACTGAATGAGATCTGGGCGCAGTCTGAATCTGGCCTGGAGGACGTTGAGCAAGAGTATCAGGCAAAATACCCGGACGATCCACTTTCTGTCATGCGCGCGATACTGCGTTATGTTTTTGAAGCCCCGGCACGCGACCAGCGGCGGCGCTCACTGCTGGAAATTATTTTCCATAAATGCGAGTTTGTGGGAGAAATGCTGCCGTTACAAATTATGCAGCAGAATCTTTATCTTGAATGTTACGAAAAGATAGAGCGGTCGCTGAGTCATTGCATTAAGGCAGGCCAGCTGCCCGCCGAGCTCAATATACGACGGGCGGCCATTATTATTCGCGGCTATATCACCGGCATTATGGAAAACTGGCTGTTTATGCCGGAGAGCTTCGACATTGAGCAGGATGCGCCGGTACTGGTGGAAACGCTGATTGATATGCTAAAAACCAGTCCCAGCCTGAGCCCGCCAGCTGTCAGGTAAGCGTTGGCTTCTGCTGTTTTTTTTCAAAATCGCGGCGCACGATCTCCAGCGCAGCCAGCACGGTTTCTGGCGCAATTTCGTTTTGCTCAAGCAGCATAATCAGCTCTACCGCCAGTTTAATGTCTTCAGAGGCGTTTTCCAGCGACATGCTTTGCTCCTTAACGTCGTATAATTCGCGATACCGCCACCAGCAGTAATGCGCCCGCAAGCGCCAGCAACAGCGCACGTGGGTGCAGGCTGGCTAACGTTCCCCAGTTAAAATAGACGCTAACATAGCCGCCGACCAGAGCGCCGATCGTCGCTAAAATCAGCGTCGGCAGCCAGCTGCCGCGGCCCGGCATCAGTTTGCCCGCCGCCAGGCCAACCAACAGGCCAACAAGTAGCCAGGATAACAGTCCCATAATGAAGTCCTTATTAAGCGCCGATTTTAAACCTGTAAATAACAATAGATAAAATAGCCCGTCAGCGGCTGCAGCACAGCCTGGGGGCTGTGATAAAGTGATCCCGATAGATTTTTCACGGGACAGAGTATGCAGCGCATCATCTTACTTATTATTGGCTGGTTGGCTATCGTGCTGGGCACGCTGGGCGTGGTTTTACCGCTGCTGCCTACCACGCCTTTTATTTTGCTGGCCGCCTGGTGTTTCGCCCGTTCTTCGCCGCGCTTTCATCAGTGGCTGCTGTATCGTTCCTGGTTCGGCGTCTATATCCGCCACTGGCAGCAGCATCGGGCGCTGCCGCCGGGCGTTAAGCTGCGCGCCACGCTACTTATGATCGGCACCTTCGCCGTATCGATTTGGCTGGTGAACCTATTCTGGCTGCGCATTATGCTGCTGTGCATGTTAGCGGCGCTGTTGCTGTTTATGTGGCGAATGCCGGTAGTCGCGCGGGAAAAAAACGACGAGAAAAACATAAATTAACTTTTTACCTTATCTATTTTCAAATACTTAAACTGCCAGCATGGCAATCAGAGTTGCATTTGTCCTGCGGTTTGCTTAGATTTGTTCGTTTTCGTGCGTGGCTTCCCTGATTTCATTATTTTTCGTCTGCGGAATTGTCCGTCAGCGTAAGGCGAAGCTGCGCGAGTCAGTTTAGTATTCACCAGGCATAACATTATGACCGCGACTGCACAGCAGCTTGAATTTCTTAAAGACAGTATTAAAAGCGTTCCGGACTATCCGAAGCCGGGTATCCTGTTTCGTGATGTCACCAGCCTGCTTGAAGATCCGCGCGCTTTCGCCACAACGATTGATCTGTTCATTGCGCGCTTTCGCGATCGGGGAATTACTAAGGTAGTCGGCACCGAGGCGCGTGGTTTCCTGTTTGGCGCGCCGGTAGCGTTGGGGTTGGGCGTTGGCTTCGTGCCGGTACGTAAGCCGGGCAAACTGCCGCGTGAAACCTGGAGCGAAACCTACGTTCTGGAATATGGCAGCGACCAGCTTGAGCTGCATCGCGATGCGATTAAGCCGGGTGATGTGGTGCTGGTAGTAGACGATCTGCTGGCTACCGGCGGCACGATTGAAGCCACCGTTAAGCTTATCCGCCGCGCCGGTGGAGAAGTGAAAGACGCCGCCTTCGTGATTAATCTGTACGATTTAAGCGGCGAAGCCCGCCTTAACGCGCTGGGTATTGATTGCTACAGCCTGGTCGCCTTCCCGGGTCATTGAGTTACCCGCCTTCAGCCTCGCCGTAGCGGCGGGGCTGTGTTAGCATGTCCCACTGGTTTTCAACACATCTCGTGAACGAATGAGTTATCAGGTCCTTGCCCGCAAGTGGCGTCCACAAGCGTTTTCCGATGTCGTTGGTCAGGAGCATGTATTGACTGCGCTGGCGAACGGCCTGTCGCTGGGACGAATCCACCACGCTTATCTTTTTTCCGGCACCCGAGGCGTCGGGAAAACCACCATTGCGCGTTTGCTGGCCAAAGGGCTCAATTGCGAAACCGGCATTACCGCGACGCCGTGCGGCGTTTGCGATAACTGCCGTGAAATCGAACAGGGCCGCTTTGTCGATCTGATTGAAATCGATGCCGCCTCGCGCACCAAAGTTGAAGATACCCGCGATCTGCTGGACAACGTGCAGTACGCGCCCGCGCGCGGCCGTTTTAAAGTCTATCTGATCGATGAAGTGCATATGCTGTCGCGTCACAGCTTCAACGCCCTGCTAAAAACCCTGGAAGAGCCGCCGGCGCACGTTAAATTCCTGCTGGCAACCACCGATCCGCAAAAGCTGCCGGTGACGATTCTTTCCCGCTGCCTGCAATTCCATCTTAAAGCGCTGGATGTCGAACAAATTCGGCAGCAGCTGGAATATGTGCTGGAGCAGGAAAACATTACGGCGGAGCTGCGTGCGTTACAGCTGCTGGCGCGTGCGGCGGACGGCAGTATGCGCGATGCGCTGAGCCTGACCGACCAGGCGATCGCCAGCGGAGAGGGGCAGGTGACCACCGAAAGCGTCGCCGCGATGCTGGGAACGCTGGATGACGATCAGCCGCTGGCGTTGATTGAGGCATTAGCGGCCGCCGACGGTCAGCAAACCATGTCGCTGCTGCAGCAGGCGGCCAGCCGTGGCGTTGAATGGGAGGCGCTGCTGGTTGAAATGCTACGCCTGCTGCATCGTATCGCCATGATCCAACTCTTGCCTGCCGCGCTCAGCGATGAGTATGCGGCGGTTGAACAACGCCTGCGCGAACTGGCGCGCGTTGTTCCGCCAGCCGATGTGCAGCTTTATTACCAAACCATCCTGATGGGGCGTAAAGAGCTGCCGCTGGCGCCCGATCGCCGCATGGGCGTAGAAATGACGCTGCTGCGCGCGCTGGCTTTTCACCCGCAGGTAGAAATCGCCGAGCCGGTCACGCGACCGGTGATAACGCCGCAGCCCAACGTGCAGGCGCCGCCTTCCGCCGCCGCGGCGTTTTCCGCGCCGGAGGCGACGAAAGCGCCACCGGCGACAGCCTCCGGCGCGCCGGGATCGCCTCTGCCAGACACCACCAGCCAGCTACTGCAGGCGCGTACTCAGCTGTTGCGCCAGCAGGGAGCAAACAAAACAAAAAAGAGTGAGCCGGCAGCGCAAAACGCGCGGCCGGCAGGCTCGGCGCTGGAACGTCTCGCTCAGGTAACGGAACGCGCAGCCAGACGACCGGCGGCAGAACCGGCGGCGCCGGTTAAGAAAGAGGCCTACCGCTGGAAAGCCCAGAATACGGCCACCGAAATCGAAGCGCCGCAGGTAGCCACGCCGAAGGCGCTGCGTTCCGCGCTGGAGCATGAAAAAACGCCGGAGCTGGCCGCCAGGCTGGCCGAGGAAGCGCTGCAGCGCGACGCCTGGGCCGCAGAGATTGCCTCCCTGACGCTGCCGAAACTGGTGCAGCAGTTGGCGCTTAATGCCTGGAAAGAGGAAACGGCGCAGGGCCTCCGTCTGCATTTACGCAGCAGCCAGCGTCATCTTAACTCCGCTTCAGCGCAGCAGGTGTTAATCGAGGCATTAAGCAGCGCCAGCGGTAAGCCGGTTGAATTGACTATCATTGAAGATGATAATCCTGCGATATTGACGCCTCTGGAGTGGCGTCAGAAGATTTATGAAGAAAAACTGGCGCAGGCGCGCCAGGCCATCATTGCGGATAGCCATATTCAGACGCTGCGTCGTTTTTTTGACGCCGATCTGGATGAGGAGAGTATTCGCCCCGTTTGAATCGCCGCATAACCGGTAACGGCTTACGCGGCCTGAGCAAAGAGAGAAAACTATGTTTGGTAAAGGCGGTTTGGGTAACCTGATGAAACAGGCCCAGCAGATGCAGGACAAAATGCAGCAGGTACAGCAAGAGATCGCTGAAATGGAAGTGACCGGCGAATCTGGCGCTGGCCTGGTTAAAGTCACCATTAACGGTGCGCACAACTGCCGTCGCGTAGAGGTGGATCCAAGCCTGCTGGAAGATGACAAAGATATGCTGGAAGATCTGGTTGCTGCCGCGTTCAACGATGCAGCGCGCCGTATCGCCGAAGCGCAGCAGGAGAAAATGTCTTCCGTTTCCGCTGGCATGCAGTTGCCGCCGGGCTTTAAGATGCCGTTCTGATGCAAACCAGCCCTTTGCTGGAGTCGCTAATGGAAGCGCTGCGCTGCTTGCCGGGCGTTGGCCCGAAATCAGCGCAGCGCATGGCGTTTCAGCTATTGCAGCGCGATCGCAGCGGAGGCATGCGCCTGGCTCAGGCGCTGACGCGCGCTATGTCAGAGATTGGACACTGTACGGACTGCCACACCTTTACCGAACAGGAAATTTGCACCATTTGCGCGAACCCGCGTCGCCAGCAAAACGGGCAAATCTGCGTGGTGGAAAGTCCGGCAGATATTCATGCCATCGAGCAAACCGGGCAGTTTGCCGGACGTTACTTTGTGCTGATGGGCCATCTTTCACCGCTGGACGGCATCGGCCCGCATGATATTGGGCTGGATCGACTGGAACAGCGGCTGGAAAAAGAAGCCATTCAGGAAGTGATCCTGGCGACCAATCCCACGGTGGAAGGGGAAGCCACGGCGAACTATATTGCCGGGCTCTGCGCGCAGTACGGCGTCGATGCCAGCCGCATCGCACACGGCGTGCCGGTCGGCGGCGAACTGGAAATGGTCGATGGCACCACGCTGTCGCATTCGCTTGCCGGACGCCACAAGATTAAATATTGACCACTTGCTGGCACATTCGCCTGTGCCAGCTTGAAAATATTTTTCCCATCCCCATCTCTTCCTCAACGTTCGATAAACCTGTATCAGTTGAGGTAGCAAAACCATGAAAGGACAAGAGACGCGTGGTTTCCAGTCAGAAGTTAAACAGCTTCTGCACCTGATGATCCATTCCCTCTATTCGAATAAAGAGATCTTTCTGCGCGAGCTGATTTCCAACGCTTCGGATGCGGCGGATAAGCTGCGTTTTCGCGCGCTTTCCACGCCGGATCTGTATGAAGGCGACGGTGAGCTGCGCGTTCGGGTTTCTGTCGATAAGGAAAACCGCACCCTGACGCTGAGCGATAACGGCATCGGTATGCGTCGCGATGAAGTGATCGAGAACCTCGGCACCATCGCTAAATCAGGCACCAAAGCTTTCCTTGAGTCGCTCGGCTCCGATCAGGCGAAAGACAGCCAGCTGATTGGTCAGTTCGGCGTCGGCTTTTACTCCGCGTTTATCGTCGCCGATAAGGTCACCGTACGCACCCGCGCCGCCGGCGCCGCGCCGGAAGAGGGCGTGTTTTGGGAATCTGCGGGCGAAGGTGAGTACACCATCGACGATTTGACCAAAGCGGATCGGGGTAGTGAAATCACGCTGCACCTGCGTGAAGGCGAAGACGAGTTCCTCGACAGCTGGCGCGTGCGCAATATCATCAGTAAATATTCCGATCACATCGCGCTGCCGGTAGAGATCGAAACGAAAGATGAAGAGAGCGACACCACCAGTTGGGAAAAAATCAACAAGGCTCAGGCGCTGTGGACCCGCAACAAGGCGGAGGTCAGCGACGAAGAGTACAACGAATTCTATAAGCATATCGCTCACGATTTTAGCGATCCGCTGGCCTGGAGCCACAACCGGGTAGAGGGCAAGCAGGAATATACCAGCCTGCTTTATATTCCGGCGCGCGCGCCGTGGGATATGTGGAACCGCGATCATAAGCATGGCCTGGAACTCTACGTACAGCGCGTCTTTATTATGGATGATGCTGAACAGTTTATGCCGAACTACCTGCGCTTTGTGCGCGGCCTGATCGACTCCAACGACCTGCCGTTGAACGTATCGCGTGAAATCCTGCAGGATAACCGCATTACGCAAAACCTGCGCAGCGCGTTAACCAAACGCGTTCTGCAGATGCTGGATAAGCTGGCGAAAGATGACGCTGAGAAATATCAGCAGTTCTGGAGCGAATTCGGCCTGGTGCTGAAAGAGGGGCCGGCAGAAGATCATGCGAACCAGCAGGCGATCGCCAGGCTGCTGCGCTTTGCCACCACCAGCAGCGAAGGCGCGACGCAAACCGTCTCGCTGGAAGAGTACGTCAGCCGGATGGTGGAAGGGCAGGAGAAGATCTATTACATCACTGCCGACAGCTACGCCGCGGCGAAAAGCAGCCCGCACCTGGAACTGTTCCGTAAGAAAGGCATTGAGGTTCTGCTGCTCTCCGATCGTATCGACGAGTGGATGATGAGCTACCTGACCGAGTTCGATGGTAAAGCCTTCCAGTCGGTCAGCAAGGCGGACGAAACGCTGGATAAGCTGGCTGACGAAGAGAACGAAGCGCAGAAGGAAGCGGAAAAGGCGCTGGAGCCGTTTGTCGATCGCGTGAAATCGCTGCTGGGCGAGCGGGTAAAAGAGGTGCGCCTGACGCATCGTCTGACCGATACGCCCGCTATCGTGACCACCGACGCCAATGAAATGAGCACGCAAATGGCCAAACTGTTCGCGGCGGCCGGGCAGGCGGCGCCGGAGGTAAAATATATCTTTGAGCTGAACCCGGATCACGCGCTGGTGCAACGCGCGGCGGATACGCAAGATGAAGCGCGCTTCGCTGAATGGGTTGAGCTGCTGCTGGATCAGGCGCTGTTTGCTGAGCGCGGCACGCTGGAAGATCCGAACCAGTTTATTCGCCGTATGAACCAGCTGCTGCTGGCCTGAGTATCATTAAGTTAAGCGTTAAGCCGGCCTGCGAGCCGGCTTTTTTATCGCGGCATCGATTCTGAAAAACAGCGGTTCTCCGCCGTCAGGCTGGATCCTGAGGATAAATCGGTTAATGATAGCCGCAGGTAACGCACCCATTATCGCCAGAGCCGCTTCCAGTCCCGTTTCCTTGTGATGACCGGGGCTTAATGGTATGTTCTTGGCCTTCTCAGTTAGATCATGAATTCGCAAGGGGATTTACGCAATGCGTATTATTCTGCTCGGCGCTCCGGGCGCAGGTAAGGGCACACAGGCTCAGTTCATTATGGAGAAATACGGTATTCCGCAAATCTCCACGGGCGACATGCTACGTGCGGCGGTAAAAGCCGGTACGGAGCTGGGCAAACAGGCGAAAGCCATTATGGATGAAGGCAAACTGGTTACCGATGAGCTGGTTATCGCGCTGGTAAAAGAGCGTATTGCGCAGGAAGATTGCCGCAACGGTTTCCTGCTGGACGGTTTCCCGCGCACCATTCCCCAGGCCGATGCGATGAAAGACGCCGGCATCAAGATTGACTGCGTGCTGGAGTTCGATGTGCCTGACGAACTGATCGTTGAGCGTATCGTTGGTCGTCGCGTGCATGCGCCGTCAGGCCGCGTGTATCACGTTACCTTCAATCCGCCGAAGGTTGAAGGTAAAGACGACGTCACCGGCGAAGAGCTGACCACGCGTAAAGACGATCAGGAAGAGACCGTACGTAAGCGCCTGGTGGAATACCATGAAATGACCGAGCCGCTGGTGGCCTACTATCAGCAGGAAGCGCAGGCGGGCAATACGCAGTACCATAAAATCGACGGTACGCGTAAAGTGACCGAAGTCAGCGCCGAGCTGGCGAAAATCCTGGGCTAACGCGCCGCGTTTGCCCCACCGTCAGGAATATCCGCTGGATATTCCTGATTCCTTTCTTTTTCTGCACGCGGTTCCCGCTCACTCTGCTGCTTTCGCGCTTTCCTCTATACTTTGCCGCTAAGCGTTTTCATCTCTTGTAAGGAAAGGTTTTTCCGGCGAGCTTATCGGTCTCAGCCAGGGTAAAATCAGGGCGAAAAACAAGTTAATCCAATTGAAATAACAGGGATATACGATGAGGCAAGATAAACCCGGCGTCTTGCTGGTCAACCTGGGTACGCCCGATGCGCCAACCACGCCAGCGGTTAAACGTTATCTGAAACAGTTTCTCAGCGATAAGCGCGTGGTTGATACGCCGCGCTGGCTGTGGTGGCCGATCCTGAACTGCATCATTCTACCGATCCGCTCTCCGCGCGTGTCGAAGCTTTACGCTTCGGTATGGATGGAGGAAGGCTCGCCGCTAATGGTATTCAGTCAACGTCAGCGTAACGCGCTGGCCGCGCAGCTGGATATTCCCGTTGAGCTGGGGATGAGCTACGGCAATCCCAGCCTGAAAAGCGCGGTTGATAGCCTGATGGCGCAGGGCGTAACGCGGCTGATTGTGCTGCCGCTTTATCCGCAGTTCTCCTGTTCGACGGTTGCCGCGGTATGGGATGGTCTCAGCAGCGTTTTTGCCGGCTACCGTTCGCTGCCCGACGTGCATTTTATCCGCGACTACGCGGAACATCCGGCCTATATTGCCGCGCTGAAAGCGTCGGTTGAGCGCTCTTTTGCCCGGCACGGGAAACCCGATCTGCTGGTGATGTCCTACCACGGTATTCCGCAGCGTTTCGCCAATGAGGGCGATGATTACCCGCAGCGCTGCCGCGACACCACCGAGGCGTTGACGCGTGCGCTTGGGCTGAGCGATAACGAGGTGAAGATGACCTTCCAGTCGCGCTTTGGCCGTGAGCCCTGGCTGACGCCTTACACCGATGAAACCCTGCGTGGCTTACCGGCGAAAGGCGTGCGTCATATCCAGATTATGAGCCCTGGCTTCTCCGCCGACTGTCTGGAAACGCTGGAAGAGATCGGCGAGCAGAACCGTGAGTTTTTCATGCATGCTGGCGGTGAGAAATTCGAATATATTCCGGCGCTGAACGACGATGACGAGCATATCGCCATGATGCTGACGCTGGTGAATGCGCAGCGCTGAGTAACCGCGGGGAGTGTGGTATCATTCTCCGCCTGTCTATTCTGAAGCTATCAACCATGAAATTTCCCGGCCAACGCAAATCCAAACACTATTTTCCCGTCAACGCCCGCGATCCGCTGTTACAGCCCGCTCAACCTGAAAGTGAAACCGGCACCAGCTGGATAGTCGGCATCGATCAGACGCTGGTGGATATAGAAGCAAAAGTTGATAACGCTTTTGTGGCGCGTTACGGGCTTAGCGTTGGCCACTCGCTGGTTATTGAAGATGACGTGGCGGAAGCGCTCTATGCCGAACTGATGCGTGAAAATTTAATTACCCATCAGTTTGCCGGCGGCACCATCGGCAATACCATGCATAACTACTCGGTGCTGGCCGATGATCGCTCGGTACTGCTGGGCGTGATGTGTAATAACGTGCAGATTGGCGGCTATGCCTACCGCTATCTTTGTAATACCTCCAGCCGTACCGACCTTAACTATTTGCAGGGCGTGGATGGTGCCATTGGCCGCTGCTTTACGCTGATTAGCGATAACGGCGAACGCACTTTTGCGATCAGCCCCGGCATGATGAATCAGCTGCGTGCGGAAAGCATTCCTGAAGAGGTCATTGCTGGCGCCTCGGCGCTGGTGCTGACCTCCTATCTGGTGCGTTGCAAATCTGGTGAACCGATGCCGGAAGCCACCATGCAGGCGATCGCCTGGGCGAAACAGTATAACGTGCCGGTGGTGCTGACGCTGGGAACCAAATATGTCATCGCCGAGAATCCGCAGTTCTGGCGTGACTTCCTGCGCGAGCATGTTTCTATTTTGGCGATGAACGAAGAGGAAGGGCTGGAGCTGACCGGCCATGCCGATCCGCTACTGGCGGCGGATAAAGCGCTGGAGTGGGTGGATCTGGTACTTTGCACCGCCGGCCCTAATGGGCTGTATATGGCGGGCTACACCGAAGAAAGCGCGAAGCGAAAAACCAATCTGCCTCTGTTGCCCGGCGCGATTGCCGAATTTAATCAGTATGAATTCAGCCGCGCGATGCGTTACCAGGATTGTCAGCAGCCGCTGCGTATCTATTCGCATATTGCGCCCTATATGGGCGGACCGGAAAAGATCATGAACACCAACGGCGCGGGCGACGGTGCGTTGGCGGCGCTGCTGCATGATATTACCGCCAACAGCTACCACCGTAACAACGTGCCTAACTCCAGCAAGCACGTACGCAACTACCTTACCTATTCCTCTCTGGCTCAGGTCTGTAAATATGCTAACCGCGTTAGCTATCAGGTGCTGAACCAGCACTCGCCGCGTCTGACGCGCGGCCTGCCGGAACGGGAAGATAGCCTGGAAGAGGCGTACTGGGAGCGATAATCCACCATTACGCGGCGTTACGCCGCGTAATCTGATTATGCGGGATGATGCGGCGTTAGCATGGGCCGCGCTTCCAGCCCGGATTTCAGCATCGCCAGCATACTGTTCGCGATCTCCCGCTCGCCCATAATGACGTTATCGGCGCCGCGCTCAAGAATATAGTGCACTTCATCGTCATAATGCGCGCGGGCGATAATCTCCAGATGCGGATGTTTTTCACGCGCTGTCGCGATAATTTCACCGGCCTCATAGCCGTTGGGAATACTCATTAGCAGCCAGCGTGCGCAGTCCAGCCGCGCCAGCTCCATGATTTCAACGCGCGTCGCATTACCCAGAATGGCTCTGATGCCTTGCTCACGCAGCGCTTCGACGCGCGTGCGGGAGTTCTCTACCACCACGATAGGGATTTCGGCATCCACCAACAGTTGGCCCACCAGGCTGCCAACGCGACCGTGACCAACGATCACCGCATGATTGCAGATATTAACCGGGATCTGTTTTTCTTCCTCCGCGGCTTCTTCCTGGCTTTGCTCGGTGAAATTTTCGTTTTTTTCCAGATAGCGTTCCAGCAGGGTAAACAGAATCGGGTTGAGCATGATCGACAGGATAGCGCCGGCCAACACCAGATTACGGCCCTCATCGCTGAGCATATGCAGCGAAATACCCAGACCGGCAAGAATAAAGGCGAACTCGCCGATTTGGGCGAGGCTAACGGAGATAGTCAGCGCGGTGCGCCGTGAATGGCCGAGCAGGGTCACCAGCAGCCAGGCCGCCAGCGATTTTCCTAAAACGATGATTGCCAACACGCCCAGCACCGCCAGCGGCTGCTGGAGCAGGATCATCGGATCGAACAGCATGCCCACCGACACGAAAAACAGTACGGCAAAAGCATCGCGCAGCGGCAGCGTATCGTGCGCAGCGCGATGGCTTAGCTCCGACTCATTCAGCACCATTCCGGCGAAGAAGGCGCCCAGCGCAAAGGAAACGTCAAAAAACTCAACGGCACCAAAGGCGATGCCCAGCGCCAGCGCCAGCACCGACAGCGTAAACAGCTCACGTGAACCGGTGGCGGCGCTGCGTGCCAAAATCCAGGGAACGACCCGACGGCCTACCACCATCATCAGCACCATAAAGGCGGCGACTTTACCGATGGTAAACAGTAAATCCCACGCCAGCAGCGCAAAGCTGGCGTTGCCTTTTTCCAGCATACCGGCAATCGCCGGCAGCAGCACCAGCGTGAGTACCATCACTAAGTCTTCAACAATCAGCCAGCCGATCGCAATCTGGCCGCGCTGCGTATCAATCAGCTGACGCTCTTCCAGCGCCCGCAGCAGGACGACGGTACTGGCGGTGGAAAGGCAGAGGCCAAACACCAGACCGGTCATCCAATCCCAGCCCAGCGCCATGCTAAGCCCCATACCCAATAGCGTAGCGACGGTGATTTGCGCAATCGCGCCGGGAATGGCAATCGCTTTGACCGCCATAAGATCTTTTAGCGAGAAATGCAGCCCGACACCAAACATCAGCAGAATAACGCCCAGCTCCGCCAGCTCCTGCGCCAGATTCATATCAGCGACAAAACCCGGCGTAAAAGGACCTGACAGAACGCCCGCCAGCAGATAGCCTACCAAAGGAGAAATGCGTAGCTTGCTGGCGAGCATTCCTAAAAGAAAGGCGAGAACAAGGCCTCCGACAATGGTGGTAATCAGCGGGGTGCTGTGGTGCATGCTGTCTCCTTCTGGGTAAGTATGTCCGGTTGTAACCAGTGTAAAACAATATGAGAGGATCAGCCTGAAAATAAACGTCTAAAAAGAGAAAAAACTGCGGAATATCTAAAAAAAACCAGATGGGCGCTATTTTTTTTACTTATGGCGCGCAAGGCTTGATAGAGACCGTAACTAATCGTTATCGAATTGCAAAAATAGCGTACTAAACAGGTTTAACTTGTCACATTAGAGTAATGAAACCACCGTAAAAGACTATAAAGATGAGAAGAACGCTATTTCACCGGTAATTTCCCGTTGTGAAAAATGTTATGGCGCAATGTTACAGGCTGCATTGCGGGCTGCCGCGCTTCAGGCATAACTGGCGTTAGTACAACGGCTGCGTTACAAATCCGCTGGCGTGCCTTACTATTATGGCAGTAAATGTCCGGCTGCTACGGGCAGGCGCGGCCAGAAAGTTCGTCGACAAGGAGAATAGCGTTGCGTTTTATCAATACCCTTATCATGGGCGGGATACTCTCCCTGAGCATGCTTTCATCGCAGGCGCAGGCGTGGGAAAAGGGCCGCGTCTATAAATTTACCGTGCTGCACACCAACGATCACCATGGGCGCTTCTGGCATAACGAGCAGGGCGAATATGGCCTGGCTGCGCAGAAAACGCTAATGGATGCTATTCGCTATGATGTCCAGGCGCACGGCGGCGCGGTGCTGATCCTCTCCGGCGGCGACATTAATACTGGCGTGCCGGAGTCCGATCTGCAGGATGCGGAACCCGATTTTCGCGGCATGAACCTGGTCGGCTATGATGCGATGGCTATCGGTAACCATGAGTTCGATAATCCGCTCTCCGTACTGCGTCAGCAGCAAAAATGGGCTAAGTTTCCTTTGCTCTCGGCGAATATTTACCAAAAAAGCAGCGGCCAACGGTTATTCCAGCCCTGGGCGCTATTTAACCGGATGGGTTTAAAAATAGCGGTAATCGGCCTGACGACCGATGACACCGCCAAAATCGGCAATCCTGAATACCTGACCGATATTGAATTCCGGCCTCCCGCCAGCGAAGCGAAGAAAGTGGTGGAGGCGCTGCGCGCCACTGAAAAGCCGGACGTGATCATTGCCGCCACCCATATGGGCCATTACGACAATGGTAATCACGGTTCTAACGCGCCGGGCGATGTTGAAATGGCGCGCGCTTTGCCGCGGGGCTATCTCGATCTGATTGTCGGCGGCCACTCTCAGGACCCGGTGTGTATGGCGCAGGATAACCTGAAGCAGGTCGATTATGTTCCCGGCTCGCCCTGCGTGCCCGATCGCCAGAACGGCACCTGGATTGTACAGGCGCATGAATGGGGCAAGTATGTTGGCCGGGCCGATTTTACCTTCCGTGACGGCGTGCTGACGCTGGAGAACTATCAGCTGATCCCGGTTAACCTGAAGCATAAGGTGAAGAACAGCGAAGGTAAGGATGAATGGATTAACTACCAACCGGAAATTGCGCAAAACAGCGCCATGATGAAGCTGCTGATGCCTTTCCAGAAAAAAGGCGAGGCGCAGCTGAGGGTGAAAGTGGGCAGCGTTGATGCGCGGCTGGAAGGGGATCGCAGCAAGGTCCGCTTTGAGCAGACCAATCTGGCGCGCCTGATCCTTGCTGCGCAGATTGCCCGAACCAAAGCGGACTTTGCCGTCATGAGCGGCGGCGGCGTGCGCGATTCTATTGAAGCGGGATCGATTAGCTATAAAGATGTGCTCAAAGTCCAGCCGTTCGGCAACACGCTGTGCTGGGTGGAGATGAAAGGCAGCGAGGTAGAAAAATATCTGGCGGTGGTGGCGAATAAGCAGGTGGATTCCGGTGCTTATGCGCAGTTTGCCAACGTCAGCCTGATCGCGGACGGGCAGGGCGTTAGCGAAGTGAAAATTAACGGCGAGCCGCTGCAGGCAGACAAAACGTACCGCATGGCGACGCTAAGCTTTAACGCCAACGGCGGTGATGGCTATCCCGCGATCAATACGCTGCCGGGGTTTGTTAATACCGGTTTTGTTGATGCGGAAGTGCTGAAGCAGTATATCAAACAGCAGTCGCCGCTGAAGGCGGAGGCGTATGCGCCAAAAGGTGAAATTATTTACCGTAGCGCGGCGGAAAAGAAGGAGCAGGAAAAGCAGAAAAGCCGCCGCCGCAGCTATCCCCAGATGATCCTGGCCTGGCTCAACGGTGAATAATAGCAGCAGGCCCGCCGTTTAAGTCGGCGGGCCTGATTTTATCCGCTATGGCAGGGAGTCCGCCATTTTTCCCGCAGTCTGTCCCATATCCAGTTATAAGCCACCGTATAGGGCAAGAAAAACAGGAAGAAGCCAACTTCCAGCATAAAAGCCTGTAGCAACCCGATGCCCAGCATCTTCGCCGCCACCGGCAGGCCGATAATAATAAAGCCGCCTTCGAAGCAAAGGGCATGAATAATGCGCAGCCCCAGCCCGCGCGTAACCCGATCGCGCGGAAACAGCCGGTCAAACAGGGCGTTATAAATAATATTCCACACCATCGCGATAGTTGAAAGCGCCAGGGCCAACGCGCCCATCTGGAACAGCGGTTTGTTCATGACCGCCGCCGCCAGCGGTGAAACTATCAGGATAGCCAACGCCTCAAAACCTACCGCATGTAACAAGCGTTCTTTAAACGAACGGGTATGCATAACGTCTCCTTAAATAAGCTGGCGCTTATTTTCATCGTTCTCTGGGGTAGAATGAAACTATCTCCCATCGAAAAAAGCGATAGAACGATGCGTTATTCACCGGAATCCTTGCAGGCATTTGTTCAGACGGTGGAAAAAGGCTCTTTTTCTGCGGCAGCGCGCGCGCTGGGAAAAAGCCAGTCTACCGTTAGCGCCGCCATTGCGAATCTGGAAGCGGATCTGGGGTTTAAGCTGTTTCATCGCGCAGGGCGCGAGCCGGTACTGACCGAGGCGGGAGCGCGGGCGCTGCGTCAGGTTCAGGAGATCCTGGCAGCCAGCCAGCGGCTTGATGAACTGGCGGTGCGGCTGTCGAATGATGTCGAGCCTCGTCTCAGCATGGCGATTTCCGATTTCTGGCAGGCGGATCATCATGAACAGCTGCTGAAACGCTTTGCCGCGCGCTATCCGCATATTGAATTCGAATGCATGATTGCAGAGGACGAAGATGTTATTGAGCTACTGCAAAACAACCGCATCCATCTTGGCGTTATCCGCGTGCAGTCAGCATTACCCGTAACCATTGCCGCCTCGCGTTTACAGGTGCAGGCGCAAATGGCGGTATTTATTCATCGCGATCATCCGCTTGCCGCTCAGGTGCAGGTTAGCCAGGCGGAGCTGGCACCGGTCAGACAGCTAAAGCTGAACACCTGGGCTGGCATAAGAGAAAATATTTCATGCGGCCAGGTTTGGTCGGCGCCCTCTTATTTACTGTTGCTGGAGATGGCGGAGCAGGGGTTTGGCTGGTCGATCCTGCCGCGCTGGCTGGTCGAGCAGTTTGGACACGGCGTATTGCGTATGCTGCCGGTTGCGGGCTGGCCGCAGAATATTGCGGTGGATGCCGTCTGGTCAACCCGCACCCCGCCAGGACCGGCAGGGCGCTGGATGATCGATCGGCTCTGCGCGCAGCGCGCCTAATCCCGGCGAGCGATATCCATAAGATTTGCCTCTAACAGCGTAGCCAGATCGCTGGCCGCCAGTTCTATATCCAGGCCGCGTTTGCCGCCCGAAATAAAGATGGTGGGAAACGCGGCAGCCTGAGTATCGATTACCGTCGGCAGACGTTTCTTTTGCCCCAGCGGACTGATGCCGCCAATCAGGTAACCGGTAACGCGCTGAGCCAGCTGCGGATCGGCCATTTCCGCTTTTCTGGCACCCAGGGCCTTCGCCACCTTTTTCAAATCGAGCTGGCTGGCGACGGGCGTGACCGCGACGGCCAGCCGTTTGCCGTCACCGTTAAGCGTGACCAGCAGCGTTTTATACACCTGCTGCGGATTCAGGTTAAGCTTACGCACCGCCTCATCGCCGAAGTGCGTTTCGTTGCTGTCATGCTCATAGGGATGCAGCGTAAAAGGGATCTTTTTCTTTTCCAGCAGTTTTATCGCGGGCGTCATCGCTTTTTCCTGACGGTGAAAAATTACAAATTGGTGAAAAATAGCGCTGGTGAAATCGCAGGCTTTGAGAGAGAATCGCCTCGCGTCAGTAATTCAGTTGCTGATGAATAACCAAAATCATAAACAAATTCCTCTTTGACGGGCCGATAGCAATATTGGCCTTTTTTTTATCTGCGCCTTAGCAGCTCTGGCAAATTACCCTCGCCGTACAGGTGCAGCGCGCCAACCGCCACAACATAACGTCCCGGCGGCAGATCGCGCAACAGCGTATTCCAGCGTTGGTTGCGCTGGCTCATCAGCAGATCGTTTAGCTCGGTGCTGAAGGTGGTCGGCAATGCCGTTCGGCTCTGCGGCGGCGGCTTTTCCAGCCACCAGCTAATCATGGTTTGCAACAGGCGAGCATTGGTATGCCAGTGTTCCAGCGTATCGGCCAGCAGCGACTGACCGTTTTCCGGCAGGGTTTTAAGAATATCGAGCTGCTCGCCAGCGCCTTCCAGTTCAATAATGCGTCGCCCCTGCGCATGCGCCGCCTGCAACAGTTGATAATCGATGCCGTAGTCGGGACGTAGACCCAGCCGCTGCGCCTGTTGCGCCTGAAGCGTCAGCGCGATTTGCCATAAAGGTAACGCTTCAAGCTGTGCCAGATTAAGGTTCAACTCATCGCACAGACGGTTCAACTGCTGCAGGGTAGTGGCATCCACTCTTTCCGCCAGCGGCGGCTGCGGTTCGCTGTAGGTGAAAGGTGAGGCGCTGCCGGTAATATCCGCTTCCACAATCAAAGCATCCGCCTTTTCCAGACGCTCCAGCAGTTCCGGCGGCAGCGGCATCATATTGCGGGTGCCCATATGGATACTGCCGACCAGATGCAGCTGACGCTTGCCTGGCAGCCAGACATCCGTGGCTGGCCAACGGTAATGCTTCGGGACCAGCATGCGCAACAGCATGGTCAGGTTGTGCCGCCATCTATCCATTCTTTCACCCTTTGCCGCCAGTAAACTCCCCATGCTAGCGGTTTCATTTACCGATGAACAGGTGAAAGCGCTGACTTCCGTTCAGGTAGTCAGCGCCTGGAGGATGGATAGTTCCGCGTTGCGCGCTTATTGTCCGGGTGGCTGATAGCGCAACAGCCGGTTGGCATTGCTGACGACGGTAATCGAGGAAAGCGCCATTGCCGCGCCGGCGATCACCGGGCTGAGCAGGGTGCCGGTTAGCGGCCAGAGAACGCCTGCGGCGACAGGAATCGCCAGCGAATTGTAGATAAATGCGCCCAGCAGATTCTGCTTCATATTACGCAGCGTGGCTTTGGCAATCGCCAGGGCATCGACCACGCTGTGAAGATCGTGACGCATCAGCGTAATGGCGGCGGTTTCGATCGCCACATCGCTGCCGCCGCCCATGGCTATACCGACGTTGGCCTGAGCCAGCGCGGGGGCATCGTTAATGCCGTCGCCGACCATCGCCACTTTACGGCCCGCCTGCTGCAGCTGAATAATCGCCGCCGCTTTGCCGTCCGGCAATACGCCCGCAATCACCCGATCCAGCCCGGCCTCGCGCGCAATGGCGTTGGCGGTGATTTCATTATCTCCGGTCAGCATGATCAGCTGATAGCCCAGCCCGTGCAGGCGCTGCAGCGCGCTAACGCTCTCTTTACGCAACGGATCGCGGATGGCCAGCAGGCCCGCCAGCTTGCCCGCCACCGCCAGAAATACCGGCGTCGCGCCGTTGGCCGCCTGCTCATCGGCCAGCGATACGGCCTGTTCTGCCTCAATCTGCTGCTGCGTCAGTAAGGCGGCGTTTCCCAGCAGCATCGGTTTGCCTTCCAGCTGAGCGCTAACGCCCATACCGCGCAGGGTGCGAAACTGGCTGCTTTCCGGCAGGGCCATTTCACCGGCGCGATCGCGAATCGCTTTCGCCAGGGGATGGCTGGAACCCTGTTCCAGCGCCGCCGCCCAGCGTAAAACCTGTGCTTCGCTAAAGCCGTTAAAGGCGATGACCCGATCGACCTGCGGCGCGCCCTGCGTCAGCGTCCCGGTTTTATCAAATACCAGCGTATCCAGTTCGCTGGCGCGCTGTAGCGCATCGGCATCGCGCACCAGTACGCCAAACTCCGCCGCACGTCCAACGCCCGCGATGATCGACATTGGCGTTGCCAGCCCTAACGCACAGGGACAGGCGATAATCAGCACGGTGGTGGCGATCACCAGCATATAGACCAGCGAAGGCTGCGGGCCGATGAAATACCAGACGGCGGCGCTGAGCAGCGCGATCAGCACCACCACCGGAACAAACACCGCGGAGATGCGATCCGCCAGCTGCCCGATTGCCGGTTTGCTGCTTTGCGCCTGACGCACCAGCTGAATAATGCGCGACAGCGTGGTGTTTTTACCGATAGCGCTGGCGCGGAACAGAACGCTGCCGTCCTGCACCAGCGTACCCGCATGTAAGGCTTTACCCTCTTCCTTATGCTGCGGCAGAGGTTCACCGGTCAGCATGGACTCATCCAGCCAGGCTTCGCCTGCGGTGACAGCGCCGTCAACCGGAACGCGATCGCCGGTCACCAGCCTTAACACCATCCCCAGCTGCACATCGCTTAACGCCACGGTTTTTTCGCCGTCAGCGGTGATAACGCGTGCCGTGGCGGGGGTTAAATCCAGCAGTCGTTCCAGCGCTTTTGATGAACGCTGACGCGCCCGCTGTTCCAGCGCATGGCCCAAATTAATCAGGCCGATAATCATCGCGCTGGCTTCGTAATAAAGATGACGCGCGGCGACCGGGAAAAATTCCGGCCACAGATTGACGCTGATAGAGTAGAGCCAGGCGGCCAGCGTGCCCAGCGCGACCAGCGTATCCATCGTGGCGGAGCGGTTCAGCAAACTGCGCCACGCGCTGCGATAAAAATGTCCGCCTGCGACGATCATCACCAGCAGCGTCAACACGCCGATTACCAGCCAGCCGCTGCGATTGCTGGCGGTCAGCATCATATTGTCGCCAAACAGTCCGTAAATCATCAGCGGCACGCCGAGCGCCAGCGCCAGCGCAGACTGCCAGCTAAAGCGCCGCATCGCCTGTCGGGCGCTGAGCTGCTGCTTTTCACGCCGTTCGCTCTCGTCGCCAATCACTTCAGCGCCGTAGCCCGCTGCCGTTACGGCGGCCACCAGCGCATCCGGCTGTACAGAGCCAATCACCAGGGCGCTGCGCTCGGCAAGGTTGACGCGCGCCTGCTGTACCCCTTCGACCTGCGCCAGCGCCTTTTCCACCCGGCTAACGCAGCTGGCGCAGCTCATGCCGTCGATCAGCAGCTGATAATTTTCTGCGGCGTCATCAGCCTGGGTCGAAAGCGCCGCGTTATCCGCTGCGGCGTCGGCTTTGGTTGCAGGACGTGAATGCTCCGCTGCGGCATCGGCCTGAGCGGGAGTCGATACATTATCCGCTGCCAGCTGGTTTTCTGATGCTGGCAGCGGTTCAGGCTTTGGGGAGCTATTATCCTGCAGACTGGCGTGGTAGCCTGCCTGCTCAACGGTGGCGATCAGCGCCTCTGCTGCGGCATCGCCGGTTACCCGCGCCTCGTTCAGCGAAACATCCGCTTGCTGAACATCCTGACGCTGCTCCAGCGCCTCTTTTACGCGTTTAACGCAGTGGCCGCAGGTGAGGCCGTCCAGCGCTAAAAGGGTGGTATGTGACATAAGGTTTCTCCTTACTCTTCAGGCACGATAAATTATCGGAGCTATAAGCTTAAACCTTCCATTAAGGGAAAGGTCAAGTTTTTAACCTGCTGATTATTTTGTGTGGGAAAAGCCGGTTTAACCCTATTTACCTGCACCCATGATGGCGAATCAGCGTTATCCTGCCAGCAATAGCGTAAAGGGGGATAGGATGAATATTAGCGATGTGGCAAAAAGAACCGGCTTAACCAGCAAGGCGATCCGCTTTTATGAAGAGAAAGGGCTGGTAACGCCGCCGCTGCGTAGCGAAAACGGCTACCGCAGCTACACGGCTCGCCATCTGGAAGAGCTCACGCTGCTGCGGCAGGCGCGGCAGGTAGGTTTTACTCTTGATGAGTGCCGTGAACTGGTGCAGCTGTTTAACGATCCGGCGCGTCACAGCGCTGATGTCAAAAGGCGCACGCTGCAGAAAGTTAAGGAAATCGAAGCGCACATTAATGAGCTTAATGCCATGCGGGAACGGCTGCTGGCGCTGGCGGAAGTTTGTCCTGGCGATGAGAGCGCCGATTGCCCGATTATCGATAATCTTGCCGGCTGCTGCCATCGCACAAAAAAATAGGGCCTGAACAGGGCAATTCGTCCCAGGAAAAAATTACTGGCCGGAGTTTTCAGGTGTCTGCGGCCTGATACGTAAGGTTACGCCTTCCACGCAGATCACCACCACACGCGTACCGGCAGGCAGATCGCTGTCGGCCTGCACGCGCCAGCTGCTGTCACCGACGCGAACATGGCCCAGCCCGTTAACCAAATCTCCATCCAGCGTCAGCTGCATACCGGTCATCTGCATACCGCGCTGGTTAAGCAGCATGCCGGGCTGTTTTTGGCGCAGCGCCAGCCAGCGATACCAGAGAAAGGCGGCGAGTAACGTGAGCAGCGCGAACAGTATCCCCTGCGTTTCCCACGAAAAAGGCAGCAGCCAGCGTATTAATCCTACCGCCAGCGCCGCCAGCCCGCTCCACAGCAGATAGCCGCTGGTACCCAGCATTTCCGCAATCAATAACAGGCCGCCCAGCGTTAACCAGAACCAGTGGGGATGATTAATAACGGCCGCCAACATTATTTATTGCTCCGCGACTGCCTGCTTTCGTTCAGCAGTTCGCTGATACCGGTGATGGAACCCATAATGCTGGTCGCATCCAACGGCATCAGCACCACTTTGCTGTTATTGGCAGAGCCAATTTTTTGCAGCGCGTCGGTATATTGCTGCGCGACAAAATAGTTCACCGCCTGAATATCCCCGGCGGCAATCGCTTCCGACACCATTTTTGTTGCGCGTGCTTCGGCTTCCGCTGCGCGCTCACGCGCTTCCGCCTGCAGGAAAGCGGCCTGGCGATCGCCTTCCGCTTTTAAAATCTCCGACTGTTTTTCCCCTTCGGCACGTAAAATCGCTGCCTGTCGAATGCCTTCCGCCGCCAGAATATCGGCTCGCTTGGTGCGCTCTGCTTTCATCTGGGCGTTCATGGCAGCGATCAGCTCCTGCGGCGGGCGCACATCGCGAATTTCTATGCGCGTCACTTTAATGCCCCAGGGGTTGGTCGCCTCATCCACAATATGCAACAGGCGGGTATTAATGCTGTCACGCTGCGACAGCATTTCATCCAGCTCCATCGAACCAAGGACGGTACGGATATTGGTCATCGTCAGATTAACGATCGCCTGTTCAAGATTGCTCACCTCATAGGCGGCGCGCGCCGGATCGACCACCTGAATAAAACAGACGGCGTCGATGGTGACGTTGGCGTTATCTTTGGAAATCACTTCCTGGGAAGGAACGTCGAGCACCTGCTCCATCATATTAATCTTGCGACCAACACGATCCATAAACGGGACTAAAAGATTTAAACCGGGCTGCAGCGTTTTGGTATAACGACCAAAGCGTTCCACGGTCCACTGATAGCCCTGCGGCACAATTTTTATGCCTGACCAGACGATAATCAGCGCAACGACGATAAGCACGGGGATCACAGTAAACATACAACCTCCAGACTGTCTTATGACGGGCCGAACCCTGGCCCGTTGTCGGCAGAAATTAGTAGAGCAGGGAGTATAACAGGCGACGATATTTTGCCGCCAGCGCATCGCCGGTACCGAGCGCTGCCAGAATTTCCTGCAGCATTTTACGCGCCTGGCCGTCGGCGGCGTTAAGATCACTCTTTAAAAAACGGTAAAGCAGCTCCAGCGCCTCTTCGTTGCGGCCAACCTGATGCAGCTGCAGCGCCAGTTTGCTTGCCAGTTCGGCATTCTGCGGATCGCTTTCCAGCTGCTGCTGGAGCTGCTGGATTTCCGGGGTATCCGCGGCCTGCCTCAGCAGATCGATCTGGGCTATCAGACCCTGATAGCGGGTATCCTGATCCTGCAGCGGCACGACTTTCAGCACGCCTTCCGCCTCATCGCTGCGGTTAAGGGAAATCAATACTTCAGCCAGCAAAAAGCCGATGTCGCTGGACTGATTGCTTAGCTGCCAGGCCTCTTTCAGCAGCGGAAGCGCGTCCAGCGGTTTTCCCTGCTGCACCAGCTCGATAGCCTGCTGCGCCTTCAGTTCCTCTTCGCGCGGCAGCACTTTTTGCAGCAGGGCGCGAATAGCCTCTTCCGGCTGCGGTCCCTGGAAGCCATCGACCGGCTGACCATTCTGGAACAGATAAACCGTGGGAATGGCGCGCAGGCCGAACTGCGAAGCGACCATCGGCTCATTATCACAGTCGAGCTTCGCCAGCACGAACTGCCCGGCGTATTCCTGCGCCAGCCGCTCCAGCACCGGCGTGAGTTGCTGGCAGTGCTGGCTGCGTTCGGACCAGAAATAGAACAGGACCGGCACCGTCATAGACTGTTCCAGCGTCTGCTGCAGGTTTGATTCGTTAATATCAATAATCGAAGCGTGTAATGACATGTAAGCGTCTCTTTGTCTGATGACTTTGTTACGATATTGGGGCGTTGCCTTCGGCTTCAAGCCAAATTTGCGCTGCCGCGTTAGTTGCCGCGTAAAATGCGATCCAGTATCCAACCCGGCAGCAAGCGCCGCAGCCAACTCATCGCATGCGCGACCAGCGTCACAGGATAACGCAGGCGCGGATGGCGGCTCTCCAGTGCGTGACGCAGCTTAGGCAGTATCGCTTCCGGCGGCAGCGTAAAGCGTGCCGCAATGCCAGGATTTTTAACCGGTTTCTCCTGCTGTGTCTGGTTTACGTTGTCGGTAAAGCGCGTATGGATAGGGCCGGGCTCTATCAGGCTGACGCGAACGCCGCTGCCGTGTAGCTCCATACGCAGGGCATCGGCCCAGGCCTCCAGCGCATATTTACTGGCGGCATAGGCACCGCGCCCCGGCGTGGCGATCAGGCCCATCACCGAACTGGTATTAATAATACGCGCGTCACCGCTGGCGCGCAGGGCAGGCAGCAGCAGCATAGTCAGCTGGTGGGTGCCGAACAGGTTGCTGGCAAACTGTTGTTCCAGCTGCTGACGCGACAGGGTTTCCAGCGGGCCGTAAACGCCATATCCGGCATTATTAAACAGGCCATACAAGTAATTGCCGGTCAGGGAAATAACCTGCTCTGCCGCCTGGGCCACGCTCTGCGCATCGTCGAGATCGAGCTGAATCCCGGTAAATCCCAATGCGTTCATTCGTGCCACATCCTCCTGTTTGCGGCAGGCGGCCAGCACGCGATAGCCGCGCATTAAAAGATCGTTGGCGGCGACCAACCCGATACCGCTGGAGCAGCCGGTAATTAATACGTTTTTTTGCATAACTTTACGTCCGTGGCCACTGTGCCGTTTATTGCTCATGTTTAACTAAGGGAGCCAGTTGTTGATCCATCAGATCGGTAATAAAAGCCTGCGCATCCGGCGCGGGATGAAGACCATCCTGCTGCATCCAGCGTGGTTTAAGATAAACCTGTTCCATAAAGAAGGGCACCAGCGGAATATTGTACTGCTGCGCCAGTCTGGTATAGATATTACTGAAAGCCTCGTTATAGCGGCGGCCATAGTTTGTCGGCAGACGGATCTGCATCAGCAGAGGTTTCGCGTCAGCCGCCTGAATCGTGCTGATGATTTTACTTAAGTCCTGCTCAATGTTTTGCGGCGGAAAACCGCGCAGGCCATCATTAGCGCCCAGCTCGATCAATACCCAGCGAGGATGGTGCTGTTGCAGCAGCGCAGGCAGGCGCGCCAGCCCCTGTGCGGCGGTATCGCCGCTAATGCTGCCGTTGATCACCTCTGGCTGCTGCTGCCATTTTTTATCCAGCAGGGCTGGCCAGGCCTGACTGGCAGACATGCGATAACCGGCGCTCAGGCTATCGCCGAGAACCAATAATGATTCTGCGGACGCCACACGCGTGAATAACAGTAATAACAACAGGAAGGGATAATGCCAGCGGAAAACATTATTGAAGTTCATCGTCTTACTAAATCCGTCGGTGAAGAGGAGCATCAGCTGCTCATCCTTACCGGAGTTGACCTGGTTGTCAAACCGGGGCAGAGCATCGCCCTGACTGGCGAGTCGGGATCGGGCAAGTCCACCCTGCTGGGCATTCTCGCCGGGCTGGATGATGGCAGCAGCGGAGAGGTCAGGCTGTGCGGCAAACCGCTGCAGGAAATGGACGAGGAACAGCGTGCGGCGCTGCGGGCGCGCCATGTCGGTTTCGTGTTTCAATCTTTTATGCTGGTGCCTGGGCTGAACGCGCTGGAAAACGTGCAGTTGCCTGCGCTGCTGCGCGGCCATCCTGAACGTCAGAGTCGCGACCAGGCGCAGGCGCTGCTGGAGCAGCTGGGCCTGGGCAAACGCCTGCATCATTTACCATCGCAGCTTTCCGGCGGCGAGCAACAGCGCGTGGCGCTGGCTCGCGCCTTTAATGGCCGCCCTGACGTACTGTTTGCTGATGAGCCGACCGGCAACCTCGATCGACAGACCGGCGAACGCATTGCCGATCTGCTGTTCTCCATGAACCGCGACAGCGCCACCACGCTCATTCTGGTTACCCACGATATGCAGCTGGCGGCGCGTTGCGATCGGCGGCTACGCGTGCGTGACGGCAAACTGTGGGAGGAAGCATGATCTGGCGCTGGTTCTGGCGCGAGTGGCGTTCGCCCTCGCTGTTGATAGTCTGGCTGGCGCTAACGTTGGCGGTCGCCTGCGTACTGGCGCTGGGTAAGCTGGGCGACCGCATGGAAAAAGGGCTGACGCAGCAAAGCCGCGAACTTATGGCGGGCGACCGCACGCTAAGCAGCGCGCATCCGGTGCCGCAGCCGTGGCTGGATCAGGCGCAGCGGCTGGGGCTGAAAGTCTCAGCCCAGCTGACCTTTATGACCATGACCTTTGCGGGCGAGACGCCGCAGCTGGCAGCGGTAAAAGCGGTCGATCAACATTATCCAATGTTTGGCGAATTACGCACCGAGCCGCCGGGGCTAAAACCGCAGCCCGGCAGCGTGCTGCTGGCGCCGCGGCTGATGGCGCTGTCCGGTGTTAAAACCGGCGATGAACTGGATGTCGGCGATACCCGTTTGCATATCGCCGGAGCGGTTTTGCAGGAGCCGGATGCCGGTTTTAATCCTTTCCAAACCGCGCCACGGCTGCTAATGAGCCTGGCTGACGCTGAAAAAACCGGCGCGGTGCAGCCGGGTAGCCGCCTGACCTGGCGTTATAAAATGGCTGGCGATGCGGAGGCGCTAAGCCGCTACGATCGCTGGCTTACGCCGCAGTTAAAAAGCGATCAGCGTTGGCTGAGCGTGGAAAATTCAGAAGATGCGCTGGGCCGATCGATGCAGCGCGCCCAGCAGTTTTTACTGCTGTCGGCCCTGTTGACGCTACTGCTGGCGGTCGCGGCCGTTGCGGTGGCGATGAGCCACTATTGCCGCAGCCGCTACGACCTGGTGGCGGTGTTGAAAACGCTGGGAGCCGGGCGCAGCGCCTTACACAAACTGATTGGCGGACAGTGGCTGGCGGTGCTGCTGCTGGCGGCGCTGGCTGGTAGCGCATTAGGTACCGGATTCGAGCGGCTGCTGATAATTATGCTGCGCCCGGTGCTGCCCGGCGAGCTGCCTGCCGCCGGCGTCTGGCCGTGGATCTGGTCGCTGGGCGCGCTGTTTACGATTTCGCTGTTGGTAGGGCTGCGTCCTTATCGATTACTGTTAGCGACGCAGCCGCTGCGCGTGCTGCGACAGGACGCCATCACCGCCATCTGGCCGTTACGCTTTTATCTGCCGGTAATGGCGCTGGTGGTGGTATTGCTGCTGGTGCTGCTGGTCGGCAGCAGCAAGCTGCTCTGGGTGCTGCTGGCGGGGATCCTGTTGCTGGCGGCATTGTTGGCGGCGCTGGGGTGGGGCGCGCTCTGGTTGCTGAGTCGGCTGACCGTGCGTCGGCTGGCGCTGCGTCTGGCGATAAATCGTCTGCTGCGTCAGCCGTGGGTAACCTTAAGCCAGCTGGCCGCCTTTTCGCTCTCCTTTATGCTGCTGGCCCTGCTGCTGGTGCTGCGCGGCGATCTGCTCGATCGCTGGCAGCAACAGTTGCCTGCCGACAGCCCTAACTATTTCTTACTGAACATCAGCCGTGAACAGGTGGCAGACGTGCGGCACTTTCTGACGCAGCATCGGATTGAGCCCGGTACCTTTTATCCCGTTGCACGCGTGCGCCTGACGGCAATTAATCAGCAGCCTGCCGATCCACGACGTGATAACGCGCTAAACCGCGAGCTTAATCTGACCTCCTTAGCGCACCGCCCGGAACATAACCCGATTGTGGCCGGACAGTGGCCGCCGCGCGCCGGAGAGGTTTCAATGGAGGTGGAACTGGCCGATCGTTTAGGCGTGAAGCTCGGTGATACCCTGACCTTTACCGGCAATACGCAGCCGTTCAGCGCTAAAATTAGCAGCCTGCGTAAAGTTGACTGGGAAAGCCTGCGGCCTAACTTTTTCTTTATCTTCCCGCCGGGCGCGCTTGATGAACAGCCACAAACCTGGCTAACCAGCTTCCGCCTTGATGGCGACGCGGAGACGCTGACCCAGCTGAATCGTGCTTTCCCGACGCTCAGCCTGCTGGATATTGGGGCGATGATGCGCCAGATAGGTCAGGTTCTGGCGCAGGTAAGCCAGGCGCTGGGGATTATGGTGATTCTGGTTATCGCCTGCGGGCTGCTGCTGCTGCTGGCGCAGGTCCAGGTTGGCATGCGCCAGCGGCGACAGGAGCTGGTGGTTTACCGCACGCTGGGCGCCGGGAAAAAGCTGCTGCGTTCAACGTTGTGGTATGAATTTGCGCTGTCAGGCATGGTGGCGGGCGCGGCGGCGGTGCTGGGCGCCGAGGCGGCATTATGGGGATTGCAGCGTAAGGTATTCGATTTTCCGTGGGAGCCTGACTATCGACTCTGGATTGCGCTGCCGTTAAGCGGGGCGCTGCTGCTTTCGCTGTGCGGCGGCTGGCTGGGCATTCGGCTACTGCGCGGTAAAGCGCTGTTCCGTAGTTTCTGACACTGGCGGTCCGCCTGGGGCAGACCGCCATATCGTTTAGCGTAGCATCGCCTGCGCCCATTCAATGCCGCTGGCATATTCCGGCGGCAGCATCGGCACCAGCCCCTGTAGCGCGCCAGCGAGACGCTGTCCATCGGGATCGCTCAGGTTCAGATGGCCGACTTTACGACCGGACCGCACCTCTTTTTCGTACCAGTGCAGATGCACCAGCGGCTCACTGAGCCACTGCTGATTTAGCGCGGTGCCGATCAGGTTTACCATCACCGACGGCGTGCTGACCACCGGCTGCGGCAGCGGCAGATCGAGGATCGCGCGCAGATGCAGCTCAAACTGGCTAATGGACGCACCGTTTTGCGTCCAGTGACCGCTGTTATGCACGCGCGGCGCCAGCTCGTTTATCAGCAGCCCCTGCGGCACCACAAAGCATTCCATCGCCATTACGCCAACATAGTTGAGCTCATGCATAATCGCGCTCAGCATCTGCTCCGCCTGCTGTTGCAGTGCGCGGTCAGGCTGCGGCAGCGCTACGCTGTTGCGCAGGATCCCTTCCTGATGCAGGTTATGCGTCAGCGGATAAAACACCGTCTTGCCGTTATGTCCGCGCGCGCCCACCAGCGAAACTTCACCGGAAAAGTTGATGCCCTGCTCAACGATGCATTCGCCGTAGCAATCAGCCGGCAGCGCGTCGGTTTCTCCGGCGCGCAAACGCCATTGGCCGCGTCCGTCATACCCGCCGGTACGACGCTTAACGATCGCCAGCTCGCCCAGCTGCGCAAAAAGCTGCGGCCATTGTTCGGCGCAAGCGAGCAAGCGCCACGGCGCGGTCGCCAGCCCCAGTCGATCAAGCAGCTGCTTTTGCGTCAGACGGTCGGCAAGCAGCGGAAAAATATCGCGGTTCACAAAGGCCGGATGCCGCGCCAGCTCACGCGTCAGGGCCGTTTCCGGCCAGCGCTCAATTTCAGCGGTGATCACGCTTTGCTGAATCGGTAACGCTTCCGGCTCAGCGTCCAGGCCGACCGGATAAACCGCGATGCCCAGCGGTTCGCCCGCCTGACGCAGCATTCTTCCCAGCTGCCCATTGCCCAGAACGCAAACCGGCTTCATGCTTCCTCCCGCGGATCGGGGTTATTCAACACCTCATCCGTCTGCGCCTGACGCCACGCGGTAAGGCGCGTCGCCAGCTCGCGGTCGTGCGTCGCCAGAATTTGGGCCGCCAGCAGGGCGGCATTGGCCGCGCCCGCTTTACCAATCGCCAGCGTGCCGACCGGAATACCGCGCGGCATCTGCACAATGGAATAGAGGCTGTCGATGCCGCTCAGCGCCGCGCTTTGTACCGGTACGCCCAGCACCGGCACCAGCGTTTTCGCCGCCAGCATGCCAGGCAGATGCGCCGCGCCGCCGGCACCGGCGATAATCACCTGCAAACCGTTGTCCGCCGCGCCTTCGGCAAAGCTAAACAGCTTATCAGGCGTGCGATGCGCAGAAACGATTTCAACATGAAAAGGAACGTCCAGAACGGTAAGGATTTCCGCAGCGAACTGCATAGTGGCCCAGTCACTTTTAGAACCCATGACGATGGCGATGCGGGTCGGGGCGGCGTTAAGAGACATGCGGATGCGACTCCTGTGATTATCCAAAAGACACCGGCGTGGTTTTCACGCGGTCGGGAAGGGCACAGAGAATATCATGTCTCTGGCGCAAGGAAAACGGTTGCGTAGCTGGATTACGGCGCTAAAAGCGGCCTGCTCACCGCTTTTAAAAAGGGAAATGGATCAGGGAAAGCCCTTGCGGGGTCACTTCGATCATTGAGCCGGCGCGGTGCCAGGCGCCCAGCACCAGACGTTCCGCCGGCTGGTCGTTAACCGTCAGCGTATGTACCGCCGGACGATGGGTATGACCGTGAATCAGCCACTGCACCCGATGGCGCTGCATGGCATCCACCACCGCCTGAGGATTCACATCCATAATCGCGACCGATTTTTGCCGATTAGCATCTTTACTGCCGTCGCGCATACGCAGGGCGATGCGCTGACGCAGCCGCAGCGGCAGGGCGAGAAACAGCTTTTGCAGCCAGCGCTGATGCACTTTACGGCGAAAACGCTGATAGCCTTCATCATCGGTACATAGCGTGTCGCCATGCATAATCAGCACCGATCTGCCGTACAGGTTCAGCACCTGCTCTTCCGGCAGCAACTGCATACCGCTGGCGCGGGCGTAGCGTCGGCCCAACAGAAAATCGCGATTGCCATGAATGAAATAAACCGGCAGCGGCAGCGCCCGCAGCGCAGCGGCAACCTGCTGATGCAGCGGGTTGGGATCGTCATCGCCGATCCAGGCCTCAAACAGATCGCCCAGAATGTACAACGCATCGGCATTTTGCGTTTCGCGCTGCAAAAAACGCAGAAAACCGGCAGTAATTGCCGGTTCTTGCTGACACAGATGCAGATCTGCGATAAATAGCGTGCGTGACATTACTCGCTAACGGTGACTTTCTGAATGATCACGTCTTCTTTCGGCACATCCTGATGCATGCCGCTGCGGCCGGTAGAAACGCCTTTGATTTTCTCAACCACGTCCATGCCTTCTACTACTTCGGCAAACACGCAGTAACCCCAGCCCTGCAGGCTTTCGTCACGGAAGTTCAGGAAGTCATTGTCTGCTACGTTGATAAAGAACTGCGCGGTAGCGGAGTGCGGTGCGGAAGTACGCGCCATCGCCAGCGTGCCGCGGGTGTTTTTCAGGCCGTTGTTGGCTTCGTTGCGGATTTCCGCTTTGGTGGCTTTCTGTTGCATGCCCGGCTCAAAGCCGCCGCCCTGGATCATAAAGCCGTTGATCACACGGTGAAAAATGGTGTTGTCGTAGAAACCTTCACGACAGTAGTCCAGGAAGTTCTGCACGGTCGCAGGCGCTTTGTCATCAAACGTTTTGATCACAATATCGCCATGATTAGTCTGGAAAGTAACCATAATCTCATCCTGTAAAGGTTGGAGTTTTTAAGAGGCTGTACCCGCTCCCTGGATCAGGGTGCCGGGCCAGTTTTAACAGACGCCTCTTATAACATAATTCGCGCGCTGGCGTCAGTAAGCGCAGAAGGGCTTTCTGCCCGCCGCCGGTGCGGTGCGCTGTCTCCTTTCTTGCATTGCGTCGCGCTTACGTGAAAAATAGACCTTCTGATTTCGTTTATCCGCACACGCTTATACGGAAAGTTCAATGCTTAAAATTTTTAATACCCTGACGCGACAAAAAGAGGAATTTAAACCGATTCATGCCGGAGAAGTGGGCATGTACGTGTGCGGCATTACCGTTTATGACCTCAGCCATATCGGCCATGGCCGTACTTTTGTGGCCTTTGATATTGTAGCGCGCTACCTACGCTACTGCGGCTATCAGCTGAAATATGTACGCAATATTACCGATATTGATGACAAAATTATCAAACGCGCCAATGAAAATCAGGAAACGGTAGAAGATCTTACCAACCGCATGATTGCAGAGATGCACGCAGATTTTCGCGCGCTGAATATTCTGCCGCCCGATCTGGAGCCGCGCGCCACGCGCCATATCAGCGAAATTATTGAACTGGCGGAAAAGCTGATCGCCCGTGGCCACGCTTATGTCGCCAGCAACGGCGACGTGATGTTTGCCGTAGACAGCGATCCGAATTACGGCTCTCTTTCCCGTCAGGATCTGGAGCAGCTGCAGGCTGGCGCTCGGGTAGAAGTGGCGGAGGTGAAGCGCAATCCGATGGATTTTGTCTTGTGGAAGATGTCGAAAGCGGACGAGCCAAGCTGGCCGTCGCCGTGGGGTGCCGGACGTCCGGGCTGGCATATCGAATGTTCGGCGATGAACTGCAAACAGCTGGGCGAACATTTCGATATTCACGGCGGCGGTTCTGACCTGATGTTCCCGCATCATGAAAACGAAATTGCGCAATCAACCTGCGCCCATGACGGCCCGTACGTTAATTACTGGATGCACTCCGGTATGGTGATGGTGGATCGCGAGAAGATGTCTAAATCTCTCGGCAACTTCTTTACCATTCGCGATGTGCTACAGCATTTTGATGCGGAAACGGTGCGCTATTTCCTGATGTCCGGTCACTACCGTAGCCAGCTTAACTATGGCGAAGAAAACCTGAAACAGGCGCGTGCGGCGCTGGAGCGTCTGTATACCGCGCTGCGTCATACCGATGCCGACGCTGAAGCGGCAGGTGGCGAAGCGTTCGTTACCCGTTTCCGCACGGCGATGGATGATGATTTCAATACGCCGGAAGCTTACTCGGTGCTGTTCGATCTGGCCCGTGAGGTCAACCGCCTGAAAGCGGAAGATATGACCGTGGCTAACGGGCTGGCCGCGCGTCTGCGTGAGCTGGCAGGCGTGCTGGGTCTGCTGGGTCAGGATCCTGAGCTATTCCTGCAGGGCGACGCGCAGGATGATGACGTTGCGGAAATCGAAGCGCTGATTAAAATGCGCAACGATGCGCGTCAGGCCAAAGAGTGGGCGCAGGCGGATATTGCGCGCGACAGGCTGAATGCGCTTGGCATTGTGCTGGAGGATGGGCCGCAGGGCACTACCTGGCGTCGTAAATAAACTTCTGTAAGGCCGGTGATGACCGGCCTTTTTTTTTGCCGTTTAGCGCGCAGTGATGCTTTCCCTCTTTCTCTTTTTTTTACGCCTCGCCGCCTTTAGCCCTTTGTAACGCTATCCTTTAGCAGCCAGACGCTGATCCACGCGCAGCATACGTTATTTTTGCGGCTTTTTGCTGTTTTTTGCCGTATATTGCTTTGCGGAGGATCCTTATGCATAAAGCTGCTCGTCAGAAAACCTTATTAACGCTGCTCAGCGAACAAGGGCAGTCCAGCGTGACGCAGCTTGCTCGGGCATTACAGGTATCGGTTGATACCGTGCGTCGCGATCTTAACGATCTGCAACAGCAGGGGCTGGCGCAGAAAAATCATGGCGGGGCGATAGCGCTGGACGTGCCGGTAATGACGCGCCGGGCGCGCAGCGCGGTACTTAACGCCACCAGGCAGCGGCTGGGAGCAGCGGTTGCGGCGCAGATCCCGCCGGGCAGTACGCTGATGCTGGATGCAGGCAATACGGTGCTGGCGGTTGCCGCCGCATTGACCGTTCCGGCGCGGGTGATTACCGCCTCGCTGGATATTGCCTGGGCGCTTAGCGATCGTCCCGATATTGAACTTATTTTGCTGGGCGGGCAGTGGGATAACGCGCAGCGCCTGTTCGCCGGTGCCGCCACGCTGGCGATGTTGCAGCGCTATCGCGCCGACATTGCCGTGCTGGGCGCCTGCGCGGTGCATCCCACGCTTGGACTTAGCGCCAGCCACGAGGCGGACGCTGAAATCAAACGCGCCATGCTGGCGTTTAGCGCCCAGCGCTGGCTGGTGGCCGATCATTTAAAGCTAAACCGTTGCCAGCCTCATCGGGTCGCGGATTTAAGCGAGATACAACGCCTGTTTATCGATCGTCGCTGGGATGAGCTGCCTGCTTTATCTTCCATCGACGTCTCTGTTATCGCTGAAGGAGAACAACATGAGTAACACCGCTACGCCTGCAAAGATGCTTAACGTTGTGCTGATTGGCTATGGTTTTGCCGGTAAAACCTTTCATGCACCGCTGATCTCCGCTACGGCGGGCCTGAATTTATATGCTATCGCCTCCAGCAATGCCGCTAAAGTCCATGCCGATCTCCCCGGTATGCGCGTGATCGACGATCCGCAGCAGGCGATCGCGCATCCGGATATCGATCTGGTGGTGATCGCCTCGCCGAATACCACCCATGCGCCGCTGGCGCGCCAGGCGCTGGAAGCCGGTAAGCATGTGGTGGTGGATAAACCTTTTACGCTGGATATGCAGGAGGCGCGTGAGCTGATCGCGCTGGCGCAGGAGAAAGGGCTGCTGCTGTCGGTATTTCACAACCGCCGCTGGGATAGCGACTATCTCGGCGTACGCCAGGCGATAGAGCAGGGGCGGGTTGGGCAGGTGGTGCAGTTTGAATCGCATATCGATCGTTTCCGCCCGCAGGTTCGGGTGCGCTGGCGCGAGCAGAACGTGCCGGGCAGCGGCCTGTGGTTCGATATAGGCCCGCATCTGATCGATCAGACCCTTCAGTTATTTGGACTGCCGGAGAGCGTGCAGGGCAATATCGCCACGCTGCGTGACCATGCGGAAGTTAACGACTGGGCGCACGTGGTATTAAATTATCCATCGCACCGGGTGATCCTGCACTGCAGTATGCTGGTGGCCGGTGGCGTAGCGCGCTTTAGCGTACACGGCACCAAAGGCAGCCTGATTAAAGGGCGGGCTGACCGTCAGGAAAGCCAGCTGCTGGCTGGCGTAACGCCCGGCAGCGCAGGGTGGGGTGAGGATGATGAAGCGATGGTGCTGTACAGTGGCGAAGAGCAAGCACAGCTGCCTACGCCAGCGGGCGATCAGCGCCAGTATTATATCCAGATCGCTCACGCGCTGAACGGCGCGCAGGAGAATCCGGTGCCGCCTGAGCAGGCGCTGGCGGTCATGGCGGTATTAGAGGCGGCGGTAAAAGCGTCAGAAAGCGGCCAGTCCCGGCGGCCAGCACTCAGCGACGAGGAAAAAAGCGCGCTGCGTTTTCCGCAGGTTCAGTAACGTCGCAGAAATGAAAACAGCCGGCTTAGCCGGCTGTTTAGCATCGAATCGTTGCTGCTGTCCGATCGCAGCGGCGGCGTCAGGCCGTTACCGTAACGCGCTGGCCATTAAACTCAACCGTTTGTCCCGCCACAATTTTGCAGCGTTTGCGGGTTTCAACCTTGCCATCCACGCTAACCAGTCCGTCGGCAATCAGGTTTTTAGCTACCGCGCCGCTTTCTACCCAGCCTTCAAGCTTCAGCAGATCGCACAAATCAACATGTGCGTGTTTACCCAGGGAAAATGTCGCCATTATACGGTTCCTTTGTCGTGATATTCTTCGCACGCCTGCAGCGTGTTTTGGATCAGTGTAGCGACCGTCATCGGCCCAACGCCACCCGGCACTGGCGTAATCCAGGACGCACGTTCGGCGGCGGTATCAAATTCAACGTCACCGACCACTTTGCCGCTTGCTAAACGGTTAATACCAACATCGATCACAATGGCGCCCGGCTTAATCCATTCGCCAGGAATAAAGCCTGGCTTACCTACGGCCACTACCAGCAGATCGGCATGTTCAATATGTTGACGCAGATCTTTGGTAAAGCGATGCGTAACCGTTGTGGTGCAGCCAGCCAGCAGCAGTTCGAGGCTCATCGGGCGTCCGACGATATTCGAGGCGCCAACCACGACCGCATTCAGACCGTAGGTGTCGATGTTATAACGCTCCAGCAGCGTAATAATGCCGCGTGGCGTGCAGGGACGCAGCAGCGGGGCGCGCTGGCACAGGCGGCCTACGTTGTAGGGATGGAAACCATCAACGTCTTTATCCGGAGCGATGCGCTCCAGCACCTTGACGTTATCAATGCCTGCAGGTAGCGGAAGCTGCACCAGAATACCGTCGATTTCGCCGTCATTATTCAGGGCGTCAATCAGCTCAAGCAGCTCAGTTTCGCTGGTGGTGACGGGTAAATCGTAAGAGCGGGAGATAAAACCGACTTCTTCGCAGGCGCGGCGCTTGCTGCCGACATAAATCTGGGAAGCAGGATCCTCACCAACCAACACCACCGCCAGACCCGGCGCGCGTTTTCCGTCCGCCAGACGCTGTTTCACTTTTTCGGCAACCTCAAGGCGCACCTGCTGCGCAATCGTTTTACCGTCAATAATTTTTGCTGCCATCAGTGAAGAAATCCATCTGTTTGAGTGAATCGGGGAATGGGACATATTTTGTCAGAAGCACAGGCTGCTGTCAGTCCCTGAATCACGCTGGCTGGCTACAACTTCGGCGATGGGAGCGACGCGGCTGCAAAAACGTTGACTCGCTGTCTGCGCACCGTATAATTCGACGCAACTCACCAATGCGCCCTTAGCTCAGCTGGATAGAGCACCGGCCTTCTAAGCCGTAGGTCACAGGTTCGAATCCTGTAGGGCGTGCCATTAAATATCAATCACTTAGATCTCTCCTCCAGCTCTCAGATCTTCAACGCAGGACAGATTTGGGACACGTTTGTCAAAAACCGCGTCAGCTTACGACAGAACGCTCGGGCGAAAACCCCGGTCTCGGCTTCCCGGAGGTTATTGTTGCTTTGTTCGTTGGAAAAACGCTTTTCACGGAAATTTCCTCCTATTGCTTATAAAAACATTGCTAGTATCGTGGTGTACTAATCCTGGGGAGCGGGTCAGCGTTTAATTGATCCTGTGATAGCCGGCATTCCTGTAACGAGTCAGGAATAATTTAATTTCCCAGTAACCAGTAAACTGAAAAATAGCCATTTCTATTTTTGCTGGGGATTTGCTACTAACACGACAATAACTATAAAACTTAATATTAAATGAAGAGTTTAGTTTTTTTGTAATTAATGGAAAATTCTTAAATTAGCAATGGCATGATTTTTATTGTAGATATTTTTATCAGTTAAATAGAGCTATATTCTGGTAGGGATATGCCGTATTTGAACTTAGCGGCCTGTGTTTTCTGTTTTTTGTTTTACAATGCCAGAAATAGTGATCTAGAATAGACGCGTCTTTTAACCAAATATAAAAGATATGGAAATTGCGACAGATCAATTATGGTCCTGGTTGCAGTCTAAGATAACTTATTTTTAAAATGAAAAACTGCTCTGTGGATAACTAATTTGTGCGGTCTATCGCCTGAATACAGAGCATTATGTTTTGGAGTAAACACATGAAAAAACTTACCTTGTCGGGCTATGTCTTTGCAGCTATTGTTTTTGCCTCTTGCAACGCATCAGCTGATGTAACAGCCTCAGCGACAGCCAGTTGGGATGCCAGTGCATCCAAAGATACAATTAGTTCATTAGTGGTAACACCAATGAAGTCGCTTAATTTTCAATATTCGGAAGGCCTTGAAGCATTTAATACTCAGGAAGGCGCATTTGATATCAGCATTCAGGGCCAGTCTGGCGCCACCGATTTTATGCTGACTTCAAAGCTTATAAGCAGCACATTAACTCGCAACACTGATGATTCAACTCTGGAAGTGGGCGTGTCCTGGAATGGGGAACCATTAAGCAAATCAATAGCGGTTACCATGTTTGATACAGCAAATAATGTGACTGCTGGACTTGACTCACTGGCGCTCAGTTCAGCCTATACCGGAACTGCACGCACAACTGCTCATGGGGCGTTTAATTTTTCAATTGCCTCCGCGACTTCCGATGGCAGTACATCGGCACCGTTTAAAGAATTGAACGATGGCTACTGGGATGGCGATGTTCGGGTCCAGTTTACTGCAGTGTGGACCGTACCTGTAACATCTTCGTAATGCCAAACTGAGTATTAAAAAAGGGGGCTAACACCTCCTGTTAAGGCATCCGAATGAAAATAAACAGCTTAATTAGTTTTTTCCTTACGTATTTAATACCTTTTTCGGTACAAGCAATTAATATTGGTGAAGTCACTTCAATTATGCCACCAGCAGCTTCAACGTTGGCAAAGGAAATAGGCAACCCAACCGATTCTGCACGGTTAGTCAGCCTGAAAGTTGAACGTATTTCATCACCTATGGAAAACGGTATTGTTATTCCTATGGACAGTAAATCTGAGCTCCTTGCCACGCCGGTAAACCTGATAATGCCAGGGAAATCGAAAGAAAATTTCCGCATTTTTTATAACGGCCCTGAAGATGATAAAGAGCGTTACTATCGTTTATCCTGGTCTGATGAGCCGGTAACAGATTACGATGGAACGACTATCAGGAAACAGGGGCAAGCTATGACATCAGCCATTATAAACACTATTCTGGTGGTGGCCCCGCGTAAAGAGAAATTTGATTTCTTACGGCAAGGTGACACGGTGACTAATAAAGGAAACTCTTCATTCCGGGTGATTTCTTACGGCCCGTGCCGTGATAAAACCAGGGATTTAGGGCAGGGATGTCGTGAACGCTATTATCTGATGCCAGATGTTAGCATAAAGTTACAGCATATAGATTTTGATGACCGTAAATCTCATATAGGCATCTGGCATGGACAGAAATATATCAATGTTAATTAGTTGACGATATGAAACACAGTGGATGTGTAAAAAAAATAATTATTTTGACTATTAGCATAACTGCGAATAGTGCTTTTTCAGCAAATAAAGCAGCCTCTTTACGTATTAATAATTATGTAATCCCGGCGTTTTTTGTCAGTGCGCTAAATCAAGGGATGAATGTTCCTGTATATATACGCTATAAAGGTGATGTCTCAAATAACCGAAGTGAGCATAAAATAGCTGATGTTGTCTTAAGCATCAAAGAAGACGCTTTCCATATCAATCAAATAGTTTTGGTTGATCAACCAGAACGTACAGAACTATCGTCAACGCTTAAGTCCAGACTGTTAAAATTGCAAAATGTAAGCTTTGGGGATGGCAAACGTTTAGATATTGCCGATGAGGTGTTTCTCTCCTTAGAGGCCAAATCTTTTTATATTGAACTTAATGTTAATCGTGAAGCTTTAGTTCCGGCGATCTTGCCGCGAACTAATATGCTGGGTGGCTCCTCGGTTGAGGGGATGACAAATGTATTTAATTATACCTTTGGCAGTTATTATAACAAATTGCGTAATACAGACACCTCAAGCAGTTACTTCACAATGGATAATATTACGGCATGGCATGAACATCATATTAACCTTAATGGATCGATTTATGGAATAGGTACTTCATACCGTACCAGCGAAATCTATCGCGCAATGTACGAACGCGATTATGATGGGAATCGATTAACTATCGGCATGGTTGATACCTGGAACTTACAATCGATCGCGAGCATGAGCGCGTTAAACTCCAGTCGTATCTATGGTGCAAGTTTTGGCAACAGAAGCAGTACGCAGATCGAAGATAATACGCTTTCAATATTACCCGTTATTGTATTTTTACCTGCAGCAGGCGAAGTGCATATTTACCGCGACAACCGATTGCTAAGTATCCAGAATTTCCCGATGGGTAGTTATGAATTAGATACGTCACGACTGCCGTTTGGGGTCTATAATGTCGATGTCCAGGTCATAGTTAATGGACAGGTGGTCAGCAAGCGAAACACTCAGATAAATAAAATTTTTTCCCGTAAATCCAGTGTTTCAGGTGATTTAACGTGGCAAATTTTTGGCGGAAGCCTTGAATATAATAAAGCCAACTATCATTCGCGTGAAAAATTCAGTATTGATAGTAAGGAAACGTGGGTAACGGGCGTGGCGATGGCTATCACTCAGCCCTGGCTTTCCGGTGTCAATTTAAAATCCACGCTATATGGTTTTGATAGCACTGCTGTCAATGAGAGTGAAGCCAGCTTTATTATTAATGATGCTTTTAATATTAACCAGCAGATATTATGGGCGACCGACGGCAGCAGACGTAGCATTTCAACATTAAATTTTAGCCTGCCGCAGGGGTACGGTAGCCTGTGGGGTTCGCGGCAAATTAGCTATATTGGCGACAGGTTATTAATACAAAAAGATGATGCCTGGTCAGCAGGCGTTACCGCAAATTTAAAAAAAATCGCGAAATATTTTGGTATTTTTACCGTCAGTAATACGAAGGACAGGTATGCCGGTAGCAAATATATTAATATAGATTATAGTCAGTCTTTTTTTTCAAATCGATATGCTTCAGTCTCTCTACGCTCTGGCATCCAGCATTATAATTACGACGATCGCCCCACGATTCGTAATAAGTACGTTAATATTGATATTGCTGTTCCACTATCCGCCTGGTTTAGTACGGGTGTATCGAGTGAAAAAGGGAACATTTTGGCAAATGCCACCGTACGTAAAAGTATAAGCGACAGTGCTATCACCCAGGTGGGGGGAACGCTATCGAAACGAATGACGCATAAAGATGAAAATAACCATCATTCGGATGATTTTTCTGCTAATGGTTATGCTTCTTATGAAACAAAGTATAATGCCGGTAACGTATCAATATCCCATTCATCGGACCGTAGTTCTACATTTAATATGAGCTCGCAAGGTAGCGTTGGCTTGACAAAAGATAGTATTGCTCTGGGGAAAGGCAACCAAACTTCAGGCGTGATGATAAAAACCGGCTTTGCTAACGCAGGAACCATGCTGGCTAATATTAATGGGCGCAGTTATCCTCTTAGTGGTCAAAATAATTATATAAGCTTACCTCCTTATAAACAGTATAAAATTGAGCTTATGAATGATAAATGTTCAAAAGATAGCGTAAATGTCGCCAGCGGGCGTCAAAGTAAGGTTGTTTTATATCCAGGTAACGTTGAGGTTATTAGCCCTGAAATAAAACAGCTTGTAACGGTATTCGGCAGGATTAAAACGCACGACGGCCTACCTTTTGCAAATCTGGACATATATAGTCATACCGGGAAAACCAGAACGGACGAGCGGGGAGAATTTTCAATGGATATTGATAAACAAAATAGTGTTATAACTATGTTTTTAAAAAATCTGAGCGCCTGTGAAACCAGGCTTGACCTGCAGGATGCGCGTGGTGCCATTTGGATTGGCGATATATATTGCCAACTTCAGCACAAGTAAAAATAGTAGCGCTTAATAAAAAACCATTTAAATGAAAATCTGTCAAATAATATTTTGGCAAATATTATGCAATTTAAGGTCGGGGCGATAGAGGTTAGGCTATGCGGGTAAAATTAATTTTGCTTTATTTGTTTGTTTCCTTTTCAGGCTTAGCCGTGACGCCAATCACGATAAATACAGGCAGTAATAATTATATGTTTATTGAAAATGACGTAGACGGCGGTTATTTTATTACGCCTAACTCATTTTCACCACGCTTTACCGGATCTAACGTATGGACTAAGTTTCCCACTAAGCAGACAAGTCTTGGATTTTTAGGCTATATCTGGTCATGGCCAAACTATTATTTTGATATGTGGATTGAAAATTCGCCAATAAACACTCCCTTTCAGGGGCTCCGTTGTATTACCACCGGAGCTAATTGCCCGGCATCAGGTTATATAGCAGGCGAAATTATTGATGAAAATGGTTTTTACCATACTCGTGGGGGTAATAGTGAGGAAAATGGCAGCTATGCCTATGGATCGTTAACTGATTCAGCATATCATTATTTTGCTTCCAGGCCCGTCGGCGCAAGCGATGAGTATATTGCTAATATTTGTGTTACCACTACGGATTATGATTATTCCACTGGGATCAGATGTAAGGATTTGATGACTAATGCTATCTGGCGTGCTGTACATATGACTTTAACAAAAGCAGGACATCTTACGTTAAATCATACCAATCCTCTTGCCGAAATATGGGTAGCCAGTGATGGAACGCCATCTACTTCGTTAAATGCGGATAATTGTTTTATCGCTGTAGTAAACAACATAAGTGGTATAACGTGTCGTATGGTATCATACAACTATGAACGCTCTGCAGATATAACCAGTAGTCTGGTTTTTGGCATGGTTTTAAATACCACGACCCTGGGTTTTAACCCTGAACCCAGCTCGATAAAATTTAGCGGTGATGGTGCAACCTGGTATAATTATAATAGCTCAACCGCATATAAAAATATTTTTAAACAAACAGGTGCAGGCTATGTTTATGTTTTTTTGTCTAAAACTTTTTTAAAAAACCTCGTTGATAAGGGTATTTCTATAACAAATAATGATTCGATGTTTACATTTAGTTTTACTAATGGCATTGTATACTATTCAGGATATTATCAGTTTACCGCATCCAGTTCGATTAATATCGTCCCTAAAGAATATGGAATCAGTCTTATCTCCAGTAATAGTGCGGGAGGTCCTGATGCGCCGGGAATAATTGGTAGCGATCGGGCTATTGAATTCGAATATACTGTAACAACGTCTGCGTCACGCCAGGCAGATAGTATTACCGCTCAGGTTATTGGCGATACGACGACGCTTAGCGGCGTTCCTTATTGTATTTTTAGCTCACCTGATAATAGTTATAAAGTGCCTGTTCCTGCCTACCTCTCCTATACTTCTCAGTCTGGCGCAACCGTCAGAGAACGCAACAGCTGTGGGGAACCGCCTGTCAATATGACCAATGCTCTCTGGACGCAAACAGCATGGGACGCCTCTGCCAGTGAAGGTTACTATTTCGCCACAAAGTTGCAGTTAGCGTTTCCGATGAATGATATTCTTTCAGAAAGCACCCTGGACGGCGGCTACTGGACGGGAACCGTTAATGCAAGCGGTGAGCTGAAAGTCACGGCAACCTGGATTGGCGTTGATCATCTGAATCTGCATTAATAACCTGGAGAAGGCCATGCTGCTGTTGCGTATATTTTATATACCAGGCTTATTCCTTTTAGGGTTGATGCTTACAATAAAACCCGCCTGGAGTCTTTACCTGAATTCATTGGTTTTTGACATCGAGCCTGAAAAACAGTTTATCTCTATCCCCGTCTTCAACGATACCAGCCGAACTAATCTTTATTCGGTGTCTGCCTACAGAATTGATAAGCCGGGAAATGGCAATGAAAATCGCATCCAGGTTGATGAGATGGAAGTCATTTGGTCGCCTCTTAGTCTCACGAATACCCCGGGAGGCGTAGATTCTTTTAAGGTTTTTTACCGGGGGCCTAAGGATAATAACGAACGTTATTACAGAATAGTATTTAAAGAGTCTGCGATGATGCTTATTCCGTTCCGAAAGAATGAGAAGGCGACGGAAATAGTGCCGATTGTGACCATGAGCGCGATACTTGTCGTTCGCCCAGGGGAAACGCATATCAGATATTCCCTGGATGCAGATAAAGGCAGTTTAAAAAACACGGGAAACACATTTTTTAGGGTTATTATCCAACAGGGATGCAACGGCGATGATGAGAGCTCTACTCAGTTTCATATGCTGCCGGGGGAAACCTACCAGTCTGAAAGTGTCCGTGCTGAAAATAAAATATTTATTGTTGCCCTGGGGAAATATTTCGCGGTGGAAAACGGCTGTACTAAAGCATCCACGACCAAATAATGGTATTAGATAAGCTGGCTATATTAGAAGGTATCCTAACTTTTTTTTACACAAAGTTTACTGGGTTATGCGGCCCGGCGAATTTTATCGATCGATACCTTAAAGGTGGAGTTGCGGCAGCTGGCGGGATCGTCAGCTAAGATAAGCATCAGTTAGCGTAAGCAGAGGCAGGATAATGGCGGATATAAAACTTATTGCGGTAGATATGGATGGCACCTTTCTTGACGATCGGAAAAACTATAATCGCGCGCGCTTTAACCAGCAATATGCACAGCTGAAGGCGCGCGGCATCCGGTTCGTCGTCGCCAGCGGCAACCAGTACTATCAGCTGCGAACTTTTTTCCCTGAGATCGCGAATGAAATCACTTTCGTGGCGGAAAATGGCGCTTATATCGTCGATGCGGGCGAGGATCGCTTCGTTGGCGAGTTTCCTCGCGGCGACGTGACGAAGATTATCGATACGCTGGCGTGCGGCCATTATCCTGAGCTGAATTACGTGCTTTGCGGCTATCACAGCGCCTGGTATTTTTCCTCTGCGCCAGCGGCCTATATTGAAAAAATGCGCCGCTACTGTTATCGCCTCCAGCCGATAAACCGGCTGGATGAGATTAACGATCGTCTGTTTAAATTCGCGCTGAATCTCTCTGATGAGTATGTTCCGATACTGATGGCGGATATTGAGCGTCATCATGCTGGCGTAGCGACCGCCGTTACCAGCGGCCATGGTTCCGTTGATCTGATTATTCCCGGCTTGCATAAAGCGCACGGGCTGGCGCTGATGCAGCAGCGTTGGGGGATCGCTAACCAGCAGGTTGTGGCGTTTGGCGACGGCGGCAACGATCTGGAGATGCTTAATCAGGCCGGCTTCGGTTACGCCATGGCCAACGCGCCGGAAAGGGTAAAGGCAGCGGCGGGGTATCTGGCGCCGTCAAATAATCAGGAAGGCGTGCTGGACATTATTCAGCAGGTGCTGGATGGTCGCCCTCCCTTCGATTAATCCGTACAGCTGTACGCCTGTTCCAGCATCCAGCGCTGTTGCGCCGTGCTGTAATTAACCAGCGAGTTTTTACCGTTGGCGCGCGCCAGTATCCACTCGACTTCACTGGCGCTAAGCGTGGGCTTTTGCTGCCAGAAAGGAAACACAGCGTGCTGCTGTAGCCACTGCGCCAGAAAGTTCGCCGGCGCCGGATGCGTTGCGCCAAACAGCGCCAGCTGTAGCTCAGCCATCAATGCCTGCTGCTGCGGATGCTCGCTGTTATCCAGCAGCGCTAAAAAGGGAAACAGCAGGCGACCACAGACTTCACCGTGATGATAATTTTTTATGGCACCCAGCTCGCCCGCAATACCGTGAATAATCCCTAATCCAGCCATGCTCAGGCTTAACCCTCCCAGCCACGAAGCCATCAGCATCGCTTCCCGCGCCTCGGCTCCTTGCCTGTCCTGACGATTAAGATCCGGCCAGCCCTTAATAAACTGACGCATGCCGTTAAGCGCGGTTTGGCGGGTGAAAATATTCCCTTTGGCTGAAAGCCAGGCTTCAAACAGATGGGTAAAGGTATCGATGGCGCAGCAGGCCAGCACTTTATCCGGCGCGCCGTCGAGTAAATCAGCGTCCAGAATGGCAATCTGAGGCACAAAATTAGCGTGACGCAATGAGGCTTTCACCTTGTTATCAGCCTGGTCGGTGACGACCGCGTTTTGCGTCACTTCGCTACCGGTGCCAGCCGTAGTCGGAATAGCAATTAAGGGCAGCGTAGCGCCGCTGACCGGCGTATCGCCCACCTTTTCCAGATAGCGCAGAGTATTAAGCGAATATTGGCTAACGGCGGCAAAGGCTTTGGCGGCATCCAGAACGCTGCCGCCGCCGATAGCCACTACGCGCTCAACCTGGCCGCGCCAGCGCTGCACCCAGCGGTCGATATTATCCGGCGAGGCTTCATGAGTAACGACTTCATGGCCGATAAGCAACGGCTTAAGCGCCGGGCTGATGGCTGCGTAATGCGGACTGTTCAGAAAGGAACGGCTGCAAAATAACAGCGTCGCTTGCGGTGCCTGCTGAAGTAGCGGCAGCAGCTGTTGCAGGCTGCCCCGGCCAAAAAACGTTTGTCGGTTAGCGATCGTCTGGCTGGTTAGCATATTTATTTCCGCCACGGTTTTTATAAGGTGGAGGTGAGTTTAACAGCCAACCGCTCCGCTATGGATAGATACCAACGCTTAACATAGCGGCAAAAAGTTGATCATCTTCGCAAATCAATAATTCTACCTGTGGCTCTCATTCCAGTGACAAATTGTTACCGTTACCATGTTATCGGTAACAACACGGTAGCGTTTTCATTTGCTGCTAAGCATGTCACTCAGTTTATCCCTGGCGTGACCCACAATGATAAAGTCGTGCCGTTGTTCCTGGCGGCTATTCACCGGAGAAAAGTTATGCCATTAGTTATCGTTGCGGTCGGAGTCGCGCTGCTGCTCCTGCTAATGATTCGCTTCAAGCTTAATGGATTTATCGCGCTAATTTTGGTTGCGCTGGTGGTGGGAATAATGCAGGGAATGCCGGTCGATAAGGTGGTCGCCTCCATTAAAACCGGCGTCGGCAGCACGCTCGGCAGCCTGGCGCTGATTATGGGTTTCGGCGCGATGCTGGGGAAACTCCTGGCGGACTGCGGCGGAGCACAGCGGATTGCTACTACGCTGATTGCTAAATTTGGTCAACGCCATATTCAGTGGGCAGTGGTATTAACCGGCTTTACCGTAGGCTTTGCCCTGTTTTATGAGGTGGGGTTTGTCCTGATGCTGCCGCTGGTTTTCAGTATTGCCGCGTCGGCGCGCGTGCCGCTGCTCTACGTTGGCGTACCGATGGCCACCGCGTTATCCGTGACGCATGGCTTTCTGCCGCCGCACCCTGGCCCGACGGCCATCGCCACGCTGTTTAACGCCGATATGGGCAAAACGCTGCTGTTCGGCACGCTGCTGGCGATCCCGACGGTAATCCTTGCCGGCCCGGTCTACGCACGCTTTCTGAAAAATATTGATAAACCCATCCCGGAAGGGCTTTATAACCCTAAGACCTTTAGCGAAGCGGAAATGCCCGGTTTTGGCGTGAGCATCTGGACGGCGCTGGTGCCGGTTATCCTGATGGCCTTACGTGCCGTGGCGGAGATGATCCTGCCAAAAGGTCATGCCTTGCTGCCCTGGGCCGAGTTCTTTGGCGATCCGGTGATGGCAACCCTGATTGCCGTACTGATTGGTATTTTTACCTTTGGTCTTAATCGTGGCCGCAGTATGGCAGAGGTGATGAATACGCTGACCGATTCCATCAAGATTATCGCCATGATGCTGCTCATTATTGGCGGCGGCGGCGCCTTTAAGCAGGTGTTGGTAGACAGCGGCGTGGATAAATATATTGCCGGACTGATGCAGGCAACTAACCTGTCGCCTATTTTTATGGCCTGGTCGATCGCCGCCGTGCTGCGTATTGCGCTGGGATCGGCAACCGTTGCCGCCATTACCGCCGGTGGCATCGTGGCGCCGTTGATTGCCACTTCCGGCGCCAGCCCGGAGCTGATGGTTATCGCTGTGGGAGCCGGTAGCGTTATTTTCTCGCACGTTAACGATCCCGGTTTCTGGCTGTTTAAGGAGTATTTTAACCTGACCATTGGTGAAACCATGCGCTCCTGGTCGGCGCTGGAAACCATCATCTCCGTCTGCGGGCTGGTGGGGTGTTTGCTGCTTTCTTCTCTGATCTAAGCTAAGGCAGCAGCGAAGTCGGCAACCCTGGCTGCGCTGCTGCCCCGATTGCCAGGCGTTAGGGTCACGCAGCGGTGACCCCGGTTGTTTAATGCGGCTGGGTAAAACCTGCTTTGATCATTTGTTCGCGTAGCGCCCGTGTAATTTCGCGGTTGCCGCCGGTTACCGGATAGATAACGTTGTTGACCACATCATCCAGATAATGCTCATCGAACTCCTGTAAAGAGAGCTGGTCGCCGCCCTCATCGTTGATGGTAATAGAACCCTTGATATGGTTACCGGCATGCTTCGCCTTCAGACAATATCTGCCCATATTAGTATCAATCGTACTCATAAGACCTCCTTTTTGCAGACTGACAAAAAGTCATTAAGTCACCGGGTTAACACCCGCACTAAGTTTAGCGGCCTTTACGGCGCAGATCGAAGCGGCAGGCTACGGTAAAACCGAATGCCGCGATCTGAATCGCAAAAAAGCAGAATTCTCAGTCTTAACTATACTTAAGCGACAGATAACGTTGTGGTTGTTAGCGAAGTGGCACTCAGACTTTGTTAACAGCTAACCGCAGCTAACTTTACTTATCGGCGGCTTCGCCGTCGGCATGGCAGCCTGAGGGGGAATGGAATGAAAATTATTCTGTGGATTATTGCGATTATTTTTATCGTTGGGTTACTGACGCTTACCGGCGTATTTAAAGTTCTGTTTTAATGCGATTGGCGGCACCTCAGGCAGGTGCCGCTTCTCTATGGCGCTAACCGGCTATTGCGTTGTCCAATAAGACAGCGAGCAATAGGATCTATCTCTGTGTGAGGTAACAAATCCTGTACGGTAAAAGGTTTGAAGCAATAAGCACATACCGCGCCGTGGTGACATTTCCCTTTTTGGTCCCCGGTAGTATAGCGAAACCTTTTACTGCCACAGGCGGTACATCTTACTTTCATGACCATCCTTATCTTCCTTACTACTGATCTCGCGGCGAGAAATATCTTAGCAAAAACATATGAAAGATCTATAAATTTACTTAATCTGTTTAAGGTTGTTATGATCACCAGATAACCTAATGAAAAGTAAGTTAATTTAATGAGTTGCATTAAGCGTTCGTCGCTTATCAGATAATCAAAAGCTGCATTCAATGATTTTCCTCAACAAGAGAGTAAATAGACAGCACGGGTTACGAATTTCTCATTAGAAACAGGAAAGAAGTTAACAACTTTTATCCGCTCTGATTGTTGGGCTTACAGGAAACTTACAGCTAAAACTGAAGCCAGGCTGTATGGGATACCCGATGAGTAACCTTACGGCGTTAAAAAACCTTGTTTATCTTTTGCGCGAGGTTTTCATTACCACGCGTGATAATTTTTTGTGGTAAAGGTTGAGGCATTCAAAAAAAATCCATTTTTACCGCTTTTTGTAAAGCGACACGGCTGGTAGAGCGATTTGCTGATAAAAAGGCTTAATTTATAAAAGCTTGAGGAAATAAAAGAGGCGGGAATACCCTTAAGTGTCCTTTTTACGAGGCGGTTTCTGGCTGCTACAAAACGGTCACTTACGAAAAAATAGCGATATTTATCACTTTTTCTTCACAACACACTGGACAAAAGGCGCGGCAATTGCTGTACTTAACCCCGACACAGTTTAGTGTCCATTTTTCATGTAAAGGTAATATAGATGTCCAAGATCAAAGGTAACGTTAAGTGGTTTAATGAGTCCAAAGGATTCGGCTTCATTACTCCGGAAGATGGCAGCAAAGACGTATTCGTACACTTCTCTGCTATCCAGAGCAATGGTTTCAAAACCCTGGCCGAAGGTCAGCGCGTTGAGTTTGAAATCACTGACGGCGCAAAAGGCCCATCTGCTGCTAACGTTATCGCTCTGTAAGTTAACAGTCAGAATTTTAAAAACCCGCCTACAGGCGGGTTTTTTTTCGCCTGTATTAGCGGTAGAGATATAACCCGATAAAAATAATCAGCGAAACGCAGCTTAACGTCAGAGCAAAGAGTTCAGACAGGCAATGCGGCATCAGATTCTTCATTATTACTTCCCCCATAAAATCTCTCTCCAGTGTGTCGCCGCAAGATTAAGGAAACATTAATTATTGCGTGACTGCACATAAAAAGCGGTAGTTATGTTTTGCTCGCTGCATCTGCTTGCTTCACCGCCTTAACTACGGCTATAAACGGGTAATCCCAACGTAGTAAGCGCACCTGAAGGAGGCGCAATGAATATTCGGCCAGCTCAAGCTACAGACAGTTTTGCCTTAATCTCTTTACTGACCGAATTAGGCTACGGTGATACCGAAAGCTTGATGAACAGCCGCTTACAGCAGCTGATTGACGATCCTGATGAAATGCTGATGGTGGCGGAAGACCGGCAAACCGTACTGGGTTTTTTATCGTTACATTTCGTCCCGCAGCTGGCGCTGGCTGGCGATTTTGCTCGTATCAGCTATTTCTGTATTGCTGAAGGTGAGCGCAGTAAAGGCGTAGGGCAGCATTTGCTGCAGCATGCCGAGCAGCTGGCGCGTGAGCGGGGCTGCAATCGTATGGAAGTGCATTGCCATGAGTCACGCATTAAAGCTAACCAGTTTTATGCGCGTGAAGGCTATAGCGAATCGCCCAGCTATCGGATCAAACAGCTCGCGTAAGGCGATAAATAACCCGCGTCCTGGCAGGCGAAGGCATCGTTAAGAAGGAGGGAAGATGAAAGTTGCTATGGGACAGTTTGCTGTCGCGCGCGAATGGCAGAAAAATGCGCAAACCTGTATTCAGCTGATGCAACAGGCGCAGCAAGCCGCTGCGACATTGCTGGTACTGCCTGAAGCCGTGTTGGCGACCGATATTCACGATCCCGGGCTGGCGGTGAGAGCGGCGCAGCCGCTGGATGGCCCTTTTCTTACTCAGCTACTGACCGCCAGCCAACAAAGCGCGATGACTACTATATTAAGCATATATGTTCCTGATGGCCCACAGCGGGCAATTAACGCTCAGGTTGCTTTGCGCGGCGGTGAAATTATCGCACGCTACGATAAGTTGCATCTTTACGATGCGTTTGCGATGCAGGAATCACAGCGCGTTACCGCAGGCGAGGTTGTTCCGCCGCTGGTGGAGATTGGCGGGATGAAAATCGGCATGATGACCTGTTACGATATTCGTTTCCCGGAGCTGGCGCGTCGCCTGGCGCTGGACGGCGCTGATGTGCTGGTGCTGCCGTCTGCCTGGGTCAGAGGCCCGTTAAAAGAGATGCATTGGGAAACGTTGGTCACCGCAAGGGCGTTAGAAAATACCTGTTATCTGATTGCGGTAGGTGAATGCGGGCCACGCAATATTGGCGGCAGCCTGATTGTCGATCCGCTGGGCGTCGCCGTTGCGCGCGCTGCGGAAGGCCCGGCGCTGGTATTTGCTGAGCTGGACGCGGAGCGTATCAAAAGCGCCCGTCAAATGCTGCCGGTATTAGCCAACCGTCGTTTTAGCCGTCCTGAACTGGGCGCATAACGCTTAATCGGTATCAGGGGCGCCGGGGCACTATAAGTAACCGCTGGCTTAAGCGGCGCTTCAAAAAAATTTGTAATCTGTTACAAGTGACAGTTGTATTAAACGACGTTCTGCGCGTTAATAGCAGCAGTTGGCTTCTCGTTTAATGTAAGAAGGTGTTATGGAAGGTATCAGTATTGCCAAGTTACTGGTTATCGGTGCGTTGATCGTACTGCTGTTCGGCACGAATAAACTCCGTTCGCTGGGTGGCGATTTAGGTGCTGCCATTAAAGGCTTTAAAAAAGCGATGAAGGATGAGGATGCGGTATCGGCTGCGAAAGCAGAAGAGATGCCCGCAGAGCGCGTCACCCATAAAGAGTAAAACCGGCGGCAGCGTTAAGTTACAAAATGTAACTTCGCAGCAGCGTTAAAAAAGCCAGCTTAGCTGGCTTTTTTATGCGCGGAGCCTGGCGGCAACAGCCGCGCGCTGTTATTTTTAGCATTCGCATGCCGCTATCTGAACCAATAAAAAACGCAGCCGGAAGCTGCGTTTTTGGCAGGGGAAAGGGGGGTTATTTTACTTCCAGCCCTTTAGCCTGTAGATCGGCATGATAGGAAGAGCGCACAAAAGGACCACAGGCGGCATGGGTAAAGCCCATCGCCAGCGCTTCTTCTTTCATTTCCTCAAATTCCGCCGGGCTGACATAGCGCTGAACCGGCAGGTGATGGCGGCTGGGCTGCAGATACTGACCAAGCGTGAGCATGGTGACGCCATGACGACGCAGATCGCGCATTACTTCGATAATTTCCGCATTGGTTTCGCCCAGACCCACCATTAAGCCCGATTTGGTCGGGATATTCGGATGCGCTTCTTTAAAGCGCTCCAGCAACTTCAGCGACCATTCATAGTTGGCGCCGGGACGGACCTGACGATAAATACGCGGAACATTTTCCAGGTTGTGGTTAAACACATCCGGCGGCGTCGCGGTCAGGATCTCAAGCGCGCGATCCATACGGCCACGGAAATCAGGCACCAGCGTTTCGATTTTAATCGTTGGATTTTTTTCACGGATAGCAGTGATGCAATCGGCAAAATGCTGTGCGCCGCCGTCACGCAGATCGTCACGATCCACGGAGGTCACCACTACGTAGCGCAGGCCCATATCGGCAATGGTCTGTGCCAGCTTAGCCGGTTCGTTGCTGTCCGGCGTAAGCGGACGGCCATGCGCAACGTCACAGAAGGGGCAGCGACGCGTACAGATAGCGCCAAGGATCATAAAAGTGGCGGTGCCGTGGTTAAAACATTCTGCAAGGTTAGGGCAGGAGGCCTCTTCACAGACAGAGTGCAGACCGTTTTTACGCATCGCCGCTTTGATGCCCTGAATACGGCTGGAATCGGCGGGCAGTTTGATCTTCATCCATTCCGGCTTGCGCAACAACTCCTGACGCTCGGTTACTACGGTTTTCACCGGGATCAACGCCATTTTGTCTGCGTCGCGATATTTGACGCCGCGTTCCATCTGAATCGGTTTACTCATAAGCTTGCAGTTTCCAGGTTGGATTGCAGTTTGAAAAGAGGCGGTAACTCAATGAGCCAGCTGCTTTTTCAACTTTATTTGAAAAAAGTGCAAAAATTATATCATTTCATCGGCTGACAAACAGCCTGACGGCGTAGTAAAAAGTTGCAAAATTGTAAAGCAGCCGGCACGGTTACAGAAAAGCGGAACTCTCAGCGGGCTGCCAGCTGGCCGAGGGGATCGCGACCTGCTGCAAAAATTTTTCAATCAGCACCGGCTGCACCTCTTCCGGCGTAATGCCGGTACGAAACGCACTCAGCTGCGTCATCTCCAGCCCGGCGTAGCCGCAGGGATTAATCCGCTGGAAAGGCGCAAGATCCATAGCAATATTTAAGGCCAGGCCATGAAAGGAACAGCCCTGACGAATGCGCAGCCCGAGGGAACAGATCTTTTTGCCGTCCACATAGACGCCGGGCGCATCAGGGCGCGCATAGGCTGCAACATCATAATGCGCCAGCGTCTCGACCACCGTTTGTTCGATAGCGGTAACCAACTGACGAACGCCCAGCTTGCGGCGTTTCAGATCGATTAATACATACATTACCTGTTGGCCCGGACCATGATAGGTCACCTGGCCGCCGCGATCGCTTTGCACTACGGGAATATCGCCGGGCATCAGCAAATGTTCGGCTTTACCTGCCTGGCCTTGGGTAAAAACGGGGGGATGCTCTACCAGCCACAGCTCATCTGGCGTATCGGCAGTACGGCTATCGGTAAACTGATGCATTGCAAGAGAGACGGATTCCCAGGGACGCAGGCCCAACGGGCGAACAATAAGGAGAGGCTGCTGCAAAACGTGCTTTCCGTTTCAAAGAAAGAAAGAAGTATAACGCCGCTCCTGGACGAGCTCTACCCGCCCAGGCTGATGCGTGGAGCGTTACAGCACTATACGCACAATTTCGATTTGTTACAGCACCATACGCACAATTTCGATTTTACCCAGCTCTTCATACAGCGTTTCGATTTGCTCGATATGCGTCGCGTTGATAGTAATAGAGACGGAGTGGTAGTTGCCTTTGCTGCTTGGTTTTACATCTGGCGTGTAATCGCCCGGCGCATGGCGCTGCACCACTTCCACCACGTGATCAACCAGCTCCGGCTGCGCCAGACCCATGACTTTATAGGTAAAGGAGCAGGGAAATTCGAGCAGTTCGTTCAGTTTGGTTTTCATAAAGACTCCGGTGCTAAAAAAGACTCCCGCCGTAGCGGGAGTTTACTCATAATCAGGATATATGGGCGAAAAGGGTGGATATCAACAGCCGTCGCACCTTAACCGAACCAGTGGTGGAACATCAGCTTAATATAATCCACGATGCGGCTAAAGAAACCACCTTCCGGCACTTCATTCAGCACCACTAGCGGACGTTGTTCAATGGTTTTGCCATCCAGCTGGAAATTGATGGTGCCGACCACCTGGTTTTTCTGCAGCGGCGCATGCAGTTCCGTATTGTTCAGCACGTAGCTGGCTTTCAGATCTTTCATCCGCCCACGCGGGATGGTCAGATACATATCCTTACTGACGCCAAGCTGAACGCGGTCGCTGTTGCCAAACCATACCGGCTCAGAGGCGAACTCTTTTCCAGCCTTCAACGGCGCAACGGTTTCAAAGAAACGGAAGCCCCAGGTCAGCAGCTTTTTGCTTTCAACTTCGCGACCTTTATAGGTATGGCCACCTAATACCGCCGAGATCAGACGCATCTGACCTTCGGTCGCGGAAGCGACCAGGTTATAACCGGCAGAGGCGGTGTGACCCGTTTTGATGCCGTCAACGTTCAGGCTGGTATCCCACAGCAGGCCGTTACGGTTCATCTGACGAATATTATTGAAAGTGAACTCTTTCTCTTTATAAACCGCATACTCTTCCGGCACATCGCGGATCAGCGCCTGACCAATCAGCGCCATATCGCGCGCGGAACTGTATTGCCCTTCGGCATCCAGCCCATGCACCGTCTGGAAGTGGGTATTTTGTAAACCCAGCGCTTTCACATAGTTGTTCATCAAGCCGACAAACGCATCCTGACTGCCCGCCACATAATCCGCCATAGCGACGCAGGCATCGTTGCCGGACTGCAGCACGATACCGCGCGTCAGCTGGGAAACCGGTACGCGATCGCCCGGCTTCAGGAACATCAGCGAAGAGCCACGGAACACCGGATTACCGGTCGCCCAGGCATCCTGACCCACGGTAACCTGATCGTCCTGATGGATTTTGCCGGCTTTCACCGCCTGACCGATAACATAACTGGTCATCATTTTTGTCAGACTGGCCGGATCGCGGCGCGCATCAGCGTTCTTTTCGGCAAGGACTTTCCCGGAGTTATAGTCGATCAGGATATACGCTTCTGCGTCAATATCCGGTACGCCAGGGATCATAGTTTTAAGATTAATATCTTCAGCCAGCGCGGCCTGACTCAGACTCAGGGCAATCACGGTACCCGCCGCCAGGCGCTTAAAATAGTGACTAGTTTTCAGCGTATTCATGTTAGGGACAACATCATCCGTGGAAGTTAGTGAAAAAAGTGCCTTACTATAGCAAAAGGCGTTTTTACAGGCATCCAACTTTGCGTTGACAAAATAAACAGCCAGCCTGCTTTCTGGCGTGTTAACGCAAAGTCGGCGTCGTTAATTTTTACATGCCGCTTTGAATCACGGTAATAAAGGATTGCTGGCTGGCTTCACTAATCAGCCGCTGCTGCAGCGCCGCCGCCTGTTGACGGGAGGCGAACGGCCCCAGCTGGACGCGATACAGTTTACCGCTGCTGGCGACCGTACCCGGTACGCCAAACTGCGATTTCAGCTTATCAGCCCACTGGCGCGCCCGATCGGCATCGCTTAGCGCGCCAACCTGGACGACATAATTTCCGGCTGCCGCAGGGGAGCTTGCCGCCGCCGCAGGCGCGCTGCTTGCCACAGGAGATGTGACAACCGCCGGTGTTTCCGGCTCGCTGCCTTCCAGCACGCCCGGATGCAGCGGCGTCGGGGCGCCAAGGAAGCCGCTGCTATGTACCGGCGCGCCCATGGCGTTATCGCTGGTCAGCGTACCGTTATCAATCGGATGTATATCCTGCTGCTGTTCGGCAGGCGCTGCGGCGCCTCCCATTACGGGCATCCCGCCGCCAATATCGGGGCGTGACGGTAAGGCGTAGTTCTGTTTGGCGACCACAGTGCCAATGGTGCCGGGGCCGGAAAGCGAGCCGTCCGGCGCCACCTGGATGTAATCGATACGCACGCGCGTGTTGTTTGATATATTCAGCCGATCCCCGGCCGCGCGTGAAAGGTCAATAATGCGGCCTGGCGTATAGGGGCCGCGATCGTTAACGCGTACTACTAATTGTCTGCCGTTGGCAAGGTTCGTTACCCGCACATAGCTGGGCAGGGGCAGGGCAGGATGGGCTGCGGTTAACGCTTCCTGATCAAAGATTTCACCGGTAGCGGTACGGGTGCCGTTTGCTTTGTCGCCATACCAGCCGGCCAGTCCGGTTTCGCTGTAGTTGGACGGATTTTTGATAATCCGCCAGGTTTTGCCGTTAACGCTGTAATCCTGATTGGTTGCCGGATTTATCGGCTCATAGCGCGGCTCTACGCCGCCAATTTCTACGACCGGGCCATTATAAGCGGGCTGCTGCGGAGCGGGCGCCTGCTGTTCTGTGGGAGTCGTACAGGCGGCGAGCAGCAGCGAGGCCGCACCCACCCAAAGCCAATCCTTACGCATCGAGAGCCTCTTAAACGCTTTTAGACAATAATTTTCGGTGTGTGTGAATTGACATAACGATGCCAAATCCAGCCATCAATACAATCAGCGCCGACCCACCGTAGCTCACCAGCGGCAAAGGAACGCCGACCACCGGTAAGATACCACTTACCATGCCAATATTAACGAAAACATACACAAACAAAATCAGCATCAGCCCGCCCGCCATTACGCGACCAAAAGTGGTTTGGGCGCGAGCGGCGATAATCAGGCCGCGCATAATCAGCAGCAGATAAAGGGCCAGCAGGATCAGCACGCCAACCAGCCCCAGCTCCTCGGCCAGTACCGCGAATATGAAGTCGGTATGGCGCTCCGGCAGGAACTCCAGCTGCGACTGCGTGCCATGCAGCCAGCCTTTACCGCGCAGGCCGCCAGAGCCGATAGCGATTTTGGACTGAATAATATGATAACCGGCGCCCAGCGGATCGCTTTCCGGATCGAGCAGCATCATCACGCGGTCGCGTTGATAATCGTGCATCAGGAAAAACCACAGCACCGGGATAAAGGCGGCCACCAGCAGTACGGCCACGCCAATCAGCCTCCAGCTCATACCGGACAAAAACAGAACGAACAGGCCAGAAGCGGCCACCAGAATCGAGGTGCCGAGGTCGGGCTGAGCGGCCACCAGCAGCGTTGGCACAAAAATCAGCACCAGCGCGATGCCGGTATTCTTTAAGGTCGGCGGACAAATATCGCGGTTAATAAAACGCGCCACCATCAGCGGGACGGCTATTTTTGCTATCTCCGACGGCTGAAAGCGGACAACGCCAAGGTCGAGCCAGCGTTGCGCCCCTTTACTGATATGGCCGAAGGCGTCTACGGCAATCAGCAGCACCACGCAAATCATATACAGATAAGGCGCCCAGCCTTCATAGACGCGCGGCGGCACCTGCGCCATCGCCACCATTACCGCCAGGCCCATAAAAATCTGGCCGATCTTACGTTCCATCATGCCCGGATCCTGACCGCTGGCGCTCCACATGACAAAGGCGCTGTAAATCAGCAGGCAGGAAATGATAATTAAAAACAGGGGATCGATATGAATCTTGGTCCAGATCGACTTTTTTTGCGGGCTATCGTTCATGGACATCGTTATTCACCTTCATAACCGGGCGGTGTCGGCGCGGCATCCGGCAGCACCGTATTATTATCGCCTAACATAATGTGGTCGAGGATCTGGCGCATCACGGTACCTACTGCCGGGCCCGCGCCGCCATTCTCCAGAATCATGGTTACCGCCACGCGCGGCTTATCATACGGCGCAAATGCCGTCATTAACTTATGGTCGCGCAGCCGTTCTGCAATTTTGTGCGCATTATAAGTTTCATTTTCCTTCAGGCCGAACACCTGCGCCGTACCGGATTTCGCCGCAATTTTATACGGGGCGTTATCAAAGCTTTTGTGCGCGGTGCCGTTTGGCCGATTAGCGACGCCGTACATGCCATCTTTCGCGATCTCCCAGTAGCCGGAGTGAATATCGCCAATAGGCGGAGTGGGCGGCTGGCGGTAAGGCACCAGCAGATTGTTTTCACGGGTGGCGCGCAGCAAGTGCGGCGTTTTAATCACCCCGTCGTTGATTAAAATCATCAGCGCTTTGTTCATCTGCAGCGGCGTTGCCGTCCAGTAGCCCTGACCAATGCCCACCGGAATGGTATCGCCCTGATACCACGGCTTTTTAAAGCGCTTCATTTTCCATTCGCGCGTAGGCATATTGCCAGGGTTTTCCTGCGGCAGATCGATACCGGTGCGCTGACCGTAGCCAAATTTATTCATCCACTCCGACAGGCGATCGATGCCCATATCATAGGCAACCTGATAGAAGAAGGTATCCGCAGACTCTTCAAGAGAGCGGGTGACGTTCAGCCGACCGTGTCCCCATTTTTTCCAGTCGCGGTAGCGTTTTTCAGAGCCGGGCAGCTGCCACCAGCCGGGGTCGAACAGGCTGGTGTTACGGTTGATAACGCCAGCGCTAAGCGCTGAAACGGCAACATAGGGCTTAACCGTTGACGCCGGAGGATAAGCGGCCTGAATCGCACGGTTATAAAGCGGGCGGTTTTCATCCTGCAGCAGCGCTTTATAATCCTTGCTGGAAATGCCATCAACAAACAGGTTCGGATCGTAGCTCGGCGTGGAAACCATCGCCAGAATCTCGCCGGTACGCGGATCGCTGACTACCACCGCCGCGCGGCTGCCTACCAGCAGCGTTTCAATATACTGCTGCAGTTTGAGATCGATAGTCAGCCAGATGTCGCGCCCGGCCTGCGGCGACTGTTCATGCAGCTGGCGAATAACGCGGCCACGGTTGTTGACCTCAACCTCTTCATAACCGGTTTTGCCGTGCAGCACATCTTCGTAATAGTTTTCGATACCCAGCTTACCAATATCGTGCGTCGCTGCGTAGTTGGGCCACTTACCCTCTTTATCAAGGCGTGCTACGTCACGATCGTTGATTTTAGAAACGTAGCCCACCACGTGGGTCAGCGTCTGGGCGTAAGGATAGTAACGGCGCTGATAGCCCTTCACCTCAACGCCGGGAAAGCGATACTGGTTAACGGCGAAACGGGCGACCTGAACATCATTCAGCGCCGTTTTTAACGCAATAGAGGTAAAGCGGCGTGACCGCTTACGCTCTTTCTCAAAATTCTCAATATCATCGTCGGTGAGATCGAGCACCGGCCGCAGATCCTGAAGCGTCTGCTTAAGATTATCTACTTTTTCCGGTACCAGCTCCGCCTGATAAATAGTGCGGTTCAGCGCCAGCGGCGTGCCGTTGCGGTCATAAATAATGCCGCGGCTTGGCGCAACCGGCACCAGCTTAATACGGTTTTGGTTGGAACGGGTGCTGTAATCTTCGAAGCGTAAGATCTGCAGATGATACAGGTTGAAGACCAGAATTCCGGAGAGCAGCAAAATGCCGACGAACGCCAGCAGCGCCCGTCGTACAAACAGGGTTTGTTCGGCAGTATAGTCACGAAAAGAGTTACGTTGAGATTTCATCCGCTGTTTGGGGTGTCCGTTTTGCCTTATCGGATTATTCACGATGATAAGGATGATTCGCAGTAATGCTCCATGCACGATACAGGCTTTCTGCAACCAACACGCGTACCAGCGGATGAGGCAGCGTGAGTGCTGAAAGAGACCAGCTCTGTTCCGCAGCCGCTTTGCAGGCTGGCGACAATCCTTCCGGGCCGCCAATCAGCAGGCTGACATCGCGGCCATCCTGCTTCCAGCGCTCCAGCTGTTGGGCAAGCTGTGGCGTCTCCCAGGGCTGACCGGGAATATCCAGCGTCACAATACGGTTACCTTTACCGACGGCAGCCAGCATCGCTTCCCCTTCTTTTTCAAGAATGCGTTTGATATCCGCGTTTTTACCGCGCTTGCCGGCGGAGACTTCTGTCAGCTCCAGCGGCATATCTTTTGGAAAGCGACGCAGGTATTCCATAAAGCCGGTTTGAACCCAGTCCGGCATTTTGGTGCCTACGGCAACAAGCTGCAACTTCACGACTTAACTCCAGAGCTTTTCCAGCTCATACAGGTGACGACTCTCTTCCTGCATGACGTGAACAATAATCTCACCGAGGTCGACTACCACCCAGTCGGCAACGTTTTTCCCTTCTACGCCAAGCGGAATCAGTCCCGCAGCGCGTGACTCTTCCATAACGTGATCGGCAATAGACATCACATGACGAGAAGAAGTGCCGGTACAGATAATCATACAATCGGTAATGCTGGATTTACCCTGCACGTTGATAGCAATAATGTCCTGACCTTTCAGATCATCAATCTTATCAATAACGAAATCTTGGAGTTCTTTACCTTGCAAAAGGTTCACCTTTTAAGCGTTTCTGTTGGCTGTAAAACGCGCTTTGCGGCGCCTGAAAAATTGAGCGGCGCAGTATACCATGCGCTTACTAAGGGCGATATAAGCCCTGATAATTGATATAGTCGATAACCGCGGGCGGAAGCAAATCGTCACAGGAAAGCCCCTGATGGCGACGGCGACGAATATCGGTAGCGGAAACCGGCACCAGCGGCGTATCCGCCAGCCAGATCAGACCGGCAGGCTGATGATGTAAAGCGGAGGCGTCCTGCGTCTGATGCTGTTCAAGCCAGCGCTGGAGATCCGGCGTCGGCATGGCACGATCGTAGCCTGGGCGCTGGCAGACCAGCAGATGACAAAGATCCATCAGCTGCTGCCAGCGATGCCATTTATGCAGGCTGAGCAGCGAGTCCTGGCCGATGATAAAGGCCAGCGGCTGTTGTTCGCCGCGTTCCGCACGCAGCAGCTCCAGCGTTTCTACCGTATACGAAGGGGTCTGACGTTCCAGCTCGCGCGTATCAAGATTAAACAGCGGACGATCGGCAATCGCCAGTTTCACCATCGCAACGCGCTGTGCGGCGCTGGCTTCAGGCTGAGGCCGATGCGGCGGTACGTTATTCGGCAGCAGCGTGACCTGATATAAGCCGACCTCCTGCGCCAGCGTCTGCACGGTTTTCAGGTGGCCATAGTGAATCGGATCGAAGGTGCCGCCAAATAGCGCATGCAGTGAAGCCATTTAAAATTCGCCTAATTCTGCAGGCAGGGCTTTATTACACAGCAGCAGCGAGAGGGTTTCCAACTCCGGCCACAGCCGCTGCCCGTAATCCTGTTTAAGCGTAATTTCCAGGCGCGTCAGCAGCTGAATAGCCTGGCGAATTTGCATTAACGTCAGGCGCTGCAGCGCTTCGCTGAACAGGGCGCGGCGATTTTGCCATACGCGATGTTGATCGAATAACGTGCGCAGCGGGATATTGTCCTGCTGGCGCTGTAGCGTCAGCAACAGCAGCAGTTCGCGCTGCAACGTGCGGATTAAAATCACCGGCTCGCTCTCTTCAGCGGCGAGCTGACGAAGAATATGCAGGGCGCGTTTGCTTTTACCCGCCAGCAACGCATCAACCCAGTGAAAAGGCGTAAAGTGCGCGGCGTCGCTTACCGCCTGTTCCACGCGCGGCAGCGTGAGTTTGCCGTCCGGCCAGAGCAGTGATAATCGTTCTAATGCCTGCGCCAGCGCCAGCAAATTACCTTCATAGCAGTAGCACAGCAGCTGACAGGCTGCGTCATCCAAATCCAGCTGCATACTTTTGGCGCGCGCGGCAACCCAGCGCGGCAGCTGCGCATGTTCAGGCGTTGCGCATGGCACCAGCACCGCCTGCGCACTCAACGCTTTAAACCAGGCGCTATTTTCCTGCGCTTTGGTCAGCCTGTTGCCGATAATAATCGGCAGGATGTCGCTGTGCAGCAGCGTACTCAGCTTCTCCAGCTGGCTGGCTATCGCCGCGTTGGGGCCATTTTCCGGCAGCGTTAAGGTCAGCGTTTGGCGACTGGCAAACAGGCTCATTGCCTGACAGGTGCTGAACACGCTGTCCCAGTCGGTCTGGTTATCCAGCACTACGTTGAAATGCTCAATAAACCCCTGCTGCTGCGCACTGGCCTTGATCGCATCATGGCTCTCCTGCAGCAGCAGCGGCTCAGTGCCCATTAACAGATAACACGCGCGCAGCCCCTCCTGGAGCTGCGCGCGTAATTGCTCAGGGTAAATCCTGATCATTGCAGACTGGTAGCTGAAGAGGAGGAGACTTCCGGCGAATCCTCACCCGGTGCCAGTACGTCCGGTTCCGGCTGGGTCTCTTTATCATTCAACTGCGCGGTGTGTACCGTTAGCAGCTTACGTACCAGCTGCTCTGCGACACGCTGACGCATTTCATCACGAATGATAACCTGCTCGGCATCCTTCGCCAGCGCCGCCAACGGGTTATCAACGAACGAACGATAGGTCGTCGCGCTGATAGGATAGATCCCCTTATTAGGGATAACCACCTGGGCGCTGACCGTCATCACCAGCGAATACTCCGCCGTGACGCCGTTCTGGAATACCGATGCCGTATCCTGGCCCTGACGCTCTGCTGACAGGCGCAGGGTAGGCAGATCGGTACGGGTACCCGCATTTTCCGCTTCCACAATCGTAATATTATTCAGGCGTAGCTGCTGACGCACCGTGCGCGCTAACGGACCGTAAGGATCGCTGCTTTGCAATACCAGAGTACGTAGCTCATGCGGTACCTGAGTGGTGCTGCGCAGATGAAAGCCGCAGCCGGCGGTAACCAGTACCGCCAGGCCGAGTAAAAAGGTAAAAATCGGATGTCGCACAGTTCCTCCTGAACTTAACCTACAACCAGGTTAAGCAGTTTGCCTGGGACGTAAATCACTTTACGAATAGTTACGCCGTCCAGGTATTTCGCCACCAGATGCTCCTGCGCGGCCAGCGCCTGAACCTGCTCCTGAGTCGCATCCGCCGCCACGGTAATTTTACCGCGCACTTTGCCATTAACCTGTACCACTACCAGCACCGAGTCTTCCACCATAGCGGCTTCATCAGCAACCGGCCATGGCGCATTATCAACTTCACCTTCACCGCCCAACGCCTGCCACAGCGTAAAGCTGGCGTGCGGAGTGAAAGGATAAAGCATACGCACCACGGCCAGCAGCGCTTCCTGCAGCAGGGCGCGATCCTGTTCGCCTTCCTGCGGCGCGCGCGCCAGCTTGTTCATCAGCTCCATAATCGCCGCGATGGCGGTATTGAAGGTCTGACGGCGACCAATATCATCAGAGACTTTAGCGATGGTTTTATGCAGATCGCGGCGCAGCGCTTTCTGAGCGTCGTTAAGGCTGTTGATATTCAGCGCGACGGTAGCGCCTTGCTGGCTGTGTTCGTAAGCCAGTTTCCACACGCGCTTCAGGAAGCGGTTAGCGCCTTCAACGCCGGATTCCTGCCACTCCAGCGTCATCTCGGCCGGTGAAGCGAACATCATAAACAGGCGAACGGTATCGGCACCGTAACGCTCAACCATCAGCTGCGGGTCGATACCGTTATTTTTCGATTTCGACATTTTGCTCATGCCCGCGTAAACCACCTCGCGGCCTGAGCTATCGGTCGCCTTCACGATGCGTCCTTTCTCATCGCGCTCAACATTGACCTCTACCGGGGAAACCCAGTTACGCTCGCCGTTTTCGCCCAGATAATAGAAGGCATCCGCTAACACCATGCCCTGGCACAGCAGGCGTTTCGCCGGCTCGTCAGAGGTGACCAGGCCCGCATCACGCAGCAGCTTGTGGTAGAAGCGGAAATACATCAGGTGCATAATCGCGTGTTCAATACCGCCGATATATTGATCGACCGGCAGCCAGTAGTTAGCCGCAGCGGGATCGAGCATGCCCTGATCGTAGTCGGGACAGGTGTAACGCGCGTAATACCAGGAGGATTCCATAAAGGTATCGAAAGTGTCGGTTTCACGCAGCGCCGGCTGGCCGTTAACGGTGGTTTTCGCCCACTCCGGGTCCGCTTTAATCGGACTGGTAATGCCGTCCATAACCACATCTTCCGGCAGGATCACCGGCAGCTGATCTGCCGGCGTTGGCATCACCGTGCCATCTTCCAGCGTCACCATCGGGATCGGCGCGCCCCAGTAACGTTGACGAGAAACGCCCCAGTCGCGCAGACGATAGTTAACTTTACGAACGCCGACGCCTTTTTCCGCCAGACGGTCAGCAATGGCGTTAAAGCCCGCTTCATGGTCAAGGCCGTCAAACTCACCGGAATTAAACAGCGTGCCTTTGTCGGTCATTGCCGCTGCGCTGATGTCCGGCTCGCTGCCGTCGAGGTTAAGCACTACCGGCTTAATCGGCAGGTTGTACCGGGTGGCGAACTCCCAGTCACGCTGATCGTGCGCGGGAACGGCCATCACCGCACCGGTGCCATATTCCATCAGTACAAAGTTAGCCACCCAAACCGGCACTTTTTCGCCGCTCAGCGGATGGATGACGAACAGGCCGGTCGCCATGCCTTTTTTCTCCATGGTAGCCATCTCAGCTTCCGCTACCTTGGTATTACGACACTCGGCGATAAAATCGGCCAGCGCCGGATTATTCATCGCAGCCTGGGTAGCCAGCGGATGACCTGCGGCGACCGCCACGTAGGTCGCGCCCATAAAGGTATCGGGACGCGTGGTATAGACGGTGACTTTCTCCTCGCTTTCGGCCACGTCAAAGGTGATTTCCACCCCTTCAGAACGCCCGATCCAGTTACGCTGCATGGTTTTAACCTGTTCCGGCCACGCTTCCAGCTTGTCCAGATCGTTCAGCAGTTCGTCGGCGTAGTCGGTGATTTTAATAAACCACTGCGGGATCGCTTTACGCTCAACTTTGGTATCGCAGCGCCAGCAGCAGCCGTCAATGACCTGCTCATTCGCCAGCACGGTTTGATCGTTCGGGCACCAGTTAACCGCCGAGGTTTTTTTATAAACCAGGCCTTTTTCATACAGTTTGGTGAAGAACCACTGTTCCCAGCGGTAATATTCCGGCTGACAGGTCGCCAGTTCACGGCTCCAGTCATAGCCAAAGCCCAGCAGTTTCAGCTGGTTCTTCATATATTCGATATTGGAGTAGGTCCAGGGTGCCGGTGCGGTATTATTTTTTACCGCGGCGCCTTCCGCAGGCAGACCGAAAGCATCCCAGCCGATCGGCTGCAGTACGTTTTTACCCAGCATACGCTGGTAGCGGGCAATCACATCGCCAATGGTGTAGTTGCGCACATGGCCCATATGAAGGCGACCAGAAGGATAGGGCAGCATTGAGAGGCAGTAAAATTTCTCTTTGCCTTCTTCTTCGGTCACTTTGAAGGTCTGTTGTTGATCCCAATGTTGTTGAACATGAGATTCTATCTCTTCCGGGCGGTATTGCTCTTGCATGGCAGCCTGTGGTCCTTTATGAGTAGCGCGAAGCCTGAACTGTGTAGATAAGATCCGCATAGCATAGCCGATAAGGCTTTGCTGCAACAACACCTGACGGCGACCGGCAGGCCATTTCTCTGTAAGCTGGAAGCGTGCCTGCAGAATTTGCGGCGAATAACGACGCAGGCGGAGTAAACCCGCGATAAGCGCTAGAATTAAAGGCAACGCCGATACAGAGTGCTGACAAACCCAAAGCGCGGAGAGCGCAGGCACGTTGTCATTAATCGCGATAACAGGAGAAAATATGAATAAGGTGGCGCAGCATTATCAGCAACTGATCTCTTCGCTTAGCGAGCGTTTAACCCAGGGCGAACGCGATATCGACGGCATGGTGGAGCGTGCCAGACAACAGCTTATGATGCACAGCGATCTGTCACGCAACGAGGTTAATGAAGTCACGCGAGCGGTACGGCGCGATCTGGAGGAGTTTGCCCGCAGCTATCAAGAAAGTGAAAGCGACCCGACAGACAGCGTTTTTATGCGCGTGATACGCGAAAGCCTGTGGAAAGAGCTGGCCGATATTACCGATAAAAGCCAGCTGGAGTGGCGCGAAGTTTTTCAGGATCTGAACCACCACGGCGTTTATCAGAGCGGGGAGGTGGTTGGGCTGGGAAACCTGGTTTGTGAAAAGTGCCACTTTACCCGGGCGATCTATACGCCGGAAACGTTGACGCTCTGTCCCGAATGCGGGCATGACCATTTTCAACGGCAGCCTTTTACGCCGTAAAGGCAAAGCAGTGGCAGGGCAGCCATCAGGCTGCCCCAGCGACAGAAATTAATGCAGGATTTTGGCCAGGAAATCTTTGGCGCGGTCGGAGCGCGGATCGGCAAAAAAGGCTTCTTTCTGGGTATCCTCAATAATTTTGCCTTCATCCATAAAGATGACCCGGTTAGCCACTTTGCGAGCAAAGCCCATTTCATGGGTAACCACCATCATCGTCATGCCTTCATGGGCCAGCTCCACCATCACATCCAGCACTTCGTTAATCATTTCAGGATCGAGCGCGGACGTCGGTTCGTCAAACAGCATGGCAACCGGATCCATACAGAGCGCGCGCGCAATGGCCACGCGCTGCTGCTGTCCGCCTGAGAGCTGGCCGGGGAATTTATTCGCGTGGGCGGAAAGGCCAACGCGATCCAACAGCTTCAGGCCTTTGTCGCGCGCCGCTTCCTTGTTGCGCTTCAGTACCTTTATCTGGGCCAGCGTCAGGTTTTCCACAATGCTGAGGTGAGGGAAAAGCTCAAAGTGCTGAAATACCATACCGACTTTTGCGCGCAGCTGGGCCAGATTGGTTTTTTTATCGTTTAGCTGGATCCCGTTGACTTCAATCGCGCCCTGCTGAATAGGTTCCAGTCCGTTTACGGTTTTGATTAGGGTTGATTTGCCGGAGCCGGAAGGGCCGCAAACCACCACCACTTCACCTTTATTCACCTGGGTTGAGCAATCGGTCAGCACCTGAAAGTGACCATACCACTTCGAAACGTTTTTCAGGGTAATCATTTATACCGTCCTTTTTCTTTTTAGATAGCTGACCAGCGTTGAAGCACTAATACTGATAATGAAATAAACCAGACCGGCAAACAGGATCATCTCCACCTGCGTACCGTCACGCTCGCCAATCGTAGAGGCGGTGCGGAAGAAATCGGCCAGGCTTAATACGTAAACCAGCGAGGTATCCTGAAACAGCACGATGCCCTGCGTCAGCAGCAGCGGCACCATGGCGCGAAATGCCTGCGGCAGAATAATCAGCCGCATGGTTTGGAGCGGCGTCATGCCCAGCGCCAGCCCGGCACTGGACTGTCCGCGTGAAATACTTTGAATACCGGCGCGGATGATTTCGGCATAGTAGGCCGCCTCAAACAGCGAAAAGGCCACCATGGCTGAAATCAGGCGAATATCGGTTTTGGGCGATAGCCCCAGCACCTGCTGTAAAAAGCTGGGCACCACCAGATAAAACCATAGCAGCACCATCACCAGCGGCACGGAGCGGAACAGGTTGACATACAGTTTGGCAAACCAGCCGATCGGCTTAAACGTTGAGAGGCGCATAACCGCCAGCAGAGTGCCCCAGAGAATGCCAAACACTATCGCCGTGACGGTGATTTTCAGGGTAATGATCAGGCCGCTAATCAGGTAAGGCAGGCTGGGGATAATGGAACTCCAGTCAAATTCGTACATCATTTACTCCCCATATTGCCGGGCAAACGCACCTTACGCTCAACGAGGCTCATCAACAGCATAATCACCAGATTAATGGCGATATAGGCGAGCGTAATGGCGGTAAAGGATTCGTAGGCATGGGCGGAATAGTCCAGCAGTTTGCCCGCCTGCGCTGCCATATCCACCAGGCCAATGGTGGAGGCGATAGCGGAGTTTTTTACCAGGTTCAGCATTTCCGACGTCATCGGCGGCACAATCACCCGATAAGCATTAGGCAGCAGAACATAGCGATAGGTTTGCGGCAGCGTTAACCCCAGCGCTAACCCAGCGTTCTGTTGCCCGCGCGGCAGTGACTGAATAGCCGCGCGCACCTGTTCACAAACGCGGGCGGCGGTAAAAAGGCCAAGACAGAGAGTTGAGGAGATAAAAAACTGCAGGTTAGGATCGAGTTCGGCCTTAAACCACATTCCCAAATCTTCACCGACCAGCTCCGGCGCCACCAGATACCAGAAAAAGAACTGAACGATTAAAGGAATATTTCGGAACAGCTCAACATAACAGGTGCCAATCGCTGACAGCAGGCGGCTGGGGGCAGTACGCAGAATGCCAAAAAAAGATCCGACAAAAAAGGCGATTATCCAGGCGCACAACGAGACGGTAACCGTGGTTTGCAACCCTGACCACAGCCAGCCGAGATAGGTGGTGTTTCCAAACGGGGCCTGTTCGAAGAAGATGCCCCAGTTCCAGTCAATACCCATAACAAACTCCGGTAAAAAAGGGTAGCTAAGCTACCCTGAAGATTGATGAGAGGCTCTCATGGAACGCGGGTCGGGGAACGACCGCCCCGCGCTGTCTGTCCGAGCCTGTTTTCAGCAATCGAGTGGGCGAGTCATCGCCCTGTTTTCATTATAATTAATTTAACGCTTTGTCGTTTGGCGTCTTAAACAGAGCTTTCATATCATCAGAAAGCGCAAAGTTCATATTGAGGTTTTTCGGTGGGATAGGCTGTTTAAACCAGGTATCAAACCATTTTTCCGCCTGCCCGGAGGTTTGCACTTTAGCGATGGTTTCATTGACCAGCGCTTTAAATGCAGGATCGTCTTTGCGCAACATACAGCCGTAAGCTTCTTTCGACTGCGGCGTGCCGACAATTTCCCAGTTATCCGGTTTTTTCGCTTTGGCGCGTTCACCGGCCAGCAGCGCATCGTCCATCATAAAGGCCACGGCGCGTCCCGTTTCCAGCGTGCGGAAGGAATCACCGTGATCTTTCGCGCTAATAATGCGCATCTCCATTTTTTTCTCATCGTTCAGCTTGTGCAGCAAAACTTCTGAGGTGGTGCCCGACGTCACGACCACGGTTTTGCCTTTCAGATCGTCGAAATCTTTAATCGGGCTGCCTTTTTTAACCAGCAGGCGCGTACCGATAATAAATACCGTATCGGAGAAGGCAGCCTGTTTCTGGCGCTCAAGGTTGTTGGTGGTGGAACCACACTCGAAATCGTAGGTACCGTTTTGCAGCAGGGGAATACGGTTCTGTGAGGTGACCGGCAGCATCTTCACCTGCAGATCGGGTTTGTTCAGCCTGGTCTTAATCGCATCGACAATAGCGTCAGAATAAGCCTGAGAGTAACCCACCACTTTCTGTTGGTTATCGTAATAAGAAAAGGGAACGGAAGACTCACGATGGCCGACAACAATCACGCCGTTATCATTAATTTTTTTCAGCGTACCGGTGAACTCTTCGGCCTGAACTGCGCCTGTTGCTGCGCTGAGCAACAGAAGAGACAGCGCCACTTTGCGCATCTGCATGTTCCAACTCCTTCGTCGTTTTGGCACCTAATTCAGGGACCGGGATAGGTTATTAATACCTGCCGCTTTTTTTGGGTTCCAGAACGGCTTCTGAATAGCTCTTAACATAGCGGAATGTTAACGTAATGAAACAAGAAAGTTTGTTTTTTGCGAAGTTCGCCGCACCAAATTAATGCATTTCCGCCTCTTTGCCCCAGCACGGAGCGTAAGCTGAACCTGAACGGGGCAAAAGCTGACGGGCTCCTTTAACAGAGACCGTAAATTGCGGCTTCGCGGTCAATACAATGCAAACGTTGTGCCAGTAAAGGTATGAAAAAAAGATGTCGTTTTGATGAAGGGCAGGAAAAAGGGGAGAGCAGGCGAAGCGTGAGCTTCGCCGGGGAAAATCAGCGGCTGGAGCGGCGCGCCGTAAAGATTGCGGCCAGCGCAAACAGCAGCGTTATCAGCCAGACGGTAATATTGCCGGTGCGTGCGTAGGGCGTCAGGCCGGTTGTCGGCGTAACTTTCGCCTCCAGTACCTGACGGGTAAACTGCGGGATAATATGCTGCACTTCGCCGTTGGCGCCAACAATCGCGGTTACGCCGTTATTGGTGCTGCGTAATAACGGGCGGCCCAGTTCCAGAGCGCGCATACGTGCCATCTGGAAGTGCTGCCACGGGCCAACAGAATGGCCAAACCAGGCATCGTTAGAGACCGTTAGCAGAAAATCCGTGCGCGGACTGAAGTTATCCCTGACCTGCTGGCCCAGCACAATTTCATAGCAGATAGCGGTGGTCAGGTTATAGCCTGCCGCCTGCAGCTGCGGCTGAATATAGTCGCCGCGGCTGAATGAGGACATCGGCAAATCAAAGAAGGGAGCCAGCGGACGCAGCAACGCCTCCAGCGGCACAAACTCACCAAAAGGCACCAGATGATTCTTCTGGTAACGATTGCCGCCGTAGTAGTTGTAGGGCTGTTTCCCGCCCAGCACGATTACCGAGTTGTAATCGTGATAGCGGTTGCCTTCCAGGCGTGAATCCACAATGCCGGTAATGAGCGTGCTGCTACCGGTATGGAGAGCATCATCCAGCCCGTGTAAAAACGGCTGCTGGTTAACTTCCAGATCGGAAACAGCGGATTCTGGCCAAATAATAATGGGCGCTTTGCCCATATACTGACGCGCCATGTCACGGTAGATGCGCAGCGTATTACGCAGCTGTTCCGGGTCCCATTTCAGCGACTGTGGAATGTTTCCCTGCACCAGCGCCACATTTACCGCCCGCGCAGGCTGCGGCTGATACCAGCTAATGTAACGTAGCGGCCAGGGCAGCAGCAGCAGCGCCAGCGCCGCCAGCGCCGGCCACAGGCGTCGCTGCGTTAACGCATAAACTGCCAGCCCGGCGATAATCATCAGCAAGAAGGTAACGCCTTCCACGCCGGTCAGCGGGGCCAGCCCTTTCAGCGGGCCGTCAATCTGGCTATAGCCGAACTGCAGCCAGGGAAAACCGGTCAGGATCCAGCCGCGCAAAAATTCACTTACCTGCCAGGCGACCGGTGCCAGCAACGCCAGCCTTAATAAGGTAGCTTGCGGGCTAAGACGGTTAACCACGGCGGCAAACAGCAGCGGATAGAGCGCCAGATAAGCGGCCAGCAAAATAACCAACAGGACATTGACCGGGCCAGGCATGCCGCCAAAGGTCGCAATGCTGACGTATACCCAGTTTATGCCGCTGCCAAACAGGCCAAAACCCCAGGCGAAGCCAATAGCGGCGGCCTGCGGCGTTGTTCGTTGTAAGGTGAGCGCCTGTAAGCCGATCAGCGACAGCAGCGCGGCAGGCCAAAAATCATAAGGGGAAAAAGCCAGCGTGCCGACTGCTCCGGCACATAAAGCCAGCAGCAGGCGAACCTGCTGACGGGCATAAACAGAGGCAATAGCCATAAGTGTGTTATTCATCCAGAATCAGGCAATAGCCATAAAAAGCGTTATTCTTCCAGCACAGGCAGCGGGGCGTTTTCCGGTATTCTTACATGCACCTGAATGATACGACGGCTGTCCGCCATCGCGACTTTAAACTGATAGCCTTCAATGTCGATGCTTTCACCACGCGCCGGCAGATGACCAAAAGCCTGCATGACCAGACCACCGATAGTATCTACCTCTTCATCGCTAAACTGCGTTTCAAAGGCTTCATTGAAATCTTCAATCGGCGTCAGCGCACGAATGGTATAGGCGTGACGACTAAGCTGACGAATATCACGATCTTCTTCATCATCATATTCATCTTCAATTTCACCCACGATCAGCTCAAGAATATCTTCAATAGTCACCAGGCCTGAAACGCCGCCAAACTCATCGATAACGATCGCCATATGGTAGCGCTGGGAGCGAAACTCTTTCAGCATGCGGTCCACACGCTTACTTTCAGGGACGACGACCGCCGGACGTAGCACTTTTTCCATGCTGAAAGGCTCTGATCCACTGCTCATAAACGGCAGTAAATCCTTCGCCATCAGGATCCCTTCGACATGATCTTTATCTTCGCTAATTACCGGGAAGCGAGAATGGGCTGACTCAACGATGACCTGCAGGCACTCTTCGAGGCTTTGATTACGTTTCAGCGTAATCATTTGCGAGCGGGGGATCATAATATCGCGGACGCGCTGCTCAGCAATATCCATGACGCCTTCCAGCATGTCACGCGTATCCGGATCGATCAGTTCGTTCTGTTCGGAATCACGAATGAGTTCCAACAGTTCTTCACGGTTTTTAGGCTCACCATGAAAAAGCTGGTTGAGGATGAGGGAAAAAAAGCCCTTTTTACTACTGGGACTGTCGCTGTTTTGTGAATGGTCGTCGCTCATGGCGTTCTGGTATGGGTCTCTCTTTATGAGGATCGGCCTGCCAGCCTTTGCCGGCAGGATTTAACAACAGGCGGCCGTTACGGCGCCTCTTTCTCCGAAATGTACGGATCGGGATAACCAAGAGCAAGCATTATCTCAGTCTCCAGCGATTCCATCTCTTCGGCTTCATCATCTTCTATATGATCGTAACCCAGCAAATGCAGGGTGCCGTGGATAACCATGTGCGCCCAGTGCGCTTCCAGCGCTTTCTCTTGCTCGGCGGCTTCCTGCTCGACGACCTGACGACAAATCACCAGATCGCCCAGCAGCGGCAATTCTATGCCGGGCGGCGCTTCAAAAGGAAAAGAGAGCACGTTGGTCGGCTTATCTTTACCGCGCCAGGTCAGGTTAAGATCGTGACTTTCCGCTTCGTCCACCACGCGAATGGTGACTTCGCTTTCGGGCTGAAACTGCAGCAGCACCGCTTCCAGCCAGCGACGGAAATCCGCTTCGCCCGGCAGGCCGCTGGACTGCTCGCAGGCCAGCTGTAAATCGAGAATTACCTGACTCATTTCTGTTCCTGTGCTGCTGTCTGCGCTTCGCGCTTACGTTCTTCGGCCAGCTTATCGCGGCGCTTTTGATCGGCCTCTTCCCAGGCCTCATAGGCCGTTACGATGCGGGCGACAACCGGATGACGCACCACGTCTTCGCTGTGGAAGAAGTTAAAGCTGATCTCTTCGACGTTAGACAGCACTTCGATCGCATGGCGCAGGCCGGACTTAGCGTTGCGCGGCAGGTCGATTTGGGTAATGTCGCCGGTAATAACCGCTTTGGAGTTAAAACCGATGCGCGTCAGAAACATCTTCATCTGCTCGATAGTGGTATTCTGGCTCTCGTCGAGAATGATAAACGCATCATTCAACGTGCGGCCGCGCATATAGGCCAGCGGCGCTACCTCAATCACGTTACGCTCAATCAGCTTTTCTACGCGCTCAAAGCCCAACATTTCGAACAGCGCGTCATACAGCGGGCGCAGATAGGGATCGACCTTCTGGCTTAAATCACCGGGCAAAAAGCCCAGCTTTTCACCCGCTTCGACGGCCGGACGCGTCAGCAGAATACGGCGTATCTCCTGGCGCTCAAGCGCATCAACCGCAGCAGCTACCGCCAGATAGGTTTTACCCGTACCCGCCGGGCCAACGCCGAAGGTAATGTCATGGTCGAGGATGTTAGCAATATACTGCGCCTGATTCGGCGTTCGTGGCTTAATAACACCGCGTTTTGTTTTGATGTTCACCGCTTTGCCATATTCAGGCACGCTTTCTGCCGTCTGTTCCAGCACCCGGCTCTCTTTAATGGACAGATGGATCTGTTCCGGCTCGATGTCCGGGATAACGCCGCGCACCGGCGCGGTATCCACGTACAGATTACGCAGAATGTCCACGGCGGCGTTAACGCAGAGCGCGCGTCCTGTCAGCTTAAAGCTGTGATCGCGGTGGCTGATTTCAATGCCCAGCCGCCGCTCCAGTTGCTTTACGTTATCGTCAAAAGGACCACACAGGCTCAGCAACCGATTATTATCAGCGGGTTCTAATTCTATTTCGCGAGTTTCGATATTCAAACTAATCCTTTGGGTCGCTCAGGGCCAGGTTGATAATTAACAGGGGCTTGCTGCCTGTTATGCAGGCGAACCATAGCAAAAGTATTTATGGCGTGACCGAAAGGCGCAAGCTGTAAAGCCGATATTTGGGCGCTGCTTTCAGAAAGCAAGTGTAATGAAGTGAAATTGTACGGTGGGCAAGCGCTGCCCACCGTGGAATGGCTGAATATCAAGGCTGGAAAATGGCGACGCCAATTTCATTTTCTTTACGGGTACGCGCAATCACGGAAGCCGGGCTTTCTGCAACGCGCAGGCCCATCTCTTCCTCCGTGCGAACGACCACGCCGCGCAGAGAGTTAGAATAAACGTCAACGATTTCCACATCGACGAATTTACCTATCAGCTCCGGAGTGCCTTCAAAGTTCACCACGCGGTTATTTTCCGTACGGCCTGATAGCTCCATCACGTTTTTACGCGACGGCCCTTCAACCAGAATACGCTGAACGCTGCCCATCATCCGACGGCTCCATGCCATAGCCTGCTGGTTAATGCGATCCTGAAGGATATAGAGACGCTGCTTTTTCTCTTCTTCGCTAACATCGTCCGGCAGATCGGCCGCCGGCGTGCCAGGACGCGCAGAATAGATAAAGCTGAAGCTCATATCGAAGTTAACGTCGGCAATCAGCTTCATGGTTTTCTCAAAGTCTTCCTGCGTTTCGCCAGGGAAGCCGATGATAAAGTCAGAGCTGATTTGAATATTCGGACGCGCTTCTTTCAGCTTGCGGATAATCGCTTTGTATTCCAACGCCGTATGGGCACGCTTCATCAGCGTCAGGATGCGATCGGCGCCGCTCTGTACCGGCAAATGCAGGAAACTCACCAGCTCCGGCGTATCGCGATAGACGTCGACAATATCGTCGGTGAACTCGATCGGATGGCTGGTGGTGAAGCGAATGCGATCGATACCGTCAATAGCGGCCACCAGACGCAGCAGCTCGGCAAAAGAACAGATACCGCCATCAAAAGCCGGACCGCGATAAGCGTTCACATTTTGGCCCAGCAGGTTAACTTCACGTACGCCCTGGGCGGCAAGCTGGGCAATTTCCAGCAGAATATCGTCACAGGGACGGCTAACTTCTTCACCGCGGGTATAAGGCACCACGCAGAAAGTACAGTATTTGTTGCAGCCTTCCATAATGGAAACGAACGCGCTCGGGCCTTCAGCGCGCGGCTCGGGCAGGCGGTCAAACTTCTCAATTTCCGGGAAGCTGATATCCACCACCGGACTTTTCGATCCGCGCACGGTATTGATCATTTCCGGCAGGCGGTGCAGGGTTTGCGGTCCGAAGACAATATCGACATAGCTGGCGCGCTGACGAATATGGTCACCTTCCTGCGAGGCGACGCAGCCACCCACGCCAATAATTAATTCAGGGTTACGCTCTTTCAGCGTTTTCCAGCGGCCCAGCTGATGAAAGACTTTCTCCTGTGCCTTTTCGCGGATAGAGCAGGTATTAAGTAGCAGAATATCAGCTTCTTCCGCCACTTCCGTGAGGGTATAGCCGTGCGTACTCTCCAGCAGGTCGGCCATTTTAGATGAATCGTATTCGTTCATCTGACAGCCCCAGGTTTTGATATGCAGTTTTTTACTCATCTAACGTGCCATTTATCAGTGCAGGAAGGATTGCAGGGCGCGTATTGTAATGCTTTGCTGCTGTTGTGACCAGCGTATCGGCTTTTCTGTTTTCCGCGCGATTTCCGGTACACTTTAACGTAACGGGCTCGCGGACCTGTCGCAGCGAGACGGCAGGGCACAAAAGGATAAATTTATGCATCAAACGCAATTCGATGTCGTGGTGGTTGGCGGAGGTATGGTTGGCGCGGCGCTGGCAAGCGGGCTGACGCAGCAGGGCTTTCAGGTTGCCGTGCTGGAGCGGGACGTTCCGCCGGCTTACAATCCTGATGCGCCGCCGGATATTCGCATTTCCGCCATCGGCTGCGCCTCGGTGGACTTACTCAAACAGCTGGAGGTTTGGCCGGGCGTTCAGCAAATGCGCTGCGCGCCCTATCGTAAGCTGGAGACCTGGGAATGGCAGACGGCGCGCGTACAGTTTGATGCCGAAAGCCTTGGGCTGCCGGAGCTGGGTTACATGGTGGAGAATTCTGTGCTGCAGCTGGCGCTGTGGCAGCGTTTGCAGCAGCAGCCGGTTACGCTGTTCGCGCCGGCAAAATTAAATGCGCTGCAGCAGCATAATGGCGGCTGGCAGCTGGCGCTGGAGGATGGTCAGACGCTAACGACCCGGCTGGTGATTGGTGCCGATGGGGCGAACTCTCAGGTGCGCCAGCTCACCGGCATCGGCATTCAGGGCTGGAACTACAGTCAGTCCTGTATGCTGATAAGCGTGGAGCTGGAGCATGCGGCGGGCGATACCACCTGGCAACATTTTACGCCGGATGGCCCCCATGCGCTGCTGCCGCTGTTCGATCGCTGGGCATCGCTGGTCTGGTATGACAACCCGGCCCGTATTCGCCAGCTGCAGGCGCTGACGCCAGAACAGCTGCAAAAAGAGGTAGAGCGCTGTTTCCCGGCGCGGCTGGGACGTTTTCGCGTACAGCAGGCCGCCTCCTTCCCGTTAGTGCGTCGTCACGCCAGCCGTTATGTTTTACCGGGGCTGGCGTTGGTGGGCGATGCGGCGCACACCATCAATCCGCTGGCCGGGCAGGGCGTTAATCTGGGCTACCGCGACGTTGACGCGCTGATTGAGGTTTTAACCACGGCGCGCAATCAGGCGGAGGAGTGGTCTTCAGAACGGGTACTGCTGCGTTATCAACGCCAGCGGCAAAAAGATAATCTGCTGATGCAGAGCGGTATGGATCTGTTTTATTTCGCGTTCAGCAACCGTCTGCCGCCGCTGCGCGTGCTGCGCAATGTAGGGCTGATGGCGGCAGAGCATGCCGGCGTTCTGAAGCGTCAGGCGCTGCGTTACGCGCTGGGGCTGTAAACGAGACGGGCGGAAGGAGCCGCCCGATAAAAAGCCTGACGCACAGACGCAAAAAAGCCCGCAGAAGCGGGCTTTTTTACACTGTTTGGCTGGGGTGCAGGGATTCGAACCCCGGAATGCCGGAATCAGAATCCGGTGCCTTACCGCTTGGCGACACCCCAATAAATTGGGATAAACAGTTTGTATTTGGCTGGGGTACGAGGATTCGAACCTCGGAATGCCGGAATCAGAATCCGGTGCCTTACCGCTTGGCGATACCCCAATAAAATGGTGGCTACGACGGGAATCGAACCTGTGACCCCAGCATTATGAGTGCTGTGCTCTAACCAGCTGAGCTACGTAGCCAAATTTTATTGCTTTCTGATGTGGCTGGGATACCTGGATTCGAACCAGGGAATGCCGGTATCAAAAACCGGTGCCTTACCGCTTGGCGATATCCCAAGATCCGATCATGCATCAGTTTTACATCAGAAATATGGCTGGGGTACCTGGATTCGAACCAGGGAATGCCGGTATCAAAAACCGGTGCCTTACCGCTTGGCGATACCCCATCCGCTAGCCGATGATTGAAATGGTGCGGGAGGCGAGACTTGAACTCGCACACCTTGCGGCGCCAGAACCTAAATCTGGTGCGTCTACCAATTTCGCCACTCCCGCAAAAAAGATGGTGGCTACGACGGGAATCGAACCTGTGACCCCAGCATTATGAGTGCTGTGCTCTAACCAGCTGAGCTACGTAGCCATCTTTTTTCGCGCTACCTTCATCGGCGTTGCGGGGCGCATTATGCGTATTGCACTCAATAGCGTCAACAAGTTTTTTGTCGTTTTTTGCCATTCGCGCATCGTTTGACTGGCTTGTAACCAGCATGATGATAAAAACGACAATTTTCGATCGTAACACCGCCAGAGGCAATAAAAAACGGGCCGCGCGGGCCCGTTTTTACCAGTGATATCAGGTTGATTATTTATAGGCGGACTGGTGTACGCCAACAGCGCGACCAGACGGATCGTCCATGCTTTTAAACGCCTCATCCCACTCAATGGCTTTTGCGGAAGAGCAGGCCACTGACGGACCGCCAGGGACGCATTCAGCCGCGCTCGGCAGCGGGAACAGCTCTTCAAAGATCTCGCGGTAGAGATAAGCTTCTTTTGACGCTGGCGTGTTGTACGGGAAGCGATAGCGTGCGGTCTGCAGCTGCTGATCGCTCACCTGCTGTGCGGCCACCTCTTTTAGCGTATCAATCCAGCTGTAGCCTACGCCGTCAGAGAACTGCTCTTTCTGACGCCAGGCCACGCTTTCCGGCAGGTAAGAGGAGAAGCATTCACGCAGAATATGCTTTTCCATCTTGCCGTTGCTGCCGCACATTTTATCCTGTGGGTTGATGCGCATTGCCACGTCGAGGAATTTTTTATCGAGGAAGGGCACTCGCGCTTCCACGCCCCAGGCGGACATCGCCTTGTTGGCGCGCGCGCAGTCATACATATGCAGCGCCAACAGCTTACGGACGTTTTCTTCATGGAACTCTTTAGCGTTCGGCGCCTTGTGGAAATAGAGGTAGCCGCCAAACACCTCATCGGCGCCTTCACCGGACAGCACCATTTTAATGCCCATCGCTTTAATCTTACGCGACATCAAATACATCGGCGTTGACGCGCGGATAGTGGTGACGTCATAAGTTTCAATGTGATAAATCACATCGCGAATCGCATCCAGCCCTTCCTGTACGGTAAAGTGAATTTCATGATGCACCGTACCCAGGTGATCGGCGACAGCCTTTGCCGCTTTCAGATCGGGTGAGCCTTCAAGGCCGATCGCGAAAGAGTGCAGCTGTGGCCACCAGGCATCGCTCTTATCCTGATCTTCCACGCGCTTCGCAGCAAAGCGTTTCGTTACCGCTGAGATAATTGAGGAATCCAGCCCGCCAGAGAGCAGGACGCCATACGGCACGTCGGACATCAGATGGCTTTTAACCGATTCTTCCAGCGCATTTTTCAGCGCGGTCGCGTCGGTGGTGTTATCGGCGACGCTGTCATATTCCATCCAGTCACGCTGATAGTAACGACGGATTTCGCCGTCGGTGCTGGAAAGGTAGCTTCCCGGCGGGAATTCTTTAATGGTGCGGCATACCGGCACCAGCGCTTTCATTTCTGAAGCAACAAACAGGTTGCCATGTTCATCGTTGCCCATATACAGCGGAATAATGCCGATATGATCGCGGCCAATCAGCCAGCTTTTCTTTTCGCTATCGTACAGGATGAAGGCGAACATGCCCTGCAGATCATCGAGAAAATCAACGCCTTTTTCCTGATACAGCGCCAGAATCACTTCACAGTCAGAGCCGGTCTGGAACGCATAGCGATCGCTTAGCTCCGCACGCAGCGCCTGGTGGTTATAAATTTCGCCGTTGACGGCCAGAACGTGAGTATGTGCTGCGTTGTACAGAGGCTGCGCGCCGTTGTTAACGTCAACAATCGACAAACGTTCATGGGCCAGAATGGCATGCTCATCAGCATAGACGCCGGACCAGTCCGGGCCACGATGGCGCATAAGGCGTGAAAGTTCTAACGCTTTTTTACGCAGTTCCGCAGCGTCGCTTTTCAAATCGAGTACACCGAAGATTGAACACATAACCGACTCCTGATCTCACCTAAATGGTGATGTTTTCATTAAGTGATATTGAATTAGCAACGCCTGTCGTTGCGTGATGTATAAGAAAATGCTCTATTTGGTGCATGTAATGCAAGCGATTTCCCTTTTTCTTGATAAAAAGGTTGTTGCCATGCGCTTGATATTAGATTTCATCTAATTAAATGAGCAGATAATTGCAGTATCGGCAAAAAATGCAGAAAGTTGAGTAAAAAATAACCTCATCTGAACGAGGCGCAAAAAAAACCAGCCGTGAATGGCTGGCGTTAACCGTTATTCTTCCAGAAGATGCTGGAGCAGGCTGCCATTTAGCATGGCGCGTTTTGCCAGCGCAAAAGCGCCGATGGCGGAGCGATGATCCAACTCTGAGCGCACCACCGGCAGATTTTTACGAAACTCCTTTAACGCTTGCGCATTAATACAGCTTTCAATCGCCGGGAACAGCACCTTTTCCGCTTCGGTAATTTCGCCTGCCAGCACGATTTTCTGCGGATTAAACAGATTAATCACAATCGCAATCGCTTTACCCAGATAACGCCCGGCATGCTCAATCACTTCCGTAGCCAGCGCATCACCGCGATTAGCCGCTTTGCAAATGGCCTGAATCGAGCAATCATCCGGCGACAGCGTGCTGGGATAACCCTGCTGCTGCAGACGGCGTACCCGATTTTCAAGCGCGCTATTGGCGGCAATGGTTTCCAGACAGCCAAAGTTGCCGCAGTGGCAGCGTTCGCCCAGCGGATCCACCTGAATATGACCAATTTCCCCTACGTTGCCGTTGCTGCCGAGGAAAATATGGCCGTTAGTGATAATGCCAGCCCCGGTGCCACGATGTAAGCGCACCAAAATAGAATCCGCGCAGTCACGGCTTGCACCAAAATAGTGTTCCGCCAGCGCCAGGCTGCGAATGTCATGACCGACAAAGCTGGTGACGTTAAAACGCTGTTTAAGGTTGGCCACCAGCGGCCAGTTATTGACCGTGATATGAGGCATATAGCGAATGATGCCGTTATTCGGATCGACCAGGCCGGGCAAAATGATCGAGATAGCGATCAGCTCCCGCAGCTTACGCTGATGAACCCCATTAAAGTGCTCGATGGCGTTAAAAAGCGCATGTTCCAGCGTTTCCTGGGTGCGCTCCGGCAGCGGATAATGCTCCTCCGCCAAAGATTTACCGCTCAGGTCGTAGAGCGTTAGCGTGGCGTCGTTACGCCCAAGACGGACGCCGATGGTATGAAAGCCACGGGTTTCGGTAACGATGGAAATGGCGCGGCGACCGCCGGTAGAGGCCTGCTGATCGACTTCTTTAATCAGGCCGCGCTCAATAAGCTGACGGGTAATTTTTGTGACGCTGGCTGGCGCAAGCTGGCTATGTTCCGCAATCTGAATACGAGAAATCGGCCCCAACTGATCGATAAGGCGATAAACCGCTGCGCTATTTAACTGCTTTACGAGATCGACATTGCCTATTTGTGCCTGGCCGCCAGTGGTCATCAATGATTACTCGCTGAAGACTTCGTTACCGTTAACGATAGTCTTGATAATATGATAATCGCGCGTAAAAACGGTCAGGTTTGCTACTTTTCCAGCTTCAATCGAGCCTAACTGTTTATCCACGCCCATTGCGCGGGCTGGATAAAGCGTCGCCATACGCAACGTTTCGTCCAGTGAAATGCCGACGTGTTCAACGCAGTTTTGCACTGCCTCGATCATGGTTAGCGCCGATCCACTGAGCGTCTCATTTTCGTCAACGCACAGCCCGTTCCGATAGTATATTGTTTTACCGGCAAAAATGAACCGATCAATGGTCGCACCAGCTGGCGCGGTGGCGTCAGTCACCAGAACCAGCTTATCGCCTTTGATACGTTTCGCATTGCGCACGTTAGCGTAGTGAACGTGCAGGCCATCGGCAATAATGCCGCAGTAAACCTCTGGCGTATCAAGCAGCGCGCCGATTAAACCGGGTTCGCGTCCGGTAGTGGTCGGCATGGCGTTATATAAATGGGTGGCAAAGCTGATGCCGGCGGCGAAACCGCTACGCGCTTCATCATAGGTTGCGTGAGAGTGCCCGGCGGAAACGACAATGCCGGCATCGCACAGCTGACGAATCACCTGCGGGCCCGCCATTTCAGGCGCAAGGGTAATTTTGGTAATCACCTCGGCGTTATCGCACAGGAATTTGATTACCGCCGGATCGGGTTTACGAATCAATTCTGAACGGTGGGTGCCTTTTTTCGCCACATTCAACCACGGGCCTTCAAGGTGCAGACCAAGCGCCTGATGCGGATGATGTTCCAGCCAGCTGCGCATCACCTCGACTGCCCGCACCATCAGCTCATCGCTGCTGGTAATCAGGGTCGGGAGAAAGCTGGTGCAGCCTGACTTTTCATTTGTTTTTTGCATAATAGCCAGGGTTTCCAGGCTAAGCGCATCAATATCATCATTAAACTGGACGCCGCCGCAGCCATTCAGCTGAACGTCAATAAAGCCGGGAGCAACGATTGCGCCACTCACGTCGCGCTGTTCACATTCAGCCGGAAGCTCATCGTGAGGACAGACACGTTCAATCAGGCCGTTATTGATAATAACAGCGTGATTATCCAGGATCTCATGGCCGGTAAACAGGCGGCCATTTACTAAAGCATACATAATATTCTCCCGACTCAAGGCGGCATCTGTCCGGTACGTTGACCGGACAGTGGGTTAAATCCAGTGGTTATAAATCCTGCATATTTTCCGCTTCCATTTCGCGGAAATATTTGACCGTTTTTACCTTCAGTTCCATGGTGGCTGGCTCATCGCAAACCACTACGGCTTTAGGATGAAGCTGCAGACAGCTAATGGTCCACATATGGTTAACGTTGCCTTCTACCGCTGCCTGTAGCGCCTGCGCCTTCACGTTGCCGGTCACCAGAATCATCACTTCTTCGGCATCCAACAGCGTGCCAACGCCCACCGTTAAGGCATATTTCGGTACCTGATCCACATCGCCATCAAAAAAGCGTGAGTTAGCTACGCGGGTATCATGCGTCAGCGTTTTAATACGGGTGCGGGATGCCAGCGAAGAAGCCGGTTCGTTAAAGGCGATATGACCATCATTGCCTACGCCGCCCATAAACAGGTGGATTTTTCCATAGGCGCGAATTTTTTCTTCATACTGACGACATTCTGCGTCAATATCCGCAGCATTTCCATTAAGAAGATTGATGTTTTCTCGCGGAATATCAACGTGATCGAAAAAATTACGATACATAAAGCTGTGGTAGCTTTCAGGATGTTCTTTCGGCAAACCGACATATTCATCCATATTAAAGGTGACGACATGCTGGAAGCTAACCTGGCCCGCTTTATGCATTGCAATTAAATGCTTATAGGCTTCCAGCGGCGTGCCGCCGGTAGGCAGACCCAGGATAAAAGGACGTTCACGGGTGGGTTTAAACGCGTTAATACGATTTACGATATGACGTGCGGCCCATTTGCCTACCTGAGAAGCATTTGCCAGCGGAATTAGTCTCATGTTTGACCTCGTTTAAGTAGTAGTATTCAAACCGGTTATGGACGGATAAACCGCATCATCTAAGCGTATTTCGATCTATTAGCATTTACCGCAAAAAGATCGCCGTCCTGATATTTTTAATCATAAAATAAGTACAAAAAGATAACCAGCATTATGCGGCCTGGAAAGAAGTTTATGGTGACAACTGTCACATACAGAGCGGTTTTAATTTGCGAAGCGAATTAAATTCTTTTTACACTGCAGCGCATGCTGTACTTTCGTTAGGTTATTTGGAGTATGTGATAATAAAAGTAACAGCTTCAGACGCCTTTTTTGACTCTCACAGGGGGAAAGAGTGAATATTCTTAGCTATTTACAAAAGGTAGGCCGGGCGCTAATGGTGCCTGTCGCTACGCTACCCGCCGCCGCAATTTTAATGGGCGTCGGTTATTGGCTCGATCCCGATAGTTGGGGAGCGGGTAACGCGTTGGCCGCGCTGCTGATTAAATCGGGCGGCGCCATTATCGAACATATGTCTGCGCTGTTCGCCGTCGGTATTGCTTATGGTATGTCGAAGGATAAAGACGGTGCCGCGGCGCTTTCAGGCTTTGTGGGCTTTCTGGTCGTGACCACGCTCTGTTCACCGGCAGCGGTGGCGATGATTCAGAAAATACCGCTGGATCAGGTGCCGGCTGCGTTCGGCAAAATTGATAACCAGTTTGTGGGTATCCTGGTGGGCATCCTCTCCGCTGAAGTTTATAACCGCTTCAGCCACGTTGAACTGCCGAAAGCGCTCTCCTTCTTCAGCGGTCGCCGGCTGGTGCCTATCCTGGTCTCCTTCCTGATGATTCTGATCGCGTTTATCCTGATGTATGTCTGGCCGCTTATTTTCAACGCGCTGGTCAACTTTGGCGAACATATTCAGAAGCTGGGCTCCGTGGGTGCCGGGGTTTATGCCTTCTTCAACCGCCTGCTGATTCCGGTTGGTCTGCATCATGCGCTGAACTCGGTCTTCTGGTTCGACGTGGCGGGCATTAACGATATTCCTAACTTCCTCGGCGGCGCGCAGTCCATTGCCAGCGGCAAAGGGATTGTAGGCGTAACCGGCCAGTATCAGGCGGGCTTTTTCCCGATTATGATGTTTGGTCTGCCGGGCGCCGCGCTGGCGATTTATCAGTGCGCACTTCCGGAAAATCGCGCCAAAGTGGGCGGCATCATGATCGCGGCGGCGTTCGCGGCTTTCTTTACCGGTATTACCGAGCCGCTGGAATTCTCGTTTATGTTTGTGGCCCCGGTGCTTTACGTTATCCATGCGGTGCTGACCGGCATTTCAGTCTTTATCGCCGCGAGTATGCACTGGATTTCCGGCTTTGGCTTCAGTGCCGGACTGGTAGATATGGTGCTGCAGTCGCGTAACCCGCTGGCAACGCAGTGGTATATGTTGATCCCGCAGGGTCTGGTATTCTTCGTTATTTATTATCTGGTGTTCCGCTTTACCATCAAAAAATTCAATCTGTTGACCCCAGGTCGTGAACTGGCGGTTTCCGGTGATGAAAGTGATGGCTATGACGTTAATGTAGAACACGGCGTGCAGGGCGAAACGGAAACGGAATCGCTGGCGCGTCGCTATATCAGTGCGGTAGGCGGCTCGGACAACCTGACCCACATTGATGCCTGTATTACTCGTCTGCGTCTGAATGTTAAAGACAGCGCTGCGCTGAATGAAAATCTGGCGAAGCGTTTGGGCGCATCCGGCGTGATCCGTCTGAATAAGCAGAGTGTACAAATTATTGTGGGTACCCAGGCGGAATTGATCGCTTCGGCGATGAAAAACGTGCTGGCAAAAGGGCCGGTAGCCGCATCCGCTAACGTAGCGCCGACCATTGCCGCTGCGCCCGCGGCGAAAGCGACCCCGGCAACCGCTCAGCAAACTATTGCCACGCTGCTGGCGCCGGTAAGCGGTGAAATCGTGCCGATTGATCAGGTGCCTGATGAAGCTTTCGCCAGCAAAGCGGTTGGCGATGGTTTAGCCATCAAACCTACCGGTAAAACGGTAGTCGCGCCGATTGCCGGGACGCTGGTGAAAATCTTTAACACCAATCATGCGTTCTGCCTGGAAACGGCAAACGGCGTGGAAATCGTGGTGCATATGGGGCTGGATACCGTCGCGTTAGCGGGTAAAGGCTTTACGCGGCTGGTGGAAGAGGGCGCGACCGTTAACGCAGGTCAGCCGGTACTGGAAATGGATCTTGATTTCCTGAATGCCAACGCCCGCTCTATGATTAGCCCGGTGGTAGTAAGCAATATCGACGACTTTGCCGGGCTGAAATTGCTGGCAACGGGAACGGTGGTTGCTGGCGAAAGTAAACTGTACGAAATTCAGAAATAACGCCCTTTGCGTTAAACCACTTCAGGCAGGAAGCGATTCCTGCCTTTTTTCTGTCTCAGCGCTAACAAACGGTTGTTTCCCTTGCACGCTTTGTGGATCATATCCGTTATTTCATGGTTATAACGACCAGACATTTCGTATTGAGGATACAGTGATGAGTGAGGCTGAAGCCCGCCCAACTAATTTTATTCGTCAGATCATCGACGAAGATTTGGCGAGCGGCAAGCACAGCAGTGTGCATACCCGTTTTCCACCGGAGCCAAATGGCTATTTGCATATTGGTCACGCAAAATCGATCTGCCTGAACTTTGGCATCGCGCAAGATTATCAGGGCGAATGCAATCTGCGTTTTGACGATACCAACCCGGCAAAAGAAGATATTGAGTATGTCGAGTCGATCAAGCGTGACGTGCAGTGGCTGGGTTTCCAGTGGAGTGGTGAAATCCGTTACTCCTCTAACTATTTTGACCAGCTTCATCACTATGCTATTGAGCTGATCAACAAAGGTCTGGCCTATGTCGATGAGCTGTCGCCAGAGCAGATCCGTGAATATCGCGGCACGCTGACGTCGCCGGGTAAAAACAGCCCGTACCGCGATCGTAGCGTGGAAGAAAACCTGGCGCTGTTTGAGAAAATGCGCAACGGTGAATTTGCGGAGGGTGCCGCCTGCCTGCGCGCTAAAATCGATATGGCTTCTAACTTTATCGTTATGCGCGATCCGGTGCTGTACCGCGTGAAATTCGCCGAGCATCATCAGACCGGTAACAAGTGGTGCATCTACCCGATGTATGATTTCACCCACTGCATTTCCGATGCGCTGGAAGGGATCACCCATTCGCTTTGTACGCTGGAGTTCCAGGATAACCGCCGTCTGTATGATTGGGTGCTGGATAACATCACGATCCCGGTACATCCGCGTCAGTACGAGTTTTCCCGCCTGAATCTTGAATACGCCATTATGTCCAAGCGTAAGCTGAACCTGCTGGTGACCGAGAAAGTGGTGGAAGGCTGGGACGATCCGCGCATGCTTACCGTTTCTGGTCTGCGTCGTCGTGGTTATACCGCAGCTTCTATTCGCGATTTCTGCCGCCGTATTGGCGTGACCAGGCAGGAGAACATCGTGGAAATGGCGGCGCTGGAATCCTGCATTCGTGACGATCTGAACGAGAATGCGCCGCGCGCGATGGCCGTGCTCGATCCCTTAAAAGTGGTGATTGAGAACCTGCCTGCCGGTCATGAAGAGACGATCGGCATGCCCAATCATCCGAACAAGCCGGAGATGGGGACGCGCCCGGTGCCGTTTAGCCGTGAAATCTGGATCGATCGCGCTGATTTCCGCGAAGAAGCGAATAAGCAATACAAACGTCTGGTGCTGGGTAAAGAAGTGCGTCTGCGTAACGCCTACGTTATCCGTGCCGAGCGTATCGCGAAAGATGAAGCGGGCAATATTACCTGTATTTTTTGCACCTGCGACATTGATACGCTGAGCAAAGATCCGGCGGACGGCCGTAAAGTGAAAGGTGTTATCCACTGGGTATCGGCAGAGCATGCGGCTCCGGCCGAGTTCCGTCTTTACGATCGCCTGTTTAGCGTACCGAATCCGGGAGCGGCGGAAGATTTCCTCGCCACCATTAACCCGGAGTCGCTGATAATTAAGCATGGCTTTGTAGAGCCGGGCCTGAAGCAGGCGGAAGTCACTTCACCCTACCAGTTTGAACGTGAAGGCTATTTTTGTGCCGACAGCGTTTACTCCAGCCCGCAGCATCTGGTATTTAACCGTACCGTTGGCCTGCGTGACACCTGGGTTAAAAGCGGCGAATAAGGCATCGTTATGACAAAAGGCGGCTCCCTGAGCCGCCTTTTTTATTGCTAAACCTTTCGTCTGCGGACAGAAAGAGAAAACATTGCGCTTATGGAAAGTGACCACGTCTTCTTATCCTGCCACCGGATCTTATCTCTTCTGTTCTGCTGATATGTACTAGTTCATGAGTTCACTATCAGGTAGAATCTCTGCCTTAACGGCCTCTTTACCAGACAGAGCGCCAGCTGAACATTAAATAAACAAATATCATTCTAAGGATACGTTATGGAAACAGCGGTTTCCGCCAGCAAGCTTCCCTCAATATTATGGGGCACGCTGATTGTTACCGGTACGGTAGTCGGCGCCGGTATGTTTTCCCTGCCGGTAGTCATGTCCGGCGCCTGGTTTAGCTGGTCGTCAGCTATTTTATTATTTACCTGGCTGTGCATGCTGCTTTCCGGGCTGATGTTTCTTGAGACCAGCCTGCATTATCCTGGCGGGGCGGGCTTCGACACGCTGACGCGCGATCTGCTGGGCCAGCGCTGGAATCTGCTTAACGGTGCGTCCATTCTCTTTGTGCTGGGCATTTTGACGTATGCCTATATCTCAGCCAGCAGCGCCATTTTGCAACATACTTTTGCTGCCCTGGCGCTGCCGGTCTCTGCCAGAGCGGCGGGGCTGGGCTTTACGCTGCTGGTGGCGCTGTTTGTCTGGCTGGGAACCGCCGCAGTCAGTCGCGTTACGCTAATTTTTCTGGGCGCGAAAGTGATCACTTTCTTCCTGCTATTTGGCGGTCTGCTGGGGCACGTCAGGGCAGAGCTATTATTTGATGCGGGCGGAACGGAAAGCCATTATCTGCGCTATGGCTGGATGGTTATTCCCTTTTGCCTGGCCTCCTTTGGCTATCACGGCAATATTTCCGGGCTGATCGGCTATTACCGGGGCGATGGTAAAAAAGTGGCGCGCTGCTTATTGCTGGGTACCGTAGCGGCGCTAATAATTTATCTGGTCTGGATTGTTGGCACCATGGGCAACATTCCCCGCACGGACTTTATTGCAATTGCCCAACGCGGAGGCAATATTGATGCGCTGGTTGACGCCCTGGGCAATTTGCTAAAAAACGTCTCGCTTAGCATCCTGCTCACTATTTTTTCGACTTTCGCCGTTGCCAGTTCATTCCTTGGCGTTACGCTGGGATTATTTGATTATCTGGCCGATCTGCTAAAGATAGATAACAGCGCGACAGGACGGTTAAAAACCACGCTGGTTACTTTTGTCGTCCCGCTTTCCGCTGCGTTAATCTGGCCGAATGGCTTTCTGATGGCGATTGGCTATGCCGGGCTGGCTGCTACCGTTTGGGCGGTTATCACGCCGGCACTGCTGGTCTGGCGGGCCAGGCAACGTTTTTTCGCAGTCTCAGGGCTGGCGCTTAAAAGGAGGCAACCTGCCGGTGCTACTGGTGCTGTTGTTTGCCGCTCTGAATATTATTGTTTCTCTGCTGAGCTACGCTGATTTACTCCCGGTTTACGCCCGCTAAATTTATTCTCAGGACGATTAATTTGCCGTCCTGAGAATAAGCCCTTCTTCGGTGTATATTTTTCGCGTTAATTACTATAAAGCTAATTGTTTAATTGAAGGAGTTTTTCAGGCTAATTAACCGCATTGAAATTCCTTTATTTTAGCGCGAAGTAATAGTCTGCAATTAATGATCTTCTGTCGGGAAAAAGTTTATCTGTTTGTTAAAGCTCACCGCCTTTTATGCGGGCGCGGTCATAATTTAATACATTAACCTCTCCCGCTCATTGATAATTCGCGCTGCGAAAAATATTCTTGTTTCCGCAGCGGCACTTCTTTTTTAACCGCCGTTATTCGCTACGTTTTTTCATTTTCCGTCAAAGAGGAATTAATCATGCGCGCCTTAACAGGGAAGCGTAAGGCTATCGGCTGGTCAGTTTCCATTATAACTGCGTTGTCAGGCCTTATTATCCTTCCACCTGCTCATGCCACCGGATTCTTAGAAGATGCCTCGCTTACGGGCGCCGTTTATTACTGGCAGCGTCAGCGCGATCGCAAAGAAATGGATCCCGAAAGCGAAAAGTATGGGCAATATCAGGCTAATTTACATCATTCCACCGTTAACAGCAGTCTCGACTTTAGCTCTGGCTATGCGGCAGGTTTTATTGGGCTGGATGTGGCGTTATTCGGCGCGCTGGAAGTAAGCAATAGCGGCCCGGCAGCGCCGAATGAAATTGGCTTCAGTAAAGCGAATAATGCCTGGGATGAAGAGTGGGGCGGCGATCGCAGCGGCGCCAGTCTGTATAAAGCGGCGTTAAAAATGAAAATGGAAGATTATTGGCTGCGTGCGGGCTATTTGCAGCCGCAGGGGCAAACGCTGCTGACGCCGCACTGGAGCTTTTTACCCGGCACCTATCGCGCTGTAGAATTCGGGATGCATAAAGACCTGAGCGATGCGGGCGCGCTGGATATTTCCTATATCTGGAGCGACCGCTACAAAGCGCCCTGGTATCAAAATTTTTATCATTTCCGTAAGGCCGATGGCAAAACCGGTATCCCCTGGCTGCATGCTGTTGGAGCCCGCTATGATTTTAAAAATCAGTTAATCCTGGAAGCCTCATGGGGCCAGGCGGCAGATTATATGGATCAATTTTTTGCCAGGGCTTCATGGACGATGCCGCTGGCCGGCAATGATTTGCTTACCAGCTATCAATTTTACGGGGCGCACGATCGCGAAAGCGGCGGCTTTGCAAACAGCAATGATGTGTATGATGGCTTAGCCTGGCTGCAGGCGCTGACGTTTGGCTATAAGCAGGGGCCTTTTGATTTCCGCCTGGAGGGAACCTGGGTCAAAGCGGAAGGCAATCAGGGCTATTTTCTGCAGCGCATGACGCCTTCGTATGCCAGTTCCAACGGGCGTCTTGATATTTGGTGGGATGCCCGTTCTGACTGGAACGCCAACGGTGAGAAAGCGATCTTTGCCGGCGTTATGTATGACTTAGGCGGCTGGAATCTGCCCGGCTGGACGGCAGGGACATCCTGGGTTTGGGGCTGGGACGCCAAACCCAGCAGTAATCCACAGTGGGATCAACAACAGCGCATCAGGGAATCCGCCTGGAATCTGGATCTGCTTTATACCATCCAGCAGGGCAGGGCCAAAGATACAATGTTTAAGCTGCACTTTACCCGTTACGAAAATCACAGCGATATTCCCAGCGGCGGCGGCGGCTTTGGCAATATCTTCCAGGACGAAAAAGACCTGAAATTTATCGTTATCGCCCCGTTCACCATTTTTTAAAGCGGCCGGGGGCCTTAGCGCGAAGCGATAAAAAAACCGGTGCATAAGCACCGGTTTTCATGTTACTGCATAGCGTAATTGATTATTTATCGTGTAATGTTTCGTCTTCGCGACAGTCGCCTGACGCGCAATGACCATACAGATAAAGGCTGTGGTTGGTCAGTTTAATGCCGTGACGCGTGGCGATATCACGCTGGCGAGATTCAATAGATTCATCACTAAATTCAATAACCTTGCCGCAGTCCAGGCAGATCAGATGATCGTGGTGCTGCTGCTGGGTCAGTTCGAAAACGGATTTGCCGCCTTCAAAGTTATGGCGCGTAACGATGCCGGCATCATCAAACTGGTTCAGGACGCGATACACCGTCGCCAGGCCGATCTCTTCGCCCATATCAATGAGACGCTTGTATAACTCTTCCGCACTGACGTGATGGCTCTCAGGTCCCTGAAGCACTTCCAGGATTTTTAGTCGCGGAAGAGTGACCTTCAGTCCGGCCTTCTTTAATGCGGTGTTATTGTCAGTCATGCGGATATTGTCCTGTTACTTTGCTAGTCACAATGTGGCTGAACAGCCATGAACATCGGTCGACGCTAAGCTAATAGCGTCTCATTATAGAACTGATGCTTCGAAATGAAAACCGTAAGGGTGCGCGTGAAATCGCAAGTGGAAGTAAAGAGAAGATCGCTACGTCCGGCGTTGTTCATGCCCATATGATGCTGTGTTTACATTTCGCTTAACCCTGCCGCTTTACAGCACGACGGCAGGAAAGCGCGTGACCGATACGGGTATTCTACCGATTCAATGATAAAATTTTCAAACCCGTATCTATCATTTCTATAGGAAAAACCTGTTACGCAATGTGATTTACAGCACAATATACGTTAAATCAGGCCTCCAGAATTTCCTGCAGGTGCAGTTCTGCGTAAATCTGTTTAACCCATTTATCAACGCGTTCGTTAGTCAATTCGGGCTGACGATCTTCATCAATAGCTAAGCCGAGGAAATGTTTATCATCAGCCAGGCCTTTTGACGCTTCAAAATGGTAACCTTCGGTCGGCCAGTGGCCCACGATCACCGCACCGTTCGGCTCGATAATATCACGAATGGTACCCATCGCATCGCAGAAATACTCAGCATAATCTTCCTGATCGCCGCAGCCAAACAGTGCCACCAGCTTACCGTTGAAGTCGATCTCTTCCAGCGTCGGGAAAAAATCATCCCAGTCGCACTGCGCTTCGCCGTAATACCAGGTCGGGATACCTAACAGCAGAATATCAAAAGCTTCCAAGTCTTCTTTACTGCTCTTGGCAATATCATGCACTTCGGCAACATCGCTACCGAGCTGTTTCTGGATCATCTTTGCAATATTTTCTGTATTGCCGGTATCGCTGCCAAAGAAAATACCTACGATTGCCATGAGTTTAGTAACCTCTTGAAACTTAAAAATATGATAACTGCCCGTTGTATGCAGATTACAGCAATAATAGCAGAGACCGACAGGAGGCGGAACTCGTAAAGCCGCTGCATTTGTTTCTTAGTGCGCTACTTCCAGCCGTTCAGCGCGCCTGCAACTGGGCGAGGATCATCTCTTCGATCAGCTCGCTGCGGCTGACGCCACGTTCGGCAGCCATCGCATTAAGCGCATCGACGGCCTCACTGTTCATCTTCAGTTCAACGCGCCGTAACCCGCGCACTTTGTCACGCTTCAACTGGTTGCGCTTGTTGATACGAAGTTGTTCATCACGCGACAGCGGACTGGTTTTCGGGCGTCCCGGGCGACGTTCATCTGCGAAGAGATCGAGCGTGGTCCGGTCCGTGTGTTCTTTTGCCATAGAATCGTGATACTGAATGGGCTGCGCGTTTGCGCCGCGCATGGTGACGTTTTGGGCCGGTTTACCGCCATGTTTAACGGCGGCAAAATTTTAGCGCGCCATCATACCCTGACGAAAGAGCGAGAACAATCTTTGTTGGCCCGTTAACATGTTGCTTTTACAGCGCTAAAAAACGCCGTACGGCCCGCAGCACCGCATCAGGTTTTTCAGCATGAACCCAGTGTCCTGCGCCGGCAATTACGTGCGCACGCGCCTCGGGAAACTGCGCCAGCAATGCATTGCGATGAATATCATCAAGATAGGGGGAAAGCTCGCCGCGAATAAACAGCGCCGGACCGTGCCAGGCGGGCACATTTTCCCAGCCGGAGATCGTCGTGTAGTTGTCCCACAGCGCCGGGACGTTAAAACGCCACTCGCCTTCATGGAAAGATTTCAGCAGAAATTGAATCACGCCCTCTTCAGAGATAATTTCGCGCATCACGCTGGCCGCTTCACTGCGCAGCTGTACTTTCGCGGCGGTTACCGCCTTTACGGCGGCGAAAATCTCATCGTGACGCCGGGTGCGATAATCAACCGGGGCGATATCCACCAGCACCAGCTGTTCGATACGTTCAGGTGCCAGCGCCGTCATGGTCATGGCGATTTTTCCGCCCATTGAGTGACCGATGACCGCCACTTTATTGATGCCGTGCGCATCAAGCGTATCCAGCATATCCTGCGCCATTGCCCGATAAGACATCTCATCACTGCGCGGCGAAAGGCCATGATTACGAACATCTACCTGTATCAACGGACGATCCGCTTTTAAGCCGCGCGCCAGTACGCCTAAATTATCAAGGCTGCCGAACAGGCCATGAATCAGCAGGATGGGAAGGGCGTCTGGATCGGACTGTTCAGTTTGCAGGCGAGTATTTAAATTCATGGCAAAGATCTTACAGTTGAAAGGAAAGCATAGGTTATCATGGTTTTCATTCTTCCTGCCGGTCAGTCAGTGGTTGTTTGCCGGGTGGCTTTGCGGCATATTCTGACTTTTGCCTGCAAGCGCCAACGTCGCTACCGACCCGCAGGATTTAACTTTATAATCCTTATGTTAGAACCAGCGCACAGATTGTACAGCTGAACTTTGCTATTACGCGCTGCGCCTGGTTCTGCCACAAGCAATTACCGTACGGATAAAGATGAAAACGATTGAAGTCGACGAAGAACTCTATCGCTATATTGCCAGCCACACGCAGCATATCGGTGAAAGCGCCTCCGACATTTTACGGCGGATGTTGAAATTTACCGCTGGTCAGAGTGCGCCGGTTGCCGCTGCGGCTGCGGCATCTGCTGTTAGCGTGAGTCAGGAAAATGAAGCCAGCAAGCCGACCTCGCGCACGCAAGATCGGGTGCGAGCCGTGCGTGAGCTGCTACTTTCTGATGAATACGCCGAGCAGAATAAAGCGGTAAATCGCTTTATGTTGATTTTATCGACGCTGTATCGTCTTGATCCCGAAGCGTTTGCCGAGGCCACTGCATCGCTGCAGGGACGCACCCGCGTTTACTTTGCCGGCGATGAACAAACACTGTTGCAGCATGGCACCCATACCAAGCCGAAGCATGTTCCCGGCACGCCGTATTGGGTGATCACCAACACTAACACAGGCCGCAAATGCAGCATGGTGGAGCACATCATGCTGGCTATGCAGTTCCCACCGGAGCTGTCAGATAAGGTTTGCGGCACCATTTAACTGAAGCGTCAGGGAGAAGCGCCAATGGCCAATCACCCCCGTGCCGGGCAGCCAGCCCAGCAGAGCGATTTGATTAACGTTGCACAATTAACATCCCAGTATTACGTTCTGCAGCCAGAAAAAGGGAATGCGGAACACGCGGTGAAATTTGGCACCTCAGGGCATCGCGGCAGCGCCGCACGTCAGAGCTTCAATGAAACGCATATTCTGGCTATCGCCCAAGCCATTGCTGAAGAACGTAAAAAGAACGGGATTACTGGCCCTTGCTACGTGGGTAAAGATACCCACGCGCTGTCAGAGCCCGCGATCATCTCCGTGCTGGAAGTGTTAGCGGCCAACGGCGTTGATGTCATTGTGCAGCAGGATAACGGCTATACGCCGACGCCGGCGATCTCCAACGCAATTCTTGAACATAACAAAGCGGGCGGCGCTCAGGCCGACGGCATTGTTATTACGCCCTCCCATAATCCGCCGGAAGATGGCGGCATTAAATATAATCCGCCTAACGGCGGCCCGGCCGATACTAACGTCACCAAAGTGGTGGAAGATCGGGCGAATCAGCTGATTCAGGACGATCTGCAAGCGGTTAAACGCCTGCCGCTGGAGCAGGCGTGGGCCAGCGGCCATATTCAGGAAAAAGATCTGATCCAGCCTTATGTCGAAGGGCTGGCGCAGGTTGTTGATATGGACGCGATTAAAAAAGCGGGCCTGAAAATCGGCGTTGATCCGCTGGGCGGTTCCGGAATGGAATACTGGAAACGCATCGCCGAGCATTATCAGCTGGATTTAACCATCGTTAACGACGCTATCGATCAGACGTTCCGCTTTATGCATCTGGATAAAGATGGCGTGGTGCGTATGGACTGTTCGTCAGAATGCGCGATGGCCGGCCTGCTGGCGCTGCGTGATAAATTCGATCTTGCTTTCGGCAACGACCCTGACTACGACCGTCACGGTATCGTCACGCCGACGGGCCTGATGAATCCAAACCACTATCTGGCCGTGGCGATTAACTACCTGTTCCAGCATCGTCCGCAGTGGGGCAAAGAGGTGGCCGTGGGTAAAACCCTGGTCTCCAGCGCCATGATTGACCGCGTGGTTAACGATATTGGTCGTAAACTGGTGGAAGTGCCGGTGGGCTTCAAGTGGTTTGTTGATGGCCTGTTTGACGGCAGCTTTGGCTTTGGCGGCGAAGAAAGCGCCGGGGCTTCTTTCCTGCGCTTCGATGGTACGCCGTGGTCTACCGATAAAGACGGGATTATCCTCTGCCTGCTCGCGGCGGAAATCACTGCGGTAACCGGCAAAAACCCGCAGCAGCATTATGATGAACTGGCGGAGCGTTTCGGCGCGCCAAGCTACAACCGCTTACAGGCACCAGCAACCTCCGCGCAAAAAGCGGCGCTGTCGAAACTGTCGCCGGAAATGGTAAGCGCGGCTACGCTGGCAGGCGATCCGATCACGGCTCGTTTGACCAGCGCGCCTGGCAATGGCGCTTCGATTGGCGGTCTGAAAGTCATGACGGAAAACGGCTGGTTTGCCGCTCGCCCGTCCGGTACGGAAGATGCTTACAAAATTTATTGTGAAAGCTTCCTCGGCGCGGAACATCGCGAAAAAATCGAAAAAGAAGCCGTAGAGATTGTGAGCGCAGTGCTGAAAAACGCCTGAGGCTAATCGATACGAGAAAGGCGCTGAGATCCAGCGCCTTTTTTTATGGCCGCGCGGCGCTGTGACGGCAGAAAGCGATAGCCGATACCGGTTTCGGTAAGCAGATGCGCCTTGCAGGGAAATCCGGCTAGCCTGGTATAAATTGATTACCTGTCATTTACATAAATGTAACTTGATTACATAAAAACCTGCGCCTGCGCTTTTTTTCGTCAATTTAGTGGTCGGATGAGTAGTAAAATTACATAATGCGGCATATGATGATTAACTAATAAACTATTCGGTTGTTATTTAATCTTCCGGGAGGCCCAGGTGATCTATTCCAGTTATCCCTTGCATAAAATTATCCTGCGTCGCACGGCCGTGGTCGTCATCGGCCTGCTGGCGCTGCCGGTTATGCTGTTCCGCAGCGATCGTGCGCGTTTTTATAGCTATCTGCACCGCGTCTGGAGCAAAACCAGCAGCAAACCCGTTTGGCTGGCGCAGGCTGAAGCCGCAGGCGCAGACATCTATTAGGCCCGCTTTTTTTGGTGCCCGCTTCAGCGCTGACGATAACCGCTTATTAATATCCCGCCCCTTCGGCGGGATTTTTTTGCGTTATACCAGCGTGTTACTGGTTTTTCGGTGTGTCAGACAGACGCTTCGGCCACGTTTAAACTTATACATAAATACTTATGCTGTATAACGATGGGCGAGAAAATCCCGGCAGGAAACTGCGCCTGTTTATTGGATGACAGCGTGCATTTTGATGGCAGACATAAACGGCTGGGCAAAGAAAAATAATCAGCGGCTCGATTATCCCTCGTCGATGGTGGAACATAAGACGGCAAGAAAAAAAACCTTAGCTATTTTTGAAGCGGCGCGCAACGCGTCCAATGTGATGCCGGAGTAAATGAATGAATAATTTTGAACTGGAGCGAATCGTTAACCAACAGCTGAACAGCGCGGCCTTTAGCGATTATGCGCCTAACGGTTTGCAGGTTGAAGGACGCGATGAGGTGAAAAAAATCGTGACCGGCGTAACGGCCTGTCAGGCTCTGTTGGATGAGGCGGTGCGTTTACAGGCGGATGCGGTAATGGTGCATCACGGCTACTTCTGGAAAAACGAAGCGCCGGTGATTAAAGGCATGAAGCGCCGTCGCCTGCGAACCCTGCTGGCAAACGATATTAATCTCTATGGCTGGCATCTGCCGCTGGACGCGCATCCACAATTAGGAAATAACGCGCAGCTGGCGCAGGCGCTGGGCATTAGCGTGCAGGGCGAGGTGCAGCCGCTGGTGCCGTGGGGCGAACTGGATGAAAGCCTGAGCGGAGAGCAGCTGGCGGCGCGAATTACCCGCGTATCAGGACGTCAGCCTTTGCACTGCGGCGATAACGCGCCGCGGCAGATTCGCCGTATCGCCTGGTGCAGCGGCGGCGGGCAGGGCTTTATCGACAGCGCCGCGGCCTTTGGTGTGGATGCGTTTATTACTGGCGAAGTGTCAGAACAGACGATTCACAGCGCCAGAGAAAATGGGCTGCACTTTTTTGCCGCCGGTCACCATGCTACTGAACGCGGCGGTATTCGGGCGCTGGGCGAATGGCTGGCGACGCATCATCAGCTGGATGTCACTTTTATTGATATTGATAACCCAGCCTGATCCCCGCCTGATTTTCACCTGACCATTTCTCTTGCGGATAATGACGGCGGCGGCGCCCGTCGTCATTTTCGTGACATCGTCTTATGTAAAGCGGTTGACACGCTTGCTTCATCTCAGCATAACTATCTGCTCAAAATGAATAAGTTTGAATCGTTTAGTTATGACAGGAGGTAAGTTTTGCAAAGGGCACGTTGTTACCTGTTGGGGGAACGCGCGGTCGTGCTTGAGCTGGAACCGCCTGTTTCGCTGTTCAGCCAACAGCGAATTTGGGGATTAACAGAGCGCCTGCGCGGCTATCCGCAGGTACTGGAAGCGATCCCAGGAATGAATAACCTCACCGTTATTCTGCGCGACCCACAGCACCAGGCGCTGGACGCCATTGAACGTCTGCAAACCTGGTGGGAAGAGAGCGAAGCCGTTTTACCCGAATCGCGCGATGTCGCCATTCCGGTGGTGTATGGCGGCGAAGCCGGTCCCGATTTGGACGAGGTGGCGCGCCACTGTCAAATGACGCCGCAGCAACTCGTTGAGGCGCACTCCGCCGCCGAATACGTCGTCTATTTCATCGGCTTTCAGCCAGGCTTTCCCTATCTGGGCGGGCTGGACAGCCGCCTGCATGCGCCGCGCCGCGATGAACCGCGCGTGCTGGTGCCGGCGGGATCGGTGGGCATCGGCGGCAGTCAGACCGGTATCTATCCTCTGGCGTCGCCCGGCGGCTGGCAGCTGTTAGGTCGCACCACGCTATCGTTGTTTAATCCGCAGCATCAGCCGCCCACGCTGCTGCGCCCGGGAGATAAGGTACGCTTTGTACCGCAGAAGGAGGGCGTATGCTGAAAATTATCCGTGCCGGAATGAACACCACGCTACAGGACAGCGGCCGCAGCGGCTGGCGTCAGTTTGGCATCAGCAGCGGCGGCGTGCTGGATGAACCGGCAATGCGCACCGCGAATCTGCTGGTGGGGAATCCGCAGACCCAGGCGGTGCTGGAAATTACGCTGGGCCAGTTTTGTGCGGAATTCGATCGCGATGGCTGGTTTGCGCTAACGGGGGCCGGCTGCAATGCCGATTTAGATGGCCGTCCGGTCTGGACCGGCTGGCGTCTACCGGTAAAAAAAGGCCAGCGCCTGACGCTATCGATGCCGGTACGCGGCATGCGCAGCTATCTGGCGATTAACGGCGGCTTTAATGTTGTGCCGACGCTGGGCTCCTGCAGTACCGATATTAAGGCGGAATTCGGCGGCTGGCAGGGGCGGCGTCTGCAGGATGGCGATCTGCTGCCGCTGGTTGCGCCAACGCGTGAGTTCAGCAAAACCGTCGGCGTGCGGCAGCTGCTGTGGGGCAATCGCCTGCGCGCGCTGCCGGGGCCGGAATATCACGAATTCAGTAAAGAGTCGCAGGAAGCGTTTTGGCGCGTTTCCTGGCGGCTCGATCCGCAGAGTAACCGTATGGGCTATCGCCTTCAGGGGCGCTCGCTGGCGCGCAACGTCAGCCGCGAACTGCTTTCGCATGGCCTGCTGCCCGGCGTTATTCAGGTTCCTCATAACGGCCAACCGATTGTGCTGATGGCCGATGCCCAAACCACCGGCGGCTATCCGCGCATTGCCTGTGTGATCGAAGCCGATCTTTATCACCTGGCGCAAATCCGTCTGGGCGAACCGATCCATTTTATTCACTGTACGCTGGAGGAGGCGTTACAGGCGAAGCAGCAGCAGCAGCGGGTTATTGAGCGTATGGCGTGGGGGCTGGAAGATGAAAATTGATTTAAACGCGGATTTAGGCGAAGGCTGCGGCCACGATCGCGAACTGTTGCAATTAGTCAGTTCAGCCAATATCGCCTGTGGTTTTCACGCGGGCGATGCGCAAACCATGCTGCAGTCGGTACGGTGGGCGCTGGAGTTTGGCGTGGCGATTGGCGCGCATCCCTCTTTTCCCGATCGGGAAAATTTTGGCCGCAGCGCCATGCAGCTGCCGCCGGAAACGGTGTATGCCCAGGTGCTGTATCAAATTGGCGCGCTGAAAACCCTTGCTGAAAGCGAAGGGGGAAAGCTGACGCACGTCAAACCGCACGGCATGTTATATAACCAGGCCGCGCGCGATGGGCTGCTGGCGGATGCGATTGCCAGGGCGGTAAAATCGGTGGATGCCAGCCTGCTGCTGGTGGGACTGGCGGGCAGCGAGTCGATCCGGGCCGCGCAGCATCATGGATTGCGCACCCGGGAAGAGGTATTTGCCGATCGCGGTTATCAGGCCGATGGCTCGCTGGTGCCGCGCAATCAGCCGGGCGCGATGATTGAAGAAGAAGAGCAGGCCATTTCTCGTACGCTGAGCATGGTGCAGCAGGGCAAAATCGCCAGCGTCACCGGTGAGTGGGTATCGCTGCATGCACAGACCGTTTGTCTGCACGGTGACGGCCCGCATGCGTTGGCTTTCGCTCGTCGCCTGCGCGCCGCATTTGCCGCGCAGCATATTTCAGTTAGCAGCGAAGACTGACATTTTGCCCCGACACGCGTCGGGGCTTTTTTATCAGGAGAATTTATGCAACCTTTGGTGAATCTGTGGCCATTATTGGGCATCGCAGCCATTATTATCGGCTTTTTACTGCGCTTTAACCCGGTGCTGGTAGTGATCGTTGCCGGTCTGATCACCGGCATCGCCGCCCATATGCCGCTGGCGGATATTCTGGAAAAGCTGGGCTCAGGTTTCCTGAATACCCGTAATCTGCCGTTTATTCTGCTGTTGCCGCTGGCGGTAATCGGTTTGCTGGAGCGTCATGGCTTAAAAGAGCGCGCCCAGGCGTGGATTGCCACGATTAAAACCGCCACCGCGGGTCGTCTGTTAATTATCTATTTGCTGGTGCGTGAAGCGACGGCGGCGCTGGGGCTGACCAGCCTGGGCGGCCACCCGCAGATGGTGCGGCCGCTGCTGGCACCGATGGCGGAAGGCGCAGTGGAAAATCGTTACGGCGATCTGCCCGCTTCGGTGCGCTACCGTCTGCGCGCCATGTCAGCCGCAACGGATAACGTTGGGCTATTTTTTGGCGAAGATATTTTTGTCGCCTTTGGTGCGATTATTTTCATGCACAACTTTATGCTGGAATCGGGCGGTATCCACACCGAACCGCTGCATATCGCGCTGTGGGGCATTCCCACGGCGGTAAGCGCTTTCATTATTCACTCCCTGCGCCTGCGTCGGCTTGATAAAAAGCTGGCGGCGGAGCTGAGCGCGCTGAACCAGGCGGCGCTACAGCAAAAAGGGGGCCGCTAATGTTTCAGCAACAGTATCTGTTTTATCTTGCCGGGCTGATTTTGCTGGTAGTGGCGCTGATGTCATGGCGCGATAAGGCCAATCCGCGGCGTATCACTACCGGGTTATTCTGGGGTCTGTACGGCCTGATGTTTTTTATCGGTGACTGGGCATATCAACTGGCGGCGCAGCTAACCGGTTCCGGGGAAGGCGGCGCACGCAACCTGCATATTCTTATCGGCGTGCTGGTGGTGGTGATGGCGCTGATTGCTGGCCTGGGTGGGGTAAAACTTGGGAGCTATCATCAGCGCAGCGAAGGTGAACGTCAGGAGAGCGCCAGCCGCCTTGGCAATCGTCTCTTCTTACCGGCGCTGGCGATCCCGCTGGTGACGGTGGCGGGCGTGCTGGCGTTTAACCATATTCCCGGCCTGGAGTCTGTGGTTTTTGGTGAAGGCAAGCACTCTACGCTGGTCACGCTGTTTTCTATGACCGTTGGCTGCCTGGTGGGCTGGCTGGTGGCGCTGAAAATCAGCCGCGAGCGTCCGGCGCAGTCGATACAGGAAACGCGCCGTCTGCTGGATTCGATCGGCTGGGCCTTTATTTTGCCGCAAATCCTTGCCACGCTGGGGCTGCTGTTTACCAGCGCGGGCGTCGGCAGCGCTATCGCTCACCTGACGGAGCAGTATCTGGCGGTGGATAATCGCTTTATTGCCGTGACGGTGTTTGTTATCGGCATGGCGCTGTTAACCATAATTATGGGCAATGCCTTTGCGGCTTTTCCCATTGTCACCGCCGGTATCGGCATTCCTGTGCTGGTGCTTCAGCACGGCGGAAATCCGGCCGTGATGGCCGCCATCGGGATGTTTTCCGGCTACTGCGGCACCCTGATGACGCCGATGGCGGCGAATTTTAATATCGTCCCCGCGGCGCTGCTGGAGTTGCCGGACCGCAATGCGGTCATCCGGGCGCAGACGCCGACCGGCGTGCTACTGTTAATTGTGAACATATTTTTGCTCTATTTCCTGATGTTCCTGTGAGGCAATAATGAGAACAGTATTGATTACAGCGTTCGAGCCTTTCGGCGGTGAGCAGATTAACCCTTCATGGGAAGCGGTGCGTCAGCTGCACGAGCGTATGCTGTGCGGCTTTCAGGTAGTGGCAAAAGAGCTGCCCTGCGCCTTTGGCGATGCGCTAACCACGCTTTATGCCGAGATGGAGGCGCAGCAGCCGGAGTTAGTCATTGCGGTAGGGCAGGCCGGTGGGCGGACCGATATAACCGTCGAACGGATTGGCATTAACATCAACGATGCGCGTATCGCTGATAACAACGGTAATCAACCCATTGATGAGCCGATTATCCCCGGCGGCCCGGCGGCCCGGCGGCTTATTTTTCTACATTGCCGATTAAGGCGATTGTCGAAGGAATTCGTGAAGCAGGCATTCCCGCATCGGTGTCGCAAACCGCAGGAACCTACGTCTGTAACCATGTGATGTACGGGCTACTGCATCGTCTGGCTCAACAGGACAATACGGTGCGCGGCGGTTTTATTCATATTCCTTATCTGCCGGAGCAGGCGATCAATCATCCCGGCGCGCCCAGCATGGCAGCACAAACCGTCATTCTGGCGCTGGAAATGGCGATTACCATTGCGCTACGAACTGAACAGGATCTGCGCCTGATTGGCGGCGCAACGCACTAACAGGATATTTCTATGCCAGAAGGACCAGAGATCCGTCGGGCGGCGGATCGGCTGGAAGAGGCCATTATCGGTAAACCGTTGACGGAGGTCTGGTTTGCCTTTCCGCAGCTAAAAACCTATGAAAACGCCTTAATCGGTGAAACGGTAACCGCCATTGAAACCCGCGGTAAAGCGCTGCTGACACATTTTTCCAACGGATTGACGCTCTACAGCCATAACCAGCTATACGGCGTCTGGCGGGTAGTAAAAACCGGCAGCGATCCAAAAACGCAGCGGATATTACGGGTGCGGCTTGGCTGCGCCGACCAAACCATTCTGCTGTATAGCGCTTCTGATATTGAGATGCACAATAGCGATACGCTGGCGGCGCATCCCTTTTTGCAGCGCATCGGTCCCGACGTGCTGGAGATGACGCTCACGGAAGAGGAGGTACGCGAACGCCTGCTTTCGCCGCGCTTCCGTCGGCGTCAGTTCAGCGGCCTGCTGCTCGATCAGGCTTTTCTGGCGGGCTTAGGCAATTATTTACGCGTGGAAATTCTGTGGGAGGCGGCGCTGGCACCGCAACATCGGGCGCAGGACTTAACGGAGCCGCAGCTACAGCGTTTAGTACAGGCGTTGCTGGCGATTCCGCGTCACTCTTACCGGATGCGCGGCACCATGAAAAGTGCCCACCACGGCGCGGCCTTTAGCTTCAAAGTTTTTCATCGTGCCGGCCAGCCCTGCGAGCGCTGCGGCGGAATTATCGAAAAAAGCACGCTTTCATCGCGTCCCTTTTACTGGTGTCCCGGCTGCCAGCGTTGACGTTAAAAACTTTATCTGACTGCACGTTATACAGCGCATAAAAAAGGGCCCGCAGGCCCTTTTAAACTGAAGCAAAATTATTTCGATAATTTAGAGGTAAACTCGCGCTGTTCGTAACCGGTATAAAGCTGACGCGGACGGGCAATTTTCATTCCTTCGTCATGCATCTCTTTCCAGTGGGCGATCCAGCCAACGGTACGCGCCATGGCAAAGATCACGGTAAACATCGAAGAGGGAATACCCATCGCTTTCAGAATAATGCCAGAGTAGAAGTCAACGTTCGGGTAGAGTTTGCGCTCAATGAAGTAGGGGTCGTTCAGCGCAATATGCTCCAGCTCCATCGCCACTTCCAGCAGGTCATCTTTCATACCCAGCTCGTTCAGCACTTCATGACAGGTATCGCGCATGACGGTTGCACGCGGATCGTAGTTTTTATAAACACGATGTCCGAAGCCCATCAGGCGGAAAGAGTCATTCTTATCTTTCGCACGCTTCACAAATTCCGGGATATGCTCTTTATGGTTAATTTCTTCCAGCATACGCAGGCAGGCTTCGTTCGCGCCGCCGTGCGCCGGTCCCCATAGCGAGGCGATACCCGCAGCGATACAGGCGAACGGGTTAGCGCCGGAAGAACCCGCAGTACGCACCGTTGAGGTAGATGCGTTCTGCTCATGGTCAGCGTGCAGGATCAGAATACGATCCATGGCGCGTTCCAGCACCGGGTTAATCTTATACTCTTCGCACGGGGTGGCGAACATCATATGCAGGAAGTTACCGGCATAGGAGAGATCATTGCGTGGATATACGAATGGCTGACCAATCGAGTATTTGTAACACATGGCCGCCACGGTCGGCATTTTAGACAGCAGGCGGAACGCTGCGATTTCGCGGTGACGCTCAATGTTAACGTCCAGTGAATCATGATAGAACGCAGCCAGCGCACCGGTCACGCCGCACATGACGGCCATCGGGTGAGAATCGCGGCGGAAACCCTGAAGCAGACGGGTAATCTGCTCATGAATCATGGTATGGCGCGTAACGGTGGTACGGAACTCTTCAAACTGTTCTGACGTTGGCGTTTCGCCGTTCAGCAGAATGTAACAGACTTCCAGGTAATTAGAATGGGTGGCAAGTTGATCGATCGGATAGCCACGATGGAGCAGGATGCCTTCATCACCATCAATATAGGTAATTTTGGATTCGCAGGACGCAGTAGAGGTAAAACCAGGGTCAAACGTAAACAAACCCTTTGAGCCAAGGCTTCGGACATCGACAACGTCCTGGCCCAGCGTGCCTTGTAGCACGTCCAGCTCAACAGGAGCTTCACCATTTAGCGTGAGCGTCACTTTTTTATCAGCCATTTACAGTCTCCTTAGCGCCATATTTGTAGGATCTTTGACACCGAAGTTACCATCATGCTGCGAATTGCGTGAAGTAATTGCAGACTATCTACTCTGTGGCATGTTTTGCTTGCAGGGTACAGAGTGACGGGCGCGGTCGGAAAGCTTCCGGCAGCCACGATGCTAATGCGTTCTGTGGTTGTTAAAGATCCGTGCTGGTCATTATGAACCTTAACTAATAACCTGATGCGTTTAGCAATTTAATTTCAACACTGTTACATAACTTGTGTTTAGGGGTAAAGTGTATCCCCATAACTTTTACGCATCATAGAACTTTCGTGCGTTAGTTTGTAACTGAATTGTTGAACTTTTGTCAAATCAGATAATTAAATTTGTTTAAAATATGAAAATCGTGAGGTCGATCACTGTTCCACCTAAATCTTGCTAAAGCGTTTGTAGAGCAATTGTAATGAGAATGTGATCGTCCTATACTGCCGCCAGGTCTCCGGAATACCCTGACACCAGGAGCCACCCAGCGTTTTACCGCTTCAATTAACACTGGATGTTGCTGTTATGGTGCCGGTGCACGAGTCGCGATCGGCTATCACCTTCAGGCCCGGAGGAAGCAAAATAAGAAAGGCTGTGTGGGCAAAACCGTGAAAAAACAAAGACCTGTCAACTTGGATCTCACTACGATCCGGTTTCCCGTTACTGCAATAGCGTCCATTCTCCACCGCGTTTCCGGCGTCATTAGTTTTGTGGCCGTCGGTATCCTGCTCTGGCTACTGGGGCTCTCGCTCTCCTCACCTGAAGGCTTCCTGCAGGCATCTGCCGTGATGAACAGCTTTTTCGCTAAGTTCATTATGTGGGGCATCCTCACCGCGCTGGCCTGGCATACTGTTGGCGGTATCCGTCATATGTTAATGGATTTCGGTTACCTGGCGGAAACGCAGCATGTCGGCAATAGCTCTGCGCGTATCTGTTTTGGTATTACTGTCGTGCTTTCAATTCTGGCTGGAGTCCTCGTATGGTAAGCAATGCTACTGCACTGGGTCGTAATGGCGTGCAGGACTGGCTGCTGCTGCGTGCCACTGCAATCCTCATTACGCTCTACACCTTATATATTCTCGGCTTCATTATTGTGTCAGATACGCTGACCTATGATATCTGGCGCGCCTTCTTCGCCTCTTCTTTTACCAAAGTCTTTACCCTGCTGACGCTGTTTTCTACCGTTATTCACGGCTGGATCGGCATGTGGCAGGTGCTGACGGACTATATTAAACCGCTGGCATGGCGTCTGCTTCTGCAGCTGGTCATCGTTGTTGCGCTGTTGGTTTATGCAATTTATGGAACTGTTGTGGTGTGGGGTGCGTGAGAATGAATTTGCCAGTCAGAGAGTTTGATGCCGTAGTTATCGGGGCAGGCGGCGCAGGTATGCGTGCGGCCCTGCAGATTTCACAGTCGGGCCAAAGCTGTGCCCTGCTGTCTAAAGTTTTCCCTACCCGTTCCCATACCGTTTCCGCGCAGGGCGGCATTACCGTTGCGCTGGGTAATACCCATGAGGATAACTGGGAATGGCACATGTACGATACCGTAAAAGGTTCCGACTATATCGGTGACCAGGACGCGATCGAATATATGTGTAAAACCGGTCCGGAAGCGATTCTGGAGCTGGAGCATATGGGTCTGCCGTTCTCCCGTCTGGACGATGGCCGCATTTATCAGCGCCCGTTCGGCGGCCAGTCGCGTAACTTCGGCGGCGAGCAGGCGGCACGCACCGCGGCGGCGGCTGACCGTACCGGCCATGCGCTGCTGCACACGCTATATCAGCAGAACCTGAAAAACAAAACCACCATTTTCTCCGAATGGTATGCGCTGGATCTGGTGAAAAACCAGGATGGCGCCGTGGTGGGCTGTACCGCGCTGAGTATTGAAACGGGCGAAGTGGTCTATTTCAAAGCGAAAGCGACGGTGCTGGCGACCGGCGGCGCGGGCCGTATCTATCAATCCACGACCAACGCCCATATTAATACCGGCGACGGCGTCGGTATGGCGCTGCGCGCGGGCGTGCCGGTGCAGGATATGGAGATGTGGCAGTTCCACCCGACCGGCATCGCCGGTGCCGGCGTGCTGGTGACCGAAGGCTGCCGTGGCGAAGGCGGCTATCTCCTGAATAAACATGGCGAACGCTTTATGGAGCGTTACGCGCCGAACGCCAAAGATCTGGCGGGCCGTGACGTGGTTGCGCGTTCCATGATGATTGAAATCCGTGAAGGCCGTGGCTGTGAAGGCCCGTGGGGCCCGCACATTAAACTGAAGCTGGATCATCTGGGTAAAGAGGTGCTGGAGTCGCGTCTGCCGGGCATTCTTGAACTGTCCCGTACCTTTGCTCACGCTGACCCGGTGAAAGAGCCGATTCCGGTTATCCCAACCTGCCACTATATGATGGGCGGCATTCCGACCAAAGTAAGCGGCCAGGCGCTGACCCTGAATGAAAAAGGTGAAGACGTAGTGGTGCCGGGTCTGTTCGCCGTCGGCGAAATCGCCTGCGTATCGGTACACGGCGCTAACCGCCTGGGCGGCAACTCGCTGCTGGATCTGGTGGTCTTTGGCCGTGCGGCGGGCCTGCATCTGCTGGAGTCAATTCAGGAGCAGGGGCCGCTGCGCGATGCAACGCCGGAAGATATTGATGCCGCAATGGCGCGTTATCATCGCTGGGATAACAACACTACGGGTGAAGATCCGGTTGAAATCCGTAAGGCGCTGCAAAGCTGCATGCAGAATAACTTCTCCGTGTTCCGCGAAGGCGATGCGATGGCGCAAGGGCTGGCAGATCTGAAGCAGATCCGTGAGCGCCTGAAGTCTGCGCGCCTTGACGATCGTTCCAGCGATTTTAATACCCAGCGCATCGAATGCCTGGAGCTGGATAATCTGATGGAAACCGCTTTTGCTACCGCCGTGGCAGCGAATTACCGCACGGAGAGCCGCGGCGCCCATAGCCGTTTTGACTACCCGGAACGTGACGATGAGAACTGGCTGTGCCATTCGCTCTATCTGCCGCAAACCGAAAGCATGACGCGCCGTGAGGTGAACATGCAGCCGAAACTGCGCGCCGCTTTCCCGCCGAAAGTGCGTACCTACTAATTTGCGGAGAAGAGACGATGAGACTCGAATTTTCCATTTATCGTTATAACCCGGACGTGGATGACGCGCCGCGCATGCAGGATTACACCCTGGAAGCGGAAGACGGTCGCGACATGATGCTGCTGGACGCGCTGATTAAGCTGAAAGAGAAAGACCCTACGCTGGCCTTTCGTCGCTCCTGCCGTGAGGGCGTTTGCGGCTCTGACGGCCTGAATATGAACGGTCGTAACGGACTGGCCTGCATTACCCCGGTTTCAGCGCTGGACAACGGCAAGAAAAAAATCGTTATCCGTCCGCTGCCGGGCCTGCCGGTGGTTCGCGACTTAGTCGTGGACATGGGGCAGTTCTACAAGCAGTATGAGAAGATTAAGCCTTACCTATTGAATAATGGCGAAAATCCGCCCGCCCGCGAGCATCTGCAAACGCCGGAAGACCGTGCTCACCTGGATGGTTTGTATGAGTGTATTTTGTGCGCCTGTTGCTCGACGTCGTGCCCGTCGTTCTGGTGGAACCCGGACAAATTCGTCGGCCCTGCGGGACTGCTGGCGGCCTATCGCTTCCTGATCGACAGCCGTGATACCGAGACCAATGCGCGTCTGGACGATCTTAGCGATGCTTTCAGCGTATTCCGCTGCCATAGCATTATGAACTGCGTCAGCGTTTGTCCGAAAGGGCTGAACCCAACGCGCGCCATCGGCCATATTAAGTCGATGCTGCTACAGCGTAACGCGTAACGGCAAAGTTATCCGGGAACTCAGGTTCCCGGATGTTTTACGGAGACCCTGGTAAGGTCTGTCACAACACGATGAAAAACCTTACCAAGGTTCCCTTACGGGCCAGGGCATCGATTGCCCAGCGCGCTCGTATCGATGAACTGGATCTGGCTGTGACGGGCACTTTACAAGCAGGTGCGCGACACAGCGTTGGGCAAGCCGGTAACCCGGCAACAATGAAACCTCGAAAAAAGCATGTAATGCTTAAGGGATCACAATGCAGAACAGCGCAATGAAGCCCTGGCTTGACTCTTCCTGGCTGGCCGGCGCGAACCAATCTTACATAGAGCAGCTCTATGAGGATTTTCTCACCGATCCTGACTCTGTTGATGCTGTATGGCGCGACATGTTCCAACAGCTTCCCGGCACCGGGCTCAGGCCTGAGCAGTTCCACTCCTCTACGCGCGACTATTTCCGTCGTCTGGCAAAAGATACTTCGCGTTACGCCGCTTCCGTTGGCGATCCCGATGCCAATGCTAAACAGGTAAAAGTCCTGCAGCTGATCAATGCCTACCGCTTCCGCGGTCACCAGCACGCTAACCTCGATCCGCTGGGCCTGTGGCAGCAGGAGCAGGTATCCGATCTTGAGCCAGCTTTCCACGGATTAAGCGAGGCGGATTATCAGGAAACCTTCAATGTCGGCTCTTTTGCTATCGGCAAAGATCGCCTGCCGCTGGGGGAACTGATTAATGCCCTGAAGCAGACCTATTGCGGCCCGATCGGCGCGGAATATATGCATATCACCAATACTGATGAAAAACGCTGGCTTCAGCAGCGTATCGAATCGGTAGTGGGGCACGCCGCGTTCTCGGCTGAAGAGAAAAAAGGCTTCCTGAAAGAGCTGACCGCCGCAGAAGGGCTGGAGCGCTATCTGGGCGCCAAATTCCCCGGCGCGAAACGTTTCTCGCTGGAAGGCGGCGATGCGCTGGTGCCGATGCTGCGCGAGATGATCCGTCACGCCGGCAAAAGCGGCACGCGTGAAGTGGTGCTGGGCATGGCGCACCGTGGCCGTCTGAACGTGTTGATTAACGTTCTGGGTAAAAAACCACAGGATCTGTTTGACGAGTTCGCTGGCAAGCACAAAGAACATCTTGGCACCGGCGACGTGAAATACCACATGGGCTTCTCTTCCGATGTGGAAACCGAAGGCGGTATGGTTCACCTGGCGCTGGCGTTTAACCCGTCGCACCTGGAGATCGTTAGTCCGGTGGTGATGGGCTCGGTACGCGCTCGCCTCGATCGTCTGGATGAGCCGGTAAGCAATAAAGTGCTGCCGATTACCATTCATGGCGATGCGGCGGTGATTGGCCAGGGCGTGGTTCAGGAAACCCTGAACATGTCGCAGGCGCGCGGTTATGAAGTGGGCGGTACGGTGCGTATCGTGATTAACAACCAGATCGGTTTCACCACGTCAAACCCGAAAGATGCCCGTTCAACCCAATACTGCACCGACATCGGCAAAATGGTGCAGTCGCCTATTTTCCACGTCAATGCGGACGATCCGGAAGCGGTCGCCTTTGTTACCCGCCTGGCGCTCGACTTCCGTAATACCTTTAAGCGCGACGTCTTTATCGATCTGGTTTGCTATCGCCGCCACGGCCATAACGAAGCGGATGAGCCAAGCGCAACCCAGCCGGTGATGTACCAGAAAATCAAAAAGCATCCGACGCCGCGTAAAATTTACGCCGATCGTCTGGAAGCGGAGCAGGTAATAAATCTGGAAGACGCCACGGAAATGGTTAACCTTTATCGTGATGCGCTGGATGCTGGCGAATGCGTGGTGCCAGAATGGCGTCCGATGAGCCTGCACTCTTTCACCTGGTCGCCTTATCTCAACCATGAGTGGGATGAAAGCTACCCGGAAAAAGTTGACTTTAAGCGCCTGCAGGAACTGGCGAAGCGTATCAGTCAGGTGCCGGAATCGGTTGAAGTGCAGTCGCGCGTTGCGAAGATCTACAACGACCGCGCCGAAATGGCGGCAGGCAATAAGCTGTTCGACTGGGGCGCGGCGGAAAATCTCGCCTACGCCACGCTGGTGGATGAAGGCATTCCGGTGCGTATTTCCGGCGAAGATTCCGGGCGCGGCACCTTCTTCCATCGCCATGCGGTGATTCATAACCAGGCGAACGGTTCGACTTATACGCCGCTGCAGCATATCCACAACGGCCAGGGCCAGTTTAGAGTCTGGGACTCCGTGCTGTCGGAAGAAGCGGTGCTGGCGTTTGAATATGGTTATGCCACCGCTGAGCCGCGCACTCTGGCCATTTGGGAAGCGCAGTTCGGTGACTTCGCCAACGGCGCCCAGGTGGTTATCGACCAGTTCATCAGCTCCGGCGAGCAAAAATGGGGCCGTATGTGTGGCCTGGTCATGCTGCTGCCGCACGGCTATGAAGGACAGGGACCGGAGCACTCCTCGGCCCGTCTGGAACGTTATCTCCAGCTGTGCGCAGAGCAGAATATGCAGGTCTGCGTACCGTCGACTCCGGCGCAGGTTTATCACATGCTGCGCCGACAGGCGCTGCGCGGTATGCGTCGCCCGCTGGTGGTCATGTCGCCGAAGTCTCTGCTGCGTCATCCGCTGGCGGTTTCCTCGCTGGATGAGCTGGCAAACGGCAGCTTCCAGCCAGCGATTGGCGAAGTAGACGAGCTGGATGCAAAAGCGGTGAAACGCGTAGTGCTGTGCGCCGGCAAGGTCTATTACGACCTGCTGGAACAGCGTCGCAAAAATGAACAAAGCGATGTCGCTATCGTACGCATTGAGCAGCTTTATCCTTTCCCGCACAAAGCGGTACAGGAAGCGCTGCAGCCCTATGCGCACGTGCATGATTTCGTTTGGTGTCAAGAGGAGCCGCTGAACCAGGGCGCCTGGTATTGCAGCCAGCATCACTTCCGTGAAGTGATTCCTTTTGGTGCTTCTTTACGTTATGCCGGACGTCCGGCTTCCGCTTCACCTGCTGTAGGTTACATGTTTGTACACCTGAAACAGCAGCAAGCCCTGGTTAATGACGCGCTGAACGTTGATTAAATAAGGAAAGATAATGAGTAGCGTAGATATTCTCGTTCCCGACCTGCCTGAATCTGTTGCTGATGCCACTGTAGCAACCTGGCATAAGAAACCGGGCGATACAGTAAGCCGCGATGAAGTGCTGGTAGAAATCGAGACCGATAAAGTCGTGCTGGAAGTGCCTGCTTCCGCCGACGGCGTGCTGGAAGCCGTGCTGGAAGATGAGGGCGCAACCGTGACCTCTCGTCAGATTCTGGGACGCCTGAAAGAGGGTAACAGCGGCGGCAAAGAGACCTCTGCTAAAGCGGAAAGCAACGAATCCACTCCAGCGCAGCGCCAGTCCGCCTCGCTGGAAGAAGAAAGCAACGATGCCCTTAGCCCGGCGATTCGCCGACTGATTGCCGAGCACAGCCTGGATGCGGCGACGATTAAAGGCACCGGCGTGGGTGGACGCATTACGCGCGAAGATGTGGAAAAACATCTGAAACAGCAGCCGGCAAAAGCCGAATCGAAGCCGCAGGCTGCCGCACCGCAGCCGCTGGCAGGCCGCAGCGAGAAACGCGTACCGATGACGCGCCTGCGTAAACGCGTTGCCGAGCGTCTGCTGGAAGCAAAAAACAGCACCGCAATGCTGACCACCTTCAACGAAGTCAACATGAAGCCGATCATGGATCTGCGCAAGCAGTATGGCGATGCCTTCGAGAAGCGTCATGGCGTGCGTCTGGGCTTTATGTCCTTCTATATCAAAGCGGTAGTGGAAGCGCTGAAGCGCTATCCGGAAGTGAACGCCTCCATCGACGGTGATGATGTGGTGTATCACAACTACTTTGACGTCAGCATCGCCGTTTCCACGCCGCGTGGCCTGGTAACGCCGGTTCTGCGCGATGTCGATACGCTGAGCATGGCGGATATCGAGAAGAAAATTAAAGAGCTGGCGGTAAAAGGCCGTGACGGCAAGCTGACGGTAGAAGAACTGACCGGCGGCAACTTTACCATCACCAACGGCGGCGTGTTCGGTTCGCTGATGTCGACGCCGATCATTAACCCACCGCAGAGCGCCATTCTGGGCATGCACGCCATCAAAGATCGCCCAATGGCGGTTAATGGTCAGGTCGTGGTGCTGCCGATGATGTATCTGGCACTCTCTTACGATCACCGTCTGATCGATGGCCGCGAATCCGTGGGCTATCTGGTGGCGGTGAAAGAGATGCTGGAAGATCCGGCGCGCCTGCTGCTGGACGTTTAATGTTGCCGGGCGCGGTCATTGCCGCGCCCAACCTTATTAATCTTTTCAGACCTGAATGGATAGAACATCATGAACTTACACGAGTACCAGGCGAAACAGCTGTTTGCACGGTATGGCTTACCGGCACCGATCGGTTACGCCTGCACTACGCCACGTGAAGCGGAAGAAGCGGCCTCAAAAATTGGCGCAGGCCCGTGGGTAGTAAAATGTCAGGTTCATGCCGGTGGCCGTGGTAAAGCGGGCGGTGTGAAAGTAGTTAACAGCAAAGAAGAGATCCGTACTTTTGCTGAAAACTGGCTGGGTAAACGTCTGGTTACTTACCAAACGGATGCGGAAGGTCAGCCGGTTAACGAGATTCTGGTAGAAGCCGCGACCGATATTGATCAGGAGCTTTACCTCGGCGCCGTGGTTGACCGTAGCTCACGTCGCGTGGTGTTTATGGCCTCCACCGAAGGCGGCGTCGAGATTGAAAAAGTGGCGGAAGAAACGCCAGAGCTGATTCATAAAATGGCGCTGGATCCGCTGACTGGCCCGCAGCCTTATCAGGGGCGCGAGCTGGCGTTTAAGCTGGGTCTGAGCGGCAAGCAGGTCAATCAGTTCACCAAAATTTTTATGGGTCTGGCGACGCTGTTCCTGGAACGTGACCTGGCGCTGGTTGAGATCAACCCGCTGGTTATTACCAAACAGGGCGACCTGATTTGCCTTGATGGCAAGCTGGGCGCAGACGGTAATGCGATGTTCCGTCAGCCGGAGCTGCGTGAAATGCGCGATCCGAGCCAGGAAGATCCGCGCGAAGCGCACGCGACCCAATGGGAGCTCAACTACGTTGCGCTGGAAGGCAACATTGGCTGTATGGTAAACGGCGCCGGTCTGGCGATGGGTACTATGGACATCGTGAAACATCACGGTGGTCAGCCTGCTAACTTCCTCGACGTTGGCGGCGGCGCAACTAAAGAGCGCGTAACCGAAGCCTTTAAAATCATCCTGTCTGACGACGCGGTAAAAGCTGTATTCGTTAACATCTTCGGCGGCATCGTACGCTGTGACCTGATTGCTGATGGCATCATCGGCGCGGTGGCAGAAGTGGGCGTCAACGTACCGGTAGTGGTGCGTCTTGAAGGGAACAACGCTGAGCTGGGCGCACAGAAACTGGCGGACAGCGGTCTGAACATTATTGCAGCAACCAGCCTGACCGACGCGGCCCAACGCGTTGTTGCTGCAGCGGAGGGTAAATAATGTCCATTTTGATCGACAAAAACACCAAAGTTATCTGCCAGGGCTTTACCGGCGGCCAGGGTACATTCCACTCTGAACAGGCGCTGGCCTATGGTACGCAGCTGGTTGGCGGCGTAACGCCAGGCAAAGGCGGCACCACGCATCTTGGCCTGCCGGTATTTAATACCGTACGCGAGGCGGTAGAAGCGACCGGCGCAACGGCGTCCGTTATCTATGTTCCGGCGCCTTTCTGTAAAGACGGCATCCTGGAAGCCATCGATGCTGGCATCAAGCTGATTATCACTATTACCGAAGGGATCCCGACGCTGGATATGCTGACGGTAAAAGTGAAGCTGGATGAAGCGGGCGTACGCATGATTGGTCCGAACTGTCCGGGCGTTATCACCCCAGGCGAATGTAAAATCGGCATCATGCCGGGCCACATTCATCAGCCGGGCCGCATCGGTATCGTTTCACGTTCCGGTACGCTGACCTATGAAGCGGTGAAGCAGACGACCGATATTGGCTACGGCCAGTCCACCTGTGTAGGTATCGGCGGCGACCCCATTCCTGGCTCCAACTTTATCGATATTCTGCAAATGTTCCAGGACGATCCGCAGACGGAAGCCATCGTTATGATCGGTGAAATCGGCGGCAGCGCAGAAGAAGAGGCGGCGGCCTACATTAAAGAACACGTTACCAAACCGGTTGTAGGCTACATTGCTGGCGTCACGGCGCCGAAAGGCAAGCGTATGGGCCACGCTGGTGCGATTATTGCCGGTGGTAAAGGCACGGCGGATGAAAAATTCGCTGCGCTGGAAGCGGCTGGCGTAAAAACCGTTCGTAGCCTGGCAGACATTGGCGACGCAGTAAAAGCAGTACTCCCTCTAAAATAATCTGTGTCAGATTATTCGACATGTTGGCCACCTACGGGTGGCCTTTTTTATCGCTTTTATTCCTGCCGTGGTCGTTTTGTTAACAATAAAATAAAAACGGGTTTAATAAATGTGAATTTTCTGTCGGTAAATTTCATAATTCCTTTTTATCAATCGAATTAAAAATAAAAAGTAAGGATTTTCCATCAAAAGAAAATGCGTTTTGTACGCTATTATTTTGCTGGATTTTAAATAAAGGATTAATAAATTCGATTATTTAAAACAGATCTTTAACATATAATTCACCTATGCTGTTAAATTAATATTTATAATTAACATTGCATTCTATTTTTATCTAAATTATTGATATTAATGTAATCATTGCTTCTATCTTTCTTCCTTGTATTTATTGCGCTGCGTCATATTTCGCCTTGTAACGCGTTAAGGTTAAATCTGGGGCCAGATCAAAAAATATCTTGGGGATCACAATAATTTCTCTTTACCGTATCGTTTGTAGGGGTATGATATTGCCGTCTCACCTGCGGTGAGTTATCTACTCTCTTTCATTTGCTGCGTGCGGCTATATTTTTTCCTGTCCGTTAAACAGCAAAATAAAAATAGCGTTTTATTTTAAACAGCAATCAGCATGGTGCTATTTACCGGTTCCTCCTGGTAAATAAACATTATGTTTTAACTGCTTTTAGCAAAGAGCAAGGGGTTAAGATGTTTGATATCGTCGAACTGTCGCGTTTACAGTTTGCCCTGACTGCGATGTACCACTTCCTTTTCGTGCCGTTAACGCTGGGTATGGCGTTTTTGTTGGCGATCATGGAAACCGTTTATGTCCTGTCGGGTAAACAAATCTACAAAGATATGACCAAGTTCTGGGGCAAGTTGTTTGGCGTTAACTTTGCGCTGGGCGTAGCGACTGGCCTGACTATGGAGTTCCAGTTCGGCACTAACTGGTCTTATTATTCTCACTATGTCGGCGATATTTTCGGTGCCCCGCTGGCCATTGAAGGCCTGATGGCTTTCTTCCTCGAATCCACCTTTGTTGGCCTGTTCTTTTTTGGCTGGGATCGCCTGAGCAAAGTTCAGCATATGGCCGTCACCTGGCTGGTGGCCCTGGGTTCCAATCTCTCCGCACTCTGGATTCTGGTCGCTAATGGCTGGATGCAAAACCCCATCGCCTCAGAATTTAATTTTGAAACCATGCGCATGGAGATGGTGAGCTTCTCGGAGCTGGTGCTTAACCCGGTCGCGCAGGTGAAGTTCGTGCATACGGTTGCGGCGGGCTATACCACCGGTGCCATGTTTATTCTCGGTATCAGCGCTTATTACCTGCTGCGCGGGCGCGATCTGGCGTTCGCTAAACGCTCTTTTGCTATCGCGGCCAGTTTTGGTATGGCGGCCGTGCTGTCGGTGATTGTGCTGGGAGATGAATCCGGCTACGAAATGGGCGATGTGCAAAAAACCAAGCTGGCAGCGATTGAAGCCGAGTGGGAAACGCAGCCCGCCCCGGCGGCCTTTACCCTGTTTGGCCTGCCCGATCAGCTGACCCAGGAAAACGGCTACGCCATTCAAATCCCTTATCTGCTGGGCCTGATCGCTACGCGTTCGGTTGACCAGCCGGTAACCGGCCTGAAAGATCTGCTGGCGCAGCATGAGGTACGTATCCGTAACGGGATGCAGGCCTATCATCTGCTGGAAGAACTGCGGGCGGGTAATACCGATCCGGCCGTGCGCGAAGCCTTTAACGGTCACAAGCAGGATCTGGGTTACGGTTTGCTGCTGAAACGCTATACGCCAAATGTTACCGACGCGACGGAAGCGCAGATCAAGCTGGCTACCCAGGATTCTATTCCGCACGTTGCGCCGCTCTATTTCTCCTTCCGCATTATGGTGCTGTGCGGCGTGCTGATGCTCGGCATTATCGGCCTCTCGTTCTGGAGCGTCATCCGTAACCGTATTGGAAAAAACCGCTGGCTGCTGAAGGCGGCGCTGTATGGCATTCCGCTGCCGTGGATCGCCGTCGAAGCGGGCTGGTTTGTTGCAGAATATGGCCGTCAGCCGTGGGCGATTGGTGAAGTGTTGCCAACGGCGGTGGCGAACTCGACGCTCACCGTAGGTGACCTGCTGTTCTCTATGGGACTGATTTGCGGCCTCTATACGCTCTTCCTGGTGGTGGAAATGTATCTGATGTTCAAATTTGCCCGCCTGGGACCAAGCAGCCTGAAAACCGGACGCTATCACTATGAGCAGTCCACTATCGCCTCGCAGCCGGTGCAGTAAAGGAGCCAGCCATGTTGGATTATGAAGTAGTACGTTTTATCTGGTGGCTGCTGATCGGTATTCTGCTGATTGGCTTCGCGGTCACCGACGGTTTTGATATGGGCGTGGGTATGCTGTCGCGCATCCTCGGACGCAGCGATACGGAACGTCGTATTATGATCAACAGCATTGCGCCGCACTGGGATGGAAACCAGGTCTGGCTGATTACCGCCGGCGGCGCGCTGTTTGCCGCCTGGCCGATGGTTTATGCCGCTGCCTTCTCCGGTTTTTATGTCGCGATGATTTTAGTGCTGGCGTCGCTGTTTTTCCGTCCGGTTGGTTTCGACTACCGTTCGAAAATTGAAGATATGCGCTGGCGTACGCTGTGGGACTGGGGCATTTTTATCGGCAGCTTTGTTCCGCCGCTGGTGATTGGCGTGGCATTCGGTAACCTGCTGCAGGGCGTGCCTTTCCATACCGACGCTTACCTGCGCCTGTACTATACCGGTAATTTTTTCCAGCTGCTGAATCCGTTTGGCCTGCTGGCCGGCGTGGTAAGCCTGACGATGATTCTGACGCAGGGCGCCACGTATTTGCAGATGCGTACCCAGGGCGAGCTTCATTTGCGTGCCCGCGCCACCGCGCAGATTTGCGCGCTGATTATGCTGGTCGCTTTTGCGCTGGCGGGCGTTTGGGTTATTTACGGGATTGATGGCTACGTAGTGACCAGCGCGCTGGATCATGCGGCATCTTCAAATCCGTTAAATAAGGAAGTGGCGCGCGAAGCCGGAGCCTGGCTGATTAATTTTAACCAGTATCCGCTGCTGTGGCTGATCCCGGCGCTGGGCGTGGTACTACCGCTGCTTACCGTCATTTGCTCACGCACAGGGAAGGGCGGCTGGGCGTTCCTGTTCTCCTCGCTTACGCTGGCCTGCGTTATTTTGACCGCTGGCGTGGCGATGTTTCCGTTCATTATGCCTTCCAGCACTCAGCCGAATATGAGTCTGACAATATGGGATGCCACCTCAAGCCTGATGACGCTGAAGCTGATGCTGTTTGTGGCGATGGTGTTTGTACCCCTTATCCTTATTTATACCAGCTGGTGTTACTACAAAATGTTCGGACGCATCACCAAAGAACATATTGAAAGTAATACTCATTCACTCTATTAACGGAGGCGTTAAACCATGTGGTATTTTGCCTGGATTCTTGGAACGCTACTGGCCTGCGCCTTCGGGATTATCACCGCGCTGGCGCTGGAGCATATAGAAGAGAGCGCCCAGCAGCAGGATAAACCCTGATGCGCCAGCGGCTGCAACAGCTCTATTTCATCATGGATAAGCGCCCGCTGCGGGCGCTTTCTCTGGTGCTGGCTTTGCTGCTGGCAGGCTGCCTGTTTTGGGATCCGACGCGCTTTGCCGCCAATACCAGTTCGTTAACCGTCTGGCAGGGTTTTGTGCTGATATGGGCGGTTTGCGCAGGTGTGGTGCATGGCGTTGGGTTTCGGCCTGGCCAGGTGCGCTGGCAGATGTTTCTCTCGCCGCTGCTGGCCCTGATTGCGCTCTCGCTGGGAATGTTATTTTTCTTTTTCTGACGGGTTTTCGTGCCTGAGGTGACGCCATTCGCTCAGGCTCGGCTGACAATGAAAATTTACGTCAGGAAAGGTCTGTTTAGCGCCGCTTTTTGCCAGTAATTATCCCGTCGTTTTTGTCAATAGTTTCCATTCTATAATTATTTTCTCCGCGCTCTGACGATCCATTCCAAAGCCGTTTGCACTTGCGTATAGTAGCAACGTTTAAAAAGCATTACCGGGATGTAAAGTGAGTACAACGCTGTTTCGATGGCCGGTGCGGGTCTATTACGAAGATACCGATGCCGGTGGGGTGGTTTACCACGCCAGCTATATCGCTTTTTATGAACGAGCGCGTACGGAGATGCTGCGCCAGCATCATTTCCAACAGCAATCGCTGCTTGAACAGCAGATTGCTTTTGTCGTACGTCGAATCACGGTTGATTATATTGCCGCCGCGCGACTGGATGATATGCTTGAAGTGCAGAGCGAGGTGACGTCGATGACCCGTGCAACCATGACGTTTACGCAACGCATCGTTAACGCAGAAGGCAAATTGCTCAATGAAGCAGAAGTCCTTATCGCCTGCATCAACCCACACCTAATGAAGCCAATAGCGCTTCCCAAGTCTATTGTCGCGGAGTTCAAGCAGTGACTGACATGAATGTTCTTGATTTGTTCCTGAAGGCAAGCCTTCTGGTTAAACTTATCATGTTGATTTTGATCGGGTTTTCCATTGCGTCCTGGGCGATTATTATCCAGCGCACCCGCATTCTCAACGCGGCGGGACGCGAAGCGGAAGCGTTTGAAGACAAATTTTGGTCGGGCATTGAGCTATCCCGCCTCTATCAGGAAAGCCAGGCGCGTCGCGATGAACTGAGCGGCTCAGAGCAGATCTTTTACGCCGGCTTTAAAGAATTCGCGCGTTTGCATCGGGCCAACAGCCATGCGCCAGAAGCGGTGCTGGAAGGCGCCAGCCGCGCCATGCGCATCTCTATGAACCGTGAGCTGGAAAGCCTGGAAAATAATATTCCCTTCCTCGGCACCGTGGGTTCCATCAGTCCTTATATCGGTCTGTTTGGTACCGTATGGGGGATTATGCACGCCTTTATCGCGCTGGGCGCGGTGAAGCAGGCGACGCTGCAGATGGTGGCGCCGGGTATTGCCGAAGCGCTGATCGCTACCGCTATCGGTCTGTTTGCCGCAATTCCTGCCGTAATGGCGTATAACCGCCTGAACCAGCGCGTCAACAAGCTGGAACAGGGTTATGACAACTTTATGGAAGAGTTCACGGCTATCCTGCACCGTCAGGCATTCTCCAGCGAGAATAAAAAGTAAGCAGAGGTGACGTATGGCCAGAACGCGTGGTCGCGGTCGTCGCGATCTGAAGTCTGAAATTAACATCGTTCCGCTGCTGGACGTGCTGCTGGTGCTGCTGCTGATTTTTATGGCAACGGCACCCATTATCACCCAGAGCGTTGAAGTCGATCTGCCGGACGCCACGGATTCAAAAACGGTCTCCAGTGACGATAATCCACCGGTGATTGTGGAAGTTTCCGGCGTTGGGCAATACAGCCTGGTTGTCGATCACGATCGTATGGAGCAGTTGCCTTCTGAGCAGGTGGTAGCGGAAGCACAGCGCCGACTGGAAGCGAATCCGAAAACGGTGTTTCTGATTGGCGGCGCAAAAGATGTGCCCTATGACGAGATTATCAAGGCGCTGAACCTGCTGCATCAGGCGGGTGTAAAATCAGTCGGCCTGATGACGCAGCCAATTTAATTATTCCGTAACCGTTTTTTGGGAACCGAGCGTGTCGAAGGCATCCGAACAAAACGATAAGTTAAAACGCGCGATAATCATTTCAGTGATATTGCATATCATCCTGATTGCATTACTGATTTGGAGCTCGTTTAACGAAAAAATCGAGGCCAGCGGTGGCGGTGGCGGTAGTGATATTGATGCCGTTATGGTCGATCCAGGTGCGGTGGTTGAGCAATATAACCGCCAGCAAAATCAGCAAAATGACAGCCGACGCGCCGAACAGCAGCGCCAGAAACAGGCGCAGCAGCAGGCTGAAGAGCTACAGCAAAAGCGTGCTGCCGAGCAGCAGCGGTTAAAAGAGCTGGAAAAAGAACGTCTGCAGGCGCAGGAAGAGGCGAAAAAACAGGCTCAGGAGCAGGCTGATCAGCAGCGCCAGGCCGAAGAAGCGACCAGGCGCGCCGAAGAGCAGCAGAAAGCAGCAGAAGCCGCAGCGGCGAAAGCAAAAGCGGAAGCAGCAGAACAAGCTAAAGCCAATGCCGCCGAAGCCAAAGCTAAAGCGGCAGAGCAGGCCAAAGCCGCCGCTGCCGCCGAAGCAAAAGCCAAAGCGGCGGAACAGGCTAAGGCCGCCGCAGCCCAGGCGAAGCAGAAGGCGGAAGAACAGGCGAAAGCGGCAGCGGCTGAAGCGAAAGCCAAAGCGGCTGCGGATGCTAAAGAGAAAGCCGCCGCCGAGGCGAAGGCCAAAGCGGCTGCGGATGCTAAAGAGAAAGCCGTCGCTGAAGCAAAAGCTAAAGCGGCTGCGGCTGCTAAAGAGAAAGCCGTCGCTGAGGCAAAAGCTAAAGCGGTTGCGGATGCTAAAGAGAAAGCCGCCGCTGAGGCGAAGGCCAAAGCCAAGGCCGCAGCGGACGCTAAAGCGAAAGCGGCTGCGGAAGCGAAGAAAAAAGCCGCGGCGGAAGCGGCCAGCGATAGCAGCGCGGTCGATGATTTACTGGGCGGCCTCTCCTCCGGTAAAAACGCACCGAAAACCGGTCAGTCCGGCGGCGGTGCGGCAGGGAAGGGCAATCAGAAAAAATCAGGCGCTTCCGGTGCGGCGATTGAGAGCTATCTGGGTCAGGTAAAAGGCGCGATAGAAAGTAAATTCTACGATGCCGACACCTTTAAGGGGCGCACCTGTGACGTTCGTATTAAGCTGGCGCCCGATGGCTTGCTGATTTCGGCCACGGCGGCTGGCGGCGATGCGGCGTTGTGTCAGGCGGCGATCAACGCGGCTCGTATGGCGCGCATGCCTAAACCACCGAGCCAGGATGTCTGGCAGGCGGTAAAAGAAGCTACGCTGGAATTCAAGCCGTAAGAATGCAGTAACAAATGGCAGGTTGAACTATGGTTAGCTTGCCGTACTCTGTATGGTTTTAGTTAATCGTCGTCAGGAACAGTGCGAATTATCGTGGACATGGCGTTCAGATAAGGGAGAGAAAATGAAGCAGGCACTACGTGTAACCTTAAGCTTTTTTCTTCTTCTGTGGGCAGCAGTGCTGCATGCAGAAGTACGCATCGAAATCACCCAGGGGGTGAATACGGCGCGTCCGATTGGTGTTGTCCCGTTTAAATGGGATGGACCGGGCGCGGCGCCGGAAGATATTGGCGGCATTATCGCTGCGGATTTACGCAACAGCGGTAAATTTAATCCGCTGGATCGTTCGCGTCTGCCCCAGCAGCCAACCAGCGCGGCGGAAGTACAGCCAGCCGCCTGGACCGCGCTGGGTATTGATGCCGTCGTGATCGGCCAAATCCAGCCGGGCGCCGATGGCAGCTATACGGTCTCTTATCAGCTGGTGGATACCTCCGGCTCACCGGGCACCGTGCTGGCGCAGAATCAGTACAAAGTGACCAAACAGTGGCTGCGTTATGCCGCGCATACCGCCAGCGATGAATCCTTTGAAAAGCTGACCGGTATTAAAGGCGCGTTCCGTACCCGTATCGCCTATGTGGTGCAGACCAATGGCGGCCAGTTCCCGTATGAACTGCGCGTAGCGGACTACGATGGCTATAACCAGTTTGTCGTACACCGTTCACCGCAGCCGCTGATGTCGCCGGCCTGGTCGCCGGACGGCAGCAAGCTGGCCTATGTCACCTTTGAAAGCGGTAAATCGGCGCTGGTTATTCAAACGCTGGCTAACGGAGCAATTCGTCAGGTGGCTTCCTTCCCGCGTCATAACGGTGCGCCTGCTTTCTCGCCGGACGGCTCTAAGCTGGCGTTTGCGCTCTCTAAAACCGGCAGCCTTAACCTTTACGTGATGGATCTGGGTTCCGGTCAGATTCGCCAGATTACCGACGGTCGCTTTAACAGCACCGAACCTACCTGGTATCCTGACAGCCAGAGTCTGGCCTATACCTCAGATCAGGCAGGACGTCCGCAGATTTATAAAGTTAATGTCAATGGCGGCGCGCCGCAGCGTATTACCTGGGAAGGTTCACAAAACCAGGATGCTGACATTGCCACTGACGGCAAATCTATGGTGATGATCAGCACCAACGGCGGCGCTCAACACGTCGCCAGACAAGATCTGGAAACGGGAGCCGTTCAACAATTAACGGACACGTTCCTGGATGAGACGCCAAGTCTCGCACCTAACGGCACGATGGTAATCTATAGCTCTACTCAGGGGATGGGTTCCGTGTTGCAGTTGGTTTCGACAGATGGGCGTTTCAAAGCGCGTCTTCCGGCGACTGATGGACAGGTCAAATCTCCTGCCTGGTCGCCGTATCTGTGATGCATGTGTAAATATGTATAGCAAACTTATAACAGGATTTAGAAATGCAACTGAACAAAGTGCTGAAGGGTTTAATGCTGGCTCTGCCGGTAATCGCTGTAGCTGCATGTAGCTCGCACAAAAACAACGACAACGACCAGACCAACGGTATGGGCGGCGCTGATGGTGCATACGGTAGCGGCAACGGCATGAACGGCGGCAACATGTCTTCTGACGAGCAGGCGCGTCTGCAGATGCAGCAGCTGCAGCAGAACAACATCGTTTACTTCGATCTGGACAAATATGACATCCGTTCTGACTTCGCTCAGATGCTGGATGCGCACGCGACTTTCCTGCGTAATAACCCGTCCTACAAAGTCACCGTTGAAGGTCATGCGGATGAGCGCGGTACGCCGGAATACAACATTGCACTGGGCGAGCGTCGTGCTAACGCAGTGAAAATGTACCTGCAAGGTAAAGGCGTTTCTGCCGATCAGATCTCTATCGTTTCTTACGGTAAAGAGAAGCCTGCGGTGCTCGGTCATGACGAAGCGGCTTACTCCAAAAACCGTCGTGCCGTCCTGGTATACTAAGAGAGTCACATGATTAGTAGCTTCAGACCTCACTTGTTGAGTCTGTCGTTACTGATTGGCATAGCGGCCCCCTGGGCCGCTAATGCCCAGGCATCAATCAGTAGCGTCGGCTCCGGCTCGGTAGAAGACCGTGTCACCTCCCTTGAGCGCATCTCCAATGCACAGGCTCAGCTTCTTCAGCAGCTTCAACAGCAGCTTAACGCGACGCAAAGCGATATTGATTCGCTGCGTGGTCAGATTCAGGAAAACAGCTATCAGCTGAATCAGGTTGTCGAGCGGCAAAAACAGATCTATCAGCAAATTGACAGCCTGAGCAGCGGTGCTGCGGCCAGCAATACCGCTTCGGGTTCCGGCGGCGATACCGCAGCGGCGGCGGCCCCAGCCCCAGCGGCAGATGCAGGAGCGGCTGCAGCGGCCCCGGTGCAAAGCGGCGATGCCAATACTGATTACAACAGCGCCGTTGCGCTGGTACTGGAGAAAAAACAGTACGATCAGGCCATCGCAGCGTTTCAGGCCTTTGTGAAGAAATATCCCGATTCAACCTATCAGCCGAATGCGAATTACTGGCTGGGGCAGTTGAATTACAATAAGGGCAAAAAGGATGATGCGGCATATTATTTCGCCACCGTGGTGAAAAAGTATCCAAAATCGCCGAAAAGCTCGGAAGCACTGTATAAAGTGGGCGTGATCATGCAGGACAAAGGTGATAACGCAAAAGCGAAAGCGGTTTATCAGCAGGTCATTAAACAGTATCCGAACACCGAAGCGGCCAAACAGGCGGCAAAACGTGCGGCAAGCCTTTAAGCGTGTAATATTGACCAGATTTCGCTGGATTTCTGGTCTTAACGCATGAAAGGTAGGCAGTTGAACCTCTCCGGGGAAAATAGTGGTTGCGCTGGCAAGGTAAATCAGTAATATATGCCGCCGTTGACGAGGCATAAGCGATTAGGTTTCGGGCGGCAAAAGTGGGTCGTTAGCTCAGTTGGTAGAGCAGTTGACTTTTAATCAATTGGTCGCAGGTTCGAATCCTGCACGACCCACCACGATTAAAGCAGTAACCGGTGCAAATCGGCAGGAAGCGAACCTGCAGCAGGTTCGGGTCGAGCGTAAGCGAGACAACGTTGCCAGCGGCAACGGCCCGCAGGGCGAGGCAAAGCCGAGTCATCCTGCACGACCCACCACGATTAAAGCAGTATCCGGTGTAAATCGGCAGGAAGCGAACTGAGGTTCTTTTCCGAATTAGCAGTAACCGCATTGCGGGT